>NZ_SDGZ01000020.1 GCF_008107635.1 Weissella muntiaci | reverse complement strand
AGGATAGGACGTCGCGATGCAAAGTAGAAGGCACCCAGTGATGGGTGCTTTTTTTGTGCGTGTTTTTAAATCTATTCAGATAATAAATATATATATTGTATTAAAGGTGTTATAATTGAACTTGGTTTTCGCCCTGGAAAGCGCGAGATTGCGTGAGAATTAAATCATATATTTATCGATGATAAAAAATAACTAATCTAAGTATGCCGATTTGGATCAGCACTAATGGACTGAAAGCGTTTTTATGCTAGTATGTGTTTAGGAGTTTTTATCGAAGCGGAATGGAGGACATTGGGGTGAGTAAGGTAAAGGCAGAATCGGTTAACAAAGCAACCACTGCGGGTTTCATCATAGCAATGGGGATCGTTTATGGTGATATTGGAACGAGTCCATTATATACAATGCAGTCTTTGTTGGAGGGGCAAGGTGGTCTGGAACATATTTCACGGGTATTTGTTTTAGGAGCGATTTCTTTAATTATCTGGACATTGACTTTAATTACAACCGTTAAGTATGTTCTAGTGGCATTACGAGCCGATAACAATAATGAAGGTGGGATCTTCTCGCTTTATACATTAGTACGAAAAAACGCCAAGTGGTTAATTGTGCCCGCTATGATTGGTGGTGCGACGCTACTGGCAGACGGAGCGTTGACACCAGCAGTTACGGTGACATCGGCGGTTGAGGGTCTGCGTGGTATTCCAGCATTCTATAATGAATTTGGGATTAATCAAACACCAATCGTAATCATTACTTTAGTAATTATCATGATTCTATTCTTGATCCAACGGTTTGGAACGGCGATTGTCGGTCGACTCTTCGGCCCAGTTATGTTTATCTGGTTCAGTTTCATTGGTCTGATCGGCTTAGTCCATCTGACTAGTGATTGGTCAATCTTAGCCGCTTTTAATCCTTACTATGCCCTTCGATTATTGTTTAGCCCCGAGAATAAGGCTGGGTTCTTTATCCTAGGATCAGTCTTTCTTGCTACAACTGGTGCAGAAGCACTATACAGTGATTTGGGGCACGTCGGTCGTGGCAATATCTACATCAGTTGGCCCTTTGTGAAAGTAGCAATCTTGTTGAGCTATATGGGACAAGGAGCCTGGTTGTTAAAGAATCAAGGAGCAACTCAATTCGAAGGTGTAAATCCTTTCTTTGCGGTTGTACCACATATGATTATCATTCCCGCTGTAATCTTGGCAACCTTAGCCGCGATTATTGCCTCGCAATCATTAATCTCTGGTTCTTTCACGCTGGTGTCTGAAGCGATTCGGTTGAAGATGTTACCAATGATGCGTATTATGTATCCCGGTAAAAGCATTGGACAACTCTATATTCCAATGGTTAATTATATTTTATTGGGAACGACAAGTCTGATTGTGTTGTACTTTAGAACCTCGGCACATATGGAAGCAGCGTATGGTTTGGCAATCACACTAACGATGTTGATGACGACCTTGCTCCTGACTTACTATCTCCGTCAAAGTGGCGTCAATCGCTACTTGGTAGACTTAGCATTAATCTTCTTTGGTCTGCTTGAAGGTAGTTTCTTTGTTGCGTCAGCTGTCAAGTTTGTCCATGGCGGTTATGTTGTTGTCATTATTGCCATGATTATTGTTTTTGTCATGTTTATCTGGGTGCGTTCGAACACTTTGATGTTTAAGTACGTCAAGAAATTAAACCTGAATGAATATAAGCAACAATTAGCCGATCTTCGGGCAGATCAAAGCTATGATCTTTATGATCATAACCTGGTGTATCTGACCAGTAGAATGGACGACGAGTACATTGATCGCTCGATTATGTATTCGATCTTGGACCGGCTGCCCAAACGAGCATACGTTTATTGGTTCGTTCATGTCAACGTGACAGATGAGCCTTATACGAATGAGTATGAAGTTGATTTGCTGGATACTGACTACATTGTGCGGGTTAATCTATACCTAGGCTTCCGTATGGAACAGAATGTGTCGCGTTATTTGCGAACAATTGTGAAGAATTTGATTGAAAGTGGTCGATTACCGGAACAAAATCGACATTACAGTATCTCAGAGAACCGACAGATTGGCGGGTTCAGATATGTGGTGATTGAAGAGCGTTTAACCAATAATTCTCGGATATCGACGTTTGATCGCTTTGTCCTTCAAACAAAGACTGCGATTAAGCGAATCACAGCAACTCCAATTCGCTGGTTTGGTTTACAGTTCTTTGATGTGATTGTGGAAACAGCGCCGCTGATTCCGTCTGAGGTGCATACCTTACCAATTAATGAGCGAGAATAGGTGTTAAATTTATGTTAGGCAAAGGGTTAAGAATGTAAGCTTTAGTTCTTAACTCTTTTTAGATTGAAAAAGTGGGGCATCAGATGGAGCAAATTTTTGAATTATTCCGTAAACAGAGTGATCAGGCAAAGGCCACACAGATGGCACATTATTTGCGTGATCAATTTCAATTCATCGGTATTAAAACGCCGGAGCGGCGAGCATTAAGTAGGGAGTTTTTAAAAGCCAAAAAGGCCCAACCGCAAATTGATTGGGATTTCGTTATGCAAGCGTGGGAGGCAGATGAACGTGAGTTCCAGTACCTTGCCAGTGATTACCTGAGAGCGATGCGAAAGTCACTGACAAGTGCGGATCTAACGAAGATTAAAATGCTAATTACTACTAAATCATGGTGGGATAGCGTTGACAGTTTGGATGAGCTGGTTGGGACTATTACACAGCTTGAACCGACTAGTAAGTCAATTATTCTGGACTGGGCTGAGGATGAAAATTTTTGGGTTCGACGGGTGGCAATTGACCATCAACTAACCTTTAAAGCGGCGACTGATACCGAGTTATTAGCAAAAGTGATTCAAAAAAACTTTGATTCAACAGAATTCTTTATTAATAAAGCGATTGGGTGGGCTCTGAGAGATTATTCAAAGAGTAATCCAACCTGGGTTCGCGAATTTTTAAAGGAGCAGCAGAACTCCTTACATGCACTATCCTATCGTGAAGCCAGTAAGTACCTATAGTCTAGTAAAAAGTAGTCGAACCGCGGTAGTGTATCTATGATAGAATAAGGATTAGGCTACTTTGCAACTTAATATGAAAAGAATGAAAAAACGAGGATTTCCCCATGGCAATGTTTAAAAAGAAATTTAATGATATTGAAGATCAGGCACCAGATATGGCGAACATGATGAATCAAGTCGCCCAGGATGGTTCTTTTGATCTTGGGTCAATTCCAATGATTGATAGTAGCAATGATTCAATTAATGAAACAATCGCTGAGCAATTGAACCGTGTTTTGTCACAGAACAGTTTGTTGATTACACAGATTGACCAACTACAAGCTTTGAATGGTGATCTATTTAATCAAATTAATGAATGGCAAAACTACCGAACTGAGGCGGCTAGCTACATCAATGAGATCAATGACAAGCATCAAGCTGAGACAACTGAGCTCAAGCAAGCACATCAGGAAGCTTTGGATGTTGTTAACAACGACTGGAGTCAAAAGTTTGATGTAAAGGCGCAAGAAGTTGAAGAGCGTTATGCAGCTGTAGAAGTTCGAATTAGTGATGCCGCACAAGCGCAATTACAAGAGAAAACAGAGCTTGAGAATATTATTGCCGAATTACGTGATAACCGAGCTGATTTAGAGAATCAAGTTAAAAATTACGATTTGCAGGTTAACGATTTGCAAAATAAGCTAGGGCAGTCTGATGTAGTTGCGCAACAGAGTGCAGCTGAGAAGCAACAAGCATCTGAGCAGTTTAATCAAGTTTGGGCACAATTGAGTGATGCAACAGAACGTTTGCAATTGGCAAACGATAAAATTGAGGCATTAACGGCTGAAAATCAAAAGTGGTCGCAAGAGATCAACACGATGAAGGAAGACTCAATTACTGAATTCCAACAAACACAAAAGAAGACTGATTCGATTATTTCTGGTTTGACGGATCAAGTTGCACATGCTCATCAACAAATGCAAGTTATCGAGAACAAGTACTCAGTCGCTGTGCAAAGAGCAGTTGGCTTGGAGGCGAATGTACAAAGCTTACAAGAGCAGAACAACTTGTTGGTTAAGCAGATTCGTTCAATGGATGGTCGTGAGTTTACGTCAGTTCGTTCAGGAGTACCAAGCTTTAATACTGATTTCCCTGGCAAGACAGAAGCTGAAGCTGCTGATAATGCCGGAATGACGGCCGAAGAAACAAATCCAGTTGAAACGGCTGAATAATCCTGATGGAATAAAGAAAGTGGACCACAAAAATAGGTTAAGCCTAGGTTTGTGATCTATTTTTTTGTCTAGGAACATAGTTGACCTTTGAGAAGGCGGGAATGCAAAATGACAGAATATATCAATATTATCAATGACCAAGAGAATAATTTGAAAAACATTAGTTTAAAGATTCCGAAGAAGCAGATTACGATCTTCACAGGCGTATCTGGCTCGGGTAAATCAAGTGTAGTTTTTGATACATTAGCGAATGAATCACAACGATTATTGGGTGAGACGTTACCAAACTTTGTCCGACAGTTTTTGCCCAAATATGAACGACCACGTGTCGAACATATTGAGCATTTACCAGCGTCAATTGTGATTGACCAAAAGAGTTTAGGTGGTAATGTTCGATCGACCCTAGCCACGATTACTGATATCGCGCCGATTGTTAGAAATATCTACGCCAAGGTTGGTGAGCCACATATTGGTGGGGCAGATTATTTCTCATTTAATTTTCCAGCGGGAATGTGTCCAACTTGTCAGGGAATTGGACGTAAGACAGTTGTAAATATGGCTAAATTCTTGGACGAGGAGAAGTCTTTGAACGAAGGGGCAGTGCTCTTCCCACCATATAAGCGCGTTGATGTGTATACAGCATCGGGCTTATTTGACAATGACAAGCCGATCAAAGACTACACTGCAAAGGAGCGCCAACAGCTCTTAGATGGTGATCCAGCGGTCGGCAAGATCAAGATGGGTACGTTTAACTTGACCTATGAAGGGTTGCTTGAAAAGTTCAATCGAAACTATCTGCAACGTGATGGTGATATTCCAGAGCGGACACAGAAATTAATTACAGAATACACCCATGAGGATGTTTGTGACCTTTGCCATGGTCAACGTTTCTCACAAGCCACCCTAAAGGTGATGGTTGGTAATTATAATATTGCTGATCTAATGTCCTTGCAGCTAACCGATTTGGCAGATGTCCTGGCGAAGTTTGATTTTGCAGATGATAGTGGCGTTCAGACCTTGCGGGGGCAAATTAATCATTTGATTGAGCTAGGTTTGGGCTATTTAACCTTAGATCGTGAGACTGCAACTTTGTCTGGTGGTGAGTCACAACGGGTTAAGTTAGTTAAGCATTTGAATAATTCATTAACCGATATGCTTTATATTTTTGATGAACCCTCAGTGGGCTTACATCCTCGCGATGTTGAACGAATGAATCAAATTTTCATCAAGTTACGCGATAAGGGGAATACGGTAATTATTATTGAGCATGATCCTGACGTGATTAAAATTGCGGATTGGGTGATTGAAATTGGTCCCAAGGCTGGTGTTCACGGTGGTGAAGTCATGTTTGAGGGAACTTATGCAGAATTACTCGACTCCGACACATTAACGGGCAAGTTCCTAAAACAAACTAGTTCGGTTAATCAGACACCGCGAACGGTGGGGGAGTTCTTAATTGGGCAGAAAACTTCCGCACATAATCTGAAAGCGCAACAGTTGCGAATTCCAGAACAAACGCTCACAGTGCTGACAGGTGTCGCTGGTTCAGGAAAATCAAGTTTAGTTGAGAACTCATTGCGGCTTGCCTATCCAGATGCTGTTTTTGTGGATCAGAATAGTTTGGCTAGTAACACGCGTAGTAACCCAGCCACCTTTATTGGGATCATGGACGCCATCCGTAAACTATTTGCCAAGGAAACCGGTCAGCCAGTGGGCTTGTTCTCCTATAATTCTGAGGGAGCCTGTGAAACCTGTGGCGGTCGTGGTTTTGTTGAATCAAATCTGGCATTTATGGAAACTGTTCGAACAACCTGTGAGACTTGTGAGGGTAAGCGCTATAAGCAAGCAGTCTTACAGTATCACTTCCAAGATAAAAATATCGTTGATATTCTTGATTTAACAGTTGAAGATGCCGTTCAGTTCTTTAAAAAGCAGGCGGCAATTAAGAAGAAGATCGTTGCAATGAATGAAGTTGGATTAGGCTATCTGACACTTGGGCAGTCAACGGCGACCTTGTCAGGTGGTGAAAAGCAACGCTTAAAGTTGGCGGCTGAATTCTATCAGAAGGGGTCAATTTATATCCTGGATGAACCTTCAACTGGGCTACATCTCTCTGATATTGCGAATCTCTTGAAGATCATTGAGCACTTTGTGGATGCTGGTAACACAGTTGTGGTGATTGAACATCAACTGGATATCATTCGGCAAGCAGATTGGATAATTGATGTTGGACCAGATGCAGGTGATCAAGGTGGTCGAATTATTTTTGAAGGACCTGTAGCTGAACTCGCTGATAATCCAGTATCGATTACGGCACAATATATTTAAATGAGAAAAAACGACTGGTTTTCGATGCCAGTCGTTTTTTTGACTCTCCCAGAGTATTCATACTAATAAATATCATTGATTAAGTTTACTTATACGGACAAATATTCTATAATCAAATTGTAACCGATTACAGACAGCGCAAATTTGTAATCAAGGAAAAATAATATGAATACTGTACAAATCAGAGATGAAATTATCACTGGGCAAACTGCTTTGGGAATTGAACTGGGTTCAACGAATATCAAAGCTGTTTTAATTGCATCAGATCATGCCACCATTGCTTCAGGTTCTTTTGAATGGGAGAATCAGCTGGTTGATGGTGTCTGGACTTATAGCTTAGATTTAGTGTGGCAGGGGATTCAAGCGGCCTATCGGGCTCTTGCAAACCATGTACAAGCCGAGTATGCAGTTGACTTGAAAAAGATCAAGGCAATGGGAATCTCAGCGATGATGCATGGATATCTGCCTTTTGATCAGGCTGGGAATTTATTGACGCCTTTTAGGACTTGGCGAAATGCAATGACCGGCCAAGCGGCACAGGAATTGACGACCCTCTTCGACTTTAATATTCCACAACGTTGGTCGATTGCCCATCTTTATCAGGCAGTTTTGAATCAAGAGCAGCATGTCGATCAGATTGCGATGATTACAACCTTGGCAGGTTATGTGCATTGGCAACTCACGGGTGAAAAAGTGCTTGGAATTGGGGATGCTTCGGGTGTCTTTCCAATTGATTCTGCCAAGCAGACTTATGACCCAACGATGCTCGCAAAATTCAACCATTTGCCAAGTATTGCCAAGCAACCTTGGAATCTAGAAGACATTTTGCCAAGCATTGTGTCGGCAGGTGTTCAAGCAGGTACATTGTCAACGGCGGGGGCGAAGTTGCTTGATCCAACCGGTGGATTACAAGCAGGAGCGTTGTTTGCTGGTCCTGAAGGCGATGCTGGTACCGGCATGGTGGCGACAAATTCAGTTAAACAGCGGACAGCTAATATCTCGGCTGGTACCTCAGCTTTTGCAATGGTCGTCTTAGAGCACGCTTTGACTAAGTTGCATACGGATATCGATATGGTTACTACGCCAGACGGCTCAGCAGTAGCGATGGTTCATGCTAACAATAGTACAACTGACATTAATTATTGGGTGCGCTTATTTGGTGAGTTTACAAAACTAATTGGTGTTGATCTGCCAACGGCCCAATTATATCCATTACTGTTCAATGCAGTCCTAGCGTCTGATCCAGATGCAGGTGGTATGGTTAGTTATGGTTATTACTCCGGCGAAAACATCACTGATGTTGAACAAGGCCGGCCATTGTTTGTGCGTAGTCCTAATTCGAAGTTTAGCATTGGTAATCTAATGCGGATGAACCTATATTCTGCCTTTGGTGCAATGAAGCTGGGCTTGGATATCCTAGCATCTGAAAAAGTTGCAACGGATTCCGTCGTGGCTCAGGGTGGTATCTTCAAGACCCCAGTCGTTGGCCAAAAGATTTTGGCGGCGGTTATGGATGCACCAGTAACGGTCATGGATACGGCTGGTGAGGGTGGTCCATGGGCGATGGCAATTTTGGCTCAATATGTGGTTGATAGTGCTGGTGGTTTGAATTTGGCGGACTATCTCGATAAATTAGTCTTCCAAAATGTTAACTCCACAACGATTGCGCCTGATCCAATTGATCAGGCTGGTTTTGCAACCTTTATGGAAAATTATCAAGCGGCTTTGCCACTTGAAAAGCAGGCTGCTGGATTGTTGAAATAGGGGATAATAACATGTTAGAAGATTTGAAGCAAAAGGTATACGACGCAAATATGGCTTTGCCTAAGCATGAGTTGATTAAATTCACTTGGGGCAATGTTTCGCAAATTGATCGGGAATCGGGATTATTTGTAATTAAACCATCTGGGGTTGATTATGATGAATTATCACCAGCAGATATGGTTGTAGTTGACTTAGACGGGCAGGTTGTTGAAGGGACATTGAACCCTTCGTCGGACACTGAGACCCATCGAATCTTGTATAAAACGTTTGAAAATATTGGTGGGATTGTACACACCCATTCACCATGGGCAGTCGCATTTGCGCAAGCTGAGATGGATATTCCAGCGGCCGGAACGACCCATGCTGATACGTTCTATGGTGCAGTGCCGGTCTCTAATACAATGACTGATGCCGAGATTCAAGGAGCCTATGAGTTGGAGACAGGGAAGGTGATCATTGATACCTTTAAGCAACGGGGGATTGATCCTGATCAAGTACCAGCCGTTTTGGTACACGATCACGGTCCCTTCGTTTGGGGAGCCAATGCGGATAAGGCCGTTTATAATTCAGTTGTGCTGGAAGAAGTTGCTAAGATGGCCTATCACACGATGATGTTAAAGCGTGGTAATATTGATATGAGCCAGACATTAATGGATAAACATTACTTACGCAAGCATGGTGCCAATGCGTACTATGGTCAAAAGAAGTAGTTGTAACTGTAAATAACAATCACCTTGGTCTAGCTTGCCTCATTGTTTCGATGGGGTAAACTAGACTATTTTTATTTAAAGGACGGAGGCATAAGATGCTTGAGCAAAAATTTAAACTTGCAGATGGAAACACGATGCCTGTTCAAGGCTTTGGGCTATATAAGGTTACCGAGCAGGCTGAACTAGATCGTGCAATTCAGGCGGCTTGGGAGAATGGTTACCGACTGTTTGATACGGCCCAGATGTACGGTAATGAGGCGATGGTTGGAGCGGCAATTAGTCAGAATCAGTTGCAACGCACTGAATTATTTTTGACAACGAAAATTGCAGAAGCAAATCAAGGTTATGATCAAACTTTGCGTTCATTTGAGCAGTCGCTACGTGACTTACAGGTTGATTATGTTGACCTGCTATTAGTTCATTGGCCATTACATACACATTTCTTTGAAACATGGCAAGCATTTGAGCGACTGAAGGAAGAAGGGCTGGCCCGTTCAATCGGTGTCTCCAACTATTCCATGACACATTTACAATATTTGGCAACTAAAGCAAATATGATGCCAGTGGTTGACCAGATTGAGGTTCATCCGCTACTAAATCAAGCGGATATGATTAATTTCAATCGTGAGCAGGGCATTGTTACGCAAGCATGGGCACCACTTGGGCGCGGGCGTAACTTGGATCATCCAGTTCTCCAATTAATTGCGCAAGCAGTTGGGAAGACTACCGCACAAGTAATTTTGCGCTGGCATTTGCAAAATGGTATCTCAATGATTCCGAAGTCAGTCAATCCTGCTCGCATCAAAGAGAATGCCTCGATTTACGATTTTGAATTAACCACGGCTCAAATGGAACAGATCAATGAGCTAAATAGTTTTATCCGGATTTCGCAAGAGCCTGAGCTGGTTTACGAACGCGGTGCTCAGTATCCACACTAATAAGCAAATAAATTAAAAACGACGTTGTGATTCCGAAGGGAACCACAGCGTCGTTTTTTAGTTATGATGTTGTTGCACACTGTTGCGAATGATCATTTGGGGCTCATAGATAATTGATTCTACGGGCTGTCCCTCAATCATTTTGAAGAGCATCTTGGCAGCATCAAAGCCCATTTTGTTCTTGGGGTGAACTGTCGTTGTCAAACTCGGATTGACGTACTGGCTTAATTGGAAGTCGTCAAAGCCGACAATTGAGATGTCCTCAGGAACCCGAAGCCCCAATGAACGAACTAATTCCATGACTTGGATGGCCAATTCATCATTGTAGAAGGCCATAGCAGTGGGCCGATCGGGACTTTTTAAATAGGCTTCAATTTTATGGATTGTTTTGGCAATTTGGCCTTCCCCAGACTGATACATGATGATGTCTGAATCTAGGGCCAGATTTGGCCGCTGCTGATAAGCCTCAGTAAAGCCGCGCATCCGATGAACGCCTTGGATATCATCAACCTTGAATATACCTAGGATATGAGTATGACCTTGGTTGAGCAGATAATCGGTTAACTCAAATTCAGCTTTTCGATCATCCATGGTTACGATTGGAAAATTCTTTTCATCCATCGCTGCATTGATAACCACAACGGGAATGCCAGCGTCTTTAATTTGCTGATAAATGTCTGCATTTGGGTTGGTAATTGCCGATAAGGTTGGCTCGATGATTAAGCCTTGGATCCCGGTACTCAGCATGTTAAGCAACGAATCGCGCTCAACCTGATGATCATTATGGGTATTCGCTACCATGAGGGAATACCCCTCGGTTGAGACCACTCGATCAATCCCAGAGATAATTGACGGAAAGATGTAGTCTGCTAGGTGGGTTGTAATGACCCCAATTCGCTTGTCTGCTAAATGTTCAGCTTGTTTTTTGGTCCAGTTATCAACATACATGCCACCACCTTGAATGCGGTAGGCGTAATGGTCATTTTCTAATTCAGTCGCGGCGCGTCTAACCGTGTAGCGTGAGACGCTATATTGTTCCATTAATTCGGACTCAGTAGGTAGCTTATCACCAATACCATATTTTCCGGCTTTGATGTCGGCCAACAATCCGTTTTTGACGATCTCATATTTAGTATCCATATGTATGCCTAGGAGCTCCTTTAGTTAAATATGTATAGTTATATGTATTATACGCTAGATTCTATGGTTGTCAGTTAATTTATTCGGTTAAAAACTAAGCTAGACAAGTTTGTTATAAAAATTAAGGTACGATTATCCCTGATTAAGCGCGCTCTAGCAGTCATTTGTATTATGAATTTATCCGGATGAAATATGTGATTTTTAAAACAAGTTAATATAAATATCATGAAAGCGCTTGACTTGTCCGTATAAATATTTAATAATAACTCTTGTAAACGGTTACAGTTTTCTGCTGCAAATCAATTATTGATCAAGAGAACCTTGGAAATGCGCACTGATGGTTCTTGCAGCTATTTAAATTTTATTGAACTTATTGTTTATATCTAAGGAGCTTAAAAATGTTAGCAACGAATAATTACAAGTTTTGGTTTGTCACAGGATCACAATTCTTATACGGTCCAGAAGCATTGGCAAAGGTTGAAGCGGATGCTCGCGAAATCGTTGAGAAGATGAATGCAGCGGGCACATTGCCATATCCGATCGAATTTAAGATGGTTGCAACAACCGCTGACAATATCACTGAATTTATGAAGGAAGCTAACTATCATGATGAAGTTGCTGGTGTGATTACTTGGATGCACACATTCTCACCTGCAAAGAATTGGATTCGTGGTACGCAATTGTTGACGAAGCCATTGTTGCATTTGGCAACGCAATTCTTGGATAACATTCCGTATGACTCAATTGATTTTGACTATATGAATGTTAATCAATCAGCGCACGGTGATCGCGAGTATGCCTTCATTAATGCTCGTTTGCAGAAGAATAACAAAATTATCTTTGGTCACTGGAACGATCAGGAGACACAAAGTGAAGTTGCCAAGTGGATGGATGTGGCAGTTGCTTACAATGAATCATTTAAGATTAAGATTGTGACTTTTGCGGATAAGATGCGCAATGTTGCTGTAACTGATGGTGACAAGGTCGAAGCTCAAATCAAATTCGGCTGGACTGTTGATTACTGGGGAATCGGCGATATGGCAGCCGCAATTGATGCTGTCGATCAAGTTGCTGTTGATCAGTTATATATCGACTTACAAGACAAGTATGACTACGTTCAAGGTGAGAATTCGGCCGAGAAGTTCGAATATAATGTGAAATACCAATTGCGTGAGTATCTTGGAATCAAGCAATTTATGGATGAACACGGCTATACAGGATTTACAACGAATTTTGAGGACTTAGTTGGTGTTGAACAATTACCTGGTTTGGCAGCCCAAATGCTAATGGCTGATGGATATGGCTTTGCTGGTGAGGGTGATTGGAAGACTGCCGCCTTAGTTCGTTTATTCAAGGTAATGGCACATAACGAAAAGACTGTCTTCATGGAAGATTATACTTTGGACATGCGCAAGGGGCACGAAGCAATCTTGGGTTCACATATGCTTGAAGTGGATCCAACAATTGCATCAGACCGTCCTCGTGTTGAAGTGCATCCATTGGATATTGGTGGTAAAGATGATCCAGCTCGTTTGGTCTTCACTGGAATGGAAGCTGAAGGCGTTGATGTCACGATGGCTGATTATGGTGACGAGTTCAAGCTAATGTCATACGATATTATCGGTAATAAGCCAGAAGCTGAAACACCATTCTTGCCAGTTGCTAAGCAGCTTTGGACTCCAAAGATGGGCTTGAAGGCGGGTGCTGAGGCCTGGATGAAGATTGGTGGCGGACACCATACAGTGCTATCATTTGCGATTGACGCAGAGCAAATCAATGACTTGAGTAACTTGTTTGCCTTGCACTTCATCGACATTAAGTAGTTGGTGAATGTAATGACAGAAAAGAAAATATCAAGTAATTTCATTTACTTCTTTGGTGCTTTTGGTGGGATTCTATTTGGGTATGATATCGGTGTTATGACCGGAGCTTTGCCATTCTTGCAAACTGATTGGAATCTAACAGGTAACGCTTCAGTTATTGGTTGGATTACTTCATCATTGATGTTAGGAGCCATCTTCGGTGGTGCTTTAGCTGGGCAGCTCTCGGATCGCCTTGGCCGGCGCCGAATGATTTTGATGTCGGCGGTTGTTTTCGCGGTCTTTGCGTTGGCTTCGGCGTTTGCGCCTAGTCATGGCGGTGCAATTTTCCTAATCTTGATGCGTGTCTTTTTGGGACTAGGAGTTGGTGCTGCTTCGGCGCTAGTACCGGCGTTTATGTCTGAAATGGCGCCAGCAAAGGTCCGCGGACGGCTATCTGGAATTAATCAGGTAATGATTGTGTCAGGAATGTTGATTTCATATATCGTCGATTATTTCCTACAAGGTTTGCCAACAGGAGTTTCATGGCGGATGATGATTGGAATGGCGGCTGTACCAGCTGTAATTCTGTTCTTCGGTGTTTTGCGTTTGCCAGAGTCACCACGCTTTTTGGTTAAGCAAGGAAAGCTTGCAGAAGCACGACAAGTCTTATCATGGATTCGACCAGCCGACCAAGTCGAGCAAGAATTACGTGATATTCAAGAAACTGCTTCCGTTGAACAAAAGGCAGCTTCCACAACCAATTGGGGTAGCTTACTGACTGGCCGTTATCGTTATCTGGTGATCGCTGGAATTGGAGTGGCTGCTTTCCAACAGTTCCAAGGTGCTAATGCGATCTTCTATTACATCCCATTGATTGTTCAATCGGCAACGGGTAAAGCTGCTACATCAGCATTGATGTGGCCAATTATCCAAGGTGTGATTCTTGTACTTGGATCACTGTTCTTCTTGGTAATTGCTGATCGTTTCAATCGGCGGACACTCTTAACGGTTGGTGGAACGATTATGGGACTTTCCTTCCTGCTTCCAGCAATCCTGAACATGTTTGCACCTTCTTTGATGAAGACGCAACCAATGCTTTTGGTAGTGTTCCTTTCAATTTATGTGGCACTGTACTCATGTACTTGGGCTCCATTGACTTGGGTAATTGTTGGGGAGGTTTTCCCATTGGCAATTCGTGGACGTGCTTCAGGATTGGCATCATCCTTTAACTGGATTGGTTCATTCTTGGTTGGATTATTGTTCCCAATCATGACGGCTGCAATGTCTCAGGCTGCCGTTTTCGGGATCTTTGGAATTATCTGTTTGTTGGGTGTATTGTTTGTCCGGACACAGGTTCCAGAGACGCGTGGACATACGCTTGAGGAAATCGAGCAAGCCGGTGCGCAAAAAGCTGGACTCGGTATCGAGAAGGCAACTCCGCAGTTGCATAATTAATATGGTAAATATTCACAAGACGAATGGTTTAAAAGCCATTCGTCTTTTTGTGTTGGGCAAACAAAGTCGTTAAGCTATAACGTGTAGTTCACATCTTGGGGATGCACAAATCTGGAGGCTGATGATGACGAATGGAGTTGATTATATGGCTTTTGAGCGGTTAATTCATGGTGTCTTGAAGAGAAAGCGAAGTCAGGTACGACCTAAGACAGCTCTGTATGAGGATTTAGTACAGGAGTTATGGATTGTATTGATCAAGGAATTGGCATTACGACCAAATCAGGCAGCGGAAAAGAATCTAAATCTGTATATCCTGCTGTTCTCGCGGGCAGCGGATTATCTTAAGAAAGAACGACGTAGTCTACTGAGAAATGTACCAACGGAAATTGATGAACGGATATTGGGTGTGAGCGAGCCTGTTGCACCTGAAATGGAGTTAACATTGTTAGCGTTGATTGAGAGAATGGAGGACAGTACAATGCAGGGTTTGTTAAATGATTTACTAAGCTTTCAAGGTGAACGACACCATGAACGGCGCAAACGATTGAATATGTCGCGGGCAACGTATTATCGGAAGCTAGCTGTTGTTCGCCAGATGGTAAAAAATTTTTTAAAAGATTGAGACTTTTTGGGGGATTGGTGGCGTTATTAACGATGTTGCTGATCAGGAACAGGGTTTAATTTGTTAAGCGTCATTAGTCAGTGAAAGTGGGTGGAGGATGCAGGTAATTAAAAAGGTGCGCTTTAATGGAGTGATCGAGGGTGTGAATCCGCTACAGATAGTAACTCGATTATTCCAAGTCCGGCCAAGCTTAAGTGAAAATGAGCTTAAACAATTAACGGAGTTGGTAAAGGCAATTGGAGCAGAAGAGTTGACCGAGGTTCGGATTATTACGACTGAAATTCCGTTTGCAAAGCAAAAATAGGAGGGGTACGATGGCTAAAGATATGGTGTTGATTTTTCAGGTTGACGGGAATTTGAGCAAGGGACCAGAGCAGGTGATTACTTTTGATCATGTTAAAGATGATTTAACACCAGTCTTGGTGCAGAGTATTATGGAGCAAATGCGCCATTTAGATTTTGTGGTGAATGGTAGCAATCAGGCAAAGTTTGGAAGCGGACTTGGAAACGCTAAGGCAGCATATTATAGTACGAATCAGCGTGAAATGATCTTTGGCGAGGCCAAGTAAGGTGGATTTTGTTATATGAATTAAGGGAAAGTCAGTTAGAAGTTTAAGAATGTTAAGAAATGATTAACATATCTTAAACAATGCAGGTTTTCGATGACCTTTTAAGGTTTAAGTTATAAAATATACCTATCGAATGGTTAATACCATCCGGATGACCTTTATAGTACAGAAACATAACTTTAACTCTATCTCCATTTGGCCCCACCTTTGGAATAGAGAATCCTGATACAGGCTGGCTAGCATTTTGAATAAATTTCTAGCCACGAACGACTACGCATCTAATGTGTAGTCGTTTTTTATTGTCTATTGGATCTAGTTCTGGACAAAAGCCCTCAATCAACGAGTTAAGGTTAAACATTCTGCCTGGACGAGTTTATTGATAATCGCTTGCTGCGGCAAGGTGGGAGGATGGTGGTTGATAACTTAACTAAATAGTTGCCACTACCTTGACCGCTTTGTGTAAATGATTGACCGGTTAGTTTGGGATGAGACGCTTGATACGGAATTATGGAAATAATTGCTTCTATAAAGTTTTTACTGATAAATTAACGGTTGTTTCCACTGATAAATCAGGTGTTGAACCAACAAGAAACAAATCGGATCAGCATAATCCTACAATAGGATGTTCTAATTGATTAAATATATAAAAATATATGTTAAACTAAATGTAGAATAGGGCAAAATACAGGATAAGAGCGGACAGTAAAACGTTGTCCTATAATGAAAGTAAAATAATAGAAATTAATGGAATGAGCTGGGAAATCTGATGACAGAGAAAACAAAGCGGCCGTCGATTAAAGATGTAGCCAAGCAAGCTGGTGTGTCTATCACGACTGTTTCGCAAATTTTAAATAACAAGACGGAACGATTTCCGAGTGACACGATCACGAGAGTCTTGGTGGCGCGTGATAAGTTGGGTTATATTCCAAACAAAAGTGCGCAGAAATTACGTGGAACTGCCAAACCAATGATTGGGGTTCTGGTCCCGAGCCTACGGAATCCATTCTTTGCTGACTTAATGCAAAGCATGGAGGAACATGCGGCGGACCGTGTGGAGCTAATTTTCCAAGCTGCTGGGGATGATGCAATCGAAACTAGCATTGAGAATCTTGTAGAACGGGGAATTAACGGATTAGTTATTGCCCGCACTGTTGAAAAAGCAGACGAGACCTTTAAAATGTTGAAACAGCGAGGAGTCGCAGTGACGGTGCTTGATCAAGCCGGTGATGCAGGACTATCAGACGTCTTAACAACGAATGACTATCATGGAGGAAAGCTGGTTGGTGAATTTTTAATTCGTCAAGGCCATCAACGCATTGCGCTAGTAATTCCAAATGTTATTACCAACAATATGCAACAACGCATTAATGGATTCAAGGATTGCTGGGTAAAGGAGGGGCGGGAACTGGTTGAGGTCACAACTGCGCTATCGAAGCATGGTGGATTGGCCGTCTCAGGCAAAGTCGCAAAGATGCAAGTTACGGCAGTGTTTACGCTTAATGATGAACTTGGCATTGGTCTGTCGCGAGGTCTGGCAAATATTGGTGTAAAGGTACCCGATGAGATTAGTATTATCGGCTATGATAATACAGATTTTTCAGAATTTGTGACGCCGTCATTAACAACAGTGACTCAGCCGGTCTGGCAACTTGGGCAGCGCGCACTGGACATGGTAATTGATCGCCTTCAACACCCAGAGATGGCATTACAGGCGGAACAGTTAGATATCGTGAGAGTGGTTGAGCGAGAATCGACTAGGCCCTTACGACACTAATTCATTTCAATTGTTCATTGTAGTGATGGATAATGTATAGTAGAATTGCTTTGATAAAACGTTTTACTTGACGAAAAATGGAGAAATATAAGATGAAAAATATTGTTGTTGTCGGAAGCTTGAATCTTGATGTAGTGTCGGAAATCGAAAAGTTGCCTCATCAAGGGGCAACGATTTCAGTAAAAAACCAATCGCAGAATTTAGGCGGTAAGGGAGCAAATCAAGCAGTGGCTGCGGCGCGACAAGGTGGTCAAGTAAGTTTCATTGGAGCCGTGGGCGCAGATGAAGCGGGTGAACGATTTAAAACCGTCTTACGTGAAGAAGGAATTGACGTAAGCGGAATCGTAACAAAGAAAGTTCCGACTGGATCTGCTTCAATTTTATTGGAGGAGGACGGCCATAATACAATTATGGTTTACGGTGGTGCGAATGCTGAACTGACGGCGGATGATATCGTTAAGGCAGAGAATTTGATTGCGAATGCCGACGTTGTGATTGCGCAATTTGAGGTACCTCAAGTTGCGGTTGCTAAGGCCTTCTATTTTGCAAAGAAATATGGCGCAACGACAATCCTGAATCCAGCGCCAATTATTGATCAAGATGCGATCCTACCAGAGGTAATTAGCGCAACTGATATTATTGTGCCAAATGAAACTGAAGCGGCTGCCTTGGTTGGTGAGACGCCCTCGACTAAGCTAGCGGATTTGCAAATTGTGCGTGAGGCTATGAATCAGTTAACGATTCAAAAGACCGTTATTACATTGGGTGGAGAAGGCGTGTTCTATCATTTAGATGGAACAGACCAAGTTGCACCAATCTTTAAGGTAACTCCTGTTGATACGACGGCGGCTGGCGATACATTCATTGGATCATTAACGGTGGAGCTCGATAAGGACTTGGGTAACGCAGCTGAGGCAATCAGATATGCTTCAAAAGCTAGTTCAATTGCGATTCAACATTTTGGAGCGTTGCAATCAATTCCAAATCGCCGTGAAGTTTTGAAAGATTTATAATCTAAATAAATAGTTAATATAGAGGACGTTTGCTGTCGTGACTAGACAGCAAACGTCTTTTTTTTGCAAACAAGGTTAATGTTTATGGAGGGGTTATAAAAAATTTAAAAAATCGGCATAAGGTTCGTGTTAAACAGGCGAGAATGCGTGTGGCACGGGCTTTTTTATGGTTTGGTTGATTTTAAAGATAAATGTTCTTAAATTATGGAATTTCGGGGTGTTGGTTTTTCCGAACAACTAATTTAACTTATTTTATCGATCAAATTTGATTTATTCTGTATGTACAGAAACAGTTATATATAAGGTTTCCCAAGGATAACTACTGACAATGCAGTATGCGCCTAATAATTTTCAATCCTTTTAGGTTGGTTGCATTAAACAATCAACTGTGTAATAATACAATTCGTAATGATGATAGCGGTTACATAACTGTCATTTTGCTAGGTATTTTTTTATTTAAGGATTGCTTCTTAGGAGGAAGAGAATATGGCTAAGTTTGCACCAGCGGATGATCAATTCGCTAAGCTGACGTCCGCCGATCGAAATGGTTTCGCTGTGGGAGACTTCTCACAGAACTTGATTTTCGGAACTGTCGGCGGATTCTTACTATTCTACCTAACCTCAATTTCAGGGATTTCGGCTGCCGTTGGTGCAACGATCTTCTTGGTTGTCCGGTGGATTAATGTGTTCTGGGATCCTTGGGTTGGCTCGATGGTTGATCGGAGTCCAGTTACCAAGGATGGAAAGTATCGTAAGTATATTAAGACTTTCGGTATTCCATTGGTTATTTTGGCTTCATTGTTGTTCTTGCCAGTTGGTACTTGGCTAGGAACAAACATGACCATGAAGATTACTTGGGCCTTTGTGTCATATTTGGCAACAGCCTTGGTTTATTCATGGGTTAACATTCCATACGGTTCATTGATGGCTGGTTTGACTCGTGATAATGATGAGATTGCTAAGCTAACGACTACTCGTATGACTTGGGCAAATACAGGAAACTTATTGGTTTATACTTTGTTCCCATTGTTTGTTCAACTTGCAACTTCTTATCAAAACAAGCCAACGGCCTTTGGTCTTGGAAATCTCAAGTTGCCACTAGGTAACTATGCTTCTCCACACGCCGCAGGTGCTTGGTTCGGTGTCTTTGCCGTTTATATGGTGCTCGGTGCAGTTGGTTTGTACATTACTTATCGGACATCACACGAACGGGTTTTGCCTGAAGGTGATGCACCACAAGTTAAGTTCGCTGATTTGTGGAATGAGTTTAGTGGCTCACGTCCTTTGCAAATCCTTGGACTATTCTTCTTAGTTGGATTTACATTTATGTTCTTTGGAAACACTGTTTGGCCATTCTTCGTGCAATACAACATTGGTCATTCAGAGTTGATGTTCATGATTGGTTTGATTGGTTCAATCCCAGGAATCTTCTTGGTATTCTTGTGGCCGATCATCCGTAAGTGGATTGGTAAGAAGATGTTCTTTGAGCTCTTCTTGGCGGTCTTCATTCTTGGATCAGTTTTGCTGTTCATGTGGGATAAGAACCCTAGTAACACCCTTTTGGGTTACACAGGCCGTTTCCTACAACAGTGGGGCTTGACCGCAGCTACTGGATTTATGTGGGCGTTGGTTCCTGAAGTTATCACTTACAACGAACACAAGTCAGGTAAGCGTGTTGCCGGAATTATTAATGCCTTGATGGGTCTTTTCTTCAAGATTGGACTTGCCTTGGGTGGAATCATTCCAGGTTACATGCTGGCTGCAACTGGCTTTGATGCAACCAAGACGGCACAATCATCAGCAGCTTTGTCAGGTTTGGTAAACGCGATGGTTTGGGTGCCAATTGCTTTGGCGATTGTTGCTGGAATTATCATGTGGATGTATCCATTGACTGATGAGATGGTTAACCAAATGAATAAGGAAATTGCTGAAAAGAACTAATTTTTGAAAAAGCAGTATCCCACAGTAAGTGTTTGTTTATTGTGGGATATTTTGCTAAGTGGCGTTGGTTATTGTAAATATATGATTATAGGAGAAATATCATGCAGATTGTAAATCCTGTTTTACCTGGCTTTAACGCAGATCCATCAATTATCCGTGTTGAAGATACCTATTATATTGCTAATTCAACTTTTGAATGGTTCCCTGGTGTACGTCTTCATGAATCAAAGGACTTAGTACACTGGAATTTGTTGCCTTCACCATTATCAACAACAACTTTGTTGGATATGAAGGGGAACCCCGCTTCTGGTGGTATTTGGGCGCCTGATTTGTCGTATGCCGACGGTAAGTTTTGGTTGGTTTACACGGACGTTAAGGTGACCGAGGGAACTTTCAAGGACATGACGAACTACCTAACTACGGCAGATGATATCCGCGGTCCTTGGTCTGATCCAATTAAGTTGAATGGAGTTGGTTTTGATGCGTCATTGTTCCATGACAAGGATGGACGTAAGTACCTTGTTCAACAAACATGGGATCATCGTGAGTACAATCATCCCTTTGACGGCATTACTTTGACCGAATTTGATACAAAGACAATGAAGTTAATGCCTCAAACGGCGCACACAATCTATGAAGGTACGGATGTAAAGCTTGTTGAAGGACCGCATTTGTACAACATCAATGGGTATTACTATCTCTTTGCTGCTCAAGGCGGTACGATCTTTACCCACCAAGAAGTAGTTGCGCGTTCAAAGTCATTGGATGCTTTGTCATTTGAAACTGAGCCTGGTGATCCATTCATCACGAACTTTGATACACCATACAGTTACTTACAAAAGCAAGGTCATGGTGCCTTGGTAAGTACACCAGGTGGTGAATGGTATTATGCATCATTGACTGGTCGTCCATGGAATCATGAGAATGAATCATCCACTGACCCACGTGGTTGGTCAACTCTTGGTCGTGAGACTTCAATTCAAAAGGTTGAATGGGATGAAGCAGGTTGGCCACGAGTTGTTGGTGGTCATGGTGGAACAACTTTCGTTGACGCACCAAAGGACGCCATCTTGACAGAGGCACCAGCCGATCACTCTCAGCACGATGACTTTACAAGTGCTGAATTAGATTTGAATTGGAATACGCTCCGGGTACCATTTACGGATAAGTTGGGTCACGTTGGTGACGGTAAGTTGGTCTTGAACGGCTTGGGATCCCTAGCAAGCAACTTTGAAGTTGGCATGATTGCTCGTCGCTGGCAAGCTTTCTACTTTGATGCTGAAACAAAGGTGAAGTTCAACCCATGGTCATATCAACAAATGGCTGGAATTACAAATTATTATAATGACAAGCACTGGTCATTTGCCTTCATTACATGGAATGAGAAGAATGGTCATGTGATTGAAGTTGGCGAGAATAACCGCGGTAATTACACCTCATATCTAAAGGATGACGCAATTAAGATTCCTGAGGATACAGAGTATGTTTGGTTCCGTGTAAAGGCACGCAAGGAATCATATCGTTACGAGTATTCGTTCGATGGCGAAAATTACCTTGAGATCCCAGTTACTTTGGATGCGGCAATTTTGTCAGATGATTACGTTGTTCAATCATACGGTGGATTCTTCACAGGGGCCTTTGTTGGTTTGGCCGCAGTTGACTACTCAGGATATGAGTTGGCGGCTGAGTTTGATTATTTCGATTACAAAGAGCTCGGCGACAGGGCGTTGGATGATGGTTCATTTTCATGGGAACGTTCTGAACAACGGTTTGATTAATGCTTAATGGAGTGGTTGGTTACCACTATTTATTAGGTCGGTTTTTAGGAAGGTTAGGTTAAAAGATGCGTAAGATTTCCCCAAGGACAGTTTATTTCTTTGGAGCATTAGGGGGGATGTTGTTTGGTTATGACACTGGGGTAATTTCTGGTGCAATCCTCTTTATTCAAAAGCAATTACATTTAAATGCGTGGGCACAGGGATGGGTTGTTTCGGCGGTTCTATTAGGAGCAGTTCTAGGAGCTGCAATTATTGGACCAATGTCAGATCGATTTGGTCGTAAGCGCCTGTTGCTACTGGCAGCAGGAATCTTCTTCTTTGGTGCTTTAGGATCCGGTTTAGCGCAAGACTTTAATTTGTTAATTGCTTCGCGAATTCTATTAGGAGTTGCTGTCGGCGCGGCATCAGCGCTAATTCCAACATATTTGTCTGAATTGGCACCAGCTAAAGATCGTGGTGGTGTTGGAACACTCTTCCAGTTGATGATTATGACGGGTATTTTCCTGGCATACGTTTCAAATTGGCTCCTATCTGGTGATCCAGTTAATGGATGGCGCTGGATGTTAGCATTGGCGTCATTACCTGCAGCGGTTCTGTTCTTTGGTGGGATGATCTTACCAGAGTCTCCTCGTTTCCTAGTGCGGATGGGGCGAGTTACAGAAGCCCAAGAAGTTTTGGGAATGACTAATGATTCAGCAGTCAAAGTGGAAGCAGAATTATCTGACATTCAACTGCAAGCAAGCGAGGAGCGTCAAGGTGGCTTCCAAGAATTGTTTGGTGAAATGTCACGACCAGTGCTGATCATGGCAATTGGGCTAGCTGTTTTCCAACAAGTCATGGGATGTAATACGGTACTGTATTTCGCACCATCAATTTTCACTGACCTAGGCTTTGGAGTGAGTGCGGCTTTGTTAGCGCATATTGGAATTGGAATCTTTAATGTCATTGTGACTTATATTGCGATGAAGATTATGGATAAGGTTGATCGTAAGAAGATGCTGATTTGGGGCGCATGGGCAATGGGAATCTCATTGGCCGTGATGTCTTTGGGAATGCACTTGAAAGCGGTTGGTCCCTTTGGATCGTATATTGCGGTGCTAGGACTAACAGTTTACATTGCCTTCTTCTCAGCAACATGGGGTCCCGTAATGTGGGTGATGATTGGAGAGTCGTCCCGCTCAATATTCGTGGACTTGGAAATTCATTTGGTGCGGTGGTAAATTGGGGGGCAAATTATGTGGTTTCCCTGACCTTCTTACCATTGCTATCAGCATTTGGTACCGGAAATATTTTCTTGCTCTATGCAGCTTTCTGTTTCTTGGCGGTTTGGTTTATCAAGGCCAAGGCAATCGAAACACGTGGACGTTCACTTGAATCAATTGAGGCCGAGTTACGGCATCGCGTAAATCATTTGCATGATGGTGAGTTAGCTAAGTAAGATGATTAATAGAGGTCGAGACTTCCATATTAAGGGGAGTTTCGACCTCTATTTGCTGATTACGGAGATTAGCAAAAGTCACTTAATTCAGGTATAGTAACCGTGGGGAGTTACTTCATTCTCACAACTAACTAGGCAACAGGAAGTACTGAAAACGATGGAAAACAAATTAGATCAAGAAGGTATGCGACAACTTAACCGTAAATTGGTTATTCAAGAATTATTTAATGAACCCAAAACGTCGCGAAGTGAGATAGCTGATAAAATCTCACTTCATAAATCAACAATTTCGACAATTTATCGTGAGCTTGAAAGCGAACATTTGATTGAGGAGTTGGGCGAAGGTGAAGTGTCGAAGGTTGGGGGGCGCAAACCCCAATTAATCCGTTTTAACCGTGAGTATGGTTTTGTGGTGTCCTTTGATGTGGGACGAAATCACCTGCGTTACTTAGTAGCTCGATTGACGGGTGAAATCTTAGATCGCGGTAGGATGGATTTGACTAGTAAAACAAGTTATGAAGATCTTAAACGAGCGATGTTGCAACGGGTCCTGCAATTGGGTGACCAAGGAACAATCAACGGGCTAGTTGGAATTGCGGTAGGAATTCATGGGGTTGTGCACGAGAATCGGGTCGTTTACACGCCATTCACACAGGTCCTATTAGAGCATGATCTGGGTCACGAACTTGAGATCGCGCTGGATGTGCCGGTATTTTTGGAAAATGAGGCTAATTTAGCGGCGCTCTATGTGCGTGACTTTCGTGAGCATGATCGTGAAATCAGACAAACTGATTTTGCAGTCGTTAATATTCATAATGGTGTGGGGGCAGGAATTGTTCAGAATGGCAACCTGATTCACGGTTTGAACGGGGCAGCTGGTGAAATTGGCCGGACGATTATTTATGATGATCAGCGTTGGCAAACGGCCGGATATAAATTGCCAGTTCATTTTGAAGAGCTTTATTCAGAAGATGCGATACTGAAGCGGGCCGGTAATTTAAAAGGTCAGGCGATTGCCAGAAATGAACTAGTCGAGTTATATCAGCAGCATGACCCTGAGATAATGGAACTCTTACAGGGGTGGGTTAAAGCAACGACAATCTTATTATTCAATTTGGCACAATACTCGGCAATTTCAACTTTTTATGTGCACGCACGAATGATTGCTGGGATGCCAGAACTGTTTGACGAAATGCAAAAGATGTATCATGAACTAAAGTCAGAAAGTGCAACACAATTAAAATATGCTGGTGACTCGGTTTATTCGGCAACCTTGATTGGTGGTATTGCGCTTACGACACGTAATATTTTAGGATTAGAGGATTACCGGCTCAGATTCACCATTTCGCAGGTTGATGATACCTCATGGGATTAATATTAAGCTTGATGAAGCTAGCACTGAAAAGGTGCTGGCTTTTTTAATGGTTGAGAATAAAAACAACCGCTTGCCAAAACCAAAGTAACCGTTTACAATATGTTTTATAAGTTAGTTGGTTCATCGAAACAACTAACCTGATAAAAAATAACTCATTTACTATTTTGGAGGCAGTAATAATGTCAGATTTGTTTGATTTCCCGAAGGTTGAATTCATTGGTGGTAAAAAGGGTGTTGATTTCAAGGCAACGCAAGGCTTTAACTTCTACAACCCAACAGAAGAAATTACAATTAATGGTGTAACTAAGCAGATGAAGGACTGGATGAAGTTCTCAGTTGCTTATTGGCACACAATGGACCAACGAATGGTTGACCCATTTGGTGAAGGAACAGCGCAACGTCCTTGGGATGTTAATGGCGAAGACGACATGAGCGATATGGAGCATGCCTTAGCCAAGATTGATTATTTGTTTGAGTTTATGGACAAATTAGGTCTTGAATATTTTGCCTTCCATGATCGTGACTTAGCACCACAAGGTAATACACTAGCTGAGACAAATGCAAACTTGGATAAGGTTGTTGATCGAATCGAAGCCAAGATGCAAGAAACCGGCAAGAAATTGCTCTGGAATACATCATCATTGTTCACTGACAAGCGTTTCTTAGCTGGTGGAGCAACGACACCATTTGCTGATGTATTTGCATATGCAGCCGCCCAGATTAAGCATTCTTTGGAGATTGCTAAGCGCTTGAATGCTGAGTCATATGTATTCTGGGGTGGTCGTGAAGGATACGAATCACTACTAAACACTGATACAAAGCGCGAATTAGACCATATTGCGGCCTTCTTCAAGATGGCTAAGAATTATGCAAATGAAATTGGCTTTACTGGTCAATTCTTGTTAGAGCCAAAGCCAAAGGAGCCAACTGATCACCAGTATGACACCGATGTTCAAACGACGATCGCCTTCTTGAAGACTTATGGTTTGGAAGATGATTTCAAGTTGAACTTGGAAGGTAACCATGCTTACTTAGCTGGACACAAGTACGAGCACGAAGCTCGTTTTGCCCGCGAGGCTGGTATGTTGGGATCATTGGATGCCAACATGGGTGACAAGCAAACTGGCTGGGATATTGATGAATTCCCTAACGACATCTATGAAGCAACTATGGTTATGTACGAATTTATCTTGAACGGTGGCTTGACCACTGGTGGCTTGAACTTTGATGCAAAGGTTCGTCGTGGATCATTCAAGCCTGAGGATCTATTCTATGCACATATGGCTGGCATGGATGTGTATGCGGCTGGTTTACGAGTAGCTTTGAAGATGTACGAAGATGGCTTCTTGGAGCAAATTAAGCAAGAACGCTATGCTTCATTCGATCAAGGAATGTTTGCTGACTTCGAGAATGGTAAGGGTAGCTTAGCTCAATTTGAAGCATATATCCTGAACAAGACCAACGATGAGATTTTTGCAACCGTTGAGTCACAACATCTTGAGGCAATCAAGGCAACTTTGAATAACTACATCTATGCTGTCTTAGGAGCACGTTTTAACTAAAACGGATATTATGTTGGGTAAGCTGTTAAACAGTTTTGCGCCGACATACTCCTAGATAAAAACGGGACTGGTGAGAACTAGGCCTAACAAATGCCTTCAATTTATTTGAGGGCATACATAATCTTATATATAGAAAGAGGACTATCAAATGTCAGATGTTGTATTGGGAGTTGACTTAGGTACATCCGCCGTTAAGGTATCAGCTGTAGATCAAAAGGGGCAAATTCTTGCACAGGAGGCGTACGATTATCCGCTTATGCAACCAAAGCCAGGTTATAGTGAACAAAATCCAGAGGAGTGGGTTAACGGGACAACTATCGCCATTGTTCGTCTGATTTTACAGGATGCAATTAAGGCAGAACAAATCAAGGGAATTTCGTTTTCTGGTCAGATGCATGGTTTGGTCTTATTGAATGCTGAGAATCAGGTTCTGCGACCAGCAATCTTGTGGAATGACACACGAACAACTGCACAGACTAAAGAAATTACTCAGGTTATGGGCCATGAATTTATTGAGATTACCCGTAACCAGGCCCTAGAAGGATTCACTTTGCCCAAGCTTTTATGGGTTAAAGAAAACGAGCCGGCAATTTTTGCCCAAGCAGCAAAATTTGTGACGCCGAAAGACTATATCCGCTATCGGATGACTGGACGCCTACAAATGGAAATCTCTGATGCGGCTGGAACAGTGGCCTTTGATATTGCAGGGCAGACTTGGTCTAAAAAGATTCAAGATGCTTTTGATCTACCAGCTAGTCTATTTCCTGAAGTGATTGAAGCAACTGATTTTGCTGGGAATGTGTCAAAGACTTACGCAGAGTTTTCGGGATTGTCTACCGATACTCAAGTGTTCGGTGGTGCGGCTGATAATGCAGCTGGTGCTGTTGGCGCCGCAATCTTACAGCCTAATATGGTCATGTCGTCAATTGGTACTTCGGGAGTGGTCTTAAAATATGAAGAGCATGCGAATGTCGATTATGATGGCAAGATCCATTTCTTCAATCATGCGATTCCAGGACATTTCTATTCAATGGGCGTGACACTCGCTGCTGGATATGCTCTGTCATGGTTTAAAAAGACCTTTGCAGCTGAGACTGATTTCACGACGATGGTTGAATCGGCAGCGCAGTCGAACGTTGGTGCAAATGGATTACTCTTCACGCCATATTTGGTTGGTGAACGGACACCATACGCTGATGGTGATATTCGAGGAGCGTTTATCGGGATCGATGGAACTCACCAAAGGTTTGATTTTGTTCGAGCAGTTCTAGAAGGAATCATCTATTCATTTAAGGATATTTTTGATATTTATGACGCCGCTGGTGCAGAGTTTGACACCGTGGTAGCAATTGGCGGTGGCGCAAAGTCACCACTATGGTTGCAGATTCAAGCGGATATCTTCAATAAGAAGGTTGTTGCATTGAAAAATGAGCAAGGTCCTGGGATGGGGGCGGCAATTTTGGCAGCTGTTGGACTTGGCTGGTTTAAGACGGTTCAAGAAGCGGCTGAGGCGTTCACGGAATTTGGCGATGCCTATTTGCCAGATCCAGCTCGAGTGGCACAATATGAACAAATGCATACGATTTACAAGCAAGTTTATCGTCAAACAGCGGAGCTATCACACGAATTGATGGATTATCGCCGGTCTTTGTAAAAAGGGAAAAAAACGAACTGATTGCGATTGGCAGTCAGTTCGTTTTTATTTATTCGTGGAGTTCAAGTGGCAACATATCAGGGTCGTAAAAGAAAGTCATCTGCTTGTGAGTGAAATCGTCAGTTCGAAGGGGTTCGACGGTCACACCTTGTTCTTTTAGGTAAGCGATCGTTTCATTAATTTGATTGGTAGTAAAGGCTAGGTGACGTAGGCCGAGTGCTTCAGGATAACTTGGCCGGTCTGGTGCATCTGGTTTGATGAAGATCTCTAGCTCTGTACCATCTGCTAGTGCTAAATCTAATTTAGCATCACCTTTATCTGGCCGAATGTTTTCGCGGATGATCGGCAGATTTAAAATGTCGACATAGAAATGTTTTGTCTGTTCATAATCGCTCGCGATAATTGCAAGATGATGAATTTGTGAAAATTTAGGTTGATCCATTAAGCTAACTCACTTTCTGTTGATAGATATTAATCAAGACAGTTTTATTGTGGCATAAGTCCTTGTGGTAAGATAGTCCTTGATAAACTTTAGAAGGTGAGTATGGTGCATTGACAGAGAGAGAAAATGGACGACACCGGGCATTGATTACAGCGGCCATTCTGCTGGCGACTTTTATGACGGCAGTGGAAGGAACGGTGATATCAACGGCGATGCCGACGATTGTTGGTGAACTGCATGGCATTACGCTAATGAGCTGGGTCTTTAGCATCTACATGTTGTTTACAGCAATCACAACCCCGATTTATGGTAAGTTAGCGGATGTTCTAGGACGGAAGCCAGCCATGATGACGGGATTGCTGATATTTTTGCTGGGTTCAATTATGTCAGGATTATCGGACAGTATGTCCGTATTAATCTTTTGGCGCGCGGTGCAGGGGATTGGAGCTGGCGGGATTATGCCAGTAGCTTTCACAATCTTGGCCGATATCTATCCTCCTGAGAAACGTGCAACTATGATGGGCCTAAATTCAACGGCTTGGGGTGTCGCTTCGATGATTGGTCCCTTAATTGGTGGCTATTTAGTCGAAGTATTATCGTGGCACTGGGTATTCTTTATTAACGTACCAATCGGGATTCTAACCATGTTGATTTTGCTGGTTTACTTGCATGACCAGGTTGAACGACGTAAGGTCGTGATTGATTATTGGGGCATTCTTTGGATGACGGGGTTGATGACGACAATGTTATTGGCGCTTGAAATGGTTTCACAGCAGCAGTGGTTATGGATGTTAGGGTTCGCAGTTGCAACAGGCTTGTTAATTTGGTTGTTCATCCGGCGCGAGCGCCACTTCGTTGAACCGCTGATTGATCTGGAAATGTTTAAGTCACTTGACTTTACGAATGCGAATTTATTGGCGGCCTTAGCAACTGGATTCATCACGGCTTACAATATTTATATGCCAACTTGGGTTCAAGCACTCACGGGGATGCAACCATCAGTAGCGGGCTTTGTCGTTACGCCAAGCTCAATTGTTTGGATGATTGGGGCAGTCTTGGCGGGCCGAATCATGGCGAAGTATGATGCGCAGCGTTTATTTGAATGGAGTTTACTCTTGGGACTCGGGTACGCAATCCTGTTAGCAACTTTGCCGGTCAACACGACGTTTAATTTCTTCTTGTTGACTGGATTTATCTTTGGTTTATCAATGGGTGCAACAATCACAGGAACGACAGTGGTTGCACAACAATCAGTTGACCAAAGACAACTGGGAATGGCTACTTCGGTAAATACTTTGGGACGATCATTGTCGCAAACTTTGACGACCACAATCTATGGAGTAATCCTGAATGTTTCGATGATTTTTGCCTTGAAGGCGTATCCACAAATTAAGTTCACGGAATTAAACCAATTGATTAACCCAGCAACTGCAGGAAAGTTACCAGCAGCACACTTGCCAATTCTTCGACAGATTATGCTTACTGGACTCCATAATATCTTTTGGGCAGGGGCAATCTTCTTGGCATTCGCATTAATCTTGAATCGACGTGCAAAACACAAATTGAGATTTTAAAAAGGCTTGGTACTGAGGTGTACCAAGCCTTTTTTACTTGCCTTTTTCAGTGTGAAGCGGGATAAAAGTGTCTAGAGCAGACCAGAAGCCGACCGAGATGAAAATAATCAGGAAGTGCCAAAAAATAGTCGTCAAAGCGTTTCCGTAGATGTTGGAATATGTATTGATTGGTCGCTTTTGAATTACTAAGATAACGACTTCTTCAACTGCGATGATCAAGGCAGTCAGGGCAATTGATGCAACAAAGATGACACCGAGTAATAAAAAGCCAGATGCGATATGTTCTAAAATCCAACGAAAGGACCAAGGACGAGCTCGACGATGCTGCATGACAAATATTCCCTTTCTAAACATATTTAATACCAATTATTATAGCAGACTTATATTTAGAATCACGAAATCTTTGACGTCTCTTTATAAATGGTTGATACTTGTAGGGATAAGTTACGAAGGAGTTTTGCATGCAAAAAGTAAAAATAACGTTCGTTAAGTATGCTGAACGCTGGCAAATTCGCTCGCTAATGTTGTACATACAGCGAGCAAATCTAACAAATGCGGGGGCAACGATTGCGTACTATACAATTCTTTCCTTAGTGCCTGTGTTGATGTCAATTGGGTCAGTTGCCGCCATGGTAGGCTTTGACCATAATGAGTTATATGAATTGATGAGTAATTCCCTGCCTAAAAATATTGTTAGTATCCTTGACCCAATTTTAGTTTCGGTCCTAAAGGGAAATGCTGGGACATTGTCTTTTGCCTTGTTAGTGGCCTTGTGGGGAGCTAGTCGTGTCTTGGGCGTTATTAGAACATCTTTTAATACGGTCCATGATGTTTCTGAGCGAATTAGTTCAATTTTTGCGCGATTATTTGGCTTCTTATGGCTATTCGTGCTATTGGCCGGAGCAGGAGTAGTGATTCTGGGAATGTCGGTGGCACGGGTGTTTGTTGACTCTGTGAATATCAGAGTCCCCTTGATCACGGATCTTTTGGATCAAAGTCAATTTTATGGTGCGATTGGCTTGTGGGTGTTATTGGTGCTCTTTAATTTGGCTTTGCCAGCCTTACGCTTGCGACGTAAAACAGTGATGATTGGTTCGGCGATTGAAACCTTGATGCTGGTTGTATTGAATCATGGTTTCACTTGGTATGCGACTTTTGCGATTAGAAATGCCAGTTTCTACCAAACGCTGGGAACAGTGCTGATTCTGATGGTTTACGTCAACTTAATTGGGGTTATTCTGGTATTGACGCATGTGATAATTGCCTGGTTGGGCGATCTCATGAATCCTGATTTGGGACAGCCTGACAAATTGCCGATGCAAGCAAAGGGCAACGGCTTGAAAGCTAACAGCAAGTAAAATATGCATGAAGTGCTACAATATTCGAGTAGCATTTTTTTATTAAATCGGATTAGGTGTAACTTAACAAAAATACTTTTTATGCGTATAATAGACGTATTAATGATAAATACAAAAAATAAGGAGATAATTCATGGCCAATGATTGGATTAGCATCCATGGGGCGCGAGCTCACAATCTTAAGAATGTAGATGTTGAGATTCCACGTGAAAAATTTGTGGTTTTGACCGGTCTTTCGGGATCAGGTAAGAGTTCACTGGCTTTTGACACGTTGTATGCTGAGGGGCAGCGACGATATGTTGAGAGTCTATCGGCGTATGCGCGCCAGTTTTTGGGACAGATGGATAAGCCTGATGTTGACTCGATTGATGGTTTGAGTCCAGCAATCTCAATTGATCAGAAGACAACTTCTAAGAATCCACGTTCGACAGTTGGAACGGTGACTGAGATTAATGATTATTATCGGTTGCTGTATGCCCGGGTTGGTAAGCCTGATGCGGCGGCCGATGGGACGATTGTTAAACAATCGATTGATCAGATGCTAAATTATCTCTTTGATACTTTGGCCGAGGGAGCTCGGATGCAAATTCTTGCACCGATTGTTCAGCATCGCCGTGGTTCGCATGCGACTGCTTTGGAAAAGATTCGTAAGGAAGGTTTCGTCAGAATTGTTGTTGATGGAGTCACACACGAAATCACTGATGAACTGACCCTAGATAAAAATAAGTATCATGATATCGCAATTATGGTTGATCGGATTATTCTAAGAGATAGTTCACGGGCACGTTTGTTTGAGTCATTTGAGTCAGCACTACGAATGGCTGATGGAATGGTGACCGTTGAAGAGGTTGATGGTGCAAGTTTAACCTTTTCAGATCACTATACGGGCGAATTGCGTGATTTTGCAGTTGGTAAGTTAGAGCCACAACTGTTTTCTTTTAATGCACCTCTAGGTGCCTGTCCTGTTTGTGGTGGTTTAGGGGTAACGCAAGAAGTCGATGTTGACTTGGTTGTACCAGACCGTAGCAAAACCTTGGCTGAAGGTGCAATGGCAGCTTGGAATCCAATTTCATCAAGCTACTATCCTGAAATGTTGCGTCAGTTTGCTGAGCAAAATGATATTGACATGGATGTACCATTTGAAGATTTAACGGCGGCACAACAAGATTTGATTCTATATGGTTCTGGGGAAAAGACTTTCCACTTCCATTATGAAAATGATTTTGGCGGTATTCGTGATTTGGATGTTGTTTTTGAAGGGGTAATTAGCAATGTCGAACGGCGCTATCGTGAGTCGACATCTGATTTCACACGGGAACAGATGACACAATATATGAATGAATTACCTTGTTCAGCTTGTCATGGTTATCGTTTGAACCCTGGTGCTTTGTCTGTAAAAGTTGGTGGCAAGCATATTGGTCAAGTTTCTGAATTGCCGGTTGATCAAGAGTTGGCATTTTTTGAGACAGTATCTTTTGGAGAGCAAGACGCTGAAATTGCTGCACCAATTGTTAAGGAGATTAAGGATCGACTTAGCTTTTTAAAGAATGTTGGTTTGGATTATCTAACCTTATCACGGGCTGCTCGGACACTTTCTGGTGGAGAGGCACAGCGAATTCGATTAGCAACGCAGATTGGTTCAAATCTATCGGGAGTCATGTATGTGCTTGATGAGCCATCAATTGGTCTGCACCAACGTGATAATGATCGCTTGATTTCCTCATTAAAGCAGATGCGGGATCTGGGAAATACATTGATCGTGGTCGAACATGATGAAGACACGATGCTAGCAGCAGATTACTTGATTGATGTTGGACCAGGTGCTGGTGAACATGGTGGTCAAATTATTGCCGCTGGGACACCCGAGGATGTAAAGCTCAATGAAGCATCCTTAACTGGTCAATACCTTGCCGGAAAGCGCTATATCCCAGTGCCTGATGTACGACGTGCTGGAAACGGTAATACGATCAAATTGACCGGAGCAGCTGAGAATAACTTGAAGAACGTTACTGCAGAATTCCCCTTGGGAAAGTTTGTTGCAGTGACCGGCGTTTCTGGTTCTGGAAAGTCAACTTTGGTTAATACTATCTTGAAGCGGGCGATGAAACATATCTTGAATAATAATTCAGAGAAGCCAGGTAAGTACAAGAAGATTACCGGACTAGAGAATATTGATAAGATTGTTGATATAGACCAATCACCAATTGGACGGACGCCACGTTCGAATCCAGCCACTTATACGGGTGTTTTCGATGACATTCGGACCCTCTTTGCGCAGACCAATGAAGCTAAATTGCGTGGTTACGCAAAGGGACGCTTCTCTTTCAATACGAAGGGTGGTCGTTGCGAGGCATGTAAGGGTGACGGCGTAATCAAGATTGAGATGAACTTTCTACCTGATGTTTATGTGACATGTGAGGTTTGTGGTGGAACGCGCTACAACTCAGAGACCTTGGAAGTAACTTATCGTGGCTTGTCAATTGCACAAGTCCTAGATTTGACAGTTGATGAGGCTTTGGACTTCTTCGCGCCAATTCCTAAGATTCACCGTAAGCTTCAAACAATCGTTGATGTCGGGCTTGGATATGTTACGCTTGGTCAATCAGCGACAACTTTGTCAGGTGGGGAAGCACAACGAATGAAGTTGGCGTCTGAGCTCCAAAGAAAGTCAACGGGTAAGACCTTTTACATTTTGGACGAGCCAACAACGGGACTTCATGTTGACGATATTGCACGCTTACTAGAGGTATTACAACGGCTTGTTGATAGTGGTAATACGGTGCTGGTGATTGAGCATAACCTTGATGTCATTAAGACTGCTGATTGGCTGATTGATTTGGGTCCTGAAGGCGGTGAAGGTGGCGGTGAGATTCTAGCTAGTGGTACACCGGAGACAATTGCGAATGTTAAGGCATCATATACCGGTCGGTATCTTGGACCAATTATGGCGCGTGATCGAGCGCGTGCTGAGCATGATGCAAGTATTGCAAAATAGCGTCTTTAAGCTCCATTAATTATTCATTGAATGTAGCGTTAAGTTTAGCGCTTTAAGATATAAATTGTTGAAAGGGTAACAGCTTTTAACAGTAAATAGCTAGAAAAATTTCTTACTTTTTTACTCCTATTACAGAGTTGTAACCCAGCAACTTTGCATAACCTACTCCTAAAAATGTGATTATTTACCCAAGAATAATTACGCAGAGAACACCAAACGCTTTGTTTGGTGTTTTTTGTTTCTGATAGGATATAATCAATGCAACGGAGGGGTATTAAAATGCGTTTAAGACCATTAGAGAAAAGTGATTTACCTTATATTTATCAGCAGGAGAATTCACGAAAAGTGATGGCACTATGGTTTGAAGAACCATACACGTCGTTTGATGAACTACAAATTTTGTACGATCGACATGTCTTGGATCAAACAGAACGTCGCTTCGTAATTGAGGACCATGATGATTTCATCGGAGTGGTGGAATTAATGTACATTGATAACTTACATCGCAATGCTGAAATTCAGATTATTATTAATAGTGAGTATCAAGGACAAGGTTATGCGCAAGCAAGTATCTTGAAGGGATTAGATTATGCCTTTAAGGTTTTGAATATGCACAAGGTTTATCTATATGTTGATGTATCAAATGCCGCGGCGATTCATATCTATCGTAAAGTTGGCTTTGTGGAAGAGGGCCATTTGCGGCAACATTTTTTTGCAGAGGGTGCGTATCATGACAGTTTGGTTATGGGGATTTTGGCAACTGAGTTCAAACATCAGAGCTAATACTTGAAAAGATTTGCAATGGCGTGTATACTTACATTCTGTAAGTTAAAGAAAATAAGAGGTGACAATTATGGCTGGAGAAAAGTTAGATGTAGCTTCTGCTCGTCGTAAGATGAAGAGTCCTAACATTAAGACTCGTAAGCGTGCGTTAAAGGCACTGCATGATGCAAGGCGTCAAAAGACAAGCAAAAAGTAAGCATAAGTTAATCGACATTGTGAGGACTGGGGTAGCGTTGAGCTAACCGAGTCTTTTTTCTTTGGAACGAACCACCACATAAGTAAGTAGTTAATATATAATGGAACTTAGGAATATAAGGAGGCTTGTCATGACGAAACGAGAATTAGTAATCGTTACTGGGATGAGCGGAGCTGGTAAGCGTGTGGCAATGGATGCGCTTGAAGATGTAGGTTATTATTCGGTTGATAATCTGCCACCACAAATGCTCCCTGATTTCTGGGATATGATTGAAAAAGATCCAGCATTTCATCGGGCGGCCGTGATGATCGATCTTCGTTCACAAAATTTCTTCCAAGACTTGAGTGGAATTATGCGAACGATGCTGCAAAATGCTAATCGAGATTATGATCTTAAATTGATTTACATTGATGCAAATGATGAAACGCTAGTTGCGCGATACAAAGAGACTCGGCGACAGCATCCCTTGTCGGCTGATAAAGGAACCTTATGGGGAATTCAGCAGGAACGCCGTCAATTAGTAGGAATTCGGGAGATGGCAACTGAGGTGATCCATACCGATGAACTAGAGGCACGTAAATTAAAGCAGTTAATTATCAGTAAATATGGTGATGAACTAGCGCAACAAAGTTTGTTTACGGTTCAGGTGATGAGTTTTGGCTATAAATATGGAATGCCAGTGGATGCTGACTTAGTGATTGATGTGCGTTTTTTGCCGAATCCTTACTATGTTAAGGAGTTGCGCGACTTAACCGGACTCGACGCAGCTGTTAGTGCATATGTGTGGAATAATCAAGACGCTCAGGATTTCTACCAACTTGAATTGCAGCGGATAAAGTGGCTTTTGCCACGATATAAAGCAGAGGGAAAGAGCACATTAACGATTGCCTTCGGGTGTACAGGCGGTCAACATCGTTCAACTGCTTTTGCACATCGGATGGCAGAGGATCTTAAAGCTGATTGGAAGATCAACGAATATCATCGGGATATTGAGCGCCGTAAAGAAGGAAGTGCCCGTGCATGAATAAGGACAATGAAACAATTGATACTTTAAAAGTGCACTCCGCCCCTAAGATTGTTGTAATCGGCGGTGGTTCTGGGCAACCAATCATCTTGAAGGGCCTCAAAAAGTGTCATGTTGATTTAACGGCGATTGTGACTGTGGCAGATGATGGGGGTTCTTCGGGAGCCTTACGAAACTATCTCAATATGGTGCCACCTGGAGATGTGCGAAACGTTTTATCAGTGTTAGCAAATGTTGATGAAGAAATTATTGATGTTTTTCAGTACCGCTTTAACTCAGATGATGACATGCTAGCGGGTCATGCCCTGGGAAACCTAATTTTGGCTTCAATTGCTGAACAGGATAATAGTATCTTTAGTGCAGTTAATCGTTTGTCGAAATTCTTTAAAGTGCAAGGGAATGTATTTCCCGTAGCGGATGAGCCACTAATTTTACACGCCGAATTTACGGATGGAACTGTACTTGATGGTGAGAGCGCAATTACGGCTGCTGGAAAGAAGATTAAGCACGTGTGGGTAACGCCACAGTTCACCTTAGATGAACATCGCTTGCCAGAAGCACCGTCTGAAGTAGTGAATGCAATTCTAAATGCAGACATTGTTGTGTTGGGTCCAGGCTCGTTGTTTACTTCGATTATGCCAAATCTGATGGTACCAAACGTAGCAGAAGCGTTGTTGGCAACGCGGGCAAAAGTGGTTTATGTAGCCAACATTATGACGCAAAAGGGCGAGACAGACGGTTATTCAGATGCAGATCATGTACGAGCAATTAATGAGCATGTTGGCGAACGGGTTGTGGATGCGGTGATTATGAATACAGCGCCGGTTCCAGATGATTATATTGATTGGAAAAAATGGAACGAGGTTTCAAAGCAGGTTATTTCTGATCCTGAGCATGTTCGGAGTGCTGGAGCTGTCCCTGTAGTGGGCAATCTACTAGAATTACGTGATGATGGCGCCTTTCATGATGGTGATAAGGTGGCTCAGTTAATCATGAAAATTGCAGAAGCTAAAAATATTGATTAACAGGGAGGAAGGCCATGTCATTTGCCAGTGATGTCAAAAAAGAGTTGACCATGCTTGAGATTACCAAGCCTGACAATGCTAAAGCAGAATTATCCGCCTTAATGCGTATGAATGGGTCGTTGGGCCTAGCAAATATGCGGTTCACGCTAAACGTCCAAACAGAAAATGCAGCTACAGCTCGCCGAATTTTATCACTTTTACAAAAATTCTATGATGTAAACTCAGAAATTTCCGTTCGGCGGCAAATGAAGTTGAAAAAGAATAATCTTTATATTGTAAGGGTGACTCAAGATGTTGATAAATTACTTGATGATTTGAGAATTTTTGAGAATTTTGAGCTTTTGCCGACGATCCCGGACAGTTGGTTGGCTGATGAGGGGATGGCGAGATCGTATTTACGGGGCGCCTTTTTGGCTGCTGGATCTGTTAATAATCCTGAAACTAGTCGGTATCACCTAGAGATTTACTCATTGTATGAGGAGCAGGCCATGCAGTTAGAAAATCTCATTAACCAGTTCGAATTAAATGCTAAAACGGTTGAGCGACGTTCTGGATACATCGTCTATCTAAAGGAAGCTGAAAAGATTGCCGACATGTTGAATTTAATTGGTGCAACTGAGGCGATGCTAAAATTTGAAGACGTTCGAATCGTGCGGGACATGCGCAACTCGGTTAACCGCTTGGTTAATGCAGAGCAAGCGAATATTGAGAAGACAGTTACGGCCAGTCAAAAGCAGGTTGATGATATCGAGTTTCTTGATGAAGAGATTGGTTTGCATAAGCTACCGGAGAAATTACGAGAGATGGCGCAGGTTCGACTCGAACATCGCGAAGAACCTTTGTCAGAATTGGGTAAATATATTGCTTCGGGAGCGATTTCGAAATCAGGTGTCAACCATCGATTGCGCAAATTGACGCAATTAGCGAATGACTTACGTGATGGCGGTGGTCTGCCAAAAGAGAATTAAGTAAAAGTTTGACCTTTTTTGACTAAGAGTATAAAATATAATCCATTCAATATTCCACAGGAGGAAATTTTGATGAATCCAATTCCATACGTTATCGAACAATCATCACGTGGTGAGCGTTCATATGATATTTTTTCACGTTTGTTGATTGACCGTATTATCATGGTGAATGGACCAATTGAGTCACAAATGGCGACAGCAATTATTGCCCAGCTTTTGTTCCTTGATGCCCAAGATCCTGATAAGGACATTTATATGTATATCAATTCGCCTGGTGGCGAAGTGAATGCCGGTATGGCTATCTTTGACACGATGAACTTTATTCGTGCGGATGTACAAACAATTGTGATTGGTTTGGCTGCTTCAATGGCTTCCGTTTTGGCATCATCTGGTGCTAAGGGAAAGCGATTTATTTTGCCTAACTCACAATTCATGATTCACCAACCATCAGGTGGTGCACAAGGGCAACAGACTGAGATTGCGATTGCTGCAGAAGAAATTTTGAAGACTCGTAAGAAGTTGAATGAGATTTTGGCCGCTAATACTGGTCGACCTTATGAAGAGGTTGAGCTTGATACGGAACGCGATCACTGGCTTGATGCCGAAGAATCATTGGCTTATGGTTTGGTCGACAAGATCATGACCTCAGCTAACGAACAAAAGTAATTTAGAAAAAAGAAAAACGTAAAAACGAATCTGACATGTTTGCCAAAGTGGTCAACAGCAGAGCGGTTTTACGTTTTTTTATCGTTTAATAAAGCCGTTAAATCACAGCTAATGATAAGAATTTACAAAATTATTTTGAGTGAATGAAAAAACTTTACCGTTCAATTATCAAGGAAATTAATACTATTTACAGGCAAAGGCCAGACGTAATTTACCTTTAAAACAATATTTTGGCGGAAATCGCTTACAATCGCTAAGTTACAAACGTACTAACAAGGGCAATTGTCGTTGACTTTTTCACAAATAAATACTTATAATTAGAGTTGTTATTGCACATTATACGGAGGAATATCATGAAGATTTTTGCATACGGAATTCGTGACGACGAGCAACCAGCTTTGAAGGATTGGATCGCTGCTAACCCAGAGGTTACAGTTGAATTCACTGATAAGCTTTTGGATCCAGAAACAGCTAAGTTGGCTGAAGGATTTGATGCTGTCAACGTTTACCAACAACTTGACTACACTCGCGAGACTTTGACAGCCTTGCACGAACTAGGAATTAACAAGATGTCATTGCGTAATGTTGGAACTGACAACATTGACTTTGACGCTGCACGTGAGTTTGATTTCTCAATCTCAAACGTTCCAGTTTACTCACCAAACGCAATTGCTGAGCACTCAATCATTCAAATGTCACGTGTGCTACGTCGCACAAAGGAATTGGATGCTAAGGTTGCTAAGCACGACTTGCGTTGGGCACCAACAATTGGTCGCGAGATGCGCATGCAAACAGTTGGTGTTATCGGTACTGGTAACATCGGCCGTGTTGCTATGCAAATCCTAAAGGGCTTTGGTGCTAAGGTAATTGCTTATGACTTGTTCCATAACGATCAAGTTGAAGCAGAAGGATTGTATGTAGATACTTTGGATGAATTGTATGCGCAAGCTGATGTTATTTCATTGTATGTACCTGGTGTACCTGCTAACCATCACATGATCAATGCAGAATCAATTGCAAAGATGAAGGATGGCGTGGTTATCGTTAACGCATCACGTGGAAACTTGATGGATATCGATGATGTAATCGCTGGTTTGGATTCAGGTAAGATTGCAGACTTCGCCATGGACGTTTATGAAGACGAAGTTGGTTTGTTCAATGTTGATTGGTCAAACAAGGAATTCCCAGATCCAAAGATCGCTGACTTGATTGCCCGCGAGAACGTTTTGGTTACACCTCATACTGCTTTCTATACTACGAAGGCTGTCTTGGAGATGGTTACTCAATCAATGGACGCTTCATTGGCATTCATTAATGGTGAGACCCCTAAGATTGCAGTTAAATATTAAGATCTTATCGATAAACTAGGAGTTTTTGGTTATATGAGTAACGAAGTTTTTGACGGTAATTACCGTTTCAATCTTAAAGATTTTCTCTTTAAGATTCTATCTGGGTCTGCGCAAGGTATTTTGATTGGTGTTTTGCCATCAGCAATCTTGAAGTATGTACTACGACCATTTATTCAAGACGGAATGCAATGGGCAATGAACTTGAACGCAATTTTGGTCTTGTTCTCATCATTCATTCCACTTTTGATTGGTTTGGCAATCGCCATGCAGTTCAAGATGAAGGCATTGGACGTTGGAGTTTTGACAATTGCTGTTGGAGCTGCTTCTGGTTCAATTAAGTGGGCTGCCGCACCAGCAGGATTTGTCAATCCGATTACTGGTGTTGCATCAAAGGCACCCGCCAATGTATACCTTGCATCTGGGGCAGGTGATGTGATCAATGCAATGATTGTTGCGGCAATCGGAGTATTGGTAATCTGGCTCGTTTACAAGTATCTCTGGGGCTTTGGAGCACTTGCAATTATTTTGAGCCCACTTGTTATCGGTGGTGGTGTTGGTTTGCTTGGTTTGACAATTGCACCAGCAGTTGCTCACGTGACGACTTGGCTTGGTGATATGGTGCAGTACTTTACTACACTATTGCCACTACCAATGTCGATCTTGATCGCGATGGCATTCTCATTCATTATCATCACACCAGTTTCAACAGTTGGAATTGCTTTGGCAATTTCACTTGCTGGTCTTGGATCAGGAGCGGCTGGAGTTGGGGTTGTTGCAACCACAGTTGTCTTGTTGATCAACTCAGTTAAGGTAAACAAGAAGGGAACTTCCGTTGCCATTTTCTTGGGTGCGATGAAGGGTATGATGCCATCAGTATTCAAGCGACCACAGATGATCTTGTCATTCTTGTTGACGGCAGCGATTTCAGCAATTCCAGTAGCAATGTTCAATGTTCAAGGAACACCAACAACTGCTGGATTTGGCTGGATTGGAATGGTTTCACCAATCCAATCATCAGTTATGGACACTGCTGACAAGGCGTTCCAAACGCATACGGTATCACCAATGATTGCAATTCTTACATTCTTTGTGGTTCCGATTATTGCAGGATTCTTCTCAGACTTCTTGTTTACTAAGGTAATCAAGGTTTATAAGCCAACCGACTTGCAACAAGAGTTGTAAGCAAGTGAGCTAAATAAAAATAAAAAGTTCTAAAATCATTCATGGTTTTAGAACTTTTTTTGTGCATACTTAAATCTAGTTGCTATTATATTTTTAGGATTAGTTGAAGACTAATTTACTTTTTCAGAAATTGTGTTAAACTAAATAAGTATCGTTATAAGAGGTTTGAATTAATTTTATGGATAAGATTGATTTCAAGAAGCGCGAGCAAGTATTTTATAATCCGAAGAAGGTATCGATTGTTGAGATACCTTCGATGCAATTCCTAGCAATTAGAGGAGTTGGTGATCCAAATACGAGCGCAGCATTTAAGCAAGCTATTACAACGCTGTACGCCGTTGCTTATAAAATCGCAATGGCTTGGCGAAAAGGGTACGAAATTCCAAATTTCTACCCGTATGTAATGCCACCCCTTGAGGGTCTTTGGACTAGTACCACGAGACCAGACGGAGATCTGGATAAGGCACAGTTAGTCTGGCAAATTATGTTGCGACAACCAGAATTTGTGGATGATACGGTATTGGCATGGGCTAAGACGCAAGTTGATCGTGAACTGGCGTTGGATGCGATCGAGCTGATTGAGCAGACGGATGGTCTAGTAGTTCAAGCACCACATCGTGGAAGTTTTGATACTGAGCAGGCTACTTTCACTGAGATGGAAACATTTGCTCTAGCGCAAGGTTATCGGCCCGTTATGCGTCAATATCATCATCGTGAAATATACTTGAGCGACGCTCGTAAAACAAGCCCTGAAAATCAGCGGGTCGTTTTACGTTTATTTATTGAAAAAGTGTAGATTGAATTTGGCGATTCAATATAGATTAATCTGTTAACCACTATGGTAGAGCATAGTGGATTATATAAAAACAACTAAAATCTTTTAATGAAAACCCTTTCTTTATTTTCGTGAATGATTATAATATTAATAGGGGTTTTGTGAAAGCGAATACAAAAAAGAATAAGGAGGTAATTTTGATGTCATTACTAGATGTACAAGCCAAAGAAATGGGCTTCAAAGATTGGAAAGATCTTCGTAAGAAGCTTCCTAACATTACAGCGCAACGGTTGATCAATGATCTTATCTTGAAGGAGCTTTAAGATGAATATCCGTGCAAAAAGAAAGACCTGAACCAAACAGAAGTTTGATTCAGGTCTTTCTTTTTAATTACTTAGGAGCAATAACTTGCTTACCCTTATAAGTGCCATCAGCGGCTACGTGGTGGTTACGTACATAAACACCGTTCTCGTTTTGATGGATAGTAGGTGTGTTAATTCCACCTTGACCACCGCGACGTGAGCGCTTAGCATTCTTTGAAGTTTTACGTGCAGGAACTGCCATAATGTTATCCTCCCTTACACCGCCGTGCCGGATTGGAATAGGCAGTGTTATTTGATAGTCATTTATTTTTTTCAACTATCCTAATTTACATGAAATTATGGAGAATGTCAATGTTTAGCGTGTGATAGTCTGTGATTTTTTTATAAAATAGCGTTGAAAGGAAGGGATGCGCTTACATTTGTGAATGCTAGTAAATGCCTTGCTAAAGGCATTTAAAGGTGTTTACAAATTTCAATATTAGGAACATAATAAGTGGTACCAAAAAACAAGGAGGAATTTTACTGATGAGCGATATTTCAGTAAAGGATCCAGCATTGGAAGCAAATGCCGGTCCAAGTTTGGCGGAAATCAACGGCACTGTGGAAGTACCACAAAGCGGGGGATTTCTCCGGAAGTTGATGGCGTGGAGTGGACCAGGAGCGTTAGTAGCTGTTGGTTACATGGATCCAGGTAACTGGATCACGTCAATTGTAGGTGGAGCAAAGTATCACTATTTGTTGATGTCTGTAGTCTTAATATCTAGTTTAATTGCGATGATGCTCCAATTTATGGCAGCTAAACTAGGCATTGTGGCGCAGAAGGACCTGGCACAGATGATTCGTGACTCAACGAATCGGACGACGGGTTGGATTTTATGGTTTGTAACAGAGCTTGCAATCATGGCGACCGATATGGCAGAAGTTATCGGTGCGGCAATTGCTATCAATCTGTTGTTTGGTTTCCCATTGATTTGGGGTGTATTGATTACTTCTGCGGACGTTTTGTTGTTATTGCTATTGATGAAACTTGGTTTCCGTAAAATCGAGGCAATTGTTGCGACACTGATATTAGTGATCCTAGTGATCTTCTTGTATATGGCGGTTTTGGCTAAGCCAGATATGGGGCAAGCAACAGTTAACTTGTTACCACATAGTGATATACTCAAGTCAGGACAATTAACATTAGCTTTGGGAATTGTCGGAGCGACTGTTATGCCGCACAATCTATATCTACATTCATCGATCTCACAGACACGTAAGATTGATCGAAGCAAGCCTAGTCGGATTCGGGAAGCTCTAAAGTTCACTGCCTGGGACTCAAACATCCAATTAACAGGGGCCTTTGTGGTGAACGCATTGCTCTTGATTGTTGGAGCAGCGTTGTTCTTTGGTCACAGTGATATGCAGGCCTTCGGCGACTTGTATCGAGCATTAAATAATAATCAGATTGTCGGAGCGATTGCTAGTCCCTTCCTTTCAATGTTGTTTGCGGTTGCCTTATTGGCATCAGGGCAAAATTCAACGATCACTGGGACGCTAACCGGGCAGATTATTATGGAAGGTTTCGCACATCTTCAATTACCAATGTGGGTTCAACGTGTTGTAACCCGTGGTTTGGCACTTGTGCCAATCATCATCTTCGCATTGATCTTTGGCGCAACTGAGGGGGCCTTGGATAACCTTTTGGTTTATTCACAGGTATTCTTGTCAGTTGCATTACCATTCTCGATGTTCCCGTTGATTTATTTCACTTCGCGTTCGAAGTTCATGGGTGAGTATAAGAATGCAACATGGATGACCGCGATTGCTTATGTTGTTGCTACCGCATTAACAGTTCTAAATTTCCAACTAATTGTTCAAACAGTTGCAATGATTTTCTAATTGTTTAAAAAAGGAGCCGAAAAGATGGAACCAAAAACATTTAAACACGTCTTAGCCGCCGTAGATGATTCTGAATTGGGTCAAATGACTTTAATTAATGCCATTCATCAAGCTCGTGAAGATGATTCGAAGCTGACTATTTTATCAGTTTTCGAGTCGAATGATTTAAGCGTTTTTGATTACTTTTCAAAAGATAAGAATCAAGCGGCACGGGATGACGTGGAACGGGCACTTGGTCGGTATCGTCAAACTGCTGAAGCTGCAGGGGTAACAAACGTCTCAACCATGCTGGCAGAGGGCGAACCGGGAGATGTGATCGTCAAGGACGTAATTCCAGAGATTCAACCTGACCTAGTCGTTATCGGTGCACATTCAAAGGAAGATGAAGAACATCATTACTTTGGTTCGCAATCAAAGTATGTTGCGAATAATGCGCCAATTACGGTGATGGTTGTTCGCTAAAATATATATAATATCAAGATAAAGGAACGAACAATTATGCATAATTGTTCGTTTTTTAATGCAAAAATCTTGTTTATAGGATAAAATGGATGAGTAGTTTGGGGACTCCTTTTATGGGGATAGCTTATGAAATTATTGAATGAGTATATTGACGCCTATTTGACAACGATCAAATATTTGGACGACGTGGTATCGGAGCCCGCAATGGAGTTTGGTCTATCTTTTGAACAGTACTTAATCATGCATAATGTTGCGCATCATCATTCTGGGTTAACGCTAACTGAGATTGTTGAGAGTCGCAACGTTACACGAGCTGCAATTTCACGACAGATTAAGATGCTACTTAGAAAGCAGTATATTTATCAGGTGCCAGATCGACATGATCGACGTCGGATGTTGTTATACCTCACCCCAGAGGGGCGCGAGGTTGAGCAGGTCGTTACAGAGCGAGTTCAACGGCGCTTTGAAGGTTGGGTTGAGTCGTTTGGTGAAGAGAGCGCCAAGCGTGGTTTGCGGATGTTACGATTGATTGAACAGAAAATTGTCTCAAAGTCGCGTGCACGGATCAGGGCGCGTCAGTTGATGATGTAGTAGAGCAAGTTGCTTGGAAAACTCTGATGAATGGTTTCTTCTTCTTCAGAGTTTTTTGTTTGGCGAAAACCTTGCCCGTTTAAAGGGTTATTGTTATAATAAGTATTGTTGTTTTTGGGCATTGGCCAAGAGGTAAGGCAAAGGTCTCTGAATCCTTGAGCACTGGTTCGAATCCAGTATGCCCAATAATATTAGTAGTAAAAAATCCCGTTGTATCAGCGATTATGTTGATATAACGGGATTTTTATTGTTATAAGTATCATATTTCAGTGAATGCACTTGCATACGATGATATGGGGAATGCGGTCGAATAGGCTAAACGGTACAATGACGTTGTTTTGAGTGATAGTGCACCAAAAAAGAATTTTAAGATTTCTTTGAAATATAAGCTATTGAATAATGAAAATAGCATAACTCCTGTATTGTATATTCGAATAGTATATTTTTAAGGGGTTAGAAATGGCAAAGAAGTATTTGAGTAGCAAGACTCGAACAAGTCATACGTTTGAATTTTATAGAGATAGACAGGATGATCCGAACTGGAGAGATGACTACTTGAGAATTAAAGCAATCAGAAGACATGATTTTTTTGTATCAATGTTGGCGGGATTTGTTGTTTTAGTTATCGTATTTGGAATACTCTTTTTGACTGGAAAGGATAAGCTGGAGGGTGTCTCAAGTAAAGGAAATGAAAAAACAGTATCGAATGTGGCAGGATCTAGCGTGAGGTCGAGCGAGTCAAGGAGTAGCTCCACAAGTAGTTCAATAAATGTGGAAGCTAATGATTTTCCTTACGCTGTAACATATACAGGCACATGGTCGGATAAATTTCATTATGGCGATAGAATTATTATGATAAGTAAAGATTCGACGGACAATGATCTATCACTAGTGGACTACTTAACGCCACCAAATTCATCTGTAAAATATTCTGGATTGCAGATTAGAAATGTTGAAACTAAAACATTAACAGTTAATACAAAGATAACTGGGGAAACAGAAAACGTACAGGTTAATACAGAAATCTACAACCCTAGTAATCAAGACATATATTATTTAAGGTACAATGATGAAGATGTAATTACATTAATCTATCCTATGACCGATGCTAATGGTAGTGAACATTATTATGAACTAGAGTATACGAATATCTAATTGTAATAGCGGATGCTTTCGCTCTATGTTGACAGGAAAGCGCATGCAGTTCTTCAGCTTGTGGTAAAGTTAATTTTGGGGATAATAGAGGGATGTTGATATATAAGTATTCTGTCTAATCGCAAAATACTTTTACTAATATTCATTTTCTAGAGTAGCGTTGGTATATGTCGACTTATTGGGGTTTTACATGTAGGTGCCGCGACTTCAATTGCGCCTTATTTCCTAAGGGGAAGATCAAACAGAAATAAGCATATACAATGTTTGTTAGACAATAACTAGGTTCTCAAGCATTGAATTAATTTTAATTATGCCGTGTTTAGTATTAACTGTGTTAACGATTTCTTTTAGGGATATGGTATTAGTGACTTCATATCCTTGCGAATGAATTATAAAACTGTGATAAACAACAGTGTCGCCATTAATTTCAAACCAATTGGGTTCGATATGCTTGCTTTCATTCTTGATTCGCTTATCTGGCCAGACGAGATAGTGTATACCGCCGTCAACAGCTACTTTTTGGATCTGCCAGCCACGGTCAATATCGGAAACCTCAATCCAACGACCGTCTGAAATATGCGTAATTGCATAATAAATAAGCGTGCTCATTAAGAGCGGTTGGTTGTCATTTAAGTCTTTAGCTGTGATACGTGTAACAGTTGTTTTATTAGTGTATGTTGGTGAGTCAGCCTCGTGCGTACTCGAGGTTTGTACTCCAAGCGTTAGGAAACAAGATGAGAGTACAAGGATTAAGTTTCGAATTATTGATTTATATTTCATTTGAGTTACCTAGAGCAAAGTATGAGTTGGATTTAAAAAGGTCGGAATAATTTTAATTATAAATATCATTATTAATCATTTTATGTAAAAGTACGAGAACATTAACGTTCTTAGCTCTATGTGACATGAAGAGGGGTTGCATACAAAGTTATTGGCCTATACTAGAATCGTTTTTAGGCAGTATGGGATGAAAAATGCAACGTCTTAAATGTTAGGGACTCCAGAAATAGAAGAGCTAGATGACCTTATACTAACATTTACTACGCGTGTATTTGTAAAAACAGGTCAAATGGATAGTTATTATCAAAGCTTGGTATGTCTTTTTTGATATATCAGGCTTTTATTTTGGCCTTATAAGAGAGTTTCATCCTAGGGAAATAGAGTTTAAGTAAAGGATAGTTAAGACCTTGAAGTGTGAGCCCAAATCACTAGGGCGTCTTTATATTCATAAGGATTACTAGAGATATATTTATTAATTTTCAAGTAAGTGTAATTATAAGCTAGTTCAATTGTATTTATTCATGGTAAGATATTCACAATTGTTTTTATAATTTAGGGGAGTGTTATGGGACAGAGTGAGTTGGATAAGGTTAAAGATGCAGCTAATAAGGCGATTAATTCCAAGGTAGCGAATTTCCGTAAGGAATACGATAGTAAAATGGGACAACATAAGCAAATTGCTGAGAAGTTGGAACGTTTGAAAAATGCTAAACGATTAGCCGATCGTGAGATGTCTGAGTTAAATAGTTTTAAGTCAAAGGTTAATCGGGAAATTAAGAAAACTTCGACAGGAAGTTTCAAAGGTACTCGACGCCAAAAATTTGAACAAACCAGTGAACAGATTATCAAGGCGGTTAATAGTCAACATGATAAGAACCAAGATGAAATTGATGCTTTAAATCGAAAGATTTCTAAATTGGAGTTTGAAGAATCAAGTGTTGGTGGTGCTATGGCAGAGATTAGTGCAACAATCGGCGGTCTTATGGCCATGCTTAAATAGTTGAGGGAATGTAAATGGCTAAAATAAAATTTTTGCATGGTGAATGGACTAAGTTGGTTAATACGGCAAAAACGCAAGTGACAGCAGTGCCAACAATCTCGGGAACTAGTATGGGAAGTAATAATTTACAACGCTTTAAGCGATTTGATGATATTCAGAAGCAAGTTAACGATGTCGTTAAGGAAGCACAAGAAGTGGCAAGTACGGACACAAGTAAAATGCTGCAGGTTGGTCAAAATGTAATTGATTTTGATAGCAAATCTGCCAGCAATATTTCAAAGAATGCAGTGCATATTAAGAGGTAGAGCATGTTGGAAGAAAAGATTGAGCCAAATCAGATTATTGAAACAGTTTTAAAAGCGGATGAAATCATATCGCCTTTAGTGGACGACGATTTGATAACGATGGCAATGAGCTTAGGGATTAATCAAGCGGTCTTTGGGGAGATATATCAGGTGATTCGTGATCGTGGAACAGAAATTTCGCGCCAGGTCATGATGGGGCCTTTGGTTGAGGCGACTTTCGATTGGACTGATAATGTTGCTAGCTTGCAAGTGGGGCCATACAAAAAAGAATTGAAATTTGAGCAACTACTAAAGTTCATGGGTTTGATTGATGCAGTCTATGCTCCCGTATATCCTTTAGGGACGATCTTAAAAATTAAGCAAGGTATGTTACCTGAGCAATGGCAAACGATGTTTTCCAATCAAGATGAGTTGTTGGTGATGGTTGTAGGGAGAAAACAAGAACTACAAAATGATTTTGCTGATTATTTATTTGATTATATAACTGTGCTTTGGCCATTAGGAGTATTGCCGAACGTTGAGCCAATTAGTATTTCTAATTTAATGATTGATCGGGTGATTGCGCTCGGACATACAGATGAGTTGGAAAAGGAAATGGCGGAGAAGGTGCTGAAAGCTTCTCAATTGGCAAATAAGCAAATATCGTCAGCCTTTATGCCAGACGATATTGTTAGTGAATATTTAGCATCCATTGGGGATTTGTAAGAGTAGTTAAGGGGAGTATGATGGGGTTTCATATTAATATGAAAGAGGTTTTTGAAAACCTTAGGCGATTGCAAAGCTCGGCACAAAAACAAGCTGATGCCGCAGATAAGGCCAGCCATGGATTTCAAAATATTGTGAGTACAAATGCCTTTCAGGGAGCAACTGGGGAGGCAGTCAAGAATAATGCGGCCAATGTCCACGTACCTGTTCAAAAGGCGATTAAGGATATGGACAAATTGTTAGTTCAAGAATATGAACAGACAATTAGTGATTTCCAAAGTTCTGTCAAGGAAACTGATGCAAATGCAATTTTGGATGAGAATATTCTACAGGATTTAAGTCGTGATTTAGAAAAGCTGATCGATGAGAATAATCAAATCAGTAAGAAATTTGCACAGATCTATCACAGTGTTGATGATATTGTTGCGTTAAAGAATCCATCAACGACTAATTTCACTAGTGCAGTAAGGGAATCGAAGAAAGTATTGGCGGATACGATTCAATCGGTCTATCAGTTTGAAGCAGGTGGGAAGGCAAGTAGTGTTGATGAACTTGCTAGTGCGACTAAGTCGCAATTGAACCGAGCTAAATCAGTTGGTGGAATGGCGTATTCTGATGTACGTTTACAAGATGCTTTTAAAGATAATACCTTTACAAAAGCAGTTGATAAAGTTGATAAGCAAATCAGTTTAGCGGAAAAAGCTGCTCGGCAAAAAGCGATTAAAGAGCAGAAAAAGCGTCAAGCTGATTGGGGGAAGAAGCACCCTGTTGCTAGTTGGTTAGAAGAAAAAGCAGCTGGCATTGGCAATTGGTGGGAACGAAACGTTACCAAGGGCGGTTCTGGAATTTCAGCTAAGCATTTGTTCAAGGATATTATTAAGAGCGGTCGGCAATTTATGGATGGGGGCTTAAATTTAACGGGGCAATCAGTGTCCGCTAATGCATTAGGAACAAAAAAATTATCGAAAGTAAAACCCTTGAAGGCAAAGAAATCAGTAAGTAAGGCCGATATTCAAAAATTAAACGACTCGCAATTAAATGTGTTTATTGCCAACGATCAAAGATTAAAAGACACCCTAGGGAATTCTAATAGTGATTTATCAAGGAATCTTAAAAATATTATTGCACTTGAAAATGGTCTTAAAAAGGCCCCAGATAAGAAGAAACAAGCACAACAGCGTGAATTAAACAAACAAGCGCTTGAAACTTTTGGAAATAATGTTGCTGAAAATTCAGGGATTCATTTTAGAGACGACAAGTTTGGATATTATTTCGACTCGCAAGTTGCTATTGCACATATTGGAGATGGTATGGCGGGCGCGTTTAGCGTCTGGGATATGTCATCAGGAGAGAAGACCAATGGGAAAATACCGGCTGGGGCATACACGAATGTTGGACAGGGAACCGATGGCGGAGCAAGCAAACCTCAAAATGGCAGTTCGATCAGTGACCCATCAGATAACGGGTTGAAGCCGGATTTCAATCCGAATAGCAATTTATACGGAAATGGGGCTGTGGGAAATGAGTAACAATGATAAATATGAAAATAGCTTGATTTTTAACCTAGCTAAATACACTATGAAAAACGGCCCTTTTATGTCAGGTACGTTTTCTGCAATTCCATTACTAAATGACGTCAGCAAAACAAGAATAGAAATAGCTAAATTCTTTGACGAATTTATTCAATCAATGTTAAGTAGAGGAGATATCTCTGATGTCACTCGCCAAGTGTTATCAAATACGAGTCAAAAAATATTAAGTCGAGAATTTTATGCAAATGAGGCGATTGAATATGTAACAATTTGGATGAAAAAGATAGCTGATCGACAAGAAATGTCTTCTGACGAGAAGTTAATAATGGACGTTTTCAGTTCAGATATATACTTGGAGGATATAGATATTGATAAGACTACGAGTAGGATTCTTGGTCCAGGTAATGGTTAGTTTCCTGTAATCGTCGGCATTACGGAAAACTCTACGCATAGATATTGGTTTGAAGAACTTTAATTATACGAAATATTTCTAGAAAACTATGCAACATGGCTAGGGTCATTTCGAACCAAGAAAAACGTAAGCGCGGCAGATACGCAGAAGCTGGGCGGTTCACAATTATTGGCGTTTAATAGTGTAAATGACAAATTGAAGAACAAATTTAGCAATTGACCAAAGTCTAAGGAGTTACAGACGGTTTTGAAGAGCCAGTTGGCGATGGATGCGGAAGCAAAGCGAATTAATAAGATTAGATCTGATGATAGTATTGTGACTACAAAAATCAGTTATACTGCCGATGGTATGAATATGACTTACGTTGAAGTGAGAAATGATCGTACGGGGAAAATTCTTTCTCGGACCACAGATGATTTACTTGGAAAGTTTATGAATAATTACAATGGTCCAGCCAATAAAGAAAATACTTTAAATGGACCATATAAAGATATTGATATACCAGAGTATCGTGACAGTAAATTTAATGCTTTTACAGATGACGCAAAAGGAACTTTTGATGCGATGGTTGAGCATAGTGAGATAAAGAGCACCTATCACGTTGAGAGTTCAACAATGACAGGGAAAGAGTACTCGGATTCGATAGAAGATCAAAAAAAAGAAGCTATAGAAGATTCAAAGAAACGGACCCAACAAGAATACATTCAGCAACATTCACAAGGAGGTGGAATAGGAGATTAGAAGATAGATTGAATTTTATACAAATAGGAATGCCTTTTGAAAGAAATGTTATGAAAATTTTACAGCAAAACAAAATAATTAAAGAAATCGACGATCTTACAAAAAGCAATATGACGACTGGTATTGAACAGCAATATTTGCTGAAAGCTCAACTTGATTTGGAAGACCTTGATAAATTCGAAAAGATAATAAAGGATCTGAATATAAAGCTTTTAAATATAGAGAACAATAGTGAGATTAAACTTAGTCCAGAAGTTAAAATGTTATCTGATGAACTTTTGAAACTTTATGGAGATCCTAATCTTGTTTTTCGAGGATATGGTCAAGTGGGTACTTGGGGGAGACGCGATGATCCTAGGGCCAGTGATCTAACGATTTGGGAACAGTTCAAGGGATGGAGTGGAAATTTTATTTTTTTGATCTTATTTATCCTATTTCTTTCCTTTGTAGTCCCATGGGTTAAAAAATCTTTTGGTCAAAGCGGCGTTGAGATATTTATGGTCGTAGTTGGAATAATTGCAATTATATTGCTATTTTTTACAGGAAGTTTGAAGCAAAAAAAATAGTGATATAAATTAAACTTTCATCAATAAGGTAGGCAAGACCGATGCCAGAACAAATTATACCAACGGAACTTGCGGTAGCATGTACTGCGGGAACGGTAAGAGAGGTATATTCCTTAGTGAAAGAGCGCGCCTCTACTGTTATGGGGAAGGAATATAGTGAACAGTAAACTCAAGAAAAAGTCTTTACAGAAGAACGGCGTTAATTTAGACAGCAACAGGATTTAAATCCAAATGGTAGATAAATTGGAGATTCATAATGCTAACGATTAGTCAGAATATTATTCTTAATAAAATATTGATTTTCTCATCACGTGGAAGCGGCGTTACACATATTGAGAAAAAATGATATTTGATGTAAGAAAGAAGATTGAATCTGGAGAAGATTTTACGATGACTGTAACTAAATTATATGCTGATTTGGAAGAACTAAGTGAAGATGAAAATGGGTTGACTCCAATGGCAGATGAATTGTTAAACAACATAGAATATCTAATTTTGAATACTACAAGTGAAGTGAAAATGAATCAGTATTTGATAGAGATTATTAAAGTTATCATGGATAATGGAATGATTTCAAATCTTTCATTTCAAGTATTAACGAATGCAGAGCAGAAAATTGAGAGCGAAGAGATCACGGGGGATTTGGTAATTCAATATATTTCAAATTGGATGAAAAAGATTGCTGAAAAACAAGAATTGTTACCTGACGAAAAATTGATAGTGCAGATTTTTAACTCTAATATATATTTGACAAAAATAGATATTAATAAAATCGCGATTCAGATTACTGGGCCAAGCAATAATTAGCTTTTTTTTCTGTATTGATATTGTGAGAAATTTTGCGCATAGGTGTAGCCATAAAAGGAATAATGCGAACTGATTAAAGGCTAGCATCAAAATGCCGGCAGAGCTTATTTAAAGCTAATGTATAAACGTCTATATATCTATCTGAAGTTGGAATGGGTAGACATAGGGTAGACGATAATATATATTCTGTAGATTTGAGAAAAGATGGCTATATTAAGGCTAATCGAAAGCAAGCCGAAATTAATTTAATCAGCTCAAATAATGTAAAGCGCTGCCGTAAAGAAGTCTTAGTTTCTTTAATCCATTGATACCACGAATCAAGGAGCAATTTGGTGGATTTGGATATATCATTTTTAATATCGTAGTGGTGCTTTTTTATTTGATATGATTGCTTGTTACTGGGAGTCTGAAGAAGCCGATTAGGTAAATTTATCTTTATTGATTAACTGGATAACTTTCCATGTTAAAAGTTGATTGGCGTAAGCTATTTTTACACTAATATTGCTTTGCGCCGCCTAAAATAGTCTTTTGACCAGCTCAAGTAAGTTTAACGAGTCCATAGGAGCGTAATTAATAGTTGGACATGAATGCCACTTTGATAACGCAAATGTATTATTCACGAGGGAAAGTGAGGATAGACATGCTGAACAGACGGCAAAAGAATTATTTCGTCAGAATGTTAATTCTGTTCTCTACGGATGTGCGTGGAACGAACCAGGAAGCAATTTACCTTAACAAGGCAATTTCTAAGATTGAGAACAATAATAATTTTGATGATACAATCATGAGCTTGTTAAATGATTTGGAGAATTTAAACAAAGATACCGTGCAAACAGGGGGTCTGACAACTAGAATTAAAGCTCTTTTTGATGATATAAAGCATGATTACGGTGGTGCCAAGGGACGTAAAAAGTATCTGATTGGAGCTTTACAATTGTTTATAAATACTGCAGGTATTTCTGAATTATCAAGGATGGTGTTGTCAAATGCCGATCAGAAGCTCCGAGAAGGAAGCATGATCGTTGATGATGCCATCGAATACATAATGGATTGGATACAGAAAATCGCTAACACACAAGGATTAGTAAAAGATGAAAAATTAGCACGTAAAATATTTAGTCAGCAAATTTATACTTCGGACTTAAGTTTGGATGAATTAGCAGAGTTGATCAATGCTAAATAATATTTTGTAAGTGCGCTTTGTTTTGTAAGAAAAGATACGTCGCTTAATGAAAAAGTCGATTTTTATCCTTTAAAGGTGGTATTTTTGATCGGATTGAAAATGAAAAATGGGGATAAATTAAGCCGATGAAGGAGGCATGCTAGTCTATGACCATCAGGCAAGATAACTTATATTTGAAGATTGCAATAATAAGTAGTGCACCAAGTCGAGAAACGAATGAAGAGATATTGCTGCTTGCAGAGGCGCGGAGAAAGATCATGTCAGGTATTGAATTTGATAGTGTGATGAAAACCTTGATCATGAAACTACAGAAACTAGCCAAAGAACAGATACGAAAAGCGCGGATGTCTTTAAAAAGGGAAAGGGGATTATCGCCAAGAATAGCTGCATTGTTGATCGATTTAAAGAAGGATTATGAGAATATAGAGTCAAGACGACAGTATCTAAATGAACAACTGACCGTGCTTCAACAAAGGAACGACTTATCTGAGTTAACTCAGCAGGTTTTATTCAATAGCCAACAAGGTCTACAAGATGGAAGTATGACAATCGATGAGCTTATTGAATATATGATGACTTGGATGCAGAAAATCGCTGATAGACAGTCTTTATCGGAGGGTGAAATCAAAATGAGAAAAGTGTTCAATCAAAGTGTATTTACATTACCGGGTTATAGCTAAGATCATTTATGGTGGATTGTTATGTTTATGTATCAGCAAGAAAAATTTTATAACTTAATTGCCACGTTATCTAAAGTAACCAGTCACGTGTCAAACGAAGAACGAAAGTATTTGGCGGAAGCTAAGCAGATGTTGGATGCTGGAGAAGCATTTGAGGTAGTTATTGATCGATTAGATCGGGCATTAAAGGCGCTGGACTTTGGTAGAATCCAAGCTGGCGGACTAACTTCAGAAGTGAAGACGCTCTTTGAAAGTTTAAGGAGCGTATACGGTGAGCCGATACAAAATAATGACGTTCATATTATTGGACCAGGAGGTGGAAGCCATGGCGATTGGCAGTATAAAGACTTTATATGGCTTCTCTTGGCTATAGTGATCCCAATGATCATAATTGTATACGTGGTTTCACCGAGATTACAAAACGATATGTATCAAAAACAGCTGATTGCTGGGTGGCTATTTCTGGTTATGATTAGTCTGATTTGTAATTCAAGAAGGCAAGAGTGATGGAATATATTGAGAAGAAAATTTATGCGGTTCTCACTGGTTTATTGAAAAATAATAATGACCTAACAAGACATGAACGTAAATATCTGACGAGAGCAAAAGACGGTATTGATTCAGGCTTTGGTTTTGCAAGTAGCATTAATGCATTAGAGTTATCATTACGTGCGTTAAATAAAAAAGAAGCGCTAACAACCGAGACAAAGATATTCTTTAATACGCTTATTTCTCTCTATGGTGAGCCTGATTATCGTGAGCTAAATGAATTTGGGAAAAGTATGAGGGGATTTCCATATATTGGCGGTTTTTAATAAGGCATGGGTTAAAAAATGATGGAGAAATTTAAAATGGGCGATGCAGAAAATCGTGATCATAGCTTGATATTCAATCTAGCTAAATACACCATCAAAAATGGATCTGTGCTATCTGGAGGAATCGGGGCATTACCGCTTGAACGGAATCTGGTTAGTGTGAGGACTCAGATCAAGGTATATTTTCAAGAAGTAATAACATTGTTATTAAATACAGGAGAATTATCGGATACTACAAGGCAGGTTCTCTCCAATGTGTCAATGAAACTAACCGATAATACTTTCTTTGAAGATGATGCGTATGAATATGTAAGCAACTGGATGGAAAAGTTTGCGTTGCGACAAGCATTGCTACCAGACAAAAAATTAGTGATCCAAATCTTCAATTCTGATGTTTATTTAATTGATCTAAACATAACTAAAATTGCGGAACAGATTACCGGAATTGGTGATCGGTAGTATCACGTCGCATTCATAATAATTTTTAAATCAGATTGCGCAATTGCAGATTTTGAGTTCCTGACAAGTATTGGATTATAGATAAGAAGAGATTAAGGTATGTTGTCAACAAAAAACAATGAGACACTCAATCGAATGAAAGAGATTAGCACAGATAGTAAAACGATTAGTGCTGTGGAAAATCAGTATCTTTCAAGTGCGCTGAGATCAATTCAAGCGGGGACAGATTTTGCACTGACGGTTCGCAAAATGAATTTAAGATTTTTAAAACTGGAAAGCCACGGAATTGAGTTAACAGGTAATATCAAACGTTTATCAGATGACTTGATAAAAAAGTATGGTGATCCTAATTTAGTATATCGAGGTTTTGGTCGCACTTCTGGTTGGGCGAGGATAGATGATGCACTGGTTGGAAAAGGTCCACTAAGTGAAACATTGGGATTTCTTGTTGAATTGTCAGTGACATTTTTGTTTATGGGATTGATATTTTATAATCCGTTTTTGTCAGATATAAAACGACAATTTGGCCAAGCTGGATATCTTATATTCAACATCATAGTTGTGGTAAGTTACTTAATTTGGCTGATTATTACCGGAAGTTTGAAGAAACCGAGTAAATGATCTTTGATTGCCTTGAAGATGAGTTGTCCATGTGTAAGTAACCATTAACGTTGTCAATATTAGCATCTACACCTGATTAGGTGATTTTTTGTTTGGCAATGAACTTTCGGTTTTTATTCAAGCAATATTAACAGATAAGCAATTAATCGATTGATATGATTAAAGTAGTTTTATTGCTGGATGAGGCATAGTGGAATTTCAAAACACGACTTGGAAAAGCGGAGTTGATTGACGCTCAAAGAAGTCGTGGAGTACTTTTTCGAGGGGGACATGTATATGGGGATTATGGAGCGCAAGGATTCACGGATTCCGATGCCGTTTGTTGATGATACACAGGGGATTTCGAGCATTAAAGCTTTGCTGATGATTTTGATACCGGTGATTATAATGACAATTACGGTAAACACTGGCCACCAATATTCGGCAGGTGTTGTAAATTCATTTGAGAGTTTGTTTCTAGGTGATTTAGTGAAGTTTACCCTATGGGTATTAATTCCTTTTCTGTTAATGACAATTAGCCTAGGGTTAATATTTGGTAAGGAGTTAAAGGGCTTTTTTTCTGGTAGCCTTAAAAAGAATTGGAAGCTGATTGTTGGTATCGTGTTGTTAGGCTTCTTGGTCAGTGGCGTGATGTCAATCGCATTTAAGGTGTTGCACATTCCGGTTGAAAGTAATGCGGCAGTAAAGGATTTTAGTTTGCATTCGCTAGGCTATATTTCAATTAGTAATTTACTATCTTTATTTAACGAAGAAATCATTGGATTAACTTCGTTTATAGGTTCAACAATTTTGATCAGAAATATCTTCAAGACCTCAAGAAATGTTAGCTTATGGATTGGGATGTTAGTGTCGGCGGTTATTTTCGGCATGTTGCATTATGATGCGTATAACGGTAACATACCGCAAATTCTATTAATCATTGGTTCACTACGATTGGTGTTTAACTTTTCGTTCACTCGCTCGAAGAATATCGTTATTTCATTTGTCTGTCACTATATTTATGACGAGTTGATCTTCATTATAGCGGTTGTACCAGTTTTGCTGAAATCATGAGCCTTAACATTAAATTCAAAGCCAATATGTTGACCTGGTTGCTTGCAGGCCTCTTTGTATTTATACACGTTCGGTATTAACCAAATAATTGGAGTACGATTTGGTTTTCCCTTTTGCTCTTGGGGGCATTGGTTATCTATCAATATCTCGCTCGAAAATAAAATTAAAATGAAGTATAGAGCAGTGGGGCTAATATGCACATAGAACGTAAAGAATACCTTAAATTCTAACAATTCAGTATGCTAAACATCGACACCTGTACTAGGCTTATTCATTGGGAAATAAGTCTATTTTAGGGGAGTAGCAATTGATGGGAAAAGAAAGATTTGAAGCATTTACAGATGCGGTATTGGCAATAATTTTAACAATTTTAGTTTTAGAAATTCATTTGGATCAGGGAAATCATTCGCTGAGTGCGATTGTTGAGGTCTTACCCGAATTTTTGGCGTACGTTGTTTCATTCATCATCATCTCGGTGATGTGGGTTAATCATCATTACTTATTTTTGCGAGTAAAAGAAATCAATCATCGCATGATCTTTACAAATATCTTCTTGTTATTCTGGGCGACGTTGCTTCCAGCTACGACTGCCTGGTTTGGATCAGATATAAATGCACGGATTCCAGCATTGTTGTATGCACTTAATGTTATTATCTATAATTTTGCTTTCTCAGCTTTGAGAAATGAAGTCGTTAAAACGCAAGAAACATTAACCCATAAAATGAAGTTGGAAGTGATCTCAGTGATGATTAACGCGCTGGCCTTAGTAATTGTATTTATTTGGCCACCATTTGTATTTTTTAGCTTATTACTTGATGTGGCATTATGGGCGGTTCAACCGATCAGAGCCAATCGAAAAATGAAAAACTAAAAAAGAACGTCATGTGTTTAAAAACATGACGTTCTTTTAATTTTAATGATTTTGGTTGTACTTTTGGATTTCTTCGCGTAATTGTGCGAGTTCATTCTTCAACATTGCCAATTCTTTGACTTCTTTGCGCAGGTTCTTAACTTCAACCGCCAGGTCAGCATCATCGGATGCGTGATCGCCTTTGACAAAGTAGGTTGTCAGGGTACTGGTTAAACTACCGATCAGGCCAATTCCCAACAGCATAAGGATAACAGCTGTAAAACGCCCAATTTCAGTGTGGGGTGAGATGTCACCATATCCGACTGTCGTGGTTGTGGCAATCGCCCACCAGAGGGAATTACCGTAATCGACATTCTCTGCAACGGAGTAGATTTCGGCCGCTAGGAAAATCAAGACCACACTTGTAATCAATAAATAGATAAAGCCGTTGGTATTTACGAACTTTTTGATGTTCTTTTGAATCTTACCAGTAAAACCAACAATTCGAATGAGTTTTAGTAGTCGGAGCACACGCAATACACGTGCCACACGGAAGAAATAGAAGAGTGAATCAAATGGCAGGATTGCCAGTAAATCAAAAATATTGTGTCTAAAGAAGATTTTTTTATTTGGGGAACGATAAAATCTAACGGCATAGTCAAGCCAGAAGAAAGCTAGAATACCTTTATCAATATAATTAATTGGGGATTGCGTTATTGAAGCGAAATTGGCAATTTCAATAATTGCGATCATGATTGAAGCAATCGAGAGAATTAATGTTAATGCGTAGTAGAATCTTTTGATATGAATGTTCATGGTTTATTAGCTCTTTTTACTAGTTTGAAAATAGAATGGAATGTCTTTTTGAATTTTAACATAGATTAAGGCAAGAAATATATTTCATTAGCATGATTGAAGCATTGGGGGTACTTATGATCGATGGGGTAGAACAAAAAACACCCTTCAGCATTTGAAGAGTGTTTATTGCCTATCAAGCTGATCGCCATCAGCGGGTGTTCTGACTGCCATATAAATCAGCTCGCCGACGGTCATGATGATTAGAAATAAGGGGAAGAATGAGGTGATTACGAGGGTACAGAAGGTTAGAACGGTTAGCAATTTACTGTTGAGAAAACTGACAGCAGGCATAGCAATAATTTTTTGAGCTGCATTCAGATCGACCTTACTTAATTCATTGGCGATTGCTTTTGCTAACAGTAAAAAGGTGATTGACCAAATAAAGAAGATAAAGAAGTAAAATAATTCAGGTGCGGGTTTATTAATATAACGACCGACCCAAGCAGTTGCAACTGGGAGCAAGGACATGGTGAAGATCCACAGATTGTTGATCCAATAGATTCTTTTACTAATTCGGTTAGCTAAGCTAAAGAGATAGTGGTGATTGTACCAGGCAACAAGGATAAAGAAGAAACTCGAACCGTATGCAAATAGAGCGGGCAACTCTTCAATGATCGCGTGTAGCTTGAAGGTATCAGGTACTTTGAATTCCAAAATCATAATCGTCGTAATGATTGCGATGATTGCATCAGTAAAGGTTTCAACGCGGTGTTTATTCATCTCGGATACCTCCGTCATGTACATTGTGACAAAACTTGCTGGATATCTTTAGTTGCACATTATAGCAAATAATTTTCAGAGCTGGCCAAATATTGCTCATTGGTATCTTTGATTGCGAGTAAAACAAGCGTGACTTTTGCCAAAACATAAATTTAGCGTATACTAGGTGGATATTAATGAACGTTGGGGGATGATAACGATGCCAAACTTTGGATCATTATCTGCTGGCCGATTGGTTTTTATTGTTAAATAAAAGCAAATCGCTCGGTATAGAAAATTCCGTGCGGTATGCCCGAAACATAGGAGTATACAATCATGGAAAAAACAATTGAAGCGCATGACTTTGTCGCTTTAAAAAAACAAGTCGCAATTCTAAATCGTACCTACACGTCGGTCAATGACCGGAGTGTTAGAAATGTTGTAGTGGCGGATGTTGTTGCTAAGGTTAGGGAGTTATTACCAGAAAATGACGACACAGAGCATTTTCTGGCAGTTATTCAAGCACCGACATTGACGAAGGCTCAAGCAGAACGGGAGCTTGCCAGGTTACGGGAATATGTGACACCATTTCCAATGGTGTCGTCAGCTCAACTGGCTAAATTATTTAAAAAGGTCAAAAAACTACCAGAACCAAATTGGGATATGATTGATCGTTATGAGAGTAGTTATCTGGGCTGGGATGATCACGGTAGTCAGCGAAAATACCTTGTCGCGCCACATGCTGGAAAGTTAGTTGGTGTATACGGCGAATTTGATTCAAAGCCACTAAATGGGCTATGTGCAATTTGTCATCAACTTGGGACGGTTTCAATGTTTCTGTCAAAGGTCAAGGCACGTGGTGCAGATGGCAATTACACGAAACGTGGAAATTTAATTTGTCGGGATAGCTTTAGCTGTAATGCTCAATTGAGTGAGTTGGAGTATCTTGATCGATTTATTGAGACGACATTGGTGCAATAAGCTATTAAAGGTTCGATTTGTCGTGACTGGCGTCCGTTTAAGGATGTCAGTTTTTTATTTAGGTTATACAAATCTAGCTGGCTTGTTGTAAATTAAACATTGAACAGCGCTGGGCAAGCTGTATATTTATATCAATATTGCTTTATGATAAAGTTTAATAATTATGAAGAAGAGAATGCTTATTGATGTATTTGTAGTGCTGTTATTTCTAATCGTAATGATTATTAATTTGTTTGGCAATTACGACTATTTGTTTGATTGGGTTTACTTACTAATCTTAATCTTGGCGACCTTTTTGGCAATTCGAGATAGTGAAATCGTTTATTGGATTGTTGCAATTGCCGTGGTTGTAATTATGGCTTTCCGTATTTTAGTACCATATTGTTTAAATTAGATGCAAAACAAAAATCTTCAGTACAATGTACTGAAGATTTTTTTGTTAATGGGCATTTTTGAAGCGGGTGGTGCGTTTTAGGCTCGCTGGGTAAAGCGCTTTGAGCATAAATTTGGTGATGAAATTACTGGATGATTGATCAATTCCAGCTTTACCGACTGCAAGCATTTCTGTAAAGCTAATTTCGGGATTAGTGAATACGCCATTTTGATAGCATAACTCACAGTACATCATACTTGCGGAACCATCTTGTTCAGAGCCTAGATTCTTTGTGTTGAGTGGCATAGCACAACTTTGACAAAACTTTTCCATGAGATTATTTCCTTCCAATTTCCGTTTAATTTGTAAATAAGCTGTTTTTGATAAAAAAAGACGTCGATCATAGATCAACGCCCCAAACATGAAAGTCTTTCTTTTAAGATTTTCAATATTATTATAACATGAAGATAAATCAGATGACTAGGTTTTCATGATTTTTAATATTCTCGCTTATTTTTAAGCTCAGAATATAGTAAGGTCGACCAGGTTGCTATTAATAGCAGAGTAAAGCCATTAATCACCGTTGGTGAATAAATGGTCTTTTGACTTGAACTGCGCCAGAAGGTAAAGACTAAGGTGCTGTTATCGTTTTTAGGATCATTTGCTAATAAACGATCGGGTGTTGTGTATAATTTCTGTGCTGAAGCTAACTCAGCCGGATATAGCGTGTTATTTTGAAGCGTAATCCGATACTTACCACTAGTAAAAGGATGCTTAATATTTTGCGATAGCGTGTGTGCTTTGACCTTTGTTGTGATGATAGGTTGCCATTGTCCACCTTGCCATTGGTCGATATACAGATCCAAAGGTTGGGAGTATTCGGTAATCAGCTGTAAGTTAGACGAAGAGGAACCGAGTTGAACAACTTGCGATATTTGCTGGCCTTGTGCAATCGTAGTATGGTCGCCGGATTTCTGGACCGACGATTGTGCCCAACGATAGCTTGAAACAGGTGACAACAATTTATCATTAGGGATTAGGTTCATTGTAAGAATTGAGGCGACTCCCAAAATTGGTAAAGTAATCAAAGCAAATTTATGGCCTTGGAGTGCTTTAGGCATTGTTAATGGTTCTTCGATCCAAGCGCCAAGCTCGGTATAGCCTATGAAAAGAAGTGCGCCAATCGTCATGAACTGGTAGCGAATTTTAACTTCCCATAAGAGTGCGTGGAACAGTGAGATTCCAATAATGAAGAAGAGAATCAAGGTTAAGCTACTTAATTTAAAATGACGATTGCGCCAGATATAAATAACAATTGCTAACAACAGTAAGGCGATGATCGCTTTCGTATAAGTCTCGTTTAATACATCAACAGTGATCATATGATCAATTAGGAACTTCGGAGCTAATTGCCAACGGACTTGATAATCAGTGCTGGTCTGGAAGGTACCAGAAGACCAGAGGGTGAAGAACTTTGCAAGCCAATGAATTGATAGTGTCAAGGGATTATAGGCGCTCAAACGGCGCATGATGCCAGCCCAATCGGCTTGACTAGCTGTTTGGAATCCATAATGATGCAAGGTATAGAAACGATCAGCAACGGTATATTTTCCACCGGAAGTTGGATTTAATCCCATATATAGCCAATGTAAAGTAGGGAAAACGTCGCTATTATTTTTATTATAATGGAAGATTTTGAAGAGTAACTTACTAACTTGACTAGCTAGAAGAACCCCTACAATACTACTTGCAAACATTCTTAGATTTAGTTGAAAGGTGAAGTTTGTTTTGCGTTGCTTAAAGCTAAGTAGCATCATTAACAAGAACGCTGCCAAAAGAATGACAATATTTGGTCGCATTAGGTAGGCAATGCTGAACAAAAGAACGGTGAAGATTCCCAACCCCCAGCGGAAGTTCTTACGCTGTTCAGCGATCTCATAAATTAGAATCAAGCCAAGCGAGGTCAAAATTGCTGGCCCATCAGAATAACCAACATTTAGTAAAAAGGTGTAGAAAAACGGTGTGATTAGGCTTAAAAAGCCAGCAATCACGGCCATTGTCCGATTGCGTCGCCAAATCAAATAGAAGATGAGGGCGACGATAGCACTTGTGACTAGCACATTAAAGCCATAAAAAAAGGCGAGGAAAGGGATGCCGGTCCAGGTACTAAGATGAAAGAAGCCTGTATATAGCGCAGTTAGCGGAACCAGGTTTGGGTATTGGCGGATCCACTCGAACCAATCATAATGATGATTAGCTAGATGGGTTGCCATTTGTAGCATTTTAATTGGGTCGCCAAAAACGCCGACATTAATCGTAAAGACGACCACGATCTGAATAACTAGCATTGCTAGCCAAGTGACCCATAGCAGGTATCCTTTGATACGGTCGCTGAGTCGTGAAATCTTTTTATAAAGCCACTTGATGATTGAAAAAAGAATGATCATCATCGCTAGGATACTAGTTGAACTGATAATTGTCGTATCAGTGTGACTTGCTAATGCCATCGATAGGAAAGCCCCAGCGAATAGAACTAACAAGGCCCAACGAATAATTTTGTTGAAAACGGCCATGTTCTAACCCCTAAATATTTATTTCCACAGGCAATAATAAGGCAAAAACAGTGCTCATGTCATGAATTTTTATCAGAATTTTATATTTAAAAATACGGACTAGTAAAAAATAAAAAAGGGGCGTATAATAACAAATATAGTTTTAAGATATGTTTTATGTTTTTTCAAAATATCTGGCATTACCTTTGAATTATAATTTTTGTGTGTCAGGAGATATTAGACATGGAACAAGGAACAGTAAAGTGGTTTAACTCAGAAAAGGGCTTCGGATTTATCGCCCGCGAATCAGGTGACGATGTATTCGTACACTTCTCAGCAATCCAAACTGACGGATTCAAGGCTTTGGAAGACGGACAAAAGGTTTCTTTTGACGTTGAAGAAGGTAACCGTGGTTTGCAAGCTGTAAACGTTAACAAGATCTAATTTTAGATCGATGAAAGCCAGTTCTTCGGAACTGGCTTTTTTTGTGCAGAATTACAAATAATATTCAACGACCAAATATCCAATTTCACAAACAATCTGAAATGTCGCCTTAGTTCATTAGAACTACTGGTATGCAAAAAAGGAATAGTTCACAAGCATAATGATAGCTGTACTTTCATTTTGAAAGTGCGATAATCTTCTTATATAAAGGAATGAAAAGAGGGAGTTATCATGAGTACTGAAAATAAGTATGGTGCGGATATTGTAATCGACACTTTAAATAATCATGACCTAGATTTAGTTTTTGGAATTCCGGGGGCGAAGATTGATCGCCTTTTTAATGAATTAGAAAACCCTGTTGATCATAAAAAAACACCACGTTTGGTGGTAACGCGTCATGAGCAAAACGCAGTGTTTATGGCGCAAGCGTTTGCCAGAATTACGGGTAAGACAGGAGTGGTTGTAGCAACATCGGGTCCTGGCGTGGGTAATTTGGTATCGGGGATGATGACCGCGAATGCTGAGAACGATCCGGTTTTGGCGATTGGTGGACAAGTTCCACGTCGTGATTTGTATCGTTTGACGCATCAAAGCACGGCATCGGCAACCTTGTTTGAGCCGATTACAAATTATTCAGTGGAGATCCAGGACGAAAATAATATCTCAGAACTGATCTCGAATGCGATTGCGGCGGCTAATGGTCCCAAACCAGGAGCGGCCTTTGTTTCATTGCCACAAGATATTGATGATGCGATTGTAACGACAAGCGCTCTACCAAAGGTTCAGCCTGCTCGTTTTGGAGCAGCATCGCTTGCTGATATTGATTGGCTTGCTGAACAAATTGAAAAAGCTAAGCTACCGGTGTTGCTAGTTGGAGCTCGAGGATCAGATGACCAAACTGCATCGGCACTGCACAGTCTATTAGAACGAGTAACTTTGCCGGTTGTTGAGACCTATCAAGGCGCTGGCGTGATTTCGCGTGATCTTGAAGAGCAGAGCTTCTTTGGGCGGATTGGTTTCTTCCGTAATCAAGTTGGGGATCAGCTCCTAGCTGAGTCTGACTTAGTGATTACGGTCGGTTATGATGCAATTGAATATGAACCAAGGAACTGGAATCGGCATGCTGATCTTAGGATTGTTGCGTTGGACACTGTTCAGGTACAGATTGACAATCATTTCACACCAGAACGTCAGTTAATAGGTGATCTAGGTGCTACATTGACGCTCTTGCGTGACCAGATTAATGATTATAAGTTGCCGAACGCTAGTCAGGATAAGCTCATGGCTTATAAAGAGGCGCTGCATGATGCAGATACGCCGAAGTATTCACCAGCACAGTCGAATTTAAACCATCCATTGAACATCATTAAGTCGTTGCAAGCGCATATGACTGACGAAATGACTTTGTCATCGGATATTGGTTCGCATTATCTTTGGCTTGGACGCCATTTCAAGTCGTATGTTCCAAGGCATTTCTTGATTTCTAATGGAATGCAGACCTTAGGTGTCGGTTTACCATGGGCCATGGCAGCTGCGATGGTTCGACCAAATGCTAAATCAGTATCAGTATCGGGTGATGGTGGCTTCTTCTTTTCAGGTGTTGAATTGGCAACGGCTGTCCAAATGAAGTTGAACACGGTCCACCTAGTGTGGCAAGATCAGCATCATTACAACATGGTCAAATTTCAAGAAGAGTTGAAGTATGGTCAAGATGCTGGTGTGCAACTTGCCCCGCTTGATATTGTGAAGTTTGCTGAAGCGGCTGGGGCCAAGGGGTTACGAGTAGATAATCCTAGTCAACTAGATCGTGTAATGGACGAGGCGTTTGCAGCAACTGGTCCGGTAGTTGTTGAAATTCCAGTAGATTATTCACATAACGCGGAACTAATGTCGCAATTGATCGACTCGGAACTTTAATCACAAAATAAGCTAATTGAATTAGGGCGCGGTAAAATAAAAGGGAGTCAGTGATGGCGACCTTTTTTTGAAAGGCAGGATAAGTTAAATGGCAACAGTTTATCAACATAGTACTTTAGCTGCTTTGATGGCGGGGCTGTTGGATGCAACCCTATCGCTAGAACAGCTATTAAACCATGGCGACACAGGGATTGGTACTCTCGATGGCGTCGATGGCGAGGTAATCATTCTAGCAGGTGAAGTCTATCAAGCAACTTCTGATGGAAAAGTGCATCACATTACAGATTTAAAAAAGGGAGTTCCTTTTGCGACTGTCCATGAGGATCAAGATTCAGTTGAATGTAATTTGACAACGGCAACGTTTGCTACGATGAATGAGCTAGTAGAACAGCATACTCTGAAAAACGGCTTTACGAGTATTCAATTACATGGTGTATTTGAGCATGTACAAGTACGGGTCGCGCCGAAAGCAGAGAAGCCGTATCCATCACTGCTAGCTTTAGCGAAGGAGCAACCGACATTTGAGGCGGATCAGGTAACTGGAACGTTGCTAGGTTACTACACACCGGCGCTTTATGATGGGATGGCGGCTTCGGGTTGGCATGTCCATTTTATTAGTGATCAGCATGATTTTGCGGGACATGTCCTTGATTTCTCTGCAAAGGATTTAACGGGGACGTTTACACTGTTTGAGAATTTTGAATTACACTTGCCAATTGAGAACGCTTCTTTTAGAAAGCATGAACTTGATATGGCAACTTTATCCGCAGACATTGCGCAAGCAGAAGGAAACTAAACTATGGAAACAATTATTAAACATATTAATGCTTTAGTTACAACAACTAATGAAGCTCAGCCACTAGAGTTAATTCAGATTCCGTTACCTGAGCTAGGCGAGCATGACTTATTAGTTAAGGTGATGGCATCAGGGGTGAATCCTGTCGATGCTAAGCAACGGTCGATGGCCGTTGCAGCAGGCGCCACCCGTGTCTTGGGATTTGACGGTGTTGGTGAAGTTGTTGGTTTGGGTGAAAAGGTTGCTGATTTTAACCTTGGCGATCGGGTGTTTTACGCGGGGCAATTAAGTCGGACAGGATCGAATGCAGAGTATCAGTTGGTTGACGCACGGATTGCGGCGCGTGCACCGGAAACTGTCAGCGTAGAAGCTGCAGCAGCGATGCCACTGACTTTTCTAACGGCCTATGAACTATTACATGATCATTTTAATATTAAAATGGAAGCTCGGGCTGCTAGAGGAAAGCGGTTGCTAATTATTAATGGAGCTGGCGGCGTTGGTTCGGTAATGATCCAACTGGCTAAATGGCTGGGGATGGAAGTGATTGCATCAGCATCACGACCTGAGACGGTCGCATGGGTTGAGCAGATGGGAGCAGATCATGTGATTAATCATCGCGATGATTATGTTCCATTGGTTAAGTCAATGGGATTAGCACCGGTCGATTATTTGGCGATTTTACATACACCTGAACCACATATTGAAGCGGCCGCCGAATTGATTGCGCCATTCGGACATATTGGAGCAATTGTCGAACCGGCGGCACCCTTAGAGGTTCGCAAAATGAAGAATAAGGCGGCTTCGTTGGATTGGGAATTCATGTTTGCTAAGACAAATGCTGATTTTGAGGTAGCTAGTCAAGGAAAGGCTTTGGCCTTGTTGCAACAATTAATCGATAGTGCTCAAATTACTACGACGCTCACAGAACGTGTACATGGATTAGATGCTGAGACTATCCGGGAGGCTCAGGATCGGGTTGCGAGTGGTAAAGTAATGGGAAAACTTGTGGCAATTTTTGATTAACAAGCATTATTTAAGTTATGATTATTAGAATGTTGGTTATTCAGAAAAAGTTGGGAGAAATGTATGTCCTGGAAAGAACTACAAGCAAATATTGAAAAGAATCGAATTCGACGTGAGGACATCAAAGCCCAAGCACGACAAATTATTAAGCATGATTGGCTAGGTAATTTAGGACTCTTGGTGATGCCATTTGTCACCTTTGGTTTGGGGCTGTTCATTCTAGGGGTGATTATTGGCGGGATCGGCTCCGTTAAAACAATTGCCGGATTAGTCGGCGTCGTAATTCTATTTTTAATTGGTCTGTTTGTTATCAGTCTTTGGGTTAATTATGGAATTCAAGTAATGCAATATCGCGGATTGGTTCAAGTTAGAGAGTCTGATGAGAAGGCTCGCCCATTTCGGGGATATTTCAAGCAATTTTTAAATCGAAATTGGCTGAAACGGACACTGGTTGTAAGTTTCTTTACGGGATTGTTTGTCATTTTATGGGGCATTATCCCCTATGTGACTAACTATGGTGTTGGTGTGTTATCAGGTTTGGCAGTTATTACTGGCAGCATGGGTGCAGATAGTTCAGGCTTGATTGGTTGGGCCATGCTGTTGCATGTAGTATCCTGGGTGACATTGGCGCTTCTAATTTATAAAATGCTTGGATATGCCTTTGGTCCTTATCTAATGTTTGATGCGGATCAACGTGACCGTCAACTGGGTGGTCCAACCATGCTAAAGATGGGCTTGAGTATGGTCAAAGGACATCGATTTGAGATTTTGACAATGCTCCTATCATTCTTCTGGTGGTATTTCTTGGTGGTGATTGTCGAGTGGATTTTATTCGTCTACGTGAATGACTATGTTGCGGTAATTGGCTTCATGTTAATGTGGCTTTATATTGGAAGTTATCTTAATTTAACGTGGGCAGGCTACTACGAGGCTTTGCGCGTAAAAAAGGCAGAAGTATAAATAAAAGATTCGACTCATTTGGTTGGGCCGAATCTTTTTTTGTTATAAAAAAATTTGCACTCTGACAAGGAGAGTGCTAATATAATAATTGTAGAAAGGTCAGTATTGGTCAAACGAAAAACTGACCTTGAATTATTGAATAAAAAAATAAAAAACCTAACAGGAGGATACTACTATGGCACAAGATCCATTTGGATTTTCAAATTTTGATGATATTTTTCGGATGATGAACGATGACACAGCTCGTATGCAGCGGGCACAAGAGCAACAAATGATGCAAGCGCAACGTGCAAAAAGTGTCACCACTAAGCCAGCAAAGGAAAATGGCGCAGGTGGTTTGTTAGATGAGTTTGGTATTAATCTAACGCAATTGGCTCGTGAAGGTAAGTTCGATCCTGTGATTGGGCGAGCTCAAGAAATCAAGCGAGTTATTGAGGTACTCAACCGACGTAGTAAGAATAATCCGGTCTTGATTGGTGAGGCAGGAGTTGGTAAGACTGCTGTTGTTGAAGGCTTGGCACAGGCAATCGTAGATCAAAAAGTCCCCAGTAAATTATTGAATAAGGAGATTATTCGTCTAGATGTGGTCTCCTTAGTTCAGGGGACTGGTGTTCGTGGTCAATTTGAAGAGCGTATGCAACAGTTGATGGATGAAGTCACAAAGCGCGAAGAGGTAATTCTATTCATTGATGAGATCCATGAAATCATGGGTGCTGGAACTGCTGGCGAAGGCTCAATGGATGCTGGAAATATTTTAAAGCCAGCTTTGGCACGTGGCGAATTTCAATTAATTGGCGCAACGACACTTAATGAATATCGGCAAATCGAAAAGGATGCGGCAATTGCACGACGCTTCCAAACAGTTCAAGTTAATGAGCCAACAACTGAAGAAGCGTTAGCGATTTTGCAAGGAATTGCTGGCCGTTATGAAAATTATCACCAAGTGAAATATGATGAGGATGCACTGAAGGCGGCCGTAAGCCTCTCTAATCGTTACATTCAGGAACGCTTCTTACCTGACAAAGCAATTGATTTGATCGATGAGGCCGGTTCGCGTAAGAATTTGGCCTTAAAGGTTAGCGATCCGGTGCAGTTAACACAACAAATTAAGGATGCCGAATTACGTAAGCAACAGGCAGTTGAAGCGGAGAATTTTGAACAGGCTTCTGCAATGCGTGATGAAGTTAGTCGGCTTGAATTACAACTTGAAGCAATGAAGCAACAAGCAACAACAAGCACAACCAATGCGACTGTTTCGGTAGATGACATCCAGAAAATCGTTGAGGAGAAGACCGGAATTCCAGTCGGTGATTTACAGGCGTCTGAACAAAGTCAACTGCAAAATCTGGCGACAAACTTGGCAACGCATGTGATTGGGCAGCGCGAAGCGACTGAGAAGGTTGCGCGTGCAATTCGGCGTAATCGAGTTGGATTTAATAAACACGGACGACCAATTGGTTCATTTTTGTTCGTAGGTCCGACAGGTGTTGGTAAGACTGAGACAGCTAAACAGTTAGCTAATGAGTTGTTTGGTACATCTGAAAACATGGTACGTTTTGATATGTCTGAATATATGGAGAAACATTCAGTTTCCAAGTTGATTGGTGCGCCGGCTGGTTATATCGGCTATGAAGAGGCCGGGCAACTAACCGAGGCTGTTCGTAGACATCCGTATTCCTTAATCTTGTTGGATGAGGTTGAAAAGGCCCATCCGGATGTGATGAACATGTTTTTGCAGATTTTGGACGATGGTCGCTTAACAGACGCACAAGGACGAACCGTTTCCTTTAAGGATACGATTATTATCATGACATCGAATGCCGGCACGGGCACTCAAAGTCCTAAAGTTGGCTTTGAAAGCAACGATGAGAATAAACTGACAGGTGAAAGTAAGACAGCTTTGATCAGCCGACTGACAAACTATTTCAGGCCAGAGTTCTTAAATCGGTTTGACGGAATCATTGAATTCAACGAACTGAATAAAGCAGAACTACTACAAATTTTGAATTTGATGATTACAGAAATGAATCAGACAATTGCTGATCATGGTTTGCAGATTGACGTGACTCAGGCTGCTTTGGAAGATCTAGTTGAAAAAGGATATGACCCTGCAATGGGTGCGCGGCCACTGAGAAGAATTTTACAAGAACAGATTGAGGATCAAGTCGCAGATTTCTATCTTGAGCATCCAACGGCTACGCAATTAAAAGCAGATTTGGATGACGGGAAAATCAAAATTAGTGCAGTTGAAGTGGCAACGACAGCTGTGAAATAATTATCATGAGGCATCGAATAATCAAAGTGAGTCGTGCTCATTTGTGGTTATCTGATGCTTCTTTTTGCTGACTTGAGATTGTAATATGTTAAGTTTTTTTAAAGGGGTTATTCCAAGATTATTTGTGATTATGTCAGTTAAAAGATATTGATTCTCAATAAAATAGTGGTAAAAAGGGCCTAAGAATAGCAATAAATACAAGGCTTGTGGATATATATTTACAGAGAAAGATCTAAGTGTGTGCCTTTCTGGAGAGGGTACTTGAATTTGTTTAAGGTTTTGTAATATTTTTGTAATCAAAGTAAAGAGAATTAAATAATAATCACCTGTTGATGTAACAAAGTACGGGTACAATAATTCTTGTACTTATAAAGTTAAGAAATTTACGTTAGCACTGTTAAAAGCAGTGAAAATCACACAGTAATAGGAGAAATTAAAAGTTATGAATTCACTTAAAGGTTCATTATTGGTTGCAGCTGGGGCCGTTGCAACTATCGCAGCTACACAAAGTGTTGCTTCTGCTGATACTACTTATTCAGTAAAGTCAGGTGATACTCTTTACAGTATCGCAAACACTCACAGTTCATCAGTTGATGCAATTGTTAAGGCTAATGGTCTTTCAAATGCTAACTTGATCCTTACTGGACAAAGCTTGAATATTCCTGGTGCTGATTCATCAGCTACTACAGATTCAAACACTTCTTCAAACACTAGCAACACTGCTTCTGGTTCATACACTGTTGTAAGTGGTGATACTTTGTATGGTATTGCTACTAAGAACGGTATGACTTTGGCAAGCTTGGTACAACTAAACAACTTAGATGCATCACAAATCATCTACCCAGGACAAGTTTTGCAACTTAGTTCTACTGGTAATGGTAGTGCAACTGGTTCAACTACTGATACTAATTCATCAGCAAACACAAACACTAATAACAACCAAAACAACACTGTTGTTGACAGCACTAACACATACCCATATGGACAATGCACTTGGTATGTAAAGTCACAACTTTCATGGGTTGGTAACTGGTGGGGTAATGCTGCTGACTGGACTTCTTCAGCCCGTGCAGCTGGTCACTCTGTAAGTGCAACTCCAACTGTTGGAGCAGTTGCTTACTTTGCCCCTGGTGTTCAAGGTGCTGACTCAACTTACGGTCACGTTGCTGTAGTTGATTCTGTTAACGCTAACGGAACTGTAAATATTTCTGAAGCAAACTACCTTGGTTTGATTTACCACACACGTACAATCTCAACTTCTGGTGTGTTGTTCATTCAAAAATAATATTTGATTGACCGGCTTAGGATATTTATTCTGAGCCGGTTTTTTGTAATAGGAGATGAGATGCAGTTACATTATGAATTTGGACATATTTGGCTAGATGATGATCGTGGTGGTGTAAGCGCAGAGCTATATTATGAACGATCTAAAACTGGTAAGGGTTTTGAAGTTGTTGAGCTAAGAAAAGCCCCTGACCTGCAAATCGACGGCATTGAACGTCAATTAATGATCGGGATGATGGAGTATTTGAAATCACAATTATGGACATGGATCGATAGTTATCATGGTCGTCAGTTTTTGAATCAAGAGGGCATCTATGATGTGATGGGATTCATGCAGGGACTTTACGGCGAAGTTTTTGGGGTCGATTTACCAGATACTATGGTTGGTATGGCCAATCAAATGATGCCGGTCAATATTGATGTATTAATCCCTGGCGATGCTGTCTTTTGGGGTTCGCTTGAAGAACCGAATCAAGTTGCGGTTTATCTAGGTGGTGGGAAGGTTATGACTGTATCTGCAGAGAATGGTACAATTGTAGAAGAAGTAATCAAACGCTATAATCAACCAGATTTCGCGAGAACTTTGCGTTGATGGATGAATTTGGGGGTTACAATGGATTTTCAATATGAGCCAGGTAGATTGTGGCATGAAACGGCAGGCAAAATTGATGCTGAGATTCGCTTCCCAGCAATTAATGACGGGAAAACCTGGTCAATTGATGAAACTCGGGTAGATCCAGATTTGAGAGGCCAAGGAATTGCTGGGCAGATGCTTGCTGAGGTGGTTGAACGTGCTAAAGCAGCGGGGGTAACATTGAAACCGGTCTGTTCTTACGCACGAATGCAATTTTTTAAAAATTCGAACTATCAAGCACTCCAGTATAAAGATTAAATTTCAAATCAAGGTCGGATGATTTTACAATCGTCCGACCTTTTGAATTGTAAATAGATTTGAAGGCAACGGAGGGCTATTGATATTGACAATTATAGCGATTGGTATATTTTATAAAATTGTATAACCTTGGGACCAGCTTACGTTATTTACAAAGAATTTAAGTTATACTAGTCATAAATATCAAAAAGTTGAGGGAGTTAATTATGACACGTGGATTTGCAATTGTTGAACGCTTTAGCGAAGCTGATTTAACGTTACCGACACGCGCTACAAAGAGCGCAGCTGGCTATGATTTGGCCGCAGCAACTGATTTTACTTTGCCCTCAATTTGGCATTTGAATTTTATAAAAATTTTGGTTACGATTTGGCAACAAAAACACTTAACAGATGAAGCTATATCCTCAGGACAGGCGGTATTGAAACCATATTTGGTACCTACGGGGATAAAGGCATATATGAATCGCGATGAAGTTTTGATTTTAGCTAACCGGTCATCAAATCCGTTGAAACGGTCTTTGGTCTTACCAAATGGGGTTGGTGTCATTGACGCAGATTATGTTGATAATCCTAAAAATGAGGGCGAAATTTTTGTGCAGATGATGAACTTTGGGTTAAAAGATGTGCATATCAAAAAAGGTGAACGGATTGCTCAAGGAATCTTTATGCCGTATTTGTTGACCGATAATGACGATATTGACATAAAGGATGAACGCACCGGTGGCTTTGGTAGTTCAGGAAAATAAATGAGGATTTAAAAATGGCAAAACAAAAAACGCAATTTGTTTGCTCGAATTGCGGTTATGTTTCACAACGTTACATGGGACGTTGTCCAAGTTGTGGAGCTTGGGGAACTTTGGTTGAAGAAGTAATTCAACCCGAAAAGGCAGATCGAAAGTCACGAGTGAACCTTGCAGGAGAAATTGCCCAGGTTCAGAAACTGACAGAAGTTAATGTTGAAGAAACCCCGCGTGTGTTAACAGATTTACAAGAATTTAATCGTGTGCTTGGTGGTGGTGTTGTACCGGGCTCTATGGTATTAATTGGTGGCGATCCTGGAATTGGAAAATCGACCTTGCTCCTACAAGTGTCAGGACAATTGGCACAGGCTGGAACGGTGCTGTACGTTTCGGGTGAGGAGAGTGCCAGTCAAATTAAATTGCGTGCCGAACGTCTAGGGGTGCAACCGGAGGCTGATTTTTATCTCTTTCCAGAAACGGATATGAGCAGAATTCGAAAGGCAATTGATGAAACAAAGCCGGACTATGTAATCATTGACTCCATCCAGACTATGCAGCAACCGGACGTACAGTCAGCAGTTGGATCAGTTGCTCAGATACGTGAAACGACTGCCGAGCTGTTACAAATTGCAAAGACAAATGGAATAACTATTTTCATTGTTGGTCACGTGACAAAGGAAGGCGCCATCGCTGGTCCAAAGATTTTGGAACATATGGTTGATACAGTGCTTTATTTTGAAGGTGATAATCAACGAGCATATCGGTTGTTGCGAGCAGTAAAAAATCGTTTCGGATCGACAAATGAATTAGGTATTTTTGAGATGAATCAAGAGGGGTTAGTTGAAGTAGCAAATCCTTCAGATGTTTTCTTAGAAGAACGGCTTGAATCTGCAAGTGGATCAGCAGTTGTTGTGGCGATGGAGGGGACTCGACCAATTATGGTGGAGGTTCAAGCGTTGATAACCCCGACTGTCTTTGGTAATGCACAGCGAACTGCGGCGGGAATTGATCGTAATCGCGTATCTGTTTTAATGGCAGTACTTGAGAAGCGGGCTAGTTTGTTGTTACAAAATCAAGACGCATATATTCGAGCAGCTGGGGGCGTTCGACTTGACGAGCCAGCGATCGATCTAGCAATTGCGGTCGCGATTGCGTCTTCGTATAAAGATTTGGGGACTAAATCAACGGATGCTTTTATCGGTGAAATTGGTTTGACTGGTGAGATTAGGCGTGTTCCGCGGATGCTTGAACGAATCACGGAAGCAGAGAAAATGGGCTTCCAACGCGTATTCGTACCAAAGAGTGTTGCCAGTGACTTGGCAGGTAAGACATCAATTCAAATTGTACCGGTTGAGACATTAGCAGATGCCTTAAAACTTGTCATTTAAAAGAGTGGAGCAGCTATGTTAAGGAAACGATTAATTTTAGGTGGCTACGCCTTAGTTGGTGGTGGCTTGGCGATTTCAATCCTGCCAATTTTATGGCGGATTTTTAATATTCAACCTTTACTATGGTTGAATAATCCAATCAGTAACTTTGTAATTGGTGCGGCAATCTTTTTTGTGATTGGCATATATAGTTGGAAACTTGTTGATCGTGGTGTTCATCAAATCGAGGTGTTTTTGAATAAGCAATCGCCAATTACGTTGTTGGTTTCATCAGTTACGACGATCATCGGACTAGCTTTTGCTGTGTTGATCTCAACACCATTAACGCGAACGAATAATTTCTTTTTAAGTGCAGTTATTCCAGTTATTTTGTTGGTATTATTCGGTTATTTAGGTTTCAGACTGGGCTCAACACGCATTGAAGAGTGGCGGAGTTTGATTCCGACGTTAACAAAACGTACTCGGGTTCGTCCACGGAAGTCAGATAATAGTAGTGACCTGCTGACGGATGAAGAAACTAATTATCATCATTATAAGATCCTAGATACAAACATCTTGATTGACGGACGAATTGCTGATTTAGTTCGGACTGGCTTCATTGAAGGAACGCTGTTAGTACCAAACTTTGTGCTCTATGAACTGCAGTATATCGCTGATGCTGGCGAATCAATTAAGCGGGTTCGTGGACGACGGGGGTTGGATATTTTAAATGAACTCCGTGAGACGGATGCAATGCCTTTGGAGATGTGGGAAGGCGACTATGATGATATTAAAGAGGTCGATGAGAAATTAATCCGCTTGGCAAAAGACGTTAACGGAATTTTAGTGACAAATGATTATAATCTGAACAAGGTAGTCACCTTCCAAAATGTTGATGTGCTGAATATCAATGAACTGGCGGGCGCCCTACGTCCGCGGGTTGTTGTGGGCGATAAAATGCGAGTTCAATTGGTTCGAAATGGAACTGAGCGTAAACAAGCAGTTGGTTATCTTGATGATGGGACAATGATTGTGGTTGAAGATGGACGAGATCATTTGCAAGAAAACGTGACTGTTGAAGTAACGTCATCGTTGCAGACGGACGCTGGACGGATGATCTTCGGTAATTTGGTTCAAAAGTAAAGTAACCAGCCGGAAACGGCTAGATTGTGCTATATTAGAAAATAGTTATAAAAAAGACATTGTCAATGAGGAGCGATTTCATGGCTGACAAGAAAAAAGTACGTGTGCGTTATGCACCATCACCAACCGGACATTTGCATATCGGAAATGCCCGGACAGCATTATTCAATTGGTTATATGCTCGGCATAATAAGGGTGAGTTTATTATTCGAATTGAAGATACAGATACAGCGCGGAATGTTGCCGATGGTGAACAATCTCAACTGGATAATTTAGCTTGGCTTGGTCTAGATTGGGATGAGTCACCAGCTAACCCAGGTGCGTATGGTCCGTACCGTCAATCAGAACGGTTGGAGATTTATAAGCCACTTGTTCAAGAATTGTTGGATAAGGGTTTGGCTTATAAGTCATATAAGACCTCTGAAGAACTTACGGCTGAACGCGAGGCGCAAATCGCAGCCAAGCAAGCACCACATTATGTTTACGAATATGCAAATATGTCAGAGGCTGAAATTAGTACCATGCAAGCCGAGGCTGAGGCAAAAGGTTTGAAGCCGGTTGTTCGTTTCCGTGTTCCCATGGAAAAGACATATGCTTGGGAAGATATCGTTAAAGGACACATTGAAATTGGGGCTAACCAAATTGGTGGGGACTGGGTTATTCAAAAGGCTGATGGAATGCCGACCTATAACTTTGCCGTAGTTGTCGATGATCATCTGATGGAAATCTCACACGTTTTGCGTGGTGATGATCACGTGTCTAATACACCTAAGCAATTAATGATCTATGACGCCTTTGAATGGGAGGCACCGGTCTTTGGCCACATGACTTTGATTGTTAATTCTGAAACAGGTAAGAAGCTATCTAAGCGCGATGAGACAATTTTGCAATTTATTGAGCAGTACCGTAATTTGGGATACTTGCCTGAGGCAATGTTGAACTTCATTGTTATGCTAGGATGGGCGCCAGTTGGGACAGACGAAATCTTTACTAAGCAACAATTGGTGAAGATTTTTGACGAGCAACGTTTGTCAAAATCACCGGCCAAATTCGATAGTAAGAAATTAGCATGGGTTAATAATCAGTGGATTAAAAAAGCTGATGAGCCACGTGTATTTGCACAAATGGTTGAAAATTTGATCACAGCAGGTGTAATAACTGCTGAAGAGTTGACGACTGAACGGATGCAGTGGCTACGCTCAGTAATCAATATCTACAAAGACGGTGTTTCATATACATCTGAAATTGTTGAATTAGTTAAACCAGTCTTCTTCGAGATGCCAGCGGCAGATGCGATTCCTGCATCTGCAAAAGAGTGGATGGAAGCTGAAACTGCCAAGCCAGCTCTAGAGTTGTTTGCTAAGAAGTTGGCTGAGATGCCAGTCTTCTTATCGGTCGATATTTTGCAAGCGATTCGAGCTGTTCAAAACGAATTGGGTATTAAGGGACGTGCGTTGTGGAATCCACTGCGAATTGCAACGACCCGTCAAGAGGATGGCCCTAACCTGGGTGACTTGATTGAATTGCTGGGACGTGAACAAGCGATTGCGAACATCCAAGAGTTCTTTTAATTTCCGATATAAAAAATAAAACCAAATTACTTTTCCATTGAGGATATAGTGATTTGGTTTTTTATCGTGTCAAATATGTATCTTTGTAGTCTAGGGCTAATTTATGTTAAAATTTAATAGACTATACTGGTCAAACCTGACCAACTGACAGAGGGAAAAAAGAATGGCAAATCCATTACGTAATATTATAGAGAATGATAAAAAGGAGATGCTCCGTTTGAATCGGTTAGCCGATCAAGTTGAGGCATTTCAAGATGATATGGCATCGTTGAGTGATGCAGAGTTACAAGCAAAGACACCATATTTCCGTCAACTATTAGCAGAGGGTAAGTCATTGGATGACATCCTACCAGAGGCATTTGCGGTTGTACGGGAAGGTGCAAAGCGTGTCTTGGGATTGTTCCCATTCCGAGTTCAAATTATGGGTTCAGCGGTCTTACATGGTGGAAACATTTCTGAAATGCGAACTGGTGAAGGAAAGACATTGACGGCCACAATGGCGGTTTATTTGAATGCCCTACCAGCCGAAGGAGTTCACGTTGTTACAGTTAATGAATATTTGGCTGCTCGTGATGGTGAGGAAATGGGTGAGTTGTATCAATGGCTAGGATTAACAGTCGGAATCAACACATCTGAGAAATCAGCGGCTGAGAAGCGCGAAGCATATCATGCTGATATTACTTATTCAACTAACTCAGAAATTGGATTTGATTATTTGCGTGATAACATGGTGGCAACGAAAGAAGAACGTGTCCAACGTCCTTTGAATTTTGCCTTGGTTGATGAAACTGATTCAATTTTGATTGATGAAGCACGAACACCATTGATCATTTCGGGTGCGCCAGAACAAGAGAATACCCAGCTATACATCCGTGCTGATCGTTTTGTTAAGTCATTGACCGATGAAGTTGATTTCAAGGTTGATTTGGAAGCAAAGACAGTTCTGCTACAAGATGAAGGGATCGCAAAGGCTGAACGTTACTTTAATTTGGATAACCTGTATGGGGCTTCAAATACGGCATTGACGCACCACATTGATCAAGCCTTACGTGCCAATTACACGATGGATAACAATAAAGATTATGTTATTCGTGATGGTGAAGTTGTGTTAGTTGACTCTTTCTCAGGTCGAATTCAAGAGGGACGTCGGTTCTCAGATGGTTTGCACCAAGCGTTGGAGGCCAAAGAGCAGGTTCAACTACAAGAAGATAATCGTGCTATGGCGTCGATTACTTATCAAAATTTGTTCCGACGCTATAAGAAGCTATCCGGTATGACCGGTACAGCCAAAACTGAAGCTGAGGAATTCCGTGAGATTTACAATATGGAAATTATCACGATCCCAACTAATCGACCTGTTCGACGGCATGATGAACAAGATTTGTTGTACCCTTCATTGCGGGCAAAGTTTGGGGCTGTCGTTGAGTTAATCAAGAAGTTGCATGATAACGGGCAACCAATGTTGATTGGTACAGTGGCGGTTGAGACGTCAGAAATGCTGTCACAGATGTTGGATCAAGCTGGTGTGGCGCATAACGTTTTGAATGCCAAGAACCACGCGCGTGAAGCTGAAATCATCGCAAACGCCGGACAACGTGGTGCTGTTACAATCGCTACCAACATGGCCGGACGTGGAACTGATATTAAGCTTGGCCCTGGCGTCGCTCAATTGGGCGGCCTGGCCGTTATTGGTACTGAACGCCATGAGTCACGACGAATTGATAATCAGCTTCGTGGTCGTGCCGGCCGTCAAGGTGATAATGGTTATTCACAATTCTTCCTATCTTTGGAAGACGACTTGATGATCCGTTTTGGTGGTGAGCGAATTCGCTTAATGATGGAACGTATGAATTTGGATGAGTCTGACTCAGTGATTCGCAATCGTTTGATCACACGCTCAGTGGAATCTGCTCAACGACGTGTTGAAGGTAATAATTATGATTCACGTAAAAACGTTTTGCAGTACGATGATGTTATGTCGCAACAACGAAACACCTTCTACGATAACCGTAACCAAGTAATCGAGGAAGAAGATACATTAGTCGATGTCTTGATGCCAATGGTCGAGCGGACAATCAATCGAGTGGTTGATTCACATACAATCGGCAAGCCTGAAGAATGGGAATTGGGACCAATTGTTGATTTTGCGGGTGCGATTTTGACAGTTGAAGGTACAGTAACAGTTGAAGACTTACAGAACAAGACACAAAAGGAAATTGAAGATTACTTGTATGCAATTGCCAAGGGTGTCTATGCAGCTAAGGAAAAGCAATTGTCAGATCCTGCTCAACTTTTGCAATTCGCACGTGTGGTAATCTTGCGAGTTTCTGATGCGCAATGGACTGATCATATGGAAGCAATGAATGAGTTGCGAGATGCTATTCAACTACGTGGTTATGGTCAATTGAACCCATTGATCGAATATCAAAATGAAGGTTTCCGGATGTTTGAGGAAATGATTGCTGGGATTGAATATGATGTCACACGCTTGTTCATGAAGGCAGAAATTCGTCAAAATCTACGGTAAAAAATAATATAACGCTGAATTAAAATGTTTAGCAGGATGTTTAAAGCTGAAGGGCGAGTGATTACCTAAACGAATTAGGAGTCATTCGCCTTTTAGGCTTAGTAATAGAGTGGGTGTTAGGCACCCCGATACATAAAAGATAGAGGAGGTCCATAATGGAGCTTTCAGAAGCACGGCACCAATTAAATGAAATGAACGACGAAATTGTCAAATTCGGCGAATCTCTGGACTTAGATGCGTTAAATGATGAGATTGCGGCTAATGAGAATCAAATGGCCGAAGGAAATTTTTGGAATGATAATGTAGCAGCCCAAAAGGTAATTGATGCAAACAATCTTTTGAAGGGGCGCCGAGATGACTATTTGAACTTAATTAATGGCGTTGATAATGTTACGACTGCCTTAGAACTGTTGGCTGAATTACCTGATGAGGAAATGCAGTCAGAGATGGAGACAGAATTAGCCCAACTCACGGCTGATTTAGAGAGTTATCGCTTGGCGCAACTGTTGAATGAGCCCTATGACGCCAATAATGCCATTCTTGAGATTCATCCAGGGTCGGGTGGGACTGAGTCCGCTGATTGGGGCGCTAATCTACAACGAATGTATACACGTTGGGCCGAGAAGCACGGCTTCAAGGTGGAACTAATGGATTATCATCCTGGGGATGTTGCGGGGATTGATTCAGCAACCTTGATGATTAGCGGACATAACGCTTACGGTTATTTACGTTCGGAACGGGGAGTGCATCGCTTTGTTAGAATCTCGCCATTCGATTCAGCAGGTCGGCGGCACACTTCCTTCGTCTCAATCGACGTGATGCCGGAATTGGATGACTCAGTTGAAATTGATATTAATCCAGCAGATGTGAAAATGGATGTATATCGGGCCTCTGGTGCTGGAGGACAGCACATCAATAAGACTTCTTCAGCGGTACGCCTGACGCACATTCCAACGGGAATCGTTGTTGCCTCACAGCAACAGCGATCACAGTTTCAAAATAAAGATACAGCGTATGGAATGTTGAAAGCCAAGCTTTATCAACTTGAGGTTGATCGAAAAGAAGCAGAGCGGGCGGCCATCTCAGGCGATCAGATGGAGAACGGCTGGGGGTCACAGATCCGCTCTTACGTCTTCCAACCATATCGGATGGTAAAAGATCACCGTTCTGGTCAGGAATCGGGAAACCCACAAGCAGTGATGGATGGTGATTTGGATCCGTTTATTAATGGCTACTTACGCTGGAAATTAGCTGGTCAAAATCCGGAATAACTAGAAGTTTAACTCTATAAAACGATGCTACTGGATAGTGGCATTGTTTTTTTATGAGTAGAGTTGATTAAAAATGGTAAGTGATAACCCAAAAGGATTTATAAAGACTTTAGTTAAATGTATATATAAACAATGGTTTTTGCCCGATAATGTTTTTGATGGTTATTGATAAATACCTAAATAAAGGAAAAAATTCAATTGGAAAGCTTGTGAAAGCGTTTTATTTATTGTATTATAAACTCCGTTGTTACTATTAATTGTTTAGTGAAAGGTTTTAAATATGTCAATTTTAATTGCACTGATTCCAGCAATTGCTTGGGGATCAGTAGGAATTGTTACTACAAAAATGGGTGGTTCGGCTGCCCAAGGAACATTAGGAATGACATTGGGAGCCCTCGTTTTTGGTTTGGGAACCATGTTCATTTATGTATTGCCAGCTGCGGGTAGTGATTATGCATTTAACCCACGCATTTGGATTGTTGGGGGTGTTTCAGGGCTATTTTGGGCTGTTGGAACTGCTGGTCAGTTCATTGGTTTCAAAAAGCTGGGAGTATCAATTGGAAACCCAATCTCAACGGCTGGTCAGATCATCTTCAATGCGATTATGGCTGCTGCGGTCCTAGGAGACTGGAAGACTTCAAGAATGTGGATATTCGGTTTAATTGCAATCGCAATGGTTGTCTTAGGGGCTTATTTCACATCAATCCCTGATGCAAATGCGCCTAAGAAGATGAATGCAGAGTTTAGCTGGTCGGCGGGACTTTTGGCAATGTTCATTTCAACCTTAGGTTATATGATGTACTTCGTCTTTCCTAATTTATTAGCTAAGATCGGCTACATTTCTGCGAGCCTAAAGGCTGGACCAAGTGGCTCAGCTGACGGACTATACTACATGACTTCAATTGTCGGACCGCAGTCAATCGGTCAGGTTGTTGGAGCCCTAATCATTGTGATCTTCTTTATGAAGGAGAAGGAGCTATTTGCTAAGGCAACTTGGCGTAATATGATTACCGGTGTGGTATGGGCAATTGGAAATGTCTTTATGTTTATCTCTGCTGCTAATCCAAATATTGGTCAAGCGACTGCCGCAACACTCTCACAAATGGGAATTATTGTTGGTACGTTTGGAAGTATCTGGATTCTGGGCGAGCGTAAGTCAAGGCGTCAAATGGTCTTCATCGTGATTGGAGTTATTCTAGTCGCACTTGGTGGTATCATGATCTCAAAACTTGCGTCACTATAATTTAATTAAAAACTATGCCAAACCTTTGATTTTAAAATCATTGGTTTGGCTTTTATATTTAATGACTATATCTACTAAGTTACTTCAAAATACCCGGGATTCTCCAGAGATACTGTGGCACTTTTTATATTGATGAAAACTTGTGGTATATTATTATATCAGAGGGCGTTCCCACTAAAATGAATTAAATAAAGAAACCGATAGGAGTGATATTACATGCCTCTTTTAGATATGAACGATGCAGCCGCGGTTGCCCGTTACAATGATTTTGTCCGTCAGTCACCATTTGCACAAATCACGCAAGATATGGCTTGGGCGCAAGTAAAAGAAAACTGGACTCCCCGGTATGTTTATTTGGAAGATGCTGATAATAACATTATTGCAGCTCTTTCAATTCTGATGATCCAACAAGCAAATGGAAAGATGTTTGCTTATGCCTCAAAGGGGCCTGTAATGGATATGACAGACTTGGATTTGTTTGATCAACTAATGCAGACGGCCAAGGATTTGCTAGCTAATGATAATGTCTATGTCTTACGAGTTGATCCAGAAATTGCTTATACAGATGCTTTAAATGAAGCCTTACAAGCGCGCGGTTATGTAACTCGTAATCGAAACCTAAGTGGTGGCATGCATGCCACGATTCAGCCACGATTGAATATGGTGATGAATCTTGCAGCAAAGCCAGAAGCCGAAACGACTTTTGACTTTGTGCCTTCAAAGACTAAAAATAAGTTGCGTCGACCATTCCGTGATGGAATCGTTGTGGACTTTGGCCTTGATCAAAGTTACCTCGATGATTTCTTTATGACTTATGAGATTATGAGCCAACGCCATGAAATCACTTACCGTCCTAAAGATTACTTCCAGCGTATGTTGGAGGCCTATCAAGGAACGGACTTGATGCGAATCTATCGGGCTAGCTATGAAGGTGCCGTAATTGGAACTGGAATTGCTTTTAAAATTGGGTCTAAGGTTTGGTATATGTATGCCGGAACAATTGACGATGCACCAGTCTATGGGGCAGCTTACGCAATCCAGGTTGAAATGATCCAATGGGCCATTGATGCAAAAATGCCTTTGTATGATTTAGGTGGAATCGAAGAAGAAGACGTCGAAGATAGTCTTTGGCAGTTCAAACGGAATTTCGTCCGTGACGGTGCTCAAGAATACATTGGCGAAATTGATCTTGTCTTGGATCAGGCAACTTACGACGCAGTTGTGCCAAATAAATAGTTTCAAAATAAAAGCTAGTAGGAGTCTAATGGAAACATTATTCGCCTGCTAGTTTTTTCTTGACAGTGCTCGCAAAATAGCTTATATTGGTATTTGTTCTTGTGAGAGAAACAAATGGAGATATACCCAAGTCTGGCTGAAGGGAACGGTCTTGAAAACCGTCAGGTCGGGAAACCGGCGCGTGGGTTCGAATCCCTCTATCTCCTTTCGAGAAACCGCGTCCGCTTGGATGCGGTTTTTTTGTGCAAGAGATCATTTTAATACTCGTTTAATAAGGAAAAAGGTATAATTTACTTATGGAAAAGATTAGTTCAGTACAAAGCAGCCGAGTAAAAGCTTGGCAAAAATTACAAAGTAAAAAGGGCCGTCAAGCCAGTCAAACTTATCTATTGGATGGTTGGCATTTAGTTCAAGAAGCAATCAATCATGGTGGTAAGTTACGCGCAATTATGGCAACAACTGAGCAATTGGCGCAACATAGTGAAGAATTGCCTTTGGGTGTACCAGTATTTGAGATTAACATTGAGATCGCTAAGAAGTTGTCTGATTTGGTAACCCCACAAGGGATTTTTGCTGAGGTAACCTTGCCTGTTGCAACTCGTGCACCACAGTTTATTCATGATGGCGCATGGTTGTTCTTAGATGGAATTCAAGATCCTGGAAATATTGGAACGATGGTTCGGACAGCTGATGCCGCCGGTTATGCGGGGGTTGTGTTCGGACATGGAACGGTTGACCCATATTCACCTAAGGCGTTGCGCGCAATGCAAGGAAGCCAATTCCATTTGACGCTGACAGTTGGTGACTTGAAAGAGTGGACTGCGGCGTTCACACAAAATGATATGAACGTTTATGGTACACAATTGGATAAGTCAGCTGCTGACCTATTTACAGTTCCAGCTCAAAGCCAGTTTGCTTTGATTATGGGAAATGAGGGTCAGGGGATGCAGCCTGAATTAGCAACTATGACAACTCAAAATCTATATATTCCTTTGACTGGGCAAGCAGAATCATTAAATGTAGCAGTTGCGGCTGGTGTTGCAATGTTCGCTTTGAAAACACGGTAGAGTAACAACATCAGCGTGGATGATGAGGAGATGCTTTAATGCAAGAACAAGATTGGCAGAAAGATCCAGTTTATCTGGAGATCGTGGGAGATTTGCTAGCACATCCCCAGGTTCAATTACTGAAAAATTATGTTCAACATCACTATTCGGATCGGTTACAACATTCGATTGATGTCTCGTATTTAAGTTATCGGTTAGCTTTGCGTTACGGTTTAAATGCAACCGCTGTCGCACGAGCTGGTATTTTGCATGACCTCTTTTTCTATGATTGGCGTGTCACAAAGTTTGAGTTAGGTTCACACGCATTTATTCATCCGCGGGTAGCAATCCGAAACGCTGAAAAAATTACGGCCTTAACACCAATGGAAAAGGATATCATTCTCAAACATATGTGGGGTGCAACCACCGCACGACCACACTTTAAGGAAAGTCTTTTGTTAGATTTGGTGGACGACTGGATTGCAATTGCTGATTTCTTTGCACCAAAATGGCGTAAATTTCGTCGCCATTTTGATAAAAAATGAAATTCACATTTTTATGACAAAAGAATCAAGCAAAAGGCGTGCATTGTGATGATTTTAGCGCTAGAATATAGTTACTGAATAATTGTTAGTAATATATGTAAGGAGAACAAGTTATGGTAATGGCAACTGAACAAAAAGTAAATGACGAGAACTGTGCTGATTTTGCAATTTGTGATAAGTTCGCGACGACTTTTAATATTTTAGGTCGTAAGTGGAACGGTTTGATTTTGGAAGTTCTATTGAATGAGGGACCAAGCCGTTTTAAAGATTTGTCACGAGCAGTTGTTAATTGTTCTGACCGCGTGATGGTAGAGCGATTGAAAGAGCTTGAAGAAGCTGAGTTGATTGAACGCCGGACTTATGAAGCATCATCATTGATTGAATACGCATTAACTGAGCGTGGCGAATCAATGCGACCAATGATGGAAGCAATTCATACATGGTCAGATAAGTGGAATGCTTAATTAATAGATAAAAGGTTAGCTGACTATTATGTCAGCTAACCTTTTTATATTATTGCTTGTATTTACTCGGTCAAAACCATAGACTAGACTTATAAAAATATATTATAAGTGGGTGTTGGGGAATGATTGGATTAATTTTAGCAGGATTGGTAGCACTTGAGGCCTTATATATCATGGTCTTAGAGATGTTTATGCCGGCAGAACGCCAAGCAACTGTATTTGGACTAGCTCCGGAGGTCTTAAAGGTGACTGAGGTACGCAAGTTGCTGGGAAATCAAGGGATTTATAATGGCGCACTGGGCTTATTGATCATCTTAGTGTTATTTTTGTTCCCACAAGGCAACGGCGTTTATTTCCTTGCCATGTTAATGGCTTATGTTGTAATTGTGGCGATTTATGGTGGTGTGACAGTTAACAAGCGTATCATGCTTGTGCAAGGGCTACCTGCCTTGTTAGCTTTATTAGCACTACTTTTTATTTAAGCGCTCGACAGATCAATTAATTTTGCGTAAAATGGACGTATTATACGATGAATGACCTAGTAAGTTTGATGATCTTTTCAGCAACCGTGGGAACGATGTGAGCCGCGGAAGACTACAAACCGAATTTCAGTCAGGAGTTGGATGGCTGATAAGGCGATCCCGATTCGCCCCCGTTAACGGGCTCCTAAGGATAGTCTCTTGATGACTGTCAAATTTGGGTGGTACCACGTTTATAAGACGTCCCTTTGGTGAGCAATTACCGAAGGGACTTTTTTTATTTGAAAAAGGAGAAATAAAATGAGTTTAGCTGATGAGTTACAAGCTTTACAAAGTAAAGCGTTAAGTGAAATCAAAGCAACTACTGATTTGAAGGTACTTAATCAGGTCAGAATTACTTGGTTAGGTAAGAAGGGACCACTAACTGAAGTGTTGCGGGGGATGAAAAATCTAACACCCGAAGAACGTCCAGTGATTGGCGCGGTCGCAAATGATGTCCGCGACAGTCTGACGCTAGCAATCACCGAGCAACAAACGCAACTTGAGACTGCTGCACTTGAGGCTCAATTGCAAGCTGAAAAGCTTGATGTGACATTACCTGGAAAAGCAATTAAGCAGGGTCAAGCACACGTGCTACAACAGATTATCACTGATCTTGAGGATCAATTCATGGGAATGGGATATCAGGTTTTGGAAGGACCAGAAGTTGAAACTGATCAATATAATTTTGAGATGATGAACTTACCAAAGGACCATCCAGCTCGTGATATGCAGGATACTTTCTACATTACACCAGAGATTCTAATGCGAACGCAGACATCACCAATGCAAGCTCGTGCAATGGTTGATCATGACTTTACAAAGGGACCTTTGAAGATGATCTCTCCTGGACGTGTTTATCGGCGTGATACTGATGATGCAACTCATTCGCACCAATTCCACCAAGTTGAAGGTTTAGTAATTGACAAGCAGATTACAATGGGGGATTTGAAGGGGACGTTGTTAGCAGTTGCACACAAGCTCTTTGGTGCGGATCACGATATTCGCCTACGTCCATCTTATTTTCCTTTTACGGAGCCTTCAGTTGAGGTTGATGTATCTTGGGGTGCAGTGACAGCTGATACCAAGCCCGAAGATATTGAATGGATTGAGGTTTTGGGTGCTGGAATGGTTCACCCGAACGTTTTGGAAATGGCTGGAATTGATTCAACGGTTTATGGTGGTTTTGCCTTTGGCCTTGGACCAGATCGTTTCGCAATGTTGAAGTACGGCGTTGAAGATATTCGTAACTTCTATCTAAACGATGTCCGTTTCTTAGAACAATTTAAGCAGAGAGGATAAAGCGCATTATGAAAGTTTCAATAAACTGGTTAAGTGATTATGTTGATTTAGATTTGCCAGTCAATGAATTGGCAGAGAAAATCTCACGAACGGCCGTTGAAATCGAGGGTCAGAGTCAACCACAAGGTAATATGAAAAATGTGGTGATTGCTAAGGTTTTGTCTGTGGAAGAGCATCCCGATTCCGATCATATGGTCATAACCCAAATTGATGCTGGAGAAGCTGAGCCAGTTCAAATCGTGACCGGTGCACCAAATGTTGCGGTCGGACAAACAGTGATTCTTGCCAAGCATGGCTCAGTCATTGGTGGTGGTCAGAAAATTAAAAAAGGTAAGTTACGTGGGGTTGCGTCAAATGGTATGTTGGCGGCGTTACAGGAACTTGGCTTTGATGACAAGGTTGCGCCAAAGGATTTTGAGGACGGTATTTGGGTTTTCAACGATGTGGATGCAGCAGACTTGGTAGCAGGTGCAGATGCACTAGCAGCATTAGGTTTGAACGACCATATTTTGGAAACTGGAATTACGCCGAATCGAGCTGACATGCTTTCAATGAATGGTACAGCGTGGGAAGTCGCTGCAATTCTTGATCAAAAAGTAACGTTACCTGATTTTGAATTGGTGGAATCTGATAAAGAGACCGCTAGTTTGATTACAGCAACTGCGCCAGCTGAATTAGCTAGTAAGTATGCCGTTCGCGTAGTTGAAAATGTAACAATTCAAGACTCACCACTATGGTTGCAACGTCGGCTTTGGAACATGGGCGTTCGACCAATCAATAATGTTGTCGACGTGACAAATTATATGTTATTGATGTATGGGCAGCCATTGCATGCCTTTGACTTAGATCAACTACCAACGCGTGATTTGAATGTGCGACGGGCACAAGCACATGAGCAGATTAAAACGCTTGATGGTGTTGAGCGCGAGGCGGCACCAGAGGATATCATTATTGCAGCGGGTGATCAAGGATTGATGTTTGCCGGTGTGATGGGTGGTGAATCTACCGAGGTAACTGGTCAGACGACTAATATTGTCTTAGAAGGGGCCGTGTTTGAAGCGACTGCTATTCGTAAGACTGCCCAAAAGCAAAACTTACATTCAGAGGCTTCACAACGTTTTGAACGTGGTGTTGACGTTGAGGCAACATTTGTTGCGTTGGACCATGCAGCGGCTCTCATCGCAACGTTAGCTGGTGGAAGCGTCACCAAAGGACGTGTGGTTGCACAAGATTATGCATATCAAGCGCCAGTGGTATCAGTGACTGTCGCACAAGTTAACAAAGTGCTTGGTACTGAAATTACTCAAGAAGCGATTGCAAAGATTTTTGACCAATTGCAGTTCACTTATACTGTAAATGATGCTGAATTCATCGTGACAATTCCGTCACGACGTTGGGACATTAGCTTGCCAGCCGATCTGATTGAAGAAGTTGCGCGACTATATGGTTATGATAAATTGCCGGCAACTTTGCCAACTGGTGCGACAACGCCAGGAATTTTGACCGCCAAGCAGATGTTGATCCGTGCTAGCCGCCGAGCATTAGAAGGTTTAGGCTTGGATCAAGCGATTTCTTATGTTTTGACGACGCCTCAAAAAGCCCAGGATTTCAAATTACACCAAGGAAGTCCAATTGTCCTAGATTATCCAATGAGTCAAGATCGTTCACAAACTCGGAGTAGCTTATTGACTGGGTTACTAGATGATGTGGCCTATAATGTTGCTCGCAAGCAAAAAAATGTGGCGCTTTATGAGCAAGGGCGTGTATTTGTCTCGGATGATGAAGCTACGTTGCCAAGTGAGATTGAGCATTTGGCAGGTGTGATTACTGGTGAATGGACTGAGCGGACTTGGACACAACCGGCCCAAGTTAGTGACTTCTTTGTGCTCAAAGGGATCGTCATGGCGCTATTAGATAATTTTGCACTAGCTGATCGGGTGAGCTTTGAAGCGAGTGCGGCATATCCAGAAATGCACCCAGGACGAACAGCTGAGCTACGAGTTGGTCAACGAGTAATTGGGATTATGGGGCAGGTTCACCCTAAGACCGCGAAAGCATATAAGGTCGGTGAAACTTATGCCTTTGAGCTAGATCTTGATGCAATTATGGCAATTAAGAAGCGTTCTGCTAAGTATGAGGCAATCTCGCGTTACCCAGCGATTACACGTGATTTGGCAATTCTAGTTGACCAAGATATTACGGCGGCCGAATTAATTGCTAAAATCGAGGCGGCTGGTGGAAATTATCTACATGACGTAGTTTTGTTCGACCTTTACACAGGAGCAAATGTTGCTGACGATAAAAAGTCATTAGCATATACTTTGCATTTTGTGAATCCAGCAGCAACCTTGGTTGACGATGAAGTGAATGCTGCTGTCGATCGAATTACTAAGCAGTTGAAGCAAGCCTTTGATGCGGAAATCCGTTAAGAAAGTGGCTTTTAATAAAAAGTTCTTAATTTAGCAAGTAAAAATTCACATTATCGTTGGTGAGCTGGTATACTTTCGGTAATGCGGATTTTTATTTGGGAGAAAAATAATGACAGAATTTGATTCACGCGGGAGCCGAGGCGGTATAATGCCACAAGGGCAACCACAGAAAAAGGGTTTTGGTCGGTTAACGATAATTGCTGGAATTGTCCTAGTGTTATTAATTGGTGGAATTGGCTTTGGAGTGTACCATCATGCACAGGTGACAGATTATTCGGCTTTGAATCCTAAGGCAACCACAAAAAAACAAATTGAAGTTAAAAGTGGTTCAAGCGCACAAGTGATTGCGACTGAACTAAAGGATAAAGGTGTTATTCGTTCAGATAAAGCCTTTGTTCATTATGTTGATACGAAGAATGTAGCGGAATTGAAGGCCGGCTATTACTTGTTAAGTCCATCGATGACGATTAAAGAGTTAACTAGTAAGTTGACGCAAGGTGGCTCATCATATCCATTGAACGGTGAGGGAACAGTGACTGTTCGCGAAGGTGAGAATGCTGATGCAATTGCCACAGAGGTTGCTAATAAAACAAAGTTCAGTAAAAAGGAGTTCTTGGCGGCATTGAATGATAGTGCCTTTCTAGGACGATTGAAGGATGCTTATCCTGGTTTACTGGATGATGCAATTAATGCAACTGATGTACGCTATAAGTTGGAAGGATATTTATATCCAGCGACTTATGATGTCAAAGACGCAACAAATGTGCGCGAGATCATTAATCAAATGGTTGCAAATGACTATACACAATTTAGTCCTTACTTTGATCAAATTAAGCAGTCAGGCATGAATGTTCAGCAGGTCATGACATTGGCTTCATTGATTGAACGTGAAGGCGTTAGTCAGGAAAACCGGAATATCATTGCCGGGGTCTTCTTGAATCGGATTAAGGTTAATATGCCATTGGCATCTGACGTGGCAGTGAAGTACGCTTTGAATACCGATAAGGCTAATTTGTCGAATAAAGATGTTAAGGTTGACTCACCATATAACTTATATGCGAATGCTGGGTATGGACCTGGGCCGTTTGACAGTCCAACCGTTAGTTCTGTTAAGGCGGTTCTGAACCCACAAGACCAAGACAAGGGTTATTTGTTCTTCGTTGCAAATTTGAAGACCGGAGAAATCTATTATTCAAAGACTTATGATGAACAATTGAAGAATACTGATAACGTGCAGGCAGATAATGATGCAGTTGGCTCAGCTAGTTCAAGTTCAAAGTAAATAAATGTTCAAAAAGAGGTTAGTCCGAGTTTGACTCGGACTAACCTCTTTTTGACTGATATAATAAAAAGCCCTGAAAGATCAATTAACTTTCAGGGCTTTTAGGATGTTCAATATCTTTGTTAGGCGTTCTTTACAGAAAGAATCTTAACTTCAATTGAACCGTTGTTAGGCAAGTTTACTGTAACTGCGTCGCCAACGCTTTTTCCAATCAATGATTGAGCAATTGGTGACTCGTTTGAAATCTTACCTGCAAGTGGATCTGCTTCGACAGCACCGACAATTTCATATGTCTCGGGCTCTTCATCAGGTAGTTCTTGGAAGGTAACGACTTTACCCATGGCAACTTCGTCAGCAGCAATTTCTGATGAATCGATCATTACTGCGTTATCAAGCATATTTTGCAAGGTGTTAATGCGACCTTCAACGAAGGCTTGCTCATCCTTTGCAGATTGATATTCTGAATTTTCTGACAAATCACCAAAACTACGAGCGATTTGAATACGATTAGTGATTTCTGCTCGAGTTTCAGTGATGAGTTTGTTGAGCTCAGCTTCTATTTTTGTCTTTCCTTCGAGCGTCATTGGAAATGTCTTATCTTCAGCCATGACGGCCTCCTATCATTATTTATATCAATTTATCAGTCAAATCTATGAAATAGACTTTGACAGGCTTACAAAGTAAAATACCATGCTAAGCGTATTGTGTAAAGATATCTATGCCCGTGATTTAAGATTTTTTATGACCACGGCGGCCAAATGTATCGGTCCAAAGTAATCCAAGTGTGAACAAAACTGTTCCGCTGGTGATAATCAAGCCCCATTTGAGATAGGGTGGCGTGAATGTTAGTTTAATTCGATGTTGACCAGGGGTGATTGTCGCTCCGAGGAAGAAGCCACCGATTTTGGTCGAATCAACTTGTTTACCATCGACTTCAATTTTCCAGCCTTCGGCATATGGAATTGTTGTCATTAAGAGATTTTGATTAGCTGGTAGATCAATATTGCCGCTAATTTGGGTGTCACTAAACTTCAAATCGGTGATTGCCGATTGTTGTAACTGTTGTGCTCCAGCCGTGATAGCAGCTTGATTGCTGGCATAAAGAGAGACATTTTGAAGCCACACATCGTTTTTGTTGAGCGTCAGCGTGATCACCTGTGGTTGGCCAGATACATTTGCAGGTAATGGCAAAATGATTGTATGTCGATGACTAGGAATTGCAGCTAATGGTGTTCCATTGACGGTAATTGAGACATCGTCGGCCGAAAGTTCACCACCAAGTGTCAGATAATAGGGATCGTCGCTTTGTGGCGTGTAGGTCAGTGATATGCTAGCTGGCTTAGTTGTATCTAGCTTCTTAAAGTAAGCGCCAGTAATTGTTTCACTCGAGTTCAAGTTATCAACCGAAGTACTATCGAAATTCTTGCTAGTGAAAACATCATTGTTATCATAGCCGGTTAAGGTTGCCCAGAGTCGGTTTTGATTTGTCAGCGGGTCATCTGTCTTGAAATGCAAATTCAGGGCATTTGGACTAGCGGCAAAAATGAGTGGTAAAGCATTCGCATTCTCGCTAATCACGACATCGTCTGTGCTGTTATCGATTGTATAGATGCCATTAGTATCCCAGCGTGGGAAAGTCGCCATATTGCTGGGAGTGCCCTTGTCTTCAGAAGCATTGCCGGTTGGTTGCATTAAATAGCGCATTCCGAGCAAATCATCTGTTAGCAAAGTACCATTACTGTACGAAACATAATTATCGCCCTCTGGTTGGCCAATTGCTGCCATGAATGAACTCTGCTGATGTTCAAGCGCTGATGAGAAGGTCGAAGCACCATAGTAGTTTCCTTGAAGTGGATCACCTTTAGTCCGTTGGAAGGACTGAGCAACACGGTAAAAATCACGGTTTGATTTTTTAAAAGTGTTGGTGGCCTTTTCCAAAGCGCGGATGTATGTGGTGTACTCGTCGTTTGTTAAGTAAGTAAATTGATTTAATGTCCAGATCGTTGAGGTGACCATTTCACCGATTGTTAAAATACCAATTGCCCAGAGCCACCAGTTATTGTTACTTGCAAGAATGTGTAAGATCAACATTAAAGCAAAAATGCTAATACCGATAATTAATTGACTCTGCGTTAGGAAGTTGAGCTTGCCTAGGCGTGTATAAAGATAAATAAAACTGCCAGCGACGAGAGCAAGTAACAAACCGAGCTGCCACCAATCAAATTTAAGATTTGGTGTCCAAATTGATCCGGCTATCCAGATTAGCCAGAAACTAAATACAAATGAGAAGCGATAAGGATACCAGACCGGAAATTGGAAGGCATGCCAAGCTAAATCAAGCGGTGCGTACATCATTGAGATAACAAGAAAGGCTGTAATGATACCCGCCCAAAGGCGTGTTTGCCAACGAATTTGGTTGCTAGTGAAGAAGAACCAAATTGCGATTAAGACCAATGAACCGACAAAGATATTTGGTAGTCCTGTGGGCATTTGATCAAAGTTGAAGGTACCTAAGAAGAATTTACCAATAAAATCGGCGGGGTTATATTCGAAGTTCCAATTTAGATTCTCAAGCATATATTGCCCTTTTGAATTGAGCAGCGTATATGCAGTCGGCAACCAGATGACAGCAGACAGTCCGATCGAAACTAAGGAACCGAAGACGAATTTACGTAGCATACGTAAACGTTCACGCCAACCAAATGGTAACCAAGATAAGTGCCAGATAAAATATAGGATCATGAAGAGCCCAACCATGTAGGCCATGTAGTAATTAATCACTAACATGGCTGTTAAGGGTAGAATGTACTGCCACTTTGATTGTTCATTCAAGTATTTTTCCAAGCCAACAACGATAAATGGGAGTAAAATAGCGGCATCAAGCCATAATAGATTTAGCTCATTGGCAACAAACCAACCGGACATGCTATAAATGAGGCCAAAGAAGACTAGCGACCAATTATTTTGCCAGCGCATACGCTTTAGTGCAAAAGCCATACTCCAGCTGGCTAAGCCATATTTGATCACGGTTAGGAATAAGATTCCAACGGGAAGCAAAGCGTTTGAAAATGGCAGTAGGAGTAGGTTTGTTGGGCTCATTAAGTAATATGCCCAGTCACCAAAAGTTTCGCCACCCAATCCTTTAGCAAAATTAAAGAAAATACTGCTAAAATTACCGGTGAGAGCATTTTTGTAGCTGGCAAAGAAATCGATGTACTGTTGTCCAAGATCAACGGTTAGGATTGAACTCGATCCAAAGGGAGCCATTTTGCGATAAGCAAAGTAGCCCAACATAATCAGGGTTGGGAGTAAGAAGCTGACCCACAAAATTCTTGTGCTGGGACGCCATGAAAATGGATTTAAACGTTTATGCATAGGTTTGACTTTCCTCGTTATTTGAAAACTAATACTCTTATTAAAGCACAAATGATTTGTGATACAATTAAAAGCGTTGAAAATTAGGAAGAAAAAAGGTTAAAACCATGAAATCACCAGAAAAGCGGCGCCAGAAGAAACGTGGGGGGATGACCTCATTATCACGAATTCCTGCGCGACTAAATATTCTAATGGGCGTCGTCGTTGTAATGTTAGGGGCGCTGGCATTTAAGGCGTACACATTGCAGATCGCTAACTATTCGACATATAAGGCAGCAGTTTCAAGCAACACCACGAGTATTCAAGAGGAAAATGTTCGTCGTGGTGAGATTGTAGATAGCTCTGGAAAGTTACTTGTTTCGAACACAGGTACCCACTCAATTCAGTATACTAAGCCACAGAGTGTCACAGATGCACAAATGTATAAGGTAGCCAATAATGTTGGTAAGTTCGTAAGTATTGAGACCACACAGCTATCAGATAGTAATTATGCGGGCTACTACATTTTAGATGCTGGACGAGCTAAGGCTGTCGCTAAAAAAGCTGGTATTCAGTATGCACCAACGACGGATACTTTTGTTAAGCAAGCTAAAAAATATGTCGTTGATCATAAGAGCGAGTTCCCGCTTTCAAATAAACAAGTTAATAATGCAATGATCTTCCAAAAGATGACAAATGCTTATGCGTTATCTACAGTTCAGATTAAAACGGCGGATGTCACAGACGAAGAGATTGCCGCAATTGGTGAGCGACAATCGACAATGCCGGGTATCAACGTTGGAATGTACTATACGCGGGCGTATCCAGCTGGTGATGATATTAAGAGTTTGATTGGAACAGAAGGTAAGGTGCCTGATGATTCAATCAATCAGTTACTAAGTCAGGGCTATAGTCGCGATGACATGGTTGGTGTTTCTTTCCTTGAGAAGCAATACGAAGCTCAACTAAAGGGAACCAAAAAACGTGTTCAGATTACGACAGATCCAAAGACGGGTGAAACGACATCTAAGACAGTTTACAGTGGTAAAGCTGGTTCAAATTTGATTTTGAGTTTGAATAGTAAACTTCAAGACGATGTGCGGACGATTATCAAGAATAATATTCCGAGCGGGTCAGCAACCGGTGGTTATGCAGTTGTGCTTAATCCGAAAACTGGTGGCATTTATGCAATGGTTGGAGTTGACCGCGATAACTCAACGGGTGATTTGACGGACAATGATGCTGCAAACGTTAATAAGGCTCAGGTTATGGGATCCGTTGTTAAGCCAGCAATGATTACGACGGGGCTAATGCAAGGTGTTATTACACCATCTAATAACACGTTAACGGATCAACCAATCAAAATTGCTGGAACTGCATCTAAGTCGTCGTGGTTTAATACAGATGGAAGTCACAACACTTCGCTAACTGCTTCAGAAGCTTTGGAAGTTTCATCAAATTCATATGTTATGCAATTGATGCTGAAGATGGGTGGGTTGAACTATTCATCCGGAATGAGTTTGTCAGGTCTGGATACAAGTATCTTTAGTACCATGCGAAACGGCTTGGCCCGTTTTGGAATGGGGGTCAAGACTGGGATTGACCTACCGGGAGAGATTTCTGGACTTAAGGGTTCAACTTCGGCCAGCGATATCGGGTTGGCACTTGATGAATCGTTTGGACAATATGATACATTTACAACAATTCAACTAGCACAATATGTAGCAACCATTGCTAATGGTGGTTACCGAGTTCAACCGCATTTAGTTGAAGCAATTCAACAACCAGGTGTTAATGGGGCCAAGGCTACGTTGGAACAAATTCCAACGCGGATTTTAGGAACCGTTGGTTGGACCGAAGCCGAAAGAAACGTGATTTGGAATGGGATGAATCTGGTATCGCACGGAAGTAGTCCGTACGTGACTGGTGGATCAAAGATCAAGACTTTGCCAGTTAACGTAAGTATGAAGACTGGAACAGCTGAAACATTTACAAATGGCGTATCGACGACTGCTAATACAGCAATTTCATTTGTGCCAAATTCAAATGTAGCCGTTGCGGTTGTCTTCCCTGATGTACCGTCTGGTAACGAAAGTAATCCAAATATTAATTCGACGTATGAAATCTGGGAGAAAGTGCTCGAGGATGTTGAAGATAAAGACACCTTGAACGCGTCCGCGAATTCATAAGTCAAAAATATAAAAATCTACGGGGTTTAGATGTTTAATCTAAATTTGGTAGATTTTTTTGTATTTAATAAAAGTAAACGTTCAGTTCATATGACTGTGGTAGAATTAGGGAATTGTACAGAGATAGATAGTTAGGAAGTATCTAATGAATAAAGATGAGATCCGACAAGTGGCGAGTGCGAATTTAAAGGCACTAACGCTTGCCGAGCACACCCAATTAATGCAAAAGCTCGTACAACAAATAACTAGTTTGCCTGAATGGGAGGCGGCTGACACCGTTGCTTTATCATTAGCACAGGATTTTGAATTGCAAACCACGCTATTGATTCAGACGGCCTTGCTGCAAAACAAACACGTTGGACTGCCACGAGTTTTACCACGTCGACAAATGGAGTTTGTCGAGATATCGGAGCGGACAGAATACACACGGCATAAATTTGGTATGTTAGAACCTAAAGGTACACAGTTAATTCAAGCGGATCAGTTTGATGTGGTACTAGTACCAGGATTGGCTTACTCGGAAACTGGCGATCGAGTCGGTTTTGGTGGCGGGTATTATGATCGTTGGTTGCAGCAAGCTTCGGGTATAAAAGTTGCCACAACAATTGAGGCAAATTACTGGAATAAACCGCTATGGCCGATTGAGCCAACTGATATCAAGATGGATCGAGTTTTGATTCTGGATGAAGAGGAATGATTAGATGAAAAACATAAAAGCTGAATTTAAAGTCCAACCGATAAACTTAATCTTGATCATTCTGATGGTAATTATTTATTTAGCGGAAGTTTATGTGGCTGGTGGATTGACGATCTCAACGCATGTGTTGTTCCAATTTGGGGCAAGTTTTACACCATCAATTTTATTGGATAATGAATGGTGGCGTTTGATAACAGCTGGGTTCTTGCATATCACTTGGATGCACATTACTTTTAACCTTGTAATTTTGTATTGGATTGGTCGGTTACTAGAACAGGCAATCGGTTCATGGCGTTATTTAGGTTTATTTTTAGTAACAGATGTAATTGGTAATCTGTTTGGGATGGCCTTTGGTAGCGTGAATGTAATCTCTGCTGGTGCTAGTGGAGCGATTTATGGACTGTTTGGAACGTTTATCGTACTTGGTGTACTAGCTCGTTGGCAGGGATTTTGGGGTGATCAGGCTCGAACGATTGGAGTACTGGTAATTCTATCGATGGCGACAAGTTTGTTTGCAAGCAATATTGATTTGTGGGCACACATTGGTGGTGTACTTGGTGGGATTGTCTTTACACCAATCTTGATAAGTCATCGTGTTTTGGCAAATCGTTTTAAAATGCCTGAACTCGTCCGTAGTCTAAGTATTATAGTAACGATTGGAATGGTGGTCGCCTTGATCATCCTGGGGGTTAATCATGGTTATGCGAACTTTTATTGATGTGCTAGATTTACTAAAGCGTTACGACATTTACATTCATGTTGGAAAACGACTTTGGGATATTGAATTGGCAGCACTAGAAATTGACAACATGTATAAAGCAGGTTTGTTAGATATTAAGGAATACGGACAAATCAAATTGGTCTTGACCCATGAGCATGAACTGGAAGAGCGACGTAACGGAAATAATTAATTTCTGAAATCGTTTTCATAAATTGCTTTAAATCAGAAATTATTTCTGGTATTATTTTATAGTGACTTAGAGTGTTAATTAATATTGATTGATAGTGAAGGAGAATTAAAAATGGTTAAGGATAAATTAATCGGTGTCGATTTAGGCGGGACGACCATTAAATTTGCAATTTTAACGGCTGATGGCGATATTCAACAAAAATGGTCGATTCGGACAAACATCTTAGAAGAGGGTGCGCATATCGTACCGGATATTGTGGAATCGATTAATCATCATCTTGATCTTTATCAATTGGATCGCGATCGAATTATCGGAATTGGAATGGGAACACCGGGAACCGTTGATATCGAAAACGGAACCGTTCAAGGTGCTTTCAACCTGAACTGGAAGGACTTGCAAACAGTTCGCAAAGATATCGAGACTGCGACTGGCCTACCATTGACTTTAGACAATGATGCAAATGCTGCTGCACTTGGTGAACAATGGCGGGGAGCTGGAAACAATGACCCCGAAGTATCATTTATTACCTTGGGAACTGGAGTTGGTGGTGGTTTGATCAATGATGGTAAGCTGGTTCATGGTACTAATGGTGCGGCAGGTGAAGTTGGGCATATGATTGTTGAACCACATGGCTACCTATGTACTTGTGGTAACTATGGCTGCTTGGAACAATATGCTTCAGCAACCGGCGTCGTCCATTTGGCACAAGACTTTGCAGAGGCCTATGTTGGTAATTCAAAGTTGAAGGCGATGATTAACAACGGTGAAGAAGTGACATCAAAGATTGTCTTTGATTTAGCTAAGGAAAATGATTATTTGGCAAATGAAGTTGTTGATAAGGTCGCTTATTACCTAGGATTGGCTTCAGCAAATCTTGCAAATATCTTAAATCCGTCATCAATCGTAATTGGTGGCGGTGTCTCAGCCGCCGGTAAGTTCTTATTGGAACGTGTTGAAAAGAACTTTAAGGAATTTGCTTTCAAGACAACCCGTGATGTTACACAAGTCAAATTAGCTGAATTGGGAAATGATGCAGGTGTATATGGAGCTGCATCATTGGCAAAAAATTCAGAGCGCGCTTTGGCATAGAGTGATATTTTGATTGGGAGCTGGTGACATGAACTTGTGTCGCGGGCTTCTTTTTGTTAGTATGCTAAACTGAAAGTATCGAATATATTGTGGAAAAGAGTTTTACATGGAATTGACTGGAAACGAATTTATTGAGATTCTTAAAAACGAACAAATCAAGAGTAAGAGTTTTACAGCTGCAGATACCGCGGAGATCAACTTGGATGACTTATTCAATTTCGCAACAAAGGAATTGAAGGATGGTCAGATTATTAGTTCAGAGATGATAATCTCTGGGGATGAGCCAATTTCGCTGCGTGTAGAGAGTAGTCTGATTAATTTACCGTTGCGTTATGTAAATGCGATTAGCAAAATTGTTATTAATGATCCTAGTAAAGATGTAAACCTTTATATGATTGTGGAACATCCTTTAGTTAGCAAATCAGGGTTGAAAATTGAATTGGCGGCTTCGGTTGCAGCTTATTTGGATGATGTTGAGTCGGTGGAACACAAAATCACCAATTTCTTTACGGAAAAAATCCAGGCGATTCAAGCTGCCGCCACAATAGCAGACACAGAAGATGATGCCGAGTCAGAATAACATCCAAATTGGAGGCAGGGAATGAATAACAGATCCATTGGCAGCTGGTTTGCTGGTATTTTAATTGGTGTCCTAATTTTTTATGTATTCTCCGCTTACTTAGGTTTGCCACTGCCGACCTATCGAATGGGGGTATCGATCTCAAGTGCCTGGCTAACATTTATTGCAGTAGTACTTGGCCCGATTGCCGCAGGCTTGGTAGCATTTTTTGGTCAGATTCTAAGTGGTGTTGGATCACACACGATTTGGTGGACTTGGGTAATTGCAGATGGAATTTATGGCTTGTTACTAGGCTTATTAGTACATCGAATGGCTTTTGATAGCGTCAAGTTGAATAATAGACGTTTTTGGATTTTTAATTTATGGCAGGTGATTGCCAATATTTTGGTTTGGCTGATTATTGCGCCTTTGGGGGATATGTGGGTGTACGGTTCGTTTCCTCGGCTCGTATTTATGCAAGGAGCGATCAATATGAGTTTAAATATTGGCGCAAATGCGACGATCGGCGTTTTGATGATTATGGTGTATCAGCGAATATCAAAAATTGAATAGTTATATTTAGCTAACTTGGGATGACTTGAAAATCATGCCAAGTTTTTTAATAAGTATAGAACTAATAATGATGGTCAATTGTCGATTAATAATTAATTGTGGGAAGCAGAATTGAGCAAATTATGGTAAGATTTATGCAGAGAAATGAATAAAAATTGAGGTGGCACATGGCAGTTATAATCGACGGAAAGGCAATCGCAAAACGATTACGTGATGCGGTTGCTGTGCAAGCCGCAAACTTAGAAACAAAAGGAATTATTCCTGGCTTGGCAGTGATACTAATTGGTGATGATCCAGCCAGTGAAATTTATGTACGAAATAAGGAACGTGCGGCTCAGAAGGCCGGAGTGAATGCTCAGACGATCAAATATACGGCTGATGTGAGCGAAGTGACCGTATTGATGAAGATTAAGGAGTTGAATCTGGATCCGAAAATTGACGCAATTTTGGTACAAAGTCCAGTTCCGGCACATATTAATGAAGAGCTAATTCAAGAGACCATTGATCCTAGTAAGGATGTTGACGGATTCCATCCCGAAAATATTGGAAGGTTGTATGCTAACCGTTCTGGATATTATCCAGTTGCCAATACTCCTAGAGGTATTATGACAATGTTGGCGCATGAGCAGATTGATCTGGCAGGAAAAAATGCTTTGGTTGTTGGACGCTCGATATTGGTTGGTCGACCAATGTTTGCACTGTTACAACAAGCAAATGCGACCGTGACTTTAGCGCACCGCTATACACCGAGCGATACATTAATGCATTTGCTTGCAGATGCTGATGTAGTAATCGTCGCGGTTGGGCAGGCAGGCTTAATACAGGGAACATCTTTGAAAGATGGTGCGGTGGTGATTGACGTAGGGATTAACCGGCTTGCAGATGGTAGTCTGACTGGTGATGTTGATTTTGCCTCCGCTCAGGAAGTTGCCGCAGCAATTACACCTGTACCCGGTGGTGTTGGTCCAATGACGATTGCGACCTTGCTACAAACAACGGTTGAGTTAGCTGCACAGCACCATCAGATCGAATTGGAGCAAGCATGGCAGAATATTTAACAGTTAGTGCTTTAACTAAGTATCTAAAACGTAAATTTACAGGAGATCCATATTTAAAAGAGGTGTACTTAACAGCTGAGGTATCGAATTATCGGCAACGCCCGGGACATCAGTATTTCTCGCTAAAAGATGACGGGGCAGTTATTAATGCAACAATGTTTAAGGGGTTATTTGATAAATTGGCCTTTAAGCTTGAAGCAGGGATGAAAGTCAATGTTGTTGGCCACGTCGATTTGTATGCACCAAATGGATCATATAGCTTGATTGTTAGTAAGATTGAGCCTGATGGTGTGGGTGCGCTTTACCAAGCACTGGAACAGTTAAAGGCGAAGTTGTCACAGGCTGGTGCCTTCGGTATCTTGCAACGACCGATTCAAAAGTTTCCAAAGAAAATCGCGGTAATTACTTCACCGAGCGGTGCGGTAATTCGAGACATCTTGACGACTGTTCAGCGACGTTATCCAATTGCAGAAGTAATTTTATTTCCGGCGGTTGTTCAAGGGGCAGGCGCAGTTCCTTCACTCTTGAAACAATTAAAGGCTGTGAAAGAAGTTGCGGGAATTGATACATTAATCATCGGTCGTGGCGGAGGCTCAATCGAGGATTTATGGGCTTTTAATGATGAGACACTAGCTCAGGAAATTTTAACAATGCCGATACCGGTCATCTCGTCTGTTGGGCATGAGACGGATACAACGATTGCAGATTATATAGCCGATCAGCGCGCTGCTACACCAACGGCTGCCGCTGAATTAGCAACTCCTATTCAATTACTTGATTTATGGAATAATTTGCAACAATTGCAAACTCGATTAACACAACGAATGCAAGTTCAAATCACCCAGCAGGAGCAGCGATTAACACGATTGATGCAAAGTTATGTGCTTACACAACCCGAGCGACTTTATGAAGGCCATTTACAACGCGTGGATCAAGTTCAGCAGCGATTGTATCAGGTGATGCAAAAGACTGTTCAGGAACGACGTCATCGCTATGAGATCGTTGTACCAAAGTTGGATCCGTTGGTGCAACGATATGTTGAGCGAGCGCAACAACAATTTATTCGAGCAGCTAAGGCATTAGATTTGGTCAGTCCATTAGCAATTCTTGGGCGTGGGTATAGTTTGGTGACAAAAGAAGATGGACTAATTCGATCGATAAATGATGTAGAAATTAACGAAACGATTGACATAAGATTGAGCGATGGGCATGTTAATGCGACTATCACACAGAAAGAAGAGCAATAATGGCAAAGACAACTTTTGAAGACGATTTGGGCAAGTTGGAGCAGATTGTTTCACAACTAGAAAAGGGCGATGTACCCTTAGAAGAGGCATTGGAACAATTCGAAGTGGGAGTCAAGTTAACCAAGACTTTGCAAAAAACTTTACAGGATGCTGAACAAAGTCTAGCAAAGATTGTAAACGAAGATGGTAGTACATCCGATTTTGAAATAGAGGATTAATCATGCGATTAGCTGGATATGCGGAACTTGTGCGACCAGAACTGGAACAAATGTTTCAGACGAGTTTTGACGATTTGGGTGACGGATCGCTTATTGACGCAATGCGCTATGCTGTTACCAATGGTGGGAAGCGAATTAGACCGCTTTTGACCTTAGCAGTCGCTGAGACTTTCGGGCAAAAAAGGCAAACCGTAATGATGAATGCGGGTGCGGTGGAATTAATACACACATACTCGTTAATCCATGATGATTTGCCTGCGATGGATAATGATGATGTTCGTCGTGGTCAACCGACGACTCACGTCAAATATAGTGAGGACTTGGCGATTCTAGCGGGTGATGCATTGCAACCTTTAGCGTTTGAATGGTTGACAGTTGGTGACACAGTTTCGACACAGATAAAAGTGCAACTAGTTCAAAAATTGGCACAAGCGGCTGGTCCGCAAGGGATGGTGGCTGGTCAAGTTCTTGATATGGCGGCAACTAACGCTGTAGAGATCGACTTGGTGGATGTGATAAAGATTCATAATTTGAAAACGGGGGCATTAATTGCTTATTCAGCAGAGGCCGGTGGAATTTTAGCGGATGTTGACGTTTCAGTGGTGGAAATACTGAGAAGGTTTGGTTTAGCATACGGCTTGGCCTTTCAGATTCAAGATGATTTGAATGACCTTGAACAAGATGGTGATGAGGATAAGCAAAGTTATCCGGCAATATTAGGATATACTGGTGCAAAAAAAGCGTTGGCGGAGCAGGTTGCATTGGCTCACGCAGCGTTAATTGAAATTCAGCAACAAACTAGAGCAGATATTGAATTATTGGTAAGTTTCTTAGACTATTTTGATAAAGTGGAGAAGTAATGGCAGTTGAAAAAGAACGAGTAGATATTTTGGCTGTTCAACAGGGATTATTTCAATCTCGCGAACAAGCCAAACGGGCCATTATGGCTGGTGAAGTATTGGGTGAAAATGAGCAACGGATGGACAAGGCTGGCGAGAAGATTCCTGTCACGATAGAGCTACATCTTAAAGGAGCCCCTATGCCGTATGTTTCCAGGGGTGGGTTTAAATTAGAGAAGATGTTGCAGGTCTTTGACATTGTGATGCAAGACCAAGTGGTATTGGATATTGGTTCATCAACTGGAGGGTTTACAGATGTCTCATTGCAGAACGGAGCTAAGCTAGTCTATGCTTTAGATGTGGGGACTAACCAATTGGCTTGGAAGTTACGTTCTGATGAACGGGTCGTGGTCATGGAAAATACAAATTTCCGATATGCTGAGCTTGATCATTTTACGCAAGGTCAGCCAACAAGGGCGACCATTGATGTATCATTTATTTCACTGAACTTAATCTTGCCACCACTAAGTAAAATTCTTGCTCCAGATGGAAGTGTTGCTACACTGATTAAGCCACAGTTTGAAGCAGGACGTGAAGCTGTTGGCAAGCATGGGATTATTAAGGATCCGACTACGCATTTGGCGGTTATTGATAAAGTTGCTGAGTATGCAGAAAACAGTGGCTTTAGCATTGTAGGTTTGGATTTTTCACCAATTAAGGGTGGCTCAGGGAATATCGAGTTCATTGCTCATTTGAAACTTGATGGAGGCGCAACAACTTTGGATCATATTGAACGTGAAGCTGTTGTGAAGGCTGCCCATGCGCAATTAAATGCACGCCGAACGGAGGAAGATGATGCGACGAAGTAAGCAAGCACGACAGCAAGCGATTCGCACGTTGGTTCTTACCGAACGCATTCAAAGGCAGGAGGATTTGGTCAAGCATTTGAATGGACAGGGGTGGGAAGTGACCCAGGCGACTGTGTCACGTGATATCGCTGAATTACAGTTAGTGAAGATTCCTAATCAAGAGGGTGGCTTCACATATGCGGTTATGTCCGATACTGATTATTTAAATCAACTGAGCTTAATTTTGCGTGAGGACACAACAACCGTGACAACTCAACAGAATATGGTAATGATCAAAGTTACGCCGGGGACGGGACCAGCACTGAAAATGGCATTGGAAGAAGCAAATTTAAATGACGTCTTTGGCTTGATTGGTGACGATGCTGGCGTGCTGGTTATTTTAAAAGAAAAGGTCGATGCCCAAGATTTTACAAAGATGTTGATGGTACATCACTAGCTTAAAAAGGTAGGTGGCGCAATGTTACAAGAATTATCAATTCAAAATTTTGCGATTATTCCTAAGTTGAACGTGAGCTTTCAGCAAGGGATGACAGTATTGACTGGTGAGACTGGTGCAGGTAAATCGATTATCATTGACGCCGTTGGTTTATTAACTGGAGGGCGCGGGTCAGTCGATTTTATCCGTGAAGGTGCTGATAAAGCAATTTTACAAGGATTGATTGATATCGAACCTGGTACGCCAATCTGGCAAATGCTTGAGAAATACGGGATTGAGGCGGATGATAATCAACTATTGATTCATCGTGAGTTACATCGTAATGGTCGTAATGTGATCCGAGTTAATGGCATATTAGTGAATGCAGCGGGGCTGAAAGAAATTGGCAGTCATCTTGTTGATATTCACGGACAAAATGAACATCAAGAGTTAATGAATGTTGATCGGCATATTAAATTGCTTGATGAATTTGGTCGCAAGTCAATTGGTGAGTTGCTAGAACAGTATCAAGCAAGCTTCAATGAGTATCGGCGTCTTGCAGGTGCTTTGAAGAAACGGCAAAATGATGAACAAGAATGGGCTCAACGCCTGGATATGTTAACCTTTCAAAGTCGCGAATTAAGTGAAGCTAATCTACAGCAAGGTGAGGAGGAGCAACTTGAGTCGGAATATCAAGAGCTAACGAATTTCCAAGATGTATTAACATCACTATCAAAAGCATACGAAGCACTTCAAGGAGACTGGGAAGGAAACGGTCTAGAGACAGTTTCCTTGGCGGTCAATTCGTTGGAAGAGGTCGAGGAGTTAACGCCAAAATATCGCGAATTAACTGAAACCGTCCGGGGAGCATATTATGAATTGCAAGAAGCAGCTTCGGAACTACTTTCAACGCGTGATAATATGGAGTTCGATGAGGAACGTTTAAAAGAAGTTGAAGAGCGCTTGAACTTGATTCGATCACTAGAGCGGAAATATGGGACAACGATTGCGGATGTGTTAGCCCATCAAGATGGCGTCGATCGTGAATTGGCACAGATGGGTGGTAAGGAACGAACCGCAGCTGAATTAGCCGATGAAGTTGCTCTAGTACGAAAGGCAACGCTGGAATTAGCTGAGAAATTGAATAAGGAACGAGTAAAGATTGCTCAGGAGCTGAATAAAAAAATTCATGAACAATTGGCTGACTTATATATGGATAAGGCAATTTTTTCAACGAAGTTTTCTAAGCGGAGCCAGTTGAATGAATTTGGCCAAGATGACGTAGAGTTTTATATTCAAACAAATCCAGGTGAAAGTGCGAAACCACTAGTTAAGGTTGCCTCTGGTGGTGAATTATCTAGAATGATGTTAGCAATGAAAACTATTTTTGCGCGTGAGCAAGGAATTACCTCGATTATATTTGATGAGGTAGATACTGGAGTATCGGGACGTGTGGCCCAGGCGATTGCTGAGAAGATTGCGATGATTGGCCAAATGTCACAAGTGTTAACGATTACGCATTTACCGCAAGTAGCAGCCGTTGCAGATCATCATTTCTACATCAAGAAGCAAATTATTGGTAAGCGCACTGAAACAACCTTAACTAGTTTGGACGAACAGGGAAGGATTGAAGAATTAGCACGGATGTTATCAGGGGATGAATTAACAGAAGCAGCTAAGGACAATGCACGTGACCTTCTGGAGCGCGCAAGTCAACGTAGACGGGGATAAATTTAAGCTTAGCGTGGATGCTTTATCCGACGTTAAGCTTTTTTATAGATAAAGGGGGGGCTTTTGATTTTCAGTGAGGGAGTTTTGAATAATGCGGCAAGAACAAATTTGCAACAGTTATTCGGTCAGTTTATAGATGCCAAAGCGGCTCGAGAGTCTTATGTAGATGCTTTGAGTATTGTGGACATGCATAAAATGGTCGTCGTAGAGAATGAAGAGGTGATCGGTGGTGTCCTGTATAAGGAAACGGATGGACAGGTTAAGATTCATTCAGCATTAATTGCAAGTCGAGTAAATCGTAATAATGTAATGGCGGAGTTGATTACATATTTTAGTAAATTACGGATGCAATCAGTTGAACTACAGGTATTGTTTACGAGTGACCAGAAGTGGCTTGAGCAGTTTGAGTTTAAATATAGCGAGAATGATACCATGAGGCGGACATTTGTTTATCCAGTTGCGTTTGTTTTTGGTGGCGGTGGTGCACATGGCGCGTTTCTGACCGGGGCTTATGAAGCGTTGGCAGAGAATGGAATTATTCCTTCGATGCTATATGGTGTTTCAGTTGGTGCAATTACCGGCATGTCATTAATGCATCTCGACACGACGATCGCAAATGCAACATGGGCGGAATTAACTACTGAGATGGTTTATGAGGTTGATGAAGTCAGTTTAAGCCGCTTACAATTCACTAAGAACTTGACTAAGAACTTTATCACTAGGCATTACTATAATAAGGATTCTTTGAGAAGAGTTATTGAGCCAGCAGTTGCTCATGAGTTGGCAACGCCGGCATTAGCCGATTTCACATTAATTGCAACAGAATTTCCAACGATGAAGGAGACGGCCTATCGTGTAACGGAGCAAACGACGGTAACAGAACTTACCGACTGGATTTTGGCATCAAGTGCCTTTTACCCACTGGTCGCGCCGGTTGAGATTGCTGGGAAACGTTATATTGATGGTGGATACTCAAATAATGTGCCAGCCAATCTTGCAGCTGCAGACGGAGCCAAGGAAATCTTTGCCTTTTCGATTATGGATAATAAGCTAATGAATCTGAATGTTCCAGATGATGTCAATTTACATTTTATTAGAACGCCATGGGAGTTAGGACCACTGTTGGATTTTATCCCGGAAGCGAGCCATAGACATCAACAACTTGGTCAACTCAGAACACGTCAGATACTAGGTCAATACGGCGGGTATTATTATGCGTTTAATGAACAAATTAATGTTGAATGGTTAGGCGGGGTACAGTTGATTCGCTGGCTAAGTACGGATCCTGTGACAGCCCCAATTGCAGATTTGTTGAACAATGCACCTATGTGGTTACTCTGGATGCAATGGCTGGAATCGAAGTCTGTGGGGAAATTTGCAGGTGATAGGCAGGCAATCGGACTAGCAACAATAGAACGTCTCGGAGTGCTGTTAGATGTTGATCCAACTAAGGTGTATAGCCTCCAGAGCTTTATTGATGAAATTGTGGAACATGGTTACTTGAGAAATCAATTACCCTTGCCTAAGGGACGCATATCTAGGCCATATTTGGCCGCCAATATGGCAGTAGTTTTAACTGGGGTATTATATTTGTTGTCGAAGAGCGCAAAACAAGGTAGAATTTAAACTATTACTATTTATATGAAATGGGGTAGCAAGCATGAAACGTGGCGTATTGATTGTACTTTCCGGACCATCAGGGGTTGGAAAAGGTACCGTGCGTAAGGCGTTATTTGAGGAGCCGGATATTGACTTTCAATATTCGATTTCAATGACAACCCGGCAACCTAGGGCAGGTGAAGTTGACGGCGAAGATTATTTCTTCGTTAGTCGGGAAGAATTCGAAACAGAGATCGCTAATGGTGGTATGCTAGAATATGCGGAGTATGTGGGAAACTATTATGGTACACCCAAGCGTTTTATTGACCAGACTTTAGCGGCAGGACGAGATGTCTTGCTGGAAATTGAAGTTCAAGGTGCCCTACAAGTAAAAGAAAAGATGCCAGAAGGTGCATATATTTTCCTTACGCCACCAGATTTGCAGGCCTTGAAAGATCGCTTAATTGGGCGTGGTACTGAGGATATGACGGTGATTGAAAAGCGTGTCATGACGGCTGCTTCTGAAATTAGAATGATGGCAAATTATGACTATGCCGTAATTAATGATGAAGTAGAGTTGGCAGTTCGACGAATTAAAGATATTATTAACGTAGAACGTTTACGAGTTCACCGTGTCTTGCCAGAATATGTTGAAATGATTGAGGAGCTAGAAGAATGATTTTATATCCATCTGTTGATAAGTTGCTAGAGCGAGTTGATTCTCGGTATAAGTTGATTGCCCTTGGTGCTAAGCGTGCACACAATCTTGAGCAAGGTGCGCTACCCACTTTGGCTAAGTTTGATTCTGTTAAGCCAATCGGACAAGCCTTTGAAGAGATTGAAGCCGGTAATGTTGTGATTGATCCGGATAATATTGATCAAAACGCATAGTTTCAAGGCGTGTTTTGAAATGCCTACAATAAAATAGAATACGATGATTGTACTTATTGTACAAAATAAAAAAAGACTTCTGAATTTCAGGAGTCTTTTTTTATAAAAAGGCGACCAAGTCAAAGTCAACTTGGTCACTCAATAATAATTCTTTCGCTTGTTATTTAGCCATTTTTTGTTGCTTTTTACTAATGATGCGTGAACGAATAGCAGCGATTATCGCTGGCAAAGCGGTCACAAGTAAAATGCCAAGAATTACTAATGTGAAGTGTTGTTGAATAAATTCAATTCGGCCGAAATAGTAACCAGCTTCGACACCGATAATCACCCAGGCAGTCGCCGCGATGGCTGTTAACGAAACAAATCGCTTGTAACTGAATCCAGAGACAGCAGCTGTGAAAGGTCCTAGTGTACGAATGATTGGCAAGAAACGAGCGAAGATAATGGCCATGGCACCATGGCGTTCATAGAAATCTTTAGCTTCGACAAGTTGTTTTTCTTTAATAAACCGTCCTAGGATTGGATGACGAACCAAGCGATAACCAATTGTCCTTCCGATGAAGAAATTAAGATTATCACCAGCAAAAGCAGCAATCCAAAACATAATCATAAGAACATAATGATTTAATACGTTTCCTTGGATTGCTGAAATGGCACCGGCCGCGAATAGCAAAGAATCACCAGGAAGGAAAGGAAGAACTACCGCCCCTGTCTCAATGAAAATTACTAAAAATAGCAGGGCATAAGATAGTGCACCATATTGATTAACAAAGGTGTTTAGATGCACATCGAGATGTAAAAATAGATCAATGACAAAGGCCATGTTTAATAATTCTCCAAATCTTTTAAAATCAAACTATGTACAATTAAGTGTAGCATAGGTCCAACAGTCAAGTCTGATTATTTCATGAAAATAGACTATGTTATAATATTGGACAGAATAATTAAGCGTTACTTTTGGAGGCAAAGAATGACATTTCCACAACTTGATTTAGCACAGGCAGTTGGCCCAGTGGCAGTAATAGAAACAACAAAGGGAACTCTTCGGATAAAGTTGTTTGAGGAACAAGCACCTAAGACGGTTGAGAATTTCAAGGGATTAATCAATCAAGGTTATTATGATGGAATTATCTTTCATCGAGTTATTAAAGACTTTATGATCCAAGGTGGAGATCCCACTGGAACGGGGATGGGTGGAGAATCTATTTTCGGTAAGAAGTTTGATGATGAGTTTTCGAAGGAATTGTTTAATCTACGAGGAGCCCTTTCGATGGCCAATGCAGGTCCAAATACAAACGGATCACAGTTTTTCATCGTTCAAGCCACACGTGTTCCAAAAGATATGTTGCGACAACTAAAAGGGGCTTATGATAACGAAGTTGTTGAATCATATGCCCAAAATGGTGGAACACCTTGGTTGGATCAGCGCCACACTGTTTTTGGTCATATCATCGAAGGAATGGACGTTATTGACGCAATTTCAAAGGTGAAGGTTGATTATGCAGATAAGCCAGTTGATGATGTAAAAATTATCAAGGCTTCAATTGAGGAATAAAAGTAAATAGGCCGAAAGACTACAACTTTCGGATACATAGTATGAAAAAATAATGAAAGGAGGTTAATTATAATGTTAAAAGATTTTCGTATTGGGCAAACTGTACGTGGGCGTGTGACAGGTATCCAACCATATGGCGCATTTGTACAACTTGATCGTGAAACACAAGGATTGATTCATATTTCGGAATGTCGTTCGGCGTTCATTCAGCATGTTGGGGATGAGCTCGTGGTTGGGCAGGAATTGAAGGTCGTCATTCTAGATATTGATTACTATAGTCAGAAAATCTCACTATCGCGGCGGGCGGTTATCGATGGTTCAAGGAATGTCGTGAAGCCAACCGAAGAATCTGGCCGATCTAAGTATCATCATTATTGGACGAGCCCACATATGTCAATCGGTTTTATGACGATTGCTGGCAATAAATCGCAAATGGTTAATGAGGCGCTTAGGCGTCTTAAGTAAATGAATGGAGGAGAAGGTATGTCTTTAGTTGCAGGAACGATTATTTTTACACGGGATGATCAAAGTTATTTTTTAGTTGCAGATACATTGCCTAAGCAGCAGTTTTATACTGTCAAGATGCATCGACATGAAGGCGATACAGCTTTGGGATCATTATTAACGGGATTGAAGACGGACTTAGGAATCGATCCTAATAATCTACGTTTGGGTGAAATCGCCGGTTGGCGGATGGATGGTAACGAGGTTATCTCTTTATATACGCTCGATGCTGTCGATTCTACGGCCTTCGATTTAACGAGATTGGATTTAGTGGGTGTGCATTTCGTTAGCGCACGTGATGCAGCTGAATTACTTTTGGACGTCGATATGATGGCTGCGGTCAGATTAGATTAAGAAAAGGTTAAGCGGGCTTGCAGGAAGGCCTAATTTTTTATAATCTATAAAAGTTGTTTTGCGAGGCAATATAAATCTTTATATGATAAATTGATTAATTTAATGCTTGACATTTAATGATCAATTAAGTAATATAATTAACGTTGTTGCAAACGCTGACAACGATTTGAAAGTTATTTATTATCAAGTTAAATACGTTGTTGACAATGTATTTTGATTGAGATATTATATAAAAGTTGTCTAAAGCAACGTAGGTCATTGAAAACTGAATAACGT
>NZ_SDGZ01000002.1 GCF_008107635.1 Weissella muntiaci | reverse complement strand
GGCTCAGTATGATACATCTAATCTATGGCTATTAACTAGGTCGCAACACAATCACAAGACAGCAGTCGAAAAGAAATTGAACGACAATCAATTGAAAAAAGTTTCTAAAGATTGGTGGATAAAAGTTTTGAAAAAATAAAAATACCCCCCGCTATTAGTTAGGAAAAGAACCGAATAACAAATAGTGCCGTCTTGCTAATGCGTTGCAGTTATTTTTATTTTTTAGGGTGAAAGGAGGTGGTTAAATGCCACGTAAACCAAAGATAACAACCGATGAGACCGATAGAAAGGATCAACGGGATAAAACCGAAGCTTTGAAGAAATCTGTTGAGAACGCTGATATGCTACCTGAAACAGCGCCTCGACATTTAACTGGAGAAGCTAAGAAGCTTTGGGAAAAGTTGGTGCCAGTTTTGAATGAGACCGGGTACATAATTGATGCTGATAGTTCAACGGTTGAAACGCTAGTAATTAATTATGCAATGCTTCGTGAAGCTTATGAGTCAGTCAAGAAAAATAAAGTCGTCTACGAAGTTGAGGGTAGGATTTACAAAAATCCTGCGGTTGCCATCATTGACTCAACTACAAAGATTATTAAATCTGTCGGTAGTGATCTAGGCTTATCTCCACAAAGTCGAGCCACATTAATTGATATGGCCAAGACTGATGATGAGGATGAGGGTCAAGATTATGCAGAAAGGTTTGGAAATAACAGATGATAAAGTACAATGATTTGCTTGAACGCTACCCAGATGACCCAGCTTTGATGTATGCAGTTGATGTTATACGTGGTCAGGTAATTGCGGGGGAAAAGATTAAACGAGCGTCTGAACGCCATATAAGCGATTTAAGACGTATTGATAATGACGAAGATTTTAAGTATTTATATGACGCTGACGAAGCGAAGAAAATAAATGAGTTTGCTGTGTTGCTGAAAGATGTAACGTCTGGTGAACCATTTAATCCTTCTCCTTATCAGCGTTTTATTTTGGCTATGATTCAGGGTTGGCGTAATCCAGAAACCAACGGCATGAGATTTAAGAACATCTTTATTTCGATGGCTCGGACAAATGGAAAGACGCAATTACTTTCGGCTTATACTTTGTACAATTTTCTGTTTGGATATCCAAAGATTAATCGACAACTTGCGGTTAGCTCTATTGATATTTCGCACACAAAACCGCTTTATAAGTACATGACTTATAACTGGGATCAGTTGAAAAAAGGCGTGTTTAAAAAACTAGCTAGTAGGTGGGGTGTTGAATATAACCAAAATGAA
>NZ_SDGZ01000019.1 GCF_008107635.1 Weissella muntiaci | reverse complement strand
AGCAATTTGTTTCTCAAAATGAGAGTTTGATCCTGGCTCAGGATGAACGCTGGCGGCGTGCCTAATACATGCAAGTCGAACGCTGATTATCGAAAGCTTGCTTTTGATATGATGAGTGGCGAACGGGTGAGTAACACGTGGGAAACCTACCTCTTAGCAGGGGATAACATTTGGAAACAGATGCTAATACCGTATAACAGTTAAAACCGCATGGTTTTAATTTAAAAGATGGTTCTGCTATCACTAAGAGATGGTCCCGCGGTGCATTAGCTAGATGGTGAGGTAACGGCTCACCATGGCGATGATGCATAGCCGAGTTGAGAGACTGATCGGCCACAATGGGACTGAGACACGGCCCATACTCCTACGGGAGGCAGCAGTAGGGAATCTTCCACAATGGGCGCAAGCCTGATGGAGCAACGCCGCGTGTGTGATGAAGGGTTTCGGCTCGTAAAGCACTGTTGTAAGAGAAGAATGACATTGAGAGTAACTGTTCAGTGTGTGACGGTATCTTACCAGAAAGGGACGGCTAAATACGTGCCAGCAGCCGCGGTAATACGTATGTCCCAAGCGTTATCCGGATTTATTGGGCGTAAAGCGAGCGCAGACGGTTATTTAAGTCTGAAGTGAAAGCCCTCAGCTCAACTGAGGAATTGCTTTGGAAACTGGATGACTTGAGTGCAGTAGAGGAAAGTGGAACTCCATGTGTAGCGGTGGAATGCGTAGATATATGGAAGAACACCAGTGGCGAAGGCGGCTTTCTGGACTGTAACTGACGTTGAGGCTCGAAAGTGTGGGTAGCAAACAGGATTAGATACCCTGGTAGTCCACACCGTAAACGATGAGTGCTAGGTGTTTGGGGGTTTCCGCCCCTAAGTGCCGCAGCTAACGCATTAAGCACTCCGCCTGGGGAGTACGACCGCAAGGTTGAAACTCAAAGGAATTGACGGGGACCCGCACAAGCGGTGGAGCATGTGGTTTAATTCGAAGCAACGCGAAGAACCTTACCAGGTCTTGACATCCCTTGACAACTCCAGAGATGGAGTGTTCCCTTCGGGGACAAGGTGACAGGTGGTGCATGGTTGTCGTCAGCTCGTGTCGTGAGATGTTGGGTTAAGTCCCGCAACGAGCGCAACCCTTATTGTTAGTTGCCAGCATTTAGTTGGGCACTCTAGCAAGACTGCCGGTGACAAACCGGAGGAAGGCGGGGATGACGTCAAATCATCATGCCCCTTATGACCTGGGCTACACACGTGCTACAATGGCGTATACAACGAGTTGCCAACCCGCGAGGGTGAGCTAATCTCTTAAAGTACGTCTCAGTTCGGATTGTAGGCTGCAACTCGCCTACATGAAGTCGGAATCGCTAGTAATCGCGGATCAGCACGCCGCGGTGAATACGTTCCCGGGTCTTGTACACACCGCCCGTCACACCATGAGAGTTTGTAACACCCAAAGCCGGTGGGGTAACCTTTTAGGAGCCAACCGTCTAAGGTGGGACAGATGATTAGGGTGAAGTCGTAACAAGGTAGCCGTAGGAGAACCTGCGGCTGGATCACCTCCTTTCTAAGGAAAATCGGAAACCTACACATACATTGAAACGTTATTCAGTTTTGAGTGATTTACACTCAANNTTTAGTTCTTTGAAAACTGAATCTATTTGTAAATTTTTAGTTATTAATATTTATATTAATTACACCGAGAATATTACACTGCGTAATTTTTTGAGTTTTAGAGATTAAAAATCGCAAGTGACTTAATTGTCACATACTCAAACTTATTTAACGACGAAGTCGTTAGGTTAAGTTATTAAGGGCGCATGGTGGATGCCTTGGCACTAGGAGCCGATGAAGGACGGGACTAACACCGATATGCTTCGGGGAGCTGTAAGTAAGCTTTGATCCGGAGATTTCCGAATGGGGGAACCCAGCTAGTGTATGCTAGTTATCTGCTGGTGAATATATAGCCAGTATGAAGGTAGACGTTGTGAACTGAAACATCTCATTAGCAACAGGAATAGAAAGAAAAATCGATTCCGTCAGTAGCGGCGAGCGAAAGCGGACAAGCCCAAACCAGAGTGCTTGCACTCTGGGGTTGTAGGACCGACATTGTGGAGTTACAAAATTGTTTATTAGTTGAATCAGCTGGGAAGCTGAGCGAAACAAGGTGATAGCCCTGTAAACGAAAGTAAGCAATCTCCCGTCGGGATCCTGAGTACGGCCGGACACGTGAAATCCGGTCGGAATCCGGGAGGACCATCTCCCAAGGCTAAATACTCCCTAGTGACCGATAGTGAACCAGTACCGTGAGGGAAAGGTGAAAAGCACCCCGGAAGGGGAGTGAAAGAGTTCTTGAAACCATGTGCCTACAAGAAGTTAGAGCCCGTTAATGGGTGATAGCGTGCCTTTTGTAGAATGAACCGGCGAGTTACGCTCACATGCAAGGTTAAGGTGGAAAGACCGGAGCCGTAGCGAAAGCGAGTCTGAAATGGGCGACATAGTATGTGGGTGTAGACCCGAAACCAGGTGACCTACCCATGTCCAGGGTGAAGGTGCGGTAAAACGCACTGGAGGCCCGAACCGGTGCATGTTGAAAAATGCTCGGATGAGGTGTGGGTAGCGGTGAAATTCCAATCGAACTTGGAGATAGCTGGTTCTCTCCGAAATAGCTTTAGGGCTAGCCTCGGAATGTAGCGTCTTGGAGGTAGAGCACTGTTTTGGTGCGGGGCCCATCTCGGGTTACCAAATTAAGATAAACTCCGAATGCCAATGACGTATGTCCGGGAGTCAGACAGTGAGTGATAAGATCCATTGTCAAAAGGGGAACAGCCCAGATCGCCAGTTAAGGTCCCTAAGTGTGTGTTAAGTGGAAAAGGATGTGGAGTTGCATAGACAACTAGGATGTTGGCTCAGAAGCAGCCACCATTTAAAGAGTGCGTAATAGCTCACTAGTCGAGTGATTCTGCGCCGAAAATGTACCGGGGCTAAACACACCACCGAAACTGCGGGTGCCACGTAAGTGGCGCGGTAGGAGAGCGTTCTATATGTGAAGAAGTTAGACCGTGAGGACTAGTGGAACGTATAGAAGTGAGAATGCCGGTATGAGTAGCGAAAGACAGGTGAGAATCCTGTCCACCGTATGACTAAGGTTTCCTGGGGAAGGCTCGTCCTCCCAGGGTTAGTCGGGACCTAAGGCGAGGCCGAAAGGCGTAGTCGATGGATAACAGGTTGAGATTCCTGTACCAGGTGAATATGTTTGAACGATGGAGGGACGCAGGAGGCTAACGAATCCCAGCGGCTGGAAATGCTGGGCTAAATAATAAGTCTTGAGTTGAGTTAAATGCTTGATTCTGCACGGACAAGTTATGATGGGGACCGAAATAAAGTAGGGAAGTTCGTGACGTCACACTGCCAAGAAAAGCTTCTAGTTAGTATTTACCTGCCCGTACCGCAAACCGACACAGGTAGTCGAGGAGAGCATCCTAAGGTGAGCGAGTGAACTCTCGTTAAGGAACTCGGCAAAATGACCCCGTAACTTCGGGAGAAGGGGTGCTGTGCGTAAGCACAGCCGCAGTGAATAGGCCCAGGCGACTGTTTATCAAAAACACAGGTTTCTGCAAAATCGTAAGATGACGTATAGGGGCTGACGCCTGCCCGGTGCTGGAAGGTTAAAAGGAGTGCTTAGCTTCGGCGAAGGTACGAATTGAAGCCCCAGTAAACGGCGGCCGTAACTATAACGGTCCTAAGGTAGCGAAATTCCTTGTCGGGTAAGTTCCGACCCGCACGAAAGGCGTAACGATCTGGGCACTGTCTCAACGAGAGACTCGGTGAAATTTAAATACCCGTGAAGATGCGGGTTACCCGCGACAGGACGGAAAGACCCCATGGAGCTTTACTGTAGCTTGATATTGAGTGTTTGTGCAGCTTGTACAGCATAGGTAGGAGCCGTAGAAATCGGAACGCTAGTTTCGATGGAGGCGCAGGTGGGATACTACCCTCGTTGTATGACCACTCTAACTCACACCACTAAGCGTGGTGGAAGACAGTGTCTGGCAGGCAGTTTGACTGGGGCGGTCGCCTCCTAAAAGGTAACGGAGGCGCCCAAAGGTTCCCTCAGAATGGTTGGAAATCATTCGCAGAGTGTAAAGGCACAAGGGAGCTTGACTGTGAGACTTACCAGTCGAGCAGGTACGAAAGTAGGGCTTAGTGATCCGGTGGTTCCGCATGGAAGGGCCATCGCTCAACGGACAAAAGCTACCCTGGGGATAACAGGCTTATCTCCCCCAAGAGTCCACATCGACGGGGAGGTTTGGCACCTCGATGTCGGCTCATCGCATCCTGGGGCTGTAGTCGGTCCCAAGGGTTGGGCTGTTCGCCCATTAAAGCGGTACGCGAGCTGGGTTCAGAACGTCGTGAGACAGTTCGGTCCCTATCCGTCGCGGGCGCAGGAAATTTGAGAGGAGTTGCCCTTAGTACGAGAGGACCGGGGTGAACGTACCTCTGGTGTATCAGTTGTGCCGCCAGGTGCATCGCTGAGTAGCTATGTACGGATGAGATAAACGCTGAAAGCATCTAAGTGTGAAACTCGCCTCGAGATGAGATTTCCCATTCATTTATGAAGTAAGACCCCTCAAAGAAGATGAGGTAGATAGGCTAGAAGTGGAAGT
>NZ_SDGZ01000018.1 GCF_008107635.1 Weissella muntiaci | reverse complement strand
TTGAATAACTCAATCTTTTTTTGTTGCGTTTAACCAATGTTAAACGAATTTATTAGCGAATTGACTTCGCAAATGTTTTTGCATCAAGTAAACTTGATGACCCTACACATTTGTTACATCGAAACGTTATTCAGTTTTCAATGATCTACAATTGCCTTTCGACAACTTTTATATAATATCTCAATCAAACTATCTTGTCAACACTTTCGTTTAACAAAGCCTGTTTTGATAATATCTGTCACCCATGCATTTGCATCTGACAACTTAATCTATATTACATATTTCATTGATATCCGTCAAGACTTTTTCTCATTTAAATTCAGTAATTTTTTACAAATAAAAAAGGTTACAACAGACTTACTCCGTTGCAACCTTTTTATTTCTTACAAATCACCACGAAGGCCCAATTCATCAACGTTTTCCTTCATTGCGTTGATGCAACCTTCGATTGCTGTATTCAGCTCCATGTTCAACATTGCCAAACCTTCGTTAATTGCATTACGGTCAATACCGCGAGCAAATGATGCTTGACGGAACTTCTTATTAATCGACTTAACCTTGACGTCCAAAATACTATGCGAAGGACGAATTTGTACATCCGCATAAATTAGTCCACTAAGCTCATCCATTGCATAAAGCGTCTTTTCCATCAAAGTAACAGGCTCAACCTCTGTTTCAAAATGGTATGCGTGGCTCTGAATTGCATGAATGTACACTTCGTCAACACCGCGATCACGTAAGATCTCGGTTGCCTTAAAGGTATGTTCAGTCTCCCACTTTTGCCAGTCCATATCGTGAAGCAATCCAGTTACGCCCCAAACATCCTCATCAGCTCCGTTTTGACGGGCATAATAACGCATAATTGCTTCAACAATTTGCGAATGTGCTAGTAAGGATGGATCATCCACATACTGTGTCAAAATTTCCCATGCTTCATCCCGCGATAATTTCTTCGCTGGCATTGGCTCATCAAGCTGATCCGCTACCACTTCAACAGGCGCGTCCTTAACTTGCTTTGAAGCGACATTGGCTGGCTTAGCACCATTTTGCTTCATTGTTGGGAAGAGCAACACGTCACGAATTGTATCAGTATCTGTCAACAGCATTACTAGTCGATCAATTCCAACACCAAGACCACCCGTAGGTGCCATTCCATATTCCAGGGCCTCAATATAATCTTCGTCAATCCCTTCAGCCTCATCATTTCCAGCGGCTTTTTCAGCAGCTTGGGCTTCAAACCGTTGACGTTGGTCAATAGGATCATTCAATTCAGTAAAGGCATTAGCATATTCACCACCAACAATATATAACTCAAAGCGATCAGTAAAACGAGCGTCTTCAGCATTCTTCTTGGCCAAAGGTGACACTTCAACTGGATAACCATAAACGAATGTTGGTTGAATCAACGTCTCTTCAACGAATTCGTCAAAGAACTCAGCGATGATATGTCCAACTTCCCAATAAGATTCAACCTTAACGCCCTTTTCCTCAGCAATTTTACGTGCTTCGTCCAAGGTCATTGGATTCCAAAAGTCAACTCCCGTTACTTCTTTGATCAAATCCAACATATGCTTTTGCGCAAATGGCTTAGCAAGATCAATTTCATGTCCTTGATAAACTACCTTCATTTCAGGTGTCACAGCTCGTGCAGCCGCCTTAAAAATATTCTCGGTCTCTTCCATGACATCTTTGAAGTCAAAATAAGCGGCATAGCTTTCCATGGTAGTAAACTCTGGATTATGCTTTGGGTCCATTCCCTCATTCCGGAAAATTCGACCAATTTCATAAACACGCTCCATACCACCGACAATCAGCCTTTTCAGTGGCAACTCAGTGGCAATTCGCATGTACATATCTACATCGAGAGCATTATGATGCGTCACGAATGGTCGCGCGGTTGCTCCACCAGCGGCGGTCATCAAGATTGGCGTCTCAACTTCAATAAAGCCTTCTCCATCCATATATGAACGAATAGCCGAGATAATCTTTGATCGCTTCATGAACCGATCCATTGAATCCGGATTAGCGATCAAATCAAGATACCGCTGACGATAACGTGTTTCAACATCTGTTAATCCATGATACTTATCAGGAAGCGGACGCAAAGCCTTAGACAAATGTGTGATCTCAGTAACGTTAACTGAAAGCTCGCCAGCCTTGGTCTTCATGACCACTCCGGTAATGCCCATAATGTCACCCAGATCAGACTTTTTCAGCCACTCATAAGCTTCTTCACCAATAACTGGCTTTTGAACGAAGATCTGAATTCGTCCTGAACGATCTTTGATATCAGCAAAAGTCAACTTCCCAGAACGGCGCTTTGTCATCATACGACCGGCAATCGTAACCACATTATTTGCAGACTCAAGTTCTTCAGTTGTATCACCATCAAATAATTCGTGTAATTGCGCTGCTGTATGTGAACGCTCAAAGCGATGTCCAAAAGGATCAATCCCTGCTTCTCTCAATTCCGTCATTTTTTCACGACGAATAAGCATTTGATCATTTAATGACATCATTGATTGATCAGCCATAATTATAATGCCTCGTTTTCTTTGTTTTATTTTAGTTAGCTATTTAGCCACAGTCATAGACTAGTTTGCCAAGATGCTTATTAATTTGCAAGTGTTATTCTGCTTCGGCTTGCTTCACTTCAATAATTGACGCCAATTCAGCCTCGTTAAAGTCAATTTCACGCCCAGTAAATCGATCAACGATATTTATACCATGATCATCCCGGAGCATTTCTTGGAGTTGTTCGACTGGTAAAGTTCCAAGCATGCGTCCGTATTCATGTTTCGTCATGGCTGGAAATAGCGCAACATCGGTCTCCGAAAGTAGCTTAATCGTCTCATGACCAAAAACCTTTTCCAGTACGTCGTAAGGTGTAAAGCCGTCCAACAATTGTACTGAGATATTTGGGAAACTTGCTAGTTTCTCTTCAAGTGCTTTAATTGCTTCATCTGTTGCGTCCGGTAAAGCTGAAATAATGAAGCCACCAGCCGCCAAAACTTGGCTGTCTGCGTCTACTTTAACAGATACAGCAACGGCTGAAGGAATTTGCTCCGACTTCGCCATATAATAGGTGAAATCATCAGCAATTTGTCCGGTAATTAATTGTACCGATCCAGTAAATGGTTCCCCAAAATCAATTTCCTTAGTGACACTCAGAAAACCATCCGTTCCTACAGCGCCCGCAACATCGACCTGACCATTCTCAAGCAGTGGCAATTCAACCTGCGGATTACTTACATAACCCCGAACTGCTCCAGTTGCACTGGCTTCAACCACGATCTTACCTGCAGGCCCATTACCATCAATTGACACAGCTAGCCGCTCTTCACCTTTAAGCACCGCATTAGACACCAATAGTGAGCCAATTAAAGCGCGCCCCAAGATTTCAACGCCAAGTGGTGTGGCATCGTGAAACTTTGCTGCCTCTTGCATCATTACAGTAGCATCCACAGCAATTGCTCTGAAATTGCCGTCCATCGTCGTTACGCGAATCAACTTATCAGTCATTTTATTTCCTCGATTCGTATCTTCTAATTTTATCTATCTTACCATGTTCAATCATTCGACTGCCATATGTTGGCGTTAGTCCGCAAAATCCTTAAACAAAAACTACGTCATCGACAAGCTAGGCTTGAAGATAACGTAGTTTTAAATCAACTATTCAATTGAATTGTCGTCTTCGGGAGTGATTGTCTCGCCACCCTCGTCAACGTTAGACGTATCTGCATCCTTGTGTTGAACTGCTGTCTTAGCTTCATCATAAGACATTGGACGAACATCTTCGTCCTCGTCAATATCATTTGGCATTTTACCAGTCTTAAACAATGACAAGATTGCCTTTTCGTCCAAAGTCTCGTACTTCAACAAGGCTTGTGCAATCGCTTCATGTGCATCGGCATACTGTACGATGATATCATGAGCTTTTGCGTAACCTTCATTTGTAATGCGACGTACTTCTTCATCGATCAAGCGAGCAGTTGCTTCTGAATAGTTTGGTGAATCACCATACGAACGGCCAAGGAATGGTTGTCCACCACCCTCAAGTTGCACCATTCCCAACTTATCAGACATTCCATACTGCGTCACCATTGAACGAGCAATACCAGTTGCTTGTTCGAAATCATTTGATGCTCCTGAAGACTTTTGGCTATAGATAACCTCTTCAGCTGCACGACCACCCATCAAACCAGCAATTTGGTCCATGGCGTCGTTTTTAGACATCAACATTTGATCCTCACGTGGCAACATAATTGCATATCCGCCGGCGCGACCACGTGGCACAATTGTAACCTTGTGGACGACACGTGCATCGTTCAGTACCAAACCAACAATCGCATGACCTGCTTCGTGATAAGCAACTGTCTTACGTTCCTTCTCAGAAACAACGCGATCCTTCTTTGCTGGACCAGCAATGACACGATCCTCTGCTTCATCAACATCTTCTGCTGTGATAGTGTTCTTACCTTGTCGAGCGGCCATCAAAGCAGCTTCGTTCAACAAGTTTGCCAAGTCAGCACCCACAAAACCAGGTGTTTGCTTAGCAATTTCCTTCAAATCAACATCAGAATCAAGTGGCTTATTCTTTGAATGAACCTTCAAGATTGCCTCACGTCCCTTTACGTCTGGACGACCAACCAAAATCTTACGGTCAAAACGTCCCGGACGAAGCAAGGCCGGATCAAGCACATCTGAACGGTTTGTTGCGGCAATTACGATAACACCCTCATTGCCTTCAAACCCGTCCATCTCAATCAACATCTGATTCAAAGTTTGCTCACGTTCGTCATTTCCACCGCCCATGCCGGCGCCACGTTGACGACCAACAGCATCAATTTCATCAATAAAGATGATTGATGGAGCAGCTTTTTTAGCGTTTTCGAACAAATCACGAACACGACTTGCTCCAACTCCGACAAACATTTCAACGAAATCAGAACCAGAAATTGAGAAGAATGGTACACCGGCTTCACCGGCAACTGACTTAGCCAATAATGTCTTACCAGTTCCAGGAGGGCCCTCAAGTAGTACACCTGATGGAATTCGTGCCCCAAGCTTTGTGAACTTCTTAGGATCCTTCAAAAATTCAACAACTTCAACAAGTTCTTGTTTCTCTTCTTCGGCTCCAGCTACATCTTGGAAGCGAATCTTGTTGCTTGATGGATCGGCAGGCTTGGCCTTTGACTTTCCAAAGCCCATTACGCCACCGCCACGACCACCTTGACCGCCTTGTGACATTCCATTCATCATAAAATACAGAACACCGAAGATCAACAACATTGGTATTACAGTTACCAAAATGTTACTCAAGACATCAGAGTCTTGCTGTTGTGTCTTCATATCTGTACTAGTCTTACTTGCAGAATCCCCAATCTTGTTCAAAATCGGATCAGATGCGATTACTTTTGTTGTAAAATGGCTGACCTTACTTGTTGAACCTTGGCTAGCAAAACCAAGGATCCCTGAGTCGGTTTTAGTATTTGACTTTTTCGCAGTGCGATACTCACCGCTCACTTCATAAACACCAGCACCAGGCTTGATTGTAAAGTTCTTAACCTTCTTGTCCTGTAATACTGTCAAGAACTTTGAAGTTGAAATATTTTCAGTAGTAGTTCCTTGTGAAGGCCCTGCTACCCAATAAATCAAACCTAAAATTCCTAGGATGACAATTACATAGAACAAACTATTACGAACAAAATTGTTACTGCCTTGTGGCTTCTTGTCCATGTGTTCCTCCCATATTACATATTAAAATTAATATGTGTATCATTTTATCCTAAATTGCTTGCCAAAGTATCTTTATGCTCAGGTGCATAGACCTCGCGCTTCAAAATACCGACATATGGCAAGTTACGGTATAGTTCCTTATAATCAAGACCATATCCGACCACAAAAGCATTTGGAACGTCAAAGCCCACGTAATCTACGTTTGCCTCAACGACCCGGCCCTCTTTTTTATCAAGCAAACTAGCAACCTTAACTGAAGCCGCTCCACGCTTATTCAGTAGATCAACCATAAACTTTAACGAACGCCCTGTATCGACGATATCCTCTAAGATAATGATATCGCGACCAACAATGTCCGCTTTTAGGTCCGTGATCAGATCAATTTCACCTGAACTGGCCACGCCGCCGTGATAGCTTGAAACATCGATAAATTCAATTTCAGCGTATTGAATATGTCGCATTACATCAACGGTCCACAGAACAGCCCCTTTCAGAACTGAGAGCAGGATTGGAGTCCGACCATCATAATCTTTTGATAGTTCTCGTCCAATTCTTGCAGCTGCTTCGGCAATGTCAGCTTCGCTATATAGAACGCGCTCAATGTCATTGTTCATGTCATTTTGACTCATGGGTCTGTATTCTCCTAAATATAAAGGTTTCTCTACCGTTACATAGTAACAATAATAACACAAATATTCTTAATTTTTTTAGTCATTTTAATGTAAACTTTATTCCCAAACAATTCTATCTACTTACAAATCTTTTTTGATTAAATTCAACTGATTCTTGATTCGTAACAAACTTAAACCATCTGCCAATAAAATCTCACCTCGATTGATGTTCTGATTGCGCATCATAGTAATTGCCTGTAACAATTGTCGGTCTTTAACGTTAAAAATATCTTGATTGTTTAGCCATTTTTGCAAAACCAATACTAAGATACTTTCATTCTCAGTCCAGTCTAATGTTCCACGCTCTAGATCATCAACTTTCTCCGCCAAAACAGGGGTTGCTAACTGTTCCAATGCCATGATTTGCTCCGAGAACTTGATAATATTTTGATCCACACGCTGGTTAATTCGCTCCAGCATTGGCAAGACATCTCCCCGCAAAAGATTTCGTGCATAACGGCGGTCTTGATTTGTATAATCCTCAATCCATTCGGTAATCGGTGTATGCAATACGGCACTTAATTGCTCCCTAGACAATCCCAAAAATGGTCGAATCAAATCAACATCATCCGTGTATTCCATCTGTCGTGCCATGCCACCTAGTTGGGACAGCTGTCCGCCACGAAGTAGCTTATATAAGATTGTCTCGACCTGGTCACCTTGATGATGAGCCGTAACGATTTTATTAGCCCCAACCTTCCGCGCAAAATTCAACAATTCTGCATATCTTTTCGCCCGGGCTTGTTCTTCAACCGCACTCGTTGGCTGGGCCTCCCAGTTTAACCTCACAATTTCAGCAGTTTGCAATCGATCGGCCAATTTTGCAAAAGTCTTTTCAATCAATTGCTCCTCTGATTTGGCATCATCCCGCAGTTGGTGATTCACGTACAGCGCACTGACCTTCGGCTGGAGGTCCGCCGGCAAGCCCAGCTCTGTCAACCAGTACAGCAGGTGCAATGAATCATACCCACCTGACACAGCTACCACAAGATGATCACGATCATTAAATAATTGTTCTTTTCTAATTTGCTGAATCAAATTTGCTCGCACCACATGAGCTTGCATAAAATCACCTCTTAAATTTACAAAAGGGGCTGGAACAGAAATTTCTGTCCCAGCCTCATGCCAAACATGTATATCAACAACTTATTAACTATTATCGTTAGGTAAGCTGAATACTAACTCGCCTGACTTTGTGTACATTAGCTTCTCACGAACGTACTTTTGTAAGTAATCTTTATTATTCAAATCAGATTTTTGCTGTTTAAGCTTCTTGCCCTCAGCTTTTGTGCTATCCAAAGTTTTGTCAGCCGATGTAACCTGAGCTGAAATCGTTGTATAATCACGCATTCCATTTGTGACAGAAACAACTCCAACAATCACAACTAGAAGAACCAAGACCCAACCAAAACGTCGGCGCAACAAGTGCATGTTCGTATCTCGTGTTTTTTGTGCCTGTCCCAGATTACTCTGAAACTGCAACTCACGAGCACCCTCTGGATTAAGAGGATGAATATTCACTTGTCGCTTCGATTGTTGAGCCATGGATTTTCCCCTCTACTTGAAAATGCTGATTACTTCAAGAAATTTATCTGACTCTACTTTAACTTGCTTTATAGCAAATTTGACTTTTTTAAGGTGTTCTTTAAACTTTTTACAAGATTTTATAACTCAACGTTACTTTTTATTTGTCAGTGTTTTCGGCAGACTCTTGGAGATACTCTTCACCAACAATCTCATACATCCGATCAGCATCGTCTTTCTTGGTTGTTTCAACGATTTCTTGCACTTTAATTGTTGAGACTTTATTTCCAAAACGAATTGTCAACTCATCTCCGACTTTAACATCACTTGATGATTTAACTGTCTTACCATTAATATCAATCCGACCTTGGTCGGCAATTTCTTTTGCCACAGTCCGGCGCTTAATCAAACGTGACACTTTCAAAAATTTGTCTAATCGCATATTATTTCCTCTTCATTAATCTTTCATATATTCGGTCACCTTTAGGTAACGCCTTCCACTCATCAGCTGACAAAATCTGTGTCCAAACTAAACCACCAATAAAGGCGCCTGTTCCAACTACTACTGCTAACAATGTGACTTCGATACTTGCTATTCGCGAGCTTCCCAAAACCAGACTACCATAATACCGACAGAAGCCAGCAAGACTACCGACCATAATACTGATACTTGCCAGCTTAGCATACCAACGACTCGGACGCCAATTTGACCAAACGAACCTTGGAATTCGGACAATGGTGAAGATTGTCAGCGGCAACAACGCAATTAAGGTCGCAACGCTGGCACCATCAATTTGCCATCCTGGTACAAGCAAAGCATTCAAGCCAATTTTCAAAAGAATCGTCGCTGTAATCATCCAGCCCAAGCCTCTCGTTCGATTTAGGCTTTGTAACGTTGCTACTAAAACTGTGATCAAGGTTGCTGGAATAATTGTTAGGCTATACCAAGATAGAGCTTTTGAACCCTGCATGCTACCAAACAACATTTGGTTCAATGTCGGCATAATTACAATCAATCCAACCGTCGTAATGACTGAAAAGAGGACCGATAACCGCATGGTCATTTGAAAATCAGCTCGAAAGGCATCCTCGTCTTCGCGTAAAATATGCTGCCGTAATACTGGTAATAGAGACGTCCCCAAACCAGTTGCAACCACCATCCCCAATTGAACCATTGGCTGACCGCGATCATAGACTCCTTTGGTTGCCTCCGCAAGCGTTGCCGTTAAACCACTCTGCTCTAGTAAAACTTTGACTGAGAAAGAATCCATTAATTGCAGCAAAACCAATAAAGCTGCAATCATCGCCAATAAGCCACCTTCATCAAGCAAACGTTTAAACAATCTTGACCATGCAAATTCTGGTCTTTTGCCAAGTGCCTTCGGTAGTGGATCCTGCCAAACTGATCTTAGACTAGCGGTTAAAGTAATAGTTGCCGCCAAGCCCGCAATTGTTGCAGAAAAGGTCGTCCATGCGCCCATTCGATACATCGACCAATCGTGATTCATCGCCCAATAGGCAGCAATCAATATAACCGCTACACGAACGATTTGTTCGATAACCTGCGATATTGCGGTTGGTAACATATCCTGACGTCCTTGAGCAAAACCCCGCCCGACTGTTAGAAATGGCATAAACCAAAACATCCAAGCAACTGCTTGAATCACGCCAATTAATTGGCGGTCGTTTCCCATCAGGATTGCCAATACAGGTGCACCACCATAGATCAACGCGAACAGACCAGCAGAAATCCCCAACAGTAACCAAAACATCCGTCGTGCAATCAGTTGTTGATTTAATGGATCATCGCTTTGTTCAGCAATTAGCTTTGATACAAAGACCGGCCAGCCAGATAAGGCAAAAACCATGCCGATACCATAAATTGGATAAACCTGTTGATAGACATAAAATCCGGTGTTCCCAACTAAATTCTGAAAGGGTACCCGGTAGACGGCTGACAAAACTTTAGCAACTAGTCCTGCCAGCGCTAACACACCAGCGCCTACCACTAAGTTTTGACCTTTAGCCTTTTTCATGCGTACCTTCCTCGATCGGTGCCAACTCATCAATTAAATGCAAAAGTTCCAAAAGCCACTCATCTTCACTCATATTCGGCTGAAGTACCACTTCAACCTTGAGTGGCTCCGTTTGTTTAATCTGGCCCTTCAAATGTCCCTGCGCCAACGCACTAATGAACGTTGCACCAGCAACCGTGGTTTCTTTTTCAAAAGATATCAATAAAATGTTTCTACGTGCAAAATCGCGTTTAATTTGTTTAATTCTTACACGATCGGCCGCTGACTTCAAGCGCCCAACAAGCAATAACCTGCTAACCGTTGCCGGCAAATCGCCAAAGCGATCTTGGAGATCCTCTGCGATTTCAGTGTATTCATCTTCCGTTGTCGCTTTTCTAATCCTTTGGTACAGGTCAATCTTTTGTGGACCATTTGCAATATAATTCTCCGGCAAGAAGGCCTCAACTTGCAAGTCAAGCTCAGCCTTGCTTTGTACCTTAGTGCCCTGCCCCTTCTTTTGAGCGACCGCTTCCTGCAACATCTGTGTATATAGGTCGTATCCAACCGCATTGATGAATCCATGTTGCTGTTGACCAAGTAGGTCACCCGCACCACGAATTGATAAGTCACGCATCGCGATCTTAAAGCCTGATCCCAATTCAGTGAAATCTCGAATTGCCGTCAAACGTTTCTCGCCTTCCTCATTAACCGTCCTTGTGCCCGGATAGGTGAAGTAAGCATAGGCAATATTGTTTGAACGTCCAACTCGTCCACGAAGTTGATATAGTTGCGCCAATCCCATATGGTCGGCATTCTCAACAAACAACGTGTTAGCATTAGGAATATCAACACCCGTTTCAATGATCGTTGTCGTCACCAAAACGTCGTATTCACCATTAATAAAGTCAATCAAAACACCTTCAAGCTGGGCCTCTGACATCTGACCATGCACATATGTGACACGTGCCTCTGGTGAAACCTGCTCAATCATCGCCGCTACCTGCGCAATATCTTCGACACGATTATGAAGGTAATAAATCTGACCGCCACGGCTCATCTCACGCTCAATTGCATTCGCCAGAACACCCAGATTTTGTTCCATAACATACGTTTGGATCGGGTAACGGTTCGCAGGTGGCGTCTCAATCACTGATAGATCACGTAAGCCGACCATTGACATATTCAAGGTTCGTGGAATTGGCGTTGCCGTCAGTGTCAATACATCGACATCTGGTTGCATCTGTTTAAGCTTTTCTTTATGGCGCACCCCGAAACGTTGTTCCTCATCGATAATCACCAAACCAAGATCAGCAAACTCAATATCCTTTGAAATCACCCGATGTGTACCAACAATAATATCGATTTCATGCTTTTTTAGGCGTTCTTTGATGTCCTTTACCTGCTTGGCCGTTTGAAAACGTGAAATAACGGCTGTTCGCATTCCAAAATCATCAAAACGACTTTGCATTGAATCATAATGTTGTTGAGCTAGAATCGTTGTCGGCGCAAGCATCGCGACTTGCTTTCCCTCATGAGCAGCCTTAAACGCCGCTCTGAAAGCGACTTCTGTCTTACCGAAGCCGACATCGCCGACCAAAAGTCGGTCCATTGGTCGAATTCGCTCCATATCCTTCTTGATTTCAGCCGCTGATCGAAGCTGATCAGGGGTCTCAGGATAAGGAAAGGCATCCTCGAAGCGCCGAATTTCATCATCATCCGGCGCAAAGGCATAACCCTTTTGTAATTCACGTTCAGCAGACAACTGAATTAACTCGTCTGCAATATCAGCTACCCGCTTCGCAACCTTCGCCTTAGCCTTTGCCCATTGTGGTGAGCCTAGCTTGGTTAACTTAGGCGCCTTTTCCGCTGAACCAACGTACTTTTGGACCAAGTCAAGTTGCGTGACTGGAATAAAGATCTTCGCGTCATCTAAAAAGCCGATCGTAATGTAGTCTTGCTTGACTCCACGATTCTCAATCGTCTCCATACCCTCATAGATTCCGATACCATGGTTCACATGCACAACATAATCGCCTGGCTTTAGCTCATTGTATGACTTCAAGCGTTCCGCATTCGACAACGTCTGCCGTTTTGGTACTTTACGCTGAACTTGTTGGAACAATTCACGTTCCGTTAACACAACTAACTTTTGCGCCGGTAACTCGAAACCAGCGCTCAAGGCTAACTGAGTTACCTGTGTTCGCCCTGCGACAATTTTATCAACCGCCACCTGATTAACTTTAATTCCAAAGTCCGCTAAATTATCAATAATCTTCTGAACACGCTCAGTTGAATTGGCCGCAAAAACAACTGTCATTGCTTGTTTCTGCCAGCGCTCTAATTCACCCTTTAACAAATTTAACTGTCCAAAGAATTGCTGAGCAGGTCTAACAACCACGTTTGTTAATGTACTCTGTCTTAGATTTCCAATTCCACGTTGTAAAGGCGAAAAGACAACCGATGTCTGCGTCACGTCGCGCGCCAAATCAGCTAACTGCCAACTATAATCCATTTTCTTCAGGACTTGCTGCTCAGTAACTTTCGTATCCCACCAAGCAATATTCTCCTCGAGACTTGCCTGACTATTCTCCAAGGCCCGTGGATAGTCATCGAAAACAGCGATCCCTTCTTGTGGCAAATAGTCTAAAATATTTGCAGCCGTTGGATAGACTAAATGGAGGTACTGGCGGATTTCTGGTAATAACAGCTCCTGATCCAAAGCCGCCAACATTGGCGTAATGCTTTCCGTCAAATGACGCTTATCAGCTCCCGTCAACCGATCACGCTCAGCGGTCATCTCGATTTCTAGCCGATCTTTAATTGCCTGGAATTCATTTTTGTTTAAGACCAAATCAGTCGCTGGTAAAATCTCAACACTTGGCAGGTTTTCTAATGACCGTTGTGTTTCAACATCAAAGGTTCGAAGTAAATCCAGTTCGGTGTCAAAAAAGTCCAGACGTACCGGATTGTCTAAATTAAGGGGATAAATATCAACAATCGAACCACGCATCGCAAACTCACCAGGTTGTTCAACGCCGTTACTACGAACGTATCCCATTCGAACAAGTTCGGCTGCCAGATCGTTTAATTCATATTCACGTTCAAAATCAATCTTCAAAGTTGTTGACTTAAACAAAGTAACCGGTGGTAAATAACGTTGCGCACCTGCAACTGGTGTTACCACAACCGCCAACGGATCATGCAACAGCAAATTAAGGGCTTCAACTCGGGCAAGCTTTGTATCCAACGAAGTCACTGCAATTTCTGCCACGATCGTATCTTCACTCGGGAAAACGCCCACATGTTCGGCACCCATCAAAGCCGCCAAGTCCTCTGCCAACTGATCAGCATGGAATTGGTTATCCGTTGTAATGACCATGGGCACTGATCTTGCCTTCCACAAAGCCGCAAGATACGTCGCCCGCGCTGTCCCTGTCAGACTCGTAATTAGATGCCGACCACCAGCTTTGCTTGCCGACACCAGTTTTTCAAAGTCGACATCGTTTTTAAATAAATCAAAGATCGCCACTAAAGTTCCTCCCCCTTAATTAAAGGCATTCATCAACGTTGGCATATCATCGCCATTCGCAAACGCCTCAAAGATCTCTAAGGCCTTATCAATTCCACGTAAAACGTCAACATCTTCATCCTTACCAAATTTGCCCAAAACAAAATCAACAACCGCTTGGTGTTGATGACTTGGATGACCGATACCGAACTTCAAACGACTAAAGTTTTGCGTTGCCAAATGATTTGTAATGCTCTTAATGCCATTATGCCCGCCAGCTGACCCTTTGGCACGCAAACGTAACCGACCGAGATCCATATCCATATCATCTTGGACAACTAATAAATCTGCTAAATCTAGGTTATAGTACTTCATCAATGGTCCAACTGCTTGCCCTGACTCATTCATATAGGTTGTTGGTTTAACTAACATAACTTTCTCACCTGACAACATCACCGTCGCCGTCATTGCATGGTGCTTACTATCAAGTTTAAACTCGACCCCTTTAGCGGCCGCAAGTGCATCAACGGTCATAAAGCCAATATTATGCCGCGTATGGTCATATTCTTTCCCAATGTTCCCTAATCCAACAATTAACTTCATTATTTACACCCCTACTTCTCATTTCACAATGCACGAAATGGGCTGAGATAATAACATCCCACCCCATTGCGCTCGTCGTTAGTTGACGAATCTCACATTTTTTATTATAAAATCGTATTTACTTATTGTTGTGCCCCACTAAAGGGCATCTATAATTTTAGCATTATTACTCGTTAAAATCACAATTGATAAAGATAAAAAACGTTTGAGGCTCACACCTCAAACGTTTCTTTTAATTTAATCTTCAATTGCAACTGGATCCTTCATCATCTTATAAGTGTGCATATTAACTGCGTAATAACCACTCATAATAATCAAGAAGACCACTAGAATTCCAAGTAAGACCTTAACATCTGGCCAAGCCGATCCACCGATCATAATTGTTTCACGGAAACCGCGAACCGCATAGGTCATTGGTAGATATGGATTCAACCATTTGAAGAAGGCACTTGAAGTCTGAATTGGATATGTTCCAGCTGAACCTGATAGTTGCAAGACCAAGAATACCACGGCCACGAATGAACCTGGCTTCTTGAACCAAAGCACCATCGATGTCACAATCGCTCCGAAGGTCATAGCTGTTAAGACCAACATACCATAAGTTGCCAATGGATCAACTGGGCGCAATCCCAAGAGCCATGTTGATAGAGCAAAGACCAAACTTGCCGCTACTACACCGTAGAAGGTCAACAATGATAACTTAGCTCCGAACCAACCAAGGAAACTCTTTGGTCGACGACGTGGTGTAACCATGTCCATCATCACATTGAATGATAGCATACCAACATATAGCCCAACTGAGTACATGTATGGTGTCATACCAGTTCCGTTATTTGGAATTCGATCCTTTTCGTGACCTTGTGATGTAACTGGCTTCGAAATCTGATTGAAGACCGTGTTGTTTGACTTAAGTGAGTTTGTCTTCTTACTTGCGTCGCCCAACTTGTCAGCTAATGTTTGATTACCACTAACAGCACTTCCCAAACCACTTGCCAATTCACCAGACTTAGATGCCAATGTTTGACTGCCTGAAGTAATCGTACTTGCACCATCGCTGAGTTGGCTAATACCACTTAGTACTTCTTGATTTTTACCGCTTAGTGTGTCCAGTCCAGTTGTTATGTTTTGAGAACCGTTTTGTAGTTCAGCGGACTTACCATTCAGTGTATTCAGCCCATCTGATACTTGATCAATTCCAGATGATAGCCTCGAAACATCGGTTTGTAGTTCGGTTACCTGACCCAATGCACTGTCAATTTGCTGCATCGCCCGGCTTAACTTACCATCCTTAATTAAACTATTAAGTTTAGCCTCAATTTTAACTATGGATTCATCCTTAGCTTGGTTATTAGCAAAATCATTTTCAATGGCAGCCTTCTTATCACCATCGATGCCATTAGCCGACAATGCAGCATCAAGCGAATTATTTGTGGCGGTCTTGTAAGTCTTAATGAGATCTTGTAAACCACTATCGCTAAGATAAGGCTTCAACTGAGCATACTCTTGATTTAACTCTGCTAATTGAGCTTGAGTCTCGCTCGAATTCAACTCACTATTCATCTTATCCAAGCCAGCCTTTATCTGCTGACTATATGTGGCGGCACTAGCCACACCAGCAGTATAATCACTAATACCCGCACTCAATGTCTTGCTACCAGCATCCGCCTGAGAAACACCAGCAGTATACTCAGACAACTTACTCTGTGCCTGCTTAGTTCCATTTTCAAGTGTCAAACTACCATCAGCAAGAGCTTGCAAGTTAGTTTGAATTGCCGTAGCACCATCTTGCGCGTCCTTTGTACCACTAGCCAGCTTAGTGTTAGCTTCACTAGCTTCCTTCGTTCCAGCACCCAATTGCTTGATTGAGCCGACCAAAGTCTTGGCATAGGTCTTAGTCACCTCAGTTGAAACATTCGTAACAACTTCCTTAACCGCTGCTTCGGTCATTTTACCAGCAACGAAGCTTTGACCTGAACTGGTTTCATACTTTAGCTTCATCTGCGTTGGCTTTGATGTTGTCAAAGTCGTTGCGTTTTTAGAAAAGTCCTTTGGAATGGTAATTACCATATAGTACTTACCATCATCGATGCCTTCTTTTGCTTTAGACTTAGAAATTACGCTAAAGTCCATCGCATCTGACTTAGTCAAATTCTTCGCTAAGTCGGCCCCCAAATTTAATTCTTTTCCTTCATACGTTTTCTTTTGATCTAAATTAACAACCGCTACCGGAATATCTTGTGTCTCCCCATATGGATTCCATAATGAACTCAAGAACACAACCGTATAGATGGTTGGAATTAAAATTAAGGCGGCCATTACTACATAATAAAACTTATTATTTTTAAACCAGCCCCACTCAGCCTTAAACATTGTACAAAGCCTCCTCTTTTTTTATTTTATTATTAAACAATGTGTTGAATATTTTCTTTCAATGATACATAATAACACTTGGGTATAACTATTCAATGGATAGATTAGGTAAATGTGTTCAATTTTAGGGGGTAAATGGATATGAAACAAAGCGAACGAACTGACTTAACGCGTGCAAAGATTAGAAAAGCTTTCATCGCATTAGTTGAAACTAAAGGCTTCGGCAATCTAACCGTTTCTGACTTAACACGTGAAGCGGCTGTAAGTCGTGGTACATTCTATGTACATTACGCTGATAAGCACGAACTATTAGCCAGTATTGAGGGCGATCTTCACAACAACATTGCCGGAATTGTAAAGAAAAACATCGGCGCAACAATTGAATCGTATAGCACGACCGATGCCAGTTCACGTAACGAAGCATTGAGTGACAACCTATATACGTTGTTTAATAACGCGCTTTACTACATTGATCAAGAGCGCTGGACAATGAAGGTTCTCATGTCGCCAAATGGTGACCCACAATTCTTTAATGAGATTAAGGACGTTGTTGATGAAACATTTACTCAACAGCTCAAGTTAGGTAACGGTCATTTTTCAGATGCCCTGCCTATTGATTATACTAAAGAAATCGTTGTAAATAACGTCGTTTATCTTGTGCGCCATTGGATTAACAAAGATAATCCTGAAAATGTTGAGGACTTTGCTAAGATTCTCATGCAAAGTCGTTTTCTATCACCAAATAATTTAATAATTTTCTCAAAAGATTAGGAATCAGCGTGTAGGCAACTGTCTAAGATAAGATTTACATGATATAATTATTAAATTATGAAATGAAATGAGGTCGACTAATGCTAGCAACTTTAATTAAGCCTCGCGATGAGCTAATTACGATTAGTGAAGATGCCACAATTGAAGAAGCCTTGGCCCTTTTCGAGGAATACACCAGTATGCGTGCGATTCCAATCTTGGACACATCAGGTCAGTTGTTTCGCGGTGCTATTTATAAAATGCATATCTACCAGCATTTGATGAATGGTGGCGAGCGTAACCTGCCCGTCACCGCTATGATGCGTAATACAACTAAGTTTATTGGTATCAATGCCACTTTCTTTGAATTAATTTTTAACATGCGTGACTTGCCATTTATCACGATCTTGGATGAGGATAATCACTTTTTAAGTATTATTACCCACAGTCGTCTAATGGACCTTTTGGCACAATCACTCCAGACTGACGAAGGTCGCTACACACTAACTTTGCTTACTGATGGCGAACGCGGTAGTTTGGAAAAGGCTGCTAAAATCATTTCACGATATACGTTAATTAGTTCCTCAATGACTTTAAATCCCGACAACAATCCTCGGACAGTCCGAATCATGTTTACCTTACCTGATTCTGTAGATGAGGGTCGTCTATCTAAAATTATTCGTGTCTTATCACGTAAAGGATTCCATCTAGAATCACTTGAAGATTTGCACAAACAATCATATCTATAAATAAAACCCGCTTTAATTAAATTAAAGCGGGTTTTATTTTTAGCTTATTTAGCTACAACTGGGATCCATGCTTGCCCTTTAACTTCAGTAGCGCTTTCCGCCGTCTTTAAAATCGCATTCGGTCCACCAACATACATATATTCAGTATTATTTGGTAGAATCTCAAAAAACGCTGCTCCTTCTAGGTTCGCAAATAATTCAGGCGCAGTCTTGGCAGTCCCTTCAACGACAATATACTTACCAGCAGGGAAATCAATTGACCGCATATCGTCCCCTTCAACATTAGCATCACTCTCAACGCCAACATAATACATAAATGCACCACCGATATTCTCATTTACGGTGAATTCAAATAGCCATTCTTTGCTTGCGGCTTTAAATTTTCAAAGCGTTAATCCTGATTCACGCCCTCCCACAAAGCAACTTTTTGCTCAGCCATCGCCGCATATGGATTCTCGCCTGTACCCACTGCCAACTCACGACCAATCGCTAACACCTTAAATTGCTCCTTCGTTTCAACCTTATAGTCAACCATATTGCTTTCCTCTTTTCATTTGATAAAGTTATTATAGAATGTAAGGGTGTCAGAAATTGACACCCTTTGAGGTGAAACATGAATAAAACTAATCGAATTAACACAATGATGCGCTTTATGAACAATCGTCAACACTTTACAATTAGCCAATTAATGGCTGAATTTGATATTTCGCGCAGTACCGCCATTCGTGACATCCATGCCATTGAGGAATTAGGCATGCCTTTAATTGCTGAATACGGTCGTGACGGCGGATACGAAATCATGGAGAATAAACTGCTCCCAGCTGTTCAATTCACGGATTCTGAGCTCAAAGCACTCTTTGTAAGTTTTATGGCGACAACTAATCAACAGATGCCATACTTACAGGATCGCCGATCAATTACAGAGAAATTGCTCAATATTGCCTCGCAAGCCCAGCAAGACGATCTACTTGAATTGCAGAAGCTCCTTCGCTTTGAACATAGCAACGAAACACAGGCAAACATTGTTGAACTACAAGATTTTGCACATCCAATCCTCATGCGGTTAATCAACCAGACTTTAAGCGGACGCTTCCTGAGTTTGATTGTTGATCAAACTCCATTATCAGTCTATGTGCTCTCTATTAATCAAAGACACGCCAACTGGTTTTTGGATGCCTTTAATTTGGATACCCACCAAAAAGAACACATCGCAGTTGCTGATATTAACGACATTACCAACCAAGCTGTCGAAGAAGGACTTACTCCTGATAAAATCCAGACACTGCTCCGCAAGCAAAAGACCCTGCCTAACTTAAGCCTCAAACTTGATATCACCGCAATTGAACGCTTTAATCAACTTCATTTACCTGATATTGTCTTGGCCTACACGGATCCCTTTAAGCAAACCGGTTACTTAGAAACTTATATTGACCCAACATCAGCAAAAGAACGCAACGATGCATTAGCATGGTTATTCTATTTAGGACCTGGTATTCAGTTTCAAAGCGTTCCAACTGAATTGAAGCGCACCTTTTCAAACAACTGGTTATCAAATTTATGATAAAAAAAGAACCTGCATTATGCAGGTTCGATCAAAACGACTATCTAAGCATAGGCGTTTTTTTATTCTTATAGCTTTAACAACCCAAACATCCCCATCAAAATTACGAGGATACCAACAACGATTCGATACCATCCGAAGATTTTGAAATCATGATTTTGAATATAGCGCATCATGAACTTAATCGCAAAGAATGCTACGATCCACGATACAACGAAGCCGACAATCATCACAAAGGTCTGTGCACCAGTGAAGACACCTCCATCAGCCACATACTTACCAACCTTCAGGATTGATACACCAAACATCACTGGAATTGACATAAAGAATGAGAATTCAGCAGCAACGAAACGTGATGTCCCCAAGAACATCGCTCCCAAGATTGTTGCTCCAGAACGTGATGTTCCTGGTACGATTGATAGTACTTGGAACATTCCAATGGCCAATGCCATCTTCCAGCTCATCTTATCAAGATCACTGAGCCATGGTTCAACGCGCTCGTTGCGTGTCTCCAAGAGAATGAACAAGATACCATAGAAGATCAATGTTCCAGCAACAACCCATGGATTCATCAAATGTGCATCCATCCAATCATTGAGCAAGAACCCAAAGACCACTGCTGGTAGAACACCGATGATTACCTTAAACCATAAACGCCATGTTGCCACCCGCTCACGGTATGACTTCTTGCTTGCAAAGGGATTCAATTTCGTGAAATATAGCTGAATAACTGCCATAATTGCACCCAATTGAATCACGTAATCGAACATATTGACGAACGCCTTGGTCCAAACAGCTCCCGCAGGCAAGCCCATCAATGATTCCGCAATAATAATGTGGCCAGTTGATGAAACCGGTAGGAACTCTGTGATTCCTTCAACGATTCCAATAATCAGCGACTGAATAAACTCAATAATCATAATAAATCCTCGTTAATGTAGAACAGTACATGAACCGCACTTATATATGAGTCTACCACGTTGCTGCTGATACGACCACAAAGCCATGACCGCTCCAGTTAACTCCATGCGCCCCACCAGCGTGAGCGCTAATCGTCAAAATAATGACCCCAATCACAATTAGAACAAAACCGGTAATGATTAACTTTAGTAATTTAGGCATGAATCTGCTCCCCCTTCTGCTTTGAGAAACGCCGTCCCAAGAATTTTACAAAGGTAATTAATCCATCCAAGGCAACCTTCAAAATTAATAAACCTATCGGCCAGGCGATAAACTGAATTCCAGTTAAAATCAAACCAATCCCAATCCAGAAGAATCCAACTGCTAGGCTTTGACTCAACACGCCTACACCCGCAACCAACATAATAACTCCAACGACTGCCGACAAAGCCAGCAAGAAAATCGTCAAAACCACCATGACGACTAAGACAAAGAGCCCTGCTAGGATCATTAAAACTGCTGGGATCCAGGCCCATGATGTCAAAAGCGCCAATAATACTACCCATAGTAAATTCATTTGGCGTCTGACCCGCTTGGTTTGTTGTACGCGGGTTGATTCATTTTCATCTGGTGCATCATTATCAATGATGTCATCATAACGAATTGAGTAATCAACCAGCACTCGGCGTGCCAATTGCTTTGGCGTACCAAATTCTCGAATCAACTTTTCGCCAGTCAACCCAGCGTCAGATGCGTATTCTCGATAGAATTCAACCACATCGGTCTGTTCTTCTTCTGTTAGTCCCTTCAGATGCCCCTGCAACTGCCGAAAGAAAACTTCATTCTCCATTGTCCACTCCTTCTAACATAACCTTGTTAATTTTAGTTGAAAATTCATCCCAAGCTGCTTTAATCGTCTTTAATTCATCCTGACCCGTTTCTGAGATTTGATAATACCGTCGATTACGTCCTTCAAAAGGTTCATCATACGTGGTCACAAAACCTTTGGCCTTTAACCGCCGTAGCACTGGATACATTGTCGATTCAGATACAGTAAACTGCTCCTGAACCTGCTTGGTCAGCGAGTATCCATAGAGATTCTCCCGAGCCAAGAGGGACAGAACTAGCCCGTCCATTAATTCACTTGATAGTTGCATTCCCATACCCTTTCTCTTTACAATACTATATGTCGTATAATATAATATAACTATAAGGCGGAGCACTAACTGTGTCAAGCCCCCTTTCTTGTTATATAATTCAAGTAGGAAAGGGTGTATTCAATAAAGGAGAGGCATTATGGCAAAGAAACTATATCGTTCAAACAATCGCGTCTTTAGTGGCGTCTTGGGAGGCGTCGCAGAGTATTTTGATTGGGATCCATCATTAACACGAATTATTTTCGTTCTCGCGGCCGTCCTAACTAGTGGATTTCCACTATTGATTGCTTATATCATCGCAGCAATCATCATCCCAGAACGACCATATTACCAAGAGAATCAGACACAACCTAAAGACGTCACCCCTGATAATGATTAAATAAAAAGCTCAGTGATAAAAATCACTGAGCTTTTCTTTTTAATAATTACTATAAGCATTCGAACTAGTGCTGTAAGTGCTAGTACTATAAGTTGATGTCGACGATGTTGTATCCTCGTCATCATCAGTACCACCACTGACAATTCCGTATTCGCTTAATACTGATGATGAAATTTCGCCACCAAACAGATTTCCAGTCTTAGCTTTACTCAAGCCAAGTGACGACCGCAACTTATTAGTTACACGTTGCATTTCGGTTGCGCTCACGTGCTCATAAGAAACGCCATCAATCATCATCTCGCCACCTTGAGCATGATCTGAAACAATGTTCTTACTTGCTGACATGTAATTTGAAACAATCGTCAACATATCACCAAAAGTCAAATCAGTCTGGGCACTCTTTGAGATCAAGTCCAAGAACTTTTGATTAACCAACTTGGTTGGGTTAGACTTACCAGCTTTAACAATTCCTTCAACGACCAAGCGTTGACGTTGCTGACGTCCGTAATCACCTTGTGGATCGGCATAACGCATCCGTGAGAATGCCAAAGCCGCCTCACCATCCATAGTATCGGATGACTGTGTCTGCTTACCGTTAACAGTATGTGTCCACTCTGTTGAACCCTTTGTAAAGACGTAATAGTTATCACCGTCTGAGTGGGCTGTATCAGGATTATAGTTAAAGGTTAGTGGTGACTCAACTTGAACTCCACCCACTTGATCAACCACCTGCTCCAAAGCCTGCATATTTACCAAGGCATAGAAATCAATTGGCACATTCAGCCATTGTTGAACTGTCTTGATCGCAGTTGCCGAAGAACCAAGTTCATAAGCTGAATTCAACTTCTGTGGGAAGGTACTCGTGTACCCTGGGATCGCTGTCAAGTTATCTCGAGGTAGCGACATAATCGTTACCTTATCAGTCTTAGGATTGACAGTCGCCAACATCATTGTGTCAGTTCGACCTTTGTAATCACGCCCTAGCTCACCAGTATCGGTCCCTAGTAGCAGAATTGAAAAGGGCTTCCCATCTTTAAGGATCTGAGAAACATTACGTTGCTTTTTAACCCCTGAATCATTATACGTTTTGTTGGCGGTTGAACGAATACTATTGTAGTAATACGCACTCACTCCTCCACCTATCAAAAGTAGAAGGCCTAAGATCAACAAAATGGCATTCCGAATTCGATGGGTCTTTTTTATTCCTCGAGCTCCGCGTACCTGATTTCGTTCAACTCTCGTCTGGCGATCTTGTCTCGGCTCCATGTTTGGATCCTGCCTCTCTTACAAATTAATTTCATTATAATAACTCTTCAATTTTACAATAAAATATATTACTCGTCAGTACCTTTTACCAATCGTGATAGTAAGCGACCTATATCCACCTTAAAATCACCTGCTTTTGCTATTTATTTTTTATGATATTTAAGGGGTAATCATCGAATCACGCCCTTTAAATCAACGTTTCAAGCATACAGCCTTCAATTTTAACTAAAAAACTTAAAAAAGATTGAATATTTTCTAAAAGTCTAGAAAACATCCAATCTTAAAATAATTCTTTAGTTATTGCTATTTAACGTTAGATCACTTTCTGTGTTACTACTTGAATACAAATAGTCCGCAGAACCAACACTATAAAGATCCGAATTAGACACCTCACCAGCAAACTCAGAGCCCGTCTTCGCGCTCTTCAATCCCAAAGCACTCCGAACTTTATTAGTCATTGCCTGGCGCTGGTTGGTTGTTAATCTTTGATAAGAAACCCCATCGTACATCTGGGCCTCACCTTGAACTGTATAAGAGGTAACTTTATCAGTTGCCTTTAAATAGCTTGATCCAATCGTCAACAAATCATTCCAAGTCAGATCAGTCGCAATATTCTTGGCTGCCGTATTAAAGAATGTAGAATTTAGGATCTTAGTTGGATTACTCTTAGCCTTATCAATCACAGCTTGTAGAATCAGCCGTTGGCGGAGAGTCCTTCCGTAGTCGCCTTGCGGATCCTCATAACGCATTCGGGCAAAGGCCAACGCCGCATCACCGTTCATCGTTGTGTATTTTGCAAAAGTGCTACCATCTGCCGCATACTTGAAGGAACTTGAGCCCTTCGTAAATTGATACAAATTGTTTCCGTACTCTTCAGCAGTATCTTGGCTAAATGTGAAACTCAATGGCGAATTAACCTTAATTCCACCAAGTTGATCAACGACCTGTCCCAATCCACTCATATTAACCATTGCATAATAGTTAATCGGCACATTAAACATTTTCTCAATCGTGCTCATGGTTGTGCTAACGCCATCACCAAGACTGGCATTACTATCAGATGTTTCTTTAAACGCATAGGCCGCATTTAGTTTCTGCGGGAAAGAACTCTCAAAACCTGGAATCGATGTCATCACATCACGCGGAATCGAAACAATTGTTGTGGAGTTCTTCTTGGGATTAACTACTACTAACATAATTGAATCCGTTAACCCCGAACGATCACGATTGGAGCCAAAGCTACCATCTGTACCAGTATCAGTTCCTAACAGCAAAATTGAAAATGGCTTATTACTGTTCAATAAGGCTGCATTGGCTTTCTCATTCCCAGTCGATGAATAGGTCTTATTCACAGCGCTATGAGCAATATTGTAAATATAGGCCGCATACGCGCCACCGCCTAGTAACGCAATTCCAAGAATTGACAAAACGATTGATACAATTAGACGCCTTGGGCGGCGCTTCTTATGCTTATCGTTCTGTCGTGAAACTCTTGATTCAAGATGTTCTTTTTCCATTCTTTAAACCTCATCACCTATATCCGTGCCCAATTTTACGATGTACCAAGTCACGCATTCTGCATTCTATGCTCGTTTTCTCAAAGTAATCATAAATAACCGCAGTAAAAAAGGGGCAATGAAAAAATCGCTTTTTCCACTAACCCCAAATTATTATTTCCCCTGTTAATTATTTAAGCTTACCATGATTTGATTTCATCGTAAATCATTTATCAAACAGATACAGGTGCTTTGATCGACTTAGCCGGATTATAGTCCAGAATTTCGATATCTGCCATCTTGTAATCAAATAATGATTCAACCGCCGGGTTCAAGACTAATTGTGGCAACGGCGCCATCTGCCGAGATAATTGTTCTTCAATCTGCGCAAAATGGTTGTTGTAAATATGCGCATCACCAAAGGTATGAATAAACTCCCCCGCCTCTAATCCAGTCTGAGCGGCAACCATATGTAGAAGTAACGCATATGAAGCAATGTTAAATGGCACGCCTAAAAAGATATCCCCCGACCTTTGATAGAGTTGTAAACTAAGTTTATTTCCAACTACATAGAACTGAAACAATGTATGACAGGCCGGCAATGCTTGTGTTGGCACCGCCTCAGGATTCCACGCTGATACAATCAAGCGTCGCGAGTCTGGGTTATTTTTGATCTGTTCAACCACATCTTCAATCTGATCAATAAAGCCCCCTTGCACTTTACGCCAATGACGCCATTGAGCGCCATAAACATCGCCGAGTTCACCAAACTCTTCCGCAAAAGCAGGATCAGTTAAGATCCGCTCCACGAACGCCGCATGTTCTTGGTCATATAATTCTTTAAAATCTGCATCATCGACCGAACGGTGACCGAAGTCTGTCATGTCTGGCCCGCGATATTGATCAGACTCAATCCAACGTTTGAAGGCCCACTCGTCCCAAATATGATTTTTATGTTCTAATAGGAACCTAATATTCGTATCACCACGTAAAAACCAAAGCAACTCACTCTTAATTAGTCCAAATGGAACTCGTTTCGTTGTTAGTAACGGAAAGCCTTCTGCCATATCAAAGCGAAGCTGCCGACCAAATACTGAACGCGTTCCAGTCCCAGTTCGATCACTCTTATCCGCTCCGTGTTCCATAACATCACGTACGAAATCTAGATATTGCTGTTCATTTTGACTCATAATCGTCTCCTAGTTATTCAAATAACGTTCTAAATTTAATGCCTGTAAATCAGCCTGCTCTAAGGTCACCTTTTCTAAGGCAATCTTCTTTTGCTGAATCAATTCCATCGCAAATGAGTCATTATTGTAATTACGTAGATAGTTAATTTTGCGAATACCGGCTTGCAGCAAAAACTTTGTACAATGCACACATGGGAAATCTGTTACATAAATCTCCGCACCATCTCCTGAAATTCCCATCTTCGCCAACTGTAAAAGGGCATTCTGTTCTGCATGAACCGCTCTAATGCAATGGCCATCAACGATTAGATCTCCAACATCCGAACAATGCGGCGTTCCTGCAACAGAACCATTATATCCAGAAGCAATTATTCGACCATCCTTTACAATAACCGCACCAACATGCAAACGAGTACATGTACTCCGTGAGGCCAACATCGTCGCCTGTAAGGCAAAATACTTTGGCCAGTTAATTCGTTCGGATTCCATTGCTATTCTCCTTGAATTCATAAGTTCATCCTTTAATTTTAGCAAATACACGGACGATTTTCCAAGTCCATTTACTTATCGTTCGATGGATTTGTATTGGATGCTAAAAAGTGATATACTGAAATGATTACTTTGTGATTTACGCACATTTTACGTAGCGGTCTCATTTGCCGCTAACTGTGGGTTAGCCCACGAAAGGAGTGCAAAATGCCTGCAGCATTAGCAGAAATTAAGCAACATCTTGATGATCATATTGGCCAGACAGTTACTTTGATAACTCATGAAAGCCGCAACCGTACGATCGAGCACCAAGCTATTGTCCGTGAAACATTTCGTTCAGTATTTGTGCTAGATCTACAACAACAAGGTCACGAATTTGATCGGGCCTCATTTAGCTATACTGATATCCTAACTGAGAATATCGAAGTTAAATACTAATATTTTGGGGAGCAATGTATCAAATATTCATTCCCTTGAAAAAGCCACATCTTTCAATTGAGAGGTGTGGCTCTTTTTGCATCTAAAAAGCCTTGCCACTGAACAAATCAGTGACAAGGCTTTTTTCTATATTACTGGTAATTGCGTTACTTCAAGTTCATTGATAAATGTGTCCTTATAGTCCAACACCTTAATTACAAAGTTTTCAACCCGAACCTGCGTCCCATTTTGAATTACATCCTCAGCATCCAATACAAAGCCTGATAATGTTACCATCTCGGATTTATCAAAAACTGGGATATCCGTATGGAAGAAGCGCTCAAAATCATACAACGTCAGCTTACCGGACATCTTGTACACATGGGTACCGTTGTCATCATCGGATATCTTCTCGATCATGTCTTCAGCAACTTCGTCGACCTCGTCACGAACGGTCCCAAAGAGCTCTTCATAAATGTCCTTATCAGTAACAATTCCAGATGTTCCACCATATTCATCACCAACAATTACCATCGGTGTCCGACTCGTAATCATCCGCTTCAATACGTCCATAATTGGCATGTTTTCCGGCACTGTTGGCAAATTTCGAATTACTTTACGCACTGAGACGGTGTCATCAATCGTGGATTGATACATAATATCGTAATTAAAGACGTAACCCAGAATTTTATCCTTGTCATTATTAGCCACAACTGGAAAACGCGAGTGCTTGCTCGTGAAATATTCTTGCAAAGCAGTCCGAACACTGGTTGTCACATCAACTACTTCTAATTGTGTTCGATCGATCATAATATCGTTAGCAACCTTGTCGGTCATTTCAAAAGCGCGTTCCATAAAGACATAGTCTTCATCATTAACTTCACCCTGACGAGCCGCAACGCGCGTTAGGGACAAGATCTCAGCTTCGGAATAAACTTCCTCGCCCTCATCAGCAATCTTTAGACCCATTAAACGAGTAAAGAACACTGCTGAAACATTTAATAACCACACAAATGGATAGAAAACCAAATGGAACACACGTAATGGTGTTGCCACGAACATAATTACCCGAATTGGAAATTCAATCGCCACATTCTTAGGGATCAATTCCGTAAAGACAACCTCAATATAAGTCAAAAAGACCAAGGCAATAATTGAGGCGACCACTCCCGCTGCAATTCCAGGGACTTGTTGTAGGATTCCCAGATCAAGCAACAGTTGTGCAACCGTCCGCTCTCCCAGCCAACCTAAAATCAGTCCTGCTAAAGTAATTCCAACCTGTGTCGTTGATAGATATTCATTTAAATTCTCGACCATATTGATCGCCAAATTAATCTGACGTGATGGACGTTCTCTTTTAGCTTGATAATCTTCTAGCGCCGATTTTCTAACCTTAACGAGCGCGAATTCTGCCGCAACAAAAACTGTGGCAAATATTAATACAATGATAACAATAAGACTCGATATCATTTCCTGACCAATTGTCAAAACTTTTCCCCTATTTCTTCTATAATGATTATCTACATTATACTAAAAAATAGCCGATCTTAATACCGATCGGCTATTTCCTTAATTTTCATCTAAATCTTCAACATCTTCAATTGGCAAAGCGACTACTTCAAAATCGTTAATATAGGCATCTTTGAAATCTAAAGCCGTGATTTCAAAGTTTTCTACATAAATTGGTTGGCCGACTTCTACCTCTGGATGCTCATCAAGCACGAATCCAGTCAAGGTCACCATCTCTGATTCCTCAAAGACCCGAATGGTTGTCTTAAAGAAACGTTCAAAATCATAGAGCGTGATTTTACCAGAAATCTTATAATGCATATTACCTTCATCATCCGATCCCATCTTGGTAATCAAATCATCGGCAACATCATCAATCTCATCACGAACCGTCCCAAACAATTCTTCATAGACATCCTTATCAGTGACAATTCCAGATGTTCCACCATACTCATCCTTAACAACCACGATTGGTGTCCGGTGCTTAATCATCTCTTGTAACACTTCTGTGATTGGTTGGTTCTCGCTGACAGTTGGAATATTTCGCAAAACCAAGCGAACCGAGGAATCCATATTCAGACGTCCCTGGCGAACCAAATCATAATTATACGCGTAACCTAAAATCTTATCCTTATCATTATTAGCCACCACTGGAATTCGCGAGAAACCTTCTTCTAAGTAGAGGTTAAGTGCGTCCTGAATTGAGGCTGTCACGTCCACAACTGTCAGTTGCGTTCGATCGATCATGATATCCACGGCTACCTTATCATTCATCTGAAAGGCGCGCTTCATGAAGGTCAAATCTTCTTCATCCAATTCCCCAGCTTGTGCCGCATCCTCTGACAAAGAAATGATTTCATTCTGTGAATAAATATCTTCGTCTGGATGTGCATTGAAGCCAAGCATCCTTGTAAGTACCGCTGCCGCACGATCAAATAACCAAATCAAAGGGTATAAGATCACGTGGAAAAACATTACTGGTCGCACGATGAATAACAATACTCGGACCGGTTGATCGATCGCAATGTTTTTTGGCACCAAATCTGTAAAGACAGCATGGATAAAGGTAAAAATCAAAATAGCTGCGATTGAAGCAATGCTATGTGCAACTGCTGCGGGGAAAATATTCGCATCAATAATTAAATTGGCAATTGTTTCTTCACCAATCCAACCTAAAATCAGCGACGTGACAGTAATTCCCACCTGGGCGGTTGATAGATACTCCGTTAGGTGGTCAAGCATGTTCAACGCATGACTAACATTTGCAGATGGCTTTTGGCGTGCTTCTTGCAAAGCACGTAAAGCTGATGGACGAACTTTCACAAGTGAATATTCTGTCAGCGTAAATAGCACTGCTAATATTAAAATAATAACGATTATAACTAGATTGATCATATAAGACGGACCGGAATCCATATTTTGGTTACCTCTTTCTTTACTTAAACTTTTATTGTAGTAGCATCATTATATAATTTACTTTGCGTAAACACCAGCATCAAAGAGTGCATTATGTAGTGTAATAAATTCTTCTAAGCTCAACTTTTCGGCTCGAATCTTAGGTGAGATCTCGGCCTGCTCCAATGCTTTAGTTAATTTATCAACCATTACTTCATTTTTGCCGAAGGCAGCCGTTAAATTATTCCAAAGCGTCTTACGCCTTAAAGCAAATCCGATTTTGAATAATTCAAATAACTGTTTCTCATCATGTGGCAATACCGCTAACGGCTCACGTGGCGTAAGTTTAATAATCGCTGAATCAACATTTGGATTCGGCACGAAAGACTTACGTGACACAGTGAAGGCAAGCTTGGCATCCATACGGTACTGCACGGCTAGTGATAATGAACCGTATTCTTTTGTTCCTGGTACAGCCGAAAGTCGATCTGCAACTTCTTTTTGCATCATAACTACGATTGCATCAAAGTGAATTTCAGACTGCAACATCTGCATCAAAATTGGCGTTGTGATGTAGTAAGGCAAGTTAGCCACCAACTTTAGTGGCGCCGTTGTATCAGTGAAACTTGCCTTGATTGCAACTGGCAAATCAACTTTTAAAATATCTTGGTTGACCACCTTAATATTATCGTAAGGGCTCAATGTATCTGCCAAGACATTAATCAATCGAGTATCGATTTCAAACGCAAGGACTTCTTTAGCCGCCCGCGCCAGCTGTTCTGTCAAAGCACCAATTCCTGGACCAATTTCAATCACATTATCTGCCGCCGTCACATCCCCAGCAGCCACGATATTATGCAGGATATTTATATCCGTTAAGAAATTTTGCCCCAAAGACTTCTTAGTATTGATACCATACTGATTCATGATGGCCTGCGTTCGCAGTGGGCTAGCAATATCTGGTATATCAACCATGTTTTATTAATCCTCAATTTCTTCCAAGGCCGCTAATAATTCTGTTCGCTTAATCCCGAACATCTCCAGCCGCTTTAATAACTGTTTCCCATTCACATAACCTAGGTGCAACCGCTCAGCTACTTTAGTTCGTCGCTTTGCTGCTCCTGCACCCGCAATTAGTCCCGCTCTTAACAAATCCGCTTGGCTTATATCAGAGTGAAGTTCAACCGCCGTTGGCGTCGCTACATCAGCCAAAGCAGCCTCGATGGTTGCTCCATTCGCGTACTCAATGCCCAAACTATGATGTGGGATCAAACGTCCCGCTTCATCTTTGGTCAAAAAGGCATGCTTTGCGGTTGGCACTGCTGCCGTGATCAACTTTCTAAGCCGTTCACCGTTAAAATCGGGATCCGTGAACACGATAATTCCGCGTGTCTTAGCAGCTAATTCGATTGCTTGCAATGTTGTTGCTGCCAAAGCTGATCCATTCGTCTCAATTATATCTGCATCAACAAATTGCTTAATAACGGCTGTATCGGCCTTACCCTCAACAATAATTACTTCGTTAATCTTTAACATCAATTATCCTAAATGCCACAAACGATGTGCATTCTCCCGCGTGATATTGGCCAATTCATTGTATTCCATCCCCAATTGGTCAGCCAAATTTTGAATTGTGTAACGCACAAACATTGGCTCGTTTTGCTTACCACGCATTGGAACAGGCGCTAGATAAGGCGCATCGGTCTCAACTAGCAGGCGATCCAAAGGTACAATCTGCAAGGCTGCTTGAACTTCCTTTGCATTCTTAAAGGTTGCAATTCCAGAAAACGAAATATACATCCCCAAGTCCAAGAAACGCTGTGCTTGTTCTGGATTACCTGCGAACGAATGCATCACACCACCAAATTGTGCAACATCGTTAGCTTTAAGCATCTCATAAACGTCATCAAAGGCATCTCGTGCATGGACGGTAACTGGTAGCTTGAACTCCTTTGCTAAGTCCAAATGCTTTTGGAAAGCAGCCTTTTGATCAGCTGGGGTCGTGGTGTCCCAATAATAATCCAGCCCCGTTTCACCGATACCAATCACGGCATCATCTTGTAATTGTGCTCTGAGCGTTGCCAACTCTGTATCACCAAAACCGTTGATATCCTCTGGTTGCCAGCCAACGATCGCGTGCACCCCTTCAAATTCATGGGCGATTTCAATTGCACGTTCATTACCAACCGCATCATAACCAACGATATTCATTTCCACAATCCGGTGCTCACGAGCACGGGCCCAATAAGCTGCTACATCATGCCAGAACACATCATCATTTAAATGTGTGTGTGTATCAAAACTATCAGCCGGACGCTTTGTTGGATCATAAATAGCCATTTTGATCTTACCTACCTTATATTTAATGTTTATTTTCGTTAATTTCTTATTTTTCCAATCTATATTATGATACCAAAAAAACACGATTGCCACAGCGTTTATTAACTCGGTATCTGGTTTCTAGTCAATTAATCTAAATTCAAATAAAGAATCCATCCTAACTGTCAGTTAAGATGGATCCGGTCGATCATTAATCTTCAATGTCTGATGACAGTAATAACGCTTGTGCCGCAATTACTTCATCGTACAACGCCTTCAAAAGAGCGGGGTTAAATTCATTTTTCAAGCGACCATTTTGAACGTATGTCAATTCTGCCTGCAGGGCTGCCATAAGAACTTCACTCTCCTGCACGTCAGTGTCTTCTTGATTCTGCCAACGTCCTCGACTTGATGCAATGACATGACGAACAGCGATAATATGTCGTTGATCAGCTCCATCCATTTCTAGTTTATTAATGTACTCCGTTAATGCTGGATCTGAAATCGTCTCCATCTCATTAAAAATTGACTTTCGTGAGTTCTCTTGAACTTCTCTAAGTTCTTGTGGTCGAGTTTGGAGTTGATTATCAATCCATGCCTGCTGTTGCTCAACGCGCTCCCTGACAGCTTCTTGGACGGGAGCGGGAAGCTCATCCAAGCGAGCCATTTGTGCATTTAATCGCTCGCTTGAACGTTGTAGCCGTTCAACTCGCCGGTTATATTCCTTCTGCTGATGTTTATGCTTGCCGTTACTGTTGATTAGCCGCTTAATCATATGCCACAAGATATGCAACCACATCAAGAAATTCCGACGCCCAAAGGCCCACTTCCGGTCTTGGCTGGCCTTGATTCGACGATAGAAGATCATCGTGTTCTCACTCACACTACCTTCTTCAATTGCCTCTTGCATCGCCTGATCAATCACCCCAGCAACTTCCTTTGACGCACTCGCCCAAGCGTCGCGGTCCAATTGATCACTACCATATCCCAATTGATCCTGTAGCTGTCCAATTACTCTTTGTTTACTTGTGTTAGGAATGTCCAAACTATCCACGAAGGCCATCCCCGTATTAATCATTGCGAGGTGAGCGTTAGAGTATTCTTCTAATCCAAACTTCGCTTCAACATTTGGCAAGATTCTTGGGAATACAAATAACGGTACAATCAAACTCAGCAAGATCACCGTTGACGCAATTAGCAAAATTGCATTTCTTTCTGGAAATGCAGCGCCACTATCCAAGGTCATTGGCAGTGAGAAAGCCATCGCCATCGTGACGGTTCCATGAACACCACCAAAGGCAAAAATCCAACCATCACGACGTTGATCTTCAACCAAGTTGTGCAACGGTCCATCCTTAGTTCGATAAATCAAAATAAAGCGGAAGAGCAACATAACCAAATAAATTGCGACCCCGATTCCGACATAGTGTAACCACTCCATCATGTCGTGAGAAGCATAATCCTCGATAACTTCAACCAAGCTCGAACCTAGCAAAACAAAGACAAAACCGTTCAAAACTTCCGAAACAATTCCGGTTAACTGGTTAGTTAGATTGCTTAACACCGAAGACATAAATTGAGTATGATGACGTTCCTCATTTGAGAATACGCCTGTCACAACAACTGCAATAATCCCTGATAAGCCAATGTGCTCGGTAAGACCATAGATAAAGATTGGTGCCAAAAAATAGATCATCGTATGGGCAACAGTATCATCAAATTGATTTCTAAGCAGTTGCTGCCGAATCACCATCAAGACAAAGCCGGCAATCACACCGGCAATTGCCCCACCAAAGGCGACCTTCATGAATTCGGTAAATCCATTAACAAATGAAAATGTACCTGTATTTAGCCAAATCAAAGCTAGTTCTAATACTACCAGCCCGGTTGCATCATTAAACAACGACTCCAAGCTCAAGGCGCGCTTAATGCCACTTGGTACAACCCGACCGTCTGTCACCGATTCCAAAGCTGTTGCATCCGTTGGTGTAACAATTGCTGCTACGGCAAGCATCAGTGGCATTGCCCAATTCAATGCTCGTGATCCTAAGAAAGTCAGCAATAAAACCGTCAGAATCGCCACGCCGCCGGCTAGCCCAACAATTGCCCCAAAATTCCGCGAAATAATCCGCGCACTAGTCTTTTGACCTTCGTAGAACAGTAAAGGCGCAATGATTAACATCATAAACCATGACGGATCCAAATGTGGCGAAAGATTATGAGTGACTGGTATTAATGCCAGAATAATCCCCCCTAATATTTGCCAAAAAGCCTTTGGTATCTTAGGCATCGCCTGCGATAGAAAGTTTGCCAATATGATTGTTACGATCATAAATGACAACGCATAAAAAATCACCATGTATTCTTTTTCTCCCCTAGTTTCATTTTATTCCTTAAATTCCTCAATAATTTGCATAAAGATCTCGCCATATTTATCAGCTTTAACTGCCCCAATTCCGTTAATTGCCAGCAACTCCTGCAAATTCTTCGGTTTTTTAACACTTAACTCCATTAACGTCTGATCTGAAAAGATTGTGTAAGGTGGGTTTCCGGCTGCCCTTGCAAGTTCCAGTCGCTTCTCACGCATCTTTTCAAATAGTGCGCCGCCAACCGCCTTTGTTAAACGCTCATACGCTGGATCAGTTACCGCTTGCCGCTGAGTAACTTTTTGTTTGCCCTTCAACACTTGTGCTCCCAACCCCGTCAAAGACAAGCTATTATATTCACCTTGCATTTGAATATAATTATCTGCAATTAAATAATCCATAAAACTATTCAGCTTTTTCAAGGTGGTCTTTTCCATGATGCCATAGGTTGGCAGTTCATCAAACCTCGTCCAAGAAAGTTTATCGGCTAGCTTACCACGAAGGACTTGGACAGCCGTCGTTTTACTGGCCTGGTGACCCGTCTGCGTCATTCGATAAATATTGCTAAGGACTTTCTGGGCATCTTCTGTCACGTCCACCATTTCTCGTTGGTCGGTACAATTACTACAACGCCCACAATCCTCCATATCCTCACCGAAGTATTGCATGATGTATCTTGGTAAACACATCTGCGTTGCTGCGAAGTTCGTCATTTCCTGCAACTTCTGATATTCGTGCTGACGATAAGTCGCATCATCATGCTGACCATTATCAATAAAGAAACGTTGGAGACGAATATCAGCTGGTGAGTACAATAGAATCGCTTCACTATCTAGTCCATCACGACCAGCTCGTCCGATTTCCTGATAATATGCCTCAACGCTTCCAGGTAAGGTTGCATGGATGATATAACGGACGTTCGTTTTATTAATTCCCATCCCAAAAGCATTTGTCGCAACAATCACATCAACTGCATCATATAAAAATGCCTCTTGGGCTGCTTTACGATCTCCGTCACTCATTCCTGCATGATAGCCGACACTTTTAATGTTATGGGTTTGCAAAAATTCCGTTAATTCATCAACTTTCTTACGTGTTCCTGCATATATAATCCCGACCTCACCTGAGTGATTCTCAAGGTAACGCAAAATATAGGCCTGCTTCTCGCGTTCACTTAGTCCCTTTTCGATCTTTAAAATCAAATTCTGACGTGCAAAACCAGTTACAATCTTTTTCTGAATCCGCAAACGCGCTTCCAAATCGGCTTGAACACGATCCGTTGCCGTTGCGGTCAGCGCCATCAAATAGGGCTGGTTTGGTAGACGATCAATTAATTCCACTGCATGCAAATAACTAGGTCTAAAATCATGCCCCCACTGCGACAACACATGAACCTCATCAATAACAATCAGAGCAACCTGAGTCTCTGTCAGAAGTTGATAAAAGTTGGCATCTTCCAGCCTTTCTGGCGCAATATAGACCAACTTATATTCACCATTTCGCATCCGCCACTCGCGTTCACGTAAAGTTTCAAAGTCCAATGCTGAGTTAATCATCGTCGCGCTGATTCCTGCGGTCAAAAGTTCATCGACCTGGTTCTGCATTAGTGAAATCAAAGGGGAGACGACAATTGTTGTTCCCGGCAAAAGTAAGGCGGGAATCTGATAAGTAAGTGACTTTCCACCACCAGTTGGCATCACACCTAAAGTTCGCTGTCCGGCCAAAATATTCTCAATAATCTCAGCTTGTCCAGCACGGAAATCCTTATAACCGAATGTGGTCTGCAAAATTTCTAACGGTGTCATAGCCATTCTCCTATTCTTCAAGATCTTTAACAATAAGCATAGCAACTTTTAAACCTTCTGAATAGGTCATTCAAGATTATATAAAAATGTCTCACAATCATTAGAAGATCGTCCTAATAATTGTGAGACATTTTAATCACTGCTTAGCCTAATTCTGAGCCAGGAACAATACTTTCAGGAAGAATTGACAATGTTACAACATCATCCTTCTCAGATGAAAGCAACATACCTTCAGAAAGCTCACCCATCATCTTACGTGGCTTCAAGTTTGCTACGAAGGCCACATTTTTACCAATTAATTCAGTATATGCTGGATACCATTTCTTAATTCCTGACAGGATCGTCCGACCTTGCTCAGTACCATCATCTAATTTAAATCTTAGTAGCTTGTTTGACTTTGCCACTTCGCTAACGTCCAAAACCTTTGCAACGCGTAACTCAACACGATCAAAATCATCAAATTCAATCAATTCTTTACTTGGCACTTGAATGTACTCCTTTGCCGGGGCTTGGCTACCACCAGTCATTTCATCACGAATGTAAGCCACTTCAGCCTCTACATCAACTCTAGGGAAGATTGGCTGTCCCTTTGAAACAACTTTTCCGCCAGTAGGCAAATCGGTGAATTTCAAGTTCTCAATTGAAAGATCCGATGTATTTAAACCTAGTTGAGTAAAAATCTCACCAGGTGCAACTGTTAGCATTGGTTGCAACAGAATTGCCACCACTCTTAATGCCCCTGCCAAATGGGCCATCACAGATGCTAATTTAGCTTCATCAGCTTCATTCTTTGCTAGCGTCCAAGGCGTTGTTTCGTCGATGTACTTATTAGCTCGTGAAATTAATTTCCAAACTTCAGCCAATGCATCAGCCGTTCGCATCGCCTGCATGTCCTCGTTATAAGAACTAACAACACCATTAGCAATTCCAATCAAATCAGCGTCATACTCAGTTGCCCCTGTTTGCAATGTAGGAATCACGCCACCTTCATACTTGTTAATCATTGCAACAGTTCGGTTCAGCAAATTACCTAAGTCATTTGCCAAATCATAGTTAAGCTTAGAAACGAAGTCTTCAGGTGTGAAGATACCATCATTACCATATGGCATGGCCTTTAGTAGGTAGTAACGTACTGCGTCAATGCCGTAACGTTCAGCCAATGTATCAGGATAAACAACGTTTCCCTTTGACTTAGACATCTTACCATCACGCATAGTCAACCAACCATGACCCAAGACTTGTTCGGGCAATGGCAATCCTAGAGCGTGCAACATGATTGGCCAATAAATAGTATGGAAACGTACAATTTCCTTACCAACTAACTGGACATTTGCTGGCCAGAATTTCTCAAATAGCTCGGTATTGTCTGAGCCATAGCCCAATGCCGTAATATAATTTGACAATGCATCGATCCAAACATAGACAACATGATCTGGATCTGAGGCAACAGGTACGCCCCATTTAAAGGCAGTCCGAGTTACGGCCAAGTCTTCCAGACCAGGCTCAATGAAGTTAGCAATCATTTCATTCATCCGAGACTCGGGCTGAATGAATTCTGGGTGGCTCTTATAGTAGTCCAGCAGCCAATCTGCATATTTACTCATCTTAAAGAAATATGATGATTCTTTAACTAGCTCTACGTCATGGCCAGACGGTGCCTTACCACCGATCATCTTTCCATCAGCATCGCGATACACTTCAGCAAGCTGTGACTCAGTAAAGTATTCCTCATCATCAACTGAATACCAGCCTTCATATTCACCCTTATAAATATCACCTTGATCAAGGAATTGTTGGAAGATCTTTTGAATAGCCTTTTCATGCTGTTCATCCGTTGTCCGGATAAAGCCGTCATTTGTAATATCCAAAGATTTCCAAAGTTTCTGGATGTCTGCAGCCATACCATCTACATATTCTTTAGGTGTCATTCCTAGCTTATCAGCCTTTTGCTCGATCTTAAGACCGTGCTCATCCGTTCCAGTTAAGAAGTAGACATCCTCGTTCAACAAACGGTGATAGCGTGCCGCAGCGTCTGCCAATACCGTTGTGTATGTATTACCAATGTGTAGCTTACCTGATGGATAGTAAATTGGGGTTGTGATGTAGAAAGTCTTTTTATCTGCCATAAATTCCTCCCGCGCGGCGAATGAGCCGTGCGTCATTTTTTTGTACTTGATTACTGTTTTTAATTATAGCAATAATTTGGGGCCAGCGATTAAAAAATCGTATTTATCTTACCCATTATTTCGCAAAAAAAAGAGTAACCAAACGGTTACCCTTTTTATATTAAGCGGACGACGGGAATCGAACCCGCATTCCCAGCTTGGAAGGCTGGAGCACTAGCCATTGTACTACATCCGCATAGCATCGCGACGTCCTATCCTCGCAGGAAGAGATCCTCCAACTACTTTCGGCGCTACTGAGCTTAACTTCTGTGTTCGGTATGGGAACAGGTGTATCCTCAGTGCCATCATCACGACACGTTTGTTTCTATCTAGAAAGAATTATCTAATCCTCTCAAAACTGAATCTCTTTGTAAATCTTTCCTAGCTATTACACTGCTTTTACTTGGTTAAGTCCTCGAACCATTAGTACTAGTCCGCTCCATGCGTCGCCGCACTTCCACTTCTAGCCTATC
>NZ_SDGZ01000017.1:42761-42975 GCF_008107635.1 Weissella muntiaci | reverse complement strand
CAACTCTGGGGATAGCAATACTGGAAACAGTAATGCAGGCTCAGACAACTCGGGAGACAACAATACTGGAAACAGTAATACGGGTTCAGACAATTCTGGCGACAACAATACTGGGAACAGTAATACTGGAACCGATAATTCTGGTGATAATAATACTGGAAACAGTAACGTAGGATCAGATAACTCGGGAGACAGCAATACCGGAAACAGTAAT
>NZ_SDGZ01000017.1:42076-42561 GCF_008107635.1 Weissella muntiaci | reverse complement strand
CAATACTGGAAATAGTAATGTAGGCTCAGACAATTCCGGCGACAACAATACTGGGAACAGTAATGCTGGAACCGATAATTCTGGTGATAATAATACTGGGAACAGTAATGTAGGCTCAGACAACTCTGGGGATAGCAATACTGGAAACAGTAATATAGGCTCAGACAATTCGGGGGACAACAATACTGGAAACAGTAACACTGGATCCGATAATTCTGGTGATAACAATACTGGAAACAGTAACACTGGAACCGATAATTCTGGAGATAACAATACTGGAAACAGTAACACTGGAACCGATAATTCTGGAGATAATAATACTGGAAATAGTAACGTTGGCTCAGATAACTCAGGAGACAGCAATACTGGAAACAGCAATACCGGCTCAGACAACTCGGGAGACAACAATACTGGAAACAGTAATACGGGTTCAGACAATTCTGGCGACAACAATACTGGAAACAGTAATACTGGAAATAGTAATG
>NZ_SDGZ01000017.1:0-41955 GCF_008107635.1 Weissella muntiaci | reverse complement strand
TACTGGAAATAGTAATGTAGGATCAGATAACTCGGGAGACAGCAATACTGGAAACAGCAATACCGGCTCAGACAACTCGGGAGACAACAATACTGGAAACAGTAATACGGGTTCAGACAATTCTGGCGACAACAATACTGGAAACAGTAATACTGGAACCGATAATTCTGGTGATAATAATACTGGAAATAGTAATGTAGGATCAGATAACTCGGGAGACAGCAATACTGGAAATAGCAATACGGGCTCGGACAACTCTGGAGATAACAACACTGGAAACAGTAACACTGGAACCGATAATTCTGGAGATAATAATACTGGAAACAGTAACACTGGAACCGATAATTCTGGTGATAATAATACTGGAAATAGTAATGTAGGGTCAGATAACTCGGGAGACAGCAATACTGGAAACAGCAATACGGGCTCGGACAACTCTGGAGATAACAATACTGGAAACAGTAACACTGGAACCGATAATTCTGGTGATAATAATACTGGAAACAGTAACACGGGTTCAGATAATTCCGGGGATAACAATACTGGAAACAGTAATGTAGGCTCAGACAACTCTGGGGATAGCAATACTGGAAACAGCAATACGGGCTCAGACAATTCTGGGGATAATAATACTGGAAACAGTAATACCGGCTCAGACAACTCCGGCGACAGCAATACTGGAAACAGCAATACAGGCTCAAATAACTCTGGGAATAACAATACAGGCTCAGACAACTCGGGAGACAACAATACTGGAAACAGCAATACAGGCTCAGACAACTCGGGAGACAACAATACTGGAAACAGTAATACGGGTTCAGATAATTCTGGGGACAACAATACAGGGAACAGTAACACTGGAACCGATAATTCTGGTGATAATAATACGGGCTCAAACAACTCTGGGGATAACAATACCGGGAACAGCAATGTAGGCTCAGACAATTCTGGAGATAACAATACCGGGAACAGTAATACAGGCTCAGACAATTCTGGAGATAACAATACAGGGAACAGTAATGTAGGCTCAGACAACTCTGGCGACAATAATACTGGGAACAGTAATACAGGCTCAGACAACTCTGGAGATAATAATACAGGGAACAGTAATACTGGTTCAGACAACTCCGGCGACAATAATACAGGGAACAGTAATGTAGGCTCAGACAACTCGGGAGACAACAATACTGGAAACAGTAACGTGGGTTCAGACAACTTCGGGGATAATAACACTGGAAACAGTAATGTGGGATCGGACAATTCTGGAGACAATAACATCGGAAACAGTAATGTAGGAACCGATAACTCAGGTGACAACAATACCGGAAACAGTAACGTTGGAAATAACAACACTGGTGATAATAATATTGGTGACAATAACACCGGTAGTGGTAATGTTGGAAACAACTTGAAGGGTGATAACCTATCAAGCCCAGAGTTGGAAGTCCATGATTCAACAGTTACTGCTGGTACTTGGAATCCAAGCGATAATTTTGTGAGTTTGAAGGATGACCACGGTAATTATTTGACAGCAAATAAGATCACTTTTGTTGATCGGACTTCATTTGGTTACTTCAGTGATGATATTCCAGCAAATGTAATTCAATATATTCTTTCAGGCGATTTGAATGTTCCCGGAAAGTATACAATTACTTATATGTGGGGAAGTTTGAGCTTAACGAATGCACAAAAAGAAGACCTATTAAAGATGATGAATTTGAATTCTTCAGGTATACTAGGTGATGAGGTTTGGGCTACGGCTAATATAACCGTTCTAGCAAAACCAGTGGTTTCAGAAAGCGGGAATGGTTCTGGAACTAACTTGGGATTAGATGGTAATGGTGGAAATTCGGGATCTATTCATAGAAACATGGATGATTCGGCAAATACACTCCCTGAAACTGGTTATGCATCAGAGAGTTTGGTTTCAATTGCCGGGTTAATGTTACTCGGTCTAGGAACCTTGGCAGCAGCTGGCAAGAAAAAAGAAAATTAAGATGAAATACTAATCTTAAACGGCGCTGGGAAATCCAGCGTCATACATAATACAATAAAATATTGGAAGCAGGATAACTTAAATGGCAAACTACTTTGTAACTTACGATTATGCGGATCAATTATCTGGTATTGAACATGCACAGCTTAAGAGAATGAGTGCCTTACGCGAAAAGACAGTGACGCCGAATAAGATTGTTTCATTGGCGTATAATCGGTTTTTAACGCGTTCATTAAAGAAGAATGGTATTGATCCGGCAGAATTCATCAATATGTACGATTTTCTACAAGGCGTTTCGGTAACGACATTAGAGGATTATGCGTATCAGATTCCAGCAACTCAGCTTATTGCTGAGAATGAGGCGATTCTTGATCAAAATGAAGTAATGTGGACCATTGGCATTGGTAACGTTACAACAAAAAAGATTTATTTAATGAATAACCCAGTTTTTGATTTACAAATAAATTATGTCGAATTTTTTGATGGTAATGGCTATAAAATTAAAACCGATTACTATGATATTCGCGGATTCAAGAGTATGTCGGATATTTACGGACAGCGTGGTGGCGTTGCCAGAGAAATCAATTTTAATTTAGCCGGTCAACCAGTAGTAGAATCTGTCTATAAACGTGAACCGAATGGGGCAATTAACGCCACACAGTGGTTTGTTAGTGATGGGCACGGAACGATTAAGCATAGTTTTAGCCAAAAAGCAGAACTAGAAGGTTATTTCTTTGACCTATTGAACAAATCAAATCAGGAAGAAAATATATTCATTTCAGATCGAGCTTTTAAAACGGATCAAGGGCTGCTGAACATGCGGACGGCAAGGAAAATGTATGCTTATTGGCATAGTACCTTTGTGCCAAATGGTAAGGATCCGTTGACGACCAAGCCTTTTGACACATTACTTGATGAAATCAAAGCAGCCGATAAAATTGACGGACTGATTGCGGCTACCAGTGCGGAAGTGGAAGATTTGCAACGTGTGGTTGAAGGTAAGATACCAGTTTTTAAAATTAACTCAGCTTTGATCGATGAGCGTACGATGGAATTCAATAAGTTTAGTCGCCGGCATAAGTACGAAATTATAACGGTTGCAAGGCTTTCTGAAGAAAAGCGACTTGATTTAGGTGTTGAAATCTTTGCAAAGGTCGTTAAAAGAGTGCCACAGGCTAAGTGGCATATTTATGGCTATAACCAAAATGGCAATCGTCAAAAACTTGAACAACAGATTGCAGACTTAAATCTGCAAGCAAATATTATGATTCATCCATATCAAAATGATTTGAACGAGATCTACGAGAATGCTCAGTTGTTTTGGATGCTGAGTTTGTATGAAGGCTTCAATATGGCGCAACTAGAGGCGATGAGTCATGGTGTGCCGGTAGTTGCATTTGATATCAAATATGGTCCAGCAGAATTGATTGATCAAGCGAAAAATGGTTATTTAATTGAGAATAATAATCTTGATGATTTCGCAAAACGAACAGTTGAGTTATTAAAGAGTCAATTCACATTAGAAAAACTTGGTAAGGAAAGTCAACTGAAAGCAAGTTTCTATAATAAGAACCAAATGGCACAACAATGGCTTGAATTATTGAATTAGAGAAGGAAATACGATGTACTATTTTTTAACACACACGATTAATGATAAATTGGCGGGACTTGAGATAGCAATGATTAACCGGCTCAAGATCTTTAGGGAAATGGATGTTCCAGCCAAAATTGTAACTTTTCATTTTAATCGTCAACTACATGAAAATATGAAACATTGGTCAATTCCAGAGTCGGACATGCTAAGTATGTTTGATTTCTTTCAGAATGCGGTAAGTTTGCCTACAGATTTTGAAATGCAAAACGATGTTGAGCAAATCACAGCACGTTTGATTGAAGAACACGATGGCGAATTAGATGTACAAGCAAATGATCGAGCGGTAAGTTTCTTAGACAGACAACGGCAACTAAAGGCCAGAATCAATCGAAATGGCAATCTTGCAACCAGTATTGAGTGGTTTGACCGAAATGGCAACCTTGTTCGCCGTGATGGATTTGATACACGAGGATTCCTTTCAATTGCGACCTTTTTTGGACAAGATGGCGGGGTCGCTCACGAAGTTATGTATGATATTGCCGGTAATGAAGTTATTAATTCCTACTATCATGAGCAAGCCAATGGTGAGATTGGTAATACATTATTGATTTTGAAGCAGAATGACGTGGAGATGATGTTTTCTGATCTAGACCATTTGGCAGCTTACTTCTATGATCAGATTAGTATTGTAAATGGTGAGCAGTCGACTTTCATCGCTGACCGATCATATCTTGTTGATAAGCCGTTGTTCCTAATGAAAAATACGGTGAAGAAGTACGAGTTTTGGCATAACACATTCACAACTGATTATTCGCCAGAAGGACCATTAGTGCCAGTAATGGAAAATGAAATTAATTCTGGACAACTGAATGGTTACTTGGTTCCAACTCGGGCTGCTGCAGTCGACTTGGAAAAACGCTTACCAGCAAGCATCCCAGTTCACAATATTTCGGTGGCTTTAAATGATGAAATGCCAACCGTATTACCATTTGAACAGCGCGACCCTGACAAGATAATTTTAGTTGCTCGAATTGAAGAACAAAAGAATATCTCTGATGCATTAAAGGCATTCAAAATCATGCGCGATCAGCGTTCAACGTTGAAGTTGTATGTCTATGGCTATATCTTGGATATTAAGCTGAATGAGCGTTTGCAAGACCAGGTTAGAGATTTAGGGTTAGAAGGCAGTGTTATCTTTAAAGCTTATACTCTCTCAAAAGATGAAATTTATCAGAATGCACAATTATTATTGTTAACAAGTCGGAACGAAGGTTGGGGCATGGTAATTAATGAGGCATTCACATATGGTGTTCCAGTTGTATCATATGATACTAAGTATGGTCCAAGTGAAGTCGTCACGGATAACCAAGATGGTTATATTGTTGAACAGGGTGATTACCAAGCAATGGCAAGTAAGAGTTTAGAATTATTGGCAGATGATGAAAAACGTGTTGATTTTGCACGCTTTGGTGTTGATGCGATGAGAGCGTTTGATTTGAAAGCCAGCGCTGAGCGTTGGAAAGCTCTGCTAGAGAAAATCTAAGAGTTGAGTGGAAGTTAATATGCATTATTTTTTAACCAATAAGTTTGAATATAATCTATCTGGAATTGAGCATGCACAGTTCTATCGTTGGCAGATGTTCACGGAGTTGAAGGTTGAGTCGAAAATTGTGACCTTTGATTACACGCCTGAGTTAAATCGTTTTTTGTTTCGCCATGGAATTAATCGTGACGTATCATTAAACATGTTTGATTACTGGCAGAGTGCTTTGGCTGGGGCAGTTAGGGATTACCCGTTCGTAAATGAATTTAATGGTTTAAAGACTAAGTTTGAATATTATGGTCAGCGGACAACCCCTGATTATGTTTTAAGCCAAAATAAGCTTAGTCTAGTTCGATATTTTAATTCAGAAGATCAATTAGTCGTCGAGGACCATTGGGATATTCGTGGTTTTCTTTCGTTGCGACTAGAGTTCAATGGCTCAAATATCGAAAAAAGAAGCTGGTATAATCCGGCTGGAAAAGTCGTGTTGTACGAAATTGGTGGCTTATTGATTGTTACGCCTGACAACCCACAGTATGCAGTTGGAAAAAAGAACGTCTACTATAACTGGCATGAGATCAAAGTAGCGTGGTTGGATCATTTAACTAGCCGGGATCAGGCGGCGGTTTTGTATGTTGATCGCGCTGAATATGCAACAGCAATTGTGCTGGATATGCAAAATAAATCCGTACCAGCTTATGTGGTTCTACATAGTGCGCATACCAGAGATCGAAACGACCCATTAAATTCACCACTAAATGACGTGCGCAAATTGGAATTTGACCATAGGGAGCGTTGGCGAGGGTATATTGCATCAACCCCACAACAGGCAAAAGATTATCAGGATCGAACTGGAATTAAGACCTTTGCAATTCCGGTTGCTCAGGTAAAGCAAGAGAAACTACCTTTATCAGCAAACCCGGGCGGAGCACATAACTTAATTTACGCATCAAGAATCTCACGTGAGAAGCGCCTGCAAGATGCAATTTATGCGGTTGCTAAATTGGTTACTAAATATCCGGATGTTAAACTACGGATATATGGCTATGTTACTGATGGTCAATATAACGATGAATTATTGGCATTGATCAAGCAATTACAAGTCGAGGAAAATGTCTTTTTGCTACCATATCAAGAAGATAAAGACCGGCTTTTTGCTGATGCGGATGTCTTTGTACTCACTAGTGAATATGAGGGCTTTAATATGTCGATGTTGGAAGCAGCCGCGCATGGTATTCCAACAGTGGCCTATGACGTGAAGTATGGGCCATCTTACATACATGAACAGTTGGATAGTGGCGTGCTGGTTGAGTCTGGAAACGTTGATGCCTTAGCGGACGGAATCGCATTCCTGTTGGACAATTCAGCGGAATTTGACCGTCAACGGCGATTGGGCCAAGAACGATCAATTGAATTTTTCGGTGTGCAGGCGACCGCAAGGAAATGGCGGGGTTTTCTTGAAAGTGAAAGCCTGATTGAAAGATGAAAGTAAAGAGAGGTACTAAACAATATTATTGTTTAGTACCTTTTTTAGCGAATCAAAATGAAAATCCGCTTGCTCGTAACTATTGCAAAGTATCTTTATGTTGAGAATTTCTAATGTTGAGCGGACTAGTGCCATAGATTTTTTTGAAATATTGGTAGGTGGTTTGATTGTTAGAAAGGCCAACACTTTTAAAGATTGATTGGATGGAATCGTTGCTATCAACCAAAAGTTGATAGGCTTGTTTGAGACGCAGGCTGTACAAATAGCTGATTAATGTATGACCTGTTTCAAGTTTAAATTTTCGACTTAGATAATTAGGATTATAGCCAAAGCGTTCAGCTAAAGTGTTGACAGTGATTTTTTCCATAAAGTGAACGTTAATAAATTTAATTAACTCAATTAATTGAGCATTATTAACAGTTATCGTTTCCTTGTCGGTAATAATATTTTGCACATAAAGTTGTTGAATTAGTATCAGAAGAATTGCATAAAAGGCCAGAACATAGCCGGTTGCCTTTGCCTGATAAATTTGATACAGATGATCGAAGTGAGTGAAAAAGCTAAGATCGTTGGTATGCTTTAATTTTTGAAAATCAATCTCCCAGTTTTCAGCGTTGATGCCTAGGTTGTGGAAAAACTTAAGTGGGATTTGAATAACATAAGCTTGATTCTGAGTATGGGTGTCTGAATGAATCACATTCGAGGGAATGATGAAAATCTCATGCGGATTAACGGTGAAAGTTCGTGAATCAACTGTAAAGGTAACTGTGCCAGTTAATACATAGATAATTTCAATGCTTTGATGCCAATGAAGTGGTAATAAGCCTGAATGGTCTGTTTCAGACTTAAAAAAACGTATTAAAACATCATAATTCGAGCGTATAAATTCGTGATTATTTTTATCCATTGTTAGAGGTTCCTGTTTCTAAAAAACTTCAATTTCTTACCTATTCATTTTCGATTTGTTACAGTATCAATGAAAAACCTTTGAATGTAAGCGCATACAAATTATCATGATTTATGTTGATAAGCAAGTTGTTATGTGTAAATTTTTAAAGGAGAAGACGCATGGACGTTGAAAATAATCATCAGGTTCCCTGGGGTCAGCGGATTTCGTATGCCATGAGTGATTTTGGTTGTAATACGATTTTCCAGATTGTGGGAACTTATTTCTTAGTATTTGCTACAGATACGATGGGAATTGCGGCGGCGGCCGTTACTGGTTTGTTCGCAATTTCTGCAATTATTGATTCCTTTGATGGATTAATCTGGGGTCAGTTTATTGATCGGACGCAAACACGTTGGGGAAAGTCGCGACCATATTGGCTGTGGTTCTCGATTCCTTTTGGACTATTTTGTGTAATGGCATTTACAGATGTGCCACTGTCGCAAACTGGTAAAATCATTTGGATTTATATCGCATATATTGGGGCGAAAGTTCTATATTCAGGAATTAATATTCCTGTAACCTCGATTTTACCAACATTGACATCGAGCCCTTCTGAACGGATAACTTTATCGACGGTGCGGCAATTGTTTGGTAATTTTGGAGCTGCAATCTTTTTACCATTGACATTACCGGCTGTAATCTTGTTTGCCGGAATGTTTGATCAGCATACTAAGGATCCTTCAACATCACCAATTGGTTGGTTTATTTGGGCGGTTATCCTGGCAGTTATTACAGTGGCGGCATTATTGACGGCCTTTTCTGGAACCCGTGAAAGGGTTGTAACGCGTGATTCACAGCGTGCAATTCCAATGCGTGAGTCAATCAAGGCGCTCAAGGGAAATTACCCATGGGCGATTATCATTTTCATAAACTTCATTTATTGGGGTGGATTTGCTGTTCGAGCATCAGCATTACCTTATTATTTTAAATATAATCTGCACAATGAAGCCTTAGGTTCATTAGTTTTGGCAGGGACAATTATTACCGTCTTATCGACCGCGCTAATTCCAATGTGCTCAAAGTGGATTGGAAAGCGGAATACCATGCTCTTAGGAATGACTGGGACAGCAATCTCACAGTTAATTTTGTATCTGGCAGATCGTATGGGCGACTCGGTTCCAATTATTTTGGCGGGAATCGTTTTGTACTATATTTCTTACGGATTAACTGGTGCGCTAATTGCCGTAATGTTATCTGATTCCGTTGATTTTGGTGAGTGGAAGAATGGTGTACGTGCGGAAGGATTTGTAACTTCGTTCTCATCATTCTCGGCCAAGCTAGGCATGGGACTTGGATCAATGATTTTAGCCGCTGTTTTGGCAGCCGGACATTATGTTGCTGGTACAGCTGCACAGGGATCCGGTGCATTAAACGCAATTAGTATGGGATTCATTTGGATTCCATTTATTGGGTACGCTGCATCAGCAGTGGCGCTATTGTTTAATGATGTAGATAAGCTTGAGTCGAAGATGCTAAAGGACTTAAAGGCCAAGCATGCTGCAGAATTACAAGCTTAATTTGGAGGGATTATGAAATTTTCTAATGGATATTGGCTAGGTCGTGAGCAATATATTATTAACTCACCACTAGAAGCTTATGAAGCTGTTGTTGATCCAACTGATCAAACAAAAATGACGGTGTATGCAAGTTATCAGAGATTACAATCACGTAGCAATATGTTGGATATCGGGAATTCAACGATTACTCTGAGTTCACCAATGGAGGGCGTCATTGGTGTTAAGTTAATGCATTTTGACCAAGATGATCGAGTACCATTATATAAACTGACAACCGCACCAACACAAGTACAAACTCAGATCGACCAGCAACAGGCCAGTTATATTTCTGGGGATTTAACTCTTAATTTTACGTTGCATGATGCGTTCAACATGGACGTTCTATATCGTGACAAACGGATTACTGGTTCACAAATTAAAGCACAAGCGTCAATTGCTGACCTAAGTGGTCAAAAGTTAGGCGAAGTGATGCACGCAAATTCGGTCACAGGTGCACAATCAATGATGCCACAAGGTATGGTGCGACGTGCTGATCACTATATGCGTGAGCAGTTGAGCCTGTTGCCTGGAACTAATGTCTATGGCTTCGGTGAGCAATTTGGAACGTTTGTTAAGAATGGTCAGACGATCGATATTATTAATCGAGATGGTGGGACTGGTTCTGAGCAAACCTATAAGTCAATTCCATTCTATTTGGCAGGCAAAGCGGGTGTGGGAGACCAACCTGGTACGTATTATGGAGTCTTTGTGAACGAAAGCAAGCCGGTTAGTTTTGAAGTTGCAAGTGAAGTTGTTGATCGGGTTTCGTTCTCTAAAAGAGGTGAGGACTTGTCCTATTTCATTATCTCTGGTGATACGCCAAAATCAGTGATTGGCAAGTTTAATAAGCTAACAGGTGGGTCAACATTGCCACCGGAGTGGACTTTCGGTTTATGGTTATCAACGTCATTCACAACGGATTATTCAGAGAAGACCGTAATGTCATTCATTGATGGAATGGCTGAGCGTGACATTCCACTATCGGTTTTCCATTTTGATTGTTTTTGGATGAAAGGTTTTGAGTGGACTAATTTTGAATGGGACCAAGCTCAATTCCCCGATCCGGCAGGCATGTTAAAACGATTACACGACCGTGGCTTAAAAGTATGTGTTTGGATTAATCCCTATATCTCACAAAAATCACCACTCTTCAAGATTGGTAAAGAGCATGGGTACTTCATAAAGCAGGGCGACGGTAACGTTTGGCAGTGGGATTTATGGCAACCAGGAAATGCCTTTGTAGATTTTACAAATCCAGCGGCTGTTAAGTGGTATCAAGACTACTTGAAGCATCTGCTTGATATGGGTGTTGATTGTTTCAAGACTGATTTTGGTGAACGAATTCCAATGCATGATGCTGTTTTCTTTAATGGTAATAATCCTGAAGGAGAACACAATTATTATACGCACCGTTACAATGAGGCCGTTTATGATGTTTTAATTGCTGAAAAAGGTGCTGATGACGCAGTGGTCTTTTCAAGGTCAGCAACAGTTGGCGGACAAAAATTTCCAATCCATTGGGGTGGTGATAATTTGTCCCAGTTCCATTCAATGGCCGACAGTTTACGAGGCGGACTTAGCTTTTTGTCTTCAGGATTCACCTTCTGGAGTCATGATATCGGCGGATTTGAAGAAAATGCATCAGCGTCGATTTATAAGCGTTGGACGCAGTTTGGTCTATTATCATCTCATTCACGTTATCACGGAAACATTGAATATCGGGTTCCGTGGTTGTTTGATGAGGAAGCAGTGGCGGTTACACGTGAATTCGCTAAACTGAAGCAAAAACTGATGCCCTATATTTATGCAGAAGCAAAGCAAGCAGTTGCTGAAGGAATCTCATTGATGCGACCAATGTATCTTGAATTCCCAGATGATCCTAATTGTGCGCCACTTGATCGACAATATATGCTTGGTAGCGAGATTATGGTTGCTCCGGTTATGACTGAGAATGGTGATGTTGATTATTACTTGCCTGCCGGAACATGGGAGCATGTAATTGATCATCGAGTTGTTACAGTTGCGCAGGGTGGAAAGTGGTTTGCCGAGAATTATGACTTCCATAGCTTACCTTTGTTTAGGCGGATTTAGATTTTGAATTGATCCGGAATCAACTTGCATTATGGACTGCTACCTTATAGGTCATCAGGTGGAAAGAGTTATTAATGGTTTCGAACAAAGTATGGGAAAGACACTCTATGAATGTTTTGTTGGGATTGCTTTTAACGGGATTATGATTGCTTAGATAGAATAAGGAATTAGAAAATATTGATTGCAAAGAACGATTACCCCTAGTAGGTAGTCGTTTTTTTGCGTAGCCAGCTTAAAGCAATTGTGGACGTTAAAAAAGAAAGTTGTAAAAATCAGAGAGAGAAAAAGTTGACATGTAGAAGGTAAAGACATAAAATTACTTTATCGAGTGAGTAATCACTCACTAAATTGAAATTAACCGTTAAACTGGTAGAAAGAACCGCACGAAACACCGAACTTCAATTTAAAAAAATGAAATGGGGATATTGTAATGAGCAACGACATAATTAAGTTGACCGATATTGATAAAAGATTTGGAACCCAAACGGTTTTGGATAATGTTTCTTTCTCAGTTTCGCAAGGTGAAATTGTTGGGTTGATTGGACCATCGGGAGCCGGTAAGTCAACAATTATCAAGATCGCTTTAGGAATGGAAGTCTCAGATGAAGGAGTGGCCACCGTTTTTGGCGTTAAGATGCCTGATCGAGAGGTTCTTGGTCGAATGGGGTACATGGCGCAGTCAGATGCGTTGTACGAACAATTAACAGCTAAGGAGAACTTACAATTTTTTGCCGAAATGAAAGGTATTAAGAAGGATGTTCTATCTGAGGAAATCGAACGGGTAGCCAAGATTGTTGATTTAACAGCCGATTTAGATAAATACGTTGTTGGATATTCAGGCGGTATGAAACGGCGACTTTCATTGGCGATTGCATTTTTAGGAAATCCTAAATTGCTGATCCTAGATGAACCAACCGTTGGAATTGATCCGGCGCTTCGACGTCAGATTTGGACTGAACTACAGGCAATGCGTGATCAAGGGCATACTATTCTTGTCACAACGCATGTGATGGATGAAGCTGAGCTTGTCGATCGTGTGGCACTATTATTAGGTGGCCGGTTGATTGCAAATGATAGTCCAAAAGCACTTGAGAGCGCTTATCAGGTAACGAGTATTGAAGATGTCTTTTTGAAAGCTGAGGGGGAATTATAATGCGTGTATGGTCGATAGCAATTCGAGTTTTAAAAGAACTATTCCGTGACAAGCGGACATTAGCACTAATGTTTTTGGCACCATTATTGGTACTTTCTTTGATGAAAGTTATTTTCAATTCAAGTACTGACGTGTCAGTGAATGTTGGAACAGTGAATGTTGTGCAGTCTCTAAAAAACGCAATGAATAAGACAGGCAACTTGGAAATAGATAACTATTCTACCAACAAACAGGCTCAAAAGGCGTTGGATGACCAGAAACTGGATGCAGTTGTTTATTATGATGGTAGTGATTTCACAATTACATATGCGAATGTTGATGCTTCAAAGACAGCTTTGGTTAAAGCAGCTTTCTCAGCCGCACAGGTTAAGGTTAACGTAAATAATATGTCAAATGCTTTGGCAACATTGCAAGCACGCGCGGGTATTCAACCACAAGCACAAACACAGCCAAAGGTGCATAGTGTTTACAATTATGGCGATCAAGATACAACGTACTTTGACAAAATCTTGCCAATTTTGATGGGCTTCTTTGTATTCTTGTTTGTGTTCTTGATTTCTGGAATGGCCTTGTTACGTGAGCGAACAACTGGAACGCTGGATCGGCTACTGGCAACTCCAGTTAAGCGTTCTGATATCGTTTTCGGTTACATGTTGAGCTATGGCTTACTAGCAATCCTACAAACGCTTGTAATTGTCGGCTTTACAATCTGGGTATTGGGGGTAACGGTAACAGGTTCACTACTTTGGGTAGTGTTAATCAACATCCTCTTGGCGACTTTGGCGTTGTCATTTGGAATCTTTATGTCAACATTTGCAAAATCGGAATTCCAAATGATGCAATTTATTCCAATCATCGTTGTGCCACAAATTTTTTTCTCTGGCTTAATTTCAATGGATGGAATGGCAAATTGGCTCAAGGTTATTGCCGATATTATGCCAATGAAGTATGCTGGAGAGAGTTTAACGAATGTTATTATGACTGGCGCAGGTTGGTCAACGATCTGGGGCGATCTTCTAGCCCTGGTAATTTTTATTGTAATTCTTACAGTTGGTAACATAGTTGGTTTGAAACGCTATCGTAAAGTATAAGAGGGTTGTAATATGGCGGAAAGAATATTTGAAGATTTAAACGATTGGTTTGAACATGAGGACATGACGCCTGGCAAGCGAAAAGTTTTAAAAGCGGCCGTTGAATTATTTGCTACACAGGGGTTTGACGGTACAAGTACAGCGCAAATTTCAGAATTGTCTGAAATGAGCCAGGGGACGATCTTCAAATATTTTAAAACAAAAAGAGACTTATTAAAGGCGATTATTGAACCGTTGGTTAATAATCTAATTCCCAACTATGGACAAGATTTCATAACAAAGCAGGTACCTAAGGACGCACAGTTTGAGGATTTAATCCGCTTTGTTGTGAGAAATCGGCTGGAGTTTATGTATACTAATCACGATGTGATCTCAATCTTTGTGAACGAAATCATGATTAACGACGAATTGCTAGCAGAGGCTAAAGAAAAGCTGATTCCGGTCTTCTTACATTCAATTGATACATTGCAGGGTATGTTTAATGGAATCAAACTAGAACCGGAGAATTTTATTAGGTTACTTGCTGGACAATTGTTATTTGAATTTATGCGGGTTACTCGTTTTTCACCAGCTGAGAACTATGACCTTGATGAAGTTTCAGCTCATATTGCGAATCTGATGATTGCAGCGCTAAAATAATTTATTGATGATGGCAACTAAGAGGCATATGCCTTTTGGTTGCTTTTTCGTCAATTCGGATATGGTAAAATATCAATAACTTAGGAGAGTAATAATGAACGAAATATTAAAAGCACAATTTTTTGTAGATAACCTATCAGATGATCAAAAGGGTGTAATCACTAATATCAATCAATATATTGGTGAAGGCCTACGGGATAATGCACATTCTGTTGCGATTATTCAGGGGGCCGCGGGAACTGGTAAATCAGTTGTTTTGATGGAATTAGTTCGACAGTACATGACTGATAAGCGCTATAAAACAGCGCTGGTCGTTAATCACCCCGAGTTATATAAAGCATATCAAGACTTGGGTGAATCAATTCCTAATCTGAATGTAAATTCAATCCGGCGGCCAACGGCACTAATTAATGATGCTCAAAAGAATCATAAGAAATACGATGTGATTTTTGTCGATGAGGCTCATTTATTGTATTCAAAGTCTGAACCATATGCACATTATCGTGGTGAAAACCAATTGACTGATTTAATGGATCTGGCAAAGGTAGTTGTAGTGGTTTACGACTTTGCCCAAGTATTTCAGTCAAAGATGTATTGGGATGAGAAATTATTGTACAAGACAATTGGTCAGCATCCCCACAAACTTTTTGATATGAACTTCCAATATCGAATGGTTGCCAGTGACGAACAAGTAGCCTGGATGGATGATTTGACTGAGCAAAAGGAGCTGAAGTCCTTCCCGAATAACAGCGATTTTGAATTTAAGATGTTCGATACTGCGGGTGAATTGTTTGAAAACATTAAGTTACGGAACAAAGAGGTTGGAATGAGTCGTGTGGTTGCCACATCAGGTTTTCCACGCATTGATGGCCGTCATAATGTTGAGATGGATACATTCAGCTTACCTTGGGATGAGTGGGATCCACAACGAACCCATTGGGCAAAACGTGAGGGATCGATCACACAAGTTGGGACAATTTACACTTTGCAAGGGTTTGATTTGAACTATGTTGGAATGATTATCGGACCTTCGTTCGGATATGATGAAAAGACTGACAGTATGACGATTATCCCAGAAAAATATTCGCATAAAGAGATTTTTAAGAAGCGTAAGGATATTCAATTTTCACAGGCTGAATATCAGGAATTTATCGCAAACGTGCTAAATGTATTGATGAAGCGTGGTAAATACGGATTGTATCTAACCGCTTATGATGACGCATTGCGACAACGATTAATGGAACTGAACAAACAAGATTAAAGCAAAAAACAGCTTGCCGATGAGGTGAGCTGTTTTTATTTAGATAATAAATAAATTCTTTATGCGGCATGAGTAAGAATTAAGTATGTTGCAGTTGCTTTAGATGGAGCTCAAATGGTGTTAGGGTTCAGTACGAACTCTTCAATATCGATTAGCCATGGTCAACAAGGGATATAAAACAAAAGACTAGAAGTTCTGTTGACAGAATTTCTAGTCTTTTTAAATAAAAAGCTTGCCTTGGTGTGAACTCCAAGGCATATACTCACGATATTGATAAAAACAGACACAATAATTTTCAAAGGATATTGAAAATTCATCTTTGTAGAATTAGTGAGGAGAATAATGAAAACTAGAACAAAATTTGGCAGTGTGTTATTTATTATTTTATTTTCGTATTTCTTGATTTTAATGGATAATTCAATTATTTTTACAAGCACCGTTAAAATAGCAAATGATTTGGGTATGAATCAGAGCACACTGGCTTGGATCTCGAATGCTTATACAATCACCTTTGGTGGTTTTCTGTTATTAGCTGGTCGTTTAGGCGACTTTCTTGGAAGAAGACGTATTTTTGTAATCGGATTGCTCATTTTCGGTGGCGCCAGTTTAGCTGTTGGAATGGCGAATTCAGCAGTAATGATCATTTTGGCACGAGCAATTCAAGGCATTGGTTCTGCAATTATTGCGCCAACTTCATTGGCATTATTAATGGATTATTATACTGGTGATATGCGTAGCCGGGCGATTGCTTACTATGGTGCTACAGCTGGAATTGGATCGAGCTTTGGGCTGTTATTAGGTGGTTGGCTAACGAGTACCATATCATGGCGGGCAGGCTTTCTGATTAACGTACCATTTGCTGGATTCCTGTTAATTTTGACGGTTCTTAAAGTCCAAACAAATGTAACTGTTAAGAAAAGTGTGGACTACGTCGGTGCCGTTATGTCAGTTATTTTATCGGTAATCTTCGTTTATGGTATTAGCATTAGTAACCTGTGGATGATTATTTTGGCTACTGGCTTGATAGTACCGGTTATATATTACGAACGTCGAATCAAGGATCCGCTAATTCCAATGAATTTGTTCATTAATCGTGTTCGCGTGAGTGCATATATTGTACGTTTTATTTTTATGATGGCAATGCTAACGTACTGGTTTATTTTGCCGCAAATCATGCAACAGATGTATCATTTCAGTCCGTTGCAATCGGGAATGGGCTTTCTACCATTAACAGTTGTGAATTTTATTGCGGCCTTGTACTTACCAAGATTATCTGCAAAGATCAGCAATCATAAAATTATGTTATTAGGGCAAAGTATTCTATTGCTGGGAGTTTTGATTTCAGCGATTTCAGACCCTCAGCTAGGCTATTGGACCACGATGGGCCTGCCAATGATTTTAATTGGTATTGGACAAGGTTGGTTATTAGCACCACTGACGGCAGCAGGCATTTATCAAGTTGATGCAAAAGATGCTGGCGCAGCATCTGGAATGACCAATGTAATGCATCAGTTGGGTGGGCCAGTGGGATTGTCTGTGGTGGTTTTATTTACTGCTAGGATTGTGAATTTAACCGCATATTATCATGTTGTGATGATGTTTATCAGCGGTTTCCTATTGATCGGCCTAGCGATATTAATTGCTGTCCATGAGAAGCGATGAGTTTAGCAAAGTATTGGTATGAACGATTAAATTTGGGGGTATAAATATGAAAATTATGATGATTGGAACGACCGGAACTGTTGGTGGTGAAGTTCGGCGAACTTTACTAGAACGGACTGACTATGAGTTAGTGCATTATTCGCGACATGCAAATCAATTAAATGATTTGCAAAGACGTGAAACGGCAATTACCGGCGACATTACAGATCAAGCTAGTTTAACAGCAGCTTTGCGAGGTGTTGACTTAGTTTTTGCTAGCTTGGCTGGTGATTTACCCAAGATGATCACAACTTTGGTTAAAAGCATGCGATTAGCCGGAGTTGGCCGAATAATCTTTATTAGTTCAATGGGAATTTATAATGAGATTCCGGCCGAGATCGGTCTAAATGGTAATCTTGTATATAACTCGGGATTGTCGAAATATCGAATTAGCGCGGATATTGTTGAGAATTCGGGACTTACATACACAGTTATTCGACCGGGTTGGTTTGACAGGGGGAGCGGTGAATATGAAATCACTAGAAAGGGTATGCCTTTTGCTGGGCATAACGTATCAGTAGCGGCGATTGCAGATTTGGTTGAAAAAGTGATCAATCAAGAAATTGATGGAACCAATCAATCGCTAGGGATTAATCGACCGGAATAATCGACCAAACGAATATGGAGGAAGTATAATGAGCACAATTACATTAAATGAAAATACAAACATACCACTACTTGGATTTGGAGTTTTTCAGGTTACTGATCAAGGCGATGCGAAACAGGCGGTAATTGATGCAGTGAGGCAAGGATACCGTTTAATTGATACGGCAGCCAGCTATGGGAATGAACGTGCTGTTGGCGAGGCGTTGCAGGAGGTTGATGTACCAAGAAATGAGTTGTTTATCACGACAAAGTTATGGGTTGAAGACACCGGATATGATGCGACAAAGGTAGCACTTAAACGTTCGCTTGAAAGGTTACAGTTAGATTATTTGGATTTGTATTTAATCCATCAACCATATGGTGATATTTTTGGGTCATGGCGGGCCATGAATGAGGCCAAGGAAGCTGGATTGATCAAGTCGATCGGTGTGTCAAACTTCTCGATTGCTCAGTTAACAAACTTGGCTGAATTTACGGGAATTAAACCAGAAATCAACCAAATTGAGGTGAATCCGTTTAACCAAAATCAAGTCGCAGTCGAATATTTTGCGAATTATGGAGTGAAAGTTGAGGCGTGGGCACCTTTTGCTGAAGGCAAGCATGGTTTATTTACAAATGACATTTTAACGGGAATTGCGGCTGATCATCACAAATCAGTTGCTCAAATTGTGTTACGATGGTTAGTGCAAAATGGAATAATTCCACTGGCTAAGTCCGTTAAAAGAGATCGAATGGCACAAAACTTAGCGGTACTTGATTTTGAGCTTTCAAAGGATGAGTTGGATTTAATTAAAACTTTGGATACTGGAGAAAGTCAGTTCTTCTCACACGAGGATCCAGTGATGATTAAATGGATGGCTCAACGTCATATTGAATTGTAGAGAGGAAAGGAAGTCATATGAATGTTAAGGAAGCTAGTATTTTGACGGGAGTCTCGACAGATACAATCCGTTATTATGAAAAGGAAGGCTTGATCCCCGTGATCGAACGGAATAATGTTGGGAATCGCGAGATTGATGAAAAAATCGTTCGACGAATTAATTTTGCTAAACAAATGCGAGCCGCGGGGATGGCTGTAAAAGCACTCAAGGAATATGTCGATTTGGTTGATGATGCAGAGGATAATTCCGAGCAACAGAAGCAACTTTTAAATGATCAATTAACTGAAATGGAAGAACGGCGAGATGATATTCAGTTTGCAATTAACCATTTGAAATATAAACTTGAACACTATGATGATCATATGCGGGCGACAGAAGATGAATTACATGAACTTGAGAAAAAGTAACAGAGACATATAAGCTTGAAGATTATCTGTTTTTGTCACGAGTTGGGTATTTAGACGATTGAATGGGGAGTAGTATGAATAGAAAATGGATTCGACGACTATTGGCATTGGGGCTGGGCTTACTTGTAATCGTAGGGATTGGGATGGTATGGTTACAAACCTCAATTTATCAACCAAGTAAATCCGCGCAGCTGGCACTGTCAACAGCCCAGAGTAAATCGGATTACTACCTATTGGAGGATAAGCAAGTTAAAAAGAAGCAGTCAATAATTCTTTATCCAGGAGCATTGGTTGATTCTGGTAGTTATGGAATTTGGGCGGAGCAGTTGGCAAAGCAGGGTTATCGAGTATATTTGCTAAAGGCCCCCTTTTCCTTAGCGATTTTAGATGCGAATCAGGCGGATAAAGTTATTAGCCAAAATAAAGGCGAACGATTTTATTTAGCTGGACATTCCTTGGGTGGAGTAATTGCTAGTCGTTATGCTAGCAAACATCCAAAGGAGATTGCTGGAATGATCTATCTGGCAAGTTATCCAGATAAAAAGGGTAGTTTAGCTCAGAAAAATATACCAGTTTTGTCTATAACTGCTTCGAATGACGGCGTATTAAATTGGAAAAACTACCGTGAAGCTAAAAAATATTTGCCTAAGAATACTACGAGTTATTCGATTGCAGGCGGGAACCATGGTGGCTTTGGAAGCTATGGTAAACAAAAGGGTGACAAGTCAGCTAATATTAGTAACTTGAACCAGCAGAAACAGATTAGTACAGAAATTGATCGGTGGATCGTTAGTCAAAATAACAATTAATTAAAAGGATATCCATTTTAATAATGGGCATCCTTTTTTCGTGTGAATGACCTTTAAAATAAAGGACTGAAAGTATCTTATTGACAGGATGAACTTTGTGGATTAGAGTTATAATCATCAATTAAGAGACTCTTGGTCTCTTATTCAGAAAGAGGGAAGTATTATGGCAAAGCAAGCCAAAAATAAGCTACCAAAAGAATTGATGGCCTCAGCATGGGTTTTAGCATTTGGGGCAGTCGCGCCGATGTTAGATTCGACAATGGTGAATATTGCAATTAATAAACTCCAAAGTGATTTGCATACATCGTTGAATACGATTCAATGGGCGATTACAGGTTATGTATTAGCACTAGCAATCGCGGTGCCGATATGTGGATATTTTGTAAATCATTTTAATGGTAAGAAAGTTCTACAGTGGGCAACGGTCAGTTTTGGAATCTTTAGTTTATTGTCTGGACAGGCATGGGATGTACAAACATTTATCTTGTTCCGGATATTTCAAGGGTTCTCTGCTGGCTTTGTGATTTTGTTAATGTCAACACTATTGATGCGATTAGCGCCACGTGATCAAATTGGCCAATTAATGGCGGTTGTCTCAACGCCAATCATTATTGGGCCAATTATCGGACCAGTTATTGGTGGCGCAATCGTGCAATATGCGAGCTGGCAATGGATTTTCTACATTAACGTTTTCTTCTGTATTATCTCTTTGCTTCTGAATATTAAATTTTTACAGGATTTTGAACCGATGAATCCCAAAAGCAGGTTGGATTGGTTTGGGACTTTATTATTGGCGGGTGGATCAACTGGCTTGATTTATGGATTAATGCGGGGGTCAGAGAATGCACAACATTTCTTTAATCGCGAAATGCTGATATTTGTGACTCTTGGTGTGCTCAGTTTTGTAATTTATGCGATTTATGATCGATTGCGGAAAGGCGACACAGTGCTCCCAATGCGTTTCTTCAAGACGAAGAGCTATTTGGCTGCAAATGCGGGAATCTTTTTAGCAGGGATTGCTTCAAATGGTCCAATGTTGTTGTTACCATTATATTTTCAGAATATTCGTGATTTTTCGGTTATGAATGCTGGATTGATATTACTACCACAAGGTCTAGGCATGTTCTTGGTACGTCCGATGCTTGGCAAGTTGATTGATCAGCTAGGGGCGCGCCCTGTGGTCTTGGTTAGTTTAGTAGTTTCGCTAGCTGGAACACTACCGTTTGTCTTTATCCAAGCCGATACTAATTTATGGTTGTTGGGAGTAATTTTATTTATTCGTGGGTTAGGAATTGGTGGATTACAGATGCCAATGATGACTGAAATCTTTGTTGGACTTCCAAAATCAGACATTGCTAGTGCTTCAGTCGGAAACCGAATTATTCAAAATGTGGGCGCTAGTTTTGGATCAGCTGTGATTTCAGCCGTGGTGACAGGTGTCGTACTTTCAAACCATATTACAACTAAGGTTACAGCACACGCGAAGGTATTGTCTGATCAGTTGATGACACAGGCGGCTGCAACTCATACAATGCCTACTACAACGGCCTTAGCAAATCTAAAAATGCAAGTTATGAGCTACGGAGAACACTTGACTAAAGTTGCTACGTTAAATGGTTATCAGATGGGATTTTTGGTTAGTTCGGTTGTATTGGTCGTGATTGCGATTCCGGCAATGTTCATGTCAAATAAACATTCTGCATAAGTGACGATTTAGCACAGATCGGTGAACTGTTATAATGAATATATAATTATAAATGGGAGTATCGTGATGGCTAATACAAGGCGACGTGGTGAAGAGCTAGAGGCGGCGATCTTCGAAGCAACGATGGAAATTCTTAATACCGATGGTTTAGAAAAACTTTCCTTTCAACGAGTTGCAGAAGTTGCTGGAACCAGCAAGTCGGTGATCTATCGACGGTGGTCGCAGCAATTTGATTTGATCTTGGATGCTTGGCGATATGGTGTACATCAAAAGTTCGGCAAGTTCAGAGACATCGTTTTATCAGGAGACTCACTGCGGGAAGATCTATTACAGATGTTGACTCGCTTTAATTTAATTGGTGAGCAGATGGGAGCGCCAGTTTTACGAGCGATGTTGATTGAATTTAGTGAGGGTGATCGCTTGCGCAACGATATTAATGAATTGGCTCTGACAATTGATGTCGCAACCGTCGATCATGCGCTTGCACGAGCTAAAGAGCGCGGTGAACAAGTTCGTGAGCAAATCTCAGATATGGCAAAAACAATTATGTTTAGTTATGTTCGTTATAATATGACTTTAATGAAAAATAAGATGACTGATGCGGAAATGAGTGTTTTTGTAGATGAAGTATTATTGCCAATTTTTCTAAAGAATATTTAGCCACGTTGAATTAAACGTCTCAATCAGAGAATATCCTTGTTGAGACGTTTTTATTGCGGTAATTGAAAATACGTTTGATGCAAGCTAAATAATATTAGCTGTAATTTACAGATTATATATACAGGATTTGCTATTCTTTGACATGTTGTGTAAGCTTTCCTTAATAAAGATGTGTAATAATCTTCTGTATTAAAAATAGTCAAGGGGGAAGTAAAATGGCTGAAAAATTAATTCAATTACGCGTAGAAGGTGAAATCAAGGACAAGGCAGATCTCACTTTTGCACAGCAAGGACTTACAACCCAAGGGGCAATTAAGATGATGCTAACTCAAGTTGCTAATACGGGTAAAAGTCCATTTGATAACTTGTTCTTGAACACAAAGTAAAGTTATTTGAAAGAATCAACGGCTTTAGGCCGCTGGTTCTTTTTTTGTCAAAAAGTATTAGGAAGCGACGTTTTGAGCTGATATATGTAATTATTAGTTTCAGGAAAAATCTTGGTAACTTCATAATTGGCTTGTATAATTTATATCAAAAGGAGGATAGCATAATGAAAAAACAATCAACCAATGGTCACAATTGTCAGGATGGGCGGCGCAGTCGAATGCATAAGTTTGTCCATATTGCAGGTACAACAGTTGCACTAGGTTTAACAGCAGTCGCGATTACAAAGGAACTTAAAAAGCCTGAATCAGAACGTGAATGGCATGGCTTTATTGGAATTGTCCCTTATGACTTCCGAATTCCAACGATTGAAATGGTTAAGGAACGCGTTTGGGATCCAGCGGGGCCTGTATTGACACCGCATATCTTAGGTGTTGGATGGACGCCAAATGTAGGTAGAGTAATTAAGGATGTTAAGGATTTAGCAGAAAATGAGTCGTAATAAACGCTAAGTTCTAAAGGACAAAGCGCTCAGTTAAGCTTGCCCGTGGATTTAATCATTTAGCTTAGCGAAAGTATTTTAAATACCTAGCAAAGTTGCTATATTAGTTATGGTATTAAATTTAATTCTTTTTAACTAGAAGGCGGCTATGTTTAGATATTATTTTACTTACGAAGACCAACTCCCTGCAGGAATGGGGTTTTCATTATTTGGAACGCGACATTTGGTGACGTTGTTACTAGTGGGAATTCTGGTCGTGACGATAATCATAGTTTATCGTGGCGGAACAGAAAGTAAGCGGCAGAACATACGTTATTCGATTGCTGGAGTCCTAGTGGGGCTAGAACTCTTTCGGCAAATTTATTTATCGGCAGCTGGAGTTTGGACTCCTAAAATCTTGCCATTAGACTTGTGTGGTTGGGGATTGATCTTGGTTGCGATTGATGCTGTCCATCCTTCTAAGTTTACGCGCGAATCCTTTTATGCGTTGACTTGGTGGGCTGCATTAGCTGCAGAAGTTTTTCCAAACTGGACGGCCTATCCGATTTTAAATGAGTGGGTACTACAAAGTATTATCATTCATGCCCTGTTGATTGCGTACTGCTTGATGATCTTCTTTGCGGGAGAATATCGACCTAACGTTCATAATTTATGGCGAGTAGTTCTGTTCTTGATTGTGCTTGTTCCAGCGACAATGATGATTAATGGATTATTAAAGACTAATTTTCTTTTTTTAAGTGTTGGATCACCGGGATCCCCCCTTGCTCCAATTCAGACAATGACTGGTACTTGGTATATTCCAACGTTAATTGGATTGGTTTCGATTCTTTGGGTGATTTTATATGTACCATGGTCGATTCATAAAAGAAAGGATGAGTAGGTATCAGTTGAAAAAGGTCAACTTGTAAAGTTGGCCTTTTTTTATTAAATCTAAATAATTTTATTCAGATTTATCAAATACAATATATATGACTGATATAATGATCATTTAAATATTCTTAGATTATTCATTATGCTTTAAAACTAAGTTTCATTTATCTAAATTCTATTACAATGAAAAACATTGGTTAAAGCCAAATTATATTTTTTTATTGGAAGGAATTTTTCATGTTACAAAGGATACATAAACGGAAATTTATTTGGCTGGGGGGACTAATATTAATTTTGATTGTCTTGGCTGGAACGTATTTTTATCAAGCTAATCGAACCGCAAATCCCAAAAAGTTATTAACAACGGCGCAAATCAAGGAAAATTTGGGAACTAAAGTTGTGACTACTCGGCAGACAGCGCAAGCAAAGCAGACTGCTGAATATGCGGCGGCAACGAAGGACACTTCTTATACAGTTGGAAGCCCCTTCGTGAAAGTTAATCCGTACGGAACGTCACCGCTTAGTGCATTAGCAATTTTTACGACCTCGCAAAAGGCTAAAGTAACCTACACCGTTGTAGGCAAGTCGGACGGAACGTCAATTACAAATACTGTAAATGGGGGCTATCAAACAGTCCATCAAGTTCCAATTGTTGGTTTGTATGCTGCCTACAATAATACAGTAAATATGACAATTCAGTATGAGGATGGTACGAGTGAAACGAAAACGTTGACCCTGACGACATCAGCGCTCCCTAAATATATCAGTGGTACTAAAATTACAGTCAAAACGGCTGATAAATCTAAGATGGAAATCGGCGATAATAAACTAACAATCATTAACCGCACAACTAAGGAACCTTTTGCAGTTGATGCTGATGGTGAAGTTCGCTGGTATTCAACCGATTACTCGCAACATACAATTGAAAAATGGAGTAACGGGCATTACATGATCCTCACCAAGCAAAAGAGCAATTCATTGGTATACAATGATTTAGAGGAAGTTGATTTACTTGGACGAGTCTATAAAGAATTTACGTTCTCTTCTAAGACAAGCGGCAACGATGGTGGGACTGAGACAACCGTGATCCATCATGATCTACTTGAGTTGCCAAACGGTAATATTTTGGCAACTGTGTCTGATGGCTCAACTTATAAAGAGGATACAATTGTTGAGATTTCTTATAAAACAGGGAAAATCGTAAACGTAATTGATATGAAGAAGTTACTGCCAAGCTTAATGTATCTAAATTATCAGGCAGGCTCAGATAAAAAGGTCGATTGGCTTCATATGAATTCACTTGAATACGACGAGAAAGATGGTACATTATTGATTTCGAATCGTAATCAAGATTTGATTATGAAGTTGAATCCCAAGACGAAAAAATTTGTTTGGTTGTATAGTGGAAAAGCAAAATCAAGCTGGCCTAAAGAATTACAGAAATATGTTCTGACACCAACAAAGGGGACAACAATTACCGGCGGTCAGCATGGCTTAACTTTATTGAACGACCAAAATAGCGATTCAAGTAAAGAAAATATTTTATTGTACGATAACAATGTTAGCGTCACGAATGGCGATCAGAAAACATCGAAGAAATATTCGCAGGCGGTCCAATATCACATTGACACTAAAACAATGAAGATTAGTCAGAGTTGGGCTTATGGTAAATCATTAGGTAGGGCGAACTTCACTAACGTAATTGGCTATGCTGAACGCCAGTCAAATGGTAATACTTTAATTGACTTTGGATATAAGAACGGTGGTGCCGAAAGCAACATTATTGAAGTAGACGAGGATGGGACGCAAGTATTTAATATTACGATTAAGAATGTTGCAGCGAAAGCATATGTTTATCGTGCTTATCGCCAGGCATTTTATGATAGCAATTACATCTTTGATGCAAGTAAATAAGGAACTTAAACACTGTTTCTACGGCGTTTAAAAGGCCTTAGTGGTTCTTATATCGTCTTTTGAAGTTGGCGAATTCACAATATGGTCAAAATTTCATCGAACTTTGGTCTTTTTATCCTAAGGCTGACTTAATATGATTAAACAATACTTGTTAAGTTGAAAGAATGGTGGGGAAAAGGATTTTAGTGATGAGTGATAAGCTAATTCAATTACGTGTTGAATCAGAGGTTAAGGTTAAAGCCGACGAAACTTTTATGAAACAAGGTTTAACAACTCAAATGGCGATTAAAGTATTTCTGACGCAGGTCGCAAATACTGGGCAAACGCCATTTGATAATTTGTTTAGGGGATAATCAAAGTGGTTAAACTAAAGAAGCCGGCTAGAATCATTCATAATCCTGAAAATGAGGATATTTTACTTGATTGGTACCAGAGCGCTGGGCATACAGTCTCAATTAAAACTGCAACAATTGCGGCGAAAAATGGAGCTGTAAAAGCTCAACGGCAACTCATAATTGATTAATTCAGATTGCTGAATGCATTACAGCGTTTGATAATCCTGAATTCAAATAATTAACGCGTTTCTCAGTAATTGAGAGGCGTGTTTTTTATTGGCAAATATTTTGAAGCGGAAGACTATTAAAAAAATAAGTGTTGTGCTAAAATATATCGTGTAAGATGAAATCATGAACGATTTGATTATTGAAAAGAGCCTGAGCCAGCTGCATGGGAAGGATTACTCAGATGGCAAAGTTCGCTTTGGCAATCAATCGCTGATTTGTAGAATGGAGGGTTTTATGGACATTCTTATAACAGAGGTGAATGTTAGTTATTAATCTGATAGTGGGTGCAAAGTGGATCAGATTATTCAAATTATTTGGCGAAATTGGAAAACGACAGGAGAATTAATTATGTTGAAGATTAATATCAGTGATGCTGCAGAAGAGAAACTACTAAAGCTTGATGGAGCGAACAAGGATGTTATTTTGGTAGCCGATGATGGTTCAAGTGACTTTTCGCCAGTCGGCGGAGCTTGCTCGCTTGGTGACAAATTCAAAATTGTTTTTGCTGAAAAGGGTAAAGATGGCAAGCACACATTGGAATTGAAGAACAATGCTGGATTAAATGTTCTGACATCCGAATATGAGTTAATTTTCCTTGGGGAGGGGCTTTACCTGACCTTCGAGAACAATAACTTGCGTTTGGGTGATAATAGCGGGGTGATCGATAGTGTTGTCACAACAGAAACAATCTAATCACCCTGTGAATAGGGCTTTACTCGGTTCCCATGTATCAGTCGGTGGGAAGGCTAAGTTGTATTCAGCAGTTGAAGAAGCGTTGCAATATGATGCTAGTGCAATGCTTGTTTACACTGGGGCGCCACATAATTCAGTTCGAGTGCCAATTGATCAGTTTCACGTTCAAGAGGCGCATGAGTTAATGGACGAAAAAGGGATCAGGGAGATTTCGGTCCATGCGCCATTTTTAATTAATTTAGCATCCGCAGACGATCATAAATGGGAATACAGTGTTGAACTTTTTACCAGTGAAGTGATCAGAACTAGTGCAATTGGAGCGCAAACCTTTGTGTTCCATCCTGGGTCACATGTAGGAGCTGGCTCGGAGGCAGGGATTGATAACGTAATTCGCGGGCTAAACAGTGTTTTGAAGAATTTATATACTGAATTGCCAGTGGATAAGATCCCAAGAATTCTAATCGAGACAATGGCCGGCAAAGGAACAGAGGTCGGCAAAGATTTTGTGGAACTTGCGACCATTTTGGATGGAGTCGAGGAGCAATACCGTTCAAATGTTGGTATATGCCTGGACACGTGTCATGTGTTTGATGGTGGATATGATCTTAAAGAGCATTATGAGGATGTCCTTAGCGAGTTTGACGATAGAATCGGCTTAGATAAGATCGGCGCAATTCATTTGAACGACTCAAAATTCGGTCTTGCATCACATAAGGATCGACATGCGAACATTGGGTTAGGAAAAATTGGTTTCGAGACTTTGAGTAAGGTTTCAAATGATGCACGCTTTGTAAATGTGCCTAAGTTGCTTGAAACACCAGGACATGGTGATAATAAGTACGCTGACCCACCTTATGGTGAAGAAATTGCAGTTTTACGAGGCGGATTATCGTTTGATGAATATGTTCGTTCAGAACGATTATACGATTAAAAAGGGCGTGCTTTCTATCTAGAAAGCACGACCTTTAGTGTATAGGGGTTGAATAATGGAAATCTGACGATAATTAAGCACCCGATGATTAATTATTATTTTGTTACGTCTTTGAATGTACCGGAAGGACAGCAGAAATTCCAATTATTCAGTATGCATGTTATGAAGCTAGTCTTTGAACAAAAAAATCACCAAAAGCCAAAAATGGCTCTGGTGATTTTCGTAGTGTCCGGGGGGACACAAGTTCATTCTATCTGAAATTTGCCGAGTTGTGTCTGCAAATCATATTGAATATGCCTGAGCCATTACAGATTAAAAGCATATTGCATGACCAGTTATTAGCGGATGTATCTTTGCGCCTATTAACTCGTATTAAGAACGATGTAACATTAAATATTGATAAAATTTTACTAAGGATGCAGATACTTACCTCGATTTAAAAGCCATCAGTTCAGAATGGCTGGTTGAATTTTATAAATCATTAGGTTGTCAAATAGGTTAGTTGATTTTAATGAGCTGATATGTTTTAATTAATAAAAATTCCGATAGCGATTTATTTCGTCATGATACTAGCAAGCACTTCTTCTAGGCTGGAAAATAGAAGGGGTGCTTTTTATGCGCAATCGAAACATTTTACTTATTTTACTTGTGGCTGCTAATTTGAGATTATCGCTGACGGCGATCACACCATTGTTTGGTCAGATACAGCGAACTTTAGGAATTGGGGAGACTTATCTATCGTTAACGATTATGGTTCCCTTAATACTTTTTGCAATCACGCCAATTTTTGTAAAATATCTCTTGCAGAAATATAACTTTAATAATGTAATGACGGGGGCACTGGTTTTATTAATCTTAGCAACCATTATTCGGCCTAGTGGTAAGGCAAGCTTGCTATTTGGTTCAGCATTGATCGGCTTAGCGATTGCAATTTTGAATGTTGTTCTACCATTGATGGTTCGAGCTAAATTCAAAGATGATATTCAGCGGATAACAGGATATTACTCATTAACAACATCAGTGGTCACGGCAGTTGGATTGTTGGTTGCTCCGATGCTTGCTAATTGGTTGGGTTGGCAAATAACTTTGCAAACATTTGTTATCCCAGCGATGTTAGCATTATGGCTTTGGTTAATTATCAAACCCAATAATGCTAATGAACACTATATTGAAATTACTCCAACTCGAACAATGACTAATCCTAAAATCAGGGTCGATAGGAAGTTGGGATTCTTGATTGTATTTACGGCGCTACAATCCTTCATATTCTATGGATTAAACACATGGCTACCAACAATCTTTGAAAGTACAGGTGTATCCGAAGCAATATCAGGTCTTTTGATGTCAATTTTACAGTTAAGTGGAATTTTGGCGACAATTATATTCCTGATCATTCGAAAAGCTAAGCACAATTTATATTTGGCAGGAATTCTTTTCGCCTTTGGGAGTTACGCGTTATTTCAGCATGGACTAGTTCTAAATATGATAGCCGCTGTGACGCTTGGGATATCAACTTCGATTGTGTTCACTTTATCACTCCTGTTTATTGCGAACAGTAGTGCAGATCTGGCAGAAGTGGCGGCTAACTCAAGCATCACAATGACATTTGGCTACTTGTTTGCATCATTAGCACCTCTTTCGTTGAATTATGTACATCAATTATTTGGGCAATGGAATGTCACGTTATTGATGATTGTTGTTATGGAAATTGGCGTGATTTATTTTGGAATGAAATTAGCCAACGATTGATTGAGTCAGGGGATTATTCGATGTTTTTGATGACCGAAATAGTAATACAAAAAGTTGAATTTTACAGAATAAAATACTAATTATTAAATCATTATGCCCAATTAAGACTTATTTAAGGAACTAGACAGATTTGGTTAAGAAGCTGAAGTGTATAGTCACTTATGTAAAGTAAATGTTTTCGAAGAAACATGGGGGATTAAAGAATGGTTATTAGGAATAAAATTTTTGTTACGGCGTTATTTAGTACAATTGCCTTGGCACCAGCGGTATCTGCCGCTGAGGTTCAAAGCATGGGCGCACAAGGCTCTGCCCAACAAGCGAGTGCGGTTCAAGCACCTGCAAATGTCGTCAACACTGCGAATACAAATTCGATGGCGTTAACCGAGAACGGTGCTGGATCTGCGGCACAGACAACTTCTGTTGATGCAGTTAAGACGGCCGTAGAGCAGAACATTAAAGATCATGTTGACGTTCCAACGAGCTATTTGGCAAATGCAAGCCAGGCAAGTCCATTCTTGGCTGGGGTTAATCAAGTGATTCCATTTGAGGCATTCGGTGGTGATGGAATGCTGACTCGATTGCTACTAAATTCTTCTGACGGCGCACCATGGTCAGATAATGGTACAGCAATGAATCCAGCATTGTTGCCCTTAGCTAATTTATCCCACGATTATACTTATGAAGTTGACTTAAATGGTGACACAGCAAAATTGAGTGGCGCTGATCTATTAAGTTATCTTAAGACCCAAGGCACGAAAACATATCAAGCGACTGTAAAGGTATATAGCAAGGCTGATAACAGTCTTGTTGCAAGCAAGAATGTGACAATTGACTTACATGGAGCAACTGCCAATACTTCTGCAACGACAGACGATGTTAAGGCAGCTGTTGATCAAAACATCAAGAGCAGCATTGATGTACCGATGGGCTACTTGGAGAACGCTAATGGCGTAGGCCCATTCTTAGCAGGTGTTAATCAGGTAATTCCATTCGAGGCATTTGGTGGCGACGGAATGCTAACACGTTTGCTATTGAATTCTTCTGACGGAGCACCATGGTCAAATAATGGTACAGCTAAAAATCCAGCATTGGCACCGGCGGCTAATCTGAACAAAGGTACTTATACTTACGAGGTCGATCTAAATGGCGATACAACAAAGTTGAGTGGAAATGATTTGTTGAATTACTTAAAGGCTCAGGGTACTAAATCATACCAAGCGACAGTAAAGGTATACAACGCGTCCGATAACAGTTTGGTTACCAGCAAAAATGTAACAATCAATCTGAATGGAACTGCAACCAAGGATGATGTTAAATCAGCTGTCAATCAAAACATCAAGAGCAGCATTGATGTACCGGCAGACTACTTGGAGAACGCCAATGGCGTAGGTCCATTCTTGGCAGGTGTCAACCAAGTGATTCCATTCGAGGCGTTTGGCGGTGACGGAATGTTAACGCGGTTGTTGTTGAACTCATCTGACGGGGCACCATGGTCAAATAATGGTACAGCTAAGAATCCAGCGTTGGCGCCAGCGGCCAATCTGGCCAACGGTACTTATACTTATGAGGTTGATCTAAATGGTGATACAACAAAGTTGAGTGGAAACGATTTGTTGAATTATTTGAAGGCTCAGGGCACGAAGGCCTACCAAGCAACGGTCAAGGTTTATAACGCGTCCGATAACAGCCTTGTTACTAGTAAAGATGTAACAATTAACTTGCATGGGTCAGCGACGAAGACGTCAGTTGATACTGTTAAGTCAGCGGTTAATCAGAATATCAAGGACACTATTGATGTTCCGGCCTCTTATTTGAAGAACGCCGATAAGGCTGATCCATTCTTGGCAGGCGTGAATCAAGTAATTCCATTCGAGGCATTTGGTGGTGATGGAATGTTGACACGATTGTTGTTGAACTCATCTGATGGAGCACCATGGTCAGATAATGGCACGGCAATGAATCCGGCACTATTGCCAGTTGAAAATTTGACCAACGGTGATTACACTTATGAGGTTGATTTGAACGGTGAAACAACCAAGTTAAGTGGTTCAGAATTGCTAACGTATTTGAAGGATCATGGGACAAACACCTACCACGCAACCGTTAAGGTATACAACAAAGCCGACGGGAGTTTGGTTGCCAGCAAGGATGTAACTATTAACTTGCACGGTGATAACTCAGTGAGTGGAAATGATTCAAACATGACGATCAATCCAAGTAACCCTTCTTCAAATAACTCGGGTAACATTGCTGGAATGGCAAATAAGGACGTTGCAAAGAATATGGCCGTCAAGGCTGGATCAACAAACACAAACAACGGTCAAGGAACAACTGAGAAGCCAATGTTGGCAACGCGAGCTGAGAACGATGGTAGCATGACAAAGAGTCAAAGCAAGCAAGGAACGTTGCCAGAAACGGGTGAGAAGTCGACGCTTTGGATTACATTTGCCGGCATAATCACAACGTTGATTAGTACAGTCGGTCTGGCATTCAAATTTACTCAACGCTAGAATTGGTATACGGTTCATCATAATAGAGATTTTAAGGGAGTTTAGCTGACTCCCTTTTTATGGTGTTATAGTATTTAATAAAATTGATTTCTTTGGAGCGGGGAAAATGGATAAAATATTGCTGGTTGATGATGAGAACACCATTACGGATATAAACGAGCGTTATCTAACTAGGGAAGGTTATGATGTGTACATTGCACATGACGGTCGTGAGGCTTTGTTGTTGTATACTTCTAACATTAGTTTTGACTTGATTATCACCGATATTATGATGCCGAATGTGGATGGCTATGAATTGATTGATGAGGTATTAGAAATTGAGCCAAATCAACCTTTTCTTTTCATAACTGCTAAATCCAACGACCAGGATAAATTTTATTCATTGGGGATGGGAGCTGACGATTATATTGTCAAGCCTTTTAATCCACGTGAACTGGTCCTACGAGTCAACAATATTTTGAACCGGATTAGAAATGCCAAAGGTGAACGAGAGACTGACCAAAAAATCGGCGACCTGAAGATTTCATTTGATCAACGATTGGTATCAATCAATGATCATGAGTTAATTCTGACATTAAAAGAATTTGATATCTTGAGTTTGTTGGTCAGTCATAACAACAAGATTTTATCAAAAGTGGAAATATATTCGAAAGTTTGGAATGAGACGTTTATGGAGGATGATAATTCACTAAACGTGCATATTCACGAACTGCGGAAAAAAATCAAACAATGGGCGACAGATAGCACCCCAATGATTGAAACTGTTTGGGGGATGGGATACAAGCTGGGGACAAATCTATCATGAAATTCAGAAGCATATTAATAATTGGTTATTTAATGGCAGCCTTGATTATTTTGTCCACGATTTATCTTGCGGTTAGATATATGCTGTTGAATGCTAAGGAAGTCAATTTACTGATTAGTACAACGATTGTTGCGCTTCTAGCAGGTTTCGGTCTGAATCTTTTTATGTTTAGAAGCACTTTCACGGCGCTTGATAAATTACAGATGATGAGTAAGGCAGTAGCAAAGAATGATTTTACTCCAATTAACGGGATCAACAGTCCCAAGGAACTGAGCGATTTAGCAACTGATTTTAATCAGATGACTGAGAGCTTGCAGAGCACATTCACAAGGCTTGAGGAAAGTGAGCAGGAAAAGAATGAGATGATCGCACAACTGGCTCATGACATTAAGACGCCAATTACATCAATTTCTTTAACAGTTACAGCACTTAATGATGGCATCATCCCTAAGGGGCAACAAGGTGATTATCTCGAAATAATTGGTGGGCAAGTCGGGCATTTAAATGCGCTCGTTGAAGAATTAAGTACAGTGGCTGAAATTGATGGGCCAGTAAATACGGACAAAAGGAAGCTTCAATCAAGAAATGAAGTGTTCTTTCTTGATCAGTTTTTGTTAGATGTTTTGAGCGAGTTTCAGACCCAGCTCGAGATGGGGAAACATAAATTGGATCTGAAAGGCGTTAATACCGGCTTACAAATGCAAACGGATAAAATGAAGCTGACACGGATTATGACAAATTTGATTGGAAATAGTCTTAAGTATTCAAAACATGGTACACCAATCGGAATTGAAATTATCCAAGAAGCTGATGAATACAATGTGCGGATTAGAAACACAGGTGAAATTATTACTGAGGAGGATGCTAATAAAATCTTTGACCGATTCTATCGGATAGATCATTCTCGAAATTCGAAAACTGGTGGTCATGGGCTGGGATTGTACATTGCCAAAAGGTTAGCCAGCGAGATTGGTGGAGTGCTGACTCTTGAACATTCTTCTGAGATCGAGACCAGTTTTATGTTGCATCTGCCCAAAAGGCTATTTGTATAGGTAGTCAGCTGTGATTGGAACCAGTTAAAATCCACTTAGCAAAATAATAAGTTTTTATAAGTTCACAAATTACATTATTTTCAGAAAGCGTAACTCTGTATAATGGAATTTGTGATTTTTTAGTTGAAGAAGAGGGGGCATAAATGCATTTAACAAAGATTCAAATACGCGACTACTTATTTGGGTACATCGCCATTATTGTGATGGTGGCTGTGTCAGCGCATTTTAAAACAGAACGCATAATTTTACCTGAGTTTGCGGTAATGAGCGTGGGGATGCTGGCGTTGCGTGAAATGAACTGGATTAAACAGCCCTATAAAATTGTCGCAACACCGGTAATGACAGCATTGATCGGATATCTGGTTAATTTACTGCCGTTAGCATATATCTTTAAAATTGGACTTGTTTTATTCCTAATGCTGGTTTTACTTAAATTGACACGATCGCGTCTGGCACCCGCATTTGCAACCGGCTTATTGCCAATTATTACGGATGCTCACCATTGGACTTTTATCCTGATAATTATTTTGCTAACTGGCATTTTATTGGTTGGTGTTTTAATTCATGGCAGTCATAAGAGAATCTCTTTTGAACTGAAACCAATCAGCAGTGTAGCAGTTTGGCAGTATATCTGGATTACGGCAATTTGGGTGCTGCTTGTACATGGGCTTGGTCAAGATATTATGGTCGGAATTCCCCCTGTATCTGTATTATTATTAGAGGCGGTTCAGCAGGTGAAATACCCATTATATATGTGGGGAAAACATGTTCTTGCACTAACATTGGCGGCGGCGCTAGGTGTATTAGGCGTAATTTTGACGAATAATTGGGTGCTTGATATGGCGATTACTTTACCGACGATTTTTGTTTTGTTGCAGATTATGAAATTGGAGTTACCAGCTGTATATGCGTTCCCACCACTGATGCTGATATTACCGAAGGCGATGTTGCCAAACCTTGTTCTGTATACAGCATTGGCTAGTGGGGTCATGCTGGGCTGTGTATTCATTACTAAACAGTATAAGGTTATGAGAAGTTGACGTCCGTTTATAAACAGCGAGCCGGAATTTTAGCTGAAAAGATTCTAGGTTAAAAGCAGTGATTGAAATAGATTAATATGAGCAAATGGATGATTATCTCACCATCAGAGAGTTCGAACGATAAGATGGGCGAATTACTTATGACATCGGGCGCTTTTGACTGAGCGGGTGCGGATGGGACGGGAAAATTCGCCAATAGCATGAAAAGTGATATGGATGTTCTCGTTGTTATCAACAATGAGTTATTCATAGGCGAATTTATAAATTAACTGGAGCTTTTTAATGAGTTTCAGTTTTTTTGTGTTGTTGGAGTTAATAGTCTATATGAATGTAGCATTGCAAAGTATATAGAGGTTGTAATTTCTACAACGATTCAAGAAAGTCTGTGTGTAAGAAAGAACCTTTATATGATAGGATATTGTGGATCTTTTTTGAATTTCTTTACATTGAATTAAAAATAACTTAAAATTAATTGATTATAATAATATATATTTAATCATATATACATGAACGAGTGAATGGTTTAGGAGATGTTGGAGAGATGGGAATATGCGTAAGAAGACTAAAATAATTGCTGGGTCTGTTGCTGGATTTGTTGTTATATTAATTTTGATTGCGGGAGCGATTATTTTGCCCTTGCTTCCGAAGTATAATTACGCCAATGCAGTACAAAAAATAACGGATTTAAATGCAAATAACAAAAACACAATGACGATTAAGGTTAAACAGTTATCTGCTGACGGTGGTGACACCGATCTTAACCAATATCAAGGATTGACTATTGGTAACAAGGGGACTGTTGACCAAAAGAACCAGACAATTAACGAGGAGGGTAGCTATACTCTTGCGGGTAAGAATCAAAGTTATAAAATGATCCTCGATAAGGAGGGGGCGTTCATTGCTAGTGATACATTTAAGACATTGCTAACAAGTACCACAACTGGCCAAGATCAAATTACCACTGGGATTATTGGAATGTATGCAAATAGTTTAGCAACACCGTACTTGCTTTTGACACCAAGTGATCTTAGTAACTCAACGAAGAATTGGCAAAGTGTGATAAATGACCTAGTGAAGTCAAAGACAGGTACGACCATGGACTATTACACTGGATTGAGCAAGCTTTCGACAAGTGACTTTAAAACAAATGGTGATGAAAGTACACTTACTTTATCAGGAACAGGCCAAAATGCAACCAACCTTGTGACCAATTTTATGAGTAATGCAAGTAGTGAAAGCAAAAGCGCTGTGAAAAGTACTTTAAACGAGTTTGTTACGATTAAGAGTTTGAAAATAGTATCAACAATTAATGCAAAGAAGTTGACCGAACATGATGAAGTTAGCGGTACTGTAGTTGATAAGCAAAATCATGCGACAATCAAATTTGATGTTGTCGCTGATAGTAAGAAGTCACAGGACAAGAATTCGACACTACAACCAACCATGTCTCAAGGGACGACCTTGAATCAGTTAACGACTAATTTTGAAAGTAATTTAAGCAACTTAGGGGGTGAAATTAACAGTCAACTAGGTGCGCAATAGTCGCTTAAATATGAATGGACTTGGTATATCTATGCAGAGGCTAGCAGAGTTTGCTAGCCTTTTTCTGCCTTATTTGATATCAGTCAATTTGGAATGGATTAGAACTTTTTTAGACCGTATGATAGGACTGTTAATTATAAAGTGAGGGGTTGATCTGATTAATTATGAAGTCTGAAAAAGGAGCAGACGATAAATTTGTCTGCTCCTTTTCTAAAATTTACGGATGAAGTTTACCTATTGACCACATATTTTGTGTTTAGATTTTGATCGGCAAGCAAGATGTTCTCTGACACGATCTTCCCCATCGCGTCACGAGCTTCAACAGTCGCATTTCCAATATGTGGAGTTAAGATAACATTAGTAAGTTCAGTCAAACCAACTGCAAGAGCGGGCTCATTTTCGTATACGTCTAAGGCGGCGCCACCAATTACGTTATCCCTAAGTGCTTTAACTAGGGCATTTTCGTCTATAATTGGTCCACGGCCGACGTTAATAAGTTGTGCTGTGGATTTCATTTTCTTAAATACAATCTCGTCGAACAAATGGCGATTTGATTCTGTTAGCGGTGCGTTGACGCTGATTATATCACTAGTTGTGATTAACTCATCGAAGCTGACGTACTTTGCGTTCAAACTACGTTCCTCTGGGTCAGATAACTGATGTGGTTGCCAGTATTGGATATCAAGCGATAGTGCCTGAGCTTTTCTAGCAACTTCCTTGCCGATATTTCCAAATCCCAGAATACCCAATTTCTTACCGGCAATCTCATGTCCTAGGAAATAGGTGGGGGCCCAACCTTTGAATTCCCCTTGGCGAACAGTTGTGTCACCCTCGACGATGCGATGATTTAGTGCAAGGATTAATCCGATCGTTGTCTCAGCAACCGAATTTGTGGAGACAATTGGTGTATTAGAAACAAGAATTGACTTTTGCTTAGCATACTCAACGTCGATATTATTGAAGCCAGCCCCAAAATTTGCGATGAATTTTAAATTTGGAGCTGCATCGATAATCTCTCGATCAACGACGGTCGATAGTGCTGTGATTAAGTAATCGACTGTTTTTACAGATTCTAACAATTCTTTATGGCTAATAAGTTTGTCATCATCGTAGGTGGCTAGCTCGATATCTGTATCATTAAAACGTTGGTAGACGCTTTCTGGTAACTTCGCTGTGATTAATAGTTTCGACATGCTTATTTCCTCCTAATGTACGTGTATATAAAGTATGTTACTGCTTAAAGCAAATACAGACAATAACGCGCTGGTCAACTTGAGCGACAATTACGATGGGAGATACAATCCTAAGCGATAATAGATAATGGAATGAGCAAGGAAGCTTAATCCTGAATATTATTCATTGATAATTCAAGTACAAGATAAGTTGATGGAGCATGTAGAAGCGAATCGCCGGTCTGAAGCAGTGGTGGAATAATGTTTCTTGAAGTTAGACCACTATATTGTCTAATAGATTATGGGTATTAAAAGTTTAATGAATTGAGGGTTACCTGATCATTATCATAAAAATTACCATGGATAGAAGTGGTTACATTTGATGATATATCAATCAAGAAGATACGAATAATTTATTGAGCATTGATCTATGAATACGAAATATTGGATTTTTAGCACAAAAAAACAGCAATCCTTAGGAGTAAACCTAATGAGATTGCTGTTGAAAACTCCTGTCAGAGAGTTTTTGGACTACACACAAATTGTATTATAGCAGATATTTAACTGAATTAGAATACTAAAAATTAATAATGTTAAAGACTCAATTGTGGAAAGCATGTTTTGGAATTCCGATAGAAAATTGAAATTCTGTCGAATGTTTTCAAACAGTTTTGTAGTTAACGTAGAAATGATATCAATTCGTACGGGCGGACTGAATTGCTGGTGCTGGTGATTAATTTAAAAGAATGAGATGTAGAATAAAACGTAACAGGAATTGATGTCCCTGTTACGTTTTTTATTTGTAATGACATTTCCGATAACTCGAAATATCATTTGCCAACTCTTGGAGTTGGTTGCTAGGCAGAAATGATGCCAGAAAAGAGGATCGATATGAGCAAAAAGGACGTAAAGCTATTTATTCGTCAGCCACTTACCCAGTCTGGTGAGGAAAGTAAGGCGATTGTTGGGGCTGTAGAAAAGATTGTGGAGGATATTCGTCAGCAGAATGATATCAATATTGATTATCTGACAGGAATAACACCGCTATCTGAAAAGACTTTCCGTGAAAATTTTGAAAATAATCAAGGCGTAGAGTTTAACCCAGTTAATTTCCGGAATTACCGGTTAGGGCAACTTGACCAGGCGGATGCGTTCCTTTATATTCGAACGGCTATGAGTGAAAGTGGCGCATTCGAGATTTCATACAACGTTAACGCTAGACCAAAGGCGCCAATGTTCTTCGCAATATGGAAGGGTGCACCGATTAAAACCACCCTGTTACGGCAGCTTGATGATGTACTGGATGTTACATATGTCGAGTTTGATGATCCTGAGGAAGTTCGCGGACCACTTACAGATTTCCTTGTTAGGATCGACAAACAGATTCAGTAATTGGTATGTCTAAGAAATCTAGCAGTCTTGTTGAAAAAATGTGTTTCATTAATTAATTATATTTCGATTTCTTCGTCTGACCGCAGGAATGTGGCCAGACGTTTTTTGTGCTTGATGCGGTTTAACGTAATTCTTTTGATATTATAGTGATCTTCAAAAAGGTTTCTTAGAAAATCGGCAGAGAGAAGAAGCTTCTCATCTTTGTGAGAAGCTTATAGCAATTCAATCTGTGAAGTTTTGATGGATCTTCTTTAGTTTTCGATGTCTGGAGTTTGGCCTAATGTCCACTTCAAGGTAGTTGTGTATACGCCAGCTTCTTTAGTTGAAGAACCGGGGATTGATAGTGCAATTGATTCTGCTCCGTTACTATCATCGCCGATGAAACTGGTGACCCAAGTTCCTTGTCCTTGATTTTCAAACGCAGTCACAACGCGGGAGGCCTGGCCAACTTCTGGTGTAATCTGAGCTTCCTGCGTTGGGGTGCCGGCATCTGAGTTTGTTAATGTTGACACCGTTGGACCATTGAAATATAGTCTTGCGCCATTTAGCTTATGGCCAGTAGACGTATTGGTAAAATCATTCATCTGTGTAACCTTTAGATTCCACCCCTTGTTAGAACCAGTGTTATCGGTTACTTGAACATAATTAGGCACTTCCTTTACTTGCCCAGTACTGTCGATTCCTTTGGTCAGCTTTGCAAAATAAAAGGAGTCTTGAGTTGTAATTTTCCGAGTTCCAAAATCAAGATTTGAAGCATAGTCAATTGATAAAGGACCATTTGTTCCAGGTTGGGCGGGATTATCCGGCTCAAAAGGGTTGTCCGGGTTGGTTGGGTCGACTGGATTGGTTGGATCAGTGTTTTCCTCAAATTTAATTGAGGCATTCGAATCATAGACAGAAGAGAATTCGGCGGCTGATACAACTGTTAATCCAAAAGGAGTAATGAATGCAAGTAAGATTGAGCTGATAAGTAGTTTGTTCTTTTTCATGAATGGATCTCCTTTTGATTGGTTTGGTCTATCCATTAATTATATTTGATTAAGTTTGATTCAAGGGGATAAATGCTCAGAAAAGCTGTTCAAAGTTGATCATTTGTAAAGCAAAATTTGATATTGGTCCATAAATTGAAAGATTTAGCTGATAATTACTGGTTAATGTAGTAAATAAATCTAGTTCAGTTAGAACTTACAATAAACTTGTCTCATATATCAAAAGAATGGTGGCTGCTCTTTAAATGAGCTGATCATTATCAATAAAAAAGATCACTTCTTCAAAAAATTCGATCTCAATAGGATATTTTATTTTATCATTAAGCGACATTTCATAAAAAAATCGAATTGTATTTCAATTACATTATTTTATTCAGAGTGCATTGGTTTAATAAAACTTTATAATTAAATATTTGTGAAACAAGATGATTCCATGATTTTAATAATGTGGTTGTTAATTAGACAAGATTAAATGTAATGAATGTGTTTGGTAAACCTTTGTTGATACTGAACTGGTGGACAGTAAGTATTTGGAGACCGATTAGATTGATGAATGATAGTTCTCGAAAACCCTAATATTCTAGAATAAGTTAATCTAACAAGTTAAATATAGAGCAAGTTGTTTTTGTAAGATAGACATTTGATGATTGTATGTTAAAATTATTTTTAATTAACGTGGTCGATAGGTGAATTTGAGCAATTAACTTCATATATGTGAGAACTTTAATTAGGCGTAGTTGAAGGCTATTTAAATGGGGAGACGTGTGTGTCGCAATGTCAAAAAAGAATAAGTTAAAACAATTGAATAAAGCTGATGAAAAGAAATCCTTCAAAGCATATAAAAGCAATAAAGCATGGATATATGCATCCATAACTAGTTTTGTAGGTATGTTCGGTGGTTCTGCCACGTTATCCTCGGCCAGTGCCGATGCCAGTGATGCCGGTGCACAGAAGGCAGTTGAGACGAGCAACGCGGACGTGTTGGTAAACAAGAGTTCGACAACTATTCCATCAGTACAAACTTTACAAAATTCGGATTCAGCTACGAATGCAGAGGTGACCGATTTTAAGGTGACGGGGAAATATTTGGACGGGGAAAATGGTAACGCCCAATTACTGCCTTCGACTGTAGACTACTATCTCACTGGAGGAACTTTTAAATTCCCTACAGCACCGGATATTCCGGGGAAAATAATTGATATTGATAAGACGACAATTAACATAGGAGGTTCGGAGATCAGTCTGTCTACTTTTGCGGGGGCATATGAGGGTGACACAGGGCATAAACCTAATTCTGTAAATGACATGATTGATTGGATCAATAGTGGCGCGATCGGTAGCCTTGACGTTGATGATCAAACGAGTGATCAAGAAATTGATTTTTACTATAGGACCGACCATAGTTCGTTTGTTGGTCAAAATAAGACGATGGATTTGGGCAGTGTTGATGGAGCAACTTTTGTTCCGTCATCAATGGTAAGCACTCTAATTAATTCGACTGGAAGTAACGTTGCTCCTGATACTGCAAATATTACTGCCGATACATCGAAGGTTAATTGGAATGTGGCAGGTAGTTATACAATTACGCTGACATATTATGACCCAACCGCTGCAAAGAATCTGACGGTAGATGTTGTACTTACTTTAAATGATGCACAGAGCGAGTCTATGTCAGACAGTGAATTAGTGAGCGATTCTGAGTCAGTATCAGATAGTGAA
>NZ_SDGZ01000016.1 GCF_008107635.1 Weissella muntiaci | reverse complement strand
AACTTACGGGGTTCACATCACCGCCTAGTGGGTCTTATAGTATATGTGATCTAGTGGGTTCTAAATCGACTTATTTTTTAGGAGTAAGTAAAGAACTAAGTAGATGGGTTTCTACTTGATTTATATATTATTCCCGCTCCCTTAATTCAAGGTTAAACTCTTGTAACTATCAGAATTTTCTTATTTAGTATAAGCCATCTTCAACCAAACTGACTCACCATTCATCTCAATTTGAATTGCATTACCTACACGGCTCAACACTTTGTAATTATCGTTCAAAGTAAAATATTCCATGATTCCATTATTACCTTGAGCTACTTGGTTGCCCAAAGCATTACCATAGCGATCTGTTAGAGTAACGCTCTGCACTGGAATATCGTTATTGTAATCAGCTACCGGAATACTTATATCATTGTTACGAGCGTACCAGCCTGAGCCGTATGTTTTCCATGAATCAACAACATAGACACCGTCCAACTGAACTGTGTCAGTTTGATTGTTATTCTCTGCTGGTGGCGTAACATTATTACTTGCGTCTTGGCCAGCAGTAAAGAAATCATCATACAATTGTGAAACATCGAATACACCTAATGAACTAGCAAAGGTTGCTTTTGAAGTCCACTGCCAAGCGTGTTCAGTTGAATACCAGCTTTGTTCACTAGTTGGAGTGTATGGATAACTCGCAATCCATGATGGATCTCCATCAACTGACACTTCGAGATGTGAACCCATAGTATAAGTTGTTGAACGATAGCCTCCAGCACGTTGAACCTCATTAATAAATGCTTGAACAACTGGTTGCATTGCACGGCCCATATTCATTTGGTAGGAGTTCTCAACATCAACCGCAAGAACTGCGCCTACTGGTAATCCATCTGCTCGTGCTTGTTGTACAGCATAATCAGCTTCTACAATAGCTCCATCAATGGTAGTGCTACTTAAAAAGTGATACCCATTGACGTAAATCCCCGCATCAATGGCCGCCTTAATATTTCCAGCAGCTGTCCAATCTGAAAATGTCGTTCCCTCTGAAATTTTGGTCGTGACCGCCTTAACACCATAGTTATCACGCATAAATCGGAACTCATCTGCTGACATTGCTCCATTATGATTAGATACATCAATCATGTCATATCGTGGTGTATCGGCGTGAGCTGATTGACTAAACACCGCCATTCCACCGAATACAAAAAAGGCCGATGCAATCGCAACGACCAGTGTTTTTAGTTTATTCAATTTAACGTCCTCCATTTGCCAACAATAGCGCTTCAAAACCTGCAATCTTATTATTTAGATTTTGAATTGTGCTGTTTAATTGCGTTACTTCTGCTTTTAACTCAGCTCGCTCCTGTAACCAAGCTTGACGATCTTCTACTGACTCCCGTAACTGGTCCATTAGCTCTCGATTAGCATTCATCAATTCCTGATAACCATCAGTTGCTGCATCAATCATCGTTGGCTTAGCCCTAATTCCAGCAATAATTGCCTTAGCAAGCCAACCAATTGCTCCGCCAATTATTGTGGTGATACCTGCTGTAAACACTCGCTTCCCCCTTCTATACTGTTGGCACTCCCGCAATCCAAATCATTGAATCACCTGTTTCATAAGGAGTTGAAAATCCTCGTAAGTAATTTCCTGATGGAAAACCATTTAATGATGTAGTGTAAATTTTCCCATTATTGCTAATCAAATAATCAACATAGTCTGATCCATCTTCATCTACCACTCTAAGTGTGACACCTGAATTATCGCCCAAACGATTAATAATACGTAATCCAACCGGTACTTGTTCTTGAGCCAATTCCATCCGAGTATTTGAGGGAACATTTGCAGTCATTCTTCCATTAGGGTACGGAATAACCATGTTGCCTATACGTGTCAATTGCATTCCAAATCCATACGGAAAATTAACTTGACCGATGTCATATGAATAAGCATCCTTATTTGTTAATCTCCATTTACCGCTCACTCCCATGAGTGAATCAGCCGCTGGGAAAGAACTTCCGGTATTTTGATCGATTAAGGACATAAAGATTGGGAAAGTTAATAATCCCGTTTTAGCAGTACCAAGTGATTTAAAAGTAACTAATTGTCCCTTCTTCACATCCATATTGGGTTGCCAGTCGATAAGTCCAGCGTTGTCAGTAGTTGCCAATTCACGCCATCCAACGATTTTCCCATCACTAACAGCAGTTACTTTCATACCCCCACCAAAGTAATAGGCTACAATTGCACCTGTTTTTTCAGATGTCCCCACAATAACTTGTCCCGCGTACCACGGATTAGAGAATGGAGCATTGTCAATTGTTACACCTGCAACACTAAATCCACCGGAGTACTTGACCATATCTGCCGCGACTTCTGCGAAATCCTTAAAAGCCGCTGCTTGCCCCTGTGTCTTGCCCATTAGTTCGGCGAAGTTCTTTTGAATTGCTTCCGCTCCATCGGGCATTCCTTTAATAATTTGTTCCATGATTTATCCTCACTTATCCTTTAAATCCATTGTTTTCAATAGACATTCCAACTGACCGATGCCCTTGCGATAAAAGATATTTACCGTCTCCTTGATCAACTATATTCGGGCTAAGCATTTGTAGTGAGTCAGGTAGAAATATCCTTAAACTTTCACGGTTTAGATATACAACTCTGACGTTCACAATCTCAACATTTGAGCCTCCAAATAGTCCATCCGGCTCATCGCCAAGGCCGACCATTCCCAAACCGTATTCCCAAGTCCACGCATTAACCAATGGATAACCATCAAATTCATGACTGAACGTGATACCAGTATCAACGCTAGGCTTCAACTCATTAATCTGATTTTGCAAATTCGTGGCAACGTCATCACCTAGTGAAGCCTGAATACCTGAAAACCACTTCTGAAAAGCATCATACATACTTTGTAACGAGTTTTCTTGTTCAGTCTTTCCATCAGCAGCTGTCTGTCGTGCCTCTTCAAGAATTGAATTCAAGTTCTCTTCTGCTGATGTGTAAACCTGTTGTAGCATGTCGCGATACTGATCTTCTAGTCCACTAACATCTACTTTTTCAAAAGGTGAAGCATAACCACCAACATCATTATTGGAACGAGTATCAGTAATTGCAGACGACGTTACAGTTGATGAGTTCTTCAATACTTTAACTGTTGCGATTTGAACTTCATAAATGAAATCATCCCTTACAACTGAAGTAGTCCCACTTTTATAAACGAGTTGAATCAAACGATTTGATAAGTCCAGTTGTAAGACAACCGAGTCAACACGATCCTGCATATTTGATGCAACGGGAACGTCGAGTGTTGCCTCGGTAGTGTTCATAAATTGACGACCATTAATATTAGCCGCCCCTGATAAGACTCTAATTCGCATTGCCGGTGTATCCATTGCTTTGACTTGCAACGCATTCCCCACATTTATAAAGACTCCATTCGTAAACAAATGAGTAAAGAACAAAGCGAAATCTGCGTCACTATACGTCCTGTCCCCACCTATGTCTTGAAATGGAAAAAACCATTGTGCCATTTAATTACCCCTTTTTATAATGTCTTTGATAGTTGGCGACTCGTTACCGAACGTTGGCGTCATTGTGTGACCATCAGAGTCCCAAACTTCTTCAACCGAACTTAATATCGCTGTCTTGGCCATGCTAAATAAAGTCGAACTTATCCTCACACGATCGCCGACGTTATAATCTTTTCGAAATTCAAACAATTCACTGTTTAGATTAACAATTCCATTCACTTCTAGGACAGGCATACGTTCCGCCAATTTGTCCTTGCCACGTTGGATTAAAGCATTCGTATATTGATCATCGTTTAATTCAGTCTCAGAACCATCATCATTCTTAACCGTATGTTGTAAGTCTCGAGCGTCTACATATAACTCTCGTCGCTCAATTCCCGACAGTTGCGTGCCGATATATACACCTTTTCGATCATTACCTTCGCCTTCACCAAGAACATACGCTGTATCTCGCTCATCATAGACAGCGTTCTCAAAACTTTCTTTCGTCAAATTATCGAACTCTTTACTAAACTCAATCGTGTCAGAAAGATCATTGCCCTTAAACAAAACGATTTGTTGGACTGGATTAATATAATTAACCGGAACTTCCTTGAAACCAAAGTCATAAGTGGTCATCAGGGTTGTTATTTCTTCTAACACGTCTCCGTAAGTTTTCTGATAAGCGATATTTTCGCCAACAATTCCATCAATGTTGTCACTTAATGTTAAATATGCGAGTTTTCTTTTTTCATCAGAAGGATTGACTGCATGTTGCTGAATCAGGTCTGCCACTACCCTCTCCACTAATCGTGAATCAGTAGAGTAAGTATTCATGATAATTCGAGTATCAAGTTTCGCCGCTATTGATTTACCAGAGACTGTTGCAAAACCATCATCGTCTTTTTCAACTATTGTCCTATCAATAAAAAAGAATTGTCCCTTTAACAGTAGAATGTTCTCAGCTTTAAACAGCTGAATATTTTCTTTAGTAAGTGGGACTTTGAGCGTAAAGTCGTCAAAGTTTCGATAATTCCAATTAATAGTTAAAGAAATTGCCGAATCAAAAAGAGCAGCTGATTCAAAATTAAATCCTGAATCACCCACTCTGTTAAATACCTCAATATCAATTTGTTCGATCGCTTCCAAAATTACACCCCCAAAACTAATGGACTATAATCAAGATTTGCAATAATACCTTCCAAACCTGAGTCCGCCTGTATTTGAAGGTAGGTTTGTCCCTTATTCAAAATCAAGAAAGTTGATCCAGGAGTTCGCATCGACATTGCATTAATTGCATCTTTACCATTTTCTTTAAATAAAACCTGTTTCTGATTTCTAATAGTGTTTATTGTTACAACATCACCAGCCTCAAAAACATAATTAAATCCAAAGTATTCTTGTGTTCGGACATTATAAATTCGAGGATTTCTTACGGCCTTTGTAAAGTTCAATGTAAAAATCGCACCAACAGCAGCATCACCAGCATTCTCAATAGTGATAATCTCACCTGGCTTCATCTCTGCAAATTTATAGTCTTTAGTAATTTGCAGTGGGAACTTAAACTTATTCTCGACTTGAGAAAGTGGAATTAACTTATTGTACTCACTACGATCACGCCAATATGGGTCAAGTGCCTTAAATTGAAGAGAACCTTTTTGAGTTAATGAAGTATTGTCCTCTCCTTCATCAACGCCTTTGATTACCTCAACATCAATTTCAAATGTCTTATCCAAAACTTCATAGATGATCGTACCGGATAACGCAGGATTTAAAACTTTAATAACTCGCTGTTTTAAATCCTGTAACTCATTAAATGACTCTCCTTTGATCAATAAGATTATTTCCATCTCACGAACTGAAATTTGCCGTGCCACTTTTTGTGCACCGTCAACTCCGAATAAATTTTGTGTTGTAATGGTCGTTTCAGGGGTACCAAATCCAGAAAACGAGAGCATATAAAAAGGGGCAAAACGCCCCATTACTAGCTCTTCGCCATCAGTATTCTTGTATATCACTCTTACCTTTTCCATACTCCTCCTCCATTAATAGGCCAAATCATAACCCATTTTCCGCATTTCATTCCTAGTAATTCGTGCTTGTTCAACCTCACTTGGGTTATCTCGAACAATGTTGGTAATATTTACCTCTGCTGTATTTGAGACCGGAGTTTGATTATTACTATCATCACCACTAATAGACAATTGATTTTGCATAATTTGACGAGCCTGTGTAAGTCCACCTTGCGCTCCAAAGTCAATCGTTGCGCTTGGCTTAACCATCGTCAACTTTCGAGACATCGCCTTCATTGAGTCAACAGCCTTGTCCGAATAGCGATCAATACCGGCTGCGACACCAAGTGGAATATATTGTCCGACTTCGTCACGCATAACACGTGAAGGCGAATGAATATTCAAGAAGCTCTTTACTCCTTCAACTGCTTTCTTTCCCATATCTTTCGCTGCATTAACAACATCCGATATCTTGTCCTCAATACCTTTAACCAAGCCACTAACCATATATCCCGCCGCCTCTTTCATATCACCAAAGAAGTCTTTAACAGAATTTACAGCATTTGAAACACCCTTGCCGACAGTAGAAGCAACATTCCCAATTAATCCAGATATACCACCAATAAGACTAGTAATCAGGTTTGAACCCATACTTCCCATATTTCCAAGGAAGCCACCAATTGCACTAAGCATTTGAACAATTAGGTTAGCTCCTGCCTGAATCAACGTTCCTAACAATGAACCAATACCACTGATCAGTGCCATTATTAATTGAACTCCAGCTGCTAACAACTGTGGAACCATCTGAATAATTGCACCAACTAAGGCGACAATCAACTGGAACGCCGCCATTACAAGCTGAGGTAATACCTGAATCAATCCGTTTATTAATGCCATTATTAATTGAACTCCAGCATTGATAATCTGCGGTAGATTTTGAATAAGCCCATTTACTAATGCCATAATTATTTGAATGGCCGCAGTAATTAACATTGGCAACATCGTAATAAACCCGTTTACCAATGCAGTTATTAACTGAATAGCGGCATTAATAATTTGAGGTAGATTTGCAATCAGTCCATTAACCAAAGCCATGATTATTTGTACAGCTGCATTAATCAGCAAAGGTAACATCGTAACAAACGCATTCAATAGCGCTGTTATCAACTGAATACCTGCATTAATAATTTGAGGTAAATTAGCAATTAAGCCATTGACTAGCGCCATAATTATTTGCACTGCCGCAGCAATCAACATTGGCAAGGCACCCACAATTGCACCTAGCAAGGCCATAATTATTTGCACACCGCCATTAACTAATTCGGGGAGTACAGCAGTAAGACCTGTAACTAAGCTTTGTATACCATCAGTAAAGGCTTGTACAAGTGCAGGCAGTGCGCTAACAATCGCCTGCATTAACCCGTTGATTAACTGTATTCCGCCCTGAACAATAATTGGTAGTGCGGTGGTAAGCGCACCTGTTAATTGAGTTATGATCCCTGTCATCGCCTGAATTATTTGTGGTAATGCACTAACTAACCCTTGGATAAGCATAGTGATAATATCTACTCCAAATTGAATTATTGATGGCAACATTGATGTTAATCCGTTGATAACCGTTGTTAATCCGTTCAGCACATTTGTAACAAGACTAGCAAAGTTAGATGCCATCAATCCGATAGCATCGCTGGCATTTCCAGTCTGAATAAATGCCGCGGCAAATTGTAATAGTAATTTACCTACAATTCCGATTGGAGCGACTAGCGAAACGATCAATGGACCGAATTTATCAATCAGACCAATCACTATACCCATCGGTCCAGATATACCAGCAAATACCCCTCCCACCGGAGCAAGACTCCCAAGCCATGAAGAAATAGCACCGATCAATGGACTAATATAATCCATCATTCTTTGGAAAGCAGAATTAATAACTTGCACCGCGCTACTAATAAACGTACTTGCACTTTGCCATGCGCTTACTAAGAAACTAGTAAAAGAAGACCATGCAGCCTGGCCAGTTTTAGTTTGTGTGAAGAAATACGTTAATCCTGCTGCCAGCGCGGCAATTGCTATGACAATTATTGCAATAGGATTATCTAACATTAGTAACCAAAGTATCTGCATTGTTTCGATCATACTACTAATCGAAGAAATAACAGAAGTAACTGCTCCGGATATATTCATTGCAGCCTTTAAAATCCCAAAAGCTGTGGCTCCGGCTGCAAGGCCAACAACAAGAGGCGCTATCCAATCTTTATTGTTATTGACAAAGTCATACAAAAACTTAATAGAGGTAGCGATACCCTGGACACCGACTGCTACAACCGCATTGAACGTCTTAAAAGCTGCTGCCACATTATCTTTTTGCATGTCAATTAATGCCGCAATATTTGGCAAGCCTGCGTTAGTCAGTCCTGTGTCAATCGCTGTAATTGTATCAGCCAACCCTTTAACAGTCGCATTCTTCAAATTCTTAAATGATGTTCCTATTCCTGCAGTTGCAGTTTTGGCAGTTGCCGCAAAACCATTTGCTCCATCATTAAGCTCCATAAATTTCTGATTCATTTGATCCATGGTTATGCTTCCATCTTGTAGAGCTTTATATAAATCATTTTTAGCTGATTTGCCGGTAAAACCAAATGACTTTGCAACCTCATTCAAGGCATAGGGCATTGTTTCCGTTAAAGTTCGCCAAGATTCCATATCAACCGTTCCGGATGAAAGCATTTGAGAATATTGCTGAACACCTCGAGAGGCATCATCAGCACTTGCTCCTGATGCCAAGAAAGCGTTATTTAATGCTACTGCAGTTTTAGCACCTTTATCAGCACTACCAGTTAAAATTGCAAAACTTTGTGCACTTTTCGTAATTTCACTTAATGAGGTAGGTAAGCCATCTACACCTTTTTTTAGTGATTCAGTAGCCTTAGCAGTATCCTGTGCAGAAAATCCCATTTGTTTCATTACTTTTGGAAATTGATTTAAAGTATCAAATCTAGCGACGGCATCAGAAACAGATTCTTTAACAACATTAAATCCTGCTGAAACAGCAGCCATTGCTGCTCCAGTTATAGTCCCAAATTTTATCATTGACGAGCTCGAGGTATCAGTCGCACCTTGAAAACCTTGCATCGCTCCTTTTAAGTCTGCAACACCTTTAACAACTGACCCATCTTGCAATTCAACCGCAATAGTAACTACTCCATCAGCCATATTTTATCCTCCTTTCCTCAAATATCATCAGGTAACCGATACTCATTCTGTAACTTGCGCATCCGTTCCTTTTCTTTAGAACTGGTTCCCTTTTCAGGTTGCCAAGTTCTAATTTCAATAATTCGTTTAATTTTGGTATCTTCCGGCAGGTCTCTGAATAACAGCATGAATTTTTGATACGACAGTCGCCCAAATTCTTGGTGTAGGTCAATGTGATATGCAGTAAAGAAACTAGTCCAGATATAATCTGCATCATAACTAAAAGACACTACTGGGTCAGAGTCATCCTCTTCCTTGGCGGTGCCTTTTCGCTTTTTTACAGGATTACCATTCAAGTCTAGACGAACAGGGTCTTCTTTTTTTACATTGATATAGTTGTCAATTATTATTCCTAAAAGTTCCCCTGCCTTTTCGGGTGTTAAGATTTCCTCAATATCCTTATCAACAAGCAACCTCAATGCTCCATATAATCGTATGACATCATCTTTTTCATTTTCAAATAATTCAAAAACATCAAAGACATTATCAAAAGATAAATCAATTTTTAATGAAATTCCTTCAAAATTAAGTTCATTATTTTCAGCTTCATTCAGCTTAAACATGATCAATTACCGTGAATTACGATTGTTACGTCGCTTCTTATTCTTGCGGTTCTGCAACTTGGCAATCTTACGCTGGAACTCTTGTTCCTTATTCTCCATGGAAATACCGACAGCTTGGCCGATAATCTGCATCATCGTTGGCATAAGTGCCAAGATCTGTCGTAGATCTGGATAGTGCTCATACAACTTCACGAAATCGCCAGGAATAAAAATATCATCCATGATACGAGTTAACGCTTCTTTTTGAAGACGTAACACTTCTGCCAAATCTTCCCACTTTGCATCGCCTTTGTTATTCGCTACTTTAGCTTGTAATTCATCAAACTTTGGAAGTAAATCAGAGGCTCTGTTATTCACATACTCTTCGGGGTTTTCCGACATATTTTGCAGTTTGAGCAGGTTCTCTTCAGTGTTAATAAAACGCATCTCCACGCTTCCGATTCGTACCGCTAGATAACTCACTTCAAACGGAATTGTTACAGTTGGTGTCGGTTGATTTTGTTGCAGATTTTCATTCATGATATTTTATCCCTTCTTATTCCAAAGATTGTTATTTTAAGCTATTAAGCAAAAGATTGTTATTTTAAGCTATTAAGCACCAGCTCCGGTGTCTGAAGCCTTGGTAATCGTGGGAGTACCAACGAAGTCCAAATGACCTGTAAAGTCTTCAAACTCCGTCGCGTCTCCGCCACCAGCGACAATTTCCAGTGCCTTAGCAGCACCAACAACAGTTGAGCCATCGCTCTCAACAACTTTATGCCACAACATACGTTCTTCATCGGTAGTCTTACGCTTCATTCCAGCAATCAGTTGTTGCGCTGGGTCCGCAGGATCATAAGTCCCTTCGTAACTCCACTTCTCCGAACGACCGGTAAGAATATCCAATTCATTGCCATCACCAGCATAATCGCCGGCTGTGTCAGTCTTTTCTTCAGAATCATCAGAAATCGTTGTAATGTTTGCTGCCAATGGCAACCATACTTTCTCATCAGCATCGGTTGGCATAGTTCCACCATTGTAAGGTGCAATAAAGTGCTTACGTAGTGCATTTTTCTTACGTGCCATAATTATCTGTTCTCCTTTTTAAATACGAATACTTGCTTTAACATCCAACAAGTAAATGAAAAAGCCTTTATCATCCACATCTTGGAGAAAAGGCTTATCTACATTTAAATCATTAAATTCATACGACGAATTAGCACTTTCAACTTTAAGATCGAAACTGCTTAAAACATCATTTATTCGCCATAATGTATCATTAGCAATTTCTTGCTTTTGTGTCTTGATTGCTATCTCAAAGGGCAATTCAACATCTCTAGCGCCACTCATGTCCTCACTAATGACCTGACCGCCAGGTAAAGGATAAACACTAATCCCTTCGTTGGCATCCAAAAAGCCCTTAATCGCGGTGAATGGTAACCCCTCAATATCATTGATTACATCAGCCAAGCGACTAATAAAATCGTTATTCATCCTTTCATCACCGCCTTTGCAAATGTTCTACCCCACTTAGGAGCATACAGAACCTTAGCCTTTAAATCCCAACGCTTGCCGGTACCGCTTGTCGTGTAGTTATGAAATATCTGTTTACCATTAGTTCCATAAAATTGAGCTCGCGCATAGACCTGAGTATATTGAATATCTCCCTGCCTTGTTACACTCCCAGAAGCGCGTAGTCTTTTAGACTTCATTGGAACCAGTCTATTCATATCAAGTAACATTTGATTGGCTGTAATATATTGAGCCTTAGCTAATTGAGCAGGACTAAGTTTCTTATAAATTTTTGATAAATCAACGTGAACATCAATCTTTGCATTAGCCATTAAATGACCTCCAACTCCCAGCTATAAATATCCACTGATGTGTCTTGGTTGTTAGAGATAACTCGATTAATCAGATACTGCTGTCCACTTTCATCTGTAACACGAGCTTTGAGCCAATCATCTGAAATATTTACGTCCGATTGGTTAAATGCGTATACCATGACAACACCCTCAGCGATTACTTGTCGCGAGTTTCCTGTTCCTTGATATACTTTATCTCTCTCAAATCGTACGTTATTCAATCGTATTCCCGCGCTATACATTGGATCACCCCAGTCATTCGGGCCAACATATAACTCCACAGTTACCGAATGTGTCAGAAATAATGGATTTGGATTCGCTAGCATACTGATACCCCACTATATAAAAGGCCAACACTTAGTAATAACTCATACGCATCAGAAGACAACGTTGATCCTCTGCTTGATGTGTTTCCGCTATCCCCAAATGACATGGATGTTCTACCAATATTTTGTGACTTCAAATCTCCAGCATTTAGTCGATCTTCAACCGTCAAAATTCCATATCTAAATTGATATTCAATCTGCACCGCAATAGCTTTTTTGAAAGCATTCTTGCGCACTTTGACATCATTATCTAGATCGTGTTTTTGATAGAAATAATTTGTCTGAACATCAATATTATCAATTGCTCTAACAACTAGCTCGTCAAACTTCTTTTCAGTAATAGAAGATAAATGCATGTCCTCATATTCTTTGAATGTTAGATACTCCATTTGAAACTCCTAACATGTCATCATTCTGTCACTTTTGAGGTTTCCGCTAAAATTTCATCAGCTGCCTCAATCAAAGCTGAACCCTTTAATGATCCAGAACGTCCCTCGTTATCATCAGCTAATAAATCCTTTAACCGAGTAATAGATGTACTTACTGGGAATTCATCTCCTGCTTTATAAGTAATCCCCGTTTTAAAATCCACAAAATCAACCAAAACGATGTACCTACTGGCTTTCTTAAATGCTGCCATGCTTGCCTCCTTGTCACGGTCTATGGTCCTTTCAACCGCGGCCTTCAATTAGCTAATTAACTAGGCACCAGGTGTCGTAGTTTTGTCAGCAGAGCGAACAATCAAAGCCTCATTTGCAATTGCGACACCATAGTGTTGATCTGCATTAAACTTCGTCGCCTTTGTATCAATATCTCGGGCTGATTCAGCCAACAAATCGCGCTTCATGTAAATCTTCAAAGCACCTGGCTTTACTGCTAAGAATTGACCTTGCTCCAACTTTTGAGTACGAACTACTTCCCATCCCAAAAGTTCTCCAAATGCACCAGAAACTAGAATGTTATCACCAAGTTCAGTTGCTCGAGTCCAACTTGTTGTTGCTAACTTCCGAAGCGTTGCCGCATCCTTGTAAGAAACAAATAGTACTCCAGTTTGATCGGTGGTTTGTCCTTCAATTGCGTCAGGTGCATCAACGAAAGTAGCTTCGATCTTATCAATTAAATCAAGATCAATTGATGCATCAGATAGAGTAAGTGGTGCCTTCAAAGCTGCTGATAAAACATCATTGTCAATCTTTGACGCCAAAGCCATACGGACCTGACGTTGCGCCTCGCCCATTGGGTCACCTAAACCAGACAATACAGCCTCATCTGTAAGCGTCACACCCTTTGCAGCTTTTTTGATACCGATCTTAGTTGTATCAGTCTCTAGCAATGAATAATCAATCGGTGCTCCTTCTGCAACATCAACAGCATCACCAATATATTTATATGATGGCACTGTTAATTCGTCACCAGGGCGTCCCTCCAAAGTTGTGTCAATTGAAGCGATACCTGTAAACTTAATCGCCTTTGGCAATTGAGCTTGGATAATCTCGCCCATTACCTCTGGATCAACCATGTTAGTTAATTTAGTTACTGCCATTATTCCTGTCCTCCTGTTAGTGCTTGATATGCAGTTGGATCACTTGTCTTTAATCCAACTAATTCTGAATATGAATAATCTGCCAATGATTTTGTGGTATTGCTGCCACCAGCTGGCGGATTACCATCATTTACAATCTTCGGTCCACCAGTTTTGCCTGGATTATCCGACTTAAACAAGAAATCATTTTCTGTCTTAACTGACTCAAGTTGTTCACTCAAACCAATAAGCTTGCCATTATCATCAAAATTAACCTTATCGGTATCAATCAATGCCATAACAGCCTTATTGTTTAGAGCCCCAACTTCTGCAAGCGCGGCTTCAACTTCATACGACTTCTTAGTTGCATTGAGTTGCTCTTTTGCCTTGGCTTCTGAGTCCTTCAAATTTTGCTGTAACTCCTCGAATTGCTTAGCAAGTTCACTGCCTTTTTCAGCCTTTCCCTGCGCTTCTGTGAGCTGTGAAGTTACATCATCAACCTGAGTTTTTAATGAATCACGTTCTTGCTCAAGAGAAACCTTTTCTTGCTTCAAAGGATTGAGTTCTTTACCATAAGCCCCCATTACAGACTTGATTTGATTTTCATCTAAACCAAAACTCTTTAGCGTCTCAGTATCCATACTGTCCTCCTAAGCTGTTGTTAAGTGGGTCAGCTCCCACACAGATTTTGTGTATGAAAAAAGAGCAGTTTTAGGACTTACTCAGGTCCAAAATAAAAACACCCACTACATTGTAGGTGCTTCATTAATTTGATTTTAATTTGTACGCGTTATCGATAATACCTCGCATACGTTACAGGAATTACTTCTTAAGCACTTCGCCAAAGACTAAAACGGTCATTTCTGTATCTGATCAAAGAGATCGTCATGAACTGACTCCATGATTAGTCCAATTTTAGTTGGTTCACCTTCGCTATTGAAACCATAGGCAACGGTCGCATCAGTAAAATCATCAAACCATTCTTTAAATACTTTATAATTTTCAAAATAAACTTCAACTCTGCCGTCCTTTTTTTGCACATTAGTTGCTTTATCAAAGGCGCCCAGATTATCATTATTTTTTTTATAAGCTTTGGTAGATACGTCGTATTGATCTTCAGTTATTACTCCAGATAACATAGCTTATTTACCTTTCCTTGGAAGAACCTTGAATCAGATTTCCAGTTTCTACATTAACCGTTACTTTTCCCCGATCTGACTCATATACATTCACATTCTTACTTCGCCTACTTGTAGTAACGGTACCATATTTCAGAGTATAAATAATAGTTTCAATCGAAATTCCTTCACGCCGAAGGTTATTGCTTCCACCTTTTTGTCTGACCCCGATAACTCTGCTTATGGAATGCATCGAATGACTCTTAATGATAACGCCATCCACCGTTTTCAAACCATCAATTGAATCATGCATTTGTTTATCTACTTGTAAATATAATTTAAAGTCAGCTAGCGTTTCTACTTGAAGCTCTTCACGATCCTTAATATATTGTTTCAGCAATCGGCTTGTATACACATTATCATACACCAACCTCTTAAATTCTTGAAGCGTAAGGAAGCCACTTCTACCAAGCTTATTTACGGCATCTGTGTATAAGGCTTCAGTCTTCCCAACTTTTTCCCGTAATAATTTGTTTGTTGACTTCATAATCTTGGAAGCTTGGTATATCTTCTCTCGAGAATAGTCTCGGTTAAGAAAATCGTTAGAAGCTAGAAGCTTGCGTAACCCTGCTTGTCTAGAGTTCAACAATTGTTGATACTTATTAACCAAACCTTTATCATCTAGTAACTTGGCTGCATGTAGCTTATACTTTGCGTCACGAATGCCACGTTCATAGGAACGTTGTTTAGCCTGTTTCTCTCCATTAGCAATTGCATCCTTTGGGTTAGGTATCTCTTCATCAGGTAGCTCATTAACCCCAATTACGAACGGAGTTAAAACATGGTGGCAATTAATTCCCATTGTCCCTGAAGCACTACCATAACCATGCTGCCAAATAGACTCTACATAGCCAATTGCTTCGTCGCCACTATCAAAGCCTTGAGTATTTTTTGTTACTATATGCCCTTGAATTGGCGCACAAGCAGGACGAGCTGCCGCATGAGAACTCATGTGAAAGGTTGAGATACCAAACTCATCAGCCGCCTGCATTCGCATATCGTTATAAACCCGATAAGTAGTCGATTCCATAACCGTCCGAGCATACCGATCAATGGACCATTCATGACCACCTTTATCCGTGAATGATGAAGATATCCCCTTATCAATCCACTTCATAACCACATCGGAGATTGCTCTATCTGCTGTCTTGGTTCCAGTAACAACCTCAGCAACAGATTGCTCAATCATCTTTTTATAAAGTCTCATCGTGGCGTTGTCGCTCATATTGGTAGTTAATAAGGTTTGATTTACCAAGTTATCTATATCTAAAAAAGTTTGATTAGCGAGCGAAGATAATGCTTCTTGTACTCCATTATATGAGAAGGTATCGGCATTCAAATCATTAGCTAATTGTTCCGCTGTATTTGAATAGACCTTTAATCCCTCATTCTCGATAATCTGATAAAGCAATTCCTTGGCGATACCGGTACGTTCAAGAATCAGTTTGATATTTTCTTGATTAAGCATATGCATATCGTTTAGCTTCTCGAGTTGCCACAAATAGGGATTATCTTGTAAATCAGCTACACCACGCTGTTTAATACGCTCGATCAACCTCATAAATAACTCTTGTCCAAGACTTGAATAGATATCGCCAACCATAGAAGCCAGCATTGTCATTTGATCTTCGTTGACTTTTGCCATAGTTACTCCTCAGTCTTATCGTCATCCTTACCCGAATAAGCCAAATCATCTACCGGTTCCTTTGGTCCAGATGATTCATCTTCAATCTCAGCAATAACTTTCATGGCCTCCGCCTCATCAACGTTCAATATTTTCATAATGGCACGTTGCTTACTCTGCAAACCAGCAGCGACTGCCTTTGAATAATAGTCTAGTTGTGCTGCCTTATCAGTAAACACGCCATCATCAAAGTTTAAATTAACATCATCTAGAGCAGGTATTTCTCCAACAAATAACCCTGTTGCTTTTGCTAGCTCTAAGATAGATATAATCAGTTCTTGAATTGCGCGTTCAACATTATTTAGATGTGAGTTGCGTGTTTGATATGTCATCGAGTTCTCGGAAACAACCTCGGTTGCAGTTTTCAGACCTTGCGCATCAAATGAGAATGTACCAGCTGAAAGCCCTGTCTGTAGCTCATAGGTCTTAATGAATTGATTGATAGACGTAATATAGCTATCCGAACGAATGTCGCTGGTCATATCTTGAATTCTGCCGTCTTCGGAAGTGGTACCAGTAGAAATATAAACGCCCTCTTCAGGATCAAACGTTCTTGTGAATTTACCATTCTCATCAATATTTACCTTGACCATGTCTTTTGGAACAGCAACTTTGCGCCGTCCCATTCTAATTTCCCAGTTGAACTGATCATAAGCATCATTAATTTGCTTCAACGTTGTATGAGCATTATCAAAGATAGATAACCCTAAAGGCGAGGAGATATCCTTGTTATTCATACCGAATGGCTTTAAGTAAACAAATTGTGGCCGTGATAATCCCTCAAAGATTGTCCTAGATTCAAGATTTGCATAAGTCTTATTACTCTGTAAGGGTACCAATTTTCCTACCACATTAGCTTCATTGGAACGATATAACTCATTCTCAATAACGTAGTTATCGCCGTTCCATGAATGAAACTCTAATAGAGTCCAGTAGACATTCCGTTGCCCCTCCACCGTGACTGACTTAGTAGCAATGGCTGCCTCTGACACGCTATTTACATTTGAATGCAATGGAAAGAATACAGGCGCCTGAATATAGGCGATTTTAACCTGTCCTTTATCTGTATAAGGACGCATAGCCAAACCACCTAGAGCTAAAGCTGATTCCAAATAACGCTCGAAGTTTTTGATGAAGTCGTTATTAGCTAATACGTCATGAACGTATTTATTAGCCGTCTCATTCTTGGCGATTTCAAACGTCATTTGTTCATTAAAAATGATTGATGATAATCGACGAACGCTAACTTGTGCCATGTTTAAGTGCACATAAGGCCGTTGGATATCCTCGCCATAAACATTTTTATATACTACTGGTCGGAATCGTCCTTCAAAGTATTTTAAGTTCTCATGAATACGATCATACTCACGAGTATCAATCCCAATTCGTGGATGATCCGTAATATTTGTTAAACTGCCTGATGACATAATTCCCCCTCTCCTAAACCAATTCATAATCGTATCTACTGCACTCAAAGTCTCACCTCCTATAACTTCAAACCAAGTAATGAAGCGTTATCTAATACCATGTACTGAAAAGCGTCAGCCGTATGATCATCCTCTTTGATTACCTTTGGGTCATCAGTATCTAAGGTCTTCTCGTCGTACCGATAATTACGATGCTGTTCAATGAATATCTGATTATTCTCCACGTCTAAATAATAAAAACGCCCTTCAGCAAGTAGCGAATGGACGTTATCAATCATTATCTGTTTTGTTTTTTTAGCTACTCTGTGCCAGGCAATGTCATAGTCGTTAATATACTGATTTCGCAGTGCAGCTTCAGCTGAATCAATTGTCCGCTTTTCAATAGGTAATCTACCCCAACGTGTGTCTTTCAACTGTTGTTGAATAAAATCATGCACCCTCTTAGAGAGTTGACTAGGTGCCAGCTTGTGAGACTTACCAGCAGGAGAGTAATACATGGTATCTAACAAAATAACCTTTCTCTTTGCTGTAATTCCAAATAGCAACACAGTAGTTGCTGACTGTGCGTGCCCACCATCTAATGAATAAGCAACTGTTATCAGTGGGTCATCTTCAAATAACTCGGTAATGGGATGAAACATATCCATGTTGTAGACATTGTTACCAAGTCCAACCGCTTCCCCCAAGAATTGCCACCGATAATACTCATTATCGTTAGCCTTGTAACGTTCAATGTCATCAAGATACTGCTGAGATAAAAAGCCCCGCTTATCATCTAGATACGTCGAGTGATCTACCTTCCAACCCTCAACAGTCTTTTGCTCCTCGGCCCAACCATTAACCCATGCATATGGGTTTCGTGGCGGATTAAACGAGTAAATGGTTTGTACCTTATATCCGTTAGGCAGCTTCTCACGAGTGTAAGTAAGCCTGACTGTGTCAATCTCGGCCCAATCCTTAAACTCTGCCGTCTCTTCAAACCATAACCAACGAACATAACCTTTGGCTATCTTTGCCGACTTCAGTTTCATAGGATCATCCACGCCGTAGAAATAGAACCCCGTTCCAGTTAACTTATCAATAATCTGCAATGGGCTTTTCTGTAGTTTAAAACGACTTTCTAATCCTAATTGATTAATAGCCCAAACTATTTGTTGATATACAGATCCACGAACAGTACCAAATACCTTTCTAAATACTGCAACATTTGCATTAGCGTCAGTCAGAAAATATGTCAGTAACCACATAGAAACTGCTGATGACTTAGTAGATGCACGGCCACCGGATAAAATAACATCTGAGTAAAGTGTTGAATTCTTAAATAGAAAACTAAATCTAGGGTTAACAAACTTAGCTATATTAATCTTCTTCATTTATAACTCTCTCTTCGTTATATTCGAAACTTATCTCTTCTGCTACACCGCTTGAACTCCTATTGAGACTTGCATTATATTCTGCCATATCAGCATCAGCTTCTAACTTCCTAATTTGTGCATTCAGCATTCGATCACTAGCGGGGTAACGCTTCAATATCTCCTTAGCAGCTGCCATTCTTGTTTTTGCATCAGGTGTCTTATCTACCGTATATTCGCCTGCTACAACCGTTTCAATCAATTCACCCCTAGCAATACTAGTTAGTAATTCAACCGCCTCAGTTGCGCTCATAACACGGTCAGATTTGATTTTATTCATAGCAGTTTCGATGTAACATTTAATAGCAGGTTTTAGCAGGTTCTCTTGTCCAATTACTCTAGCTGTCTTTTCGCTATAACCAGCCTCAACGGCAGCTTTTGTTGCATTCCCAAGCTCAACGTAAGCATCCGCAAATCGCTTCTGTTTTTCCGTTAAATTCATAACTACATCTCACCACCTCCCATGTATAAAAATAACCACTCACCCATAGCGTTTAACTTGAGTTAGTGGTTTTCGCCTTTTAATATGTATAATTCTATTCATCTTTGGATATGATCTATCCAGACATCTTAGTATCTTCAATTCTTCGTCACCAGATACTAAGCCATACTCTCTATCTCTTTTCATAACTACACAACTCCCACCACCTTTCATTGCAAAATAAAAAGGCAACAGCCTTAAGCCATTGCCCAAACTTAACTTTATTACTTTACTCCACCATGACCGGCAATCAAAGCTTCTGTGTTCATCTTAGTAAGAACCGCAAATGGAATTCCAGCGGCCTTCATGTCGTTAAACGCATTACCGGGATCAATCGAAATAATAACCCCATCAGCTAACAAATATACAGCGTTTTGATCACCATATACTGTTGCAATATCTGCTTTAAATAAAAACATCTTATATACCTCATTTTTCTTTTGTGAAATAACATCATTCTTAAATTTTTCGTACCAATAACGTGCTTGTGTTTGTCGAGCAGGTTGATTTGGATTTAGTGGTCGCTCATAATACCTAATAAACAAGAATGCGCTATCTTCTGGGCTTACTGCCCGTTGCGTAAACTGCTTAAATGACATATTAGCGTTGATCCATTGTTGATTATTATTTACTTCCCACTGAATTCGCTTTAGTTGACTATAAATATCTTTATAGTTTAATCCTTGGTTTTGCGCCCAAGTAATGTACTTTGATGCTGGCGTCCATTGAACCAAACCATAACCAACATTCATGTTACCAATCTGACCAGATTCCCAGATATCTGGGACAATTCCACTTTCAGACTGCATATTCCCTAGAATTCCAGCGGCGGCTTCCTTACTCCAGCCATCAGTACCAACCAAATAATCAAAAATAATTTTCGCATTATCTTCTTGACTCATGCTTGACCTCCTTATAAAAAATTTATCGAACAAATTAGATTTAACGTTGTTCCTGCGTCTTATCCTTTTGAACAATATAAATATACAACCCAATAACTCCCATTGTTATCTAACAAATCAACAAATTTTATTCCAAAATAAAAAGGTAACAATCAAATGATTGCTACCTTAACTTGATTATCTAACCTTTAACATAACCTACTAGATTCTACGTCTTTTAATATCCTTAACAACCATGTCTTCTAATATCAAACTACGAATACCTAAATCAATATCTTCCTGAATGCTTTTCAACTCAGGATTACTATCTTTACTAATTACCGAAATTTCCTCATCGGCTGTTTTTTTATTCCTATCATCGCCGCCCGTAATTTGCTTTGCAATTTCATTCATTTGCTCGTCTAATTCAGCTATCTCTTCTTCTGCCTTTTCTATTTGCTCCTTTATATCTTTATTTTTCAAATTATCAGCTTCTTTTATTTTAAAATTTTCTAAATCAGCAGCTTTGTTTTTGTTAATTTTCTTCATAGTCCGAATTATTCCACCACCAAGGCAAATCGAAACACCAACAATGAATATTAATGGACTATTTTGACTTATTTGCTTAGTCTCAAAAAATTGAGGATTTTTCTTAGAAAACTTATTTCTAATAAACATATTAGTTCCGAGTATTTTTATTCTATTATCATCCTGAATTACCGCTACGATTGGTCTATCTATTGTATTAAATTTATTAAGAAACCCTCTTTTCAAAACCTTTCGTTGCGATAAATTTCTTTCGAAATATACATTATCAAATTCTATTAAATACTGACTAATATTTTTCAAGACCGTATTACGAATATTTTCAAATTCTGCAACGTATTTCACTTTTTTATTTTTTAAATCATTCACATAATCTACATCCTCATTTATTAACTGTAAAAGTTCACTTGAGGGTTTACTCGTAGTATTTTTAAGTGATGTTTCTATAAAGTTATAAATTTTGGGAACGATATTTTTTGTATCTGGGTGGTTCACATCTATCGAATGAGTCTTACTGTTAAAAACCACAAAATACTCTCTATATATTGAAAATCCAAGTTGAATTAAGTCAAACTTCTTATTTTTGCCAAATGAAATTGGTACTCCGAGATAATAGAATGTATTGATATCCTTGGAAATTCTCATATCTAGAACTCCATCATTGAGTTTTTTATATGAATTACTATACTGCAAGCTTCCATCTAGGCAAAGGATATTAGATTTACTGATTTCGCTTTCAAATTGCTTATCCAGCTCCGCTAATAATTCATTTTTATAGTAAAGATTATTTAAAGAATTTGATATCCTATTAATTTCCCAATTACTATAATAATCATTGCCTGACCTGTTCCCTTGAATTTTTAAATCCATTTTTGCAATAAAGTTTTCATTTTTTTCAATCATGATTTGTCCCTTATTCAATTTTCATTATCATTTTTATCTAATTGATCTTGAACATATTTTAACAAAGTCTTTTTACTTTCGCTATCTTTATTTAAATTATCGAGTTGTTGTTGTAGCAAAGCATTTTCCTGCTCGATTAGATTATGCTCCCGATCAGAAAGTAACTGGTTAGATTCTTGCTCGTCTTCATATTGATTTCCTAACAAAATTATGAATAGTAATGCAGTACTTATCGCCCAAAATCCGCCTTTTGCAGAAAATAAAGTAATCCAATCATAGAGGGGACTATACAGCAATTTGGATATATAGACACACATGATGACGAAAATACCTATCACCATGGACCAAATCGTTATTTTACTCTTGGAGGAGTTAGGTTTTATGAGAAGGAGCCACTCGCTTAAAGCCGTCGTAACTATCGAAAAAATTGATCCAAATAATAGTATCGTTTTTGTAATCGATAAATTAGGTACAAACTCTAATACAAATATTAACGTAGTAAAAATAACCGCTAAAACAACACTAATCATCTGTGTAATTCTCAAATTTCTTTTCTTCATAATTTCCCCTCCCCTCAAATAATACTAACCGTTTGATTCATTATACACTTACTCTACATATTTTTCTAAACACACGTCCTATGCATAAAAGAGCCGATGTTCCCATCAGCTCCGCTTTTGTTAATTATTCGATACTACAAATTTAACCCATTATTTAGCCCTAAAACTAAGTACAAAATTAATTAAAAATTAATCCCTTTTCAAGTCTGCAAAAGCATCAACTGATTCTTTGAACTCATTCTTCCATTTATGCAGCGTCACTTCACTCACATGTAGCTCATTAGCAATGTATGTCCATGATTCACGTTCACCATAATGCAATCGCAACATCTCGATCCGTTCCGTATCCAAACCTTCAAGCCAAGTTTTGATTACAAACTTCTTATGCTCTAGTGAAATTATTGCGGGATCAATCTCATGACTGATCATCATAGATTCAACTACGTTTGATTGTTTGTTCTGTGCTCGACCTCCGCCGATATTCTCATCAATATCATGGCGAGCAGCTAACATCATCTTACGCAATTCAATCTTCTTGTCTAAGTCACCCCTAAAGTACCCTTGCAACAATTTGTCTACTTTATCAGCCACAACCTACGCCCTCCATGATAAAATAAAGTTACTAGATTTATTACACATGGCGCTGACTTCGGTTGGCGCTTTTTTATTTGTACACAACAAGCCCAAATTCATCACCGGCTCGCTCTGCAAATTTAACAAAGGCTTCTTGAATTATTTGATAGCCTCTTGAACTCGAATATCCGCTTTTTTCATATATCTGATTCCAAGTTAGCTTTTCAATGTACCTATACTTCATGAACTTTGCTTCATTACCACCCAAGTTTTCAATTAATTCAGCAACCATACGCAATTCATCCTTAGCGTCGACTCTTGCAACCATTCCATTATCATCAGAACCTACACCATGTTGAGAATGGACACCGTCCATTGTTACTGATTTAATAGACGTCCTAGCGATATTCTCTAGCCTCGAAACCCTTACATCGAAGTATTGCCTGACAGTCGCAATTGTTTCCTTTTCATCAATCTCCGGTAACGTCATCATTACTCTGCCTCCATCTTTACAACTCTAAAAACATAATCTGCCACGTCTACTTTCTTTCCTTGTTCACGTTGCCTGTTGATCTCGCACATAACCATATCAATCGAGATCGCTCGCTTCTGTTTAGTCGTGGTCATCTTCTACCACCTCATTCCACTGCTTACCAAACCGCCAATAGCTGACCAATACCCAAACTATTTCAAACAACCATATCAATGGCAGTACCAATATCCACATTAGAAATCTTTCCTATCTACATCTTCGTAATATACTTCATCAAGTCCGTTGTACCTTGCATCTTCCAAGTTCAATACTCCTTCTTTAAATAACTCTCTAACAAAATCACGCTTTAAAGCTTTGTTTCTGGTACTCCATGCAATAGTTGAATCATCAGTCCAAGTCATTATTCGCTTACCACTTGGCTCATAGACTTGTCGCCAATACTTACCGTCTAATTTTCGGACAATATATTCATATTTACTCATTGGCCATCAATCGCTTTCTAGCGCTCTCAGCCTGTTTACGAGTTGAGAAAGTAAGCACGCCATCCTGATTGGTCTTACGCCATGATCCAACAACTGTATAAACTTCATTCTTGCCGTTAATCAAAACATATCCATTCCCGCTTTGGACAATTCTTATCTCCATACTTATATCCTTACTTCGTACAAAATTTGATTTACCTAATAAATAATCAGTTGTAACCCCAAATACATCAGCAATTGCTATCAATGTTTCTATCTTAGGATCACGTTTACCGGACTCATAATACGTTATGGAAACTGACGAAACCTCTTTATTGAGTCGATCGGTAACTTCGAATGCCAAGTCCTGAAGTGTCATACTACGCTTCTGTCTTAGCTCCCTTATTCTCATTAACTCCATTTCAAAACAGGCTCACAGTCTTTTCACCCTCGGCTGTTTTATATTATTGCTTAATTAACACTGCTGTTTAATTATTTAAACCTAACCTTGAGCTATATAAACACCTGTTAAATAACCCTTCTTACCATAAACTAACTTCTTGCTCATCCTTTATGATCTCGATACGAACTTTATCCGCTAAATCTGGATCAGCTTTCTTAAACGCTTTCCAATTAAGATACCCACGAGCTTTAGCTTCACCCTTTAATCGTTCATTAAACTCATTCATTCTGTATATCCTCGTAGTTTGATATGCTCCTTCAAGCTGATAACTTCATCTGCTTTATCAATTAGCTTCTCGGCCATTGATTTAATCCTCTCGACCCTTTCAGGATCAAGCCCTTTGATGTCAATTTGAAGCGTATCAACCTCGGCATATAGTTCAGACAAAGCTTCTTCTTGCTGTTCTTCAGTCATTAACTACCTACTTCCAAATCTCTATACTGATAGCACGTTGAAAATTTGTACGCTTGTAACTATGCTTCTCAACTATCTGTGCATCATCAAAACCAAACACAACTTGCATAGCGTCTAATGTTGGCTTTTCCATGTTATCCAAATCTTTTGTTGACCGCTTATTCTGCTTCAAGTTAGTCTGATAAAAAACGATGCTAACCATTAACTCATCTTCTGGATCAAACGTTGCTTTAATCTTTTCTTGAATATCATCTAACGCTTCAATTAAAGCGTCTTTATAGGTGTGGTATTTCTTACCTCGATAAACGACACCAGTTTTAGTGTTGTGATTCAAATCGTTACCACTACCAAAATCAACATCTAATGCAATCAAACCTGAGAAAACCTTTTTGCCATAAAACGGTTTGAATGTATTACTCACATCTAACTTATTATTTAATCGTGTAAATTCTTGTTTTAGGAAATTTACCAAGCCTTTTATCACGTTGTTATCCATAAAATCTCACAAATTATCAATGTATGGTGTGCAGGGTATAGTGTATGGTAAAAACCGGTTTAACCCTTGGCAATATAAGATTTATGGCATTGTGTAGAGTAATCCATTTCTATTTATACTTATATTACTTTTTTACTTTTTAATAATGTTGAAGATAAAGAAGTAAAAACTATACATAAGATACACAAACCCTTGATACATAGGCAAACAACTATACACTTACCTTACACAAATCCATACACATACCCTTCACTCAATCGACCATATACCGATTACCAGAACCGCTTCTTTTTTTACTATGCCATTGCGTCATTTTTCTACCAAATGCTGTCTCACTCATAGGCTTATCATCCGGCCCAAAATCATACATCACATCATAGAACTCAACGTAAGTATCGTACAAATGTTTAGCTGAATACTCACCAGGTTTTAGCGTGTCATGCCAAGCTATAAATGGATCAACCGCCACCATATCATCAACTATGTTGTTCTCGATCTGCCAGTTTGTTTTTACAGCCTCTTGATATTGTTCTATGGCATAAGTCGCCAATCGTGGAATTTCTTCTTGAAGCATGTTTTCAGGAAATAACGTGTTTCTCTTGTTGATTTCAGTCGCATTACCATCTGCCGCTGGTGCAATCGTTTTGACGATATGCAATCGCCTTTTAATTGCTCCGGCATTGTTGAAGATTGGCATTTCATTGACGTTGATAATCATCTTGGCTGTAATCTTAAACTCCGCCCCATCAACGCCCTTTCGTTCAATCGGCGAAAGTCCGCCACCAGTAACAGATTTAAGCACATCATCCTCTTTGAATCGAACTCGGGTGGCGTCATCGTCAATCATGACAGCCTTATCAACGAACTTAGCAGTCTCAAACCTCGCGTTGTTACCTTGCAAGTTTTTGAGTTTGAATGCACCCACTCGTTTCGTTCCAAACATTGCCTCAGTAATCTTAGTTATGAAGTATGTTTTACCCGTTCCTCCAATTGGATCAAGTAAAAACAATGCACCTTGCTTCCATTCCATATTTGCTTGAAAGGCATACCCAAGCCAAGCCCAAACGAATTTAGCATTTTCACCAAACATGTATTTGGTATAAGCAACCCAAGTGTCAGGTGTCTTGTTGGCGTCCGGTTCAAAATCAAATCCACCGATTACATTCAGTTCTTTCTTGGGCTTAAAGAAATTATTCTGTTTAATGTTCAATGTCCAACCTTTAAAAGCGATGTAATTCTCTTTCACAGAATTATCAAAACCAGCTGAGAAACTTTGAATGTAAGTTTTAACATCACGCTGTAACTCTCGCTTCTTGTTGTTCGATATCTTCAGACGATCAGTAATATTGATAATTGTTACATCAATCATGTTGAAAACTTGTTTAACCGGAATTTGCGCCCAGTATGATCCATTCCACACGTATCCCCAATCATCTTTAACCGCGAGGTTGTCATACTTGATTAGCCACTCCGCAAAATCAATTACTGAACTGATTGTGTACTTGATTGTTTTGCCTTTATTCTTAATTTCAAAATCAAGCCAAGGTAGACTATAGGTAAATTCCAATGACATTGTTTCTAAATCATCATCATTATGTGGAATTCTAACCTTGCGAAAATCTTGTACTGAACGCAATTCAAGTTCATCTGCCATTAATTACGCTCCCTTCAATAATCGCTTTGTCTTACTTAAAATATCTTTCTCTGGATTATCAAGTTGCTGAGCAATGCCTGCATTATAAAAAGCTTTCAACAAATCATTTTCATCTATTCCATTGAATGCAGTCTTAACTGCTCCGATTACCTTGATTAAGTTGTTATCTCGAACGCCTTTATAAAATCCAACTTGATGTTTTGATACATAAGACGAGATGAAACTTGTTAGATTCTCCTCGTTAGCCTCATCAAACGTAATAAATCCATTTTGTACACCTGTTACCAAAACGAATGAACTCTCGTGATACTCTGCTTTAACTTTGTATCTGAATCGATCCTCAACGTCCCATGGTACAATCGAACCCTTTTGTTGGATCGGAAGTCCCATTAATCGTGAAACGGTCTTAGAGGCGGTTATATCGATGCCATAGCTCAATAGATTAAATTCATGCTTCATTTGCTGATTCAGCCTAGCAAATAATAGAATCAATTCATCAACTGCATCTGATAGAACACTTGGATGAATCGGCTCAGCCAGTGGAATAAACAATCGTGAAGCATTTAAATGCCCTCCGTTCCAAATTCCTGATGGTGTTAGCCACAAATACATTTCAACCTTGCTAATCGTCAGCGCTTCATAAAATGCTAACTGTAACTCCTGAAAGTCTGAAACAACATCTAAATCAAAAACGATTCCTTGAACATCTACGATGTTCTCGCGATTACGTTCTAAGCCATTTTTCAATGTGCTAGGTGTGAAATATTGCGCTTGGTACTTTTTAAAGTATTCAACATCTTCAACTTTCTCATGTTCATAGGTCAATGATTCCAGATACTCAATCACATCTAACTCTTCTATTAGGTCATACGAACCGTGCACGCCACTCTTTTTGAATGCATACATAATTAGTTGTTGCCAAATGGATCGCCTGTAGTTGGCCCGAAGATGTCGTTAATTTCTTTGTCAGAAATAGGTTGTGCACCATTGAATGGATCATTTCCTGCTTGCGGTGCTACTGATGGTCGAGGTGAATTCAAGTCAGGTTCTGAAGCTGGCATCACTTTTCCAAACCCTGCAATTCGTGGGTTGTAGTGTAACTTACCTTCATTGTCAGTCGACTTCTCAAACTCATTAACTTCAACTGCAAACTTTGCTTGCTTCAATTTCTCCATGAAATCGTTGTTAGAAATATCAACTGTTACTCCAGCAAAATTTCCACCGGTTGCGGTCAGCATGGCGTTAATTTCACGATAACGGAACGGACGATCACTTTTTCCAAAGTCATCCATGAAGTTGTGCATAATTGTTGCACCCTTTTCTGTTCCATCTTGAACTTCAAATTGCACTGTCCGCATGTCCCAACCGTTTCGAGTTTGCTTAGCGTCACGAATATCTGAAATCATCACGTTATATTTTCCAGCATAACCAAGTCCCTTAGATGCCATTGCGATATCTGCTGAGTCAAAAGTAAAAGCCATAATTATTTATCTCCATTTTCTTGTGTGTTAGTAATAAGTTCATCTGCTCGAATCAAAGTTCGATCGTCAAGACGGTTCTTCGAGTGATTCCCACTCTCAGTATCTAAATCTATCCACCGTTGACCATCCTTTTTGTAGATCCGTCCAACAATGTCAAAGGGCGCTGTAAACGCATTGAACGTTTTCTCATTCATGTCAGCTTGAAATCGTCCCTCTTCGGTAAGCCCGCCAGCTCCATTGTCCACTTGGTGTGCTGTCGCAATTACGGTTAGCCCCGTTGCTCGTAGCCACATACCAAGATTTCTAAACCAGAGTTGTAGCTTCTGATAATTTTGTCGTCCATCCTTACTTGCTCCATCAATGTTTTCCAACACCCAATTTTGCAAAGCGGTTATGTTATCAAGCATGATCACTTGATGATTTCCCATCAGTTCGCCCTCAGATGTATAAATCATTTTCTGAAGCCATGCCATAACTAGTTTCTGCATCTGTGGTGCATCGTTGTCTTCAAAAGCAAACACGTCAACATCATCTGTATCAGCTAGTGCGTTAGTTGATCCGTCAAAACTAAACAGCAATTTCTTGCCTTCAAACTGCCTGACCAATGATGTCTTACCTGTACCACCGTCTCCATAGATGAAATACAGGTCTCCAATCTTAGGTATCTCACCCGCTTTATAGGTTTTCATCAATATTGTTCCTTCCGATTATTTGCAATAAGTTGCAACGTGAAATCTACAATTCCCTGTAATTCATTGTTTACCTGGTTGATGTCATAACCTCTTAAGTGCATTGAACCAATACCAGCGACAGAGTCATAAACTTTCTCAGACTTGTATTCAATGTCAGTTTTAGCCATTGTTAATCCTCCGAATATAAACGTTTTGCAACAAGCTTGGCTCGATTAACCAATTGATCAGCATACATCTCCATTACTGCTACTTGCTGTTCCAAAGCGTCACGTTCTGCAGTCGTTTTAAATGGAATTGTTGCCAGGGCAACTTTGGCATTTGAAATGGTGCTATATAGTTCCATGTGCTCATGGCGTAATTTACCAAGCAATTCTTTATCGTTCTTCATTTCATACTCCTAATTTTTTACTTTGTGACAATCTGCCCTCCGTGATAAACTTAAAGGGTAGATTTCATTCAACGGTTATTTACTTTGCGCACTCGTGGTTGCCGCCACTTGTGTGCTTTTTTGTTCTTCAACGTAATAGACTGGCTTATGATTCTCCACGTATAGAAAAGCTAAGCCTGAGATTCCAATTACTACCACTACAGCTAGGGCCATAAATGTATTCGTTATTAACATAAGATCACCTCTTGTTAAGTTTGAAATATCGTTCTGCATCGCTACGCCTGAATTGAGATTTCTTAATACCAATATCAGGAACCTCACGCATGAACAGTGGTGTATAACGATAATTATTTGTAAACGTATCAGGGCTAACCCCAAGAATATGAACTGCCACTTCTGCAACTGTCATAACAGGAAACCCACGATCAACAATATCCGTCATTTTTTTAGTCATAACCTCAACCTCCTAATAAACAATCCAGTTGTCACCAGAATAACCTACGTAATTAAAAACTTTATTCAATCGATCAAATGCAGCACGACCATGTGTATTTCCATTAATGAGATTTGAAAATGTTTGTTCAGAAACACCGATCTCTTTAACAAGTCGCTTGCGTCCTTCACTAGAACGACCGTAGCCATTTAGTCGTAAGTAACTACCAAATGCTTCAATTGCTTCGTTCATTGCTTTCTTAGCTTCTACCATTGGCATATAATCGTCTCCTTTCTTATTGTAATTTTTGTTATAATTTTATTGGTGTTCCAACACACCAAACCAAGAGTTATAGGAGGCCTTCTATCATGAAAGCCGTTTTGTAATTCGCCCGTTGTTGAATTAACAGAGTAGGTTTTTAAATGTAATGTTTGATAATCAGTAACTTGTTACTTGAGACACAATTCGTACGTACGATTAATCATTCCCTACAGACGTTAGTTTTCTATTCGGGGCAGTGTTTGATGATTGCACTTAACAGATAGAGATATAACCGAAATTTATATAACAACCTAAATACCATCATCAGGAAGACGTCATTCGGGGCGTCTTTTTTTAGAAATTGCATTAAAAATACAACTAGTTATAATTAACTTTATAAGTTGAATTAGAAATGCGAAGTATTTTGCATCTCTGCATTTAAAAGTCAGTTGGAGTGGATACCAATTGGCTTTTTATTTTCTCCTTTCTTAATGTAATTTTTCAGGTAATTCTTGCATTATTTTTACAATGATTGTAAAATAAAAACATGCTAAATAGCACAAACAAACCCGCCATATTAACGTCTCTCGCCAAAGTTACATTAGATATTGCCTGTTTTTTTGTTGCAACTATTACCTGATGAATCAACTATAACAATCATTGTAAAAATAGTCAACAAAAAATAACAACGATTGTAAAATTTACTATTAATTATTCTAAGGAATTTAAAATGACATTATTTGAGAGAACCAGAGATACAGCTAAAGAACGGGGTTACAATCTTCAAACTACCGCTAAGAAAGCCGGACTATCGAATAACGCTATATATAACTGGAAGAGCGTAACTCCTAGCCACGTATCATTAAAGGCAGTAGCAGACGTTTTGAACGTCTCAGTTGACTACCTACTTGGAAATACAGACGAAAAAAATCCCCGTCCGGCTAAGAACGAGGAAAATATTGTTGATTTAGACAAAGCATTATCAGAGGAAGGTATGGCTATGTTTGATGGTCAACCTTTATCAGAGGATTATAAAAAAGCATTACTCGCCATGCTCAAGACAATGAGAGGTGAATAATGCATACTGACTTAATTGATTATCTAGGTTTCGTTGCCACACGGAATGGCATTAGTGTGCAGTATATAGAAGGAAAGAAATCAGATCCTGATGTTGCCTTTGTTCTAAATAAAGTCATTAACATGAATCCTAATTATGACTCAAAGTTTAGTGTCGATTTTAGGCTTGCTCATGAGATTTCTCATATTCTTTGGAGTAAGCCAACGTTTCTTTACGCATTTTCCCCTTATATGAAAAACCGCGAAGAACGAGATGCACATTTCAATGCCGTAAAATTAATAGCCAAGTATATCTATCAAGAAGTTCCTCTTGAGTATCGTAACTACATTAACTTTATGGATGAATTTGGTCTCCCCTCTCATTTTGAATACATGGTCAAAGAGGCTATCGAGTCTATTTAATTTAACTATATTTGTGATTTATTGAACACTTTTATAAATATGTTAAACAACATAATAATTACTTAACGAATACGTGCAAACATGATTCACGTTAAAAGCTTAGGAGTAATTATCAGTGAAAAAATATACATTAATTTTTTTTGCAATGGGAATAATTGTAAGTGGATTATTAATTAATAACCTGTCCACATCTGTTAGTGCTAATTCAAAGTCTGCCACCAAAAGTTATCAAAAAAAGATTGATAAACTAAACTTGACAGATAAATCAGTGTCTACCGCAAAAAAATCTATCAAAAAAACTTGGAAATTGAGAAAAGCTCAAATTAGTGTCGTTGATAATTCTGATAAAGAAATTTCAAATAACACTGACCTTAATAATAAACAAGTGATTTCATCAACGTTTACTTTAAATAAAAAAAATAAAATAACTACCATTATACTAAAGACTAATAACGAGGTTTATAAAAGCCTTAATGATCGTCGCGAACAAGAGTTACGTTCATTAAATAACTGGTATAAAAATAGTTATACCGAGGAACAAGCTAAATTATATAGCGAAGAAGGAAAAGACTACTATTCCACTAACTACGTCGTAAAGGAAACTGTTGTACATGGTTTTACCGTTGATGACGGCAACATAGTTGTTCAGATATCAAACAATCAATTATCAGCAGAAAAAGTAAAACAAAAAGATATTGCTAATTTTGGTATGAATGTAGTTTTACCCGATTACAAAGGTAACCTTAATATTTTTAAAAATGTAAATAAAGATGGCTCTTTAAAAGACGATGTCCTCTTGAATCCAATGAACTACTCAACATTAGTAAACTAAAAATCCACATCCCCTCGCCCTATGGCGTGGGATACATATACGTGCAAACATGATCCACGTTAAAAGCTTAGGAGTAATTTAATGGGTCTTAGGTATAGGAAAAGTATCAATTTGGGCGGGGGCGCCCGAATAAATCTTAGCAAATCGGGTGTTGGATGGAGTATCGGAGGAAAAGGATTCCGATACACAAAGAAAGCGAATGGTGGCACTAGAACCACAGCGTCTATTCCAGGGTCGGGAATATCTTATGTTAAAGATTCTTCAAATTCCACACCTACCAGTTCTAGTCGTTCAAGTAATCCGCAATCGGGTTATTACTCTAATAATAACAATCAAAATAATAATAACCGATGGTTCTGGATATTCGTTGGAATTATAGGCTTGATAGCTAGTTTTACGTTTGCAAGAACCAGCATTACTTTGGGTATCCTGTCACTTGTATTAACTATATACCTTTTTATAAATTCGTTAGTCTTGAAAAATAAAAACAAGCTAAAACCTCAATGGATGTTGATTACTTCCATAGTACTTATAGTCATGGGATCAACTGGATATGCAGCACAGCATCCTGAGAGCAAGGAAGAACCAACCTCGTACATATCTTCATCGAAAAATGATAAATCTACCTCTAAGCGCGCAGAAAGTGAATCAAGAGCCTCATCGATTTCTGCAGAAAAAGAAGCTTCTGAAAAAGCTTCTTCCGAGGCAGAAGCTAGCAGCCGTATGGCGTCAGAATCATTGTCTAGCTCAATGTCAGTTTCGAGCTCCATAGCGGAAAGTGCAAGAATTTCAGCATCGCAAAGTTCAGAACAAGCAGCTCAGGCGGCTCAAGTCGCTGCCAGTCAGACTGCCCAAACACAAGCCAACAATTCCACTGGTAACGGTGGCGGTGGAGTTGCTACTGGTAGCCATTGGGCAATAGAGGATGGATATACTTGGGCTACTCGTAAAGGGCATAGTCACATCATCGCTCCAGGTGGTACGTTGCCTCCCGGTTACCATTGGGAAGTCTCGCATTAACCAAAGAAATTCACATCCCCCTCACCTTGGGGTGCGGGATACATATACGTGCAAACATGATCCACGCTAAAAGCTTAGATATATGATGAGTGGGTTCATCATTAGGAGAGTTATTATGATTGAAGAAAATGGTAAGGTGGTTCCTGCAGAAGTTAAGGGGTGGAATTGGGGAGCTTTTATGTTCAACTGGATTTGGGGTATTGGAAATAAAACCTACCTACCTCTTTTGACACTAATCCCAATTTTTAATATCGTCTGGATTTTTATTGTTGGTGCTAAGGGTAATGAATGGGCTTGGCAAAAAGGCGATTATCAAGACGTTGAGACTTTCAACAAAGTACAAGCCACTTGGGGTCGTGCTGGATTGGTTCAATTTATCGTTATGATTGTTGGTATCATTCTTTACTTCCTTTTCATGGGCGCAATTTTTTCTATGATCTTTAATTCTTATAATTATTAAAATTCCCGCCGCTTGGCGGATACATACGTGCAAACATGATTCACGTTAAAAGCTTAAGAGTGGGTACTACTGGGTATGTTTCAATCTCCAATCAAACATCGGCTAAGCAATAAATTAATGCTATATCTCATATTTTTGACTATTTGGTTAATTCTATTTTTTTCTCAACTAGATCTTTATCCAAAGCATTTTACGAACGATATAAACTTATATCAAGTTTCTTGGTGGAACTATCTGAACGTGCATGGATTCCATGGAATTGCCAGCATTAATTCACAATTATATTCAATATTAGATGGACACAGACACTATGCTGACTATACTTCAATATGGTATTTCATAATAGTTTTATTCTCTAAAGTAGGTCTTTTCCCTCACATTCTTAGTGTAGCTGCATCTATAAAATATCTTGGTGCAATATTTACACTATCTTCTTCACTTTTTGCATACTTAATTGTCAAACACTTTCAGAAAAATGATTCCAACTGGAATGCAACACTTGCTGCAAGTCTAATAATGTTCACTCCTCCTTTTCTGGGAGATATTCTAAAAACTAACTTGCCTGATAGTTCATACATTTCACTTATTCTACTATCCTTATTATTGTTTCTTAAGGAGAAACATATCCTGTCATGGTTCCTATTTGGAGTAGCGATATACTTTAAAGCAATGGCTTTATATATCGCACCTCTATACATTTTCTACTACCTCTATACATTCAAGAAGAGTTCGATCATTGATAAACTATCACCATTATTCTCGTTTATCGGTCTTGTATTCGCGTCTCTACCAGGATATTTTGCAGGACTTAGCCTTTGGGAAAGCTCCTTTGGAACATTATTACAAAGAACATCTAGTACAATTGGTGCCGGTAATGGCTTTCTAAGTATTGTTGATGGCAAACAACCCTTTGTTAATTTTCCTGCGATTGTACCAGATAATGTCAGCAATTTTCAGACAATCAGTTTCTTATTGATGATAATACTTATCTTTCTTACGATTTTTCTCTTATTCCAAACCAACTCAATAAAGAACCTCACTTTATCGGCCATAGATCTAACTATAATATCTCCAATAATATTTTGGTTCTTTTTACCAGGACAGCATGAAAACTATTTTTCGTTGGCAGCTGTTTTCTCATTTTTAGCATTTTCGATTATGCCTATAAAAAAATATTTTATTCTTTTTGTTTCCCTAAATTTCTTACTCTGGGAATCTTTCCATTTTGTACCTAAAGCCTTATTTAATCCATATTGGTTCATTATTATAATGCTTTATTTGGTTTGGGAACTCCTCAGCCGCTCAGAGGTTCAAAGTAATGGGCAACTCATTGTGTAATATTTCTTTCTATTTATAAAAAACACATTCCCTCGCCCTATGGCGTGGAATACATATACGTGCAAACATGATTCACGTTAAAAGCTTTTATTCTAATTTTTTCGAGGCATTTAATCATGAGCAAATGGAGTATAGCAGGCTACATTCTCGTAGTCCTTGCCAATATTTCTGGGTTACTTTCACTCTTTACACCTGACTTCAGCAAAAGTGTAGATACACCAATATTATTAATAGGCATAATGATTATCTTACTGATACTTGCTGGATTTCTATTTGTTTTCAACAATGTACATTACTACATTGACTACACAGACTCAGAAGGACAGGATTCTAAGTTATAATATTAGGAGGAAGAAATGTTAACAAGAATAGACGATCATCGGAGATTTGTTTGGACTATAACTTCAAGCTGGACTTGCTTTATTTTGGCTGACATATGCGGTGTAGGCACCTTCTTTGCCCATCTAAGATTTAAACAGTTACGTATTGGGTACTTTGAACAGGAATATCTCGATTATTGTTATTCCGAAAAGAAGCAAGGTCACAACATAAAGTAAATTCTTTAAACTACGATCCCCCCTATTAAAAAGGAGAATCAGTTATGACACTTTTAACTTATTGCGGTTGGGCTAATGCTACAATTGCCGATATCTTTGGTACCGCTACTATAATCCTTTCAGGAGAAACTCTTTGGACTAAAACGATTGCTCAGACGTTTATTATTAGTTCTATTTTTTTAATTGCCAGTTTTATATGCTTTTTATTCAGAATTTTACAATTGGACAAAGAAATTCGATCTGAAGAGAAACTGTTATTTAATTTCCATCAAAAAAGGAAACAGAAACACATGACTGATGATGAGATCATTTAATTAACTATGCGCTTCACGTGCAAACATAATCCACGTTAAAAGCTTACCCCCACCCAAAATATGAGGAATTTATCATGAGCAAATGGAGCATCTACGGTTATATTTGTATAGTCATTGCTGATATTTCAGGCATGTCATCGATTCTAATATATGAAAGTATGGCAACTTACCCCCTTCTCACCCTATCGTCGGCCTATTTAATGATCTTGCTTTTTATCATCTCAATCATACTTTTTTACATGAGCAGCCGCTCTTCGTACATAGAGATTGGATCAGTTAGATTCAATTACTCTGAGGCTTTAAAAAAAGAAATAACTCGCGAACTAATTATGCAAAAGCAAAACCATATATCAATTAAAAAGTTAATTTAACACTGTAATCACGTGCAAACATGATCCACGTTAAAAGCTTCAAATCTAAGGAGAAAAATGGATACAAAAAAATCATTAAGAATTATCGCTAGTATCGCTTCTATTATGTCAGTACTTATGTATGTCTCATACATCCCACAAATTATTTCTAACCTTAATGGTGAACCAAGCAACCCAATTCAACCTCTAGTCGCTATGATAAACTGTATTTTTTGGACTATTCACGGTCTCTTTGGACTTGATGGTAAAACAAGAGATCGAGCTATTATCATTGCTAACGTTCCTGGTATCATCTTTGGATTTGCCGCAGCATTAACAGCTATCATATAACCTTTGCAACAACAACATTTGATAGCTTACTTTCATACTTCTTGACAACTCAAATAGTCATACATAATTCGATGAGAATCAATATTATGAAAGGCTTTAATATGAGCATCGAGAAATAAAAAATCCACATCCCCCGCCGGCAAGCTAAGTGATGTGGATCCCCTCTTTAAAAACAAACATTACTGCTCATTTCTGTTTATTAGTATAGCAGACCTGAGCATGTCTTTAAACTACTCAATTTTATAATAGAAAGGTTAAGTTTTAATTTATATGTCAATTAAACAAGAAGGTAAAACCTACACAGCAATAATCAGTTATAAGGTTGGTTCAAAATACAAAAGGAAAGTTAAGCGTGGCTTCCTTACCAAAAAGAGTGCACAACAATATGAAGCTCAAATGGTTACTAAACTAGCAGATGGATACACTCCTGACGCTTCAGAAATGTTGTTTGTTGACTATTATGACAAGTGGCTTGCAACGCACCTAAGCTATGGTCTAAAGCCTCAAACTATTGTTAATCATAAATGGACCCAGCAATATGTACATGAGCACCTAGAGGGCATTACATTAGAACAAATGGATCGTAACAGACTTCAGCAAGTCATTGATGAATACGGATTTAACCACAAGGCAAGTACAACCAAGCAAGTTGCACTTAGAATCGGTATGCCGCTAAAAGAAGCGTTTAATACCGGACTAATCCGTACCGATCCAACATACAAGATTAAGATAAATGGCGCTTCAAGCAAGAATGCTAGTCTGAAATTCTTAGAAGAAGAAGATTTAAACAACCTTTTAAACTTCATTGAAACCGAAGATATACCCGATCTCTATCACTTTGTCATCTATACCCTTGCCTTATCTGGCGCACGAGCTGGCGAAATCCTTGCACTGACATTTAAAGACATCAATAAAGCTGATAAGACCTTGCGTATTAATAAGACAAAAACAAATATTGCACCCCATCAATATACACAACCAAAGACTCGTTCTTCTATCCGGACCATCTCAATGCCTGAGCGATGGTTTACGCAATTGCAAAGAATCGAAGCTAACTACCCCAACCTTGATGAACATTTCTTTGGCGAAACAACAGACCAGTCTAATATTCTGCGTAGATTAAAAAAGTTATTGACAAAGATCGACGCAAAACAAATCACTCTACACGGACTAAGGCACACTCATGCAAGCTATCTAATTAACCACAACATAGACGTTGCTTATGTAAGTGAAAGATTAGGTCATTCAAATATCACAATTACTCAGAACACTTATTTCCATTTATTACAACAAACACGTGAATCTGAGGCAAATAAGGCAATCAATTTGTTTGATAAACGTTGATATATAGCGGTGCAAACTGGTGCAAATTTGGTGCAAAACTTTTTTTCTGGTGCAAATCGGTGCAAATATATTAAGTTTAACTAGTTATTTTATAGTCGCATTAGGTGGTATAAAAACAAACAAAAACCCTTATATATCAACGTAATCGCCAATACATAAGGGTTTTGATAGAATTAGGTTTACTTTAAACCATACTTCTTGTTAAACTTGTCAACCGCACCATCTGCTTGAGTAAACTTTTGCTTACCAGTGTAGAATGGGTGTGAGTCTGAAGTGATTTCAACACGGATCATTGGATAAGTCTCACCTTCAAATTCAACTGTCTCGTTTGAAGTACGAGTTGAACCTGACAAGAACTTAAAACCAGTTGTTGAATCAACGAATACCACTTGGTGGTAATCAGGATGCATATCTTTTTGCATTTTAGATCTCCTTAGCGCCCTGGCCTCTGTGGACCAGAGTCAGTTTATTTAACCTTATTATGTTACCATATTAAGGCTTTTTTTAATAGTCTGTAATTAATGATTTGCGCCTTTAGCAAATTCAGTATCATCCTCGGCCCGCAAGACCGCCATGAAGGCCTCTTGTGGTACATCAACCGTCCCAACCGACTTCATCCGCTTCTTACCACGCTTTTGCTTATCCAGCAATTTAGCACGTCGATCTGGATCACCGGTGTGAATCTTTGATGTAACATCTTTACGAAAGGCTTTGATTGTTGAACGTGCGATAATCTTTGCACCAATCGCTGCCTGCACCGGAATTTCAAAGTTTCGCCGTGGAATAATTTGTTTAAGCTTCGCCGTGATAATTCTTCCACGTTCCTGTGCAAAGTCTTTATGCACGATAAAGCTCAACGCATCAACCTTGTCCCCGTTTAATAAGACATCAATCTTAATCAAGTCCGACTTACGATAGCCTTCAACTTCATAGTCCAATGAGGCATAACCGCGAGTAGACGATTTTAGCTTATCGAAGAAATCAAAGATAATTTCAGACAATGGCATATGATATTTTACGTTGACTCGGTTGGCATCCAAATAATCCATCGTATCAAATTCGCCACGTTTGCGCTGTGCCAGCTCCATAACCGCCCCAACATAATCATTGGGTACAATAATTTGCGCGTGCACATATGGTTCTTCAATCCACTTGATTTGACCTGCATCCGGCATTTCTGATGGGTTAGCAACCTCAATCATTTCATCCTCTGCTTGATATGCATGATAGGTAACTGACGGCGCCGTAGTAATCAGTTCCATATCAAACTCACGCTCAAGCCGCTCTTGGATAACATCCATGTGCAACAAGCCTAAGAAACCAGTTCGGAACCCAAAGCCCAATGCTTGCGACGTTTCCGGTTCAAACTCAAGACTAGCATCGTTTAACTGCAGCTTTTCAAGCGCCTCGCGTAAATCGTTATACTTTGAATTATCAGTTGGATATAATCCAGAATACACCATCGGGGTCATTGGTTGATAACCTGGCAGCGGTTCTGCCGCCGGACGTTGCACATTGGTAATTGTGTCACCCGGACGCGCATCACGAATATTCTTAATCGAAGCTGCAATATAGCCAATATCACCTGCCATCAAATAATCCCGCTTAATGGCATGTGGTGAATTCACCCCAACTTCTGTAACTTCATACTCTGCTCCAGAGTTCATAAAACGAATTTTATCCCCTGGTTTAACAATTCCATGCTTAACCCGGACTGTCAGGATAACACCTCGATATGAGTCATAGGCCGAGTCAAAGATTAATGCTTGCAACGGTGCCTCAAGGTCACCTTCTGGCGCAGGAATCTTCGCAACAATCTGCTCGAGCAGTTCTGGAATTCCAATTCCCTTTTTAGCAGATGCCATTACTGCTTCGCTAGCGTCAATCCCAATCACATCTTCAATCTCAGTCCGAACCGCTTCAGGATCTGCGGCCGGTAAATCAATTTTATTGATAACTGGAAGCACTTCTAGATCATTCTCAATTGCTAAATAAACATTAGCTAAAGTTTGAGCTTCAACACCTTGCGCAGCATCTACCACTAAGATTGCTCCGTCGGCCGCTGCCAAAGAACGTGATACTTCATAAGAAAAATCGACGTGTCCAGGTGTATCAACTAAATGAAAGATATACGTTTCTCCATCATTCGCCTGATAATGTACCTCAACAGCATTCATCTTAATTGTAATCCCACGCTCACGTTCTAATTCCATCGTGTCAAGGAGTTGGTCTTGCATCTCACGTTCGGTCACCGTATGGGTTGCTTCTAAAATCCGATCGGAAATGGTCGACTTACCATGATCGATATGCGCAACAATGCTGAAATTGCGAATATGGCTTTGTCGCGCTTTCATTGTTTCTAAATTGTCCATCTATGCGCTCCTCTTCATAAAGTCTGTCCTAATCATTATACAGGTTGACAGCTCCTATTAATAGCATCCCCAATCAAAAATCCCAAGTACACTACTGATTGTCTGAAGAACTATCAACAATTTTCAAAATCACCTGTCCTTGACGTTTAATAAACATCCCCTGTAGATTTTGCAACAACAAAATAATCCAAGAAAAAGCAATTCCAAAAGAGACCAGTTCAAAAGCCGTTAACGATAGATAATGAATTCCCTGAAACAAAAATTCTGACAAAATCAAGCCGCCACCTAATAAATAGGAGGTCAGCAAAAATTCACGCGTCAGCGTTGGAATTAACCAACGAATACAAACGATCATAATCAAAATCCACAACCCCAACATCTGCGCCAAATTATCGTGGACAACATGCATCCAGCCTTGATAATTTGGAATTGCACCCACTCCACCAAGGGTAATCGCTGTTAGTGAGAAGAGGATTCTTAGAAAGAATAGGCGCCGTTGTTTAGAAAAACTAGCGTCTAACTCACTAAAGATATAATCAATCAAAGCCAGCATAATTAGTGCTGAGAAAATCAAGGTGAAGTTAAAAATCCAACTGTCACCCACGCCTTTTGTCCCTAAGTAGGAGAAGTTATGTTCCCACCAACCCGCGCTTCCATTGGTTATCATCGTGAACATGATTCCACAAACTAAAGTAGCAATCAATGCTGTGATGATCTGCGAGAAAGAAATCGTCTGAGCGACCGTAATAATACCAAAAGTTGCCACCGCTACAAACAATCCAACGATCACTGAAGCAGTGTAAATATCCAGACGTGCTCCTGCAAAAGCCGAGGTTACCGCCCACATTAGGAGCGATAAGCCGATAAAACTAATTACCGTATATGCCAAGGTCAAGGTCACTATGTTAAGCCAATGAACATTTAGTTGTCCCTTACGCTTAGCTTGGATTGCATAATAACCAAAACCAATGAAGGACAAACTTACACCAATGTAGATTGCAAGCTGTGTAATAGAATAGCCGCCCGTCATTTTAATTAGGTTCAGATTATTTGTACTGAAAATTATCAAAGAAATAATTGCCGCAATAATTGCACTGCCAATTGCAAAACGAATAGATCTTTGCTGCTTTTCTTCATTGACACGCTCTGCTCCCGAGAAGATTAATGCATTATTCTCGAAACGAGCATTTGTCTCAAACTCTCCAGTAGTCACCCCTAATTTTTCCACCAATTCTTCCGACAAATCTGCCGTGATTCTCATAATCATTCCCCCAAAAATAATTGCTGAATTAATAACAAATAAAAAGACTAAGACTAACTTACTAGTCTTAGTCACTGCATATACTAATTTAACGCTTAAAACATAAATATACAAGGAATTACCATACCTATCAAAAGCTGAATTTCTCAAAATAGATGTTTTCCTTAGCAACTCCCAACTGTCTTAACTCCCTTCGATTACTGATCATCATTACGTTCGGGCCACTTAGTAAATAATACTTATTGTTATCCACGTTCACCAAAAGCCTTTCTAACTCACGCACCGTAAAACGACCGACTTGAGTTTGATAAGTAAAACTTTCTGGGCATTCCAACTTTAACTGTGCCAGTTCATCCCTAAACACCAAATCTGATTCATGATGAACTGTCCATAACAAGTAAATTTGACGTCCTTGGTGTAAGTACTCGGTTGCTAAGCTCATCATCGGCGGAATCCCCGATCCACCAGCTAACAAAACTAATGGCTTTCCAGCACTCTCGTTTTCCACCATATTTCTCAGTGTTCCTGCCAAACCGATTATCTTAACGGTTTCTCCAATTTTTAGCGTCGGAACCTTACTGGTCCAATCACCATCTTTTCGAATCATTAATTCAATTAACCCGCTTTGATTGGCCACGTTTAAAATACTAAAGGGATGTGGTTCATGCATCCCACTTCGCTTTGGAAGACTGATGAAAATATAATCGCCAGACTGGTATTTCAATTTATGCGAGCGCCTTAGTTCAATTGAAATCTTTTGTGTTGTTGAACTTAAAGTTTCATTCAGTACAACACGCCCATGGATCCCCCGAAATACATTCCGATACTTCGTCCAAAAATAGCTACCAAATGCGATTAACGTATATAGGTAGAATAAGATCATAAAGGGTAATATTGAACTAATATAGTTGATTAGAATCACGTGTATAAAAACAAATCCTGTTGCAACAACATTCAAGCGATGCAGCCAAACCGAAACCTCATGGCGAAAGACCTTTTCTAATCGATCCTTTAGCAACTTAGCCCATCTAACACGATCCGTTAACCAGCCACCGAGGAAAAAAATCGAATAGATGGCTACCGCAATCAAAATATCAAGTGCTATATTACCAAACCATGCCACCCAACCATTTGAGCTACTCATAATTTTATGAACATACGCCAGTACAATTGCAGCAATTCCAATAATGCCATGCACAAAATACATTTCAGGCAAGCCAATGACTCGTTCAATCCAAGCTGGACGTGTTGCAATTAGCAGTTCAAATAACATCCAGACATAAGCGATAATTCCGAGATTAATTGCGAGGCTTTCAGAACTATATATTGTAGCCAAATTATCCGTCATTGTCTGAATTAACGGCAGTGGCAATACCAAAATCGTAACTAACCAAAATAAGCCTAACCAATAGCGATGCGTTTTGAGCATTTTAAATTACCTCTTCACCTGTTATGAAGCGCCGTTTAGCGTTTTGCGGTCCTAGCACCAAACCAGTCCCAGGCACATTGTCAAAATTCAGTCGAGTAAAATCACCTGCAACCAAAGCGGTTGCCCAGATATCAGCAATCGTTAGACTTTCTGTTAAGACTGTTGCCAAATGTGGATGGATTCTGCCACTTTGATATCGAATATGTTCACCACGCGCCTCAATGCCAGAGGTTGCCAATGCACCGTTTCTAAATGTATAACTTGCGACAACTTTATTTGGATCTGAAGGATCTTGAACACCAACATCCCATATCCAATCCTTAACTGCTGAATCTGTTAACAGTTGCATATCGCCACCACCATTAATTCCAACTGCACTTAGTTGATGCTGTCCAAGCAAGGGTTTTAATATATCCAGAACCATTCGCTCGATCGCCCACCCTTTGACAATCCCAATTGGATCAAAATCGGACCCCTGCCAGGCCTTAAACAAACCATTTGAGCTTTCTTCCGCTTGGCAAGCTAAGGCCCACACTATCATAAATGTCTCTGGCGCTTCTTCCAAACTTACCCGTCCTTGATTAAAGGCAGTCAAGAACGAGTCTTCCCTGAATGGTGAAAAAATTTGATCAACATTATCAAGATATCGACCAATTTTGGTCTGAGTCCGTTCCATCAACATTTGCGCTTCGCTTAATGGAAAGATCGTACTATCAAATACAAATTCGGTTGTGAAAGGAACATTAAACTTCCCCTGGCTACTCTTTAAAAGCGTAAACCGTCCACGCTGACTTATTTGCTCAATCATATTATTCACCCCGCATCATTAATTGCTGTTTTAAGTGATTCCGTAAAGGCTTCCCAAGTCTTGGTCGCCCCAGAGATATTTGAAAAACTTGCTGACTGACTCTTCACAGCACTAGCTTCGTAGGTTGGAATGGCGTTTTCATTAATGCTCTGTGTCTTCTGATTATCCGTTGGATATTTAATCGCCGTAACTTTTGAAATTTTGCCATTGGCAACGACAATTTGAACTTGAATATCGCCGAACTCATAGGAGCTATCACTCCCAGTATACGTTCCGTCTTTCAACGTTTCACCACTAGTGCTACTACTTTGCACTAGTGGTACTAACTGTGTTGTCAGTTGAACTTGAAGTTGTTGATCCCGTCGTATCCGCCTTGCTAGTATGAAAAAACAAAAAATACCCATCTAAGATTGCCGCTACGGCAACTGTTATTGAAATCATCAATGCAATCATCTTCTTCATAAGATCAACCTCACTTTGTTTTTTTGTTAGCTTAAAACTCGAACCTTAAAACAAAGAAAGGAATCCATACTTTATCAATATTTATTATATGTACAAAAAAAGACCTGTTTCAAGATCGAAGCAGGTCTTTTAATAACTAGCATTCTTACTTTTCAGAAATCGCAGCGATTCCTGGCAAAGTCTTACCTTCAAGATACTCCAATGAAGCACCACCACCAGTTGAGATGTGGCTCAAACGATCAGCAACCCCAAGTTGTTGTACAGCAGCAGTTGAATCACCACCACCAACAATCGTTGTTGCACCGTTCTCTTCGGTAACCTTAACAAGCTCTTCACCAATTGCCAAAGTTCCCTTGGCAAAGTTCTCCATTTCGAATACACCCATTGGGCCATTCCAAACAACCGTCTTTGCGTCAGCTAAAATTGACTTGAACAACTCGATTGACTTAGGTCCAATATCAAGACCCATGTAACCGTCCTTGATACCGTCTTCGGCAACATATGTGTCAGCATCATTGGCAAACTTATCAGCAGCTAAAGCATCAACAGGCAAGACCAGCTTATCACCAGCTTCTTCAATCAATTGCTTAGCCAATTCAACCTTATCAGCCTCGAACAATGAGTTTCCAATACTTTGACCGTTGGCAACATCGAAAGTGTAGGCCATTCCGCCACCAACGATAACCTTATCAGCCTTCTTCAAAAGATTCTCAATAATCGTAATCTTATCAGAAACCTTTGCTCCACCAATAATTGCTACGAATGGACGCTCTGGTGCTTCAACAGCTCCACCAAGGAACTTGATTTCCTTCTCCATCAAGAATCCAGCAGCAGTTTGGCTGATGTTAGCAGCGATTCCAGCATTTGATGCGTGGGCACGGTGAGCAGTTCCAAAGGCATCATTTACAAAGACATCACCCAATGAAGCCCAGTAAGCACCCAAAGCTGGATCATTCTTTGACTCGCGCTTAACTTCTTCACCGTTAACAACGTCGGCAAAACGCGTGTTTTCGAAGATCAAAACTTGACCGTCTTCAAGACCAGCAATTGCTTCCTCAAGTTCTGGTCCTTCAATTGCAGGAACAAAAGTCACAGGTTGACCAAGCAAATCAGCCAAGCGTTGCGCAACAGGCTTCATTGACAAACCAGCCTTGTCATCTTCGCTCTTGATCCGACCCAAGTGTGAGAACAAAATGGCACGACCACCTTGCTCCAAGACATACTTGATTGTTGGCAATGCTGCCACAATCCGGTTGTCATTTGATACTTCAACTTCACCGTTCTCTTCTTTCAAAGGAACATTGAAGTCAACTCGCATCAAAACTTTCTTACCCTTTAATTCCAAATCTTCTACTGTTAGCTTAGCCATGTATGAAGCTCCTTTTCAAATGTATTGTTAAAAACAAAACAGGTGGCAGGTTTTTACACCGACCACCTGTTTGTGTCATCTATTAGACTATCTTGATAGTGCTAACCGATTACAAAGTTGCCAAGTGCAACAAAGTACGGATCATGTTTGAAGTGAAACCGTACTCGTTATCATACCAAGCAGCAGTTTGAACTAATTGATTGTCACCAACAGTGATAACCTTAGTCAAAGTTGGGTCGTAGACAGCACCGTGTGTGTCTCCGATAATGTCTGATGAAACAATTTCATCAGCATTCCAACCAAATGAATCGTTAACATACTTCTTAACAGCATCGTTAACTTCTTCAGCAGTAACCTTCTTTGCCAATACAGTTGTTAATTCAGTAATTGAACCGTCAACAACACCAACACGTTGGGCGTGACCATCCAACTTACCTTCAACTGAAGGAACTACCATACCGATAGCCTTCGCTGCACCAGTTGAGTGAGGAATAGTATTTGCAGATGCAGTACGGTTAGAACGCATCTTAGAACCGCGTGGTCCATCCAAGATCATTTGAGTTGAAGTGAAGGCGTGAACAGTTGTCATCAAACCAACTTCAATTCCAAATTCCTTGTCCAAGGCGTTAGCCAATGGAGCCAATGATTGCGTCGTGCAAGAACCAGCAGAAACAATGTTATCATCAGATGACAAAGTGTCTTGGTTAACACCGTAAACAACCGTTGGGATCTTACCAGCTGGTGCTGAGATCAAAACCTTCTTGGCCCCGGCATCAATGTGTGCTTGTGACTTTTCGGCTGAAGTGTAGAATCCAGTAGATTCCAAAACAACTTCAACACCATCATTAGCAACCCACTTCAAATCTGCTGCATTACGCTCAGCGTAAACAGTATAGTGCTTGCCATCGACGATGATTCCAGTCTCATCAGCAGAAACTTCGTTCTTCAACGTCCCATGAGTTGAATCATACTTCAACAAGTATGCCAACATTGAAGGGTTCGTCAAATCGTTAATCGCAACAACTTCGATGTCACTTGCAGAGTCTTGCAACTCCAAAATGCGACGGAAAGCCAAACGACCAATACGGCCAAAACCGTTGATACCAACCTTAACAGTCATTATTAAGATTCCTCCCAGATATTCTATAAACAATTTACCCTTAATATTATACGACTTTGTTTAACATTGCGCAAATAAAGCCCTACCAATAGTCACGGGTAATCAGACGACTAAATCAACCGTCAAAAACATTCTCAACACTCTTTTGACACTTACTATTATACACTGATTTAGCTTAACTGTTACCTAAGACATAAATACCTACTCAACACTCGAAATTGCTGCACTAATTGCGGCAAAATCGTAGCACGAACCAGCATCAGTGAATTTATAAGTTTCCTCAACTTGTAAAAGTTTATCTAGTTTCAACATTACCTTTAATTGATGCTGTAGTGCTTTATTATGAATGAGCAAAGCTAGCGTATCAAAGTAAGCCCTTTTTTCTGCTAATACAGCATCAATATACCAATTACCAAAGACTTCCACAGAAGCTGAATCGTCAGGTGGTGTCAATTGGTCCATTGCCTTTTCATATACATCCGATAACGGTACAACGAGGTTTTTGAGGGTGGGCGGTAAATTTTGGATCATTTCCCCCAACTCCATAATTTCCTTTTTCATTCGGTATGATAAGAAGGCAACATCCTTAAAAGTAGTGATCCCCACTGGTTGGATCATCGCACGAATATTATCTGCCATTATATTTCTAATTCCCCTGCTAAATTTTCTAATTCTACACCATGATACTCGGCAATCATTAGCTAAAATAGGAGACTTTGTGTCTAATTTATGAAGTTTACTTATGTAATACGAAACTTAAAGCGGAGTCCGAGCCAATCCCTACTGCCCGCATAATTAAATAACGTATAATTCGTGCTGTACCACGTGAAAAACGTCGAATATTCTGAGGTGTCAATAGCAGTAGGAAGGATACCAGTCCTATAACAGCCATCCAAGCAATAAATGTGAATGCCACCGACCCTAAAACAAATAATTGATCAAAATTTGACATGTTATCTTCCTCCGTTAAGTTTAAGTAATTTATATATCGCATTTCTTCTAACAAAAACTAGTATAAATTAATTATAAACTAATTTCAACAAATTATTAGGTTTATCTTGAAAAATATTAGGCAAGCCTTTACAATAAAGGAGAAATGTACGAAATAATGAAAGTGGTGGAGACTATGTCGACTTCAGAAGGAAAAATAACAATGGGGCGTAACATCAAGCGCTTGATAAAAAAACAAGGAATTACAGCCGCTCAACTTGCTGAGATTCTAGGAGTTTCAACTGCAACCGTTTCTGATTGGTCAAATGGTAAAACTTATCCTCGAATTGCCAAAATCGAGCATATGGCTGAATATTTTGGCGTTCAGAAAGCAGACCTTGTCGAGGACCCTCAGACGATCTCAGCATCTGCATCTGATGAACCAATCCTGATGGCCGCGCACTGGGGAATTGATATTTCCTCACTTCCTGATGAAGACCGTCGCCGGGTCATCGACCGCGCTAAAGCCTATGTCGAAGGCTTAATTGCTAACTACGAGGATATTAATGCATAACGATCAATATGATGATTTACTCATTCGTGTCGAAGATGATTTGACCGAGCGCCATCTTAATCCGGTCATCATTGATAACGTCGACCTATATAAAAACTCCAGTTTAGAAGGAGTTACTTTTATTAAGGATGGACGTGTCTTTATCTTCATCGAGCGTTCACTAGACACTTTCAATAAAGCTACTACCCTTGTTGAAGAATACTTTCATGCTATCTCCGACTTTGGTGATCATCTAGATTACAGCGGACAGACAGCTCAAAATGATGAAATTAATGCCCGCGAAGACGTCATTGGCTATATGACTTCCGAACAGGAAATTCTCCGAGTTGCTCGGCGCTTTGATGATCAACCCTTTGCCGCTTGGATGTTGGCTGAATATTTCGGTTACCCTCAAGATTTCGCTGAGGAAACAATTACTTACTATCAACGTAAGGGTATTATTAAATAAAAAACAGTGATTATCGCTTTGATAATCACTGTTTTTTTCGTTAAACTTAACAATTAACTTTCTCCGGATTGTTAAGTTATTCCGTAAATAACAAAGAAGCCGCGGATTCAATATTACAAACTCAAAATAAAACCTCGTAACACCTATTTCAAAGGTAATTACGAGGTTACAGATATGCGCCCGGGGGGAATCGAACCCTCATCTCCAGAACCGGAATCTAACGTGATATCCATTACACTACGGGCGCATCAACTGTATAATTATAGCACCGATAGCGACGCGTCTGCAAGCTAATTTACCACTTTGGCGCTCCCATTTGTGTAGTCAATGGCAACTCCAGGTTGGACATTTGGCACAAAAACATTAAAATTCAAAGTGCCATCCGTTGACTTCGCCTGGATATGACTACCAGCCGGCACTAGATCATCACCGTCATAGACTGGTGTAACTTGATAACGTAATCGTTTATTTTGGTCTAAAGCCTTTCGTACCAGTCCTTCATAGTAATTTTGGCCCGTATTGTTCACATCGCCATTCGAAGCTTGGTTTGCCCAAGCTGTCTGGGTCGTGATGTTTTGGATATTAGCTTCTGAAGCATCAAAACCAGATACACTTCCAGCAATTGCATAGCCGATTGAATGACCTCGATTGTATAAATACTGATAACGCCCGCCAATTTTTAATTGTTGCCAGCCAACTGGCTCAATTTTACTGGCATTACCGGTTGTCACCCGATTTTTGTACTGCCGAGCTGATTTAGTCAGCAAAGCATTTGCAACACCCGGCCGTTGCAGATTATCAACCGGGCTTAAATTTACATACATTGCTGACGAGACATTTGGATCCAAGTCACTATCATCATTATTCAAAATGAAGGCGCCCGTTCCGTTGAAATGGACTGCGTTAGCCGCTAGGTTAGCCTTGACTGTATCCGTTAAGACGGAACCCGCAAGTGACTCATTTGGATGAACATCATCAACATGCCCATAATCTACGGCCCCAGTGTTTACCACACTGTTACTCTCTGTACTCACGGTTGAACTACTGCTACCAACACTAGTAGTTGCACTCTGTTGTGTAGTAGCTTTTTTTGAATCGCCTGGTTGATTGTCCTGAAAGAACCATGCAATCACTGCCACTAATACCAAAAACGTGATTGTACTAGCATAAGACGCCTGCTTTCCACGTTTACGCTGTTTACGTCGCTTTGCCATTTCCCATACTCCATTTATTTTAGTCAATTCATACGATACCACATCTTTTAGTTGGTGTTAAGTTATTACTAACTTAATTAGGTTATTACTACAAAAAAGCCGGGATTCTTAGAATCCCAGCTTAATTAACACAGTTATTTTATTCTACTTTCGCTTAAAAGCACTTGTAAACGTACCAAGGAATGATGGTGCGCGTACCACCCGTTCATCACCCAGTTGGTTACGGAATAGGCTTAATATCTTTCCTGCATTTTTTGATGAAAAACGAATTTTAACCTGATTTTGCAAAACGATGTAAAATTGACGTCGGACCTTTCCCGAACGCGAAATATCACCCTCAACTCTTAAAATCGAATTCCACGGAAAGGTCATATTATCAGCAACATTCCGATCAGAGAAAAATTCCATCCCCTTATCGCCCATCATCAATTGCCCATACTTTGGAAAGCCGAGATAAGCGACTGTTTCAGTTGTAAAATCTGCACGTGTATTGATCGACTCTACCATTTGCGTACCTCTACTCTATATCATTCTTGTCTAATCTTATTTTACCAAAAAGCCACCAAATCTAATATCAATTTGGTGGCCATTATGATAATTATTGAAAATAATTAAGCTTACATCAAACCTGCCCAGTGAAGCAAAATTCCAAGAATGAACATTCCAATGATGATAATCAATGGCGTGTTACGGCTCTTGAACTTACGCAACAACCAGATAACAAGGAATGTTAGCAACAAGGCTGAAAGACCTGGTAGCAAAGTATTCAAGTTATCTTGTAGGTAAGTCACCTTTGTTGATGACATGAAAACACCAGATTGTTTAATGGCACCAGTAGAGTCTTGTGAGAACAAAGTTGTAATTGCTGATTGAACACCCTTTGTTCCTGATGGTAGGCTGTTCCAGTCAAGATATGCTCCCTTAGACAATGGAATCTTTGAAACAACTGCATTTGGACCAGTCCAGCTAATCGAAACCCAACGTTGAATCAAGGCCCCTAGCACGAACATACCTAGAATTGAGGCACCCTTCGTAACTTGTTGCAACATTCCACCACCAAGGTCGCTTGTAATTGCAGTTCCTTGCTTGTAACCAAATTCTTGTGAATACCACAAGAACGAGATACGGATTGCATTCCAAGCAATAAAGAATACTAATGGGGCGATAATTGATCCACCAGTTGCAAGTGAAGCTGCAATGGCTCCAATAATCGGACGAATTGTGAACCAGAAGACGGGATCTCCGATACCAGCAAGTGGTCCCATCATTCCGACCTTCACACCTTGAATGGCAGCATTATCGATTTGAGTACCATTTGCACGCTCTTCTTCAAGCGCCAAAGTAACTCCAAGGATTGGTGACGCCAAGTATGGATGTGTGTTAAAGAACTCCATGTGACGTTGCAAAGCTAGTTTTGCCTCTTCAGAACCAGGCTTGTACAACTTCTTCAAAGCAGGCATCAATGAGAATGCCCAACCAACGTTTTGCATACGCTCATAGTTCCATGAACCTTGCAAGAACATTGAGCTCATCATAACCTTAAAACGGGTCCCCTTAGAAAGGGTAACTTTATTAGTAGTATTTTCCATTTTAGTTAAACTCCTTCCTAGTATTCGTTTAGGATATCACCAATTGGATCGCCGGCTGACTTACCACCGCCACCATTTGATGAACCTGAATTGTTATTTTGCAATGCCAAGTAAACCAAAGCAATCACAACTCCGATAATTCCGATTGCAATCAAAGTCAATTCAGAGATTGGTGCAATTGCGAAACCAAGGAAGAAGAAAGGCCACAATTCGCGGGTCGCCATCAAGTTGATAACCATTCCGTAACCAACAACAACGACCATTCCACCACCAACTGCCAAACCACCAGTGATAACTGCTGGAATTGAGTTCAAGGCGTTCATAACAACTTGTTGAGGCACGATTAGCAATAATCCGGCTGGGATTGCAATACGCAACCCTTGCATAACTAGGGCAACAATATGCCAGAAAGCCACACCGTTATATGAACCCTTTTCGGCCTGCGCATCAGCCAAGTGAACAATACCAACGGACAAGAAACGAACCAATGTCGTCAAAACAAGTCCGGCAGTTGCCAAAAGAATGGCAGCTGGAATAATAATTCCTGTAATATGGCTTAGCGAGAAGTTACCTGACTGAACCATCAAGATGGCTGAGGCAACTGAAGCCAGCGCGGCATCGGGAGCAACTGCGGCTCCGACATTTGCCCAACCAAGGGCAATCATTTGTAGACTTCCACCAAGGATAACTCCTGCGGCCAAATGCCCGGTTGCAAGTCCAATCAAAGAACTGGCGATGATTGGTTGGTGAAGTTGCCATTGGTCCAAGATACCTTCAAGTCCGGCTAAGAACGCGAAGACGAGGACGAAAAACACTGAGATAGCACTCATTTTAGAAGTTCTCCTTTACTATTGTACGTTAGCTTTTTTGATCAAACCGAATAGATCAGCCTTTGAGTCGTTTGGCACTTTACGGACGTCAAACTTAATGCCCAAATCACGTAGCTTTTCAAATGTCTCAACATCAGTCTTGTCCATCGACAAAACATTATTGACCATTGTCTTACCCTTACTGTGGGCCATTGATCCAACATTGATTGTCTCAATTGGAACACCACCTTCGACGGCTGCCAAAGCATCCTCAGGTGTTTCAAACAGCAAGAAAGCGTGAGTATTTCCAAAACGTGGATCCTTTGCTACTTCAATCATCTTCTTGATTGGAACAACATTGGCCTTAACACCAGATGGTGCAGCTTGTTCGATCAACGTCTTACGCATCTCATCCTTGGCCACATTGTCAGAAACAACAATGATTCGATCGGCCTTTGAATCAGGTGTCCATGCTGTTGCAACTTGCCCATGTAAGAGACGTGTGTCAACACGGACAAGATTGATCTTAATCTTACCATCACCAATAACAGTTCCCTCTGGGATCGCTTCACTAGGTCCATCATCGATTGTTACACTAGTAGCTTCGTCAGCTGGTTCCAAAGTCTCAGGCAAAACGCGAATTCCACCCTTAGCTTCTTTGATGATATTAGCGGCAACTTGTTCTACACCAGCTGCTGCATCCATCATCCGTTCAGTATAAGCTTGAATCAACATTGGCAAATTAAGTCCCGTGATAATCGCAATCTTGCGATCAGGATTCTCATTCAATACTGCACTGGCTTGATTGAATGGTGACCCACTCCACAAATCAGCAAGGACCAAAACTTCATCCTCAGCATCAAACTTAGCAATTGCATCCTCAAACTTGGCATGTAGCTCAGCTGGTCCTTCATTAGGCATGAAAGTCACAATTTCAACTTTTTCCTGATCACCAAAAATCATTGAACCTGATTGATGGATGCCTTTAGCGAACTCACCGTGGCTCGCAATAATAATTCCAAAACTCAACTTCTCTACCTCCTTTTATGAAAAAAATAGTAAAAATGCACCGCTCATACCAATAATTTTCATGAAAATATATCCATATCTCAAAATAAATTGTCTGAAACAAAAATTATCTTTCATCAAGCAATTTCGATCATAAATACTAACACTCTTCACATATCATTTATTTTATGAGCCATAAATATAATACCTTAAATATTTCTATAAGTAAACGTTTTCATGAAATTCAATTGTAACATTGGTATATTTCACTAGATTGTTCTGAAATCCTAAAAAGAGTACTTTCATTTCGTTTCACCATTGAATTTGTATAGGTGAGATTGATTAATCTAAATATTTTATTAAATTTTTTATTTCTTCCTATATAAAATGTGTACCCATCGTTCTTATTCTTTTCACAAACTATTCAATTTGTTTTGAAACAACCACACTGAATTATTAATCTGACTTTTTTTAATCTTGCGAATATTCAAGTCTGTTATACTTTTACTTAGGAAATTAGGAGCTTTAACAATGCAAAAAAATAGCACGCTATCGCGAAATACATATCTACAGTTCACCATTCTTTTTCTAATAATCATCTTATTCGTCTTCTCAGCATATTTTTTTACAGGTTCAACTTTAATTTGGAATGCTGATGGAATTACCCAACACTACCCAGCTTTGCTCAGCTGGCGCGAAACACTTCGACAACTCATCTTTAATCACACTTTACCTGCTCAGTGGAGTTGGCAAATCGGTTTGGGCGCTGATTACCTTCAAACATTTTCATACTATACGATTGGCGATATCTTTACCTATCCGGTCGCTTTCCTTCCGGTCAGTGCAGTGCCGATTTTCTACAGCCTTATGATCATTGTTCGACTCTATCTTGCAGGAATTAGCTTTATTTGGGCCAGCACAAAACTGGGTACATTCAGTCCACTTGCAAAATCGCTGGGGGCAGTGAGTTATACCTTCTTTGGTTATACTGCATTCGCTGCATTTGAGCATCCATTCTTTTTAAATCCGCTAATCATTTTACCAATTTTAATTGTGGCAGTTAATCGTGCAGTAACAAAGCAACGCTATTCTTTATTGGTTTTGATGACCGCTTGGACCCTATTTAACAACTTCTATTTTGCATTCATGTTAACAATTGCCGCGCTAGTCTACTGGGCCGTCTTATGGATTCAAAATCCAGCGTTCCGCTCAGTAAAACGGTTCTTTAAATTAGCAGTTGCCGTTCTCTGGGGACTTGCATTGAGCGCTTGGCTCTTTCTGCCTGGAATCGTGAGCCTCGCAAACTCTGCACGTTCTGGTAAGTCGATTGCAAACGGACTCCTATTGTACCCTTTCAGTTATTATCTGGCTTTACCTGGTACGTTAATCGGTAACCTAGCTACACCAACTTTTTGGTTCACAGGTGGCTTCAGTATTCTAAGTATATTCGCCCTAATCGTTGTATTTAACCATCACAGATTTGATGGGCATAAGCGCCAATTATTAGTTCTTCTTCTAGTTGCCATGTTCGTCTTTCCAATCTTTGCGGCGATCATGAACGGTGGCTCTTCTCCATCAAATCGCTGGTCATTTTTACTCAATTTCCCCCTCGGGCTAGCATTAAGTTACCTAATCGATCATCGCCAGATAATCGATCGTCGGGACATTCGTTATAGCATCATTTTTTCGCTGATCGCGTGCCTTAGCTTATTCTACATTTCCAAATTTAGTCTACAAAGCTCCTTTGGTCTGGTAATTGCACTGTTAATCATAAGTATTATGACGCTTCATAATCAGCAACGCTGGTATCATTTGATTACATTCTTAGTTGTTGCCAACGCCATTTTAACAATGAACCTAAACCATCAGGATAATTCTGATCCAAGTCAAAGCAAGATGATTACCAAAGCAGCTGTTAATCAATTAACTAAACAGCAAGCCAACTACACTAATTATCAAACTAATCAACGTAGCTACGTTGCTAACCCTCTAAATGATGTCAATGGAATTTCTCCAGCCAGCAATCTTGCAAGCCTAAGCGCAATCCAAAATATCGAGAGTTATTGGTCACTACAAAATGGGTCACTTGGCCTATTGATGAATCAATTAGGAGTAGCTAACAGCAATCCAAATGACGTTGTCAGTAACGCTAATTTAGATAGTAATCTACTAAATATTCTAGGAGTAAATCAAGTCTATCTGAACTCAGACCACAAGTTAGCTAATTTCTCAGCAGATAACCTCGCCCCAGTTAATCGGCAAACTCGCCAAGTTTCAGAGACGGCATACCCGCTCTTCTATGAAACAAAACATCAAATCTCGACCAAAGCGTTTAACGCTCTTGATAGCACGACCAAGGCAGCTACACTGGCTGATACAACTGTCTTGAATTCGCCTATTAAGGCGGATCGATCTAGTTTTGCTAAAACGTTAACAACCGCTAAGATCTCATACAACGATCAAGTACATTATCAAAGTACGAGCCAAATTAACTGGTCTAGTGAACCTACTCTTTTACCAAATGGAATCTTCTTAAAAAAGAATTCGAAATTGGCTGGTACTAATCTGCAACTAGTGATTTCAAACCTAGAGGGCACTCCATTTGGATTCAGCGGCCGCTTTAAGACCGCGTTGGCAACCAATCAATTCAACGCCGCCTTAACAAAGGCTAATCCGTCTCAACCCACTAGCTATCGAAATAATCAAAGTGCGTATACTTGGAACTGGATCAAAAATAATCTTACTAATTTAGATACACAAATCAGTGGCTACACACTTACTGCTGATTATCTTGGAACTTCTGCTAAGTTCACTCAGACAGGGAAAAATAATCTATCATTCTATAATCCACGCACGACCATTGTCTTGAACTTAGGGGCTGCTCGTAATTATCAAAAAGATCAGTTTATTCCACTTAGTTTTGACAAACCTGGTAATTACCGATTTACAGCCAAAATCGTAGCGACGCCAACTGATCATCGGTTTAGAACTGTCGCCACTGCTGCGCAATCTTCTAAACCCAAATTCAAGATTTCTAAGGATCGGATCACGATAACATTAAAGAATGCAGCTGATCATGAGCGTGTCCTTGCTAGCTCGATTCCGTTCAGTGCCGGCTGGCGCAGCGATGATGCTTCCATTATTAAAGTTAACAACGCCTTCATTGGCCTAAAAATTCCGGCCCATCAACGGACCGTTGTAATCACGTACCACACCCCTTACTTAATCTTTGGAATCCTTATTTCTGGGATTGCTACATTCGGGGCGATGTGCTATCTATGCATTAAGAAGTTTAAACATAAATAAAAAGAGCGACTATGATTTTAAAACATAGTCGCTCTTTTTCACTTTGTATTATTAAACCATTCAGGCATTGCAAGCCAATGACCCGTCGTTTGATCTTTGACTTGATAATCAGTCACATCATATAAGGTCAGCCGATCCTCATCACCCAAAGGAGACCAATAACTTTCATCAGCGCGATAAACAACATCAAAATACGAATAGGTTGCTTCTGTTCCCTCAGAGTCCTTAACCTGAAATCCCTCAAGTACGTTAAATGATCGCTCTCGTAAAATTGGTCCAGCCTCACCCAGTTTATTCATTAATGCTTGATAGGCTTCCTCATGGATCGCTGTATGTGCCATTGCTTGTCCCTTTCCGAAATATATTTAAGTACTTTAATCATAACTGTTTTATTGCTACTTGGTAAAGAAAAAGCGATTATCATAATGAAATGATAATCGCTTTTTTTAATCGGGACGACAGGATTCGAACCTGCGACCCCCTGGTCCCAAACCAGGTGCTCTACCAAGCTGAGCTACGTCCCGATAATGCCGTCGGTGGGGGTCGAACCCACACTCCCTTGCGGGAACTGGATTTTGAGTCCAGCGCGTCTGCCTATTCCGCCACAACGGCATAATAATATTGTGTCAAGGGCGGTAGATGGGAATCGAACCCACGCGTGTCGGTACCACAAACCGATGTGTTAACCACTTCACCACTACCGCCATGGCAGGGGTAGAGGGAATCGAACCCCCACCAACGGTTTTGGAGACCGTCGTTCTACCGTTAAACTATACCCCTATCAGGCGACACAATATTAATATATGAGCGGTCACAACGGGGTTCGAACCCGTGATCTCCTGCGTGACAGGCAGGCGTCCTAACCAACTAGACCATGCGACCAATGGACGTTACAGGGATCGAACCTGTGACCCCCTGCTTGTAAGGCAGGTGCTCTCCCAGCTGAGCTAAACGTCCAAATGCATCGCGACGTCCTATCCTCGCAGGAAGAGATCCTCCAACTACTTTCGGCGCTACTGAGCTTAACTTCTGTGTTCGGTATGGGAACAGGTGTATCCTCAGTGCCATCATCACGACACGTTTATGTTTATCTAGAAAGAACTCTTAATCCTC
>NZ_SDGZ01000015.1 GCF_008107635.1 Weissella muntiaci | reverse complement strand
GCCTTTCGACAACTTTTATATAATATCTCAATCAAACTATCTTGTCAACACTTTCGTTTAACAAAGCCTGTTTTGATAATATCTGTTGCCTATGCATTTGCATCTGACAACTTAATCTATAATACATAGCTAAATGCAGTTAGTCAAGGTTTTTTCTCTAAATTAATCCGTGACATTTAGCCTTTTCTAGAGCCTCCCATTTTTAGCAGCAAATACGTCATATATCCAATTGATTTTAATATAAAAAGGACCTAAATGATCGAAATATCATCTAGGTCCTTTTTATACTACTCAAGCGTTGCAAAAAACTCGTTAGCATCACCGATAATCTGATGTACCGGATACATAGTATCAATTGTTTCCATATTGATCGCTAAAATCGGTGTACCAGCTTTAGCATATTCAAGTAAACCCGCAAATGGGTAGACAACAAAACTCGTCCCAACAATCACTAGCAGATCAGCTTCACGAACCCATTGACTTGCTTCTTCTACACGGAATGGGATTTCACCGTACAAAGTAATTGCCGGACGGAGTAACTCACCATTGGGCAACCGCATATTCGCCAAATAATACTCAACTGTACTAGTTGTCCCAGTTATGACCCCGTAGATATCATAAAGCGTTCCGTGAAAATTCAAAACATTTTCCGCACCCGCTGCCTCATGTAAACCATCGACATTCTGACTAATAATCTTTGCGCCACGTATGTGTGTCATCTCGGCCATTCGTTCATGAATAATATTGGGCTTCGCCTGAGGAAAATACATATTTTCCTTCATAAAATCATACATTGCCTCTGGTTCTCGTTCGAGCGCCTCGGTACTCAGTAGATATTCTGGTCGTTGCAACGTCCCTTGATATATTCCATTTTTTGAACGATAGTCAGGAATACCCGATGCTGTCGATACACCGGCACCCGTTAAGAACACAATATGCTTTGCCTGATCAAATAGTCGCTGAATTTCTGGAGTAACCATCAGCTTAGTCCCGTACCGTATATGGTAGTTTCATCGCATCCAGAATATCTTGAACCGGTGTTTGATAGAATTCTTTGAACCAATTTGCTTGATTTTCTTGACTTGGCGTAATCACGAAGCTATTTTGCCCATCGTTCTTGGCCAACGCAATATACGCATCCCCGTTTGTCGTACGGTTTTTGAAATCTGCATGTTTAACCTCAAACACCTGATTAACAGTCAAGCGTAACTGGCGCTCTGAGAGCACTGGCGTAACGGTGGTGAATTCCGCATTAAACAACTCCGGCAACTCCCACATCAACATTTGCGCATCAAAGCCTTTAAACGCTGTTACGATTGCTCGATGTACAGAAGCAGGATCTTTAATACTATCAAGGACTAATTGATCAACCAACAGCCCAGCCGCCTGCCAGGCCTCAGGGAATTCCTGCACAAATTCAGCTTCCCATTCTGCCGAACTATCAGGATAATTCCGCAAGAATACCTTAGCATCTAGCAACGTCAATAGTCGCAAAGCCGCCTCTTGTTTGTCACCAGCGACCTCACTTGTCAAAGTATTCCTAACCCCTTGAACATATGCTTCAGCAACGTCCCTAGTAAGCAACCCATGACTCGCTTGCTCACGATAAATAATGGCATGCATCACCGGCTGATAAAGATAGGTTGCCATAACCATTAATTGTTCTGTAAGTTCAGGCTCAGGCGCCTCCAACTGAAAGAAGATTTGTGGATATCCGTGCAAAGTCAGCATCATGTGCAACAATTCGTCAGTCGCCATGAAGTCTGGTGCTGTAGTATCAGTAATTTCAATCATCAATCGCGTTCCCAACATATCGGTCTTGATCTGATCATGTCTAATAACACCACTTGCATTCCCCGCCGTCCGCAGGATCACAGTGCCTGGATAAGTTTGGTTAACTTGCTCTAAAAGTTTTACTGTGTCAGCTGAAAAAATTGCCATCTCTATTTTTACTTCCTTATTTCATCTAGTATTTTTTTTGCGCTACTTGAATTAAACTTCTTCTCGGCTTGCAAGGCCCGGACCACAAGTGGAACTTCATTAGGATTAGCGCCAACCGCTACAGCTAATGACTTAGCTTGCAGTTTCATATGTCCACTTTGAATTCCAGTGGTTACGAGTGCTTTCAATGCTGCTAAATTCTGCACCAATCCAACCCCGGCAATGATTGCCGTCAACTCATTTACATCTGGATTACCCATGATTGTATGATTCAGTTTCACGGCTGGCACAATTCCAATTGACCCCCCTACAACTCCTAAGAGAAGTGGTAGCGTTGTTTTACCAACCAGTTCACCGTCATCAATGCTCCACTGAACAAGTCCACGATATTTACCGTCCTTAGCAGCATATGCATGTAAGGCCGCATTGACCGCCCTTGTGTCATTACCGCTTGCAAGAACGGCTGCCTCAACCCCGTTCATCAGCCCTTTGTTGCTAGTAACCGCCCGATATTCTGAGAGTTGTTCGATCAAACTTGCTTGTACAATTCGCTCAGCCACTTCGGCACCTGTTAAGCCATCTTTAGCTGCTAGAACACCTACTGGAATCTTCACTTGGGCATCAATAATTGCTTCATTTGCCATATTAGAAAGAATCGCCAGCAGGACATTATATCCAATCGTCCTTAATTGCTGTGCGACCGCCTCAGCCATCGTATTAACAACATTAGCCCCCATTGCCGCCTGCGGATCGACCAAGATGTTAACAATTACTTTATCATGATCAATCACTTCGCTCAAAATACGTTTAGCACCGCCACCACGTTTCTTCATTGAAGGATAAGCATTGTTGGCTAGATTAAGTAAATCCGCCACATGTTCGTTAACATACCCCAGCAAATCATCAGGATTATCCAGTTCAGTTACAATAACTTGCCCCCGAACTAATCTTTCCGTTTGTCGCGTCTTAATCCCGGTCCCATAGCGAACGAGTTTCGCCCCATTGTTAGCGGCAGCGATAACACTTGGCTCTTCAGTGGCCATTGGAACAGTCACATGATGATCATTTATCAACAAATCAGTGATAACTCCGACTGGTACACCAAAGTTATATAAGTAATTTTCAACTTGTTGCGAGCCAACAGCATCAAAATGATCCCTCATTAATTTTTGGTCAGCTACAGTTAATTGCCGATTCTCAGCTAACTTGGTAATTCGTTCATCCGAAGTTAATTTGTAAAAATTTTCCCAGCCACTCATTATCATTCACCCGCCTATCGCAAAAAACATCACCACATTATCTTTCCAATTAGTTTACCATTTTTAAACCGTTTACTAACCCCGATTACTTAAAAATTCATGAATCGTCACCCCTGCCAAGCCACACAAGCGAAGCAAAGTGTCTGTGTCGGGCTTGATATAATTTCTCTCATATCGTGAAATCGTTGATTGATGGACATGGATTAGTTTTGCGAATTCAATCTGGTTCATTTGTAGCTGTCGTCGTAATCTTGTTATTTTTTCGCCAACTTGCATAATTAAATCCTCCTAAACGTTCATAGTCTAAGTATAAAAAGACTGTTAGAAATCATTAACCACACTTAAACGCTTCTTAGTCAGCTCGCATTTTGATTTGGTTGTTAACAATCTCCATCGCTCCATTACTACAATAGGACCCTTAAAATTGCAAAATGATCATATCCCGTTAACCATTTTTAAGCAGAAAAAAAAACGGCCAGCATGGGAGATTCCCTTAGCTTGGCCGCCTTCTTTAATTATCAGCTACATCTTTCACGATGTACTTAATTCCCTGCTTATCGTCGCGCTTAGCATACAACCGTTGTTTATGGTCCTCATCAAAATAACCAAAATCAACAACTTCCTCGCCGTCCAAAATCCCGATTCCTTGTACACCAACGCTGATAACGTCATGAACTGTTCGCCAAATTTTTTCGAGCTCTTTGGTTTGCTGTACTGCAACCTTCAAACTATTTCCTTCATCCAAAAAATGTTTGATCATCGAAACTTTAATATACGTTTCATGATTGTAAACACGCGCCTCATCACCTTCACGCTTGATGGGACTGATAATCCCTTTACTTTCCCAATAGCGTAGCTGGCGGGTTGATGCCCCAGTCATTGTAGCTATTTCGCCAATCCGAAACTTAAAACGTTCAGCCTGAAGCCCCTTTTTTAATAAATCGTGCTTGTTGATAAAAGCCACTAGACACCTCCTACGCTAATCTAATTTTTAAAAATACTTATGGATTAGGTGTATCGCCACCATCCGTACTGTCACCACCATCTGGATTCACTTGCTGGATACGTGATGTATTTGTTTTCGCCTCATCCTTCTCAGGTGCATCTGTGGAGAACAAATCTGCCGTCGTCTTATCACTATTTTGTGACCAAAGACTCTTAGAGTTGTTTCCCTTTAGTTGTTCAAGCTTTTCGAGCTTGGCCAAACCATTTGCATAGTTATACTTAGTCCCATCAACCGCCTTGAAGCCAGTTGGTGTGTAGAAACGCAAAAGGTCCTTCTGGTTAACTGCATCAGAATTACTCAACTGTGAATTAACCGACTTTTGCCATTGATCAATCTTACCCGTAAGTTCCTTTGATGGGTTAGTAACTGCTTGGCCTGTTTTATTATCATAAATTGTCTTGTTGATATAAGCGTAATCAGGTGTTACATAATCCTTATTTCTAAAGGCAACCAATTGCTGACGAGCTGTGCTCAAAAGATCTTGTCCAAACTGAATAAATCCAGATGTATCAGTAATCCCTAACAAATGTTCCAAAGTTGGCATCACATCAATCTCCCCACCATAAGTGTGATCAATGTGCCCCTTTGTATATCCTGGAATATCGATCATAAAGGGAACTCTTTGCAGCATCGCATCATCATAGCTACTCCAAGTATTAGGATCCTTACCAATGACGCTGGCCAATGTTTTGTTCTCAGAATTAGAGATACCATAGTGATCACCATAGATCACCACAATCGAATTCTTGGATAAGCCTGACTTATCGAGATAATCATAAAATTCTTTAATCGAATTATCAAGATAATTGGCCGTTTGGAAATAACCATCAACTACTGAACTACCCGTGTCTGTCGTTGTGAAATCAGGATTCTTGTCCTGATCATCTAGCGTATAAGGGAAGTGATTCGTCACGGTAATATATTTTGCATAGAACGGTTGCTGCATACGCTCCAAATATTTAATCGAGTCATTAAACAGCAATTTATCCTTCAAACCATATCCCATTGCCTTATCACCAGAGGTGTCATAATAACTAGCGTCAAAGAAATACTGATACCCCATATTCTTATAAGTATTATTTCGATTCCAAAAACTAGCATTATTTCCGTGGAAGACTGCTGAAGAATAACCTTCATCTTGACTAAGAATTGCTGGCATCGCTTGGAAAGTCTGGCTACTACCTTGTGTTGCAAAAAGTGACCCTTGTGGCAATCCAAATGTCGATGTTTCCAACATATTCTCGGCATCCGACGTTTTTCCTTGTCCAACTTGATTGAAGAAATTATCAAATGCAATCGTACTATTAGAATGATAAATACTATTCAAAAACGGTGTCACTTCTTGGCCATTGATTTTCAGATCAATTAGGAACTGCTGGAATGACTCCAAATGAATAACAAAAACATTCTTGCCTTTCGCAATTCCAGCATACTCTGGATTAGCGCCCGCATAGTGTGTCTTTAAATATTCACGAACCTTATCAATATCTGATTTCTTAGCGTTTTTACGCATCTGATTTACACCATGCGTTTTAATCGCATCAACAACCGTGTAAGTATCGAGCCCTAAATCTTTGACCATTTCTTTGCTATCAAACTGGCGCGTAATTAACTGCGGACGCTGTGCCTCTCCCAAGGCGAATGTCACCAAAAATGAGAACAGTGCCAGTGTTGTAAGTGCGAAAGCTGTAAAACGAGGTGTTTCAGCTCGACCGAAGCGCAATTTTTTAAAGAACATCAGAATTGGAATGATTAATAAATCAATCCAAAAGAGAATATCATGTAAATTCGTCAATGCAAATCCGGATGCACCCAAACCTTGATTAACTTTGTCGTAACCTAGCATCACCGAAACCGACATAAAGTCGGAAAATTCACGGAAATAAATTACATTTAGCTGGATTAAAACGATGTTAAGAATATACATCACCGTGGCAACTGCATAAAAATAACGCGCCTTACGGAAATACAAAGCCGAACCAATCATCAATAGCGGCAAGGTCATCGGGCTAATTAACAAAGTTATCCATTGGACAGGACTAGCTGCTGAAAACAGGCTAAAGTCCATCACACTTGCTAAAATCATCTTTCCCCATGCTAGTACTACTAGCAATACCACAAACCCCAGTCGTGAATGGATCCAACTTAATCGATTATATTGTTTCATAATCCTACCTTATTCGTTTGAATTTTTTCACTAATTTTTTGTTAATAATTTCATATAACTCCACCAAAATAAGTGCACTCTGCCTATTATACGATAAAATATATTAGAACAACCTAAATAAATTTTGTTGAGGTACCTTTTTATGAGCGATAACGAATTAATTGTAAGCAAAGAATATGGTTTAGGTAGCTTTAGCAAGGCAGCCTTAAAAATTAGACAGGCTGTTTTTGTCGAAGAACAAGGAATTGCTCTTGATATTGAATTGGATGATTATGATAACACTACGACCCACTATGTTGGCTTTACCGCAGAAAAACCAGTAACCACAGCGCGCGTATTAACAAATCCTACTGATAACAGCTGGCACATTCAACGTGTTGCAACCTTATCTGAGGCTCGTGGTCATGGTTATGCAGCGAAGTTAATGCGAACAATCATTATTGATGCCAAAGAAGCCGGGGTTCACAAGATCGACCTAGGTGCCCAGGTTCCTTCACTTGGCTTCTATGAACGAATTGGCTTCAACGTAATCGGCGAGCCTTTTGTAGAAGCTGGTATTGATCACGTCCAGATGGAATTGGTAATTTAAGTTCCTTTCTAAATTAAGCCATCAAAAAAGAGTCTGACCCAGCTTGCCGCTAGTTCAGACTCTTTTTTATTTCACACGCTCTTCCAGTTGACTCATCCAGTGGCCCAACCAGATCCCACCAAGTAGCAATGCAATTGACCATAAAATTTCAAAAACACCAAAAGTATGATAATCGGTTGGAATAATCATCACCGTCGAGGCCAGCACCACTCCAAAGATAAAATGGAATAATTTTGTATGCCAACGCTGGAAGATTAATTCCATAATTTTCGATAGGATCAACAGAACCGCCACTAACCCCAACATCATCGGCGTTAAGACCTCAAGTTGCAGGTTCTTAATTCCATCGCTCATCCCCTTATAGAGTCCCAGGTACAGCAAGAAGTTAGATGGACTAAGCCCAGGAATTATCAATCCCAAACCGATTAATGCACCGGCTAAAATCCATGCCCCAAAGCTTGGCTCCATTTTTGAGAACAAAGGTGCGCCGAAAAGTAGAAATGCCAACATGACACTAGCGCTAACTACCGTTACGCCTAAATCACTGCCGTTACGCCCATGTTTACCAGCCTCACGCCAAAGTGCCGGCAAAGTTCCTAAAATCGCACCAATAAAGAACCAAAGCGCAACCGACTCATATCGCCCAAGAAAGAAACTAATCGCAAATGAAAGTAAGAAGATTCCTAACAAGGCACCTAAACCAATCGGAAGGAAATAACGTACATCTTCCTTGAAACGCTTTAACGGATTCGCCAAGAACTGAATAATCCGTTCATACATACCAAAGACAGCCGCTAATGCCCCACCTGAAATCCCCGGCAAAATAAATCCCGAGCCAATCATTGCGCCCTTAAACGCCTGCAATAACCAAAAACCTCGCTTTTGCTTCTCCATTAACATCCCCTTAAAATTTAATAAACATTCAATTCTGGAAAACGCTTTCATATAAATAATGAGTATTTACTTGATATTTATAACATAAGTAATTATAATTAGTAAAATGTTTTGTAATTAACCTTCAAAAGTGAGGCTCACACCATGAATACCAAAAATAAAATCCCCGCGGATAGCTTACGAGCGGCAATTATCTACTTTATCAAAGAACGCCGCATTTCTATCCCCGTCGTACTAGATAATGTTGATATCTCTCGTTCACGTCTGTATGACTATCTACAAGGCAACGGTAAGATTTCTGCCACAACAATGGCGAATATTCTGACAGCCACCGGCGTCAGCTTTAACGAGATTCTCACCCACATCTATATTGATAACCCTATGTTAGTCTCAATGGCCACCCAAAATATCCAATTATCAACGGAAACAAACTCATCTGGAAAACCAACGATTGCTGATGTTGATATGACTATTCGTAAATTCCGCTCATCTAATGATATTAACTTATTAAGCGAGTTGATTACAACTATCAACTACCGTGTAGCCGATGTCGAAGAGCGTGATCAACTAATCGCTCGGATCATGCCGACGGTCGATCAGCTTTTCCGGAAGCAAAAATTCTTTTCAAATGCTGATACCTTACTCTTCTCTAGCCTTCTACCTTATGAAGATTATGAAAAAGCCCGCCAAGTTGCCGACGTAACTCACCAATACGTCCTCGAACTTAATAAATTAGAGCGCCAGGGACTTATGTCTGCCCGTCGTGGTCTGCCTGATGCTTATCATAACTATGGTCTCATCACAATCGAGTTATTGAAATTAGCCATGGCTAATGATGATTCACTTGAAGTCCATCGCCTAATTAAGCAAATCGGTAATTTCGAAATGCTAATTGCCGATTTCTACTTCAGCACTTTACGGAAGATTGCGAATGTGATGGCCTTGATTCTTGATAATGACTTCATTGATGCTGAACGAACATGGAACACCCTCGTTGAAACGATTGATTTCATGATCGATCCTAAATTAGCCGGGACATATTACTACTTCACCAAGATGACCTTTGCTGAATTCTCAAAGCCAATTACAGAGTACTTAGATCGGCTATAATAACCACAAAATAAAACAGAGTGTAACGGATTTCAAATCCATCACACTCTGTTTTTAATTTACTAAAGATATTTATTCTTCTGTTTCTGCACGCTCTAGCAACTCTGTTACCTCGCCGTTTTCACTTGGTGCGACAATCGCGTCCTCACTTAACACTTCAGCAGATTCTTCATGTTCCACTTTAGCCAAAGTTGCGACGGTTGCATCATCATCCAAACGAATCAAACGAACTCCTTGGGTTGCACGCCCAGTCTCTGACACAGAGTCAGCAGTAAAGCGAATCATAACACCCTTGTTAGTAGTTAGCATAATATCCTCACTACCATCAATCACCGTGATACCGGCCAAAGGACCATTTTTAGCGGTAATTTGAGCGGTCTTGATTCCCTTACCACCACGTCCCTTAATTGGATATTCATGGCTCGGCGTTTGCTTTCCATAACCATTCTCCGTGATAACCAGAACTCTGGCATCCTCAGGTAACACCTCAGCACCAATCACGTGATCATCATCCCGTAGATTAATTCCGCGTACTCCAGCTGCTGAACGTCCCATTGAACGCACTGCATCCTCTCGGAAGGAAACAGCATAACCACCACGAGTTCCAATTAGCATATTCTGCCCGCCGTCAGTAACTTGCGCAGAGATTAATTCATCCCCTTCACGCAAACTGATTGCTCGCAATCCGTGAGCACGAATATTTGTAAATTCGGTCACAGGAGTTCGCTTTACAACTCCATTTCGTGTGGTAAAGAAGATGAAATCATTACTCTCACTAGCGTCTCCACGGATATTCAAAACGGCCTGCACTTGTTCACCAGATTCAATTCCCAAGAGATTAACTACCGGGATTCCCTTGGCCGTACGTCCATATTCTGGAACCTCATAGCCCTTCATCTTGTAAACTTTTCCTGCATTTGTAAAGAATAGCAGTGTATCATGTGTTGACGTCGAAACTAGATGTTCAATGAAATCATCATCATTAACACCCATTCCTTGAATTCCACGACCACCACGATTCTGTGCTCGGAATTCAGACGTTACCATTCGCTTGATGTAACCACCATTAGTTAGCGTAACGAATACGTCTTCTTCTTCAATTAGATCTTCATCTTCGATACTTGTTACATCACCAACCTGCAATTCAGTACGACGCTTATCACCAAACTTATCTTGAATTTCCAATAATTCAGTATAGATAATTTCATCGATTCGCTCTGGCTTCGACAAAACATCCTTCAAATCAGTAATCGTTGCCATGAGGCTTTGATACTCATCTTCAATCTTGCCACGTTCCAAACCGGTCAAACGCACCAAACGCATATCCAAGATTGCCTGCGATTGCTTATCCGACAAAGCATATTCTGTCATTAAGCGATTTTTAGCAATTTCAGATGTTTCAGACCCACGAATAATCGAAATGATCGCATCAATATGATCGAGCGCAACACGTAATCCTTCAAGGATATGTGCCCGTGCCTCGGCCTTTTTCAAGTCAAATTCAGTTCGACGACGGACAACTTCTTGTTGATGAACAAGGTATGCTTCCAAGATCGCTTTTAGTCCCAGCAAACGAGGTCGACCATCTTGAACAGCCAACATATTGAAACTAAAGTTTGTTTGCATCAATGTATTCTTATATAGATTATTCAAAACCACCGATGCAGATACATCACGACGCACATCAATCGCGATCCGGTAACCTTCACGATCGGATTCATCATTAACGGCCGTAATACCATCTACACGCTTATCACGTCCTAATTCAGCGATCCGTTCAATCAAGCGCGCCTTATTAACCATATATGGCAACTCATTAACGATAATTCGCTCACGACCAGATTTTTCAGTTTCGATTTCGACCTTGGCACGAACCGTCACAGTTCCTTTACCGGTCTCATAAGCCTTACGAATACCAGACTTTCCCATAACCAAAGCACCAGTTGGGAAATCGGGTCCTGGTAAGACTTCCATTAATTCAGCAGTCGTTGCGTCTGGATTATCCATCAACAAATGCAACGCCGAAATCACTTCACCCAAATTATGTGGCGGAATATTAGTAGCCATTCCCACCGCAATACCATTTGCTCCGTTGACTAATAAATTAGGAAAACGTGATGGCAAAACCTCAGGTTCACGATCAGTTCCATCATAGTTATCTGCAAAATTGATCGTATCTTTATTGATGTCGCGTAACATCTCCATGGCGATCTTGCTCAAACGTGCCTCGGTATATCGCATAGCAGCGGCCGGATCGCCATCAATTGATCCAAAGTTTCCGTGACCATCAACCAACATATAACGATATGAGAAATCTTGGGCCATTCGTACCATGGAATCATAAATTGCAGAATCACCATGTGGGTGATACTTACCCATGACATCTCCAACAATACGAGCTGACTTTTTATGTTGTTTATCGGGTGTTACACCCAGTTCATGCATTCCGTATAAAATCCGGCGGTGCACAGGTTTCAAACCATCCCGCACGTCTGGCAAGGCTCGCGCGACGATAACAGACATCGCGTAGTCCAAAAAGGAAGTCCGCATCTGTTCACCCAATCGGGCAACCTTGATCCGGCTATTTGTTTGTTCTTCAGCCATTTATTTATCCCTTCATTCTTGATAGTTGGGCAATTTTAGACGTCCAATTCTGCATACTGAGCATTTTGCTCGATGAACTCACGTCGTGGCTCAACCTTGTCTCCCATCAGCATTGAAAAGACTTGATCTGCTTCAATTGCGTCATCCATATCAACTTGTAATAGTCGACGAACTTCAGGATCCATTGTTGTTTCCCATAATTGTTCTGCATCCATCTCACCAAGCCCCTTATACCGTTGAATAACTGGCTTTGGTGTTGCTGGCAAAGTTGGCAAAAGTGCATCAAGCTCTTCTTCTGAGTCAAGATACTGCACAAACTTTCCCTGGCGTACTTGATATAGTGGTGGCTGAGCGATATAAATATAGCCAGCTTCAAGCAATGGACGCATATAACGATAAATCAATGTCAAAAGTAGTGTCCGAATATGCGCACCGTCGACATCGGCATCGGTCATCAAAATCAGTTTATGATACTTAGCCTTAGTAACATCAAATTCGTTACCGAAACCTGTACCCATCGCTGTAAATAATGAACGAATCTCTTCATTATTAAGAATCTTATCCAGACTTGCCTTCTCAACATTCAAAATCTTTCCACGAATTGGCAAAATTGCTTGTGTCAAACGTTCGCGACCTTGCTTGGCTGAACCACCGGCAGAATCACCCTCAACGATGAATAGTTCTGAGATTGCGGGGTCTTTCGAGGTGTTGTCGGCCAACTTACCTGGTAAATTAGCAATTTCCAAACCACTCTTCTTACGCGTTGCCTCGCGCGCACGCTTGGCAGCCAAACGTGCCTTGCCCGCTAAGATCCCTTTTTCAACAATCTGTTTTGCAACAGTTGGGTTCTCCAACATAAACCGATTAAACGTTTCAGAGAACATCCGATCAACGGCAGTACGTGCATCTGAATTACCCAACTTAGTCTTCGTTTGACCTTCAAACTGTGGATCTGGATGCTTAACAGAAACAATTGCTGTTAACCCTTCACGAACATCATCCCCAGATAGGGCATCATCATTTTCCTTTAACTGACCATTTTTGCGTGCATAATCGTTGATGACACGCGTCAAAGCAGCCTTGAAACCAGTCTCGTGGGTTCCACCTTCATATGTGTGAATGTTGTTAGTAAATGACAGCATATTACTATGGAAATCATCAGTATATTGGAGCGAAACTTCAACCGCAATTCCGTTTTCCAATCCCTCAACATAAACCGGTTCTTCAAATAACACATCTTTATTGGCATTTAGGAATTCAACATATTCTCTAATTCCACCCTCAAAGTGGAAGGTCTCGACCTTCGCTTCTGCTTGGCGTAAGTCTGTGATTGAAATCCGCAATCCTTTATTCAAGAAAGCCAGTTCACGAACTCGACTCAATAAAGTCTTATATTCGAAAACAGTCGTCTCCCGGAAAATATCGGGATCTGGCGTAAAATGAACAATTGTTCCACGTGAAACCGGTTGGTTATCAGCTGAAATCTCTTTCATACTGGTGGCTACATGCCCACGCGCAAAATCCATATAAAAGGCTCGCCCATCACGAACAACAGTCGCATCGAGGCTAGTTGAAAGTGCATTAACAACTGACGCTCCAACACCATGCAATCCACCAGAGACTTTGTAACCGCCACCACCAAATTTTCCACCTGCGTGCAAAATTGTAAAGACAGTTTCCAAAGCTGGCTTACCAGTCTTTTCTTGAATGTCAGTTGGAATTCCACGACCATTATCAGTAACGGTGATCGAATTATCTTTTTCAATTGTCACGGTAATATGATCCGCAAAACCTGCTAGGGCCTCATCAATACCGTTATCAACAATTTCCCAAACTAAATGATGCAATCCTTGGCTACTAGTCGTTCCAATATACATTCCTGGTCGCTTACGAACCGCTTCAAGTCCTTCCAGAACTTGAATTTGACTTGCGTCATAATCGTCCGCATTCGTCTGCATTTGCGTTACTGCTTCATCAGCCATGCTGTCCTCCATCTTCTTCGACAACGTTTAAAGTTCCTGCCTGAACTTTAAAAATCTTTGGTTCTTTTATTAATTGCCGAGCCACATCACTTAAAGAAGGCGTTGTAAGAAAAGTCTGCACTTTATCTTGCATTGCCATTAAAAGGTGTGTCTGTCTTACTGTATCTAGCTCTGATAGAACATCATCTAATAAAAGAATTGGATATTCATCAGTTTCTTCTTTCATTAGGTCAATTTCAGCCAATTTCAGCGCTAAAGCGGCCGTCCTTTGCTGCCCTTGTGAGCCGAACTCAGCCACATCGTGATCATTTACTAAAAACTGTAAATCATCTCGGTGCGGTCCCAGTAAGGTTGTTCCCATAAATATCTCGCGTTCCTGAAGTTTTATATAACGCGCTAATAAGGCAGACTTAATGGTTTCTTGATCCTGCCTTTCTTCTTCGGATAGTTGCGAGATATATTTAATATCTAGTTGTTCCAATTCTTGTGTAATTGCCGCATGAATGGGCTTAGCAGCCCGCGCCAAGCGTTCAACCAACACCAATCGGCGTATGATCAACTCGGTCGCATACCCACTAAGTTGCTCCGTTAGAACCTCTAGATATAACAAGTCACGACTTTTTTTATTTTGCAGTTGTTTTAAATATTGATTGCGTTGCTTTAAAATTGCTCGATATTGATTGGCAACATATAAATACTTAGGGCTCATCTGCGAAAATTCACGATCAATGAAATTTCTTCTCAACGCCGGAGCACCCTTGATCAATGCAAGGTCCTCAGGCGCGAATAAGATTACATTCATCTGACCAACATAATTGGCTAACTTAGCCTGATCCAAATGGTTCATTCGTGCTTTTTTGCCCTTGGTCGTAAAATCAATCTCCAACGGTAATTTACCCAACCGGCGTTCAACAACTCCGCTGACCTTTGCCGTTTTACCCTCCCAACCAATTAAATCTTTGTCATTGGTCGTTCGGTGTGAGCGCGTTAATGCTAACGCATAGATCGCTTCAAGCAAATTCGTCTTCCCTTGCGCGTTTGAACCAAGAAAAATGTTTACACCGGGAGTGAAATCAATGTCAACAGCCTCATAATTCCGAAAATTCTGTAACTGAAGATTTTCTAACCACATTATTCGGCTTCAACGCCCGTTCCGTTGATTATGAAGCGTTCCCCAGTTGGTAGTGCCACAATATCGCCTGGGTAAAGCTTGCGTCCTCGGCGATCATCGTGTTCTTGATTAACTAACACCTCATTCTCGCGCAGATACCATTTTGACTGGCCACCTGTTGCGACGATGTTCTCTTCTTTGAGCAATTGCCCTAATGTAATGTAGGTTGTTTCAATGGATACTTGCGTCGCCATGATAACCATCCTTTCTGTACCGTTCCACTTAGGACATGCAGTCCAAACATAAGTAGAATTATACGCTTTTTTGATCCAATATTCAATTTTTCGGTAGTATATGCGCCTATAAACAACTTTCATTTAAAATCGACAAAAAAGCCGAAATTAATGATTTTTTCTCAAATCGTTAATTTCGGCTTTTTTTGACAGTTTAGTAGGTTCTAACTGGTGTGATCAACTGAATAAAATTGGTTTCGTTATTCGTGGGAACAAGTGTGAAAGGATCCAAGGCTGTTTTAAAGCCAATTTGAATTTGTTCATCCCCAAATGATTTAAGTGCTTCACGCATATAATCAGGATTAAATGAAATCGTCAGCTCCTCGCCAGCTGTTTCAGCTGCGAAAATCTGTTCTTCAACACGACCAACCTCTGGTGAATTTGACGAGATCATTGATTGGTCTCCGTTCACGGTAAATTGGATCACATTTGAACGTCCTTCATGACTCAAAAGAGCAGCGCGTTCGATCGTTTGCAAAAGATCACGTGAATTAATCGTTAGCGTTGTCCGCTTCTCGGTTGGAATCAACCGAGCTGCATCAGGGTAGTTTCCTTCCAGCAAACGTGAGTAAAAGGTCGTATTTGCTCCTAACTGGAAAATAACTTGGTTTTCAGCTACGCGAACATCAACGGTCTCAACCTCTACTAACATTGCTTGTAGCTGATTTAAACTGTCTCCAGGCACGATAATATCCGCACTTGCGCTGATATCCCCATCAAGAGCAACTGTTCGTTGTGCTAAGCGATGACGATCTGTGGCAACGGCTGTTAGATTCCCTCCATCAATGATGAAATGGACACCAGTTAAAATGGGTTGGCTTAATTGTTTTGAAACAGCAATCACCGTTTGATTAATTACTTCAACTAACGTTTCAGATGCTAATGTCAAACTATTTTGAATTTCAACCTCTGGTAGATGTGGGTAATTGGCAGCATCTTGACCATTAATATCAAATTCTGCATTTTCAGAAGTTATTTTGGCTTGAAATCCAGTTGTGTTTGCCAATGAAAAGTTTTGTCCAGGAAGGCGTTTTACTATATTAGTGAAAAATGTTGCTGGCAAAACAATTGAACCAGTCTCGCCAATTTGTAATTCAGCTTGATCATCAGTGACTGGAATTGTTGTCTCAATTGAGATATCGGTGTTGGATCCCGTTAATGTTAAACCGTTAGATTCCAGTACCATTTTAATTCCACTTAAAATAGGCATTGCTGTTTTTGATGAAATTGCACGATTAACATTATTCAAAGCTTTAATAAAAGTTGTTCGGTTAATTGTAAATTGCATTTTGAACTCCTCAGTTTTTTATCAGTTAAGGGGAACATGTTCCCGTCGTATGACTGATTTATTTAAGTAAATAAAATAATAATAATAATAAGGGCTGTGTAAACTGTGGATAACCCTTCCATAGACCATTGTACCAATATTTGGTCTATGTGGAATAGTGTGTGGATAACTTTTGGATAAGTTAGAAGTTATCCACATGCTAATTTCTCGACTTTATCAAGAGTTGCTCAGGTTTTCACGTATTTCTTGGATTTGTCGAACCAGGGTTGTATCTTCAGAAATCAGATTAACAATTTTATCGCTGGCGTGCATTACCGTTGTATGATCTTTTCCGCCGAAACTACGTCCGATTTGTGGCAAAGACTCCTGGGTGATGTCGCGAGATAAGTACATAGCGATTTGGCGTGGTACAACAATTTCTTTATTGCGCTTTTTGCCGATGATATCACCAATAGTAATGTCAAAATACTTGGCAACTTCATCTTGAATCATTTCAATAGTAACAGTTCTTTGGCGTTTAAAGTTTAACGAGTCAAGGATGTTACGAGCTGTATCGACGGTCATTGGCTCGGGACTAAAGCGTAGTTTACCAACAACTTGATTGAAGACCCCTTCCAATTCACGGACATTTGTGTCAACTGAAGCAGCGATTTCATCAATCACATCATTTGGGATTTGAAGGCCTTCTTGCTCAGCTTTATTACGTAGGATGGCAACTTTTGTTGGTAGATCGGGCTTGGTGATATTGGCTGAATAACCCATTGAGAATCTGGAAACGAGCCGATCCTCGATACCTTTAATATCACGAGGTAATTTATCAGAAGTCATAACAATTTGATGATTAACTTCGGTAACAGCATTAAATGTATTAAAGAATTCCTCTTGAATTTTCGCTTTATCGGCTAAGAATTGAATATCATCAACCAATAGTAGATCGACTGAGCGGTATTCACGCTTGAATTGTTCAACGGCATCCTGACTTTTACGCAAGGCTTCCGTGAAATCATTGATAAAGGTTTCAGTTGTGATGAATTTGACACGTGCATTGGGATTAGCCTCTAGTACGGAGTTACCAATTGCTTGCATTAAATGTGTTTTGCCAAGACCCACGCCACCATAAATCATTAATGGATTCCATTGTTTGCCAGGGTCCTTTGCAACGGCTTGTGCAACTGAATAAGCTTCGAGGTTTGTGTCAGATGAAACAAACGTATCAAAGCGGAATTCGGGATTTAATGCAGTCGCGGACACGGAAAAGCTGTTCGTCGTACTTGTAGGCTTGCTAGCAGCTTCAACTGTTGGCTCAACGACTACCGGTTGTGCTTCAATAAATTGGACTACTGGCTGAACGAATGTGGGTGTTCCATATAAGTTCATGGTTGCTTGCATAGCAGCAGTGACAAAAGAAGCGAAGTAAACACTTTCTTGTCCTTTCCATGCATCAGCGACCTCGCTGCTTGATGTGGTGAGATATAACATTGTAGTGTTATTGGCTGTTGTAACCATTAACGGTGATAGCGACTCGACGAAATTATTAAATGTAAACCCTTCGGTAATTTGCGACCGGAGGGTTTCTTTAATGGCTTTCCAAAGTTCAAGATGGTCCATTGGAAGCCTCCTTACTCCATAAAATAAAAGTCAAAATAAGTTATCCACAGTAAAAAAGTAGAAAATCACTACGAACATCAGCAATTTTCCCCAAGATAATCCCTATTCTGATTTAGTTAGCCTAATTGTAGCAATCATTGAGTGAGTTATCCACAGATAAGCATCAAATATTTAAATAATGGTGGATAACTTTTGGTTATATTCACAGTCTGTGGAAAATGTTTTCCAGAGTTCCACAGGGATGTTAATATAGTTATCCACAGGAACGGCTCGAATTGTGTAAAAATCGTGGATAACTTACTTTTCCCCCAGTGATTGTGGATATCTACCCTTGATTAAATAGGCGCTTGTTGAGTTATCCACATATCCACAAGTTAATACACAGATTATTTTCACATGGTGTGGATTATGTGGATAACCTGTGGATTATGTGGAAAAACAGATAACAGTCTGTTATGCTGTTAAAAGTTATTAACATAACGGAGAGTTACTTTCTGGATAAATTGTTTAAAATATCAATCTTAATAAAGATTAAGGAAAGTTTAACGCTTTTAGAATTGTTGTGTTCTATAGTTCGATATGGTAAGATTGAATCCGAATTGTGGTTTGGCCTTGCCAACCGCAGGCCAAATTAAACTACGAATGGGAGGTGTCACATTATGAAGCGTACATACCAACCTAAGAAGCGTCACCGTGAGCGCGTACACGGCTTCCGTAAGCGCATGAGCACTAGTAACGGACGCAAGGTACTTGCTCGTCGTCGCCAAAAGGGCCGTAAGGTATTGTCAGCCTAATTAGGCCAGTCCTTCTTTAGGATTACTGATAAAAAACGCGTGGTTCGCCTTTTCGGCTGAGCTGCGCGTTTTCTTTTTGTCAATTTTTAGATAAGCAAGGAGCAATTAATGCGTAAGAGTTATCGGGTAAAGTCAGAGCGCGATTTCCAGAAGGTTTTTGAACAGCATAACTCATTCGCAAACAAGATGTTTGTTGTTTATACAATGGAACGGCAGGACGTAAAGCATTTTAGATTAGGAATATCTGTTTCAAAAAAAGTTGGTTTACGCGGGCATGAGCGCGTATGGGTTAAGCGCCGGATTCGACAAAGTGTGCTGGAATTTAAGCCACGGTTGCGTCAAGATGTTGATATTTTGGTAATTGCTCGTCCAACGGCGCACGATGTAGATATGAAGATCATCAAGCAGAATTTGGAACATGTCTTCGAACGAGCAAGTTTATTTATAGAAGAAAACTAAATATTATGGAGAAAAATAATGCAGAAAACTGAAAAATTACGAAAGTTTTCGATTCCAGCGATCATAACAGCTGTAATTGCGTTACTGGTTATGATCATTGCCGCAATTACTTATAGTGGTAGCCTAACTGGAACTGGCTTTTGGCAAGGGGTTATTATTGATAACTTTGCTCGATCAATCTTGGGTGTTTCTGAGTGGTTTGGTAGCAGTTATGGATTTGGAATCATCGTATTTACTTTGTTGATTCGTTTGTTGATCCTGCCTCTAATGATCTTCCAAACAAATTCAATGGTTAAGATGCAAGAGGTTGCGCCACAATTAAAAGCACTACAAGCAAAGTATCCTTCAAAGGATCAAGCATCAATGCGGGCGATGCAACTTGAACAATCAGCGCTTTATAAAGAGGCGGGTGTAAATCCATTTGCATCATTTATTCCCCTGTTGATTCAAATGCCAGTGTTGATTGCTTTGTACCAGGCAATTCGGACAACCAAGGAATTGCAAGTTGGTTCATTTCTGTGGGCGCAATTAGGAAGTAACGATCCGTACTTCATTTTGCCACTACTAGCAGCATTCTTTACCTTTGCCTCATCATACTTAGTGATGATTGGGCAACCAGAAAAGAATGGAATGACGACATCAATGACTTACATTATGCCGGTGATTATTTTCTTCATGGCCTTCCAACTCCCTTCAGCACTTTCAATTTACTGGGTAATTTCAAATGCTTTCCAAACAGGACAGACTTGGTTTATCCAGAATCCATTTAAGTTGCGTGAGGAACGTGCAAATAAAAAGGCTGCTCAAAAGGCACAAGAGCGTGCTATTCAAAAAGCTAAGCGTTCAAGAAAGCGTTAAGAAACACTTGGACGGGGTTTTATTAAGCTAGGCATGGTAAACTGTACCTAAGTATTGATATAAGGAGAGAGAGTACATGAAAGCATTGCGTGAGATCATGTCGTGGATTATCCCAATTGTCTTGGGGATCGCTGTGGCTTTCGCTATTAAAACTTATTGGTTCAGATTTGTTCGGATTGATGGTACCTCAATGGAGCCCAATTTGAAGAATAATGAATGGGTGATGGTTTATAATAACGATAAAATTAAGCGTGGTAGCGTAATCGTTTTTGATGCTTATGGACAAGATCCAGAGGCAACTGCCAAAAAAGAATATGTTAAGCGTGTTATCGGAATGCCGGGAGATACGGTTAGTGCTGAAAACGGTGTGATCAAGGTTAATAACAAGGTTGTTGACCAATCCTACATCCCTGATTCTGAGCAAAAGGCGACAAATATCGTCAATAACGTCGGTAACTGGTCTAGTTTGGCAGCTCTTGGTAGCAAGATGGACTGGCAACGTAAGATCTCTGTAACTGTTCCTAAGGGACAATATTTCGTGTTGGGTGATCATCGCTCAGTCTCGAATGATTCACGTTACTGGGGATTTGTGACAAAGGATTCTGTGATGGGCGTTGTTAAGGTACCGTTCTGGGGCTCAAAGAGTGCACAGACTAATATTAACGACCAAAGCAAGAATTTCTTTAGTTCGGCTACTAATTAAAAATAAAGGCACTCTAGTAAATACTAGGGTGCCTTTAAAATTAAAAGAGGCAATTGGACCAAAATTCCAATTGCCTCTTTTTTAATTTCTTTTATTCCAGCTTAATAATGAGTAACCACCAACCATTGCAATAAAGAAGATTACGGTTGCAATAACTGAGATTTGTGTTGCCGGATCGAGCACTAGAATGATTAAAATCCCGACGAAGAATGCAATCGTAACGTAATCACTTAGCGGATATAGCGGCATTTTGAAGTTGCTCGAAGTAGTGCTCCCAATGGACTTTTTATAACGCAAATGGGTAACAATTAAAATGATCCAAACAAAGATGAAGCTCATAGTAGCAACTCCGGTAATTAGAGTGAAAACTTGTGAAGGATAAAAGTAATTCAATAAGACTGCACCTAGGAAGATTGCTGATGAGACGACTAAACCGTTCACCGGAACTTGTTGTCTTGAAATCTTACCGAAGAAACTAGGAGCTTGTTTGTTTTTAGCTAGTACATATAGTGTACGGCTGGTTGAGAAGATTGCTGAATTGGCAGCCGACAAAGCGGCAGTAAGAACGATGAAATTCACAATCGTTGCGGCGAAACTGATACCCATACCTGAGAAGACCTGAACAAATGGTGACTGGTTTGCGTTAATGTTTTGCCAAGGGTAGATCGACATGATGATTACCATGGCACCAACGTAAAATAAACCAACACGTAAAGGAACTGAATTGATTGCTTTAGGTAGGTCCTTTTCAGGATTCTCAGTCTCGCCGGCCGTTAATCCAACCATCTCGATACCGGTGAAAGCGAAGATAACCATTGGAAAAGCGAGGATAAAGCCATGGAGACCGGTCGCGAAGAAACCACCGTGATTAACCAGGTTAGCCAATGTGGCGGTTGAGTCACCGCTCTTGAAGCCGGTTAATAGCATAATAATTCCAATAATTATTAAAGCCAGGATTGCAAAGATTTTAATCGATGCAAAGCCAGACTCGAGTTCGCCAAACCAGCGAACATTAACAAGGTTCATGGCGACTAAGGCGATAATCACAATTAAGGGCGTTACCCATTGGGGAAGGCTAGGAAACCAGTATCGTAGATAAATTCCGGTAGCAGTTAGATCGGCCATTGCCAGACTTGCCCAACTTAACCAATAGGCCCAGCCGATTGCAAACTCCCATTTTTCTCCCAAATATTCGCGAACGAAGTCAATGAATGATCGCATATTGGTATTGGAAAGCAGTAGCTCACCAATTGCTCGCATCATTAGATATGCGAAAAAGCCGGTGATTATATATGCAAGGATAAGAGAGGGACCAGCCAAGCGGATCGCTGATCCAGATCCCAAGAATAATCCGGTACCGATAGCTCCACCAATAGCGATCATTTGAATGTGGCGTGATTTCAAACCACGCGAAAGTTCTTGTTGATTGTTTTCTTCCATAAGAGGCCTCCCGACATGGCGATACACAAAAAGTCCCCATGCCAAATTATTTGACATAGGGACGTTATTCACGCGGTTCCACCCTATTTCTCAGTCCGAATGGAATGAGCAACTTAATTTAAAATATATAGGTTATACATTAACAAGCAACGCCAAAATTTCCACTTAATATCCATTTCCACCAACCATGGACTCGCTAAGATTAAGCCAGGAAATTCATTTTGCTATCTGTGAACAGAAAACTGTAATGGCTAAATCATACAGAGGAAAGAGCTGACTGTCAATCATATAGTGAGAAATCAAGATTATAAACACAATACCTTACAAGGTGTAACGTGCTATGTATAGCACAAAAACCAGTGAGGACAAGCTGCGCAGGCAAACGTGCTATTTTAGTAATTGGCAGGATTAAATCCTATATGTTTTCATGGTGGATTGTGAATCGTTACAATGCTCAATTTCGGGACGTGTTTTGAACTAGGACTTATTCAAAGGAATCACAAAAATGTTGCTATATTGATCACTTTATTATGCAGATATTGAAATATGTAGCAGTATGTTATTTGTTGGTGGGTGATACAGCCGTAACAGAATCACTTGTTGAGTTGTAAAGGATTAGATTCGTTTGGATTGTGCTTGGTTCAAATGGAGTACATAATATGTAGTAAACAATAATATGGGGGATGCAATTATGGCAAAAACGCTGGCTGAGTATGAGATGGATATTCCGGCAACGATTGCTTTGTTGAATGAAGCACCTGAGACTAAGGTCTTTTTTGAAGAGTTGACGCCTGGTTATCAACGCGAATGGGCTCGTTATATCTTTGGAGCAAAAGCAGTGGAGACTAAGACGCGGCATATTGAGCAGATGAAGTTGATTTTGGCTGCTGGTTATAAGTCAAAACGGGCATATGATCAACGGCCTAAGTAGGCAAAGATTAGTGAGGGATTAGCAATGACAATTATTACTGATTTTATTGACCAAGCACCAATGGAACAACAACCTTACTTGAATAAGATGTACCGATTAAGTAAGCAATTACTGCCAACGGCGGATGAAAAGATTAGTTATGGCATGCCAACCTTTTTCGAACATGGTAATTTGATTCATTTTGCTGGGATGAAGAAGCATCTTGGTTTTTATCCGACTCCAGATGTGATTACGCATTTTAGGGATGAGCTGGTGTCTTATAAGACAAGCAAGGGGGCAATTCAATTTCCGTATGAACGACCCTTACCAGTGGAATTAATTCAACAAATGATTACATATCGAAGCGAGCATCGATAATGAGGTGCTGGGAGGATACATTCAAGTATCCTTTTTTTATCTCTTGACTATGTGTCGATAACGACATATATTAGAGATGTACAAAAAAGGAGCATAAAGAAAAATGACTAAAACATTTAAGACATTAGCAGATTTTGTTGGAACACATTTTGTTTACACATATGACAATGGTTGGGAGTACGAATGGTACGCTAAGAATGATCATACTGTGGACTATCGCATCCATGGTGGAATGGTTGCCGGTCGCTGGGTTAAGGATCAGGAGGCTGACATCGTAATGTTGACGGAGGGTGTATACAAGATCACGTGGACGGAGCCAACGGGCACAGATGTTGCGCTAGATTTTATGCCAAATGAGCAAAAGTTGCACGGAACGATCTTCTTCCCAAAGTGGGTTGAGGAGCATCCTGAAATTACAGTGACCTTCCAAAACGAGCATATTGATGAAATGGAAGCTGCACGTGAAAAGTATGAAACTTATCCAAAGCTAGTCGTACCTGAGTTTGCAAAAATCACTTATATGGGTGATGCGGGAATTGATAATGAGGACGTAATTGCTGAGGCTCCTTATGCTGGAATGCCGGCCGACATTCGTGAAGGACGTTATTTTGATGCCGATTATCGGCGAATTGTACGGTAAGGCAATATGCCAAGACCAAGGATTTTGCCATTTATTATTTTAGGGGTTTTAAATAAGCGCGGCGCGAGTACCGGTAAGATCGTTTTGGACGAATTTCAAAACGAAATTAGTGAGTTTTGGACGGTTGCGCATAGTCAACTATATCCAGAGCTACAAAAGATGACCGATGAGGGACGTGTTTCGATTGTTCCGAATCAAACAAATGCTAAGACAGTCGTTTACGAGATCACGAGTATTGGTAAGGCAGATTTGGAGGCCTGGTTGCAAGAGCCTGTTACAGAGCAGAATAGCGCATTGACATCGTTGAAGCTTTATTTTGTTCAGGAGCGTCAGGCACCAGAGCTAAGAGCTATGATCATCGCTGATGTGAAACTACATGTGGAAAAGTTGCATCATTTGCAGGGACGCTTTACTGATTTATTTAGTGAGGCAGACCAAATTGCTGGTAATTATGGACACTATCTGATTTTGACGCGGGCAATTGAACGTGAAACCAATTATGTTGCATGGGCTAATGGCGTTCTGAACGATTTAGATAACTAGATGCAGGGGTTAAAGGAGACGGACGGTAGTTTAGTTCGTCTTTTTTGCTTGCTGATCCTGTTTCACGTGGAACAAGTTGAGGCTCGGTTGCATAGCCAAAGCTTCGAGATTTTGATAAGGTAGAGATAACCTAAAATACAAAGTTATTCTATATATAGAAAGTTGAGAAACATGGCTGTTGACGAACGGTTTTATCGATTTGATCGTGATTTTGATGTAATGCGATTTATTATTCGATTGATAGAAAAGAAAAATCCAATTTATGAAAAAAACGACGCAGTTAAGCGTGGACAATTAATTAATCAGCAAGAGATGAAGGTCCGTGAGAAAATGGACGAGATCCGTGAGATGCGTTTCTTCGATGCGGGGGATCTCTTTATATCGGCGAAGGTATTACCTGAGAAGGCTAAGAGTAAGGGTGAGGAGTATCGGGTCGTACTGGCATTGCCGGCAAAACGTAAATTCGCCAAGAAATTGGCTGATCTAGGTGTTGAAGTTACCTTCCGTGATTTTCAAGGTGATGATATTATCTACTGGTCTGTAAAGGAAGCTTTTGCGGCAACCCATCCGAATGAAACTGAATCATAAAGAAAAGGGCAGTGGTTTTTAAACCACTGCCTTTTGTTTTACTATAATTCGCTGGTTAAAATTGAAAGGAGGCGAGCCTCTTGCGGTGTCAAAATGTGATTCTTACGGTAGGCGATACTAGCATGGAACTGGGGTTGATTATCGTCTAATAAAGGAATTGCGACAATGTCATCACGAGCCGGATCGACGACATCAGCGAGAATTGATACGCCGACATCTTCGCCGATCATGTTCATTAGAAAATGTAGATCATTAGATTTGAACTGGACTTCAGGGGTGAAATGGGCATTTTTTGCCAAAATTTTTAGTGCCTCAGTATGGACGAAACTAGATTTGAACATAACAAATTTCTCTTGATGCAATTCGCTAAAATAAAGCGCTTTTTTCTGAGCCAGAGGGTTGCTACTAGCAACGAATACTGAAAAGTTGCTTTTGGCGAATTCATGGGTCACGAGGATCGATTCTGATTGGTCACCAATTGATCCAAGCAAAGCAATGTCAATCTCACCGTTATTAAGCGAGCTCCTAAGGCTGTTTGAGCCGGCTTCAACTGTCGTGATGTTCTCAATAAAATCATCGCGCATTAAGGTTTTGGCAATTTTGGCAAAATAAACACTCTCGATAATCGGTGGCAGCCCCAACAGTAGTGTACGAGTGTTCATGCGTTTGATTTCGTTTTTGGCAGTGTTGAGCTCGTTTAGAATCACTTTTGCGTGTTGATAGAGCTGTTCACCGGTTGTTGTGAAGATTAACTCTTTTTGCGAGTTACCACGAATAACCAGTTTAGTGGCAAATTCATCCTCTAGTCTTTTGATGGCGCTACTGATTGTCGGTTGACTAACTTCAAAAAATTTGGCAACTTTAGAAAAGTTTTTTTGAATAACTAACTGTTGATAATATTCCAAATCATGAATCTGCATGTGATGCTCCCTCTGTAATAAGGTTTGTGGTCGCTATATAAATTTTATTTATAGGTTTGTAAGAAGTTGACTATGTAATTATCTGACTATTATAGTCGATAGTGTTCTTTTTAGGAAGCGAATAAATCTTTAAATATGAAGGAAGTAAATAAGATGTCGAATGGATATGAAATTCTACGTAACCCATTTTTAAATAAAGGTACCGCCTTTACGAATGAGGAGCGCCAAGCGCTTGGACTAGTGGGAGCTTTGCCAAGTAAGGTTCAAACAATTGAGGAGCAAGCTGAGCAAGTATACGCACAGTTCCAAACAAAGGCTACACCACTTGAGAAGCGAATCTTCTTGATGAACTTGTTCAACGAAAATGTAACATTGTTCTTCCATTTGATGGACCAACACGTGGTTGAATTTATGCCAATCGTTTATGATCCAGTAGTGGCTGATGCGATTGAGCAATATAATGAGCTTTACTTCAACCCACAAAATGCAGCTTTCTTATCTGTAGATCGTCCAGCAGATATCGAAGCAACATTGAAGAATGCGGCCGCTGGTCGTGACATTCGCTTGATTGTAGTGACTGATGCTGAGGGAATCCTTGGTATGGGTGACTGGGGTGTTAATGGTGTTGATATCGCTATTGGAAAGTTGATGGTTTATACAGCCGCTGCTGGAATTAACCCTGAACAAGTTTTGCCAGTTAGCATCGATGCAGGTACGAACAATCAAGCATTGATAAATGATGACTTGTACCTAGGTAACCGTCACGCTCGAATTGCTGGTGACGATTATCTTGAATTTATTGATAAGTTTGTGGGTGCTGAGCAAACATTGTTCCCAGAAGCACTGTTGCATTGGGAAGATTTCGGTCGTGACAATGCTCAAGTGATTTTGGATAAGTATGAAGACAAGATTGCAACCTTCAATGATGATATTCAGGGAACTGGAATGATCGTGCTTGCTGGAATCTTTGGTGCTTTGAACATCTCAAAGGCTGATTTGAAGGATCAAAAGTTTGTTACCTTCGGTGCCGGTAGTGCCGGAATGGGAATCGCTAAGCAAATCTTCAACGAGCTTTTGCAAGAAGGCTTGAGTGAAGACGAAGCTCGTAAGCACTTCTATTTGGTTGATAAGCAAGGTTTGTTGTTCAACGACACTCCAGACTTGACTCCAGCACAAAAGCTATTCACACGTGAGCGTAGCGAGTTTAGCAATGCTGATGAGTTGACGAACTTGACGGCTGTAATTAAGGCGGTTCATCCAACTGTTTTGGTAGGAACATCAACACAACCAGGTTCATTTACTGAAGAGTTAATCAAGGAAATGGCCGCTCATACTGAGCGTCCAATTATCTTCCCACTATCAAATCCAACAAAGTTAGCTGAGGCAACTGCCGAAGATATCATTAAGTGGACTGATGGTAAGGCTTTGATCGCAACTGGTATTCCTGCTGAGAATGTGGATTACCAAGGAACGACATACCATATTGGTCAAGGAAATAACGCTTTGATCTACCCTGGACTTGGCTTTGGATTAGTTGCTTCAACTGCTAAGTTGCTAACGCAAGAGACAATTTCAGCTGCCATCCACGCTTTGGGTGGACTAGTTGATCCAACTGTAGCTGGTGCGGCTGTATTGCCACCCGTTTCAGATCTAACAAAGTTCTCACAAATTGTTGCTGAAGCAACCGCCGAAAGCGTTGTTGCTCAAGGTTTGAATCGTGAGCCAATTAGTGATGCAAAGCAAGCTGTTGCAGATAACAAGTGGTACCCAGAGTACAAGTAATTATTAGTTTTAGAAAGTGAAGTTTTTTAAGTTATGGATCATGAGGCGAAGCAGGCAACCAAGGCAAAGCGCACTTCAGTTTGGAATGTAAAAATTAGTGGTGTCGCTCTCTGGATGTACCTGATTATGTTAGTAGTTTTGGCTGTGGTAACTTATATGCATAAGCTACCCGGCGGTATTTTAGGAATCACTCTATTATTGGTCCTTCTGGGACATCTATTTTACTTTATTGGTGAGCGAATTCCGATTATTAATACTTACCTTGGTGGTGGGTCAGTATTTACAATTTTTGCAGCTGCCGCAATGGCAACCTTTGGGGTTATTCCAGCAGACGTTGTCAGCAATACATCATCATTTATTAGTGGCGCAGGTTTCCTAGATTTCTATATTGCGGCATTAATTGTTGGCTCAATTCTTGGTATGAATCGGACGCTTTTGCTTAGAGCTGCTGTGCGTTTTATCCCAGTTGCATTAATTTCAATGATCTTTGCCTTCTTCGCGGTTGGCTTGGTTGGAACATTAATTGGTTATGGCTTCGGTCATTCCGTAATGTTCGTATCTTTGCCAATGATGGCTGGTGGAATCGGTGCCGGAGTAGTGCCATTATCAAGTATTTATGGACATGCTTTGGGACAAAGTTCCGCTAGCATGATTTCACAATTAATTCCTGCTTCAGCTTTGGGAAATGTCTTTGCAATTATCGGTGCAGCTCTGTTAGCTAAATTCGGTAAGGACACAAAGGCTGATGGTCACGGCGTCCTAATGGAAATTGATCCTAAGTACACTAAGCCACGAGCAATTAATTTGGACATCACCCAAATGGGTGTTGGTTTAATGTTAGCATTGACCTTCTTTATGGCAGGAACAATCTTCAACGCGATCTTCCCTAAGATCCACACGTATGCCTTTATTATTATCTTGGTAATCATTTGCAAGGCCTTTAATCTATTGCCAGAGTATTATGAGGATTCAGCAGTAATGTTCAACCAGCTAGTAGTTAGCAACTTGACACATGCGGTTCTGGCTGGAATCGGAATTGCAATGTTGAACTTGGGATTGTTGGCAAAGGCCTTGACTTGGCAATTTGTGGTCTTGGTTCTAACAAGTATCATTGTGATTACAGTTGCTAGTGCAATCTTTGGTAAGTTATTTGGACTATATCCATTGGAGTCTTCAATTACCGCAGGACTAATTAATAATAGTATGGGTGGTACTGGAAACGTTGCCGTTTTGTCAGCTTCAAAGCGGATGAACTTGATTGCGTTTGCTCAAATGGGTAACCGATTGGGTGGTGCAATTATCTTAGTAATTGCCGGTATTCTAATTCAGTTCTTACATTAAGTTATGATAGATAAGTAAGTTTTTAGGTCATCAGTCAATAGATTGATGACCTTTTTACTTGGTTTCATGTGGAACAATCGCTAAGATAGTCAACAGAGGAGTTATTAAGATGGCTGATAAAAATTATATTGCACGGATGCGAGAAAAGGTTGGTCATGAGGGAATGATCTTTGTGATTGTATTCGGTGTTTTGTGGAATAAAGAACGGACAAAAATATTATTGGAACAACGCGCAGACATCACGGAAGGTTGGGCGTTTGTGTCGGGATTTGTTGAATATGGCGAGAGCCCTACTCAGGCAATTGAGCGGGAGTTTTTAGAAGAGACCGGTCTAAAGGTAAAAGTTACTAGACAGCTCGGACTTGCTACTAAAATATTTGAGAAAAACTCCTGGGGGGATGCACAGGAAAATATTTCGATCGGCTTTGAAGTAGAATTAATTGAAGGTGAACTGATGGCCGATGGTGATGAGACCTTGCAAGCAAAGTTCATTCCGGTTGCTCCTGAACCAACGATGTTCTTACCAGAGGCCCAGATGACGGTACATCAAGTTATTACAGAAAATGAATTATCGGACCGTCCGTGGATTCGAGAAGTACGTTTTGAAGCAAGTAACGACTAGACATTCTGATATGAAGCTTCGGTAAATAATTCCGGAGTAAACTGATGGACATTAGCGTTTAGATTAACGACCTGGCTCTTAAAGACAGATTAATTTTATGTTAGGGATGGTTCTGGTTGATATAAAAATATGCTATTTTTGAATACGTCTATTTTGATGTGCCATGCTCTGTATTGGGATGAGCTTATTAACCAAACTGATAGTGAAAACAGGCAAGGCCGTTATTTATTAAAAATGCATAACCCAGGGGGAAATTGTGTTGAAGATTAAAACATATTTAAAGGAAAGTTCAGCTTTACTGCTTAATACCAGTAGTTTCACGTTGAACATGCTGTCATTCCTGTTGCTATCGCAGATTATATTACGACAGGGTCCGACCATTCTAAATGCGATTCCCTTTGTGCTTTTTTATGCCTTCAGGCGTTCGGTTCTATTTCTCCTAGCAGGTTATAAGGTTCAGATTGAACCGTTATTGGTAATCGGCTACTGTGTCAGTATTGCTGGGGCAATTATTGGAATCTTTGGAAGTTATTGGGCCGTCTTCTGGGACATTGGGGCGATCGGAATTGGAATTGGATCTGCACTGGTACCACCGGCTGTCAGAGCCCTTAATCAAAGAATTAAGAATAATGCCATTAAGAGTAAACGTTTGGTCATGTTGATGCAGTTTCCGCTCCTGATTGTCTTATTGGTCATTATTGCCTTTCTCGGACAAAAGTATATTTACATTTCTTTTATTGTTTACGCATTTTATCTGATTTTAGGGTTATTGGGAGCGATTGCCAGTCCAGTATGGGAACCCGTTAGAGCCGTAAATTGGCAAAAGCTTGAACTGAACTATTTAAACATTGTTATCACGCTTTTATTGTTCGCGGATATTTTATCCTTAAGGGTTATTAGGAATGAAGGAAACCTAGCAGCCTTACTATTGAGTATTCTTGGAATTTTAATAATTCTACCGGTTATCTTTGGTTATACGCTAAGGCGAGGTTTTGACAAGCAATTGCGAATTCCCAGATTTCTCTATATAAAGGCATCTTTACGCGGAATGTGTATTGACTTCATTGCTGTGTATATAACGATGTACATTTTCTTGTTACCGGGGAATCCGGATTATGCATGGGTTGTTGCAATGTACGTTTTGGCGCCCTTATTGGCGGGACCGATAGAAAAGATATTGCAGCGAATATTGCCAGGAGGATTAACTGGATATGTACCTTATATCCTGATCTTAGTTGGTTTGCTTGTTATCTTCCAACCAGTAATGTTGTTAGTGGGAGTATTGTTGCTTAGAGTTGCGGCGGTTTTGATCAATCGAAGTGTTAATCAAGAATTGCTGGAGGTTGATCATTTGTCGGAAGCATCAATTTATCATTTTGCGCCACGATTGCTTGCAGTGGGTGGCTTGGCGATGCAATCTGTAATTTGGATATTATTCCTCACTTTGAGTTATGCACATCGAACAAGTATCGCAGGTTTGCTATATGAATATGCGCATCGGAAACATGCATCGCAGTTCGTTGGCGTGATCAACGATGTTCATATTGGTATCTCAATAATTTTTGCTCTATTCGTGTTGGTGGCACTATCTCTAGAAATTAATCATCGTAAAATTGAATCTTAAATCATAGGCGTTAATCTGTTACATCGGACGGATTAACGCTTTTTTAGTGGAAAAGACCACTTGTCACAATATATGAACCGCTTAGCCAGTTAATGCTGAATAATCAACGCCAACCTTTTATAGTTAATAACAATAAAGAGAGCTTAACTCGATAACGGATAAAGGAGCGTTAAATAATGGCTACAGCGATACGTGCAAAAGGACTAACAAAGCGATTCGGCGATTTCACAGCTGTTAAAGATGTGAATCTTGAAATTGAGGCAGGAAAGTTTATTGCCTTTCTGGGACCAAATGGTGCGGGTAAATCAACCGCGATTAACATGTTAACGACCCTTGATAAGATGACAGCAGGGAAAGTTGAGATTAATGGTTTTGACATTGAAAAACAAAAGAAGCAGGCACGAGAAGCAATTGGACTAGTTTTTCAAAAATCAGTGTTGAGTAAAGAATTGACAGTTAATCAGAATTTATTGCTCACCCAGAGATTGGTACATGCTAGTGATCAATATACGCAGAAGATGATTGAAACATTTCAATTGAAGGCATTGGGTAATCGAAAGGTTGGGAAACTGTCAGGCGGCCAAAGGCGACGAGTTGATATCGTAAATGCGCTATTAAGTAGGCCTAAAATTCTATTCTTAGACGAACCAACTACGGCGCTTGATATTCAAACAAGGTCCTTGATCTGGGAGGCATTAGCAGAATTGCGGCGTGATCAAGAGATGACTGTATTCTTAACGACACACTACTTGGAAGAGGCCGAACAGTCTGATCAGATTTATATCCTAGATCGAGGGGAGATTTTGGCACAGGGTAGTGCGGCGGAACTTGAGGAGCAGTATACGACAAATTTATTAACAGTTTTTGATGGTCATTTCATTGCGCCAGTGCACTGGGTTAAACAAGCTGATCAATACTTGATTGATGATACTCAAGCGATGCTAAAAGAATTAATCAAGCAGAAAGTAAATAAATTTTCATATCGCCAAGGAACATTGGATGATGTATTTGTTACGCTAACAGGAAAAGAGGTGCGAGCATGATTGCATTGGTTGAACGAAATTTACGCTTATATTTTCAAAATAAATCAACTGTATTTTGGTCTTTATTTAGCCCACTATTGGTCTTAGGGCTCTATGAGTTATTTATTCAATACAACCTGGTCGCCAGTTTTCAACATCAGACGACAATGCTAAATCAATGGCTACTTGGTGGAGCATTATCCGTGGCCGCATTGACGACTTCTTTCACCGTTTTGGGAATCAAGGTCTTTGATGAAGCGAAAGGGCAACGAGCAGCATTTTTTATTAACGGTGTTAGTGAACGTAAGTTGAATTCAAGTTATTTAATTGCCAGTGGCATTGTGGGATTTATCATGACAGTGGTCATTTTGGCGGTTTATGTGACCTTCTTTTATCTTCAGGGTCAAATGACCTTTCATTTCTCGAATTTGATGAAAGTCCTTCCAATAATTTTACTAAGTACCGTGATTTCCGTTGGAATTAATGGGATTGTACTATTGTTTGTACACAATGAAGGCAGTTTTAGCGGAGTCAGCACAACGTTGAATGTACTGAGTGGCTTCTTAGTAGGGGCTTATATGCCCTTTGGAGCAGTTCCGGCAGTTGCACAACATATAATGAAATACTGGCCAGGATTCTTATCAGCAAGCTTATTCCGGAATGCATTGGTTACGACTAAGGTGGATTTGACTACAAAGGAGTTCCTGGGGATGTCTGTTAAATGGGGAAATCAGGTACTTAGTACTACAAATATTAGTTTGATATTATTGTTGGCTAGTGTGATACTTATTGCTATTACACAGCTGAGGAATAGGGAATGAAATTTCGATTTGAATCTGAAAATGTTCCAGAATGGGATATTGTACTGCGAGCGAACATAACACAGGTAGAAGCGGATAAATTTTTTGAATTTATCTCTGACTATGAACAACCGGTTTTACAAATTACAGATCGGCTTAATGGACGTCATGTTCGAATCTATATGCATGACATAGTTGCAATTCAAGTCCAGAAAAATAACCTTCAGATTGAGACAAGCACGGACACTTATGAAATTAGAAGTACCTTAGCTAGCTTTATGGCAAAATTAGACAAGTATTTTGTTCAAGTAAGCAGATCGTCCGCCATTCAATTGCGTTTGCTAAAAGAGGTTAAGATCGTTTGGGGTAACGCTGTGGCGGTTTTGGCTGGTGGTAAAGAAGTCGAGATATCAAGACGTTATCTATCATCGTTAAAGGCTCAATTGGAGGAATTACGGTATGATTAGACAAATTCTAAGGCACTTTGTTGTGGGGATGATCTTTGGGTCGTTTTCACAAATGCTTGTGAGTGTATTTACAGGCTATGTTGAAACCAGCCGCAGCGGGTTGGCGGCATCTTTGATCTTATGGGGAATAATTGGCATTTCGGTAATGGTTTTTGATCATTTTGACAAAACGCCCCGAACAATATTATATGGACTGCACTTTTTATTTGTCGTGGTTTTGATTTATTCAGCAAACATGGCCTTTAATTCAGTGGATCTGGGTTTTGATTGGCTGACAATTCGCGGGCTTGAGCAAATGCTGATAGCAACGGTGTTAATTTATGCATTGAATGTCGGTTTGTCGATTTATGTATTTAGAAAGCAGGTCTCAGAGATAAATCGACTGATTAAATGAATGTAGATTGAGAAGGGTGATTATTAGGCTGAATGCTTAATGATCATCCTTTTATTCATAAATAATCCAAAACGCCAACATTTTACCAGTGAAAGCCTTCTCAAAATATTCTTTTTATATTCAAAGTTACCGCAATAAGCATTCCATTTCTTGGCAACAATAAAGCATAGACTAATAGTGACAAGAAATGAATTTACTTAATTGATCTAAGTTTGTGATTAGAATAATTTCTTTTGGGGAGGGGCTAGGATGCGAAATTTTTTGGTGTTAGTATTTGGCGTAATAATGGGTTTTCTATTATTCGGGCAAAGGATTCAAGCTGACGAGGTTAGTGTAGCTAGTTGGCCAGAGTTAGTGGCCGCGTGGAACAATAGTAATGTGACCAAAATTACGTTATCGCAAAACATTGTCAGTACAAGTGCTGGGACGAATGTTAGAACAGCTAGTATTGAGCTAGATGGAAATGGTTATGGAATTGACTATAACGCTGGAACCGATGCCTCACACTCATTTGATTTAAATAATGCAGCAGGGATCGATAATCCTGTATTTAAAGTCCATGATATTAAATTAACGGCAACTGCCGGAAGTGGCGTAGAAGGATTTATTTACACCAATGAAGCTAGTCGTTCTAGCAATTGGACAATTGACATGGAGAATTTATCCTATTCACAAGGGTTTACGGCTGGTCAGCGCTTCATGACCGTGGGAGGTGCCAAGGTTAAGCTGAGTGGTAATATTGATATTCAGACCAACTATGAGAATATCGTCGGTGCACAAAGTATTGATGTCGCCCCTAACTGTAACTATTATGGTGTGTCCAATGCCAGTTCGAACTCAAACGGTGAGTCTTCAACAAGTGGCGCGGGAGGGGTTTCAACCTGGTATATGACATCAACTGCGGCACAAGGTAACATTACGATTGGTCAAAATGCAAATGTGACGTTGATAAACTACCGTAAGAGTAACATCTATCCCCATATTTATTACCATTTTGGAGAGGTTCTAGTAGACAGTGGCGCCACGTTCAACCTAAATGGCGGATCGGCCGGAATCAATTGGTATTTGAATGATACGGCGGGACACTATATTGTAAAAAATAATGCAACGATGTTAGTATCTTCAAATACTAGTGGTGGGACAACCCCAGTAATTGATTATTCAAATACAACTGCTAACGGCGGAAATCAAGGGATACTAGTAGAACCAACTGGAACGTTATACGTTGTTGGGACGCAAAATACGGGTGTTCCATTGATTCAAATGACCGGATATAACACAAACCAATATCTCACGCTAAACAATCCAAAAACTTTTGATATCAATAATCAAGGAGCTGGTAATAATGCAGCGGTGAACCTGACCCGGGGAACCTTTGGTATCAAAAACACGAATGTTACGTTGTGGGATAACGGGAAGAATACATTAACTAGTGCCGCGTCATCGGCCTACGAAAAGGTCGAGGATTTTAGTTATACAGCGGCAAATGGAGTGCAATCGTCAAATGCAACTTTAGCTAGTAATTATAAAAATAATTCAACAGCACGGATTGCTGGCTTAAATGATCCGTTAAAGATTAATGTCCAACCGTGGGCAAGTACGCCTAACACAACAAATCCGCTTGAAGGTGGTGGCACTGAGCAGAACGCTCTCATCTGGGATACTGATAAGGTTGTTCGTGCACGTGTCTCAATGGGCCAATTGCCTGCCTCAGGGAAAATTGATCCAAATACAGGTGGGTTGACGTATCAGATAATTTGGGCAGTTAAGGATCAAGTGGCTGTTGACCTACAAGATTCAACAGGGGTTGCAGACACCCTAGCCACGGATGATGCGGGCTATGTTACGTTGAATGGAAGTTATTTCCAAAGGGCAACCAGTAATGGTGGTGATCTGCTGAGCTTTTATGGTAAGTATGCCGGCTTCGAAGACGCGGTAACCGCCGATGTTACCGATAAGACGCCACCAGCACCTGTCACATTGTCGAGCTCAGCAACTAGTAATGCCGAAATTGTCGGTAAAACTGAAGCTGGAGCAAAAGTGTCAGCGGAAGTTAGCCATGATGGTGGAACAACTTGGGTTGTCGTAAGCAATCAAGCGGTGGCTGACGCTGAGGGTGATTTTAATATAGGGAGAATTGCTGGACTTGAGACAGGTGACTATGTACGTGTGGTTGCGACTGATCAAAATGGCAACCGGACACCAGATGAAGATACAACGGTGCATGATGCTGAGTTAAAAGGTGCTACAAAGTACCAGATTATCGGTGGATTAAACTGGATTGACCAACTTGCAACGGTGACCTTTGGATCGCATGCCCTATCAAGTAAGAATATTGATCATTCGGCGGCCGAGAACACTAATTCAAGTCTGACTGTGGCGGACACCAGGGGAACTGGGAAGAGTTGGCGGATCGTGGCACGGATGGTAAATGAATTAAGTAATGGGGTTGATCAACTAGTAGATGTAATTACTTTTAAAGAGTCTGGTAATGATCATCTGCTGGGGCAACAAGATACAGTGATTATGGAACACGAAACTACATCTGATGAGAATGTAACTGTAAATGATAGTTGGAACAACCAAGATACTGGTTTGTTTATTAACATCTCGAAGGCTTTGAATACAAAGGTCGGAGATTACACTGGCGAAATCGGTTGGACCTTGCAGGATGTGCCTGTGAATTAGACTTAAGAGACTGTTTGTTGGAATTCTATTCGACAGACAGTTTTTTTCATGTATCAAATCAACAATCTAAGGTGACAAGTGATTTAGTTAACATGGTGTGGAATATTGTATATCGAATGCGACAATTATTGCTTCTTATATAGGGGTTTAAGGGGTATATTTAAGTTTGAATAACAAATATTGAAGGGGTCGAGTATGATGGGTAATGATAAAGAGAACGAAACACGTAGCAATAAAGGCACGGGGAAGCCAAATAGTAATCTTAAAAAGATTTTGTTTGCTGCATTAGGTGTTATCGTTGTTATAGGGATCATCAGTGGGTTTGCCTTGCAACATGGCAAGGAAGGTCAGCAAGAGGCACAAAAGACTTCTCAGAAGAAGAGCTCTACAGCAAGTATAAAAAAGAGCTCTGTAAGCAAGAAAAGCTCATCTAAGAATGTATCATCAGCGACGGTGGCTAGCGAAACAAAAAGTGTGACGGCGGAGAGTCAGGAATCGAGTACGCAAGTTAATCAGGGCAGTCCGGTCACAGCGCAAGAGAAATCAATGATTGAGGCGCGCAGGATGCTTGTTTATGGTATTGAAAAAACAATTTACTATAATTCAGGTACGACGACACCAAATTTTGATCATATGGAGGAAATAGCTGGTGGGTTTAGAGTCTATTTTGCCGATGGCTCAATATACAATGTTCGTGATAGAGGAGTGGTAAACAACCTGGCTCCTGAATATAATTTTGGTGGCAATCAAAGTTGGGAATTATATTTCGATCACAAGCCAGCTGTTGTTTTAGACGCTCCTAGTCAAATAGGGGCCGGTTGGGTCGGAATAGACCCTACATCAACTGAGTTACAGCAATATGGAGTCCGTTAATCATGGCTTCATGTTTCACATGAAACGATAATTTGATTGATATAGAATAGGAAAATCGATTTTGTCTCAGTATGATACCGTCTGATAAGCATGTAGTTGACAATGGCTTTGCCTTGTCGGTATCAAGCAATATTATTTGGTGAACTCAGCACGAGCATTGTGGCTAAATAATTTTGAAGATAAATAAATTTTTACTGAAATATTGAAAAAGGATGTTTTACTTTGAAAGTAAAACATCCTTTTTTTTGCGAAAAACCGAGTATGCAAATGAAAGCGCTTCTGTATAAAACATTAACAATGATTAAAAAGCGGGAATACTATCTATATCGCAAAGTGGAGTTATTCAATAAGCCGATACACCTGACGCAAAATAAAAAGTACACAAAGTCGTTTACAAAAATAAAAACTAATGCTAAATTAATCTCGTAACAAAAGAGAAAAGATATTTCCAAATAAGAAACGGAGACGGAACGATGACTTTTAAGATGCACACGCAATACGCTCATTCACCAAAGGATATTGAACATTATTCAACTGCCGAATTACGCGAAGAGTTTTTGATGGAGAAAGTTTTTGTACCAGGTGACATTTTGTTGACCTACACAATGAATGATCGCTTGATTTATGGTGGCGTAACTCCAACGACTGAGCCTTTGGAAATTGTTCTCAGTGAGGAACTAGGGGTTGAATTTTTCTTAGAACGACGTGAATTAGGTTTTATTAATATTGGTGGCGCAGGGGTCGTAACTGTCGACGGGAAAAAGTCGGATATGAAGAAACAGGATGGCTATTACGTTGGAATGGGGACTAAAGAAGTGATTTTTGAGTCAGTTGACCCTGAAAATCCAGCTAAGTTCTATGTTGCTTCGGCACCGGCGCATAAGACCTTCCCTTCAAAGAAGATCTCAATTGAGGACATCACACCATTAACACCGGGAGATCAGGCACATATGAACAAACGTCAGATTTTCCAATATATCCATCCAAATCAAGTTGAAGTAAATCAACTGCAAATGGGATATACAGTTCTTGCACCAGGATCATCATGGAATACGATGCCCGCGCATACTCATATGCGTCGCATGGAAGCTTACATGTATTTTGATTTTGAAGACAAAGATACACGTGCAGTACACTTCATCGGAACACCCGATGAAACAAAGCATATCTTCCTAGAACCAGAACAGGCCGTTTCGAACCCTTCATGGTCGATTCATTCAGGTGTTGCGACTGGCTCATATACATTTATTTGGGCAATGTGTGGCGAGAATATCACTTATGACGATATGGATATCGTTGATATGCACGACTTGAAGTAAGAATTGTTTGCAAATCTTTAATTGATGAATGGGGAGGCCAAATGTAATGGCAGAATATTTTGAACCGGCTGAGGAAGTTGCAGCACGGGCAAAGGAACTGAAGTCCTTCAAGATGGATTTCTTTGGTTTAACGAACAAAGTGGCAATTGTGACTGGTGGCAACACTGGCTTGGGCCAGGCATATGTTGTTGCTCTAGCAGAGGCGGGGGCTGATATTTATGTACCAACCTTTGCTCAAGAAGGCTGGGATGAAACTCGGGCACTGGTTGAGAGTAAAGGACGGCGCGTTGAATTTGAACAAGTCGATTTAACTAAGGACAGCGCCGCCGAATCAGTTGTAAAAAACGCTTTGAAGACCTTTCAACGCATTGACATATTGGTTAACAATGCAGGAATGATTCGTCGCAATCCACTTTTGGAGTCAAAGGATGCCGATTGGGACGCGGTGATGAATATTAATTTGAATGCAGTCTATCATTTGTCGATGGCTGTATTACCAGTTTTTGCTAAGCAAGAGTCAGGGAAGATTATCAATATTGCATCGATGTTGTCGTATTTTGGTGGCAAGTTTGTGCCATCATATACAGCCTCTAAGCATGGGGTAGCAGGACTTACAAAGGCACTGGCGTCTGAAGCATCAGCCTTTAATGTACAAGTAAATGCGATTGCACCAGGGTATATCGCGACATCAAATACAGCACCGATCCGGGCCGATGAAGCTCGAAATGCCGAGATCTTGAACCGGATTGCCGCAGGACACTGGGGCGAGACTAAAGAGCTAATGGGTGGAATTGTGTTCCTAGCCTCAGCGGCATCAAACTATATTACAGGAACTATCCTACCAATTGATGGTGGTTACTTAGTTCGATAATCCTTAGAGCTAAATCAGGAATAGATATTTGAAAGTTTTGTGAGACAAAATGTGAACTAATTATAGGTGAAATATTATGAGAATTAAGAAGTCAATTGAGAAGATCCCAGGCGGTATGATGGTCGTGCCATTATTGATCGGGGCAATTATTCATACCCTTTTCCCAAATTCGGCGACGAGTTTAGGCGGTATGACTGGTGCTTATATGGGTGGAACGAGTGTTATTTTATTCATCTTTTTCTTTGCTCTAGGCACGGGGTTAGATGTTCGTTCAACACCCCGGATTGCACGTAAAGGGGTCACTATTCTCTTGTCCAAGGTTATTTTCGCGGCCATTTTAGGAATTATTGCAAGTAAGTTTTTACCAGTTAATGGTGTGCAGTCAGGTTTGTTTAAGGGACTGTCAGTTTTGGCAATTATTGCAGCCTTTAATGCAACAAATGGCGGTCTATTAGTTGCTCTTTTGGAACCCTTGGATCGTAAGATTGATGTTGCTTCATATCCTTTCTTTTCAATTGAATCAGGTCCCTTTTTCACGATGATCACCCTTGGCGCAGCTGGGTTGGGTTCCTTCCCATGGCAGGCGTTGGTCTCAACACTAGTACCTTATGTATTAGGAATTCTTCTGGGAACATTGGATGCTGATATCAGAAAGATGTTTGCACCGCTTGCAGGACCCTTGGTACCATTTTTTGCCTTTACACTTGGATTCAGTATGAATCTTGGCATGATTGTGGAGTCTGGCTTTACAGGAATTGTCATGGGAATCGCAGTTGTGATCTTCTCTGGACTAGTTGTTTGGCTTGCTGATGTATATATTGGTGGTTCTGATGGACTGGCTGGTTTGGCAGCCTCATCAACAGCTGGGGCGGCTGTGACTGTTCCGGCAACGATTGCGCTTGCTGATGCGACTTATCAAGCGACTGCGACATCGGCGACCGCGATTGTTGCGACATCGGTTATCGTCACTGCGATTCTGACGCCAATGATAACGATGTGGTATTACAAGTACCTAACGAGAACGAATAAGCTTGAAGTTCAAGTTAGCTAAATAAGTGGTAGTGAAATTTTTGGAATTGAGAAGAGGAAATTATGAAGCGCGTAAAGATTTTGAATAAAGTTGAACAGGCTGGAGTGATTGCAGTTGTTCGGGCAAGTTCAGCGGCGATGGCAGAGCGAATTGTTGAAGCACTGGTAGCTGGGGGCATCACGGGGATTGAATTGACTTTTACAGTCCCTCAAGCTGATCAGGTTATTGAAAAATTAGTTAATCAATATGCTGGAACCGATGTTGTTGTGGGGGCTGGAACGGTATTGGATGCCATTACAGCACGGCTCGCAATTATGGCTGGGGCAGAGTTCCTAGTTTCACCATCGTTTGATGTTGAAACTGCTAAAATTGCAAACCTTTACCAAATTCCATACATGGCTGGAGCGATGACGATTACTGAGATGCGTTCTGCCTTGGAGTACGGAGTCGATATTGTAAAGCTTTTCCCTGGGTCAGAAGCATCACCAGCAATGGTTAAGGCAGTCAAAGCACCGATGCCTCAACTAAACGTTATGCCGACTGGTGGTGTTAATTTGGATAATATGTCAGAGTGGTTCGACGCTGGCGTAGTTGCTGTCGGTGTTGGTGGTAGTTTGTTAAAACCGGCTGATCGTGAAGATTGGGCTGGATTGACGAGGAACGCCCAGGCTTATATAGCGAAATACAATGAAATCAAGGAAATTAATTAATTACTCGGAAGGATGGAGTTATTTTCATGGCTGAACGTCAACTAATTATTAACACACTTGTATTTGAAAATGATGTTGTAGCTGGGGCAAAGCAACAGGACCTACTAGCAAAGATTAGCAAACTTGGTATCAAAGCAGTCGAAGCACGGCGAGAGTTTTTTAAGGATTTCTCAGTTGAATTGGAAAACCTTGCTGAGGCGGCAAGGGAGCTTGAGATGCAGGTGTATTTAAGTATTCCTGATGTCTTATTTGATGAGAATGGTGCGTTGAATCCGAAGTTTAATCAATATGTCGCGGAGGCCGAGCGGATTGATGCAGTTGCAATGAAGATGAATATCGGTTCATTTGAAAAGGCAACAGACGCGGAATTCGCAGCACTTAAATTGGCAATGTCGAAGCGGGTTCAATTGAACGTCGAGAATGATCAAAGTAAGTTAAACGGCACAATGGCACCAATTAAGAAATTCTTGTCACTGACCAAGACTAAGGGACTAGCCATTAATTTTGTGTTTGATGTGGCTAACTGGCGTTTTGTTGATGAGGATGAGTTGGCAGCCGCAAAGTTGTTGAGCGAAGCTACGACCGTGATTCATTTGAAGAATGCTGTCTTAACAGAGTCCGGACACATGGTTGTGCCCTTTGATCAGGGGAATATTGACTGGAAGACAGTGTTGAGGAGTTTTTCAAATGAACTACCAGTTGCACTGGAATATCCTGTTGAATCTGATCAAGCATTGCTAAAGGATGTCGTTAATCTGAAGGCAGAGCTAGGGCTTGAGGGAGGTTGAAATGAGCGAGGTTTTAACAATTGGCGAAGCCATGGCAGTGTTCGCCTCAACTGATCTTGACGTATCACTTGCCGATGCGAGTGACTTCAAAAAGTACTTGGCAGGGGCTGAGGTCAATGTGGCAGTGGGGGTATCAAGACTAAATCATTCAGTTCAATATGTAACGCGAGTTGGTTCAGATCCGATTGGCCAGTTTATTCAAACTGAACTAAAGGATAACCGGATCGCAACTGACCATGTGCAGGTGACCGACGAATACATGACTGGACTTATGTTCAAGCAAAAGGTTTCGCACGGTGATCCAGCGGTTGCTAACTATCGCAAGAATTCGGCAGCTTCGCATTATTCGGCAACTTTTATTGACAATGTAGATTTATCAGATGTGAAGATTGCGCATATTACGGGAGTCTTTCCGGCCTTATCACCGGAGACGTTACAAGCAACCCAAAAACTCTTTGATCGGTGTTCAGAAAACAAAAAATTATTAAAGATATTTGATACCAATCTAAGACCGGCATTATGGGATTCACAAGATCAAATGGTTAAGGCGATTAATCATTTTGCTAATCAAGCACATGTGGTTCTACCAGGTGTGAACGAGGGGGCAATTTTGGTTGGATCACGTGATCCAGAAACGATTGCCGACTACTATTTAGGCAGTAGCGAAGTTACACATACGGTAATTGTTAAAGTTGGTGCTGATGGTGCATACATCAAGACTAAGTCGGGCGTTAATGAATTTGTTGCGGGTTTCAAGGTTGACCGAGTTGTTGATACCGTTGGTGCGGGTGACGGTTTTGCATTAGGTGTTATCACGGGATTGCTGGAACAGTTATCAATTAAAGAGGCTGTGCGACGTGGGAATGCAATCGGCGCGATGGCGGTTCAGGCCGCCGGAGATAACGATGGCTACCCAACAAGCAAACAATTGGAGCATTTCCTACAAGCAAATTGAGGTAAAAAGGGGCTGGATTGATTTCAATTCAGGCTCTTTTTTATTGAAGAAATTTTTTAGGTGGGATATGATGGATTAAACATAAAATGGGCAGGTTGTGAATAGTTTAATGAGTGAAGCAGACGTGAAATTATATGGTAGTACGGTTGTTAAAACAAAAACACTATTAGACTTTCTGAGTGTTCAGTCAAGTGGACGCTCGTTAACAGAATTAAGTGATGGTACGGGTTTAACAAAGCCAACGATTCGCAAGATCATGGATACGCTAATTTATATGAATTGGGTGCATGAGGATCAGAATGGAAACTTCACGGTTGGAATCGGCATGATTAAGTACGGTGCAGCTGCACAGGCGCAATTTAATATTGTGTTGTTAGCTGAACCATATTTGCGGCGTCTGAGCGAGCGATTTGGTGAGACGATTAACTTTGTGATTCCAGATCGTAATCGGGTTGTTTTGATGAAGAAATTTGAAGGAACGCATTCGGTTGCCCTTAAATCAATTGTCGGCGGAAATATGGATATGTACTCGACATCAGTTGGGAAGTCAATTTTGGCAACTTATTCGGATGCTGAATTGCAAGAGTACATTGCACAAACGGATTTAATTGCCAAGACGCCGAATACAATCTCAGATCCTGATGAATTATTAGTCGAAATTGTTAATGTACGAAAGAACGGTTTTGCCTATGAGCGAAATGAAAATGAAATGGATATTTCGTGTGTCGGGACAGCCATTAGCCGAAATGGACATGTATTTGGTGCGTTTAGTATCTCAGCACCGTCTTATCGAGTTAATGCTGAGCGTGAGCAGGAATTTGCTACTGCTATTTTGGAAACTAAGGACGAGATTCTTGCTGGAATTGGTAGCCAGATTTATTAAAAATTAACCACAAAAAAGATTGACCGTTAAAAAAGCTTTAACGGTCAATCTTTTTATTTTTGATAACGGCTAACTGATCATAGTCGGCTTTGAATGTGTAATTGTTTAGTAATGTTTCATGTGAAACCGTAATTGGAGGGGAAATAAATCCCCTATTGTCAGCGCATTCAAACATAGTATAATTGTTCTACATACTAAATCTAAAAGACTTTGGGATTGTATTATCTATAAAATCTGAAATAAGCCTTCATATCCGATTAACTTGGGATGTCTTCAGTATGCTAATTTTTCCGTCTTTTTTGTATGAAAAAATTTTTTGGAGTTTCTTATGGCATTTTTGATGTTAGCAATTTCTATTTTAGTATTGCTAGTTTTGATTGTTAAGTTCAAACTTAACACTTTTGTATCTCTTATTATCACTGCCTTCGTTCTGGCCTTGTTGCTTGGAATGAAGTTTGCTGATATTCCGACAGCGATCTTGGGACCTGAAGGAATGGGGAATATTCTTGGATCAAACGCCGTGATTTTCATTTTTGGTGGAATGATTGGTCGATTGGTTGCGGATGCTGGTGGTTCTTATCGAATTGCCAAGACGTTAATTGACTGGTTTGGTGTAAAACGTTTGCAGTGGGCCGTTTTGATTGCATCGTTCATCATTGGAATCTCAATGATTTTTGGGGTCGGTATGGTATTGTTGATTCCGATTGTCTTCGCGGTTGCAATTGAAGCTGGGGTACCGTTGTTGTACCTTGGAATTTCAATGACAGCGGCGCTATCATCGGCACAAGGATTCTTGCCTCCACAGCCTGCACCAACAGCAGTTGCGACTGCTTTGGGAGCTAATGTTGGTTTGACGTTGATCCTTGGTTTGGCCGTTTCTGTAATTACAGCGATTGTTGCTGGACCAGTCTTCACAAAGGTTGCTCAAAAATATGCACCGGGTGCATTTACCTTTAAGACTGAAATTCAAGCCGTTGGTGAAGTTAAGGAATATGACTTGGCAAAGACGCCATCATTCTTCCTTTCAACAATTACTTCAATTTTCCCATTGATCTTCATGATCATTGCAACAGTCTACAAGATGATTTATACGGGTGGCGTAACGCCTAAGAATCCGACAGCGGTCGATTCATTTGTTGAATTCATCGCGACACCTGCTGTTGCAATGACGGTTGCTTTGATTTTTGCAATCTTCTCAATGGGAGTTTGGCAAAAGAAGGATGCAAAGGAAATCAACAGTTCGCTAACTAATGGAATGAACGCCGTTGCGGGAATTCTATTAATCGTTGGTGGTGGTGGTGCCTTGCGTGGTGTCTTGGTCACTGGTGGGCTATCAGATAAGGTTGCACAATTGTTCTCAACTAATGGGCACATGTCAGCATTCTCAATTGTTCTGTTTGCATGGGCTGTTGCAGCGGTTTTGCGTATCTCAGTTGGTTCAGCAACGGTTGCTGGAATGACGGCGGCCGGAATCGTTACGACGATTGTTGCCTCTCAAAACAACCCAACTTTGGCAGTGTTAGTTGCACTAGCAATTGGGGCCGGATCATTGATTGCTTCGCACGTTAATGATGCTGGTTTCTGGATTTTCAAAGAATTCTTTGATTTGACAATCAAGCAGACCTTCCAAATTTGGACTGTTTTGGAAACTGTGATTTCAATTGTCGGTTTGCTAGTTATTCTAGGTTTGACAGCAATTCTTATTTAAAAATTGATTTTAAAAAGAGCTTACCGTAAAAGGTGAGCTCTTTTTAATATTGTAGTGTAGTAAAAAAGACTCTAACTTGGTTAGAGTCTTTCGTTGTCAAGTTTGATTATTAGGAAACGTCAATCATCAAACGTTGAACCATTTTAGAAATGGCAAGTAATATTAGTCCGAGTACGACGGCAACTGCACCAAATCCTAGGAAATAAGTGATTTCATTAGCTGGGTTATATAGCGTAACCAGCTGTGCATTTAAGGCAGAGCCCATTGCTGCGGCTAAGAACCACATCGACATCATCTGAGAATTAAATGCCTTGGGAGCAAGTTTCGTAGTCACTGACAGACCAACTGGTGAGATTAACATTTCACCAATGATTACCAATGCCCAAGAAGCAATCAACCAGGCAGGTGAGGCCTTTGCAGATGTACCGTGTAATATACCTGGCAGTGCCATGATTAGGAATGAAGCACCGGCGAACATTAGCCCAACAGCGAACTTTGTTGGTGAGGATGGCTGGTTTTTACGCCAATGAGTCCAAAGCCAGACAAAGAGTGGTGTGTACAACATGATAAACAGTGGGTTTAATGACTGGTATAGTGATGCTGGAATCATTGTTGTATCCACTCGTTCAGCCGCAAATGTAGCTAAAACGATTGAACCTTGCTCCTCGATCGCCCAGAAAAGAACGGCGGCTAAGAAGAACGGAATGTAGGCAAATACGTGTGATCGTTCAACTTTTGTGATCTTCTTTGAGTTCAAGATTAATACGAAGTATGCAACTGGGATCAGTACGGCAACAATCGTAATTAAATTGATAAAGTTTTCTAAGCTATTCCAATGAAGAATGAACATACCACCGATTACGATTGCCAGTAGAACAATGATGGCAATGGCTCTTTTGGTGATGGTTTGTAATTCATCTGCTTTAAGTGGATCTGTTGGATGATTTGTTGATTCATCGAGGTGCTTCCGACCAAAGTAGTATTGTAGCAAGCCGAAGAACATTCCAATCGCCGCCAAGCTAAAGGCAATATGATAACCAGCAGCTCTTTGAGTCATACCAACTAGAATTGGTGAGATGAATGAACCTAAATTAATTCCGAACACGAAAATTGAGAATCCAGCATCACGCTTGGGGTCGTTCAAATCATATAAGGAACCAACTAAAGCAGAGACATTTGATTTTAGCAGGCCAGTTCCAATAATGATCAATGTGATTGATGCAAATAGGGCAGTTGCTCCAAAAGGAAGCGCTAGTGCAATATGACCAAACATGATAAAGATTCCGCCCCAGAAGACCGTTTTCTGGGCTCCTAGAATTCGGTCGGCAATATAGCCACCAATTGCTCCGGAAAGGTAAACCATTGAGGCATAGATTGCCATGATTGAGGCAGCAGTGGCCTTAGCGACATGTAGATCGCCGGTCGAGATTAAGTGCCACATGTAGAAGAGCAAGATTGCTCTCATACCATAGTAAGAGAATCGTTCCCACATCTCTGTCATGAAGAGGGTGGAAAGGGCGCGTGGTTGTCCAAAAAAGCGTTTTTCCATAGTTAATTATAGTCTCCTAATATTACTCTTGTTTTGCTCATGCAATTTTAATAATATACCTTTTATGAAACTTAAAATCAAGCGTTTTTGAATTTCAAGGTGTACTATTTAATATTTTCAATAAATAAAGATCAAACTTTTGGAATTATTGTCTATAACTAACCAGAGTAAGGCAATCAGAATACATTCAATGATAATATAGATGAATCAGCAAAGTTCTTTTTTTCAATATATTCGTGAAAGTGATCTGGAATTGAAAAGCTAATTGACTATGTTAGAATATTAAAAAGTTATCATTTTCTGATTAAGATAAGATATCAAAAGGCCCCACTTACTGTAAGGAGAATGACAGCTGCCTTATATTCTTTATTTTGGGATATAAGGATACATATTTAAAAAAGCATCCAGCTGAAGTGGATGCTTTTTTTGTTAATTAGGTTGTTGAAACTAGAAACACTAATTAATGTTTACGCTTACACGTTAAGATAATGCTTGTGTCTTGAAATCAATCCAATTTAAGACTAGCTTAAATGTAATCGCCGGATTTATTCAATATCTTTGATATCGTTATTTCGGGTTTATTATTTTTATTTCTTGGGACTTATTTTGGAGGATTTATTTTATATTATGTCTGATTCTGAAAAGCTATTCAATAAGGGCTTTCTAAGTGTTACGATGATTAATTTCGTTGTTTATCTGGTTTATTATCTACTAATGGTAATAATTACTTTAATCGCACAAGACCAGCTACACGCCACTGTGAGTCAGGCCGGACTAGCAGCAGGAATATATGTTATCGGTACATTGGTGGCACGATTATATATTGGTAAAAAGCTCGAGATCTTTGGCAGACGATTTGTTTTAAAGTGGGGCGCAATTTTTTACTTATTAACAACAGTTGCTTATTTCTTTATGCCGACGATTTTCGTTCTGTGTGTGGTGCGATTCTTAAATGGTTTCTTTTATGGAATGGTGTCAACCGCAACTAATGCAATCGTAACCAGCTTTATTCCCTTTGATCGACGCGGTGAAGGAATTAATTACTATGGTTTAAGTACGTCGTTAGCGGCCGCCATTGGTCCGTTTGTTGGCATGATTTTGATATCAATGGTGTCTTTTGAGATTATCATCTGGGTCGCAGTTGTGTTACTAATTATTGCAACGATTTTTGTGATGATGTTGCACGTTCCTAGCGTGAAGATTAGTGATCAAGAGAAGAAACGTGCAAATTCTTGGAAGATAAATACGTTCTTTGAAAGGCGTGTAGTGATCGTTGCTTTGATTGCGTTCTTTATGGGACTGGCATATTCGAGCGTGCTATCTTACCTAGCCTCTTACTCTGCAATGCTTAACCTGGTAACAGCAGGATCGTACTTCTTTGTGGTATATGCGTTGGCAATAACCTTTACGCGCCCGGGAACAGGAAAATTGTTCGACTTGAAGGGTGAAAACTGGGTGATGTATCCATCATTTATCTTACTAGCATTGGGACTAGTTTTGATGGCAATTCTTAGCTCAAGTTGGGCATTATTAGTTGCCGGTGGAATAATTGGGCTTGGTTATGGAACATTTATGTCGAATGGACAGGCAATGGCAATCAAATTGGCCCCAGAGACTGCTAGAATCGGGATTGCGTTATCAACTTATTTTGTGGGACTTGATTTGGGAATTGGTGTGGGACCGTATGCTTTCGGTGTAATTCGCTCGTTTGTTAGTTTCCGTCACATGTATCTGGTGGCAGCGATTTTTGCGTTATTGTGTATTGTTATTTATGCTGTCTTCTATAATGCACCAAAAGAACAACGTGGCGATGAGCCTGAATTGGATGAAATTGATGATGTAATGTTAGAAGTTACAAAATAGATTGATTGAATTTAAAGAGCACTTACCTTGATCAGTAAGTGCTCTTTTTGTTATCGGTGAATCATTAAAAAAACTAGTGGCGCACCTCATTGGACATGTTTCATGTGAAACTCGTGCAATCTTCTTACCCTTGAAGATATTCTAGATTGAATGCTTGAATAGTTGAAGTTTGGAATTTAAAGAGTATCTCGTGCAACTTTTCAATTGTGACTTGCGAGCGATCAGACAGCCATGTTTTCCACAGAGCATATACACCAGAGCTCATAAATGTAACATAATATGTTTGTTCATCAGCTGAGATATTTGAAAAATCAATTAGTTGATCGTAGAAATGTTGGATATTGCTTTCGAAAATTGGTCGAATTAAATAATCCAGCGATTGGTTAATAACTAGTTCAAAGATAAAGGTGAGTTCATCAAAAATAATCGTTAGTTGTGTTAGCTTAGTCGCTTGATTGGCTGTGTTTATAACCTTGCTGAAACTCAGCTCAATGATTGGGTCAAAGTACTGTATGATTACATCTTCAGTTGAGACAAAGTTACGATAGAATGCCATACGGCTGACACCAGCTTTTTTAACGATTTGCGAGATAGTGATATCGCTGAATTTATTAGTTTCCATCAATGAAAAGAGACTTTCGGTTATGAACTGTTTTGAGTCACTTTTGATTGTTTGTGAGTAGATAGTAGCTGCCATTACATTTCTCCAATAATGTCACGGATGCACTGGTTTTTGTGGTATAAGCGCATGGTCGTTTGTTATATTTTAGATGCGTTACAACTATAACATATGCGAAGAAGGAATTTAAGAATGAAGAAAGACTTGGTTTTGGTGACTGGTGGGAGTGGTTTTATTGCTAGTCATATTATTCTGCAGTTATTACAGGATGGATTTGATGTACGGGCAACGTTACGAACATTTGCTAAGAGGGATTTAGTGGAGCAAATGCTGATTAATGGTGGTATGGAAGATCTTAGCGGGCTGTCATTTGTCGAGGCGAGTTTAACTAATTCGGATGGTTGGGATGATGCCATGTTAGATGTAGACTATGTTATGCATGTTGCATCGCCGACCCCAACATTAAATTTTGAAAGTGAATCAGAAATGATTCGGCCAGCAGTTGATGGTGTATTAATGGTCTTAAAGGCGGCTAGGGATGCAAAGGTCAAGCGGGTAGTTTTGACGTCCGCATATGGGGCTATTTTTGCTGGTCATGAAAATCGGCAGACTCCATATACCGAACAGGATTGGTCAAATTTGGATGCAGAGGGTATTCACCCATATCAGAGATCAAAAACATTGGCAGAACGTGCGGCATGGCAGTTCGTTGCTACTGAGGGGCACGGATTGGAGCTCGCAGTTGTTAATCCAGTTGCAGTAATGGGACCAGTACTTTCAGCTGATTATTCACATTCGAATATTCAAATTCAAGAAATGCTAGCAGGTAAAGTGGCAGCTGTGCCGAATGTTGATTCTGGATATGTTGATGTTCGAGACGTTGCCAGGTTACATATTTTGGCAATGACTTCAGATGTTGCTGCGGGAGAACGTTTCTTAGCGACAACTGGAGAAGTGTTATCAATGTTGGATGTTGCAGACACACTAAGAAATGCTTTTCCGGAATATGCAATGAAGCTTCCAACGACGGTTATTGCTGACGAGCAAATAATGTTGGCAGCAAAGGGCAATCCGATGTTGCGGATGGTCGCTTCACTGATCGGTAAGTATGCAGGAACGAGCAATGAAAAGTCCCAAGCATTGTTGGGCTGGTATCCTAGATCCGCACAATCATCAATTATCGCTACGGCACAATCGATGATTGATTTGGGGATTGTAAAGTAGCTATAAAAAGAGACGAATTACTGTTGATGATGTCAACAATGATTCGTCTCTTTTATTATTTGTCGCTATCAGGGTGCAGTTGTTTATTAAGGTGGTTGTACATCATCCGATGTGCAAAATTGTGAATTGAATGACCATCAAAAGAGAGGTCATTGCGAATGCCACCAATAATCTTATCCAAGATATTAATAAGCTGTATCTGTTCCTCATCGGTCAAGTAGTCGAAATAATCAGGAATGATTGCAATATTTTTATCAGCTTCAAGTTGGCCTTTTGGTGTAATTCTAATCAATTGTACTCGTCGGTCGGCCTCGGAGGCGACTTTTGAGACAAGTCCTTTTTTCACTAATTTGGCAATGAATTCTGCCGTAGATTGGGGTGTTAGTCCCAGTCGATTAGACAAATCTTTCTGGGAAATGTTATCTTCCTCAGCCAAGGCAATTAAGATTTTATTCTGCCCCTGAAAGGCGTGATCGCGTTGTTCATGCCGATCAGCTTGTTCGTCGGCAAGGTGTTGCATCCAAGCAAACTCGAACATCTTCTCGGCTAATTGTTGCTTCTGTAACAATGAATCCATAAATTACCATCCTAGACTAAGTACTCTAATAACATTATAGGAAGTAATTCAATTTAATTCAATAAATTAGTCAGGGTACCAGATAAAAAGGGTTGACTATTTAATCAGGGCACCTTATTATATTATTCATCAGGTTACCTGATTAATATTAATAAGCAGAGAAGGCATGATTATGAATGAAGAATATGCGATTGAGATTAACGACTTAACAAAGGTTTTTGCAAAACAGACCGCCGTTGATCATGTATCGTTAAACGTGAAAAAAGGTGAAGTCTTTGGGTTGTTAGGCCCCAACGGAGCTGGTAAGACCACAACCTTACGAATGATTACGACGTTGTTAAAGCCAACTAGTGGTTCAATCAAAATCTTTGGTTATGACACACAAAAAAATGATAAATTGGTTCGATCAATGTTTGGGTTGACCGGACAATATGCATCCGTTGACGAAGATATATCTGCACGTGAGAACCTGATGATATTTTCGCGGTTGAATGGACTGACGCATAGTGAGGCCAAAAAGCGTACTAACGAATTGCTTGAGGAGTTCTCTTTGCAGGCATCGGCAGATAAATCAATCTCGAACTTCTCAGGTGGTATGCGACGACGTTTGGACCTCGCGGTGAGTTTGATTTCAAGGCCAACATTGATTTTTCTGGATGAGCCAACTACCGGATTGGACCCTAGAACAAGGACACAGATGTGGGATACGATCAGAAGCCTGGTTGAGCAAGGATCAACAATCGTGTTAACGACTCAGTATCTAGAAGAGGCCGATGAGTTGGCCGATCGAATTGCTGTGATTGATCATGGAAAGTTGGTCAGCATTGGATCACCTGCAGAATTGAAAGCTCAGGTTGGTGGAGCAAAGTTACAGTTGGAACTGTTGAATAGTCAGGACACCACAAAGGCGGCCTCGCTAATTGATGATTTTCTACATATTAAGACGCAAGCGAAAAAGCAGACGTTAACCGCTCCATTAGAAGATACTAAACAAGTCACGGAAATTTTGAATAAATTACAAGAGGCGGCGATTAGCATTGTGAATTTGTCAGTTGAGCAACCATCAATGGATGACGTGTTCTTTGCTTTAACAGCTGGTAAGAATTAAAAAGGAATTATAATCGAGGAATTTAATGATGATGGACGTACGTGTACAGAAAACAAATGTATTTACGAATACAGCTACGATGGCTTATCGTAATTTACTTAAGACGATTCATAACCCTGAGCAATTTATGGATGTTATTATTCAGCCAGTGATGTTTATGTTGATGTTTGGCTATCTTTTTGGTGGAGCAATTGCTGGTGACGTTAAGGGGTATTTGCCTACAATCGTTCCGGGAGTTTTAATCCAGACATTGTTATCAGCGGCGGCGGGATCTGGAACGCAAATTCGCGATGATCTTGATTCAGGTGTTTTTGATCGTTTTAAGTCCTTGCCAATTGCGCATATTGCACCTTTAGCTGGTCAGCTCTTTGCAGATATTTTGCGATTGTTGATTGCTACGGCTGTATCGTTATTAACAGGATTTATTATGGGTTGGCGCCCAACAGTTGGTTTTGGTTGGGTTTTAGCAGCCGCCCTATTGGCTATTTTCTTAGGATGGGCATTGAGTTGGGTCTTTGCTTTGTTTGGTTTATTGGCAAAAAGTTCAACAATGGTACAGAGCTTCTCAATGATCACGATGATGGTACTTTCATTTATGTCTAGTGCATTTGTCCCCGTAAAGACGATGCCTAAGATAATGCAAAATATTGTTAATATTAATCCGGTGACATACGTGATTAAAGCAACACGAACAATGTTGGAGCATGGTGAGTGGAGTCAACAAGCATGGATTGTGCTTGGAGCTGGTGTGTTGATTGTTGCGGTTTTCGCGCCGCTGACCGTGTTGGCTTATAACAAGAAGAATTAATTAGGTTGTTTCATGTGGAACGGCGTTAAAAGGATTGATAACTGTTAAGAAAGATCTTAATAGTTATCAATCCTTTTTTACGTTTCATTATCTTTTATCATATGTGATATATTTCCAGTCATAAATAATCTGATATTCTAAGTGAAGATAAAAGTGATCCAATAGGATGCTATAAATAAATTAAATGAATTCTTTATGTACATTATGATTTGTGATAGAGTTATCATCGTGACTTGGAAAAATCACATAGAGTAAATTGGGTGGATATTTTGATAATTTTTTAGGGGGAAGTATGGAGTATTTATTGGCGTTTTTAAACATTAAGGATGGGTATCAATTTGCGAAACCGTTCAGCTTCAAAGGGCGGATCAATCGTAAAGATTTTTTCTTTGGTGGAGCGGCTTGGTTTGTATTGGTATACCTATTGATGGCGTTAGTCATAATAGTGCTCTCGGGGTTATTATTGGCAGCGTCAGGGACTTATGCAAGTATTAGTATTGGCTTGTTGATCGCTTTAATCTATGGTGCTATAGCTATTATGTTAATCCTTCAAGGGTTGGGAGCGATGGCACGCCGCTTGCGTGATGCAGGTGTCTCACCATATGTTCTATGGTTTGTTTTGCTACCATTTATTGGCTTGTTAATTCTTGCGTGGCATTTAATTAAACCTAGTCAAATTATGATGGCTGAGAGTAGTTCATCGGAGGAAATCTAATGAATTATTTGAAATTATATATGAACGGGTCTGGGGGCCTGTACTCTTTTTCGGGACGCTTAAACCGTAAGGGATATTTTTATGGATCGCTTGCAATGAATTTCTTTAGCAGTATGATCTTGTTGCCGATTATGTACGGTAGCTTGCCACTTTTACCAATGATATGGTGGTTAGTCGATAATACATGGGTCCTAGTGGGGTTTGATATTCTCGTAGCATTAGGATTATTTGTAATGATTAATGCGATGATCATTGGTTTTAGTGCAATGGCGCGCCGTTTACGTGACGCAGGTCAATCAATTCATAAGTTATGGTGGTTTTTGTTACCTTTAATTGGAACAGCAATCTTGTTTCTTAATTTAATTAAGGCAAGTGAGGTGGCTGAAAATGACTAACAAAATGCGAATTATTTTAGTGCTATCTTTGTCAATTGTAGTTGCAATAGGTGGCAGTATTTTAGTGGGTGAGGTAGTTGAGCGAAATCAAGGCAAGCTTGTTAGCTATGATTCGACAATGAGCGATCAAAGCGTTGGTACAACTAATAACACCGTTAAACTTACTGGTGGGAGCATCATAACCGCTAGTTTAGCAGGTGTTCGTAACAAAACTGATTTTAATGAGCAGTCTATTGAGCAATTAACAAAAAGTTTGCCCACAACATGGGTTGGTAATCCGGGGCAGGGATTTTTCCAAGTTTTGCGAAGTGACCAGTCAGATACAGTGATGGACTTTAATGATACTGACGAATCACCAGATACTACGGATTTCAAAATGCAGGCATATACAGTTGACGAAATGAAGTTTATTGTCACTGATACGATGTTCGCAAAAGATCATGAGATAACGCAAGCTATTGGGGGAAGTCCACAGATCCTTTCTGAAGAGATGAAGAGCCAGCATACAAGTTTCTCGGATGTAAAACAGACCAATATCAGCAGTGATTTATCGATTGAGACAGGTTACTTTGATCAAGTCTATTATGAACGACCAGAGGAATTTACAGTTTCATTGTACTTCCGTGATAAGACTGATAATTTACATGCGTTAATGGTTGAAGGACCACAAGACAAAGCAAGTGTGGAAAAGACAATTGCTTTAGCTGAAAAAATATATGATTCATTTACGACTGAGACACCAGCGCAAGTGAGTTTTAATGGTGATATCGAACAATAGTTTTGTTCGACAGGGGGATAAAGAACAATTATCTAAAATAATTGTTCTTTTTTGATAGTTATAGCTCTATTAATGATTGTTTTGGAATGATTTCGATTTCCTGAATACTTGGGGTTGGACAAGATACTTTGATGTCGCTAATTAGGCTATGGAGAGATAAAGATGACGGAAATAATATCAAGATTATCAATTAAAAGCATTTATACGTTAAGATTGTGGGTCACATTAGTAATTATTTTAATAGCTTCTTTGTTAGTAATAACTGTTAATCTGCCGTTGCTTAAGTATATGGAAATATTGATATTTACAATTTCAGCGGAAATATTTGCATTGAATGTAATCAACTTGGGTGTGCAACATATTTTTTATAGTAATCTGGAGCTAGATAAATGGCTATCGTTAGCTCAATACATTGATTTTAAGAAACATACAGTTAGATCCAAGCAAGATTATCTACTTGCTGAATTGCGGGTCAATTATTACAAGGGTAATTTCAAAAAGGTGGCTGATTTTGATTTTAGTGCTACAGGTGAGTTAGGAAATCCCGCTATCATAATGTTGAATTTTGATTTGTTTAAGACAAACATGATGTTGGAAAATTTTGAAAAATCGAAAAATGAATACACAACAACAAAGATAAGAAAAACACTGACTAAAAAGGATAAGTTGCGTATTAAAGAAAATAATGAATTTAGCAAAATTATGGTTAATATCCTACAATTAAGAACCTTTGATGCTCATTTAGATGATTGGCTGCCATATAAACAAAGTAGGTTATCAATGTTGGAGAAAAAGTATTTTCAGGCATTAAATAGTATTTTGAAGAACGATGAAATGCAGGCAATTAAATTGTTTCACGAGGTAGTTCAATTAGGGAATGATCAACTTTATTATGTGGGTGATTCGAAGAATAGATTGAGAGAATTAGAAAAAGGATTGAGACCATGATTGATTAAAGGTGAGAAGCTATTATTTTGAAATGTGTTAACTAGAAATGTAAAACAAGGAATTGCTAGGTGTTGGAAGGAATGACTTTAGCAAACGAGCGTATTTATATTCTAATCAATAATAAATGAGGGCTACTCAATATTGCTTAAACAACAAGAATTTATATATTAAGATTTCTGATATGAGAGTTAAACATTAATTCTTTTGTATTTCGAAGCTGCGTGGAACATGGGTAGAGTAAAAATGGCAGTGGTCTATGATAAGGATGCCTTTCTATATAAATATATTGATAATCATTTTTTAGTTTAGAAGTAATCTTATGTAGTGATGATTATATTGAATAATAAAAAATGACATGATAACATTATTACAGGGATTTAGTTATGAACTGAACAAGCAGCAGAGAGTTGGCTTTATATAATTAGGGGAAGAATCTCTAAAGATTAGATTTATGAGAGCTATTGATGCAATATCAAAGGAGCATACGAAAGCGTATGGTCGACAAGTGTATGTTTAGGTGTTAAGCAATCAGATTATCTCAGAATGATAAGAAGGTACTTTTTAGGTGTGTTTGTAATAGGATGCACAATCGGAATCAAACATATAAATAGTGAGGTATGCAATCTAAAAACGGTTAAGATTCTTTGATTTGAGCAACTGCTACAGATGTTTGCAGAATTTATTTCCAGGAATTAAGATTAAAGGCTCCTAAAAATAGGGGCAGTACATTAGAAGAATTTCTACCTATTAGAGTGAGCATTTGCGTTTCAGCGGATTAGTTGACATTGAAAAAGATAAATTAACGGCATCTTATGATCTTTGACATATATCCATAAAACTCTAGTGGAGTACCAATGGTGATGCTTGTGGATGATTGAAGTAGATAGTGGAGAATTAGAGTAGGCGATGAACAAAGAAAATTTAAATTTTAAAGGTGTTTTATATGGTATACGGTCTGATTTTTCATCAAAGTCAGTTCAGTGGTCAACTCAATATGCATGGCTACATTATGATAACAGTTGGTATCTGGTAAAGTATCGAACACCTGATTTTTGGGTTAGACTGTTTCCCTTTCTTATGAACTTTGTAAATCACGAAATCTGGATGGTAAATGAAGAGAGTTTGTTTAGTGACACGACATTCGGAGTTAGCAAAAGAGATTTACAAATTAGTAGAGAGATCGAAATGTCCACAAAAAAGACTAATGGTTTTGGCAAGGTAGTGGGACTTGGGCTTTCTGGAATATTTGTTGTGGCTCTATATTCTTTATCATCTTATTTATTTTCCAGCAATGATAAACCAGCATACTTGACCGGATTATTAATTATTTTTGGTGTGCTGGTGTCTGCCTTGATATTTACATATCTTATGTGGGTTATTTCTAAGGATTTTATGTGGAAAAGGATGGAAAAGAATACGCAATATAGAAGCACAACAACCTTATTAGTAGGGTTGGAACGTTATAAAAAGGGAAATAGAGGGACGGTTACTTTTAAAATAGAATTCAATTTTAGCTTTATAAAAGCATACGCAGATAAATTGTTCGGCATCTTTCTGGGGCTCTTTATTACGGCAGTGATGTTTTTACCTGGAGTTGCTGATGGTTATGATCCAACAATTGATAGCAGTGCAGGTAAGGCAACCTCCGGAGTGATTTTGTTTCTTTCAACGATGATTTTTATAGTTGGCGGGTATTTTGCCCCATTTAGCAGCGATCAAAGGCAAAAGGGGTATTTGAGAATTAAGAATATAAACATTTTCGAGATAAGTGAGAATGGTCATCAGAGATGATTGATAGCTTAGAGATTCATTCTATGTTCTGAAAGCTTGGATTTGGTGAGGATAAAATGACAAAGTTAAGCGAGCGGGTTGAAATCCTCGAAATTAAAAATGGATATAAATTATTTCAAATAGCCTATGCTGGAAATGGAAGATATTTATTATATAAGGTTTTCACACCATGGTATGGATTTCTGAATGTCTTGCCTTTTATCTGTGTAACTAGACCGGCACAGATAATCGGTGAAGACCAAGCATTACTATACTCATATAAAAGAGAAGTTAATAAAACTGACAAGGGAATAAGAACAAGTTTAGCGATGATAATTGCAGTGATTCTAGGAGATACTGCTTTAGTTTTAACGAGTGTTATGAACATTTATGGTATTAAACAGCTATTGCTGGTATTGGGTGTCGGATTATGGCTAATAATTCACATAATTTACGGTCAAAAAGCTTCTGAAAAGAATGAATTGATTAGAAATTATCAGCCAAATACAACTGTGTCATTACAAAGTAACAATTTAATTGGAAGGTTCATTGTACTCGTGTTCTTTTTATTGACGCTGATACCTATGCCGAATTTTCAGATTTTTATAATCCCATTTTTTGGATTTCATTTGTTACCGATGTTATTTGACTTTTATCCAGACCAAAAAAGTCTAGCTGAAACAGGTAATAAAATCATGATTTTTGGTGAGACAGGTATTTGTGAATAATGTTTCTCTGAGTAATTGGCTTGGAATTTTTCAGAATGTAGATGCGATTAAATCGATTGATTTAGTTGCTTGTATTTATGAGGTCGTAAGAAATGAAAAGATATGTTTGGTTGGGTGATAGCAAGTATGGAGGAAGTGTTCTATGGGACGCAAGAAAGGGCGCTGCCGTTCGCACTGATGTCACAAAAATGATATCAGCGAAGGATAAACAAAGAAATGTTATCGTGATAATTAGTGTCTTAGTGTTGTCACTCTTGATAAGATTTGCCGGATATTTAATGATTCCAACCGATAAATTAAATTCTCTAAGTATATTTTATTTTTCGCTATTTATAACGGTTATGCTTGTCATTTTTATAAAACAGAGTATTTATGGGCATCAGGCGGTGTACATTGAGACCTCAATTGAGGATGCAATGTATGCAATACGCAGTACGGGTTATTTAAGAAATCCTTGGATTGCTATGATGGTTGATAAAACGTTAATGAATTTAATTCTTGCAATGTTAATATCTTCGATCATATTTGGATTCTTAGAATTTACACCGTTTTTCGGATCAATCGAGGATTACATAAAATTTGTACCAATGATATTGCTTATAAGTATTCCAATTAGAATGATATATTTTATAAATTTTAAAAAGGAAAACACTTTGAAATTATGATAATAATTAAGGAACTCTCTCTATCTTTGATCATAGGTTTGGCAATGGCGGGACTTTTGACGGTGCTGTTTATTAACAATCCAAATGAATGGTATAAAGCTGCTAAAAAGGTAAAGCAGAAATCTAAAAAATAAGGATTAGTTTTCTCGCTTAAGAAGAATAGGGCCCAAGAAGAGCAAGTATAAGAATGACAACGGTTTGATCAATTGGGACGCCTTTTTTGATGGAAGAAAACGTTCAAGATTAGAGCGTTTCACGTGAAACATTCGTTGCTAGAGCTAGATCCACTTATATAAGTTATTGAATAGTATCTATGCGGTCTATAAGGTACATAAAAGGTTTTTAATAATACTACTTGTGCAATCTCTCCGTAAAAAGATTCACTGAGAATTACTATTTCGTATTTGGTGTGGAAAACAGCAGTAAGTATGGGAAGTGAGATGGAGATGATTTCGTTTGAAGTCTGGGGATGGTTAAGAATCAAGAGCCTGTAAATTTGGAAGATGGGATAAGCATGAAAAAAAGTTTCAATATGAAGTAGAATGAGGATATGTTAATGACGGAACAAAGCCCGTTGCTCTATGGTATTCAATTTGATTTAGAAAAAGATGTTTCACATTGGAAAACACCATATGCATGGATGAATTATGCAAATAGATGGTACCTGATTAAATACAGGACGCCAGTTTGTTTGGTTAAACTATTTCCTTTTTTAATGAATTACGTAAAACATGATGCATGGGAAGTAACTGAGAAAATAGTTTTGGAAAACTCGAAGTTTAGAGGTCCTGAGGTAGATGTTTTAGGAAACTTGGAATCTGGAAAGCGCGATGCGAAGAAAGTATCAGATAAAAGAAGTGTGGCAACGATGATGGCAGTTATAGGTGGACCAATTTTCGTAGAGTTATTAAGAAACCTAGCGGGGCATATATTATCGAGAAATGATCGACCAAGTTATCTGGACTTAGTAGTGATTTCAACGACTAGTTTCTTTTTGATAATGTTTTTTACATTTTTGGTGAGTCTGATATTTAAATCGCGAATAACAAAAGTGATCGAACCATGGACAACGTTGCGAAAAGAGATTGATGAGATTAAACGAAAAAGCGAAAAGGTGCGTGTAAAGATAAAATTTCCTTTCTCTAGTAAAGCCTTATTCATTTGGGCTATGAGAATTATGTTCTTGGGGTTACTCTTTTGGGTAATCGAATTATTACCGCCGAATGCATATTCGTTAAGCACTTATAGTAGTGATCTTGATAGCAGTTCAGCGAAAATAGTTTCAGGAGCTATCCTCGCTATAACTACATTGCTATTTATTTGCCCAGCAATGTTGATGCCAATTTTTCCGTTGCGTTGGCGGAATGTTAAAGTGAGGATTGATCGGATTGAATAGGAAAGCATTGTTATATGGAATATTACTTTATTTAGGTGAGATCGCTTAATTTGTGAATAACTAGTTAAAGATAGCTTCTCGTAGTAAGAGAGGCTATCTTTTACAAATATTAGTGACTTTAATAGTAAATTGCGGAAGTGTGTCAAGACTACTGAACATGCGTAGTATTAGCTTCCAGCAGATGAGGATATCAAATTGAGACATGGATTATTTAACGCGTCATCATCTGAGGCGAAACAGCTTTTTGGTGAACCAATTATGTTGTCTTTTAAGACATGGCAAGATGATCAAAGGGGAAAAGAAGTAGGTATTATAGGGACAGTGATCTTTTTGATGATAATATTTGCCGTGGGTGAGGTAATTCCTTTAGGTAGCAGAATGTTATTGAACAGCAAGGGAGACAGTATTAATTTAATTCCGACATGGCTGTATATCGTCTTATTTCTAACAATGCTTCTGGTGATAATTATCAGTAACCATTTTGTTAGAGGGAAAAAACTGGAGTTCTATCAAGGGCAGTGGTTCTTTTTCAATTATGGGTTGATTATATTGGTTGAAATGAATCTTTTCTTTGGAACCTTGTTTATAAGGGATAAACAAATATTAATTATGGCATTGCTGTTAGCTATTAATTTGTTAGTTTTTATTATCATATTTATTCGGCTTAGCTTTAAAATACTAAATCTTATGTATGGAATGGAAAAGATACGGAAGACAAGAAGCAAATTTAAAAAGTTTTTATCAAAATATTGGTGGAGCATTTTTTCGATTTATATCTTAACGAGAATTTTTTTCAATAGCTTAGGGGTGTTGCCGATACTAATTGTTTGGGTCTTAACGAACTTTATTATTAGCTTATTTTTGTTGGAGGTATCATTTATGGCTACAGTGCAAGGATACTACAAAATAAAGTACTTTGATGAATATGAAAAAAATGATGATAATATAGAAACCTTGCTGAATTGATCTTTAAATTGCTTGTGAGGCTATCGGAGAAAGTTGTAGTTGGTCATCACAAAGGTCAGGATTGGATACTGACCAAATAAATATATTACAATCGATTCAAGGAGACGGGAAAATCAGTCTCTATAGAAATGGAATACTGGGCAGAATGTACAGATAAGCTTTCAACTTTTACAGATACACCAAAAATCCCGAAAATATAATTTGGAGTAATGCACAGTGAAAATTTTTAGAGCTAGTTTTGAGCAAAGTAGAGTTATTGAGGACGATCAATTTTTAAAATGGATGATAAATGATGTTGAACAACCTAATCATGAAGATAAACCATTTTTGATGGTGCTTTTAGGGTTGGGTATGTTATATGGTATTTACTTACTACCTGTATTTGCACAATACTTGATTAATGATAATAGCGAGGAAAGCCTAATATTGCTTCCTGAAATAAATTTGCTGCCAAGCTGGTTGGCGATTGGTGAGATTGTTGCTTTTATATCTTTTTGGTTGATCTCAGCCTTTTTGAGGCGCAGATATAATAGTCTTTTTTGGCGACATATGAATGTTAATATGCTAGTTTTACTTTTAATGTTGGAATTTAACTTAATTTTATTGATGTTTATCCAAAAGGAATGGGGTCTTTTTGGCGTATTAACTAGTATTGCGTTGTTATTAGGGGTGAGTATTGTTTTAGTCAAATTAAAACTAGGTAATTTGAGACTGATGATTTATGGAACCGATGACAAGCCGAAGATAACCACTAAAATTGTAAGATATACTTTCTATATAATTGGTTTGATTATTATTTTATTTGTAGTGTGTGGCGAGCTTCTATCGAGAAATAGTGATAGGTTAGATGGAATAATCATGATTTTACTTATGTTTATAGCTTTAAACATGATGACTCTAATGTTAGAGTCTTTTTTTGAAATTCCGTATATATTATTGAATTTTTATAAATATAAATATAGTGAGAAATATCGCATTGCTGAGGGCAAAACCCCTAGAGAGTGGTATGGCCCAAGGCATTTAAAATAAGTTGAAGACTAATCTGGTGATGTAGCAATCTCAGTTTTGAGAGGTAATGGCTACAAGGTGGTGGATTATACTTATGCTTTTGATATTTGAAGTTTGTTTATGAGTGCTAGAATATATGGGCTGAACAAAGGCAATATTTGTTTTAAAAGAATGTCAAACCCTGTTGATGTTACTAATGAACATCTGATAAAGTGAGGTGAGAATATGGGTAACACTTTAAAATTAGAAAAAAGGAGTTCCTTAACAGTTACCCTGCTTCTTTTTTTGTATGTGCGATTCAAAAATAACATTTAGATGCATAAGTAAGTATAAATGGTATTAATTATATTGAATAATACAAAATTGCATGATAATATACTTAAAGAAAGTTAGTTAATATCTTAACAATCGACAGAGAATGGTTTTAATTAAGAGGAGAAGAAGAATGTCACAAATTTCTGTAACACCAGAGACGTTGATGCAACAAGCTAAGGTCTACACGCAGGCCCGTGATCAAATTGAAGCAGCTAAGCAACAAGTTAAGTCAATGAATGATCAAATTGCCTCAGAATGGCAGGGTCAGGCTTTCCAGTCATATCTACAACAGTATGCACAATTGGAAAAGCAAGTTAATCAGTTTGAAGAATTACTATCAAACATTAATCAACAGTTGAATCAATATGCTCAAACTGTTCAAGAGCGTGATCAACAAGATGCTAAGAGTTTTGGTTTCTAATAGGTAAAGGCATAGAGGCTTATTTGAGTCTCTTTTTTTGTGTAGGAGTTAAGGTATGGCAAAGATCGCATCAAATATTGGTGCTGCTAGTTCTTCAATTAGTGGATTGCAGCATGTCACAGAAGCACGATTAGGTGGCTTTGGTTTGTCTGGTAGTAACCTAAAGGGTATGCAAACTGGAGCTAAAGTTGGTAATCAATTGATGAATGATATTAATCAACTGACCAGTAGTGTCAAAAAGCAGGCCGATAAGTTTCCACAGATTGCTAAAATCATTGAAGTCCGCGATAGTAGCGAAGCTGCTAAGTTTGGTAGGTGATGTTAATGGTCGTTAAAAAGGATAAGAGCCAGGAAGAACGTGCAGAGTATCAAACAAAAATTAAGCGTAAAGAGGCTGACATAGAGGACTTTCAGAAAAATCAAAAGTCATTTGAACAGTCAGTTAATGGCTTTAACGAAACATTAAATACTGCTTATGGTAATTTGCGTGAAGTCCATGATAATGATCGTCGTTGGGGAATTACTATGGACAAGCAAATTGAAGCTGACTCGAGAAAGGTCAGTGAAGTTGTTAAATTAGTTCAAGATCAGAATGAACAGATTAGCCAGTTCTTTAAACAAACAAAGAAGAAAACCTTAAACGAGATTGACGAACTAGAAGGAGAGAAAAAGGCATTGCCATGGGATTAAGATATTTAAGTTCAGACTCCTCTGGTATGAAGAGCAATTTAAAGAAGAGCTTGCAGCAAGGTAAGCAGGTTGTGCAGGAGTTGAAGTCGGGTAGTCAACAGCTAATTAGTGCGGTAGATGGGCATACTCTATCAGGAGCTGCATATACTGCTGGTAAGGGATTATTTAGCGAGTTAATAATTCCAACAATTAATAGAGTGTCTTCTGCATTAGAAGATGTGGAGCAGGATTTGCACAAGTATGAGTCGCAAGAACACATCGTTAGTGGTGAAGCATTGCTCGATGAAGATAGTTTGATGCAAGAACGACAAATTAAACGTTCTTTAGCTGAATCAGCACGTTCAATGTCTAATATGTATGCAGGATTTGCAAAATCAATCGAACATGTACCAGTCTTAGAAATGGGTGCTGGTATGTTTAAAAGTCATGCAAAGCAAATGGAGAATGTCGCACGTAGCTACCAAGACGAAGTTAAGAAGATCGAAGAAAAAATAAAGAAATTGCATCAATTCTCATCTGGAACCCAAAGTCTTTTTGGGAGTAGCTTGAGTAATCTGAAAATTGCGATGCAAGCGGTCACTACATTGAATGAAATGGTTGTGAATAGTCATGATGGTTCCTATAGTTTTCCTATTGGGAAGGATAAGTCATGGTTTACTAAGCAAAAAGGTCTACAAGAATCCGCATATCAGAGATTACAAAGTGCTTTGAATATTGAAGATGGTGTACTATCACGAATAGGTTTGACAAAAAAGCAACGTCATGAATATTCGCTGTTTAAAAAGATATTACAAGCAAATCCTGGTAAAGCTATTGAAGTACTGTATAAAAGCGATGTCTTGTGGGCCGTTGTAGCAAAGTTGGCGGTACCATTTCCGAAACTACCAAGTAAATTTCTTGATGGCTTGGTTATATTGGAAAAGGCTGGAAATACTGAGGCTGGATTGGCACTTAAAAAAGGTGTGGACTATTTTGGGAAGTTTACATCACCTATCAAAACTTTTGGTGATATGCTAGGCGTTACTGAGAAGCTTGGGAATACCAAGATTTTCCAATCATTAGGTAAAGGTCCTGGGGTAGTTGAGTTTGTCGGAAAAGCTGGAACTGTAACAACGTTTGCGTCCATAGCAGCAAATGGGTTGTACTCAGGGATTACGGATGGAATCAAAACAAAAAGTATTGGTAAAGGTGTGATTGGCGGAAGCATAGGTGCAGTTAAAGGGATTGGACCTCTTGAAGGTATGACCATAGGTGCAACTATAGGTGCATCAGGGGCCGGTATTGGAGCACTTCCAGGTGCGATTATTGGAGTAGTTGTTGGAACTGGGAATACAGTAGTACAGATAGCCAAACCTGACTTATATTCAGACCTTTCTAAAGAGGCAAATAGCTCATATGATAAATTTAAGAACGATTGGAGTACTATGGGTAATGGGATTGAATCCTTCATAAAAGACCCGATTAAAACATGGAATGCTGGAGCAGAATTTAGGGATAAACTTGCAACTTTTGTTGATATTCCAAAAATTCCAAAAATCCAATTTGGGGTATTGAACAGTGGAAATTAAGAAATTTTTTGGTGCTAGTTTTGAGCAAAGTAGAGTTATTGAGGGCGATCAATTTTTAAAATGGATGATAAATGATGTTGAACAACCTAATCATGAAGATAAACCAGTCCTAATTGTGCTTTTAGGGTTAGGTACACTGTACGGTATTTATTTATTACCTGCATTTGCACATTATTTAGTTACAGGCAATAACAAGAAGAGTTTAATCTCGCTTCCAGAGATAAATTTATTACCAAACTGGGTTGCCATTGGAGAGATTGTTATCTTTATTTTATTTTGGTTGCTTTCACGTTTCTTGAGGCGTAGATACAATAATTTATTTTGGAGACATATGAATGTTAATTTACTAGTTTTATTTGTAATGTTGGAATTCAACTTGATTTCATTAATGTTTTTCCAAAAAGAATGGGGAATTTTCGGTGTATTGACTATCATTACGTTATTATTGGTGACAACCATTGTTTCGGTCAAAAAACAATTGGGTAATTTGGAAATAATAATTTTCGAAACTGATGGTAATTCAAAGATAACTAATAAGAACGTAAAATATGCGTTATTTATAATTGGTTTGGTTATTATTCTACTTGTATTATGGAAAATTTTTTTATCAAAGAATATTGATAAGTTTGGTGGGATAATAATAATCCCATTAATGTTTATTATTTTGAACGTGATGACAATTATGTTAGAGGTATTATTTGAGATTCCATATATATTATTGAATTTTTATAAGCATAAATATAGCGAAGAATATCGTATTGCTGAAGGAAAAACACCTAGAGAATGGTATGGTCCAAAGCATTTAAAAAAGGAGAGTTTAAGATGAATGAGAAATTGTTACCATTGGGTAGTATTGTTTTACTAAAAGAAGGATTACAAAAGCTGGTTGTCGTAGGACGTGGTGCAATCTACAATGATCAGATAACCGGCGAAGAAAAGATAGCTGACTATATGGGAGCTATATATCCTACTGGTGTAAATCCAGAAAGTACAATCTTCTTTCAGGATGAGGACGTAGATAAGGTTGTGTTTGAAGGCTACATAGATGATGATGAGAATCGTTTTCAAGATATATATTCAAAATGGCGTGGGTCAGTAAAGTTAGACAAAATAGTCGAGGATGCCGGGTCAGTTGAGGAAGATGGAGAGATTGAAGTAGAGAAGACAAGTAATCCTTATGGTTTTTAACTAGTATTTTTAAATATATATTTTAATGAAGTAGTTTAAATACAAAATCAGGAGCAGAGCGATATTAGTCGTTCTGCTCTATTTTATTTGGAGGGTAAAAGATGTATGCAGTAAAGATTAATGCTAATCAAAATGGTCTGGTTAGCATAGAGCAAGTTGATTGGAGTACTAGCAGTGGATTGAAACAGATTCAACAAGCCGTAAATGCAAATAATGTAGATGTAATAGCGCTTCGTCAGTCAAAAATAGGTCAACGTGGAATTGATCTGTGGATGGATGACGAAGCGCTTTTTAGTGCGCAAATTAGTGTGTGGAGGTTGATCTGGTATGGAGTTGAAGTTAGAACAGCAGTTGGGAATAGCTTTCTAGTGTTGGCAGTTGATGCTGAAGGTGCATCACACGGGCTGAGTAAAGCAACATTGCAAGAAGTTCTAGTAAATTTGCGATTAGAGCCATGGGAGGGATAGGTGATGGATAACTTGCAAGAACAGTTAAAAAGCTTTGTATATGAGCGATTTTGGGATATTAGTGGGGTTAAAGCTGAGTATTACCTAATTGAGACGATGAATTTTTCAATTGATGAGATGAGCATAGAACAAGTACCATCATTCCTTGATAAATCTAGTGATAAAAAGGTGTATGGGATTACATATGCATCTGGGGTTGTTAAGTATAAAGAGGTGAGTGTTGGGGTAATGGTAGCTAGTTTTGATGATCTTGGTGATGGAATGTGCCTTGGTCTGGCATATCTTGAAGATAACACAGTAATTGCAGAAAAAAAACAAGGAGCACGGGAATGGATGTGGTTGTGAAGATTGGCAAAGAGGTAGTGATAACGATTGCTACTGAGGTGATTAAATTGATTCGTCATAATAATTGAACAATTATCTTAGATTTAATTACGTAAATTATTAAGAAAGTCAGTAACAAAAGTACTAGTAAGGCTACTAATGTGGTGACTAGAGTAGCTTTCAATGAATGTGTAAAATCTGTGAAAGGGGCTAAATCAAATTAAAAGGATGGGATTTAACTCAATGACTGAGATAAATATTGAAGCACTTCATCCAACGTATTTGGAAATTTTTAATGCGCTCGATAAGGATGAAGTTGCACTACTTAATATATTTAAGCGAATGAGCGGGCAACAGATTAACTTACCTGTTCATTTATACACTTCTGATGCGGTTAAAAAGATAATACAGGATAAAGCAAAACATACGAATATTGATGTCAGCGAGGAAGCAGGGCGATTTGATTACTCGCGTAGGTGGATTAGGTCGGTTATTAAGGATATTAAATAACCATAATTTTTGGATTGGAGTAGGAATATGTCATGAGTGGAAGAATTGAAAGAATACAAGGAATTGCTTGATACTGGGGGAATCACACAAGAAGAATACGATGCTAAGAAGCGGGTACCTTTAAACCAGCCTGAACAGAATTATCCAGTGGAGTACGAAGCTCAGGGCTACCATGACAACTAGAAACAATTGAAGCCACTGGACTATATGAGAAAATCGTAAAGCAAATGGCCACTGCAAAGATCAGAATGGAGATACCGACTAAATAAATATATTGCTATCTAATCGGATAAAAAACGGGAAAACGGGAACTACACTATAAAGTCAGGCCCAGTAAGGGTTGAGGCATCCCGTTTTTTTGATTTTTCCGGACACTGTAACGGGAAGGATAGATAAAAACGGGTAAAGTTTGGCTGTGCGTAAATATGTGGATTTCTCGACATTCTGTGGATAACAAAAAGCCTCATGCCAATATTTTGATATGAGACCTAAATATTAATTTCGTTGTATTTGGCGTCCATGTGTAACATGAACAGAGTAAAAAGAGCAGTTACTTATGGTAAGGACTATGTGCATTAATCATAAAAGCCCGATAGATCTGCTCGCTGAGCACCAAGCGCATCAACTGATGAGGCAAAGTAAAGCGCCCAAAACTGATCTGAGCGTCCGCACGAGCCAATACATCCGGATGAAGGCCAAGAGACCCACCGATGATGAAAGTGATGTCAGAATCGCCCTGAAGGGCCAATTTGCTGATTTCAGCAGCAAGCTCTTCACTAGATCGTTCTTTCCCCTTAATGGCAAGGGCAAAGACATATTCACGGTCTTTAATTTTGCCCAAAATCCGTTCGCCTTCTTTTTGCATGACTTGTTGCATCTGAGCATCTGACAATTGCTCGGGTGCTTTTTCGTCTGGAACCTCAATGATATCGAATTTTCCAAACTTCGACATACGCTTGGCATACTCAGCGATACCATCCTTCAGGTATTTTTCCTTTAATTTACCAACACCGATAACTTTAATATTCATAAGGTAACTTACTCCAAATTAACTGACTTTATATTTACTTAACTAAGTTTACCATTTGTGGATAAGTTGTTAAACGACATTTATCCACAAGGTACTTAAACGACCGTGAAACCGACAAAACGCCTGTGCAACAATGCTTTGTATTATGAAATTGAGAATGAAGTCATTTTGTCCACAAACGCCCGAAATTCTGTGGATAAGTCTTAAAAGTTGATTTGCTCCCATTTGTCCACATTACCCACAGATTTATCCACAGACTTATTAATTTGGTTTTGTAGTTTTCCACAAGATACAAATGGCGCCAAGAACTATCAGCTACATTATTAGGTGCTTAATTGATATAAACGTTCGTATATTTCGCGCTAAATTAGCTAAACACTTCTCTAAATCAATATATGTGATATAAAAGACGGATAATCCGCGTCAAGGTCAACAATTCGAGTGATTTTTGAAGGATTGGAACAAGTTTAAACCTAATTGTTAGTGGAGAAACTGTTTTGGCGGGGTTTGTAATAAGCAAACGGTTATTAACAGGTTATTAACAGGGTGAGTTATCCCGTTAATACTGGTCTACGGTGAAAAAAAGAGGACTTTATCCACAAGTTATCCACAGGTGTTGGGGATAAAAGCCTACTTTGTCCACATGAGGCCGTGGATAACTTGTAAAATGAAGTTTTTAAAGAAACATTAAGCACAGAATTATTGATAGAAACCTAATTTGCCTGTTTTTAGGAGAAAGACGCTCCCTTTTCGGGCTAATAAAAGGTAAAATCTAGGTAGAGATCGAAAGGAAGTGACGAGATGACTAGACCAAGACTGATTGCGACTGACTTAGATGGAACATTTTTATCGGGGAGTAAAACGTACGATCATCAACGCTTGAAGAGCATCCTAGCGAAGATGAACGAAAAGAATGCACACTTCATTGTCTCTACAGGGCGTGATGAATTAAATGTTAATAGAATTTTTAAAGACTTTATCGGTCAGATTGATTTAGTGCTCGATAATGGCGCTTTGGTGCGGACAGCTGATGGGGAAATCTTGCGAGAAAGTACCTTGTCAAAAGATGAATTAAAACATGCGATGGATGTAGTGCAACAAATGCCATTTCGCCCCCGTTTTGGCGCAGCCTTTGCCAGTCGTAAGAAGCTCTATATGCTACACGACCAAGCGAGAATGAACTGGGCGCATACACTGCAATTGCGATTGGCAGGTGTCGATTTGGAACTAATTGATCAAGTCGATGATATCCCTGAGGAGATCCTGAAATTCACAATCGCTTTTCGTGAAGAAGATACAATTCGATTTATTGATCAAGCACAAGCCACAATTGGGACTGCAGGGCATGTTACGACGTCTGGTTACGGCTCCGTGGATATCGTTGGCGCGGGCGTCAATAAGGCGACTGGATTGGATATTTTAGCACAACATTATGGCTACACGCTGGAGGAAGAGTTGGCGGCCTTCGGCGATGGTTTAAATGACTATGAGATGTTAAAAGTGGCGGGCTTCCCATGGGCGATGCCGAACAGCGATCCGCGTTTGTTGGACGGCCAGTTTGACGTTGCGATGGCTGACAATGAGCACGCGGGTGTTTTTAAAACAATTGAAACCTTGTGGTATTAAGGAAGAAGCATTGTTGTGTATATTTATGCATAGCAATGCTTCTTCTAGTTAACAAGCGGGTTGGTCTTTGTGAAATTTTGTTCGCGTTACATGTGGAACTGGAACCCAAGTTTTATTCAACACATGAAAAAACAGCAAGCTATCAGTAAATAGCTTGCTGTTCTTAAGCGATTAGAGTTGATCCATTGCAATGTTTAGTAGTTCGTCGACCTTGATGTTACCAGGGCTAGTTGCATGGCCCTTAACCCAGATAAAAGCTAGACGTTCAGTGATTGGTTGAATTAAGTCATAGACCTTTTGCCAACTTTCAAGGTTAGCGATTGGACCGGAAGCCTTTTGCCAGCCAGCTCGTTGCCAGTTGTACATCCAGTTAGTGGCTGTATCAAGCACGTATTTGGAGTCGCTGACGATCGTGATTGGCTCATTAACCTTATTTGCCTGGATCAGAGCATTCAATAGGGCTAGAACTTCCATGTCATTATTTGTACGACCAAAGTAAGCCTCGCTGGCCGTGTATACTGGGGTTGTTAAGTCCGATCCGTGATAGATTGCAATCGCCCAGGCGGCTTTATCGGTTGTTTGAACATGCCCACCGGCGTGGTTGCCAGTGTTACGGCTACCACCATCAGTGAAAATATAGTAGCGGTCTGATTGGGCTTTAATAGCGCCAGAATAGAGCGTCTCGTACTTGTGGCTATCAAGGGATTGGGCTGTTTGTTGAAGATCGAACCAAGCTTGGGCTTCAGCTTTTGAAGTGAAACCTTTGTATTTTGGCGCAGGTTTTGTTTGGGTGTATTTTTGAACAGTAGCCCAAGGTTGGGTGTAAAGTCCTTCGTACTGGTTACCGATAATGGCATATGTTTTCATGTATAGGGCTCCTGTGAGTGCTGAAAGTGAATTTGAAACGGGTTGAGCGCGTTTTCTTCATGGGCAGTCGTTAAAGACGGACTTTGACATTACCAAATGCTGTTACACATCTTTAGAAGCTAGCGTGTTTATGGATCAAATGTGGGAAAACGTAACGATCGGCTGATTGAATAATATATCCTTGGAAGAAGAAAGAAAATAGTGTTCCGATGTTCAAAGCGACCAACTGTCCAGTGCTTAACCAGACGCCGAGCGATATAATCATTGGGAAAGAAAAGTTTACCAATTGCGAGATCTTAGCATCACCATGGAAATATTTGAATCGTGTAACAACGACCAGATCGTCGAGTGGATGTAAGACTAATTGTAGACGCTGTGTAATTGATACACCAATTCCAACAGAGGTAATGGCGACAAAGTCGATTAATATTCGTAACCAGATTGGTGCAGTCATTAGACCGAACTGAACAAAAATCTCAGTAACCTTACCAATGATAATGCTGAACAGAATGACGAATAGCATATTACCTAGTAATCTGCGCCAGTCAAAACGTTTTAGGACAATCAAAGTGGCGATTGCCGCAAGTAGACCGTAAGCTAAAAGAATCTCTGTGATTGAAAGATGTGAGGCTAACGCTAGGTTCGCCGCTGAAGCTGTCCACGGGGCTGAACCCATATTAGTTGCAACGGTGAAACCGTTGCCGATTGCATTGAATAGTAAACCGGCAATGAAAAGCAGGGTTGTTTCAATAGTAGTTAATGTTCTTTTTTGTCCGTCTTTTTCGTACACAATCGGTTACCCCCCTATTAAATCTTATAGTCTAAGTCTATCAAAATATCGCTAGGCGAACACTTTTCCTTGAATTTTCATGTTTATATTAAGTTATCATGATAATATATAAAACAAAACGGAGGGAGAACCGCTATGCTGATGCTTGCAGAGTCGATGCCGTCATGGATCAATAATATGATCACTTCTGGCAGTATGTTTTCGTGGTCAGCTTTGCTGATTCTATTTACCTTAATATTCGTTGAAACTGCGGGGATCTTTATTGGGTTTATCCCTGGTGATACAATTTTGCTAACGATTGGTTCCTTTGCTGGTGAAACACACAATTTTGGTCATTATCTATTAGCTGTGCTGGTGTTTGGAACAGCATCATTGGCAGGTGATGCCGTGAATTACTTCTTTGGTGCATTTCTTTTAAGGCAATTTAGTCGGATCAAATGGATTGATAAGCATGTTAACGGAGCAACAATGGGCAGGTTACGTGACGGATTCCATCATCGTCGTTGGTTGTTGTTCATTACGGTTGGAAGATTCGTGCCGTTTATTCGAACGTTAGTGCCTTTGTTAGCGCATGAATTGGGGCTGGCTTTCCAAAACTATATTCGTTTTGCGGCCTTTGCTAGTTACTTATGGGCGTTCACAATTGTCGGAATTGGGTACTTCTTTGGTCATCTGAATCTCCCTGGTGGTGGAATCTGGTGGATCTTGGGTAGTATTTTGGTGGTAGCTTTGATCTTGCTACGACGTAAAGGGGTTCGTGAGTGGATTATTCGACTATTTTTGCATAATGAGGATTAGTAGAATTGTTCTCGAAAAACAAATAAATAAAACATCGTTCGGATTTTGCTGTTTTTGGAAACGGTATCATCCGATTTTTTTGCTTTTTTAGTGGAAAATGATTGAATTAAGTTTGGAATGGTGGCATACTCGGTAAGTTGTGAAAATTTAGAAATTATATATATGAAGGAGTTCTGTTAATGATAGAACGTTACTTTGATTTAAAGGGTAATAAGACGAGTGTTCGGACGGAATTGATTGCCGGTTTAACGACCTTTGTCTCGATGGCCTATATTTTGTTTGTTAATCCAAGCGTTTTGGGAGCAGCTGGGATGGACAAAGGGGCCGTTTTCGTTGCAACTGGTTTGATTGCTGCGATTGCAACGATCTTCATGGGGGTCTATGCTAAGTATCCATTTGCGATTGCGCCAGGTTTAGGGATTAACGCGTTCTTCTCATATTCTGTTGTTATTGGGATGGGAATTCGCTGGCAAACAGCTTTATCAGGTGTTTTCGTTGCTGGGATTATCTTCTACCTTCTGACAGTGACAAAGATACGTGAGAAAATCATCAACGCGATTCCGGCTGATTTGAAGTCGGCAATTGCCGGTGGAATTGGTTTGTTCATTGCAATGATTGGTTTAGTTGACGGTGGGGTTATTACGGCAAACAAGTCAACAATCATTGGTTTGGGAAACTTGGGCTCGCCAGCAGCATTGTTAACGATTTTTGGTATCTTGGTCACATTAGCTTTGTTTGCTCGTAACTTACCCGGAGCGATTTTTATCGGTTTGGTGGTTACAGCTTTGACGGGAATTGCGACTGGCTTTATTCCATTGCCTGATCAACTAATTGCTGCTGTTCCAAGTCTTAAGCCAACATTTGGGCAAGCCTTCATTGGTTTGAAGGATATTTGGACACCACAGATGGTACCGGTTGTTCTAACGTTCTTATTGGTAGCTTTCTTTGATACAGCTGGCTCATTAATCGGAATTGCTAAGCAAGCTGGTTTCTTGGTAAATAACGAATTGCCAAGAGCTGGACGGACTTTAATGGCCGATTCAATCGGGATGTTGGGTGGTTCAATTCTAGGAACTTCACCTACAACAGCATTCATTGAGTCTTCAACTGGAATTGCAATGGGTGGACGGACTGGTTTGACGTCAGTCTTCACAGGTTTGTTCTTTGTACTTTCTTTGTTCTTCTCGCCATTGTTGTCAGTTGTGACGTCACAAGTAACGGCTCCAGCATTGGTTGTAGTTGGAATCTTGATGGCAAGTAACTTTGCTGATATCGATTGGCAAAACTTCCCAATCGCTGCAGCATCCTTTATTACAATCTTGGCGATGCCATTAACTTATTCAATCTCAGATGGAATCTCACTAGGATTTATTGTGTACCCAATTATGATGATTGTTACAGGTAAGGCTAAGAAGGTTCATCCAATTATGTATGTACTGGCAACAGTCTTCATTCTCTTTATGTTTATCTTGCAACTAGGTACAAAATAATTAAATTAAACAGAGCCGAGGTTTTCTCCTCGGCTCTATTTTTGTTTCACGTGGAACAGAAAAGGCGCTTCGAATTGAGGCGCCTTTTCTAATAGTTATCTTGTGCATATTGAAGCGAAGCGATGAATTTCTCGACCATCCAGTGAAAGGAGTCGTTGGATAGTTGGGATTCAGTGGTGAAATAGCCAAGCTGGCGCATTGTTACATAGCCGTGTAGGATAGAGCGGAACATACGACTAGAGTGGACGGTGTCATTCTTATCAAGGTTATAGTTCGAGATGATCTGGGTAATAAAGTTGAAAATATCAAAATTAACGGCCGATAACTCGGTATTATTAACTCGTGGAACAATGTTCAATAGTTCGTACACTGAAGCGTATTCATTCGCAAAGAGTTCGTAAACTTCTGCATATTTCCGTAGCGCGTCAGCGGGTTGCAAGTCAATCAAGTTGTTCATGAGCCGGTCGAAGAGAATGTTTTCGAGATAGATGGCGGTATGGATACGAACTTGTGCCATATTGTTAAAGTGATTGTAGAGGGATGGTGGTTTAATGTTAAAGTGTTCAGCTAGCCTTGGAAAGCTGACGTTATCGATGCCAATTTCTTTAGCTAGTTCGATCGTTGCAAGAATGATCTTGTTTTTTGAAAGGTCGCGTTTTCCCATGGTGGCCTCCTTTCGTCTTTTTATAATATATACATCTTAACATATTGACTGACTTGTACCGCGACTGACTTGTTTTACAAACGCTCCGAAATAGTTCAAAATAGAGGTCTTAGAAAGAGGATGAATAAATGAAAAATCTAACAATTGATTTAAAGACTACTGCAGTGGTGGTTATTGATTTGCAAAAAGGGATTGCTGAACGAGAAGGTTTGGCTCCCTTGAGCGGCTGGGATGTCATTGAGCGTAATAATGAGCTTCTTGCGAGCCTGAAAAATACGGATGCGTTGATTACGCTGGTCCGTGTTAAGAATCAAGGTACAGAAGGTTTCTTCCCAGTAACGGATAATCAGATAACATCAAAGGCACCGTTTCCGGTTGAAATGACTGAGTTCTCGACAGCAATTGCAAATGATGCGGATGCAAAAAATGTGATCACTGTTGACAAGCACAACTGGGGTGCTTTTTACGGGACTGACTTAGATGTTCAACTACGTCGACGGGGCATTAAAACGATTATTCTCACGGGAATTGCGACTTCAATTGGTGTGGACACCACGGCTCGTGAGGCTGCGCAAGCGGGGTATGATTTGATCTTGGTGCCTGATGCAATGACGGACGTGAATGCGATTGCTCACCAGAGCACGCTTGATTATATCTTCCCACGGCTTGGTAAGGTGCGCTCATTGGCAGAAGTTCAAGCAGCGATTGATCAGGCGAAATAATCAAAGCCGGTAATTTGTGATTGATTCAGCTATAATTAAAGGGACGTAATGTAAATTTTAGTTTAGTAGAAATGGGGTTCGATATGGGAATTAAGCATAGTGACCGGCATGAAAATTTTGAGATGTCGACAGCCAGTTTTGCAATTGCAATGGTACCGATGATTATTTTGTCTAGTGGAATAACCACTTTGATGACGGCTAAAGCCTATCGAAGTATCCGCTTGACGAATGCGAAAGCTAAGCGGATCGAACGCCGTCACCGACTATAAAAACCTTGAAGCTCACCTGAGCTTCAAGGTTTTTATTTTGAAATGCTGACCTGCGTTCCGACGTTGATTGTGGAGGTGATGTTGATTTTGAAGTCTAGCTTCTCAAGAATTAGCTGACTGAGATAAAGTCCAATCCCAGATGATTTTTCTTGAATACGCCCGTTGTATCCAGTGAAGCCGTGGTCGAAAAGTCGTGGTAGGTCCTCGGGCAGAATCCCGATTCCTGTGTCGCTGATTGTAATCTTACCAGGTTGAATCGTGATTGTAACACTGCCACTTGGGGTATATTTAACAGCGTTATTGATGATTTGTTCAAGTGCTAGATTGAACCAGCGCTGGTCAGTTTTTAAAAGCCAATCTGGTTCCGCATTGATATTAACTGATAAATTCTTTTGGATAAAGAAAGAGCTGTATCTCTTGACGAGTGAGCTGGCTACTTTCTTAACTGAAAATTCTTCAAAACTAAAATCATTTGAGAGATTGGTTATTCGTTGATATTCAAGCAATAACGTTAAATAATAATTTAGATTAAAGACCTGATTTTGCAATTCGCGTGGATCAACATGCGTTTGTGACATCATGTCAATCGCTGCCATGGGGACTTTCATCTGGTGACTCCAGATTCGAATGATATCATCAAGATCTTGGCTGGCGGCGGTTAGTTCCGCTAGTTGAGTGCGTAATAATAAATTTTCATCCTCAGATTTTTTAAAGGCAATTTGAGTCTGACGCCATTTGAAGAAACCATAGGCTAGGTAGAATGCAAAGACGACAAGCATGAAGACGGTACTGTTGATAACCAGATCAAGCGATACATGCCATAAGAGGAGCGTTGCTGGTAGGAAGATGGCGATAATCATGAAGGTCAGCAAGAGGATGCTTTGTTCTTGAAAGTATTTAAATAAGCGCATAACCGACTCCTCGTTTTGTGACAATATGACTATCAAAATCAAGTGGTGCAAGTTTCTTGCGCAAACGAGTCATTTTTACATTGAGCGTGTTAATATCTAAAAACTCATCATTGTCCCAGAGCGCCTCTAATAAGAGTTCCTTTGCCACGGTAGTTCCGTTGGCACGAAACAACAAGGAGAGTAGTTTATTTTCTGAGGTAGTGAGTTCAACCGAACTGGTATCGTTTGACAACGTGTTGTCACTTAATTCATAGGTACCAAAGGTGAGCTTCTCTGATCCGGCAAAGTTGTAAGATCGGCGCAAAAGAGCGGAAATCTTGGCTTTGAGTAGTTCAATCGAGAATGGTTTGGTGATGAAATCATCGGCACCCTGGTTCATAGCGGTAATTTGGTTCATCTCATCTGAAGTGCTTGAGATAAAGATGATTGGAATCTGGCTGTTTTTTCTTAGTTCATTTGTCCAATGAAAGCCACTGAAGAAAGGAAGATGAATATCCATTAAGACTAAGTCGGCTTTGTTTTCAGCGATTTCTTGTCGAACGGCGTTGAAATTGTTAACGGAGTGAACACTGAAATCATCACGTAAGGCAAGTTTTAAAGTTTTTACGATGGTTGGGTCGTCTTCTACGATAAAGATTTTTAGCATTAGGTCCCCCAAATAAAATAATAAAAGGGATAAAGCCAGATGGCTCTATCCCTTTTATTTTGACACAATTTTATTTAGAAAGGTACTGATTAACGCTCAACAATTTTGTAGTAAACTCGTGAAGTTGCCTTGTAGATAATCCAGTAGATCAAAGCCACGATCGCAATCACAAGTGCAGATACAGCAATAATTAATATGTTATCTGACATACCAAAAATATTGATTGAGTTTTTTACCATCCGATAGGCAAAGAGGAAGTGGATAATTGTTACAACGATTGGTAAGAAGAATACAAAGCGAACTTGCGCTTTGATGCTACGTGAAATCTCACGCTTTGATAAACCAATTTCTTGTAGAATCCGATAGCTTCGCTTATCTTGGGCGCCTTCTGAGAGTTGCTTGTAATAGATGATTAGAGCAGCTCCAAGGATAAAGCCGATTCCTAATACGAAGCCGATAAACATAAAGCCACCAATGACGGCCTTTTGCATGGCATTAGTCTCACTACGATAACTCGTGTAACCAGTGATCTGCTTGTGTTGCTTTACTTCGGTATTAAAGGCTTTATCAAAGCGCTTAGTATCACTAGGCTTTAAGTCAAAGAGCGTTAAGAATGCCTTATTATTCTTCTCATAAACCCCGGCAGACGTAAGGTATTCCTTTGATGCTTGGTCAAATGTCGTAGCATTTGGAACAACAATTAGGAAAGTGTCTGTATAGACGATACTACCAGGGTAATGCTTCACTTGATCCAAATGCTGAGTAACCTGGAACTTTTGATTAAACCAAGTGACTGTTTTTAGGTCATCGCTAGCGTTACCTTGCAGGTTATAAACGGCGATTTCGCCGTCCTTGAGCTTTGGAACTTTATTTCCTAAAGCCATCAAATCATCGCGGGTGATTAGATTAGCAGTGATCACATTATTTGTCTTGAAGGAAGTATCGGCCTTGTTTGTAGTTAGGTGACCATTTTTATTGCTGGCGACTCTAAACATAAGGTCGTTTGCTACGGCGATGGTTTTAACGTTACGAACATTGACATTCGCCTTGTTAGCCGTTTGAGTGATCTCGTTACTAAGTGTATCTCGAGAGGTTCCCTGTGGGGCAACGAAGGTCGTCTTGGCTTCTTGTGGATATTGATTATTCACGGTGTTCGTTGTGCTAACGAAGATTCCAACAGTGACAACAATCGTGACCAATGCCATCGATAGCAAGATGGTGATGTTGGCTAATCCAACGGCATTTTGCTTCATCCGATATAGCATTGAACTAATCGTGATAAAGTTTTTAGGTTCATAGTACGAGTCGCGCTTTTTACGCCATTTGAGGTACCAAATTGTAAAACTAATGTAGAACGAGTAAGTACCCAAGATTACCAAGAGTACGGCAATCATGAATTTTACTAAGGCTTCAACTGGATTCTGAACAGAAAGTGCAATTCCATAACCGGCAATTAACAAGATGATGCTAATGAATGCCAGCAAGCGATTCGCTTTAGGTTCCTTTTCACCTTTGCTTTCTTCGTGAAGTAGATCAAGGCTAGAACTGCGCTTGATGATGATTGCGCCAATAAAGAAAAGAACAACGAAGTAGGCTAAGAAGATTAGCGAGGTCATTCCGATGATTTGAGGGGTAATAATCAAATTGAAATAGTTGCCACCCATCAAATTAATGAAAATTAGGAACAAGAACTTCGAAAGCGCAAAGCCGATAATTGTGCCTAGAACAATCGTAATGAAGTAGCTAAAGACCAGTTCAAAGGCGGATACGGTAATAATACGTTTTTTGCCGAGTCCTAGAATATCATAGAGACCGAATTCACGTGCGCGTTGCACTTGTAGAAAACGATAGCTATAGATGAGAATGATTGCACCGAAAATCCCGAGGATAAAGACGGCGAAATTCATCAGTAAGGCGACCGATTCGCCACCGACAAGCTTATCAAGTGAAGGTGATGCTCCGATTGAGATCACAATGAATAGCAGTGTGTACATGACAATGGTTGCCATTAGAAAGGGTGCAAAATTGCTGAGCCCTTTCTTTAGGTTACCCCACGCGAGTTTTAAACTTAACATGGATTATTCACCTCCCAAGAATGAATTCATTGAGAGGGTGATCTCCTTGGCAAAGTCAGTCGTTGTTTTATCACCACGGTACAGTTGATGGTAAAGCACACCGTCCTTGATGAAGAGCACACGCTTGGCATGGCTAGCAACTAGGCTAGAATGAGTAACCATCAAGATGGTTTGATTGGTTTGATTGATACTTTCAAATAGCGAAAGTAGGTCTTCTGAATTCTTGAAATCTAGAGCGGCGGTTGGTTCGTCGGCCAAGATTAGATCAGGTTGACTAATTAGTGCTCGAGCAACGGCAACCCGCTGTTTTTGACCACCAGAGAGTTCAAATGGCTGTTTCTCAAGCAGGTCTTGAATATTTAGTTGAGGTGCCAACTTGTCGATGCGTTCCCGCATAACGCTAACGGGTTGTTTGCTAAGCACTAACGGTAGGTAAATGTTGTCACGAACCGAAAGCGTATCGAGCAGGTTGAAATCTTGGAAGACGAAGCCAAGGTGCTCCCGACGGAAATCGGCCACCGCCTTATCGTTTAGGGTGGTGATTTCTTGACCAGCAAGGACAACCTGACCTCGTGTAGGCTTTTCAAGTGTTGATAGGATATTCAACAAAGTTGTCTTACCTGACCCAGATTCACCCATGATTGCGATATATTCGCCCTTCTCAACAGAGAAGTCAACATCAACCAATGCAGTGGTTTCTTCCTTTGAGAAGCGTGTTTTGAAGATTTTTTTGATATGTTTTACTTTTAGTAGCATAATTTTCCCCTTACAATATACGTTTAGTTAATCTACTAACGTTCTATGGTTATTATCTTAGCGGAAAACGCGGGGGATGAATCTTACACTTTTGTAAGGATTGAGTTGATGCGCTATTTATTATCAAAGAAATTTTGTGCGACAGCACAGTAATAATCAGCCATCGCCAAGAAGGTCGACTTCTCAACGTATTCATTTTCCTGATGGGCAGTATCGTTACCGGGGCCAACAATCAAAATCTCCATGTTTGGGTTAGCTTTGGCATAACGCGTGGCGTCAGTACCCATCGAAACAGCAAGCGTCGGCAAAGCATTCTCAGTGGGAAAGGCGAGCTTGGCGTGCTTTTGACCTAAGGTGACAATTTCTGAATCCGGATTTCCAAGCATAGCTTCACCCATATTGTGAACGACAAGTTCCAGTTGAGCTTGTTCTGGGGCTTGACGATTTAAAGTATCAATTAGATCAGTCAAAGCGTCCGCGAGCTTTTTAGGTGATAATTCAGGGATTATTCGCGTTAACTCGGACAATTGTGCTTCGCCAGCGATTGAATTAGGCTGGACACCTCCGTGGAACATATTAGCGCCACGAACGGTCCGACCTAGCATCGGATTGTTGATTGTAAGTTGTTGATAAAGTTCAGTTTCAGCTTGGTAGTAATCTATCAGCCGAGCGATTGCATCAACGCCTAATGCTGGCGTTGATGAATGCGCCGCTTTGCCATGGGCGATAACGTCGTAAACCAGGAAACCTTTGTGTGCATAAACAGCAAAATGCTGTTCGATTTGATGGTTATTTTTGACGGTATTAATTAGTTCATCTGGGTCGGTATTGTTGAGTCTAACGCCTCCAGAATGTAGATAATTCGTTATTTCTGAAGCGCGGACGCCGGTTGGCTCACCAATGATTAGCGCCTCTATGTCATCAACATAACCAAGCTCACATAACTGTTTGGCACCTGCTTGAGCTTTTTCCTCATTCAAGGTAACCATGAATCGGACTCGTCCAGCTAATTCAGTTGCCTGCAAATTCACCATGGCAACTGCAAAGGAAGCGAGTGCGGCCTTCATATCGGTTACACCTCGTCCGTAAAGGCGACCTGATCGGTCAGTTAACGTGAAAGGGTAGTGTTCCCAGTCCTTTCGATTGCCTTCATGAACGGTATCGGCATGCCCGGCAAAGCCTAGGAGTGGACCCTCTGTTCCAACTTCAGCGACCAAATTTGCCCGCCCGTTACTACCTTTAATAATCTCAGTCTTTACATGATGTAGGTTTAGAAAAGTTGCTAAATAAGTTACAAGCGATTCTTCATGTGCGTTGACAGTGTTGATTGCCGTTAGATCAGCTAATAATTTTAATTGGGCTTGATCACTGATAATGTTTTGGGTCATTGCGGGGCTCCTTTAGTTAGTCAAATTTAGCTTTGATATTAAAAATACCTAACCTTATGCAAAAATAGGCTAGGTATATATTGTTAGTTTACACGTTGTGAGACTTTTTGCATTAACTTTGCTACATCCGCTGATGATTCTAATTCATGAATCCGTGCATGACAATTGGGGCAGAGTGCGATTGTATTCTCGATGGTGTCCGTACCGCCTTGTGATAGATATACGATATGGTGAGCATGTAGAAATGGTACACCAGAGTTAGTGATAAATGGTGCGGGTTGCTCGCAGAGTTGGCAAACGCCATGAGCTAACTGTTTAACATAGTCGCTGATAAAACGGCTTCGCGTATAGCGATTTAGTTTAGTATGGGTTACGTGCCTGACGCCTTTATTTTGTTGGCTGATTTGGTGCGCAGTTTTTGACAATTCAGATGCCGATAAATTCGCAATATCCTTTTCGATTAAGTTTTTATTCTTTTGATCGAGATTTATATTTGATGAATCACTGTATTTTTCCTTAAGTGGGAATTTCCAAACTAGGCGGTCACTATTTTGGTTATCTGGTTCTGTTGTGGTGTAGGGTTCAGCAGCTAATTGGACGGGCCCTTTAAAACGATATCTATTGTCGTCAGTTCCTACAAATAAGAAAACGTTAACGCCGTTTGTATCGGAATTATAGAGCACCTTATTGGCAGATTCGAGTTTTTGATCGCCAGTGGCACCCGTACCGGTATAATGTAAAACATTATTAATGTATCGGTCGTTATAAGGGTTGCCTTGGTGGTCTTTGGAGAACAGAAGAAGTGAATTTGTTTCATGAGAACGAGACATGCCACTGAAAATACTACCTCCAAAGATATCTTTTATCTCTTGTTTAGTATGAATATCGCCGATTTTGATTTGATCAAGCCGATTACGCGAACGTGTATTACGCCATTCAACTACCATGTCAAAGTCAAAATCTATTTGATTGTTGTTTAGGGAGGGCATTCCTAATATTAGTAATTCGTTGAAGAATTTCGAAGTGATTTCCGCTTGCTTAATTAATTCATGCTTATTCAATAGATTAACTCCCTACAGTTATTTTATTGTGAATATAACGCTCAAAGAATTAATTGTAAACCCCATTAATAATGGTTGAAGGGTTTTTGGAAATTAAAAGGCGTACTACTTTAAGTAGTACGCCTTTTAAAATTAATAACAATTACTCCCACTCAATAGTAGCAGGTGGCTTAGCTGTAATATCGTAGACGACGCGGTTAATCTTATCGACTTCGTTTACAATTCGACGTGAGATTTCTTCCAAGATATCCCAAGGAAGCTTAGCAAAATCAGCGGTCATACCATCAACAGACGTGATGGCGCGAATTGCCAAAGTGTAGTCATAAGTCCGACCGTCACCCATAACACCAACTGAACGAACGCCGGTCAAGACGGTAAAGTATTGCCAAACCTCGCTGTCCAAACCATGGTTAGCAATTTCTTCACGCAAAATTGCATCAGAGTCGCGGACGATCTGCAACTTTGCTTCAGTAATGTCGCCGAGAACACGGATACCAAGACCTGGTCCAGGGAATGGTTGACGCCAAACTAACTCGTGAGGCATACCAAGCTTCTCACCAAGGGCCCGAACTTCATCTTTGAAGAGGGTATTTAATGGCTCGATTAGTTGGAATTGCATGTCTTCGGGAAGACCACCAACATTGTGATGCGACTTAATCGTTTGTGCGGTATCAGTTCCTGACTCAATCACGTCGGTATAAAGCGTTCCTTGCGCAAGGAAATCAATTCCGTTTAGCTTAGAAGCTTCTTCATCGAAGACTTGAATAAATTCATTACCGATGATTTTACGCTTAGTCTCGGGGTCACTAACGCCGGCAAGTTTGTTTAAGAAACGCTCTTGTGCATCAACTTTAATGATGTTTAGACCGAACTTGCCACCAAGGGCTTCCATAACCTCATTGGCTTCGTTTTTGCGCAAAAGACCATGATCAACGAAGATTGAAGTTAATTGGTCACCAATCGCGCGCTGGAGAAGCACTCCCACAACTGATGAATCAACACCACCAGAAAGCCCAAGTAGGACACGCTTGTCACCAACCTTGGCACGGATTTCGGCGATCTGCTCGTCAATGAAATCATCCATTGACCAATCACGCTTGGCCTTAACGACCTTATCAACGAAGTTGGTTAAGATCTCTTTACCAAACTCAGTGTGTTGCACCTCAGCGTGGAACTGGACACCGTAGAATCCACGTTGAGCATCTTCCATAGCTGCAACTGGTGTACCTTCTGATGTACCAACAACAGAAAAGCCAGCCGGAACTTGAGCAACGTAGTCACCGTGGCTCATTAGGACAGTTTGCTCGGTTGGAGTTCCAGCGAATAATGCTGAATCTTCCTTGACTAATTGCATTTCTGTTTGACCATATTCAGCCGAATTGTTGGCTGGTTCAACCACACCACCAGGTAGTGTGTTGGCCATCAGTTGCATACCGTAACAAACTCCCAAAATAGGGATGTTTAGATTAAATATTTCAGGATCGATTGTGAATGCGTCATCGGCGTAGACGGAATTTGGTCCACCTGAGAAAATTAAACCACTGGGATTAAGTTCTTTAATCTCTTGAGCGGTTAGCTTATGTGATTTAAGCTCAGAGTAAACACCAAGTTCGCGAATGCGGCGGGTAATAAGTTGGTTGTACTGACTACCAAAGTCGAGAACCAAAATACTTTCGTGTTCGTTTGTGTTTGCCATTAGATCCTCCTGAAAATAGTTGTTTATTATTGTACGGGAAATGCCGGCTATTTTCAATAGAAGTCCGGAGATTGTTTCTTTATAACGGATTATTGATGTAAATGCGGTTATAATATTTAAGATATTAGTGATTGAGATTGCGAGGAATATGATGACTTATACACGGAAAGCGACTGCTGATGATATACCAGCAGTAATGGAAATAATTACAGCGGCAATTGCGTATTTGGCAGAACAAGGGTCGCCACAATGGCAGGCAAATCAAGGACCTACAGAATCCATTATTACAGAGGATGTACTTGCAGAACGTGGTTATGTGTTGATTTTTGATCAGACGATTGTTGGCTATGTAGCTTTAGTTGCTGGACCAGATCCAATTTATGAAGCAATTGAGGGTACCTGGTCAGGTGTATCAGGGAAATACATTGCAATTCATCGGGTTGCAGTTAGCCAACAAGTCCGTGGTCAAGGATTGTCACAGACTTTGATGAATGAATCCGTGAAGTGGTCCCAAGAGCTTGGCTATACGGATATTAGGATTGATACATATCCTAAGAATATGATTATGCAAAAAGTGATTCAAAGAGCCGGTTTTAGTTATCAGGGGATGATTCATTTTCCCTTTGAGCATGGAGAACGCTTTGCATATCAACTAATCAAATAATCTTTACACTGTAAAAGAAACTTTTACCAACGCTTACAACATCGTTACATCTTTCCCGCTAATTTTTTACAAAGTTCTTCTAACATATAAATTGTAGTTAGGACGCCAGCGAATCCTATAACTCAACTACTATTAACCACGGCGGCCTAGCTACATTAGTATGCAGATCAGTTACATTTAGAATGGAGTGGGACTTTATGATGGCTAAGCGAGCACTAGTGGGAAGTATTCTAGCAACAATGATGATCGGTGCAACGACTTTGAGTGTTCCGGCAATTGCGTCGGCCAATTCAAATGTATTGGCAGTTGGTTCAACCGCTTTACAACCGTTGGCCGAACAGGCTGGGGCGGCTTTTCAGGATGCCAATCCAGGAACAACTGTCAATGTACAAGGAGGCGGTTCAGGTGCTGGTTTGAGTCAAGTTGGCTCAGGTGGCGTGACAATTGGTAATTCGGATATTTTCGCCGAACAAAAATCGGGGATTGATGCAAAGAAGCTAGCTGACAATAAAGTCGCAGTTGTCGGAATTGCGCCAGTTGTTAATCAAGCGGTAAAGGTAAAGAACTTAACGCATGATCAGTTACAGAAAATCTTCACTGGCGAAATTACGAACTGGCAACAAGTTGGTGGTCAAGATCAAGCAATCGTCTTAGTAACACGAGCTGACGGATCTGGGACACGGCTAACGTTTGACCAGGCGGTCATGGATGGTAAGAATGAGACCCAGGCACAGTCACAAGATCAAAACGGAGCTGTGCAGAAGATTGTTGCACAGACACCAGGAGCGATTTCCTATTTGGCATTTTCTTATACACAAGGGAGTGCCGCAAAGGGACTGAAGACGGTTAAATTAGATAACGTTGCCCCAAATGATAAGAATGTGACTACTAATAAGTGGAAGATTTGGGCTTACGAGCACATGTATACGACTAAGCATCCTGATAAGGGAACCAAGGCTTTTGTTAAATATATGAAGTCAGCACCTGTACAGAAAACCCTCCTAAAGAAGTTGGGTTATATTCAGGTCGATCAGATGAAGGTCCAAAAAGACGCAAGTGGCACTGTTAGCAAGGTAAAGTAAAAAAACGCTTCTTTCAATTTGATGAAAGAAGCGTTTTTCAATTATTTGATTTTCGTTAATTTAACAACGCCTTCCCAGCGAGCAGTTTGTGGGAACATGTCGATTGATTGAATGTATTCGACACGGTAAACTTTCGCCAAGTCAACTAAATCACGCGCCAAAGTAGACGGGTTACAAGAAATATAGACAAACTTCTCTGGCTTGGTAGCCAAGATCGTTTGCCGTAATGGTTCACCCAAACCGGTTCGTGGTGGATCAACAACTAGTGCATCCGCAATCCAGCCTTCACGAGCCCAATTGGGAATTAGACGTTCAGCAGCACCAACGAAATATTCAGCATTGTTTAATCCGTTATCAGCAACGTTCTCGTTTGCATCATCGATTGCTTCAGGAACTGTATCCATACCGCGGACTTCACCGGCAAGATCAGCCAATGAAATACCGATTGTTCCAACACCTGAGTACGCGTCGATCAATTTATCCGCATGGGTTAAGTCAAGTGCCGAGATGGCTTCTTGATATAAACGTGCGGTTTGAGTTGGATTTAACTGCAAAAAGGCGCGTGGTGATAGCTTGAAGTCTTTACCATTAATTGTTTCGGTGATATATTCGTCACCCCACAACAACTTAGTGTCGTCACCCCAAATCAATGAAGATGTACCAGGGTTAATGTTTTGACTAATTGAAACAACTTCGGGTAATTCGGCATTAATAGCTTGGATTAATTCGTCAACACCATAAATATCATTTTGGCTGGTGACGATCGTTAATTGAACAAAGCCAGTTGATGAACTGACACGAGCAATCAGCGTTTTGACCATCCCGCGGTTACGTTTCTCATCATAAATCGATGTTCCGAGATCGGCCATGATGTCTCGAACGGTCCGAACAACTTTTAGGGTGATGGGATTCTGAGTTGAAATTGCGGGCAGATCAATCAACTCATGTGATTGACGGCGATACATTCCGACGCGCAACTTGCCGTTGACCTCGCGGATTGGGAATTGTGCCTTGCTTCGGTAGCCGGTTGGATCATCCATCCCAATGGTTGGACGCAAATCATAATATTTGAAGCCACGAGGTTGATACTTTTCTAGCGCTTGTCTGATTAAATCAGTTTTAAAAACTAACTGTTCGGAATAAGCTAGGTGGGCTAGTTCAACTCCACCGACATCTTGGTTATCAATTGGCTTGATCCGATGTGGCGAACGCTTCTTGATTTTATTGACCTCAGCTTCGATAAACTTATCGGTAATGTTGGTAACTGTTACATCAACAACTTCATCGGGCAAAGCACCTGGAATAAAGGTAATCTTGCGCTTATAGTAGCCGATACCTTCACCGTTGATTCCAAGACGCTTGATTGTAATGAGTAGCTTGTCACCAAGCGAGACCTTTACGTCGTTGCTACGAAAGTTTTTGTTTGTAGGACGTGTTTCATGTGAAACACGTTCCTTTTTTGGTTTACTAGGATATTTTTGACCATTCATATTCTTCCTACAATTGAGATTAAATCTCAGCTCCTTTTCATTAGATAGTTAATTCTAACATGATGCAGGATATAAGCGCTAAATTTATCATAGGACAAGAGAATGAATGGTACAATGAGTGCATACTCACTTGTGAATTGGGTAGGTTTGTAGGTAGGGACAGTTCGGCACGGTTGTTTTTGGAGGCAAGCGAAATGGAAGCAGCGGTTATAGATTTAAAACATTTAGAAAAGAGTTTTGGTAAAAAGCAAGTTTTGCTGGATGTGTCTTTTCAGGTGCAACCTGGCGAAATTGTTGGCTTAATTGGACCTTCTGGTTCGGGTAAGTCTACGATTATCAAGGTAATGTTAGGCATGGAAGTGAGCGATGCTGGAGAAGCAACTGTTTTTGATTTACAAATGCCTCAACGAGCACTTTTGGCCAATATTGGCTACATGGCTCAATCGGATGCCTTATACGAACAGTTGACGGCCAAAGAGAATTTAATTTTTTTCGGGCAGATGAAAGGTCTAAAAAAGCAAGAGCTTAATGCTGAGGTAACTCGTGTGGCTGAAGTTGTTAAGTTAACTGATGATTTAAATAACAAGGTTGAAGGTTTTTCCGGTGGAATGAAGCGCCGGTTATCGCTTGCGCTGGCATTGTTAGGTGATCCGGCATTACTTGTGCTTGATGAACCAACGGTTGGGATTGATCCGGCATTACGCCGACAGGTTTGGGCAGAGTTAAAGCGGCTCAAGGAACTGGATCGAGCAATCTTGGTCACAACTCACGTAATGGATGAGGCAGAATTAACTGATCGAGTTGCATTGCTGTTAGGTGGGCGATTAATCGCAAACGATCAACCAGCCGCACTAAAAGAGCAGTATCAAGTTTCATCAATTGAAGATGTCTTTTTGAAAGCAGAAGGTGAATGATTATGCGGACAATAGCTGTTGCTAAGCGAGTTGTTTTAGAGTTGCTCCGCGATAAACGGACGCTAGCACTAATGTTCATCGCACCGCTGTTGGTTTTAACATTGATGAATTATGTTTTTTCAGTAAATGACACAACCACGGCACGAATTGGGGTGGTCAATGTCAATACTAAAGTGTCTCAAAATTTGAGCGATACCAAACATATTGCTGTAACTGATTTTTCGTCTAATGAAAAGGCGCAACAAGCTCTAAAGGATGACAATTTAGATACTGTGATTGTTAATAAGGACGAGCAATATTATCTAACGAATGCGAATGTTGACGCCGGTAAGACAAATTTAGCTAAGGCGGCCTTACAAGGTGCCATTACCAAAGCAAATGTGAGCGATACACAAACGCACATTGCAACGCTGGCGGCGAACTTGAAAAATGTCCCAGGGATTAATGTTGCTAATTTAGCCGGAAGCACGACTCTGGCAACCATTCATAATAAATATGTCTACGGTGATGCCAACACAACTTTTTTTGCCAAAATTATTCCAATTTTAATGGGGTTCTTTGTATTTTTCTTTGTGTTCTTAATCTCGGGCATGGCGCTGTTACGCGAGCGTACTTCGGGAACGCTTGATCGATTATTGGCAACGCCGGTAAAACGTTCTGATATTGTCTTTGGCTATATGCTGGCGTATGGCGTGCTTGCAATTCTCCAAACGTTATTGATTGTTGTTTATACGGTTTGGATTTTAAAAGTTGAGGTATTAGGATCCTTAGGATTGGTATTGTTAGTTAATATTGTTTTGGCATTAGTCGCCCTGGCATTTGGGATCTTAATGTCAACTTTTGCAAAATCCGAGTTCCAAATGATGCAGTTTATTCCGTTAATTATTGTGCCACAGATTTTCTTTTCAGGGATGATTCCATTGAATACAATGGCGAACTGGGTACAATGGATTGCGGCAATCTTGCCGATGAAATACGCTGGTGACGCAATGACAAATATTGTTATGCGGGGCGTTGGCTTTGGAGAGATTGTTCCTGATTTGCTGGTGTTATTACTTTTCCTTGTTTTGTTAACTTTGATAAATATAGTTGGTTTGAAGCGTTATCGAAAGGTTTAAGATTGTTCAATTCTTAGCAAGTGATTGTTCAGTTGCTAAATAAGATTTATAATTACTTATATAAAGAAAGAAATGGGGTTAAATTACATGAATGAAATGAATAATTTTACTTTCCAGAATAAGACGGATATCCGTTTTGGACGTGATTTGATTGAGGGACAATTGCGTGATGCAATCACACAATTTGGTAACAAAGTCCTATTTGTTTACGGTGGTGGCTCAATCAAGCGTTCAGGCTTGTATGAACAAGTGATGCGCCTTTTGGCAGGGATGGACGTGGTCGAATTGGCTGGCGTTGAACCTAATCCAAAGATTGAAAGTGTTCGTGCCGGACAAAAGTTAGCCAAGGAACACGATGTTGATGTTGTCTTAGCTGTTGGTGGTGGCTCAGTTATTGATGCATCAAAGGTTATTGCCTCAGCAAAGTTCTATGAGGGTGATCCTTGGGAGTTAGTTGAGAATTCTGCCTTGCGTAACGATATTGATCAACTACCATTGGTAGATATCTTAACGCTTTCAGCAACGGGAACTGAGATGAACCGTGGTTCAGTTATCTCTAATATGGCTGAAAACAAGAAGTTGGGAACTTATGGACCTAACACTCCAGCAGTTTCATTCTTGGATCCAGCTAATACGCTAACTGTTTCTAAGTGGCAAACAGCCGCAGGATCAATTGATATCTTCTCTCATTTGACAGAGCAGTACTTTGATCGGGCTTACACACCAGTAACTGATGGAATGATTGAAGGCTTGATGCGGACAGTTATCTCAAATGCGCCGGTTGCTTTGGCGCATCCAGATGATTACAATGCACGTGGTGCTTTGATGCTTGCCTCAACGATGGCTTTGAATGGCTTGGTTGGTTCTGGTAACGAAAACGGTTGGACAGTTCACCCAATTGAACATGAGTTGTCAGCTTACTACGACATTACTCATGGTGTTGGACTAGGTATTTTAACTCCACGTTGGATGAAGCAAGTGCTTGATGAAACATCACAAGCTAAGTTTGCTAAGTTCGCACGAAATGTTTGGGATATTCAAGCAACCGATGATTTGGAAGCTGCTGAACAAGCAATTCAAGCAACGTACAACTGGGTTAAGAGTTTGGATGTTCCAACGGTCTTGCAAGGTGTTGAGATCATGGACAACCAAAAGTTCCAAGTAATGGCTGAATCAGCTGTTGAGGTTGGATCATTAAATACACGTGGTTATAAGAAGCTTGCGCCTGCAGATGTAGTCGCAATGTTTGAGGCTTCAATGACTACGGATGGTTTTGAATAAATAGAAGAAAGGCGTCCGTCTTAAACTAGTTTTAGTTTAAGACGGACGCCTTTTTTGTTTATGTTTCACATGAAACAGTAAATTTCTAGAAATCGGTTGTATCAGGGTCGATGTGGGTTCCAATTGTACCGTTTAGGGCATCCAACGTACTCATATCTGCGTTTGAAAGCTCGAAGTCGAATACTTGTGTATTTTGCTCGATATATTTTCTATGCGTTGACTTAGGCAGTGGTAAAAAGCCATGTTGCAATGACCAGCGAATTGCAATTTGAGCTGGTGATTTACCAAGACGATCAGCAAGATTCAAAATCGCAGGAGTTGCCAAAAGGCGTCCCGTACCAAGTGGTGAATAAGCTTCTGTTAGAATCTCGTGTTGTTGATTTAGTTCAACAATGCTACTCTCCAAGTCAGAAGGGTTAATGAAAAGTTGGTTAACCATTGGTTTGATTTCAGCGGTCTTCAGCAATGCCTCGAGATGTTGAACTTGGAAGTTGGAGATTCCAATTGCGCGAACCTTGCCAGAGCGATAAGCCTCTTCCATTGCACGCCAAGTTTCAGCATTCATTTCCGCCCAGTTCGCACGGTAATCAATGGGATTTGGCCAGTGGATTAGATAAAGGTCTAGGTACTCTAAACCTAGTTTATTTAGTGATTCGTCTAGGGCAGCTAAGGTTTCATCATAGCCGCGAACATTGTTCCATAGTTTAGAAGTTACGAATAGATCTTGACGATCAATTTTACTATCAGCAATTGCACGTCCGACAGAACTTTCATTACCATAAATGGCCGCCGTATCAATGTGACGGTAGCCTGATTTAAGGGCATCTAGGACAGCTTGATACGCTTCGTCACCATCAGCTGATTGCCAAGTACCGAAACCGATCCCTGGAATCTTAACGCCGTTGTTTAATGTATAAGAATCTGTGAGTGAAGAAATTGTCATAATCATTAAGCTCCTTTTAGTAAAAGTATACCTATACTCTAGCGCGTTAATCGAGAATTTGGTAGTACCCACTAAAAGGTGCCTAATGAAAAAAACGACCGTTTTGTATTATGACGCCGATTCTGGTAAAGTAGCATCATTAATAACAGGAGGTCATGTGCAATGGAATATTTTAAATTCATAACATGTGTGGCCGTAGATGATTTAGGACGTTTTTCTTTAAAATAAAATCTTATTTAGGAGTTAAAAATGAAAAACGTCCAGAAAATGGTTCCATCAATTATCTTAATGATTGTTTTGGTGGGATTTCCACAAATCAGTGAATCAATCTTTACACCCACATTACCAGCGATTAGCCAAAATTTGCATGTCACGGCGCGGACTGCTCAATTACTCATGGGCAGTTATTTTATCGCATTTGCCTTTGGCGTCTTATTTTGGGGCTGGTTGTCAGATCAATTTGGTAGACGACAGAGCATGCTTTGGGGTATCTTAGTCTACTTGTTGGGGAATGTTAGTTTGGTGGTTGCCCCAAGTTTTAGTGTTCTATTGACTGCCCGCTTGGTACAGGCTTTTGGGGCAAGTGTTGGATCAGTTGTGACACAAACAATCATGCGTGAATCCTTTACGGGCAAGGACGCAGGAAAAGTCTTCGCCAAAGTTGGAGCGGCGATGTCATTAGCACCGGCTCTCGGACCGCTTATAGGCGGTATTGTACAAACCTATCTAGGTTATCGAAACGTATTTTCTACTCTGGTAATGATGGCAGTTTTGATTATGCTATATACCTGGTTGCGGTTGCCCGAGACTAAAGGTAGTTCGCGGAGTGAGCTTTCAGTATCTGTATGGCGAGTAATGCGTCGATTGCTGGTTGATAAAAATGTTTGGGTATTCGGTATTCTGATCAGCGGAGTTAATGGTGTTTTATTCAGCTACTATGCTGAAGCACCGTTTATTTTCATGAATCATTTTAAATTTACTGCCGTTGCGTATGGTTGTTCGGGATTGATTATTGCAGGTGCTAGCGTTTTAGGTGCACTAATTAGTAATGTAGCCTTAAATTATTGGCGTAACCGCACCATTATGAATGTTGGCTTATTGATTGCGATGATTAGCAGTTTTGGCTTTCTTCTTGGAACGTGGAGTGATAATGTTCTGCTTATCTTGGTAGCGATTTTTGGAATCTTTTTAGGTTTGAACATTGTTTTGCCTCTTGCATTGAGTCAGGCGTTGATTAGTTATGGTGATGTAATCGGCACGGCAAGTGGCATGTTTAGTTTTGCGTACTATTGGTTAATCAGTGGATTAACGTATGGAATCAGCCTTTTGCATAACGGCTCAATCCATATCTTGCCAATCTATATTGTTAGCCTGGTGTTTAGCATGTTGATAGTCTTTAATTTGCGCGAGATAAAGCATTAATTGAAAGAAATGACGGCTCACTAAAATTGTGAGTCGTTTTTGTGTTGTTGTTATCAAGACGTGCGATAATTAAAGGTATAAGTATTTATGAAAGATATAGTTAGAGGGTGGGTTATGCTAATTCGAGCGATAAATACAAATGACTATCAGAGAATCAATGATTTGATTTTTGATGCATTTTCGAACACACAACATGGTTATAATGATGAGAATGAGCTTGTTGAGCGTTTGCGATTAGAAGACAATTATAACCGACAGTTAGAGTTGGTTGTTACTGAGAATGAACGATTACTTGGTCATGGATTGCTAAGCCCAATCCAAGTCGCTGATAATCAGGATGGTTTGGTGATGGCACCGTTAGAAGTGGCAACAGATGCTCAAAGACAGGGAATTGGTGCTCGCTTAATTAAAGCACTTGAATTGAGAGCATGTGCTGCTGGGTATACGTATATTAGCGTGCTGGGGCATGCCGAATACTATCCCAAGTTTGGCTATCTGCCAGCAAGGGAATATGGCATCACAGCGCCGTTTGCAGTTAAAGATGAACTGTTTATGATTAAAGAATTGGTCACAGGTGTCCTAAGTAACGTGCGAGGAACTCTACAATACAGTGATGCGTTTAATCTTTAGATAACGGATTCGAGAAAGTGAGGAAAACAATGGCGAAAGTTAATCAGAGAGAAATATTTTTGGCAGCCCGACGTGCGTTAGCCGAAAAGGGTGCTGATAAAGTACGCTTAGCCGATGTTGCCCGTGAACTTTCGATTACATCAGCCGCTTTATATAAGCATTTTTCAAATAAAGACGATTTGTTTATTTCGATGAATCAGGCATGGTTGGACTCAGTTGATCGTCCAATTCTAAAAGCGGCCACGCGATATGTGCCGAGTGAACGTGTACAAGCCTTGCATGATTGGTTATGGGATTTAGTGATCCAGCGGCGTGAAGCATATAAAAGAGAACATGAGTTGATGACATATTATGAGCAAAGGCTAAGAAATGAAGAACAGCTGATTCCTGCAAGGTTGATGGACTTTGCAAAGGGAGTTGAGACAATTATGGCCTGGAATACTTTTAGAATGCATCGAGGCTTGACGATTATGCAGGCGTTGACGTATTTTTATCATCCTTTTTTTGCTGATAAGTGGGACGATAGTTTGTTCCAAACGTTGTTTGAATCAACTTGGTTAGAGTTACTGCCAATTGTGGAACAGGATATCAAAATCGAGGGAGAAGGTTAATGACGAACCTAAGTGTTAGTCAATTAGGGATGAAGTTTGATGATTGGATATTTCAAGGAATATCCTTTGATCTAGAAGCAGGCGCTTGGTTAACAGTGGTCGGTAAATCTGGTAATGGTAAGAGTTTGATGTTGAAAGTGATTGCCGGTTTGATTGATGCCAGTAAAGGAGCAGTCTATTTAGATGGGAAGTTGCAATCGGAATATGAGATTAGCACTTACCGCCAAGCGGTTTCCTATGTCACTCAGTCGGCGCATTTATTTGGGCAGACCGTCCGAGATAATTTGGACTTACCGTTTATCATCCGTAATCTGACTCCAGATGAATCAACTCAATTAACTGGGCTAGCTCAAATGGATTTACCAGCGGAAATTTTGGACCGCGAGATTAATGAGCTTTCAGGTGGTCAGCGTCAACGGGTAGGATTGTTACGAAACTTACTTTTTCCACCTAAGGTGTTGCTTTTGGATGAGATATCTACAGGTCTCGATGAGGCAACTAAGCGGATTATCTGGCAGGTACTAGCTGAACTTCATGCAAAGACAAACAATATTATGATTTCGGTTACTCATGATAGTGATGAGATTGCCAATGCAAAAATGCTTTTAACAATTGAGAATGGTCGCGGGGTGCTTAGTGATGAAAGTTGATGTTAGTAATTGGTCACTTGCCCTGGCGTTCGTCTTAGTTTTGATTTCTTTGGCAATTAGCTATAAACAAAAGCTTAAATTAGAAAAAGACACAATTATTTCAGTTGTGCGGGCGATTTTACAATTGATTGCCGTTGGTTACCTGTTAACGGCGATCTTTAAAGTTGATAATCTGATCGTGACGTTGATAATGCAATTATTTATTGTGTTTAATGCTGCTTATAATGGTAAGAAGCGTGGTCGTGGGATTCCAGGTGCTTTTGGGATTGCATTGGGAGGATTGTTATTATCAACAACGCTTACCATGGGTATTCTAGTGCTGACGGGCGTGCTGAAAATGGTGCCATATCAAATGATTCCGGTAACCGGAATGGTTGCTGGTAATTCAATGACCGCAGTAGGTTTGGTTTTTCGTAGCCTCAAGCAACAATTCCATGATCAGCAGGATCAGGTCTTTGAACGACTTGCCCTGGGTGCACCACCTAAAACAGCTTCAGGAGAAATCTTCCGTGAGGCAATTAGGATTGGAATGCAACCAACGATTGATTCTGTCAGGACGTATGGCTTAGTTTCCTTGCCAGGAATGATGTCAGGGTTGATTATGGCGGGAGTAGATCCAATCAAGGCAATTAAATATCAGATTATGGTAGTCTTTATGCTATTGGCAGCAACGGGAATTGCCTCAGTCTGGGCATCCTATCAGGCCTATCGTAAATTTTTCAATCAACGTTGGCAGTTGGTTTTGCCAGATGAAGATAAATAAAAAGAACGCCGATTTCTCGGCGTTCTTTTTACTCTGTAAACTTGTAAGCATTTAAGAAATGTTCGATTCGTTCCGTTGGATGATCGAAGAAATCTTCCGGCGAGCCATCGAATTGAATTGACCCATCTTCTAAGAAAATCATGCGATCCGCGGCGGCGCGGGCAAAATCCATATTGTGGGTAACGATAATCATTGTTTGACCGGCTTTGGCAAAGTTATTTAAAATATGCAACACCTGGGCTTCAAGCTCTGGGTCTAGCGCACTGGTTGGCTCATCGAGTAAGAGATACTCAGGATCCATGGCAAGTGCGCGGGCAATTGCAACGCGCTGAGTTTGACCACCAGAAAGCTGGTAGGGATAGCGATTCGCGGTGTCATTCAAGCCGACTTCGTCCAAAAGAACTAGGGCGTGTTTAATCGCGTCCGACTTCTTTTGTTTACGAACCTGAATAGGAGCTTCGATAATGTTCTTCAGGACAGTTAAATGATCAAACATACGTGGTTGTTGGAAAACCATCCCTGTTTTGCGTCGAGTCCAAAGGAGCGTCTCTGTTGTGATGGGCTGACTGAAGTCAATCGTCCGCTCGTCAATTGTATATAGGCCACTATCTGCCTGTTCCAACAGGTTCAAGGAACGGAGTAGAGTTGATTTTCCAGATCCAGAGGGTCCGACAATCACTGTTGTCTCATTTGGCTTGAACGTAACATTGATATCTTTTAGTGCGTGATGATCAGCGTAACGCTTATCAATTTTTTCTAATTTAAGCATTAGTATCACCCTTGAACCTTTATAAAACGGTCCGCCCAGCGTTGGATATAGCGCTGAGGGATTGATAGAATTGTGACAAAAATTGCGTATAATGCGCCAACTAAGGTATACATTTGCAATGTGTTATAACTAACGGCGGCTAGTTGCTGTGAAAGGTAGAACATCTCAACCAAAGTTACGACGGAGGCCAGTGATGTGTCCTTAACTAATGAAATAAAGGAATTAGCAAGTGTTGGAATCGAAACACGAGTCGCCTGTGGCAAGATGATACGGACGAAGATTTGAAGATCGGTCATACCCAAAGCGGCCGCCGCCTCACGTTGTGTGTCCGGGATAGATGATATCGCCGCGCGAATTGCTTCAGAGGCATATGCCCCAGTGTTAAGGGACAGAACCCAGATCGCTGAAGACCATGCAGATGGTGATAACCAACTAATACCAAGCTTAGGTAATCCGTAGAACACGATGAATAGTTGTACCAGCATTGGCGTTGAACGGAAGAGCCAGACGTAAAACCAAGCAATAAATTTGATGATTTGCCAGAAAAGGCGCTTGATCCCGCTAGTATGTGGTTGATATGAACGAATTACAGCAACGATCACAGCGATGATCACCGCTAGAACGAATGAGATCAATGCGAGCGGGATAGTATACTTAATCCCCGCTACAATCAGTTGCGGGGCATAAGTGGCGATGAATGAGAACATAATCAGGACTCCTTTTTGCAAAAAGTGCATAAAAAACCGCGCTAGAGTTATGAGAATAGCCTAACGCGGGATGCTTTTAGTATCGATTTGAAGACCACCAAAACGACCTAACGTGACAAACGCGTTAGGCGTACACAGTATCCAGAATTAAATGGGTTGTGTAGCATGATGGACCTCCTTGTTTAACTAACAATTATTTATAAGTAAGTGTATTGTTTTTAAGACAAACTTGCAAGCTAATTCCAGAAACTTCTAAAAAATTAGTATCTTTGACAAGTGGAATGTTTTCGTGTATTCTGACGACAGAATAATACGGAGGACCGACAAATGCGTAAGGTGTGTAATTGCTAATTTAAAGGGCTTTATTCGATGTTAATCTTGCTAATTTTGGAAGGTTGCTATCGAATAAATTAAAATGGAGAAATACTAATGAGCATGTTCAAAAAAATAGCAGTTGCCACAATGGCGTTTGGGTTAATGGGTTCGAGCTTGCTATCTGTTACAAGCGTATCGGCGGCAAGTTACCAAAGCGAGTTGAAAACCAAGGGGACATTAACAGTTGGGCTGGAAGGTACCTATAGTCCATTCTCTTACGTGGGTAAGGATGGCAAACTGACTGGTTACGATGTTGAAGTGGCGACGAATGTTGCTAAAAAGATGGGTTTGAAGGTCAAATTCGTTGAAACAAAGTTTGATTCATTGCCAGCTGGTTTGGATGCAAATAAATTTGACGTAATTTACAATGATATGGGTGTGAATGCTGAACGTCAAAAGAGCTATACTTTTGCTAGTCAATACCTTTACACCAAAGGGGTGATGATTGTTAAAAAGAACGCGAGTCTGAAGGATCCGAAGAAGGTTAAGGGTCAGAAGATGGCGCAATCAACATCATCGGATTATGGTGAAGTTGCTAAGCAACTAGGTGCTGATATTATTGCATCGCCTGGGTTCACTGAATCACTTGATCTAGTTGAGTCAGGGAAGGCAGTGGCAACGTTTAACTCGGCTGATTCATGGGGTGTCTATAAGAAGGCGAACCCTAAAACTGATTTGAAGGCGATTGATGCATCATCAGTTTTGCCAAAATCTGGTGCGGCACCAATGTTAAGCAAGAAGGATCAAAAACTTGCCAAGGCAATTACAAAGGCTCAAGCAAGTTTGAAAAAAGATGGCACTTTGAAGAAGCTGTCAGTTAAGTATTTTGGCAGTGATCTATCAGTAGATAAGTAATTTTGATGAAAAGTCGACGTAAAACTACGTCGGCTTTTTTTCTTTGCTATAATATGAGTGAAAATATCGAATAATGTGGAGGTGTAGAGATGCGAGCTGTTAAAGTACTTGTGACAGGACGTGTACAGGGTGTCGGATTTCGTTATTTCACACAACTTGAAGCAAAGAAACGTGGGATTACCGGAAGGGCTAGTAATCTACGAAATGGTCAGGTCGAAGTGATCGCACAGGGTGGGGCTGATGCCTTGGCTGAATTCTTGAAAATTTTACGGCAATCACCGTCACCCTATGGGAAGGTAACTGACGTTTCAGTGCTTGAACTAGCGGTTGACCCTGATTTAACAAGCTTTGATACACATTGATTAGTGAATTTCACAAACTTTTTCAACTTATCCACAACCCTGTGGATAAGTTGAAAACAAAACCGCTTTAGCTTTGTCTGAGGCGGTTTTTATTAGCTTTATTTGTTCGTGTTACATTCGTTACCGGTAAAGTTAAACCTAATTCAATAGTGAAATAAATCACTTGGCTTTCTATCAAGGAATGCGCGACTTCTGCTATAATAGAAATTAGTTTATAAGTTTGAAGTGGAGTGAAACTATGTTAAAGAGATTGCAGGACTCAAAGATCCTGTTTTGGACGCTGGAATTACTGGCGTTAGCCATTTTGATTGTAGTAGTCAGTCAAATGACGTTTATCTTAGAGCCAATTGGAAAGTTTATTTCCTCGATTTTCGTGCCAATTATCATTTCGGGTTTTTTGACCTACTTGTTGTTGCCATTTATTCGTTTGCTTAAGAAGATCAAGTTTGGCAACGGTCGACGCATGCCGCATTTGTTGGCAGTTTTTATCGTTCTGATCGTATTCTTAGTAATCGTAATTGCATCATTCATAGTGTTGATTCCTAGTTTGGTTACTCAAATTGCTAAGCTAGTTGAAAATATTCCTGGTTTGGTACAAAGCAGTCAGCATATGATTCTAGAGGCAAGTCATTGGCAATGGGTCCAAGAGATGGGAATTAAGGACCACATGGGGGAGTTACAGAGCCAGTTAGCCAAGTTTATGGGAAGTTTTGTACAGGGAACAGCTAACTCGTTATCAACTTTGATTGGAACTATGACAAGCATTACGATCACTGCAATTACTGTTCCAGTGATGACCTTTTACATGTTAAATGACGGCGATCGTTTGGTTCCTGCCATTCAGCGTTTCTTTCCAGCAAGCCGTCGGGACAATGTTGCAGATGTTTTTAGTCGACTTAATAAAACAATTTCGCAATATATCAGTGGTCAGGCAATTGAAATGCTTTTCGTAGGTGTCTTTACAACAGTTGGGTATTTCACAATTGGTCAAAAATATGCGTTGCTACTAGGTGTGATTGCCGGGATTACCAACCTGATTCCATACGTTGGTCCATATATTGGAATCGTGCCGGCATTGTTTGTGGCGATCTTCCAGGGCCCTTGGCAGGTTGTTTGGACAATCGTAGTGGTCATAATCGTGCAGCAGATTGACGGAAACTTGATCTATCCTAAGATCATTGGAAACTCGTTGAATATCCATCCGTTGACAATCATTATTTTGTTGCTAGCCGCAGGGAATATTGCTGGAATTGGTGGGATGATTCTGGCAATTCCAGCCTATGCAATTGTACGAACATTGACGATTTATGCTTGGGAGTTATGGCATTTTGATGACTCAGAAGTATTAGAATAGGCTGATAATTTAGCTTCAATCTTTATTGGTTGGAGCTTTTTTTGCGCAAAAAAACTGAGACCTTTTACAAGATCTCAGTTAATTATGGCGTACTCACTCGCCGGTATTGTCAATTCGTAGCAGTGCGATCATAACAAAGATGATATTTGAACGATTTGAATAAGCGATATAGTAGGGATGCCAATCTGAGGCGAATTTACTCTTATAGCGTCGAAGGCCATCGAAAGAGTAGATGCTTGAACCGTATTGATAAACCATATTGGCAATTCGCTCACGAATGAAACTTTGGTCGTAGACCCCAACATTGGTCAAGGGCGCCATTCCCAGATTGAAAGTTCGATAACCTTGTGACTTAGCATATTCGAAGGTCTTAACGAACAGCACATCCATTGTTCCGTTAGGCGCTTCCTTGGTAAAGCGCATTAGATCAACCGCCATCTGATTTTCGCTCTCAGAGCGGATCAAAGTGGCGAAGGCTTCAATTGTGCCGGTGGGGCTCTTCAATAGAGCGACTGCATCACGTTGGATATATGATTCTTTGAAATAACCTAGTGAGAAGCCCTTTTCTTCGCGGCCATTTAGCCATTCATCAGAAACTGCCCGTAATTCTGCCATTTGCTCTGCTGAGAAAGGTGGTTGAATGACTTCGTAACGATAACCGGCCTTATCGACTTGGTTGTTGACACTGCGAATATTTGCAAATTTCTTACCAGCTGTTTTGAAGTTTTCTGTATCAACCCAGGCCTCTTCGCCGAGCTTGAAGAAATTGTAACCAAATTCGTGGACGAACATCGCAATGTCTTGTGAGACTTCGTAAAAGACTGGTCGGTAATTAAGACGATCAGCTTCCTCGATAAAGGCGTTTAGAGCGGCATGGAAGTCGCTTGCCAAGCCAAATGGATTACTCATGACGATGGCTTTATCGTTAACCAGGCGGAACTGGATGGCAACAGTATTTGTGCTACCTTCATCAGGTCGGTAATAATAAAAGCGCTTGTCGCCAAGATAGGCTAGGCTACTGTAGTGATTATCGCCGAGTGCAAGAACAGCGGCTAGTTGATATTCATCTAAGGGCTCGCCCAGTGGAATGATCGCTCCCTTTAAGATCCGAAGCATAACTACTAGCACAACACCTAAAAGCATAATTGTAATGAAGCCGGTCAGCCACCAATGAAAGGAGGGAACCAAGAAAATATGATTTTTAGGTAGATGAAGTCGCGCGGAGATTTGAGGTTGTTGTACAACCCCAGTAATAATGTAAGCAACAACTGTTGCTCCAATAACGAGACTATCTAGGGTTAGAGCCTCCCAACCATAGATGAATTGAGCACGGTAGTTGGCCTTATAGGTGACGATTAAGAGTATTAAAAGAATGTAGAAAATCAATAGGATCCGCCAAGAAAAATGATCTAGGCTTACATAGATAATTGTCAAAAGGATTACAGCAATGGCTGGAATCACGGCGCGGCGAACCTTACTTGCAATTCCGCGACCTGAGAATAAGAGTAAAAATCCCAAAACGATAGCTGGGAAATGATTAATTAGATTTTGTGACCAGGGCAATAAATCAGTTGCAAAATCAAATTGATGAACGAAGCCTGGCAGAGTACTAGCTAAAATCAACGCTAAACCGGTCATGTAGAGTAAAAATGATGTAATACTGTGGCCAAGCGATGTTAGAAAGGTCTCAGGCAGACTACTAGGCTTGGCGTTTAGATTAAACAAACTGATTGCCAGGGCGAAAAACAATGGAATGATGTAGACGGCGAGACGATAGATTAGCACCCAAACAAAGGCGCTAGAGCTAGTTAGTCCGAGAATTTGTAGGCCAAAAACGGTCATGACATCGAAGACACCCCAAGCACCAGGAACCATCGTAACTGTGCCATAGGCTTGTGCAATGATAAAGAGGATGGCAATTGGAATTAAGAAGTTATTTGTAATGCCACCAAACCATCCAATCGCCGTGAAAATAAAGGCGTTTAACAACCATTCAAGACTGGAAATACCGGTAATTTTCAATCGTTCTGATAATGAGAAGCCTTCTTTAATTTTTAGTCCACCAAAGAATGGTGCGATGAACCATCCAATGAATGGTAGTAGAATACCGGTAATTAACCAATGTGAATAAGGAAAGTCGGGAAAGCTATTGTAACCAATCCATAAGATCAACAAACTGATTAGACTGAAAATGCTCAAGCCAGTTAGACGCCACCAATACATGTGCCGACTAAGCTGATGTAATTCACTTTTTTCATTGCTAGCATATAAGTTATTTCGCAAAATGGCACTTAAGTACCCAGCAATTCCAATGTTTCGATTGATATTAGATGCGCTCCAAGTTGCAGTCCAAAAGGCCGATTCTGACAGGTTACTGTTCCGGTGGAATCTACGACGTAACAGACCATCATAACCAAGGGGCAATGTTGCTAGAACAAGTCCTAGGAAAAAGATGATGATTAAACTATAGGTCGGAATTGTATTGAAAGTATCGACAAAGGCATTGTTTGGTAGGCGGGTAAACAATAAGCCTAACTCATAGAGTCCAATGAAGGCCATTGCAATAATGAAAAAGCGCCGGAAATAAATTGATTTCTGTTTAATGAAATTAATCATGAATATGGTTCTCCTTATTCAGAAATTGTTTGGTCAATTTTGTGAAATAGTGAGGGGCTGTGAAAATAACCAGATGGCTCCGATGAGGTAGCGTTATTAGTTGGCTGTTTGGTAAATGGTTGGCAATGGTTGCGGTATGACTAGAACTGATAAAGTCATATTGACCAACGATGATTAAAGCCGGTTGTTGAATTGTTTCGAGATCTTGCCAACTTAACATGGGTGTCTCAAACATGATCTTCAAGCGACGCAATTGTCGTCTAACTGGCGGAAGCCAACGAAAGATGGTTAACAACCAAACGGCAAACAAAGCCAAAATTCTGATTGGTAGAATGATGCCGAGAAAGTTCAGATTTGGGGCAGACAGAACTAGCGTACGTGTACGCATTGGATATTGGTAGGTGAAACGCAATGCAACATTTGCGCCATCGCTGTAACCGAGAATGTTCCATATGGGGATTGCTAAATGTTGTCGTAATTCTTCAAGATCGGCGGTTAATTCTACATATGTGATCTTAGTTTGTGTATTCGTGGACGCACCATGACCACGATCATCATAGGTTATTACCCAGTAACGGTCTTGATAATCGGCAACATGTTTTTTGAAATTCTTTTGGGAACCACTATTGCCATGAATGATTACCAAAGGTGGGTTAGTTGGATTGCCATAGGTATTGTAAGCAATTCGGCTATTATCTGCTGTTGTAAACTCCATAAGCCAGCCTCGTAGAAAAATATAAAATCTATTCTTAGTATATCATGCTGTTGTATGTGCGGAAGATGTCAGCAAGTTTGTTGAGTGTACCTGACTAAAAGTAAGTGATGTGTTAAAATGATTTAATAAATTAGGTGAAACGAACGGGAGGAAATGAACATGCGCAAAGAACATCCATTTGATTTTGCTAAGTGGGACGATTTTTTGACCAAAATTGAAGGGCAAACAGTTCGCTGGGAAGTGGGCGTTGGGACGCAAGGGCATCCACAATATGATCCGCAAATGTTTGACCTAGCAAGAGAATTTGAATGGTCTGATTATTATGACCAGAATTATGATCGCACTCTTAAGCAGTATGATCATAGTGAGTTAGCAGAAGAGCAAATTAGTGAACTGGCGCGGACAAGCGATAATTTCCGTGATTTGCGGGCAATTACTTCGGTAGTGATTCACGGTGAACGGCGCCTTGAGGGGATGTGGGCGGCCATGACCGAAAAAGGGATTCTGCGACAGTTGTTACGTCGTTTGCAGGCTTTGACACCTGATGACTTTCCAGAACAGTATTAAATAACCATGAACGAGTTGTTACGTTGCAACTCGTTTTTTTGTTGAGTAATTATTCGTATTAATTAAATTTAGCTCATAAATATCTCATTATATCTTGAAAATCTGCAAAAAAAGCCGTAAGCTAATTGTTACCGAAAGTTTAATGTACTTATTTGAGTATTGAAGGGAGCACGGAGTATGGCTGAAGGCAAGAAGCCAACCCTTGAGCGGGGGCTGTCACCACGACATGTGGAAATGATTGCCCTTGGGGGGACAATTGGGACAGGGCTATTTTTAGGGGCAGGAAGTTCAATTAGTATTGCAGGACCCTCGATCCTGATTGTTTATATGGTTACTGGGTTATTCATGTTTTGGATGATGCGCGCATTGGGTGAGTTGTTGCTAACTGATACGAGCCAGACTACATTTATTGCCTTTATTGAGAAGTATTTGGGTAAGCGAACTGGTTTTGTAATTGGTTGGACTTATTGGATTGGCTGGATCACAATTGCGATGGCGGAGCTAACAGCCGCCGGCCTTTATATGAAATTCTGGTTTCCGTCGGTTCCTGTATGGGTGTGGGAATTGATATTCTTGGCCGTTTTATATGGAGTCAACGTGATTGCAGTTGGTTTGTTTGGAGAAATGGAATTTTGGTTTGCGATGATTAAAATCATTGCAATTATTGCCATGATAATAACTGGAATTATTATGCTACTGGGACATGTTAAGACCAGTGCAGGAGTTACTCAGGTATCAAATTTATGGAATCATGGCTTTGTGGCATTTCATGGACATAAGCTCTTAGCAGCTTTTCAGATGGTATTTTTTGCCTTTTTGGGAATTGAGTTTGTGGGGATGACTGCCGCCGAGGCTAAGAACCCATTGAAGACGATTCCAAAATCAATTAACAATATTATCTATCGAATTTTGATTTTTTATATTGGAGCGCTAATTGCAATTATGTCAATTCAGCCTTGGACTAATTACAGTGCTAATGAGTCACCATTTGTCCAGGTCTTTGCTGGGATTGGGATTACGGCTGCTGCTGGCTTAATTAACTTCGTTGTGTTGACTGCGGCCGCTTCGTCATTAAATTCATCGCTGTTTGCAACCGGTCGGATGCTGTTCGCACTTTCTGGTGCAAAGGGGTATTTCGGAAAGTTGAACCGAAGGAACGTACCGATGAATGCGATTAATATGTCGGTGGTCTTGATTGCCTTGGCGGTTTTGGTGAATTACTTATTCCCAACCAATGCTTTCGAGCTAATTACTTCAGTAGCTTCAGCAGCCTTCATTATTATTTACGGGACGTTGATGTTGGCGCATGTTAAGTATCGGAAATCGACCGACTTTTCTACTGGAGAACAACTATTTAAAATGCCTGGGGCGCCGTTCACAGACTATTTGACAATCCTTTTCCTTGGTGGGATCTTCTTGATCTTGCTTTCAAGGCAGGAGACGCAGATGACCACAATTTTGGCGATTGTTTGGTTTATTGGTATGACGACGATCAGTTTTCGGGTTAAGAAGCTAGCCTAAATAGTGTAAAATATAGGGGTGGAATCAGTTTGATTTCGCCCCTATATTTTTTGGAGGTAGGCCGGATGGAACATTTTATTGACCGACAGGTTGCGTATATCCCAGCTCAGACAGCTGGGGTATTGCATCAATGGCATAATTTAGCCTATATGGACTTGGATCAGCAATATCCAGAGCGCCATCAACTGGACATTTACCTACCAAATGACGGGGCGGGACCTTTTCCGGTGGTTGTTGATGTTTTTGGTGGAGGATTGTACTTCGGTGCGAAAAGCTCCCATAAGTTAGAACCGGCATTGAAATTGCTACAGCAAGGATACGCAGTGATTAGCTTAAACTATTCATTGATTTGGCAGGCTGACTTTCCACAACAAATTTGGGAAATTAAGGCGGCTATTCGTTGGCTTAGAGCGCACGCCGCTGAATATCAATTAGATTCGAAGCGCTTCGCTTTGATGGGTGAGTCATCGGGAGCGCATCTAGCACTATTGGCGGCGACAACTGCTAATACTACCGATTTTGACAAGCGTGTATTTGGTAGTGATGAAACTGAGTCGGAAGCTGTGAATGCGATAATTGCGATGTATGGTCCTTACGAATTTAATCAGTTCCAGGATCAATTTGCAGCGAGTGGTGTTACGCCGAAATATCAAGAAACGGGGCAAGGGATTTCCTTTGAGGGGCAACTCTTTGGTGGAAACGCGCCTAAGGAGCGCCTCGATCTTGTGCGACGCTACAATCCGGTTAATTATTTTAGTGAAAAAACTCCACCAATTTTGGCCTTTGTCGGAACAAAGGATCCAGTAGTACCTTATCAGCAAACAATTAATATGATTACGGCTGCCAAGGCGGTTCTTGGCGAGGAGCGAGCAGATTTAGTAGTTGTTCCGGGTGGCGTACACGGACCGGCTGACTACATGACATTGGAAAATACGATGATTAAAACGAGCTTTTTAGAAGCATGGGTGTAAGCGAGGTGAGGAATGTCGATATTTAAATATTCTTTTTTTAGAGCAAAACCGAGACTGTTGTTTATTCAAATGCTCATCGATTGGATGTGGTGGTTTGTTTTTCAACCGCAAGAACAATGGACGATAATTGTCTTTATTGCCTTTTTACCAGGAATTGATTTGGTTTCTGCAATTGGGTCATTTTGGAACTATCTAAAAGATCATCAGCTTCAGACAAAGTAGTGTTTCACGTGAAACAAAAACGTATCAATGAAAAATGAGGTGGCCCTTAAAAGTTGATTTAACTTTGTGGGTTCACCTCATTTTTCATTGATATTTTTTAATTTAGATTGTTGTATTACTTGCGCTTTGTGTGGCTTTAGCGGCCCATTGACGATCAAACTCATCCAAGACTTCGCGAACCTCTGCAGTGGTTTTAGTCTCCATTAATGCCAAACGTAGGTCTGAAGCATAAGAAAAGTTACGCACATAAATCTTGAAGAAACGCTTTAGTTTTTGGAAGTGCATGGGTCCAAATTCAGCAGTGAACTGATCATATAAATCAAGTTGCAAGCGCAACAGTGCCAATGTTTCGTCAAGTGAATGATCAGTAGTTGTAACCTCGAAAGCAAAGGGGTTCTCGAAGATTCCACGACCAATCATAATACCATCGATACCAGGATGTTGGCGGGCAAGCTCAAGACCGGCTTGACGATCTTTGATATCGCCGTTGAATTGGATTAAGGTATTTGGGGCGATTTCATCACGCATTTTAAGGATTTCATCGATGAACTCATAATGAGGTTCAACCTTCGACATTTCCTTACGTGTTCGTAAATGAACGGTTAAGACTTGAACGTCCTGTTCCAAAAGGAAAGGCAGCCAAGTTCGGAAAGTCTCGAGATCGTTAAAACCAAGACGAGTCTTAACAGAAACTGGTAGTCCAGCTTTTTTGGCACCTGTGATAACCTCTTTAGCTGAATCAAAATGTCGAATTAAATCAGATCCGCCACCGTTCTTGATAACCGTGCTATCTGGGCAGCCCATGTTGATATCAATAGCCTCAAAACCGCGATCGCGGAGTTCAAGAGCGGAACTTTCAAAATCAATTTCGCGATTGCCCCATAGTTGGACAATGGGCTTTTTTTCGTCTGCCACATAGGCTAGACGCCCTTGAACGGTGAATTTTGCCTTCGGATGCGAAATACTACGCGCATTTGTAAACTCAGTATAGTAGGCATCTGGACCGGCAGCCTTCTCAACCACACGCCGAAAGACAGTATCGGTTACAGCCTCCATCGGTGCAAGAGTGAAGAATGGGGTTTGATCTAATCCGGTTGCAGGGTTTGCTTGGGCATCATCGACAACTTTTTGCCAAAATGCAGACTTTGCTTGAATCATTTGATTTCCTCTCTTATCTTTAATACTTATTTTTAGGATGTTACGCACTTAAAAGTTCAGGTACTAATATAAGTCCATTTGAGGCTCAACGCAAGCTTTAGCGTACTGATCAGAAAAACCGTCCATGACATATCATCATGAACGGTTGAAAGATACTTATTTTTTGAAAATATTGTGAGCGATATCTTCAGCGTCCTGGAGATTTTTATCATGAACGCCAGGTCGTGAGGCAAAAGTAGTAAACCAAGACCAACCCTCTGTTGGCACTCCCCAGATATAGAGGCCGGGGATGATTTGATCATCGATATTGACCACTTGTTTCGTTTCACGATCCATCTGAGCACCTTTAACAATTAAGTCAGGGCCTTGTGGACTCGTAAAATGACCAGGTGCCAATATACCGCGTTCACGTAGCTTCATAATCAGTGGATTAGTACTGGTGTTTAGATCCGGTGTTGATAGACGTGCCTCAACAAGACTTTTAGCTGACCAAACACCATCACGATTATCATGAGCGGTGAATGTATCATCAGTAGCTGTGACCGCTAAGCCGGGGCCGGCGATCGTGAGTACCTTTGCTTTGATGAGGGCCCGCATTTGTTCAACACGTAATAATGGCGGACCAACAGATAGTAGTGAATTCCAAGGATTGAAAGTTGCTAAAAACTTTGCATATTCATCGCCTGATAAGTAGCCAGCAGTGATGTTGTAGCGAATAACGCCGCGGACATCCCGTAGGAGGTCAAAAGCGCCGGCATAAGGTGCCTCGATATTTCCTTTGTTAGCATCAGCAATATCCCAGGCTAGATAATCAAGCATGAAACGATCATAATTAACGTCCTTGGTCATTTTTGCAACAGGATTTAGAAGGCTATCCCAATCAATGATATATTGGTCCGCAAGACCAAATGCCTTTGCTGTTAGGTTCAAATCCTCACTATCACGAAGTGCATTCATAAAGTGATTCACATTAAAGGGCCAGGTTACGGCTAAATCGTTGATTGTATTCTGGTAGTGTTTATATTCTAGTTCTTTGCGCACTAATTCTAGAAAACTGTCGAAGGTGGCGTGACCATGATTGGCTTGAGCAGCTTTATCAAGATTTTCTTCTGTGAAAAAGACCGGCTGATAACTCTCAGCGTGCACCTTTTGATTAACGCCTCGAGCATGCATTGGTAATCCAGAACGTGATCCAGCAATCATATGTGGTTCTAGGCCGGATGGTTGATAAGACAGCTCGCCAACGGTATCACGGACGAAATGGCCACCACGACCGAGCGTAAGTTTGGCAATGTAATCAAAAAAGCTCAAACCAAGACCACGTAAGATAACGTCGTCTTTGGCTGGGATTTGTTCCAACTTGGCTTCATTTGGATGCGTAGGTGCCAAATAATTGAGTGAGCTATTAGCATGTGCTGCATCTGCAAAAGTCTGTTCTTCTAGATTGAGTGCATGATCAGTATTTCCTAAGGTTAAGATGACTTGATCGGCACGAACCTGCTCTTCATTGGCTAAACTAACAATGAAACCATCATCGGTACGTTCGACATCGGTTACGGCAAGGCGTTGGTAATCTATTTCTAAATTACTAGGTAGTGTTGCTGTGACCCTTTCGAAGTACCAATGTGCATAGACGCCAAAGAGTGCGCGTGATGAAAAGCGGTTTGGACTAATCTGAGTGAGTTCGTCAAGGAAGGTATCCGTGTTTTTAAGGTTTTGCGCAATGATATACTCACGGCCGTACTTGGTTGCCCATTCGTAAAAATTTGGTCCCTCAATGCTTTGAGCGGTTGAATGGTTAATTGAGGCGTCAGTGAAGAGAGTTAATTGTTGTGTGACAGTATTCATCAGGAAGGTTGGATCTTGATCCGGATTCCAGACTCTACCGCCAATTGGGAAGGGATCATACATTGTAACAGTAATTGATTGATCCACTTCATAAGCGTTTGAAATCAAACGTTCTAATAGTGACAGGTTACGAGGACCAGCACCCACTAAAACGATTTTCATAATTTACACTTCTCCTTGTAGCTCTTCTGGTGAATATATACCAATATCTTTGACATAAATTGCACCAGAACGTTTAATCCCCTCATTTTGAATGAGGCCTTGTTTAGGGTAGGCAAATGTAACTGTTGCGGCAGCCCGGATGGCAGAGCCCATAATCTCACCAGTAGTTGCATTGAGGCCAGATGGAACGTCAATGGCAACGACTGGAATATTTGCTGCATTAACCCGTTTAATCATCTCGGCAAGTTTAACGGGAACAGGTTTTGATAGTCCAATCCCAAAAAGTGCATCAACGACGACAGAATATTGCCGGAAGTCACGCACGCGACTTTGAGGCTCAAGACCGTAGTTACGGGCGATTTTTAATTGAGTCGTTGTACTTTGTGAAGCACGCTTTTCGTCTCCGACAATCAGTAGATCAACGGAGATTCCTTTTTGCATTAGCAAGCGAGCAACTGCAACGCCGTCGCCACCGTTATTGCCGAGACCGGCAATAACTAGCACGTTGGATAGATCAAAGTTTCCCGCTCCTAAAACTTCATTTACCGCCAAAGCAGCTCGTTCCATTAAAACGAGACTGGGTACACCGATTTCTTCAATAGTGTAGCGGTCATATTTTTGCATTTCTTGAGCAGTTACAGCATGTACCATGCAAAAGCTCCTTTTCTTTTAAATTCTTAGTTCATAATGAACAAATCCATTATAGCATTAGGGAACTACCCTACCTAATTCGGATTTTTTAATTGTTGACAAAATATAAGTATTTAAAAGAAACAAGGTTTTATGATATTCTAAAAACACTAGGATTTTAGAGAAAGTAGGCGTGAATTAATGGACGATTTCAAAATTCCAGAGGATATGCAGGCAGTTGGACAGCGTGTACAGACGATGACAGAGCGTGGTTTTCCAGTTTCTGAAGTTGACGTGATTAAAGAGGCGTTGAAGGACGGTTTACAGTCGATTGTTGATGAACGAATGGAGGGAAATTACTATTATGTTCGATGGGATAGTGACTTCACTGGTTTAAGTATTTTTGACGCTGTGAACGACCTGGTTGGTGAGATTAAGCCACAAGATGGTCAAGCAAGTTTTATTGAACAATTTAAGGATAACGCTGAGCAGGTTTGGCTTTTGTTGGATCAGGAAACTGGCAAATTTGTTGGTCGTTAAAGAAAGAACTATAAAAATTCTTGGTTTTATCATTGTTTAAGTTGGGTTTAATTCGTAGAATGTACTATAAACAACATTGATTTATGTTATTATTTTAGGTAATACATCTATGTTTTTTAGATTAAAGGAGAAATTATTTATGCGTAAGTATATTGCGGAGTTCATCGGAACAATGTTACTTGTTCTTATGGGTACGGGAGCAATCGTTTTTGCTGGTACTAGTTATGGTCCATTGCCAATTGCTTTGGCCTTTGCTATTGCTGTAATTGCTGGGGCAGCTGCCTTCGGTAAGATCTCAGGTGCTCACTTTAACCCAGCTATCTCATTGGGTGCAGCCATTGTCGGCCGTATCACATGGGTTGAATTTGCTGGTTATGTTGGTGCACAATTCCTTGGTGCAATTGCTGGAACTGGAATCTTGTACGGCTTTATGAGTGCCTTTGGTGCCAAGGCTGCTACAATTGCCCAAGTTGGTTTCGGACAAACATCATACACTTCAACTTTGAACTTCTTCTCAGCAAGTGCAATTGAATTCGTCTTGACGTTCTTCTTGGTTCTTGTTGCTTTGATGACAACTGCCAAGTTGAACGAAGGCTCAAACATTGCTCCAGTAGCAATTGGTTTGGTTCTTGGTGGCTTGATCATGATCGGTTTGTCATCAACTGGTGGTTCATTGAACCCAGCTCGTTCATTCGGACCAGCTTTGGGAATGGCCTTGGTTGGATCAACGACTGCATTGGCTAACTATGCTGCCTACTTGGTAGGACCTTTGCTAGGTGGTGCTTTGGCAGCCGTTATTGCAAAGTTCGGTCTTGGATCAGAAAAGTAAAAAATACGGTTGATAGGTATTCTGCCTATGAACTTGGAAAGGCGGATGCAACTGGTTGGTTGCCTTCGTCTTTTTTTAATCATTCCGCTTACATTTTATTAGTGTATAATCAATTAAAAAAGGGAGCGTAAGTCATGGAAGCAATTGAAATTAAGTCATTTGGCGATGTGGATGTTTTACAAGCTGTTGAATTGGCGCAACCAGCTTTGAAGGCGAAGCAAGTATTGGTTAAAAATCGTGCTGTAGCAATCGATCCATATGATGTTAAGTTTGTGATGGGACAAATGGGTGAAGCCGATAAATTGCCACTTGTACCAGGATCGAGTGTGGTGGGGGATGTTATCGCAGTTGGTGAAGCGGTCACGGCTTTTAAGGTTGGTGATCGTGTTGCGGCTACGCGACATCATCACACTTACGCAAGCGAAGTTGTTGTTGGCCAATCAGCATTAGCTTTAGTTCCTGAGGCGGTTAACGATGCAGTGGCCGTTGCTGCTACTTTAGGAGCGGCGATGGGTTATCAAGCAATCGTTGAAGATCTGGATGTACAATCAGGACAGAAGGTTTTGATTCAAGGTGGTGCAGGTGCAGTTGGTTCAGCTGCAGTACAAGTTGCCCTTTTGCGGGGTGCTGAAGTATATGCTACTGCTTCGCCAGCTGATTTTGCTTACTTGCAATCTTTGGGGGCGGTTAACGTCGTTGATTATCATAGCGACTATGAGGCGGAATTGAGTGAATTTGATGCGGTTCTTGATACAATCGGCCGTGACGTTTCAATCAAATCAGCAAAGGTCTTAAAAGCCGGCGGTATGCTGCGAACGGTGCAGGCTTATGACGAGGCGTTGATTGCACAGTATGATATTGATGCCGAATTTATTTTCTTGCAAGGAACAGGGGCCCAATTGGCCGCTTTATTGGACTTGATTGCGGCAGGTAAGGTTGACATTCGAATTGCTCAAGTTAGTCACTTTAACCTAGCTAACTTGCGCCAAGCGCACCAAGAAATGCGTAAGCACGCACCGAAAGGGAAGCTTGTGTTAAGTTTTGTAGATTAGTTGACGATGCTTGATGAAAGAATAATAAGAAAATCCTTGTAATATATTGAATAAAATGATAAAGTTCTAATCAACGAAAGAAAGGGAGAATCTGACCATGAATAATCAACTTACTTTGAACACTATCACCTCCCGCTCAACCATTTTTATAATTGGTTGAGAGCTTTTGCGTGACATAAAAGAACTCTAATTTAAGCCTTTCAGCCAACTTTACCGGTAGGAGTAATCCAGACCGGTTGGCTGAAAGGCTTTTTGTTTTGATATAGAAAAGGAGCTAGGTTATGGATAAGAATGGCAAGGAACTGAATCGGACGATGGGCGTGGCGACTGGGGTATCAATTGTAATTGGTACCGTCATTGGGTCTGGAATTTTCTTTAAGCAAGCGGAGGTGTTGACTAAGGCAGGTGGCACAACTCAGGGATTAATGGCCTGGATTATTGGTGGATTGATTACATTGGCTGCTGGTTTGACGATTGCTGAGGTGGGAGCACGAATTCCAGAAACTGGCGGAATTTATGTTTACATTGGACAACTTTATGGCAAGTTTTGGGGCTTTCTAACTGGTTGGACACAGGTGGCTATATATGCGCCAGGGATTGTCGCCGCACTAGCATCGTATTTTGCATTGCTGTTTGCAAGCTTCTTTGGAATCTCAACCGCGTATGTTCCATGGATTGCACTAGTTACCATTGCATTAATTGCGGGGATGAATTCACTTGAAAATCGAATTCCTTCGGCTTTCCAAGTAGCTACAACAAGTATTAAGTTGATCCCGATTGCTGGTTTAATTATTTTTGGAATTTTCTTTGGTAAGGAGCATGCCCTTAACCATGCGATTACGGTCGCAAGTAGCTCAAACAGCGGTAATTTAGGAATGGCAATTTTAGCAACATTATTTGCTTATGATGGATGGGCAACTTTGACGAATCTGGGTGGTGAATTGAAGAACCCGCGTAAAACAATCCCGCGGTCAATCATTATTGGAATCTTGGTCGTGATGTTGGCCTATGTTGGAGTTTCATATGGTGTGTATCGTTCATTACCAGCCAATGAAATTGTTCGCTTGGGCGATAATGTTCCATATAAGGTCGCAATCACAGCTTTTGGTAATTTGGGTGGACGTTTACTTTCAATTGGAATTATGATTTCAATGTTGGGAACATTGAATGGGAAAATGCTGGCATTTCCACGGATGGTGTTTGCGATGGCTGAAGACGGCTTTTTGCCACGTGCCTTTGCTAAGTTAAATCGATACCAGGAACCGTTTATGGCCTTGTGGATTACTGCTGGTCTTGGAATGGGATTGGTCTTTACGGCGGCAGCTAATTGGTTGTCAGATATGGTTGTATTCATTATCTGGATGTTTTACTTGGCTGTCTTTGTGGGGATATTTAAGTTACGGATGCAAAGTAAGCGCGCAGGATTAAATGATGATCCGGAGATTTTCCAAGTTCCGCTGTATCCGATTATTCCTTTGATTGCGATAGCGGGAGCGATTTTTATTGGAGTCAACACTTTGTTGTCTGAGTTTACGATGGTGATGACGTCATTTGTCTTCGTTATTGTCGGAATCCCAGTTTACTTCTATTATGCACATAAGAACAAAAATTAAAATTCTTTCATAAAAATAAATCTGGTATATTCGACCCTTACTGCTAAACTTGACATTGATAGTGGGAAATTATAGAATTATCACATTAAATTTTAATGAAAATTTGCAATAATGATGTGATGTTGAATGGAGAGAGTTTATGGGACAGAGAAGTTTTTTTTCACAGTTTTGGATGAAAGAAGATCCCCAGACATATGCGGATAAGGATGGTAAGTTAAAACCAGTTCTAGGCACCAAGGAAATGATTGCCATGGGTATTGGAACGGTTGTGGGTGCCGGAATCTTTACGATGCCAGGGATTGTGGCCGCTGAGTATGCTGGTCCGGCAGTGGTGCTGTCGTTCGTTGTGGCGGCGATTATTGCTGGATTGTCGGCATTGGCTTATTCTGAGTTTGCATCGGCGATGCCGTTTGCAGGGTCTGTCTACACATGGGCAAATGTAATCTTTGGTGAATTTACTGGCTGGATGGTTGGTTGGGCAATCTTGGCCGAGTACGTTGTGGCATTGGCGCTTGTTTCATCGTCATGGTCAGCTTACTTTCAGGGCTTTGTGGGTAGTTTAGGGGTTAAAATCCCGACAGCCATTAGTGCTTCATTTAATTTATCAACTGGAGCTTGGTTTGATTTGTTTGGTGCACTGGCGTTGATTGGGGTTGGATATCTAGTCGCACGTGGTATGAAGGGTGTAGCAATTATTGAAAACTGGCTGGTAATTGGTAAAGTAGCCGTTATTTTGATCTTTATTGCAGTTGGACTAACAGCTGTGCATGTGCAAAACTGGCAACCATTTATTCCGGCTCATAAAGCCGGCACTAACTTTGGTGGTTGGCATGGTATCTTGATGGGTGCCTCGCAGGTATTCTTTGCCTATCTTGGGTTTGATATGTTGGCGGCTAATTCTGCTGAGGTCAAGAATGCTCAAAAGACAATGCCCAAAGCAATTATTGGAACGTTAATTATTGCAACACTGTTGTTCGTCGCAGTTGCGGCTGTTTTGACCGGTATGTTCCATTATTCGATGTATGCTGGTAATGCTGAGCCTGCTGCATGGGCCTTGCGACAATCAGGACACATGTTTACGGCTAACTTGCTATCGTTGGTTGCTCTAGTGGGGATGTTTGCTGGTTTGATTGGTTTAATGGTCGGTGGTTCACGACTAGTTTACTCATTTGGACGTGATAGCATGTTGCCAAAAGTGCTGGGCAAGCTTGATAAAAAAGGCCTACCAACAAACGCAGTTTGGTTGTTGACGGCGGTTGGTGTGATCCTAGGTGCGATCTTCCCAGTTGCTGTTTTAGCTAATTTGGTATCAGCGGGGACGTTGATTGCTTTCGTTGTTGCTTCGATTGGTGTGATTTTCTTACGACGTCGTAAGGACATTGATCATTCAGGATATAAGTTACCGTTTTACCCTGTATTACCAATTTTGGCGGCTTTGTCATCATTTGGGTTGTTATTGTCACTTAATATAGATGCACAGCTCTTGATGATAGCATGGCTAATTGCCGGCGCAATCTTTTATCTTTTGTACAGTCGAAGGCATTCGGCTAATTACCAAAAAAATTAACGGAAAAAGGCTGGATTATGATCCAGCCTTTTAATTTGAAACTTTGTATGTATGACACGTTGTTTAGAATGATAATATAAGCTACTCTAAGAAGAGGAAAGCGATGCGGAGGGTTAAATATGACAATGGAAGTGCTGGTCTTAACTACGGGGGGGACAATTGCCTCGATTCAGACAGAACGTGGACTTGCTCCCAATATGGCTGATGAAGTCTTGATTTCATATTTTGAGCGTCGACCAGGTGTGAATTTATCGATTGAATCAGTTATGAGTAAGGACTCGACTAATATGCAACCAGAAGATTGGGTAGCGGTCGCAGAACAGATCATGGCCTATCATGATCAATATGACGCCTTTATTGTTACACATGGAACAGACACGATGGCGTATACGTCAGCCGCGTTGGCTTACCTTCTTTACGGGATTGATAAACCGGTTGTGTTAACGGGGTCACAGGTTCCTTTAGGTGTGTCAGAAACGGATGCGGTACGTAATCTCCATGATGCACTGACTTTTGCTAGCCAAACGACACTTACAGGGGTTTTTGTGGTGTTTAACGGCTTGGCGATGGTTGGGACACGAGCGGTTAAGACAAAGACGCGAAGTTATAATGCATTTGAAAGTATAAATTTTCCATATATTGCTAGCATTTCAGATGGAACGATGGTGCCCTTGTATGAACCAGAGAAGGCGAACCTTGCCATTAAACGGCATATCTCAGTTAACCCGAATATCTTTGTCTTAAAGGCATATCCAGGCTTGGATACCGGTATTTTTGATTACATTATTGAACGAAAATTTGAAGGTGTAATTATTGAAAGCTTTGGGAACGGTGGGCTACCATTCGAACGTCGCAATTTAATTCCTAGTATTGAGAAGCTAACGCAAGCTGGAATTCCAGTTATCATTACGACTCAGATCTTGGAAGAAGGCCAAGATATTTATCGTTATGAGGTCGGACAGCGGGTTGCCGAAGCTGGGGGAATTACAGCTGGGGATATGAATACGGAAGCGATTGTAGCTAAACTAATGTGGATTCTAGCGGTTACTAATGATCGTGAGACGATTTTGGAAATGATGCAAACTAAGATTGCTCATGACCTGGATTTTGTATAATGCAACTTATGTGACAACTGCGAAAGGTGGATGATGATGGCGGATTTAAAGTATGAGATTTTAGAAAAATTTGGCGTGCTTTCTACGAGTAAATCAGGTTGGAATTTAGAGTTGAATTTTGTGCAATGGGGTGACAGTGTCCCTAAGTTTGATCTAAGAAGCTGGTCACCAGATCATAAAAAGATGGGGAAGGGCTTAACTTTGACTCATGATGATCTTGTGGCGTTGAACGGCTTGACCGATCAGATTCTAGTAACTGAGCAAACCGGATCGGTGAACAAGTCGGCTGAACCTTTGGTAGCTGTAGATCAAGATTCAGATGATGATTTCGGTGTACTTCGACGACTATAAAATTTAATTAATTCGGCGACTTCAGCATCTTGAAGTCGCCTTTTGTTTTGGATGATTCTTTATGCGTAGAAGCATAATTATATATTAGTCTTTTGAAATCTCTGTTATGCTCGAAATGTTTGGGGAGCAAACGGAGTAGCAGTGATGAATATATTGATTTTGATGGAACAGATAGCGGTTGATGACTGGCATCAGTTGATGGAACAGATTATTGTAGCGAATATTGAGGTTGTGATAATTACAAAGGATGTAGCTGAACAAATGAGTGTTGAGCGGGAAGGTTGGGATAATTTCTTTCAGACGTGTTGGCACAACGGTTTTGTACATGCATGGCCTGAACCCTCAGCAAATACGAGCAGTGACCGGATGGCCAAGGTGTTAACAAGACGCCCGTTTGAACATGCGTGGAAAAGAAAGCTAACGATTGATGTTGCACAGAATGCTTGTCATGAGTTACATGTACTTCAAGGACTGGGAATAACCGTCGCAATTGCGGAGATTGGTCCGCGAAGATTGGCAATTGCTAAAGAAGGTGAACAGGTTTTAGATTATTTGCATTGGCAGATCAATCCAACGTTACTATTAGCACCAACAAAGGCAAGAAACTTAGTTGAGAGGGCAGGCTGGCTACAACTGACTAATTCGCAAATTGGAGTTAAAGCAGATGCTTGTTATGTAGAAAACTACCTTTTAAAGGAGAGCGTGAAGACTCTAAACCATATTTTTGCTTATGACAGAATTGGCCTGAAGAAGTTTATCTAATCTTGATCTAATGGAAAGTGTAATACACAAATGCTGTGACGGTTTTCTTTTTGGATATTAGTGTGGTTGGCACTTGGGTATTTTTTAGAAACGTTGTATAATAGTAAGTAATCTAGGAAAGGGGGTGATACATTTTGGTAGATTTTAGCAATCAACAAAATGTATCGCCCTTGTAAGGAAACAAGGGCGATACGATTTTGTATAGCTTGATAGGTAACTATCAAACAGCTTATCCTTTATTGCAAATTTGATTTGGATAAGTAAAGAGGGTCTTGGTGGCGAGCCAAGGCTCTTTTTTTGTCTAAATGTGAACATTTTGTGACTATTTAGGATTTTAAGGTTCAGTGAACCTTAGCTGATTAACTTTATAGTAGAATATGGATAGTTAAGTAAATGAATAATTATAAGAGAGGCCTAGCTTATGTCTGGAAATACAATCAAGTTACTAGTCGTCGAGGACGATTTTGCCTTGAATGATACGATTAAAGAAACCATTTTTGACCTAGGAGAAGTTACACAAGTTCATGATGGCGATGAAGGCATGTTTGAAATAGAATCAGGTATTTATGATGCGGTTGTATTGGATGTAATGCTGCCAGGTCGTGATGGATTATCAATTCTAAAGAGTGCTAAGGAACAATTCCCAAGTCTACCAATTTTAATGCTTACTGCTAAAGGTGAATTGACCGATAAAATGGCAGGCTTTAATCTAGGGGCTGATGAATATATCACAAAACCTTTCTATAAAGAAGAATTGTTGGCGCGTTTGAAGACCCTTTTGCGACATACAGGTGTTTTGGGTCAAGATGGGGCCTTGGAAGTTGGAAATGTTGCAATTTACATTGACCAACACAAGGTAATGGTTGATGACGTAGAAATTAATCTCCAGGGGCGTGAGTTTGGTTTATTGGTCTACCTAATGCAACACGTGGGCCAGATTGTAACCAAGGATCAGATTTTTGATCGTTTGTGGGGATTTGATTCTGATACTAGTTTGACGGTCGTGGAAGTTTATATGAGTAATTTACGCAAGAATTTGCGCAATGCGAATGCCAAGGTGAACATCAAAACATTGCGTAACGTAGGATATACATTGAATGAAGCTGTGGAAGATTAAAATTATGGGCCGCAAAAAGAATAAGCGGAAACAATTGGACAATGAATCGGGTGATCTGATTCCTCAGATGAGGTTACCTAAGAAACTGCAGAAGATTCGTAACTCAATGTCGCAACAGGTTAAGATGACCATTTTAACAATCTTTGGATTTGCATTTGTTTTTGGTTTGGTTGGAGTATTTGTTTCTAGCCAATTTCAAGAGGTTCTTTATGCGCGACCACGTAATCAGATTATGGCCCCCTTTCAGGCGGCAACAAATGGTAATAATAACCAAGTTCAATTTAATTCCAATAATACAATTGACTATACAGACACAATTAAGTCAAAGGTTAGCCTACCAGAAGAGAACACTGTTTATGTACGTGAATTAGATCAGCGTTGGTTTATGTTTTATCGGCAGAAGGAAACAGTTTCATTTGTTGATATTACTGTTGAACATCAAACCGTTGAAGTATATCAGGCGCGTCTAATCTGGATCTTTTCGCTGTCGGCAGTTGCATTGTTATTTATGTCCTTGGCCTTGTCACGTGCCAATATGCGACCGATTATGCGTTCGTGGCGTCAACAGCGAACATTCGTAGCTGATGCGGCGCATGAATTTAAAACACCAATGACGGTAATTCAAAATAACATGGAACGAATGTTGGAGCGACCAAATGATACTGTGATGGATCAGGCAGAGAAGGTTGCCAATACATTGACAGAGGTGCGTCATTTAAATCAATTAGTGGGGGACTTATTGACGTTGGCACAGGCTGATGCTGATATTCCACTGTTTGCATTTGAAGATTTTGATTTGGCGAAGACAATGACAGAAGTTGCTGATATTTTCCGCTTTAGTGCGGAAGAACACGGTCAGAAGCTTGAGTTAGAGGTTCCTGAGACGCTGGAAATCACCGGTGATGAACAGCGGTTACGTCAGTTATTAGTAATTTTGACGGATAATGCACTAAAATATGCCGGTGCTGATTCGACGGTTGTGTTGAAGGCCGAAAAAAATGGTAATAATGTTCGGGTGTTGGTTTCGGATACTGGTAAAGGTGTTTCGGATGCAGATAAACAGCATTTATTTGATCGCTTTTATCGGGTTGATAAGGCACGTTCGCGTTCAACTGGTGGTCATGGCTTAGGTCTATCAATTGCTAAATGGGTTGTTCAAGGTCATCGAGGCACGATTACAGTAACAGATACGAAGCCACATGGTACGACTTTTAGAATTGTGCTACCAAGAAATCAGAAAAAAGTGGTTGATTCAAAGTAGGCGGGTGAATGGCTTATCTTTGATAAGACGAACTAAAGGCATTTAACGCTCAGAATGAGTGCTAAATGCCTTTTTATTTGTTGTGATCCAATTCTAAGACGAGGTATGTTAATCAGAATTATGAGGACCTATTGATAGTAACTATAGATTGCATCACGGAAGAATTCCGGTAACTTTGGATAATTTCTATCATAATTCTTTCGGAAACGTTCATCAGCGCAATACATATCAGCAAGGGCTTTATGACTGACCTCGTTAAGTAAGTCTTGTGGCCAGAAGATCTTCAAGAATTTGATGTGTAACGTGACTGCTTGATTTGCTATGGCTTGGTCTTGATCAAGGTAAGCGGTCTCGAGTAGTTCAAGCATTTGTTGATGGATTGTATTGGCGTCTGTAAGTTCTGTTTGGGTTGCGGCTAGATATTGCTCGTTTGAGCGGGCAAAAGTATCGGTTCCCCAACGTTGTTGGACTTCTTCGCCGTACTGAGTGGTATTTTGTGCTAATTGAGCCTCCTTGAAAAGCTTAAAGTCGTGATCATTCATTTGATATTCTCCCATGGTTAGTTTTTTTTCTAAATTAGTAATTAATACATTTAATTGTGTTCGCGCCGTTTTTAGACGATTGAGATGCTTATTCAGTGTTGCCTGTTCAGAAGTATTGTCGGCAAGGATGATTTTAATCTCATCAATTGGTAAATCTAGTCGGCGCAGACTCATAATATAAAAAATCCTGGTTAGATCATTTTCGGAATAAAGCCGATAATCATTTACATCTCGTTGGGGATTAAGTAGGCCCTTTTCTTCCCAATGCCGTAATGTCTTTGAGGTTAAATTGGTCATCTTAACAAGTTGTTTGATGTTCATTAATTTAGGCATTTATAATTACCTCCGTTCGTTGATATTTACTATATACCTTGACCTAAGGGAAAGGTCAAATGTTTGATTGCAATAAAAAGATTCCAAAGATTAGGATTAATCTTTGGAATCTTTTCTACTATTTAAATTTAGCGTTCTTTTAAGACATCAGCCATTGTCCAGAGTGGATCGTCGCTGCGATCACGGTTGGCATCACTTGTATCCAGCGGACGCAGGATCGCTGCTGCCTTTGCTTTAGCAGCTTCGCCGGCTGGGAAGAGGTGTGGTGGTAAGCTCAGATCAGTACCGGCCTCGTCCTTGGTTTCATCGATCCAGAAACCAGAGGTAATTAGTGCCTGTTCATAATTGTCGATCTTTGCCAAACCAGCTTGCACGTCCTGAAGGGCACCGACACCTGGTGTGTCAGTGGCAATCTCAAATAGGACGCCGGGTGCAATCTGGAAATATTCTGAAGAGAAGTAATAGCGATCAACTAAACCTGAATGACGGAAACGATATGCATTGATTCGTTCGACCCAATAATGAAGCGCTTCGGGATCGGCGACTCGTAGTGCCATATGATGAATTGAACCGTAAGCTTGGAGGGCGAATTGCTTATCATCTGATTCTTCTACAATGACGGTTGCGCCGTTACCACCAGCGCCAACTTCGAAACGATGAAAAGAGCCATCAGTACCAAGGTATTTAAAGCCAAGGACTTCTTCTAGAATTCCTTTGACATTTTCAACTGCAGGAAGCTTGATGAAAGTAGGACCAAGGCCGATGATTGCATGTTCTTTGGCAACGTTTGACTTTTCCCAAGGAATTCCGCCTACAACGCCTTCGTTTTGTTCATCAGAAATAAGTGCATACTGTTGATTGTCAAAGTCAACGAAATTCATAAAACGCTTTCCAAAACGTTCATTGATTGGTCCGTGGGCAACTTGCGCTTCGTCAAAGCGTTGCGCCCAGTATGACAAAGATGCATCAGTTGGCACGCGGAAAGAAGAGCGATCAATACTGTAGTTACCGTGTTGACCTTGTGGAAGCCCAGGAAAGTCAAAGAAGGTAATATCGGTACCCGCATTGCCATCTTCGTCAGTGAAATAAAGGTGATAAGTTTGATAATCATCTTGATTGACAGTGAGTTTGGCTAAGCGTAGTCCGAGAATGTTGGTGAAGAAATCATAGATTCTTTGAGCATTTGAAGTAATCTCAGTTACGTGATGGATTCCACCGATTGGGAAGCGTTCGTCGATATTTGTCATAGTTATTAATCCTTATCTTTAGTAGTTGTGTCAAACCATTCTTTGACGGCATTGACTTCGGCTTGAGTCAAATGATGACCGCCTGCGTTTTGGAAAATCGTCAATTGGCAACCAGACCTTTCCAAATTTTCTTTGAGTTGATTGAAATTATTTTCTGAAACGATTTGATCATGTTCGCCGAAACTCAAAAAGACCCGTTGACCAGTTAGGTTTTGTAAATCATCAGTAACGCTGGTTAATTGCATTGCATGCAGGCCGACAACGCCTGCAAAATCAGTGGAACGACTCATGTATATATGCAAGCCAATGTTGGCACCATTTGAGTAGCCCATGACGATCATTTTGGTCAAATCAAGTTGATAGTGGGCTGCTAAACGACGGATTTCAGCAAGCAACCAGGTGCTTTCTTCCTCCAATGACTCTAGATCAAAATCACCGAGTGCGAAACGATTAAAGTAGCGATTCATGCCGTTTTCATTGACGCGGCCACGAATTGCTAGAACCGGGTGATCTGGTGCAACTAATTCGGCCAGACCAATCAGTTCTGTTTCGTCACCGCCGGTGCCATGCAATAAAAGAATTGGAGCTAAATCCTGATTTCCAGCGCGAAATAAATGGCGGACAGGATCCTGAGCTGGTTCACTGAGTGGTTGATTGACCATATAACGACCTCCATAGGATATTTGCTAACTTAATTTTTTTAGATCTTACTAACATAATAACACTTACGAAATGTAAGTAAATAGTTTGATAAAAGTTATTTTGGGAAAAGGTACCTTTTATGCCTTGAATACTTGTGAAACATTTCCCGTGAAACATTGAAATAAGGCTATTTTTGCGGTATGCTTGAGTTTAATTGTAGATAATGTGGAGAGACAAAATGACCCCAGAAGAATTTGCGGCGGCTTTACGCGAACATCACGTAGAATTGAGTGCGCAACAAATGGCACAGTATCAGCAATACTATCAACGTTTGGTTGCTGTGAATGAACATATGAATTTAACGGCGATTACCGCGATGAATGAGGTTTATTTGAAGCACTTCTATGACTCATTGACCTTGGCTTGGGCCTATCCTGCACTACAGACGGAGCCTTTACGAATGATCGATGTTGGCGCTGGTGCTGGTTTTCCGTCATTACCATTAAAAATAGCTTTTCCGCAGTTGGAAATTACAATCATTGATGCGTTAAACAAACGGATTAATTTCTTACGCGAGTTAGTCTCGGAATTGGGGCTTGAAGGCGTCCATGTGGAGCACGCGCGGGCAGAAGAGTTTGGTGGTAAAACATCTCCAGCACGTGAAAAATATGACTTGGTCACAGCGCGTGCCTTGGCACGATTGAATGTGCTAGGTGAGCTGACCTTACCATTTGTTAAAAAAGGCGGTGCCTTGTTGGCAATGAAGGGTAGTCAGGCAGATGATGAGCTTGCCGAAGCAAATCAAGCGATCACGATTTTAGGTGGGAAAATTGCTGAGCAGATCGACGTAAGTCTGCCAAATGGTGATCCGCGCTCAGTCATTATTATTAATAAGGTTAAGAATACACCGAACAAGTATCCACGTAAGCCGGGTGATCCCGTGCGTAAGCCATTATAGGAGGAAAACATGGGAATAGTAATTGCTTTGGCAAATCAAAAGGGTGGCGTTGGTAAAACCACGACAACCGTTAATTTGGCAGCATCCTTGGCTACTAAGGGTAAAAAAGTCCTGATTGTTGATACTGATGCCCAAGGTAACGCAACTAGTGGGTCTGGTATTCAAAAATCAACGATTGAAAAGGATATCTATGATGTATTAGTTCATGATGAGCCAATGAAAAATGTAATCTTGCCAACTTCGCATGCTGGGATGGAGATTGTCCCAGCAACGATTCGATTGGCGGGAGCCGAACTTGAACTAGCCCCAGCCATGGCGCGCGAGATGCGTCTGAAGAATGCCCTGAAGGATATTCGCGATGCCTATGACTATGTATTGATTGATAATCCACCTGCAATCGGGGTGATTACGATTAATTCCTTCACGGCAGCTGATAGTATCCTGATTCCTGTCCAGGCTGAGTATTATGCTTTGGAAGGGTTGGGTCAGTTGTTGAATACGGTTAAACAAGTACAAAGTTTTTATAACCCTGACCTGGAAATTGAAGGGGTTTTGATGACGATGGTTGATGGCCGGACCAATCTATCAAATGAAGTTGTTGATAACGTTCGTGAATATTTTGGTGACAAGGTTTACGATACCTTTATTCCAAGAAACGTCCGTTTGTCTGAAGCGCCATCACATGGTATGGCAATTATTGATTATGATCCAAAGTCCAAGGGGGCTGAGGTTTATACTGATTTGGCAGAGGAGGTTTTGTTGGCCCATGGTGACAAGTAAGAAAAAATCAGCACTGGGTGGCGGTCTAGGTGCCCTTTTTGCTGAACAAGGCGTTGATACAACGGCGGCAAGTAATGATACAATTCGTCATCTTTCCTTGACTAAGGTAACGGCAAATCCCTTTCAACCACGTCACGTCTTTGATGAAGCGGCGTTGGCAGAACTGGCAAAGTCAATTGAAGAAAATGGCGTTTTGCAACCAATTATTGTGCGACATGATCCTAAGGACAATGCCAAGTACCAGATTTTGGCCGGCGAGCGTCGGTGGCGTGCAGCACAACTTGCGAGCTTAAACGATATTCCGGCAATTGTACGCAAATACGATGATGATGTAATGATGCAGGCAGCGATTTTGGAAAACTTGCAACGTGAGAATCTATCACCACTTGAAGAGGCTCAGGCATACCGATCAATGATCGATACACTGCATTTGACGCAGGAGCAGGTTGCGAAGCGTTTAGGTAAAGCTCGTTCGGTTGTAGCAAATTTCTTGCGTTTGCTGAATTTACCAGATGAGGTCAAGGAATTATTGGACGCCGGTGAGCTTTCGATGGGGCAGGCACGGACGTTATTAGGACTCCATAATAAGCGACGCATTTTGCCAGTTGCAAAGCGTGCCGTTGCTGAAGGAATGACCGTCCGTCAAGTTGAGCAGTTGGTTAATCAATTGAATGAACAAGCGGATGATAATCGACTAAAGAAGCAACCTGAGAATGCCAGTTTTATCAAGGCAACAACGAGTGCACTTGAAGATAAATTTGGTACTAAGGTTAATGTCACACGAAATCGCAAGGGTGCTGGAAAGATTGAGATCAATTATCTGTCAAATGATGATTTGGATCGGATTTTCCAGATCTTGGATCTTTCCTTTGATGATTAATAAGGATTTACAATGATAGAATATGATTTACACGACATTGTAATGATGAAGAAACCGCATGCTTGTGGTGCCAATGAATGGGAAATCAAGCGAATGGGAATGGAGATTCGCTTGGAGTGTCAAGGATGTGGTCATCAAGTTACAATGCTTAGAAATGATTTTAATAAACGTTTAAAAAAGGTTTTGCGGAAAGCTGACCAAGAAAACTAGAGAAAAAGGTGAACAAAGTGGCACTTACAGCAGGAATTGTTGGTTTACCAAATGTTGGTAAATCAACATTATTTAACGCAATCACAAAGGCTGGGGCCGAAATGGCTAACTATCCTTTCGCAACAATTGAGCCAAATGTTGGCATGGTTGAAGTTCCTGATGCGCGGTTGACGCGTATTCAAGAATTGATCCCTGCCGATAAGGTTGTCCCAACAACTTTTGAATTCACAGATATTGCTGGAATTGTTAAGGGAGCTTCAAAGGGTGAAGGTCTTGGTAATAAGTTCCTGGAAAATATTCGTCAGGTGAACGCAATTGTGCATGTAGTTCGAGCATTTGATGATGATGATATTACACACGTTAATGGAGTGATTGATCCACTTGACGACATCGATACCATCAATACAGAACTTGTTTTGGCGGATCTTGAGGCAGTTGAGAAACGTTATGCACGGGTCGAGAAAATGGCAAAAACAGCCAAGGATAAGGATGCGATTGCTGAATTTAAAGTGTTGGAGCAATTAAAGCCAACTCTAGAGGCCGGTAAACCAGCTCGTTCAATTGATTGGGATGATGAAGAGCAAAAGATTGTCCGTGGTTTGTTCCTGTTGACTTCTAAACCTACATTATACGTAGCAAACGTGGCTGAAGACGATATGGCTGATCCAGAAGCGTCAAAGTACTTCCAGCAAATTAAAACATTTGCTGCAGCTGAAGGAGCTGATGTGATCGGGATCTCAGCTCGAGCAGAAGAAGAAATTGCTGGTATGGACGACGAGGATAAGGCTGAGTTTATGGAATTGCAAGGGATTACAGAACCTGGATTGAATCGTTTGATTCGTTCAGCCTATCACTTGTTGGATTTACGGACGTTCTTTACTGCTGGGGGTAAGGAAACCCGCGCCTGGACTTTCCGAGCTGGTTTTAAAGCTCCTCAGGCGGCTGGAGTTATTCACACCGATTTTGAACGTGGATTTATTCGTGCCGAAACAGTCGCTTTTGATGATTTGGATAAATATGAGACAATGAAGGCAATTAAAGAGGCTGGACGTTGGCGCTCTGAAGGTAAGGAATACGCCGTCCAAGATGGTGATATTATCGAATTCCGCTTTAATGTATAAGGGAGCATGGAAGATATGACTGAAGTAAACGAACAAGCGACCACTCCCGAGTTACCAAGTCGGGCTGAGCTGGCAAACTCTGGATTAACCAATCGGAACCAGCTCTTTATGCATCAAGTGGTTGAATTGGCAACTGAGCCGGGACAGGCTGAACTAGCAATGAAGATTCAAGCACAGTTATTGGAAGGCCAAAAGAGTGGTCAGACAGCTAGACAAATGTTTGGAACGCCGGCTCAGGCTCTTGGCTTGGCCAAGCAGGTTGCCGTTGAAGAGGAAGGCTTAACGCCAAACCAAATTTATGCGGCTCATCCATTTTGGCAGTTAGTATTAGATAACGCGATGGCGTTTGGAATGTTATTCATGGTCATGTTTGGCTTTATGTTGGCATTTAGTAGCAATGTTTCACGTGAATCAGCCGGGGCGGCAGGATTAACGTCATTGATTGGTACGGCCGTCTTTGGAGCAATCTTCTTCTCATTGGCAACTAAGTTCTTAGCTGCTAAGGGTGGTTCGAGAATTGTGAAATTCTTAGGAGCTGCATTACTATTCGTGGCATGGTTTGGCCTATACTTGCTGTTGGCAGGTCTACCAGCCGCTGTGAATCCAATTATGCCAGGCTGGGTTTACCTTGTACTGGCTGCGATCACATTCTTTGCCTTCCGTTATTGGCGGGCACGGACTAAAATCGTTGGAGGCTTTTTGGGCGGAACACGTCGGCCAAGAAATCGTTAGACTGAAAGGGCGAAACAATGAAAATTTTGATTGTAGATGATGATCACGAGATTGCTGAACTCCTCGAGATTTATGTGAAAAATGAAGGCTATGAACCAGTGATTGCCAGTGATGGTAAGGAAGCAATGATGCATTTGCGAACGACTCCAGATATCGGTCTTGTAATTTTAGATATTATGATGCCCGAGATGAATGGTACTGAAGTTGTTAAAGAAGTGCGTAAGGACAATCCTGTGCCGATTTTGTTGTTGTCTGCTAAGTCAGGCGCGATGGATAAGATTCAAGGTTTGATTACTGGTGCTGATGATTATGTGACGAAGCCTTTCAATCCATTGGAAGTAATGGCACGTGTTCGCGCTTTGCTACGTCGTTCAACGAACGCAATGCAACAAATCACGCCAGAAGTTTTGGATATTGGGGCTTTGACAATTAATAAAGACAGTCATGAAGTTAAAACAGCCGATGGTTCAGATGTTGGTTTGACAGCCCTTGAGTTTGGAATTCTTTATTTGTTAGCATCACATCCAAATCGGGTATTCTCAGCTGACGATATCTTTGAACGTGTTTGGCAACAAGAATCAGTTGTTTCAGCTAAGACGGTGATGGTCCACGTCTCACATCTACGAGACAAGTTGGAGGCCGCAACTGGTGGCAATCAAGTTGTCCAGACGGTATGGGGTGTTGGCTACAAAATTGAAGTTCTGTAAATTAAATATAGGAGAGTAGGGATGCAACAAAGTAGAATTGCTTGGCTGATTTTTTGGGTCAAAACCTTTGTTTCGGCCCTGCTTTTTGTTTTTGCGGGTGTTGGCGTGTTGTTGGTGCTCGAACGTCGGTGGCAGTCAGAATTGTTATTACATCAATTGTTGATCAGTTGGCAACATGACCCAATGACTGTCCTGGCGGTTGGTGGTATCGTTTGTTTAATATGGCTAATATTTGTCCGTGAATTTTACAGTCAAGTGTTGCTGATTAAATTGGCTGATGAAGTTAGACAGTTAGAAGTCCACGCACGTGAAACAAAAAGCACAGGGCTGACAGTAAATAAGTACGGCTGGCGCCTACGGCCACTAACAGGCGCAATCAATAATGTCTTCGATTCAGCACAAACGGCAATGGCTGAGGAACGTGCGATAGAGCGATCTAAAGATGAGATGATAACAAATGTCTCGCATGACTTGCGTACCCCGCTTACTTCAATCTTAGGTTATTTAGGATTGATTGAAAATGATGTGGACGGTAAATTACCACGCCAGGAAATGGCCAAGTATGCTGATATTGCCTATAATAAGGCGGGACAAATGAAATCGTTGGTTGAAGATCTATTTGACTATACGCAAGTGCGCCAAGTCGATTTTCAATTACATTGGGCACCACTTGATTTAGCAGCAATGTTACAGCAATTGGCAGTCAATTATGAATTGGAAGCGCGGAATAAGGATGTGGTTATCTCGGCGGTGACAAATCCTTCAACGATTGAGATGACTGGTGATCCAGATCGTTTGGCACGCGTATTTATGAATTTGATTGCAAATGCGCTCAAATATGGTGACGGAGCAACCTTCATTCGTTTAGCAGCAAAAATTGTTGATGATGGGCGTGTTGTCGAAGTTCGGATTGCTAACAATGGTGAACAAATCCCGGCAGAATCAGTTGATCGACTTTTCGACCGCTTCTATCGTGTAGAGAGTTCACGGAATACTAAAACTGGTGGAACTGGCCTCGGTTTGGCGATTGTTAGCAGTGTGGTTGAAGCGCACGGTGGCTCAGTGAGAGCAGAGTCAAATGCGGAATTAACGACTTTTATAATTCGTTTACCTTTGCAAGATCAAGAAGCGTAATTAGAAACTAGGTGGCTTGAGGCCACCTTTTTTCGTTGATAATATAAAGCGCTTACATTAAATTCTGATATGACTTATACTTTCAGTAATCAATAAATTGTTATTGATGATGATTATGATGAGCATAGAGGAGTGAGAATTATGGCAAACGTATCGACAGCATCAGCACAATGGCAGGGCGACCTAGAGCATGGCTTAGGTTTGATTAGTTTGGACTCGTCGCAGGTATTAACAGAGACACCGTATAATTTTAAGGCGCGTGCAGAGCATAGCGCTAGCATTACAACACCAGAAGAATTATTAGGTGCTGCGCATGCCGCATGTTTTAGCATGGCATTTTCGATGGTTCTAGGCGAGCAAGGATTGAAGGCGGAGAGTATTGATACGCAAGCAAATGTCACGTTTGCAATCACGGCTAATGGGCCCGAAATCACCCAGATTCAGCTTAAAAACCATTGCAAGATTGACGGTATCACCCCAGAAGATTTTCAAAAGTTGGCAAACGTAGTTAAGGATACTTGTCCTGTCTCAAAGGCTTTAAGTGGGGTAAAGATAACCTTAGAAGCAAGCTTGAATTAATAAACAAAACCCCTTGGTGGCTTCAGACCGAGGGGTTTTTAAGTACATAAAGGATACAGAGCAGTGGCGAAGCAGGGGTAGATTGTGATAGACTAGTAAGGTTGTTTTTAAATTGTTTTTGGCAGAGGGCCAAAAAACTGGTGTAATTGAAAATCTTTACATCAGCTGAACTGATATTGTTGGATGCTTGACATGGTTGAGTAAATTCACAACAGAGGATGTAGTCGCTTTAAAAAATGGCCGAACTTGATCAAAGTTTAGCCATTTTTTGTTGGAAGAAAGAGGAATTGTATGTCGGGTAAAGAACGACTATGGACAGGAACGTTTGTTTTAAATATGGGGCTCAACTTTGCCTTTTATTTAGTATTTTATTTATTGACAGTGATTATGGAGTTAGTTGCAACCAGTCAATTCCATGCTAGCGCTGGAATTGCCGGATTGTTGTCAGGTATTTTCATCGTGGGTGGCTTTGCTGGTCGACTATGGACAGGTAAGATGTTGGCAAAATTGGATCAAAAGCGCTTGCTAATTTGGGGAACTGCTTTCTATCTAGTAACAACGCTTCTTTATTTTGTCACGAGTAATGTGGCTTTATTGGCAGTATTGCGTTTGGTTCATGGTTTTGGCTTTGGAATTGCTTCAACGATTGCCGGAACATTGGCCGGACAATTGGTGCCTTTATCACGACAAGGTGAAGGAATTGGTTACTATGCATTATCAGTGACGATGGCATCCGCAATTGGACCATTTTTGAGTATATTTATCTATCAATTGGCTGGCTATGAGGCGTTGCTTTCTTTGGCAACCACAATCCTTATTTTAGGAACGGTTGGGGCATTTTTCATTAAGATTCCCAAGTTTCAGCACGCGACAACCAAAAAGCCAGCGCAATCGAAGAAATCGGGCGCGTTGTTTGAGAAGACTGCTTTGCCAATCTCGATCATTGCTTTGTTGATTGGTGTAGCTTATGCAAGTATTGTGACTTTCTTAGCGTCATATACAACACAGACCCATTTGGTTACGGCCGGATCACTTTACTATGTAGTGTACGCACTGATGGCATTAGTCTCACGTCCGTTTACTGGCCGGATTTTTGATGAAAAGGGCGATAACTATGTGTTATACCCTGCAATGGTGCTCTTTATGATTGGATTGATTTTGACTGGTTGGGCAAGTTCGAGTTGGGAACTGCTTCTTGGAGCAGCTTTTGTCGGTCTTGGATTTGGGACATTCTCACCTTTTGGTCAAGCAATTGCAATTCGTCATTCTGCGCCTGAGCGAATTGGGGCAGCAACCTCAACTTTCTATGGACTTTTCGATATGGGTGTTGGAGTTGGACCGTTTGCATTAGGATTTATTTTGCCTTTGGTTGGCTATGCAAATATTTATTATCTTGCGGCCGGTTTGGTAGTTCTTGTATTAGCTGCCTACTATTTGATGCACGGACGCCATGTTCGTAAATAATATAAGATAGTCTTACAGTCTAGGTGTGCTAAAATAGAGTTATAGCAAAACTAGGAGGGTAGAACGTTATGGAAGAATATAAACGCTGGCGTGAACACTTAAAGAAGATTACTTTCCCCAGTTGGGAAGATCTACCGGTGATCGATCTATACATGGATCAATTGGTGGAGTATGTAAATAGTGTCTTGAAGCCTTTGGAACTACCTGAAGTAACCTCAACGATGATTAACAACTATGTTAAGAAGAAGGTTTTGCTGGCACCAATTAAAAAGAAGTATCAAACGATTCATATTGCTGATCTGTTGATAATTTCATTGATGAAGCCGGTTTTTAGCCTTGAAGAGATTCGGGCGGCGATTGATGTGATTACTGCTAATGATTATCCTAAATCGGCGTATGATCAATTTGTAAACAGTTTGCTGACTCGTCTGCAAGGACCAATCGATCCTGAAGAGCTACTTGCTAGTGAATTATCAGCACAACTGATGCGTGATGCAGCCAGCATTGTTTATCAAAAAATGGAATCAGAGAAACTCTTAGCTTTAATGCGTAATGCGTGATATAAAAAGAACCTTGAAGTGTGATTACTTCAAGGTTCTTTTTTAGTTTATTTAATTCCTAGCATCAATCGTTGAATGTAACGTGATAGGAAGAGTAGAATTACACCAACCGCAACGGAAGCTGATCCGAACCAGAAGAAGTATTGAACTTCATTGGCGGGGTTGTAAAGTGTAACTAACTCGGCGTTCAAAGCTGAACCAGCGGCGGCAGCTAGGAACCACATTGACATCATCTGTGACATAAACGCCTTAGGGGCTAGTTTAGTTGTTACAGATAGGCCAACTGGTGAGATTAACATTTCACCAATAATAACAAGGGCCCAAGATCCAACCAACCAAAGTGGTGAAACCTTAACATCGGTACCAAAAAGCGTCCCAGGTAAGGTCATCAACAAGAATGATGCACCAGCAAACATCAGACCAAGTGCGAACTTAGTTGGTGATGAAGGTTGATTCTTGCGCCATTTCGTCCAAAGCCAGGCAAAGAATGGCGTGTAAAGCATAATGAACAATGGGTTAAGAGATTGGAACCATGCAGCAGGGAACCAAGATGTATCAATTCGTTCAGCAGCGAAAGTTGCTAGCACGATTGACCCTTGTTCCTCAATGGCCCAGAAGAGCACGGCCGCTAAGAAGAGTGGCAAGTAGGCCCAAACGTGTGAACGTTCCTCTTTGGTAATCTTCTTTGAAGTTGTCATCGTGACAAAGTATGATACGGGAATAATCACCGCAATGATTGTCATTAGCCGGATAAAGGCTTCGACATCATTCCAACCCATCATAAACATCCAAGCAACTACAAGTACAAGTAGAACAACCCCAATTGTGATACGAACAATTAATGGCTTGATTTCTTCAGACTGAATTGGATCAGTTGGATAGTTTGTGTCTTTATTTAGGCGCTTGCCACCGAAGTGATATTGGAGAAGACCAAAGAACATTCCAACAGCTGCCAAACCGAAGGCCACGTGGTAACCAGCGGCTTCTTGCGTAGCTCCAACTAGTAGTGGAGCGATGAAAGCACCTAGGTTAATTCCGAAGACGAAGATTGAGAATCCAGCATCACGACTAGCATCGTTGGGCTTGTACAATGATCCGACTAGCGAAGAAACGTTGGGCTTTAGTAGCCCCGTACCAATAATGATTAAGGCGATTGAGGAGAACAAAGCGCTTGCTCCAAATGGCATTGCTAATGCAATGTGCCCAAGCATAATCAGAACACCACCCCAGAATACGGTTCGACGGGCTCCTAGAATTCGGTCGGCAATATAACCACCAACTGCTCCTGATAAGTAAACCATTGAAGCATAGATGGCCATAATTGATGCGGCGGTCGTCCGTGAGATGTTTAGGTCCCCGGTCGAAATCAAGTGCCACATGTAGTAAAGTAAGATCGCACGCATACCGTAGTATGAGAAGCGTTCCCACATCTCAGTCATGAACAATGTCGAGAGCGCTCGTGGCTGCCCCAAGAATTTTTTTTCTTCCATACAACTATTAAACCCCTTAACTGTATAATTAATTTATAAGATATCTCTAATACTTTAACCCATTTAATGGCTCTTTGTAAACGATAATCTGATAAGTTGCTCATTTTTAGAATATTTTATAAAGTTTTTGTTCCAATAATTAACATATATTACATGCGAGGTGAATCTATGCGAGTTGCAATCAGTTCTGATAACCATTTAGACGTTAATAAATTGGATAGTGCTGAAATACTTAAAATGCAAGCTGACTACCTATTAAATGAGAAAATCGATATCTACCTAATTGCTGGTGATCTTTTCAATGATTTCGAGAAGAGTTTAGCGTATGTTCGTAAATTACAAGAGTTGGTCGGATTGGGAATGCTAGTACGCTTTATTGCTGGTAATCATGATATGGCTCGTGGGATTAGTTTTGATGAGTTAGAGTCTCCAGTCGATGAACTCTATTTGCATAATCAGAGCCTTGATATTCCGGGCACGAACTGGCAGATTATTGGTAATAACGGTTGGTATGATTATCGTTTTGCAGAAGGTGTGGAGCCTGAAAGAGTCGCCTCATTTCGCCGGAATCTATATTTCGATCGACAAATTAAACAGCCGATGACTGATATTGAGAGGACAGATCTAGTATTAAAACAAATCGGCAATTTATTAGATAAATCTCATCAAGAACAGAAACAAGTGCTTTTCTTTACTCATTTTGCACCAATTGGTGATGATATAATGTACCCTAAAAATGATGCGCGCTGGGCCCTTGTAAATGGAATCATGGGTTCACCAAGGACGGGGAATTTAATTGAGCAGTATCCAAATGTTCAGAATGTTTATTATGGACACATGCATATATCGGCACCAGTTCGGCAACATCAGCAGGTGGCATACTATAATCCGAGTGTCGGATATAATCGCCGTCGATTGAAAGAATGGACCCAAGAAACCTTCATGGCAACTTGGATCGACAAACTTGCGATAAAAGTGTTGACGAACTAGGGTGCTTCCTGTATTATAAATACCTGTTGAGCAGAGTGTTCAACTAACTGATCACAGTTATTTATGGGGGTTTAGCGAAGTCTGGTTAAACGCGATGGACTGTAAATCCATTCCTTCGGGTTCATAGGTTCGAATCCTATAGCCCCCATTGATTGGGGTATCGCCAAGTGGTAAGGCATTGGTTTTTGGTACCAATATGCGCTGGTTCGATCCCAGCTACCCCAACTATTAAAAAGCAACGACCGATTGAGGTCGTTGCTTTTTTTGTTTTCTAAATGTGTGACTGGGGGTTAGTTCCCTAGGTATTCGCGACTGCGCTTTGTTGATTCATATGGTGCAGCCATGTTTTGGTAAACGTTGGCATCAATTTTAGGATCGGTTGAGACACGTAGCGCCTTACGGAATCCCCGTAAAAGAAAGGTTAGGAATGGTGGCTCAATACCTAATTCTTCAGCGTCGGCAAGTGAAAATTCATAGCGGATGCTGTCCTCATCATTATTGATAACTTTCTTAACCCAGTGTGGTTCACGGATTGACTCAAGTCCCATTACAGCAAAAGTTGCACCGTCATTCAGGGCGCGGTCGGCGTCAGCTGGTGTGATAATTTGACCGGCGACAAAAATAGGAAAGGCGTCACCAACTTGATTAACAAATTTGTTCAAGATCAACTCTTTATCATTTTCGTCACGCAGCGATGTTCGCCAAGCGTAACCCAATGAAATACTGAGGTAGTCCAAAGGCTCATCTTTTAGTTTTTCAACAAGCGCGTGTGCGTCTGCAAGGGTAATCCCGGGTTCTTCAACCTCTTCTGGTGAAATTCGATAGCCCATAATGAATGGTCGAGTTGCATATTTAGCGATGACTGACTTTACTTCATTAATAACGGCTAATGGAAAGTGCATTCGCCTCTCTAAATCGCCACCCCATTCATCGGTACGTTGATTGGAGTTGGGAGAGAAAAATTGCTGAATTAGGTAGGTATTGGCACCGTGAATTTCAACGCCGTCCCAGCCAGCCTCAATTGCGCGCCTGGTTGCTTCGCCAAAATTCTTAATGGTCTGTAGAACCTCTTCACCGGATAGCGCACGTGGGGTTTCATATCCTTCACGTGGAGCGGCAATTTCAGATGCGCTGACGATGTCGTGACCACGAAGGATTTTAGTAGAAGAAATGCGTCCGGCGTCGAAAATTTGTAAGATAGCTTTTGAACCACGGCTCTTGATGGCAGAGGCGGCGTCGCGAAGTCCTGGAATAAAACGATCGTCCCAGACCCCAAACTCGCCTTCAAAACCTTTACCGAGTTCAGAAACATTCGATGAACCAGTGATGATCATACCTGCATCACCCGAATGGAGACGATACCAGCGGAGCTCCGATGGGCTAACAGTGCCATCGGCATTGCCCATTTCCTGTGTTAGAGGGGCCATTACGATTCTATTTGCCACGGTAACACCGCTTTGAAAAGTATATGGTTGCAAAAAATTATGTTCTGTCATAGTTATGTCTCCAATTTCCAGTAGTCACAAGTTTTATACAATTGTATTATGCAGTTGATATTGGCTCTTGTGAAATAACGAATTAGATATATAATTATGCTAAATTCGGCTAGGAGGTTTGATCATGGACGGTAAGCAAATGCGCCAGGTATTGGCAACGATTCAAGATTTGGGAAATCTATCTTTAACGGCTGAGGTGCTATATTTAAGTCAGCCATACCTTACGCGGTCGATTCATGAGGCCGAACAGCGAATTGGCAATCAGATATTGAATCGTGATCATCAGCCTATGACTTTAACCTACGCTGGGAAACAATACTTGGATTATTTAACAACGACCGAACAAGCCGCACACAACTTTGAATTGAAAATGGAAACACTTAATGGATATAGCCAAGGTGTTTTGAAATTGGGTACAAACCGCTCGTTAGGACAGCTTATATATCCAACCTTGATTAAACGGTTGAAGGAAAGTTTCCCTGAGTTGACGATCGAATTAGACGAGTTAACAACTAAGCATGCTCAATATAAGATGATGGCAGGGGAACTTGATTATTTTGTGGGTATGCCTATGGATCATCAGGGGCATTGGCAAATCGAATCGATCTTTATCGATCGGCTAGGATTGTTTGGTACGAATGGATCCTTTATCAGGCAAGCTCACCAGCAAGCTAATGACGTCTTACACAACGTTAACCAACTACCGCTGATTGTTTTGCCGGCTGATACAAATTATCAACAGGTGGTTGATCAATACCTCAAAGAGCGTAAAATTCTACGCCCGGTAATTATGGAGGTTCCGGATATTGTGACGGCCGCGGAATTAGCAATCAGTGGTGTTGGTCAGACAATCTTGCCGGCGCTTTACGTTGCTAGAAATCAGCGCTGGTTAAAGCAAATGGACGTCCGCTTTGCTCCCTTGAGTGGTATCAGCTCACCAGTTGAATTAGCTTATCTTAAAAAGGGGCCAACTTTTTCGGTTTTTAGAAAAGCATTGTTACAAATTGGCGCTGACTTTCAGTTGGGGCAGGATCTTTAGACTATAGTTGGAGTGAGTTATTTGATTAGAATATGGAAAGTCTGGTTGGGGTTCTGGATAGCGCCCTGAGCATGTTTTTGTGATGTAAATGATATATTTCGACCGAAATGTGAATTTTTTTAACAAAACTGTTGCATTTACTGTGATTAATTGATACTATATATTTTGTTGTTGCGGGGGTTTAGCGAAGTCTGGTTAAACGCGATGGACTGTAAATCCATTCCTTCGGGTTCATAGGTTCGAATCCTATAGCCCCCATTGATTGGGGTATCGCCAAGTGGTAAGGCATTGGTTTTTGGTACCAACATGCGCTGGTTCGATCCCAGCTACCCCAATAAAAGGGTCGGTGAGTGCGTGCGCTTGCCGGCTTTTTATGTGTATAAATTTGACACAAGATTTTTGCTTTGTTACCATATCTGATAATAAGATTAATGGGGTATCGCCAAGTGGTAAGGCATTGGTTTTTGGTACCAATATGCGCTGGTTCGATCCCAGCTACCCCAATTTTTTGCAACTAAGCAACTTGAAGTTAATCAAGGGACCACCAGTGCATTGTGTAGATTGATTCATTATACTGGGACAGCTCTGTTCCAGTTTTTTTATGGGTGTTGGTGTGAGGTTGGCAAAGGAATATGTTGAATTGGGTTACATATTGATCAGCTTTGGGATTTTTAGGAGAAATAAATATGAATAATAGTTATATCATCAGGCAAAAGGCCCGTAATTTGATTAAGAAGCCTAATTTTGGCGTGTCTTTAAAGTTATCAGCCTTCATTGTTATTTGGTATTTACTAGACATCGGCGTTAGTTATTATCGTCAGCCAAATAGAATAATCAGCGAACATGCAATCGCTGAAACAATTAGATATGCTGCTGGGTCTGTCACATCTGGACTATTCAGCAGTGTTGTTATCGGTATTTTTGCTTTAGGGACGATGTGGGGCTTTGTTGAATGGTATCGTGATAAGCAGGTGCCTGAAGAACCATATGCAAAGAGCGTACGTTTTTGGTACGGCGATACAATTCGGGATGTTGTTGTCATTCTGGGTGTTCGGTTCATTTTCATTTTTCTCTGGAGTCTGTTACTTTTTGTTCCTGGGATAATTAAGACTTATTCCTATGCTCAGGCTGATCTACTGTTTGCCGAAGACGTAAAGAACAATCGGCCAATTGCAAATGCAACCGAATATTTGACTGAATCACGTGAATTGATGTTAGGTCATAAGATGGAGCTATTTGTGTTAGATCTTACCTTTATTGGTTGGTGGATCTTGATGGCGCTAACTTTTGGCTTGGCTGCGATTTATGTTGTGCCATACCACACTGCAGCACGTGCTGAGTTCTTCGTAGAACTACGTGGTGGCGTAGACGAGCCAGCAGTAAAGGTAGAGGTTTTGCAACCAAAGCAGCCATCAGTTGATGATGAATTATAAAATCTGAAACAAGCCCTTTCAAAATTGAAGGGCTTGTTTTTTACTAATTTAAAATTAGGGCTTGTCTTGAAAATAGTTAACCGGTATACTTTACTGGTTAACTATTTTAATTTAGAAATAAGAAAGGGTACTTATTATGAACGAGGCAGTTGCAGAGCAACTAGATCACTATCTTAATCAGATCCATTTGCTGGCAGAAAACCAGCGAGAAGTCTTAGTTGATAATAACGAAGCGATCTTGACTAATACGCAGGGGCATATTTTAATGTTACTTGCTCAGCATGGTCCGCAGACGAATGCCGAATTAGCTCGGAAATTGAGCATATCACCAGCAGCGATGACAAAGGCAATGAAGAGCTTAAACCGGCGTGAAGAACCAGTTGTGAGCTCAATTTCAGATCCGGACGATGCACGGACAAATCGTTGGGCGTTAACACATGCCGGCGCTGAATTAGCGCAACAACATGTTAAAGCACATGCGAATACACAAAGTGCATATCTAAATGTTTTGGACAAATTCTCGGCGGATGAAGTCGGTGTAATTAGCCGCTTTTTGACAGAATTGGAAGAACGTTGCATAGGGGGCTAGGATGACGAAGATTAAACGCTGGCTATTGGCAATACCGATCATTTTTGTACTTGCTTTAATTATATTGGTGATCGTAACGGGCGTGCGCCAAAACAAAACAGTTCAGGATCAAGCAAGCAAGATTAATGTCGTGAGTTCCTTGAATTTCTATGGTGAGATGGCGCAGGCCGTGGGTGGTGATCGGGTGACCGTTACTAATGTTATTGATAAGGCAAGTGTGGATCCGCATGAATTTGAACCGACAGCAGTAGTTGCTAAAACATATCAAAAAGCACAAGTGATTATTAGTAATGGGGGAGGTTATGACCCATGGAGTACTAATTTTGCAAAGGCAAATTCTCAAGCGGATTCTGTAACGGTGGCTAAATTAGTTGGCTATCATACGGGGGATAATGAACATTTCTGGTATAGTGCAGACACTGCAAAACTTTTAACTGAGCAATTGGTTAAAAGTTTTACCAAGCTTGACCCACAGAATAAAGAACAATTTGAGAAAAACCAACAGGCATATTTGAAATCGCTAGCACCGTTAAATGATTTACGTGAATCGATCCGCGGTCAGCTGGCCGGTAAAAGTGTTCTAACCACTGAGCCGGTAATGGATAATACGTTGGAGCCATTGGGTGCCAAAATTATTGTGCCGGAATTTGCAACGGCGGTGGAGGAAGGAACCGATCCATCATCTGCAGATATTCGGGCATGGCATGATGCCATTGACCAAGGGAAAGTGGCGTTAGTGATTAAGAATAAGCAGACGACTAGTAAATTAGTAGACCAGGCGGTTGCATATGCAGAGGAAAAGCAGGTGCCCGTTATTGGAGTGACAGAAACTAAGCCTGATAATATGAGCTTTCTCAAATGGCAGGAACAACAACTAGAAGCGATTAAGGGGGCTTTAGCGCAATGAATTTGTTAACAGGCCGAGATATTGGCATTAAAGTTGATGAACGTTGGTTATATCGAGAGGTCGACTTCCATTTGGCACAAAAGCGAATGTTGGCGATTGTTGGCGATAATGGAGTTGGAAAGACAACGCTTTTGCAAGCCATTTTAGGTCAGCGAAAATTGACTGAAGGGGAATTACAATGGCACACGGAAAATGGTAAGCAGCCGACAATCCGTTATGTGCCTCAGTATCGACCTGACATGCAGGCTTTCCCGCTCTATATCAAGGACTTTGTTGCACTTAGCTTTGATCGTGGTTTGCGTCCTTGGCTTTCGGCTCAGGAAAAGCATCAATTACAACATATTTTAGAAGATACAAATTTGCTAGCGCTGGCAGATCGAAGAATCGACACGGCTTCTGGCGGGGAACGGCAACGCGCTTATCTGGCGCAAGCATTAGCTCAAAACCCACAAATTTTAATTCTTGATGAGGCAACGGCAAATCTTGATAATAGTGCCAAATATGAATTGATGGATGTGGTTAAACATTATCGAGATCATCATGATCTAACTATTATTATGGTAAGTCATGATTTGGATATTGTCAGCGACTATGGAGATGATTACTTACTATTAACACCACACGGAAATGAATTTGGTGATTGTAAGGATGCGGATTTAGCAAGATTAAAGGTGAGGTATGATGCAGATGTTTAGTTATCCTTTTATGCAAAATGCCTACTTAGTTGGTACGTTAATTGCGATTGTTGCCGGAATTGTGGGAGTTTTTATTGTTGCTCGCTCAATGTCATTTTTGGCGCACACATTAAGTGAGATTGGCTTCGCTGGTGCTTCATTTGGTCTCTTTATGGGATGGAATCCACTTCTAGGAATGTTAATCTTTACTATTCTAGCTTCGACAACAATTGGACAATTGGGGATGAATGAGAATCGGTCAGAATCGCTGATTTCGTCTGTTTCAGCCGTCGCAATTGGGCTAGGAATCGCCTTTCTGGCACTCTCGCAAAAGAATGCTTCAGCGGCGACCGGAATTTTATTTGGTTCAATTTTTAGTATTTCACTCGTGAATATCTATGAGGTGGTGGGGTTGGCCTTATTAGTCTTGATCGTGGTGATGGTATTGTTTCGTCAGTTACGTCATTTTGCATTTGATTATTCAACAGCAGTTTTTTCACTCAAAAATGTTACTTTAATTGAAGTTGCGTTTCTGGTTATTATGGCGACAACTGTGGCAGTTTCGGCACAAGTTGTTGGATCGTTATTGATCTTTATTTTAATGACTTTACCGGCTTCAGCTGCAATGCGATGGGGAAGAACGGTTTGGCAGATGATGGGGTTAGCCGTGTTGTTTGCCTTGATTGGAATATGGTCAGCGTTGGCCCTGTCTTATTGGACAAATGTGCCAGTCAGTTTCTACATTGCAATTATTGAAGCAGGTATTTATTTCTTGAGTTTGGTAAAAACACAAAAATAATTTAACAAAGAACTTGAAATTTACCTATCGGGTATGGTTATAATTGAACTACTAATTTAAGTGGAGGGAGGAGACACTTTGGTGTCTGTCTCCCTCTTTTATATGGCTTCTTAGTAAACGAGGAAACCAATCGGCTATTATGAGCTGAGAACATGGGTAGAATCTTTACGGATTGATTTCTGTAGACGATTTATTTCAGTTAATTGATTGGGTGGGATTAGCTGATTCAATTTTTTTGTGTCGTAAAATTAACATACAGTCTTTTAGAATCTTAACCTGTTGGTTAAGGAATCTTAGATTTATTGAAATTTACGATTGAATATCTTTGGGGGTAATTATATGGAGGAAGCAAAGATTTCCAAACGTGTTTTGGGAGCAATTATAGCGACTGGAATTATGTCGTTTAGCGGGGTTTTAGTTGAAACCGCGATGAATGTTACATTTCCAACATTGATGCGTGAATTCGGCGTTTCAATTGATTTAGTACAGTGGATGACAACAATTTATCTATTGATGGTAGCCATTGTTGTACCATTGTCTTCATGGTTTAAGAAAAATATTAAGATGCGGACGCTCTTTTTATTGGCAATTTCATTCTTCATTCTTGGGGTTGTTACTGATGCAATCGCAATGAATTTTCCGGTGTTACTATTAGGAAGATTGATTCAAGGAATAGGTGTGGGAATTGCCCTACCATTAATGTTCAATATTATTTTGGAGCAAGTTCCTAAGGCTAAGCTTGGGGTCATGATGGGAATTGGAACGTTAATCACATCAATTGCGCCAGCAATCGGACCAACTTTTGGTGGAGTTATGGTTACCAGTCTAGGTTGGCGATTTATCTTTATTATATTGTTACCGTTTTTGTTGGTTGCAATGGCGTTGGGTCTGAAGACCATTGATCAGAAGAGTGCATTAATTCCAAGCCGCTTTAATGGGTTGAACTTAATCTTTATCATGTTAATGTTTATCGGGCTAATCCTTGCATCAAGTAATATTATTCAAATTGGTCAGAAGCCACTGCTATTTTGGTTACCATTGGTAATTGGAATTATTGGTGTGATTGGTTTCTTCTACCTTAATCAACGCGCAAATCCACTGGTTGACGTGCGTGTTTTAAAGAATTTGAATTTCGCAGGTCATGCGATTAGTTTTGCAATCTTGCAGTCAATGGTATTGGGCTTATCTTTTGTGTTGCCAAATTATATCCAGCTTGTTGACGGTGGGAGTGCTACTAAAGCAGGACTGATTGTATTACCAGGATCAATTTTAGGAGCGATTTTTTCACCACTTGGTGGTCGAATCCTAGATCGTTTTGGTGCCCGACGACCACTATTATTTGGTGCCACCCTGTTGGTGCTATCGCTGACATTATTCTCAGTCTTTGGTCAGCGATTGAATCCATTGACAATTCTGATGATCAATTTGATTTTCATGGTTGGATTTGGTTTGAGCCTTGGAAATGTGATGACAAGTGGCTTAAATCAAATTAATGCTAGTCAGAAAGCTGATGGGAATGCTTTATTAACAACGATTCAACAATTTGCAGGAGCGCTTGGAACCGCAATTCCGGCGGCAATCGTTGCAATTGCACAAGCAAGCCAAGGATTAACTGAGTCGCGGTCGACTGCTATCGGATCTCAGCATGTTTTGATAATGTTTGCCATTTTGGCGGTAGTTCATTTTATAATTTTGTTTAAGGTTGTAAAGACACAAGATTAATATTAATTTTGAGGATGATTAGCTGGCTCTTGCAGTCCTAATCATCCTTTTATAGATAGGGGCATTAATTAGCAACCAATGCGCCTTTCTGGTATGATGGTTATTGACGAATTCTAGGGAAAAGGAAAAAGATATGCTAACAGTATCAAATGTGTCCGTAGCTTTTTCAGGGAAAAAGCTGTACGACGATGTTAATTTAAAATTCACACCAGGAAATACTTATGGTGTTATTGGAGCCAATGGAGCTGGAAAGTCGACCTTTTTGAAGGTGCTTGAAGGTAAGTTAGCTCCGACAACTGGAAATGTAATGATGGAAACCAATGAACGAATGTCTTCATTGGTGCAAGATCACTTTGCCTTTGATGGCTACAATGTATTAGACACGGTTTTGCAAGGGCATCAAGAACTATATGATGTTAAGAACGCCATGGATGAGATCTATGCTCACGATCCATTTACTGACGAAGATGGAATTAAAGTGGGTGAGTTATCAGCACGTTTTGAGGAATTGAATGGTTGGAACGCTGAACCAGAAGCTGCTCAATTACTACAAAACATGGGAATTGATGAAGGTCAACATTACACAATGATGAGTGATCTGCCCGAAGTAGTTAAGGTTAAGGTATTATTGGCACAGGCCTTGTTTGGTAGCCCCGATATCCTAATCTTGGACGAGCCAACAAATGGTTTGGACACGAAGACGATTGCTTGGTTAGAAGACTTCTTGGCCGATTACCAAAATATCGTGATCGTGGTTTCCCATGATCGACACTTCCTGAATGCTGTTTCAACAATGATTTTGGATGTTGATTTTGGAAAGATTAAACTCTTCGTTGGAAATTATGATTTCTGGAAGGAATCATCAGAGCTAGCACTTCGTTTGCAACAAAACGCTAACTCAAAGAAGGAAGAGCAAATTAAGCAGCTACAAGACTTTATTGCTCGTTTCTCAGCAAATGCATCTAAGTCGAAGCAAGCAACTTCACGTAAGAAGCAGTTAGATAAGATTACTTTGGACGATATCCAACCATCAACGCGTAAGTATCCATATATTAAGTTTGAAATTATGCGAGAAATTGGTAATGACTTACTACGTGTTGAGAATCTCTCAAAGACCGTTGACGGTGTTAAAATCTTGGATGATGTGACATTTACGCTCCGGCCAGGGGAAAAGACATTGATCATGGCTGAAAACGACGTTGCGGCCACAACTTTGCTTGATATCTTGGCTGGTCGAGTTGAGCCTGATAGTGGTGAAGTTATCTGGGGTGTAACGACTTCGCGTGATTATCTTGCCAAAGATATGAATGAGAATTTTGTTAAACCAGAAATGCCAATTCTTGATTTCTTGCGTGATTTTGCGTCTAAGGAAGAGAATGATAATACCTTCTTACGTGGTTTGCTCGGTCGGATGCTCTTCAAGGGTGAGGATGCAGAGAAGACTTTGGATGTGTTGTCTGGTGGCGAAAAAGTTCGTGTAATGTTGTCAAAGTTGATGTTGACAAAGACCAATGTGTTGGTTCTCGACGATCCAACAAATCATTTGGATCTTGAATCAATCACGGCGTTGAATGATGGCCTGGTCGATTACAAGGGATCATTGATTTTTACCTCTCATGATCGGACTTTTGCTCAAACAATCGCGGATCATATTGTAGTCGTTAGTGATCAAGGAGTCGTTGATCGTTCTGAGACAACTTACGATGATTTCATGGCACATGATGAAGTACAAAAGCAACTTGCTGAGAAGCATATTGTGCTATAAGTGCAGTTAATGGGTGTACCTAATCTAGGTACGCCTTTTTATTTTCAAACTAAGTGTGGGTTGTGAATAAATGCTTTCGGTTGGCTCTATTGTAAAAGGAAGCAAATCTTGCGAAAAAAGCTTAATCTTTAAGTTATATAAGAATAATCGACTTATTTAGTGGTATGATAAGTGATGTAAAGCGCTTTCTTTACGACGAAAACGGAGTGTTCTGAAAGGAATAAATGAAGATGATTACGGTAAAGCAGTTCGGTCTTACACCGAGTGGAGAACCTGTTTCACAGGTGACAATTAAGAATAATCATGGGCATGAATTAGGGCTGATTTCATATGGAGCTAGTTGGCAATTCTTCCGTGAGCAGGATGGCACCCAACATCGTGATTTGGTGGTAGGTTTTGACTCACTTGATGATTACCTAACACATCCGTATTATCTAGGAAATGCGATTGGTCGTGTTGCAGGTCGGATTGGATCGGCAAGTTTTGACTTAAATGGTAATAATTATGATATTGAAGCCAACGAAGGCGGTAATACGCTCCACGGTGGTGATCATGGTTTTGCAGATCGGAATTGGCAAACACAGATTCTTGAAGAAGAAAATGCGGTGGTTTTCTCCACGACATTAAAGCCAGAAGAAGATGGCTTTCCAGGTCAAATGGATACCACGGTTAAATATACTTTGACCGAGGCAAATGTTGTTGAGATTGAATTCTCAGCTATTACGGATGAGGATACCTTATATAACCCAACATCGCACGTCTATATGAATCCGGCTGGTAAAGGAACTGATGCGCGCGAGCTAACTTTACACCTAGTTGCTCAAAACCGGCTTGAAATGGATCATGAAAAGATTCCAACTGGTAATAAGTTGGACGTACGTGGTACAGCTTATGACTTTACTGAAGCAACGATAATTGACGATAACCTTGCGAAGGGTGTTGATCAGTTTGATGATGTCTATGCACTTGATGAGTTGACTGATGCTCAACCGAATGCAACGCTAGCCGATCCAAAATCAGATCGCGCAATCGAAGTTCGGACAGATCGTAATGCGTTGGTATTCTTTATCGCGAACCCAGCTGATGACGGATCAAATAGTGCAGATTGGATTGAACGGCATCCTTTTAACGCCATTGCTTTAGAGGCGCAAATTCTCTCGGATGCAATCCATCATCAAGAATTTGGTGATATTGTTTTGGTAGCTGGCAAGCAACAAACATATCGGACTTCTTACACGTTTAAAGGTATCAGAGGAAGTAACGACTAGTTTTGCAAAAACGAAATAAGTGGTATCATCTTTCAAACGGGTTGATTTGAAATTTTGTTGTAGAAAAGTACTACAAGGTTGAAGCGGTAGTCATCCTTGAATAAAGATTTTACCAAGGTGAATAGAATATTATGAACTTAGCAAAAAGTATCATTGAATTGGCCTTACTTTTCATTGCGGTTACACTAATTGTGGTTGGTCGTGACTTACGACGCTCATATTTAGTTTGGCTTGGTGGCATTGTTGCAGTATTAGGCGTAATAGTATGGTTCTCAGTTCACTAAAGGTTGATATGAACTAACTACTATGAATAAAAGATTATTGAGTTATTTTAAAGTTTAAAAACCGAATGTCTGCCTTGTATGAGGTAATCATTCGGTTTTTAAAATTTGTTGGAGGGGTTTATGGCAAAAAAAGAACGAATTAAAAAGATCCTGGTCGAGCAAATCTTGGATAAAGCAGGTGTTCCACATGAAACAATATATTTTCCAAAAGGGATGGAACCAGATCCTGAGCGAATGGAGTATTATGATCTAAGTCAGCATGTGATCTATAAGACTCTTGCTTTGAGTGGCAATGTAACTGGACCGGTAATCGGTATTGTACCAGTTGATGAACATTTGGATGAAAAGAAATTGGCTGTTGTATCGGGTAATAAAAAAGTCAATATGATTCCAACTCGTGAGCTGCAGAAGACCACAGGGTATATTCATGGCGCAAATAATCCCGTGGGAATCTGGCAGAATAAAAAGTTTCCAATTTATATTGATAAGGGTGCTTTAGAGCAAGGAATGATTACGGTATCTGCCGGTGAGGTGGGCCGATCGATTAGAATTGATGCCCAAGCTCTAGCAACGTTTGTCCAGGCGGAATTCGCAGATTTAGTAGCTCAAAATCAAGGAACTGAACGGAATGAATGGAATTGACATATTAAAAATTGTTGGGATGGTTTTATTAGCCTTGCTGATAATACCGATGTTAGCTGCAGGCTTGATTTCTGCATTGACGACACGGGCAAATACAAAACTACTCAGTCGTTTTGGCGAAAGAACTCCCCTTATATTAGGGTGGTTTGGGGTGATCGTTCATGAATTATCACATGCTTTAATGGCAATTATTTTTCGACATCAGATTGACCAGATTAAGTTGCTACAAAATCCTTTTAGTAAGGATCATAATGGGCGACTTGGTTATGTATCACATGCATGGGACCCCACGTCGCGCTACCAAACAATCGGTAATTTTTTTATTGGTATGGCACCAATTTTTGGTGTTTCACTAGTTATGTGGTTGATAACTAAATTACTTTGGCCAGCGATTTTTGAGTTGAATCAATTAGGATGGCGCGTGCTACTGACTGGAAGTTGGTGGCAAATTCTGATTTGGCTGTATTTGGTGGTCAATCTAACCCTAGCACTAAACATGAGTGATGCTGACTGGCAAAATACTCGATCGGGGATGCTATTGTATTGTTTAGTTCTACTGGTTGTAGGTGTAATTCTAGGGATTGTTAACCTTTCAATTGCCGGATTATACACGCAGTTAGTAATGCCGATCCTTATTTTCTATGGCACTTTACTAGTGGTTAGCTCAATTATGTATTTAATTGCAACGCTTTTGACGCGAAATTAGGAGGGAATATGACACCTTTACAGGAACAACAATTACGGCAAATTACACAATATATGCAGGAGCGTCTGGGACAAGATCGTTCTGGGCATGGTGATGATCATATTGGACGAGTTGTGACACTTGCTGGTCATATTTTAACGACCGAACCTGAGGCAGATGAATTTATTACGCTTGCGGCAGCAACACTGCATGATACTTACGATGACAAATTATTTGCCGATCCGTTAGAGGCAAAGCAACAAGTTCAGCGCTTTTTAACTGAAATCAAGCTGTCAGATGATCAGCAATTAAAGATTTTTCAAATCATTGATAATATGTCATGGAGCAAGCAGCGATTTGGTAACCCCGAGCCATTGGATATTACGGGACAGATTGTGCAAGACGCTGATCGTTTGGAAGCAATTGGTGCAATCAGCGTAGCGCGAGTTATTCAATATGGTGTTAAGAAGGGACATCCACTTTATGATCCTGAAGTCACGCCGCGTGATTTAAAAACCAAAGCCGACTATCGCTCTGATAAGGGAGAAACGGTGGTTAATCATTTCTATGAGAAGCTATTTCTCCTAAAGGATTATATGAATACGGTTGAAGGTAAAAGGATTGCTAATAAGCGAGATCAGATAATGCGAGATTTTGTGGTAGCTTTTGAAGCTGAATGGCAAGGTCGTGATTTTCTAAGCTAGACTTTAAAATGGTCCAACCAATTATTGGTTGGACCACTTTTATGTTATAGTAAGAATAATGCTTTGATCGGAGATAAGAGTGTGACGGAAATTTTATATATGAAAGTGTTTTCGGACTTGAAAACACGAATTTTAAATGCTGAATTTACAAGCCAAAAACTACCGGACGAGCGCTCGCTAGCGCTTGAATATAATGTATCCAGAAGCTCTATTAAACGTGCCTTGGCCTTATTGGCGACGCAAGGAATCATTTTTAAAAAGCGGGGATCGGGAACCTTCGTTAATCCAATTTATTTAAAGAATCAGTCAATGTTTCATTCAATTGGTAATAATTTGGGAGTTTCTGATTCGTACCGCTTTGACGGCGAAGCACCGGCAATTGAATTGCTTGAATTTTCAAAGGAGCTGGCGGATCAGGAAACGTGTCAGGCACTCTTTTTACAGGATGGTGAACAGGTTTATCGAATTAAACGATTGCGTAAGATTCAAAATGTCCCGTTCATGATTGAGAACGCTCTGATTCCTGAGAAGTTATTACCTGGACTAACAGAGGCTGATATGGAGCATTCAATGTTTCATTATGCAGAAGAGCAGACCAAGAAGGCCGTTACGAAATCATTTATGACAGTGACAGTTGAGCCATCAACGAAACAGGATCAGACCTTGTTAGAATTGAGTCGCAATGAGCCAGTTGGGATTATGGGTGGAATTTTCTTTCTGGATGATGGGACACCGTTTGAAGTTGGAAGTATGCGGATTCACTATAAGTACATGCGTTACAATAGCTTTATTTCTTTGGATGGCGAATGAAGCGCTTACATGAAATTGGACCGCACCAATTAGAAAATAATCCTTGTAGCACACTATAAAATTTGTTATCATGAAAGACGTAATCCAGAAGATAACTTCTGCGATTGAACCTTTCTCAAAATAATAAGGAGATTAATCAAAATGGCAGTAGATTTTGATTCCAAGGAATACCTTGGTAAGGTTGACGCCTGGTGGCGCGCAACCAACTACCTTTCAGCAGGTATGATTTTCTTGAAGAGCAATCCGTTGTTCTCAGTTACTAACACACCAATTCAAGCGGATGACGTTAAGGTTAAGCCTATCGGTCACTGGGGAACTATCTCAGGACAAACTTTCCTTTACGCTCACGCAAACCGTTTGATCAACAAGTACAACTTGAACATGTTCTACATCGGTGGACCTGGTCACGGTGGACAAGTTATGGTTACGAACTCATACTTGGACGGTTCATACACGGACTCATATCCTGAGATCACTCAAGATGTTGAGGGTATGTCACGTTTGTTCAAGCGCTTCTCATTCCCTGGTGGAATTGGTTCGCACATGACTGCACAAACTCCTGGTTCATTGCATGAAGGTGGAGAACTTGGATACTCATTGTCACACGCAACAGGTGCTATTTTGGACAATCCTGACCAAATCGCATTTACTGTTATCGGTGATGGTGAAGTTGAAACTGGTCCAGCAATGACTGCTTGGCACTCAATCAAGTTCATCAGCCCTAAGAACGATGGTGCGGTTTTGCCTATCTTGGATGTTAACGGATTCAAGATTTCAAACCCAACAATCTTCTCACGTATGAGCGATGAAGAGATTACTAAGTTCTTCGAAGGTTTGGGATACTCACCTCGTTTCATCGAGGGATCAGAGATCCACGACTACATGGCATATCACGAATTAGCTGCTAAGGTTTTGGACCAAGCTATTGAAGATATCCAAGCAATCCAAAAAGACGCTCGTGAAAACGGACGTTACGCTGACGGTGAAGTTGCAGCATGGCCTGTAATTATTGCTCGTTTGCCAAAGGGTTGGGGTGGACCAACACATGACGAGTCAGGTGCACCTATCGAAGGTTCATTCCGTGCTCACCAAGTGCCACTTTCTTTGTCACAAAAGAAGATGGGAACTTTGCCAGAGTTTGAAGAGTGGTTGAACTCATACAAGCCAACTGAATTGTTCAACGCTGATGGTTCATTGAAGCCAGAAGTTGCTGAAATGGCACCAAAGGGTGACAAGCGTATGGCTGTTAACCCATTGGCAAATGGTGGACGTGCCGCTGGTGAAGCTGCTACTGATTTGGCTTTGCCAGACTGGAAGCAATACACTAACGACGTTAACGAATCAAACCGTGGAACTGAATTGGCTGATGCCAACCGTAACATGGACATGAACGTATTGTCAGGATTCTTCGCTGAAGTTTCAAAGATGAACCCAACATCATTCCGTATCTTCGGACCTGATGAGACAATGTCAAACCGTTTGTGGAAGATGTTTGAAATCACAAACCGTCAATGGATGGAAGAAGTTAAAGAGCCAGCTGACCAATACGAAGCTCCAGAAGGACGTATTTTGGATGCACAACTTTCAGAGCACCAAGCTGAAGGTTGGTTGGAAGCTTACACTTTGACTGGTCGTGTTGGTGTATTCGCATCATACGAGTCATTCTTGCGTGTTGTAGATTCAATGTTGACTCAACACTTCAAGTGGTTGCGTCACGCCTCAGAGCAATCATGGCGTAACGATTACCCATCATTGAACGTTATCTCAACATCAACTGTATTCCAACAAGATCACAATGGTTACACTCACCAAGATCCTGGTATGTTGACACACTTGGCTGAAAAGAAGTCTGACTTCATCCGCCAATACTTGCCAGCTGATGGAAACACTTTGTTGGCTGTGTTCTCACGTGCGTTCTCAGAGCGTCACAAGATCAACCACGTTGTTGCATCAAAGCAACCACGTCAACAATGGTTCTCAGTTGATGAAGCTGCTGAATTGGCTACTGAAGGAATCAAGGCTATCGACTGGGCATCAACTGTTGCCGCTGGCGAAGCTGCTGATATCGTCTTCGCATCTGCTGGTGTTGAGCCAACAATCGAGACTTTGGCTGCCTTGAACTTGGTTAACGCTGCCTTCCCATCTGTAAAGATGCGTTATGTAAACGTTGTTGAATTGCACCGTTTGCAAAACAAGAATGGTAAGATGAACCACGAGCGTGCCTTGTCTGACGCACAATTCTCAGAATTGTTCGGTGAGTCAGGAACACCTGTTGTCTTCGGATTCCACGGATACGAAGACTTGATCGAGTCATTCTTCTACGAGCGCGCCCACTTGGGATTGCATGCTCATGGTTATCGTGAAGATGGTGATATCACCACTACTTACGACATGCGTGTGTACTCAGAATTGGATCGCTTCAACCAAGCCAAGGACGCTGTTTCAACGTTGATGGCAAATGGTGTAATTGCAGAAGCTGACGGTCAAGCATTCTTGAACGACATGGACGCAATTTTGGCAAAGCACTTCGACGTTACTCGTAACGAGGGACATGATATCGAAGAGTTCACTGACTGGAAGTGGACTGCTTTGAAGAAGTAATCTACTGCCGTTAGATTATTTAAAAATTTGAATAGTTGCAGATTTGAAAATTTTAAATCATGTAAGTATTCTAAGATAAAAGGGCTTCAAACATAATTATGTTTGAAGCCCTTTTTGTTGTATTGGAAATCCCAATCATGGGGACTGGTGTGTTGTATGTCGTAGGGGTTATTTGTTACAATAAAACAATCGGAAACATTTTACGGAGGGTCGCAGTTTTGATTGTACTATTAGTGTTGGGATTGGTTTTGTTAATTATATCGGGAGTTCGCTACTGGCAACGTGGCAAATTCCACTGGATTACGGCAGTTATTGGTGTTATTTTAGTTGTCGTCATGGGTGTGGGAGTTCATCTAGCTAAAACGCAACATTTTGGTATGAGTAAGGTGCCTGTTTCTACCACACAGAAGATTGAGCCAGCAACAACATTGTTGGGTTATAAGATTATTGCAACTAATAATTCACACACGTCGGCCGAAGTTTATACTTATCAACGCAATGGAAAAACCTATCAAACAATTGACTCAAACAAAAAGCCAACAATTAATCAGATTGACGGTGAAAAGGGGACTTTACGGACAACTTTAAATACCTACCAAGTTACAAATCCATGGCAACAGATTTTGTTGGTTGGAATGTCTACAATGGTTAAGGGTGAAGGTTACACAAAGTTAGACCTACCGAAGGACTGGTATGTAATCAATCAAAAAGATCTAGCAGCTGATCAAAAGTATGTACAAGATCAAAAGAAGCAAATTCCAGATAAGGTTGCAACTGAAACAGCCAAACAATTACAAGACGCGGCAAATAGTGACAGTAGCATTTTGACAGACAAAGATAAGCAGAAAGCTTTGCAGGACAAAGTTGTAGCAGAGGTGCAAAGTCAAGTAGACGAAGCAACTAAGCAAGCTTTGCAGACGAAACTAGATCAGCAGAATGAGCTGAAATAAAGTTAATAAAACCCGCTAACATTCTTGTTAGCGGGTTTTAAAGTTTATAATTCAAATTTTTTATCCATGGTCAACTTGATTGGTGCGTGATCGTGCCGGGCACCAGTATCAATGACTTCGAAATCACTAATGTTAGCCTCTAATCGGTTTGATACTAGGTAATAGTCAATGCGCCAGCCAGAATTATTAAGCTTAGCGGTTTTTGAACGCTGCGCCCACCACGTATAAACGCCTTCTGTATCTGGATTTAAGAAGCGAAAGGCATCTGTGAAGCCAGCGGCCAATAGACTGGTAAAATGAGTACGCTCTTCATCGGTAAACCCGGCATTTTTATGATTAGTGTTTGGATGTTTCAAGTCAATTTCGGTATGTGCAACATTTAAGTCCCCGGAGAAAATGACAGGCTTGCTTTGGTCTAGTTTTTGAATATAAGTACGATATGCGTCATCCCAGGCTTGCCGATCATCAAGTCTTGCCAATTCGTCGCCAGAGTTTGGCGTGTAAACAGTTGAAACAAAAGTATGCTCGAATTCCAGGGTGATAATCCGTCCCTCAAGGTCCATCTCCCCAGGAGCAGAAATTTGAGGGTATTCAACACTTAATGGCTCTTGGCGGCTTAACATCATTGTTCCCGAATATCCAGCTCGTCCAGTGCTGTAATTTAGGTAACGATAATAGTTGGGAAATAATTCGTCTAGGGCATCGGCTTGCTTTTTTGTTAGGCCATTTGGCTTTAGCTTGGTTTCCTGAATTGCAAGCACATCTGGTTGTTGATTTGCGATGTCCTCAAGTACAGACCAAGTCAGCTCTCCTCGGGGAGATTTATGTTCAACTGCGGCATTCAAACTATCAATGTTCCAAGAAATAAATTTCATATTCCCAACCTCGCTCTTTTTCTTTGAACCTATTGTAGCATACCTAAATGAACAGGAAAGAAGGCGAGAAAAAAAGCACGTAACATTTATCATGTTACGTGCTTTTTCAGATAGCCCATCAGAGAATCGAACTCTGGATTCCGCGCTGAGAACGCGACGTCTTAACCACTTGACCAATGGGCCAGTATGATATTATTTGGTGCTTAGAGCAATAGCCCATCAGAGAATCGAACTCTGGATTCCGCGCTGAGAACGCGACGTCTTAACCACTTGACCAATGGGCCAAAAAATATCATCTGTTACTTAACAACAATATAGAATAATACAGGATTCTAAAAGGCATGTCAACCATATTTGCTCTTTTACAGTGAGTAATCAGGAAATTCTGACGGAGGGGAAATGTTCAGTCCTTCGAACAGCTGTTTATCAATTGCGGCAGAGGAAGGGGCTTAGATAAGGTATAATGGTATTAAACAGAAAAAAGGGGTCTCAAGTAATGTCATTTAATCTTTATATGGTTCGCCACGGACAAACATTTTTTAACAAATATGAACGTATGCAAGGATGGGCTGATGCACCGCTAACGAACCAAGGAGTAGCGGATGGCTATTCTGCTGGGGCTCGATTGAATAATATTCGCTTTAGTGGGGCTTACTCATCTGATTTAACGCGGGCGGTTCGAACAGCTGAGGAAATTTTGGAGCGTAATCGACAATCTAAGGGATTGACTGAACCTACGCAACTCTTCCAATTCCGTGAAGTTTTCTTTGGTTTTTTTGAGGGTCTGCCTTCAGATCAAAGTGGAAAGATGGTTTCTGAGGCAATCAACCAACCAGAGATGTCATATGCTCAGCTAATGCAAAACATTCCTTATAATGAGGTTTTGGATGGCTTCCGAGCAGCTGACCCAACAGATGATGCGGAGGATGCTGAAACTTTCCTTGCGCGATTAGATAATGGTTTGGACATTTTGCGTCGTGAACACCGTGATGGTGATAATGTTCTTTTGGTGGCGCATGGATCGTTAATTCGTAATATGGCAGCTCGTTATGCTGATCCAGCACTAGCTGGGCAGAAGATCACCAACGGAGCGGTAACGCTTTGGGAAGTTGATGATGAAAATATTGAACTTAAAGTTTATAACGATAACGAGAGAAATTGGTAATAAAAATATATGTACGATAATGAGCAGTCCCCGGTTCAGCCGGTGGTATTAGTCGGTCTAGACCGCGGTAATGAACAGTTTGAATATCAAATGATTGAATTGGCAAATCTAGCATCTGCTAATCACATGGAAGTTAGTGAGGTTGTGACACAGAAGCTAGATCGGCCAAACTCTGCCACATATTTTGGTAAAGGTAAGATCGAAGAGTTAGCAGAAGTCTTAAAGGTAGCTGATGTTAAGATGATTGTTGCCAATGATGAACTATCACCCTCGCAAATTAGGAATATTGAGCAAGGTACTGGCGCAACTGTAATGGATCGAACGGCATTGATTTTGGACATCTTTGCTTCACGTGCCAAGACTCGTCTAGCGAAGTTACAAGTTCAAATCGCGCAACTGCAATATCAACTGCCACGTTTACGGACGAGCATGAATATTCGCCTTGATCAACAAACTGGTGGCGGTGGTGGTTCGTTTACTAGTCGTGGTGCTGGTGAAACTAAACTAGAAACGAACCGACGCCTGATCGAACATCAGATTTCAGTTTTGCGGAAAGAATTGGCAGAAATTGAGGCGGATGATGAGACACGGCGTGCGCAAAGGACAAAGCAAAACATCAAGAATGTGGCACTGATTGGTTATACAAATGCCGGTAAATCAACGATTATGAATGGTTTGGTAAAGCGTTTTGGCGAGAATCAAGATAAACTCGTCTTTCAGGCAGACATGCTCTTTGCCACGCTTGAGACGTCCGTCCGTAAATTGAATTTGCCTGACAAGCAAAGTTTTTTACTGTCAGATACAGTTGGGTTCGTTTCTCAGCTACCACACAATTTGGTGGCTGCATTTAGAGCGACTCTGGCAGAGGCGGCCCAGGCAGATTTGCTAGTACAAGTTGTCGACTATGCAGATCCACATTATCAAGAGATGATGGAAACGACTCAGACGACCTTGAGTGAGATTGGAGTTGGTGGTATTCCAATGATTACCATTTATAACAAGGCCGATTTACGTGAGTCAACTGTTTACCCAGAACGAACAGGGGATATTTTGACGTTGTCGGCGCAAGATGATGCATCGTTGGACCTATTGATTGCTACGATTAGAGAGCACATCTTTGCGGACCATGTCCAGACAACGTTGCTAATTCCTTTCGATCAGGGGCAACTAGTTTCTGATTTGAATGAGAATGCGACTGTGCATGAACTGACATATACGGAGAATGGGACTGAAATGTCGGTCACTTTGACTCCCGCGCAGGCTGGTCGTTATGAACAATATCGTTTAGATTAAAAAGTTAAAGTGACGGTCATTAGAGATGCTCTAATGACCGTTATTTTTTTATAATTAGATTGTTTTAAACAATACCTTGACACACACAGTAATAAAGTGATAAATTACTGTGTGTGATAAAGTAAAATGAAAAAGGAGCGAATATGGCAGAGATTTCAAAAGATTTGATTCGTGGACATACAGATGCGATTGTACTTAATATTTTGGCGCAGGGCGATTCGTATGGTTACAGAATTGTACAAGATATTCGCTCGATGTCGGATAATCAATATGAATTAAACGAAGCAACCCTATATACTGTTTTTCGCCGTTTGCAGAAGGACGAGCTTGTTACACCATATTATGGAGATGAGACGCAGGGTGGCCGACGTAAGTACTATGCAATTACGGATCGCGGGCATGAGGTATTGCGGACAGCGCAGGCAGATTGGCAAATCGCCAAGCCGATTATCGATCACTTAGTAAGTGGAAAGGTAGTGGAAGCATGAATGAACTAATTCAACAAGCGTTGGTACCAATCTTTGACGGTATCGATCAAACCGGAGATGTGGCTGATTTTTATCGTGAATTGACAAGTGATGTAATCGAGTCGGCGCAGAACATTCGAGCAGCCGAACCAAATTTGACCAAAACAGAAGCTGTAAATCGGGCTTTAGAAGGTATGGGCGATTTGCGGGCAGTTGTGTTGATGATTGCAGATACTGAGGGGGTTGATGTTTCACCAGTTGTGACTGATGAGAATACGGTTGATTGGTCAAAAAAGGGACAACGTCAGGTTTTCAAAGCAATTCCGGTTGATCGTGTCCAAAATGTAACGATTAATACTCAAGATGCAAATGTTCGTTTTGTGGCAAGTACGACTGATGATCTAGAGCTGGACTATTATCAACGGGGGATTAATGGTCAAACTATTCAAATTGAGGAACGCGACGGCAATATTAAAGTAGTGTTGCCTCGGCCAAATTTCATTGATTACATCGTACCTTTCCGCCACCCACATCAATTACTTGAAGTTCGTCTACCAAGTGATTTACTGGGAACCGTTCGATTAGATGCTCGGGCAGGAAACATCTCCTTGGATAATTTTGCAACGCCAGATTTGGACTTGGCGGTTATTTTGACGGCGGGGAATTTACGAATTAATCGGGTTCAGGCAAATCGTTTTGATCTCGGGGCCAAGGCCGGTAACATTCAGGCAAGTCAGGTTAAGGCAGAGGAATGGCGAATTGTTGCTCGTGCAGGAAACGTTCGCTTATCTGATGTAACAGGTGAATTTGATGTTGCAGTTCGCTCAGGTAATGTTGTACTGGATGACGCAATTGGTCACGGTATTTTCAAAGCGACTAGCGGAAATGTGCGGACGATTTGGCGACAAGTTGATGGGGATTTGAATTTTGCAGCCGAATCGGGTACGGTCAAAGTACGGGTTCCTTTAAGCGATCAGTTCAAATTTAATTTGCAATCACAGTCAGGCATCGTTAGGTTAAAGCGTGAAGCAACTTATGAAGTCCAAGTCCAAGGTTATGCAAAGGGAACAACGAGCAAGGACGCTCAGTATAACGTTATTGCTCGTGTGAAGTCAGGTGTGGTTAAGCTGGACTAAGCTAATAAATTAAATGAAAGTTAACCACTCGGTTAAAAAGTCTGTTAAAATAGAAAATGCTTTTTTAGAATTAGATTGGAAGAGGAGAATTGATATGAAGCTTCTAAAACCCTATTGGAAGGGCTATAAGCTTGACGTTACAATGTCATTGATTGCAGTGATCATCATGGCTGTTTCAGCTTTGTGGCAGCCAACATTGCTATCAAAAATTGTCCAAGCAATCTCTGATGATAAAATGTCAGAGGTTAATCGGATTGGAATGGAATTATTATGGTTGGCGCTGGCCGGTTTGTTAGCTGGGGTAGTTAACACCATTTTCTCAGCACGCGCATCACAGGGAATTGCCGCGGATATTCGTGAAAGCACTTATCGTAAGATTCAAGAGTTTTCATTCGCCAATGTTGAGAAGTTCTCAGCTGGAAATCTAGTTGTGCGAATGACCAACGACGTTACGCAGATTCAAAATGTTTTGATGATGATGTTATCAGTCCTACTGAGAACGCCAATTCTGTTTGTTGGTGGATTTATTCTAGCAGTTCACTCGATTCCTGAATTGTGGTGGGTCATCGTGGTGATGGTTGTGCTGGTGTTCATCATTTCAGCTGGTGTATTTAGCCAGATGGGTAAAAAATTCGGTCGGATCCAAGGTTTGATCGATTCAGTTAATTTGAAGGCCAAGGAAAACCTACAGGGTGTCCGGGTCGTTAAATCATTTAATCAAGAAGCTAATGAGCAAAAGCGCTTTAACGTTGTTTCTGATGAAACAAAGGACGTTAACATTCAAATTGGTTACCTATTTTCATTATTGATTCCGGCCTTTATGTTTGTAGGTCAAGGTTTAATGGTAGTGGCAATTTATTTTGTGGGTGACATGGTTGGTGCGCATCCAACAATGTTGGCCGAGATCACAGGTTTCATTAATTATTTGATGATCATCATGCAGGCAATTATTATTGGTGGAATGATGATGACCTTTGCTTCACGTGCTTTTGTTTCAATGGCGCGAATTAAGGAAGTTTTGGATACTAAGATTGATTTGACTTATAAGGATGTACCAGAGCAAAATCTTGATGGTTCTGTTGAGTTTGATGACGTTTCATTCACTTACCCAGGTGACGATGAGGCAACGCTACAAGATATTAGCTTTAAAGTTAGCTCGGGTGAGATGATTGGTATTGTTGGGGCTACCGGTTCTGGTAAGTCAACAATGGCGCAACTAATTCCACGGCTCTTTGATCCTACGGTTGGATCAATCAAGGTTGGTGGTGTTGATTTGAAGGATGTAAATAATCATTCTTTGCGAAAAGCTGTATCCTTTGTCTTGCAACGTGCGACGTTGTTCTCAGGTAAAATCTCTGAGAACTTGCGACATGGTAAGGCAGATGCTGACTTGAATGATATGAAGCATGCCTCAAATATTGCACAAGCGGCTGAGTTCGTTGAGCGATATGCCGATCAATATGAGCATCCAGTTGAGGAACGTTCAGCGAACTTCTCTGGTGGGCAAAAACAACGTTTGTCGATTGCCCGTGGTGTTATTGGAAAGCCAAAGATTTTAATCTTGGATGATTCAACATCTGCCTTGGATGCAAAATCAGAAAAGCTTGTTAAGGAAGCACTTGATCATGAACTGAATGATACAACAACCTTTATTATTGCAGAGAAGATTTCATCAGTTGTAAATGCTGATCGGATCTTCGTTATGGATGAAGGTAAGTTAGTAGCACAGGGAACGCATGCCGAGTTAGTTAAGTCTTCTGATGTGTACCGCGAAATCTATGAAACACAAAAGGCACAGGAGGCATAAGACGATGAAAGATCTAGGTAAGTCTGTGCGCTTCTTCGCGCATTATTTTAAGCGTTATAAATTATCGCTTATCTTTATTGTAATTTTTACAATTTTATCAACTTGGCTACAAGTGAAGGCGCCCGTTTATATGGGTAAATCAATCACTGAGTTATCGAAGTATTTGATGACTAAGCTAAATCCAATGACTGCAAGTCAGGCAAGTTTGAGCGACTTCCATTCAGCGCTATGGTTGTTCTTTATTTTCGTATTGATGACAACAGTCGCAATGTTTGTGATGTCACTTTTGCAGTCGATTGTAGCACCTAAGGCCGTTAATGATATGCGGACGGGCTTGTTTGCTAAAATGCAACGAATGACAATTCGATATTTTGATAATCATCAAGATGGTGAAATCTTAGCTCGTTTTACATCAGATTTGGATAATATCTTCAATGCCATGAACCAAGCGATCTTCCAATTGTTTACACAATTGGTTTTGATGATTGGGATTGTTTGGCAGATGTTTAACCAAGATTCTAAGATGGCATGGGTAACAGTAGCTTCAACACCGGTTGCTGTGATTTTAGCGGCAATCTTTATTGTTCAAGCCAGAAAGTATGTTGAGTTACAACAGGCCGAAGTTGGACATTTGAACGGTTATATTAACGAGCAAATTAACGGTCAAAAAGTTATCATTACGAATGGTTTGCAGGAGCAATCAATTGATAAGTTCCTTACACATAATGATAAGGTTCGTCAAGCAACCACGCGTGGACAAATTTGGTCAGGAATCTTATTCCCAGTAATGCAAGGGATGTCACTTTTGAACGTTGCGATTGTGATTTATTATGGGGCCTCACAGGCTTTGGATGGATCACTTGCACAACGCGCAACGGCACTTGGTTTGATTGTAATGTTCGTATCTTTCTCACAACAATATTATCAACCAATCACGCAAATCACATCAACATATAACATGTTGCAACAGGCAATTACTGGTGCTAAGCGTCTAAATGAGGTTCATGATCAAGAAGATGAGCTTAATCCGGCTAATGGTGTTAAGTTTACTGGAATTCAAGATAAGATTCTTTTGGACGATGTTCATTTTGGCTACAACGAGGAACGTGAGATCTTACATGGTGTTACAATCGAAGTTGATAAGGGTCAGATGGTTGCGTTGGTTGGACCAACTGGTTCAGGTAAGACAACGGTTATGAATCTGTTGAATCGTTTCTACGATGTTAATTCAGGGTCAGTAACGTTTGACGATGTTGATGTTCGTGATATGGACTTGAAGTCACTTCGTGATCACGTCGGAATCGTTTTGCAAGATTCGACTTTGTTCTCTGGAACGATTCGGGATAATATTGTTTACGGTAAGCCGGATGCTACTGATGAAGAAGTTACAGCAGCAACTAAGCAAGCTAATATTCATGACTTCATCATGGCATTGGAAGACGGTTATGAAACAAAGGTCTCTGATGAGAATTCAGTCTTCTCAACTGGACAAAAGCAATTGGTATCAATTGCTCGGACAATTTTGACAAATCCAGATTTGTTAATCTTGGATGAAGCAACCTCAAATGTTGATACTGTTACAGAAGCGAAGATTCAAAAGGCGATGGATAACGTGATCGCCGGTCGGACCAGCTTTGTAATTGCACACCGATTGAAGACAATTTTGAATGCTGATAAGATTGTGGTCTTGCGCGATGGAAAAGTTATCGAACAAGGTAGCCATCAAGAATTGTTAGCTGAGAATGGCTTCTATGCGGAGTTGTATAACAACCAAATGGTCTTTGAATAAAATCGATTTTGATAATCATGATTTAGTTTGACTATAAAAAACACTGCCCTTAGTATAAATTCGGGTAGTGTTTTTTCTTAGCATGTTAATCCAGGATATTAGTTAATGAATTGAGGAAATAACAAAATATTAAAGACTAGTCTTATTACAGGTTTATTTACCTTGATATGGTAAAATCATAAATAAGATGATTGAGATAAGGGTGGTGAAAGTATGGCTGAATATGACATTATGGGAACGCCAATTTGGGTCTATTTTAAGGATTCCGATACGAAAGCAACTATTCAACCTCCAAAAATAATTGAAGGTGGCTTAGGTTCGATCTTTTCAATTAAAGCTGATGAGATCGAAAGTTATAAGCTTGATCGAACTGAAGGCGAGTTACATGGAATCTTTGATGAGAGCATGCATACAATCACCTTTTATTATCGTAAAGATAATTGGGCTGAGACTGAAGTATTAACAGATAAATATATTGTTGTTCAAAAAGATACGCCAATTTATGACGATATCAATGGCGAACAAGCGTCTGGAATGATGCACGAGAATTCAACATGGAAAGTTACGACTCGAGTTGCAACTAAGAATGGTAAATTCTGGTATCAGATTGCTGATTCGCGCTGGATTATGTATGCACGCAATAATATCAAGTTAGTTGATACACCAAATGATATTGTTTTAACCGATAATGGCGAGACTGCTTTAACGAAGTGGCCGACAATGCCATTCAAAGCGATGGCTAATGTAGATTATGTCGCTAATAGTGCTGTTTCTGTATATTATCAACCATATGGTCGAGAGATGGCATTGTTGCCTAATGGTCGGCTAGTTGAAGTATTGGAAATTATGCATGACCCGTCGGGTGTGGATTGGTATCATTTAGCACCTGCTGGTTGGATTAATGGAATTTATTTGAAATTCCAGGAATAAAGCGGTGAAAGCTGGCAGATGCCAGTAATTTCAAATACAAAGGGACTTGCTTTTTAGGCAAGTCCTTTTGTATTTAGATGCTTTTTGATAAAATTAACGTAAACGCTTACTTGGAGGATGATATGAGTGCACCATTGTTACTAGAGCCAGTTTTTCATGACAAGATATGGGGTGGAACGACCTTGGCGGAGCGTTATCATTTTTCAATTCCCAGTCAAACAACAGGAGAGGCATGGGTTATTTCTGGACATGCTAATGGCGTGGAATTAATTAAGAATGGAACCTATGCTGGAATGAGCCTAGCGCAAGTTTGGCATAATCACCCGGAATTGTTTGATAATAAGAATCCAGAACGGCCCTTTCCTTTGTTGGTTAAGTTCTTAGACGCACATCAAGATTTGTCAGTTCAAGTCCATCCCGATGATGCATATGCAGGCGAACATCACGGTGAGTTGGGTAAAACGGAGTCGTGGTATATCGTTGCAGCGGAGCCAGGAGCAGAAATTTATTATGGTCACAGTGCGCAGACTGAAGCAGAATTTAGAGCGTTAGTTGATGCTGGCGATTGGGAACAACTATTGACGAAGGTACCTGTTAAGGCGGGGGACTTCTTTTATGTGCCAGCTGGAACTTTACATGCTTTGGGGGCTGGGACATTTGTGCTTGAAACACAACAATCGTCGGATGTAACTTATCGGGTCTATGATTTCGACCGGCGTGATGCTCAAACGGGGGCATTGCGAGAGTTGCATTTGGAGGATGCTAAAAACGTGACAACGGTACCCTTTAAACCTGAACAACCGAGCCAAGTAACTGTTACACGTCCGGGTGTTGTAATTACAACTCTCGTCGAAGCAGCCTATTTTAATGTTTTCAAGTGGGAGCTTGATGGTGAAGCGGTATTTGAACAAACGGCACCATACACGTTGGCTACGATCATTGAAGGTAGCGCAAGCTTGATGGTGGACGGCGTAGATTACTCGTTGGAGGCGGGACAGCCATTCATTTTGCCGAATGATGTAAAAACTTGGCAGTTGAAGGGGCAGGCCCAATTGATTGTATCAACACCTGGACCGGCGTCACGATAAATATCAAAAATAAGATCATTTTAGCATCGAAAGCTGAGATGGTCTTTTTTTGTTTAAAAATCTTTACTTGACCAAATGGCATTGCCGGAATAGACTTTAAATAACGATTACATTTGTAAACGATAAGGAGTAGGATGATGGAGAAACATGTCGACAATGAACAAAATCCCTCTAAAGGAATGGATGGGATGGCAGGGATGAGCCATGAAGCGATGCATGGCCATGCTGGCAATCAAATGAACGGAGATAGTCACGAGCCACACACACATCAAGTCAACCATGATATGGTAGAGATGGATCATGGGGAAATGATAAATCACGCTGACCATCAAATGAGTGGAAATGATCATGAGCAACACGCACACCATGCCAATCACAGTATGGATGATATGGCAGATATGAGTCACGGAGCGATGTCAGGTCATCAAATGGGTGCAATGGACCATGGTCATATGATGAATCATGGTGGTCACATGATGGACATGGGCGACATGAATCGGAAACTCAAAGTAAGCATCGCGTTAATGATTCCACTACTGTTGATTTCACCAATTGCAGGTTTTACATTGTTACGTTTTGCGGGTAGCGAGTGGCTTGCACTTGTCTTAGGTTCAATCATTTTTTTCTATGGTGGAACACCATTCTTTAGTGGTGCTAAAGGTGAATGGCAGAGCCGGAAGCCAGCAATGATGATGCTGATAACGATGGGAATTACAGTAGCTTATGTTTACTCAGTTTATGCGACCTTTGTAAATTATTTTGGTGGCATGGCCATGAGTTTTTGGTTTGAACTGGCCACGTTAATTGTAATTATGTTAATTGGCCATCTCATCGAAATGCAAGCAGTTATGCGTGCTGGAGATGCCTTAAACGATCTGGCGAGTTTAGTACCCAAGTTGGCCCATTTAAAGTCTGGTAAGGATGTACCAATATCAGCACTACAGGTTGGCGATATTGTATTGGTGAAAGAGAATGAGCGGATACCAGCTGATGGTAAGATCTTGGGGTCAGCGCTAATTGATGAATCAATGATCACAGGCGAATCGCGGGCAGTACAGAAGAACGCCTCAGAAAAGGTTTTTGGTGGTTCTTTGAATCAGAATCTGCCATTTGAAATGCAGGTTGAAAATTTGGGGAGCGATTCATTTTTGAATCAAGTTGCAGAGTTGGTTCAGAAAGCACAAGGTCAGAAATCAGCAGCTGAGAATTTGGCTGATCGGGTCGCCGGATATTTGTTTTATGCTGCTTTAATTGTGGGGATAATTGCTTTTGTGGCGTGGTCATTGACGACTAACTTAAGTTTTGCATTGTTGTTGGCAGTCTCAGTCTTTGTGATCGCTTGTCCGCATGCACTTGGCCTAGCTGTGCCGTTGATCGTTGCGAGATTGACGAATATCTCGGCTAAGAATGGGCTTTTGATTCAGAATCGGACCAGTTTGGAAGCCGTTGGAAAAATCAAATATGCGCTTATGGACAAAACTGGAACTTTGACGGACGGGAAATTTGAAGTTCGTGAAGTTACTAAGTTGACGCCAACTTCAATTGATATCTTAGAGTATATGGCAGCCTTGGAATCCCAATCGACGCATCCAATTGCTCAATCTATTATTCAAAAAAATGGAGGGCAACACCCCGAGGTAAGCGCGATTGAAAATTTGCCCGGCGTAGGATTAAGTGGCGTGATTGCTGGTGAACGCTACTATTTAGTTAATGCGAACTATCTCAAAGAACAAGCACTAACGTTTGATCGGTCACGGATTGAGCAGGCTTTGTCGCAGGGTATGACGGTCAGTTTCCTTGTGGTAGATCAAGTAGTGCTCGGATATATTGTGCTGGGAGATTCTCCTAAGGCTGATGCAACTAAATTTATTGCGGGGCTTAAAGCGCAAGGGATTATTCCAGTCATGTTAACTGGCGATAATCAAAATACGGCAGCTAAAGTAGCACAAAGCTTGGGGATTGAGGAGTTTAGAGCGGAGTTGAAACCAGAAGATAAGGCTCGGATTGTTCAAGAGTATCAGCAAAAAGGAGCAGTCTTATTTATTGGTGATGGTGTGAATGATTCGCCAGCTTTAGCGACGGCTGATCTTGGTGTCGCAATCGGTGCAGGAACTTCAGTAGCGATTAATTCAGCTGATGTTGTGTTAGTTAATTCAAACCCCAGTGACGTATTAGACTTATTGGCAATTGCTAACCGGAGTAATCGTAAAATGAAGGAAAACCTTTGGTTTGGTGCGGGTTATAATATTATTGCGATTCCTTTAGCAGCCGGAATCTTATATCCAAGTTTCCATATATATATTGATCCATTGGTAGCTGCATTGTTAATGAGTGTCTCAACGGTGATTGTGGCAATTAACGCGATGACATTAAAATATGATAAATAGTAAATATTGATGATCGTACCTGTACAGGTACGATCTTTTTGATATTGAGCGATTTGATTTCTTGTATTTGGCGAGTTGCGTCATGCACTTGTCAGTTGCGCTTTGCACTGAGTTGGATTGCTTGTTGTTGGGGGATGGACACGGGTAAAATAAGGACAAAGAACGAGTGGCTATGAAAGGAGTAGGATAATGGAGATTATCTTTGCGCAACAATTAGTAGAATTAAGACAGGTCGCAGGTCTATCACAAGAAGATTTAGCAGGAAAACTATTTGTTACACGGCAGGCAATTTCAAAGTGGGAACGTGGTGAGGTAGCACCTGATTTGAATAAGATTGAACGAATTGCCGAAGTGCTGGGAGTATCCGCCGAAATATTATTGTTTGGTAAGGAGCAATTGGCTGAAGCACAAGTTGGTTCACATGTCGAAGAACGAAAGACTGAGTCGAATCATAGGCGAGCACCCAGAAATGTTTGGGAGTTTCTGGCATGGTATTGGTGGATATTATTTGCGATTGGTGGATATTTAACTTGGTTCATTCCAACAATTATGAAGGCGTTTCAGTAAAAAAAGCTGTGGTATCTACACAGCTTTTTTATCGTAGTAGTGTGGTTGTTGGCGTACTAATTAATATTAAAAAGTGCTTCTGGAAAAGTCGCAAAGGCTCTGGTTCTGGATCTGTTAACCAGGTGGCGATGACTGCCGTAATTTGTTTTTCAATTAAGGTGGCCAAAAAATTGGGTGTAAACCCAGAAAGCTCAGCTGGATGATTGAGATGTTGCTCAATTAACGGTACATATTTTTGATTTAAATAGTTGAACCAGTCTTGATTAAAGGGACTGCTGTAAAGGATGCTGAGATAGAATCGTTGCTCCCAAATTAAGGGCAGAACTTCATCTGCGAAGAATTGAGCTAAGCTTTGTTGATGGGCTTGCGAATAGCTAGTAAATTTGTCATGGATTTTTTGATCGGCCATCATGTAACTAGTTTTAACAATCGTTTCAAGATTTGGAAAATGTTTCTTGTAAATGTTCTGTCGCCGAATACCAACTCGATCAGCAATTGATTGCATGGTGATATTCTTTGATGATTTGGCGTCTTGTATGCAAGCAAAATAGGCATCGATGATCAAGTGCTGGCGTTCACTCAAATAAAGCATTCGTTAGTTACCTCGTATTCTGTTTCTCCCCCCAGTTTTATTTAAGCATTAATTATTGAAAATAAACTGCTAAAAACGTGACATTATGTCACGTTTTTTTACGATGATTTGTATCTCAAAGCAGCCATGAAGGCTTTTACTGCCTTTATTGGCATGCAACATGAATATAAAACCACTTTATCATTTTCAGTCTTGGCGAATATGATGTGATAGGTAAGTTTTATTAGTATACATAAGTTGCAAAGGTTTCAGGGGTGCGGGAGATGAAAAACAAGTTTAGTATTGGAAATTACAAGCCAGTCAGTCGCTGGCTACTGACTGGTATTGGTGGATTGGTGATAGTCGCTTTTATAGCGAATGATGGATATGTTGTTGCCACAACTATGTCAGAGCCGACAAGAATTCAGTCAGCTGGGACTCAGGGAACGTGGGGGAGTGTGGCATGGTATTTTGAAAATCGACGATTGGTTTTATTAACCGGAGTTGCGCCGGAGGTAGCTGAGGAACCGGCAACTACCGCATTTTTGAATGATCCAGATTTACGAGAAATTCTTCCGTTGCTTGAAGAGATTGAAATAGCTGGCGAAATTACAGTTGGAGCGCAAGGGGCGGCTCTTTTTAAAGGGTTGCCCAATTTAACCAAGATAACGGGATTGGCAAATTTAAAGTTAGCTAGTACAGAAGATATCCACGAAATGTTTGCAGATAATCCCAAGTTGGTTAGCTTGGATTCTGAAAATTTAACGGTTGCTTCCGCTAAGAATGTTAACCGGATGTTTGCTAACAATCCGATGCTTGAGGAGCTTAACTTGATAAAGGTTGATTTTAAGGGTTTGTCAATGAATCGAGCGAGTAATATATTTCAGGGTACCCATAATCTTAAAAAAATCACCTTCATGAATAAGGCTTTTGGCCAACAGTATCATGATAACTTAGGACGCGCCTATAATCATGTTGCCAACGAGGATGAATCGTTGGAGCATGTGCCAAATGATGCACAATATGGCGGTAAGTGGATTCAATTAAAAAGTGGGACAGAACGTTATCCGATATATACGGCAACATCGGCCGTCTTGACAGGTAAACAGTTATTGCAACACTTGGGAACAACTTCAGCACCGGGTGGAACTTGGGTGTGGGCACCTGCAATTATGGGTGTACAATAGAAGATTGGGAAATTATATGTTGCGCCGACAATGAATGAACAAGCCTTGAATGATCTGACACTGGCGCATCGGAGTGCTTGGGTTCGATTAGTAAAGACGGATCAGAGGGCCATGCAGACATGGTCGGTTACAGTAAGCTATGATCAGAAAGATTTTCTTAGTCAATTGGGACGGCAAAATGTGACTTGGAAAGTCTATTCGAATAAATTAATGGACGAACCTGTATATGTCTTTAATGGCATGATTGATTTAATGGTTGATCAATCGGATCTCCAAGTTAGGGATGAAATTACCTTTACGATGCCTAATCAAAGTTTTAAGCCGCTAGATCTGATTGTCTCGATAAAAGATCAGACTGGTAGAGAACTTTCAGCGAAACAGGCGCAGGTCGTACCAAACAAACCGATTAACTTGGGGCAGATTCAACATCAGTCGTTCTCATTGCAACATCATTATTGGAATGTGATTAAACCGCGCAATCAGCGTCGATCGGAGATGATTTGGCAAGGTGAAGGTTTAGTACGGAATGCTCAAATCACGGTGCTCGGTATGCGGGATCAAATTCTAACACAAGGCCAGGAATATGATTGGCGGAGCTCGTTCATTTGGCCCGATTTAAAAGGGGAATCGCTACAAGGAAATGTACAAATTCAGTCTAGTACGGGAATTAACCGATTGGACACAAGCAAACCAGGTCAATATCAAATTGAGGGCCAAATCTTGTCGCCTGATGGGCGCATTAGGGCAACTCGGTTAGCTTATGTTGAAATTATGCCGAGAATTATTAGTAGTGAAGCGGATAGTCAGGCTGTTTTGACTCGAGAGCAGTTCTCTAAGAGCAATGAAATGGTCATTTCTGAGCAGGCGGTCCGATTTGACCAGGTGGGCCAGCAATTAGTAACTCAGGAAATAGAGCGACCTCAAATAACACAAGTTACTGAGACTCAGGAAATAGAGCGACCTCAAATAACACAAGTTACTGAGACTCAGGAAATAGAGCGACCTCAAATAACACAAGTTACTGAGACTCAGGAAATAGCACAGTCTCAAATAAGACAAATTACTGAGACTCAGGAAATAGCACAGTCTCAAATAATACAAGTTACTGAGACTCAGGAAATAGAGCGACCTCAAATAGGACAAATTACTGGGACTCAGGAAATAGAGCGACCTCAAACAAGACAAATTACTGGGACTCAGGAAATAGCACAATCTCAAATAATACAAGCTACTGGGACTCAGGAAATAGCACAGTCTCAAATACCACGAATTACTGAGGCTCGAGAAATAGTGCAACCTCAAACACCACAAGCTACTGGAACTCAAGGAATAGCACAGCCTCAAATAGCTCAAGTTATTGAAAATCAAGAAATGATGGTAACGCAATCGATGAAGGCAGTGGAGGGGACACAAGAATCAGTCGTTGTTTTGTTGGAGCGTAAACGGGAAATCGTCTTTGATGAGCAGAAGGCGCGCTCCCTTTCAGGAAAAGATCTTCATAAGGCCGATAATCGTGGAGTTGTCTATAAATATAAAGAAGAAAGAATCAAGGACAATCTTTCGTCTACGGAAGCTGTAAATGAGAAATTGATTTCTGATAAGAATATCCGGCAGTTACCTGCTACCGACTTTGTAACGGTTGCACAACTCTCTTATCTGGGAATGTGTTTGGTATTAGGTGCTTTGATATGTGGATATAAGGAAAAGTAAACTAAAAGGCGACCATTATCATTTGATAATGGTCGCCTTTTAATGACAAGTATGATTGTTATCAACACAATTACATGGGACTTCGTCTGGTGCAGTTAGTGCTTTTTGAGCCAAGATTGCTTGTAAAGATTCAATATCCTTTTTGCTCAAAGCAAGTTTGGGTAAGTTGTTCTCCAGACTTTGCCCAATCCGCATAGCGCACAAATGTTCGAAGAGCTGAGTTAATGATTGATCCATCATAGTCTGTTCAGCAACAGTGCTGGAATAGATAAAGGCATGTTGGTCTGCTTTGGTATCGAGAGCGCCTTTTTTGACCAGGCGTCCTAAAAGAGTTTTAACAGTAGCGGTCTTCCAGCCTTTTTTTTCAATTAGGACATCAGCAATTTCCTTGCTTGTCGATGGGCCAAGCGTCCAGATAATTCGCATCACATCCCACTCTGCATCGGAGATTTCAATTGTATTCATGCTTTATTCCTTATATATGACGATACCCCGAAATGAAGCTAGTAAGGGGGCATGTGACTGTTCAAACTGTCTTTGATTATAATTCTTCTAAATGGATGGTTGACTTTCGGTCGTTCAAAGTGTAGTTTACAACTGTAATTCAAAAAAATCAAGTAATCTGATGGAGTAGCTTATTTCTATAAATGAATGCTAAAATGTAAGTTAGCATTTTTGAAAAAGGAGTTTGACATGAGTCTGAAGAGTTCATTAGCAATGATGGTTGGTAAGACAAGTTATTTTGTGTTGCGCAATATCTTGCATAGAGGAGGAACTTCCTTACCTGGTAAATTGGCCGTCAGGATTGATCCAGACGTAATGACCAATTTAGCAGAAAAGTACGATGTGATTGTCATTACTGGAACTAATGGTAAGACTTTGACAACGACTTTAGCTGCCAGGGTTTTGCGTGAAAAGTTCGGCACAATTATTACAAATCCATCTGGTTCGAATATGATCCAAGGGATTACGGGAACGATGCTTACGGCTAAGGCGCCTAAAAAGGGTGCCCGACCAGTGGCGGTTTTAGAGGTTGATGAAGCCAACGTTGAAGAAATCGCTCGTCAACTTAAGCCAAAAGCATTCGTATTAACGAATATCTTCCGCGATCAAATGGATCGGTTTGGTGAAATCTACACAACTTACGACAAGATCTTAAAGGGAATTCGATTGGTTCCAGATGCAACGGTAATTGCTAACGCAGATTCGCCAATCTTTATGCGTGGTGATCTGCCTAATCCGAAAATTTACTATGGTTTTAATCATTTACCTGCTGATGGTGACATGCGGGCACCGATTAACACGGATGGAATATTATCACCAACTGATCATTCAATATTGCATTATCACTTCATTACGTATGCCAATCAAGGTTATTACTTCTCGAAGACTGATCAGTTTGCTCGACCTGAACTGGATTATGCAGTTACAAAGCTCAACCAGCTAACACCGACATTCTCGAATTTTGATATTGATGGACAGACTTTCCAAATTGAAATTGGTGGGATGTATAATATTTATAATGCATTAGCTGCTTATACAGTTGGTCGATTTATGGGAGTTGACGCAGTTCAGATCAAGAAAGCTTTGGAATCAAACGCACAAATTTTTGGACGCCAAGAAGCAATTACGGTTGATGATAAAGAGGTTACAATCGTTTTGATCAAGAACCCGGTTGGTACGAACCAGGTGATCGATATGATGAAGACGGATTCGGAGCCGTTTTCACTGCTGACATTGCTAAATGCCAATTATGCGGATGGAATCGATACATCATGGATTTGGGACGCCGATTTTGAATCGCTTCATCAAACTGATGTGCGAAAGGTTGCTGTTGGTGGACAAAGATACCGTGATATTAATGTCCGGTTGAAGATGGCTGAGTTTGAAGATATTGCGATTTACGAAGATATAAAGCAAATAACTAAAGCTATTAAGGCGATGCCAACTAAGCGTGTATACATTGCGGCAACTTATACTGCAATGCTGCAACTGCGGGCACAGTTGGCACAAGCTGGCTATATTAAAAATCGACTGGGAGAATAGACCATGGCTGATTATGAAATTAAAATTGCCCATCTTTACGGCGATTTGATGAATACTTATGGCGATTATGGTAATATCGTGGCGCTTCGTTATTATGCTAAGCAAGTTGGCGTTGATGTTGCGGTAGATTTGGTTTCATTAGGCGATGAGTTTGATGAAAATAAATATGATTTTGCTCTATTTGGTGGAGGACAAGATTATGAGGAACAGATTGTTTCCTATGATTTGCCACAAAAATCGGCGGCGATTAAGCGTTATATTGAAGCCGATGGTCCCATGCTAGGAGTCTGTGGCGGCTTCCAACTACTTGGACATTATTTCTTATTAGCTGATGGTAGTCGAGTTGAAGGAATTGGGGCATTGGATCACTATACATTGAACCAGCCTGACAATCGCTTCACTGGTAATATTCGTATTAAGAATGCAGAGACCGGCGAAGTCTATCGTGGTTTTGAAAATCATCAAGGCCGTACTTTCCTTGGTGCTGGAGAGCGTCCATTGGGAAATACGATCGAAGGTAAAGGTAATAATGGTGAAGACGGTGGCGAAGGTCTGATCTATAAGAACGTTTATGGAACTTATTTCCATGGACCAATCTTTACTCGTAATGGTAATTTAGCTTTGCAAGTATTGCAGATTATCTTGCAACGTAAGTACCCTGAAGTTGACTGGTCTGAGAGATTAGCACAAGTCACAGCAGAAGCCTTTTAAGTTAAAAACAAATGTGTAAACTAGCTGACTAAACCTTACCGATCAATTGGATTTTATGGTAAGGCTTGTAAAGCTAGTTTTTTTCTCTGTTACGGTGTTCTTTTTTATTGTAGAATGTACTTTGACAGTCAGTTGACAGTACATGGTAGGGAGGCAGAATCGATGGCACAATTATTTTTCCGTTATGGTGCAATGGCAAGTGGTAAAAGCATCGAGATAATCAAGGTTGCACATAATTATGAAACACAAGGGCGGAAGGTGTTGTTACTTACTAATGCGCTTGATGATCGTTCCGGAGTGGGAACTGTGACTTCTCGGATTGGGATGCAACGGCCTGCTCGGGCGGTCTCTTCAACTGATAATATTTTTGACTTAGTTAAGAACTCAGAATCAATTGCAGCTGTTTTAATTGATGAGGCTCAATTCTTAACCAAAGAACAAGTATTACAATTAACACAGGTTGTTGATGAGTTACATATTCCAACCTTGGCTTTTGGCTTAAAGAATGATGCTTTTAATAATCTTTTTCCGGGGTCGGAGGCTTTGTTGATTTATGCTGATAAAATCGAGGAAATGAAAACGTTATGCTCATTTTGCGATCGCAAGGCAGTGATGAATTTGCGCTTTGTTGATGGAAAGCCGGTTTATGAAGGTGAGCAGATTCAAATCGGTGGCGATGAGGCTTATATGCCCGTTTGCCGGATGCATTATAATCACCCTGACTTAGAAGCTTTAGCTCGTCGCTCAGGTAAGTAGAAATAATCAAGAAAATATGAGGAACAAATTCAATGGATGAAATTTTTGAAAAAGTCCAGGCAGTTGTTGATCGATATGATGAAATTTCAGAGTTAATCTCTGACCCAGAAGTAATTGCTGATACACAACGTTTCATGGCCTTGTCAAAAGAAGAGGGCTCATTACGTGAGACCGTTGATGTTTTCAAGCACTATCGTGATGTAGTTAATGGAATCGCCGACAATGAAGAGATGCTCAATGAGGGCTTGGGCGATGATGAACTTGAAGAATTAGCCAAGGAAGAATTAAAAGAGCTCAAGAGCGAAAAGGAAGCCATTGAGGCAGACCTAAAGATCCTCTTGCTACCAAAGGATCCAAATGATGATAAGAATATTATCATGGAAATTCACGGTGCTGCCGGTGGTGATGAAGGGGCTTTATTTGCAGCTGATTTATATGACATGTATCAACGTTATGCTGAAAAGCAAGGCTGGAATGTTGAGATTATTGACGAGAATAAAACTGAAATTGGTGGTTATAAAGAAATTGTCTTGATGATTACTGGAAATTCAGTCTATTCAAAGCTGAAGTTTGAAAATGGTGCACATCGTGTTCAGCGGGTTCCCGAGACGGAGTCGGCTGGACGTGTACACACCTCAACCGCTACAGTTGGTGTTATGCCAGAGTATGAGGATGTTGACATTGATATCGAGGATAAGGATTTGCGAGTCGACGTTTATCGCGCATCTGGTGCAGGTGGACAGCACGTTAATAAGACTTCTTCAGCCGTACGAATGACTCATTTGCCAACGGGAATTGTGGTTGCGATGCAAGATCAACGTTCACAACAACAAAACCGTGTTAAAGCAATGGAGATTATGAAGGCCCGTGTCTACGACTATTATGCTTCTCAAAATGAAGCTGAGTATGCGCAACAACGTAAGACGGCGGTTGGTACTGGTGATCGTTCTGAGCGAATTCGGACATATAATTATCCACAAAATCGAGTAACAGATCACCGAATTGGGTTGTCACTGAACAAGCTAGATCGGATTATGAATGGCGAATTGGGTGATGTGATTGATGCCTTAGTGATTGCTGATCAAACAGCCAAACTTGAAGAATTGAAGCAGGTTTAGGCAGATGATGGATGAGCAATGGACAATTCAAGCGGTTCGTGATTGGGGAGATTGGCAACTTGAACCTTATATTCATGAAAAAGAGGAGCGAAGCGCCCAAATTGATTATTTGCTTACGGGAATGATGGATTGGGACTATAGCCAGCTTGATAATAATCGATATACGATTTTAGAGGACGAGAAGCGCTTACGTTTTATGGTAGCCGTACGAGCAATTAAGGGTGGCTTACCGGTTCAGTATGCCTTGGGACACGCCGCTTTCTACGGGCGTGAGTTTCAGGTTGATCGGCGTGTTTTAATACCGCGTCAAGAAACCGAGGAACTAGTAGATTGGATTCTAAAAGATCATTCCATGACAGAAGCCTTGACGGTTTTGGATATTGGGACCGGCTCGGGCGCAATTGCGGTGTCCTTGGCGGCAGAACGAACAAACTGGCAGATTGTGGCGAGTGATATTTCAGCGGATGCCCTCGATCTAGCGACAGAAAATATTGCTAAATATGCACCACAAGTAAAAGTAATTCAGTCCGACCTGTTTGAAAAAATTGAAGGACAATTTGATTTGATCGTATCGAATCCACCTTACATCAGTGAGGATGAGCGTGATGAGATGGATGAATCAGTTCTATTGTATGAACCAGATTTGGCGCTTTTTGCCGATGATGATGGTTTAGTATTGTATAAGAAGATGGCGCAAAGCCTGTTAGAGCATCTGTCCCCAAAAGGCAATGCTTATTTTGAAATTGGTTACCGACAGGGACAACAACTCCAGAAACTTTTTGCTGACTTGCCTGATGTAACGGTCGAATTACGACAGGACATGAGTGGTCATGATCGAATGATAAAGGTTTCACGGAGGTAATCATGGTTCAAACTAAGATATGGAAAAAAGATGAGCTTGATCAGGCAGTTAAAGCGATCAAGCGTGGAGCGTTGGTTGCTTTTCCAACCGAAACGGTCTACGGTTTGGGAGCGGATGCTTTTAATGAAGGTGCAGTTAGCAAGGTCTATGCAGCTAAGGGGCGTCCTTCTGATAATCCTTTAATTGTCCACGTGGCAGATGTGGACCAGGTGGCTCGTTTTGCAGAGCGTAATGATTGGGCAGACAAGTTAATGACGGCCTTTTGGCCAGGACCACTAACGATGATCTTGCCGGTGAAGGCGGACACGGTATCGACAACCGTTACAGGTGGACTAGACACAGTTGCAGTTCGGATGCCAGACAGTGATTTGACGCGTGAGCTAATTCGTTTAACTGATAGTCCTTTGGTTGGTCCATCAGCGAATACTTCTGGAAAGCCGAGCCCAACGACAGCTCAGCATGTGTATCATGATTTACATGGTAAGATCGCAGGAGTTCTTGATGATGGTTCGACAAAGATCGGAGTAGAGTCAACGGTAATTGATTTATCAACTGATCAGCCTGCGATCCTACGACCAGGTAAGATTACACCGGCACAGATTGAAATGGTACTGGGTGTGCCGGTTGATTCGGCTTTGAAACATGTTGATGCAAATGAAGCACCGAAGGCACCCGGTATGAAATATCGGCATTATGCACCTGATAAAGATGTCTATATGGTCAACGATGCTGACTGGACAAAAGCAATTGTTTGGGCCCAGGGACAACTAGAACCAGTTGGTCTAATGTTGACTAATGATCAGATCATTGCGCATCAATTGAGTGGGATGGATTTTGTTTGGTCATTAGGAGCTGATGATGAGTCAGCCGCCGCCAAACTCTTTGCGGGTTTACGACGCTTTGATGATTGGCCTGAGGTAAATACAATTCTGGTAACAACCTTGCCCGATATTGCTGAAAATGCTGCATATAACAACCGGCTGGGGAAAGCCGCCGGTGACCATTTAGTAAATGAACTTTTTGAGTGATTAACGCGGAGGACAGTGGAATGGTAAATTATCGTGAATATGATCCAGAGCTTTGGGCAGCGGTTGACCGTGAAGCAGAGCGACAAGGGCAAAATATTGAATTGATTGCCTCTGAGAACATCGTGTCTAAAGGTGTTCAAATGGCGCAAGGTAGTGTTTTAACAAATAAGTATGCTGAGGGTTATCCTGGTAAACGTTACTATGGTGGAACTCAATTTGTCGATCAAGTTGAGTTGCTAGCTATTAATCGCGCCAAGGAACTGTTTGGTGCCGATTATGTCAACGTTCAACCACATTCTGGATCACAAGCGAATGCTGCCGTTTATGCTGCACTATTGGAGCATGGTGATCATGTGCTGGGGATGGACTTGAATGCGGGCGGCCATTTAACACACGGCTCACCGGTCAATTTCTCAGGGAAGATGTATAATTTTCATGCCTATGGTCTTGATGATCAGGAACTAATTGATTACGACGAGATTGAACGTTTGGCAGAAATGTATCAACCTAAATTGATTGTTGCTGGTGCATCTGCGTATTCAAGGTTTATTGATTTTCCACGTCTAAGAGCAATTGCGGATCGTGTTGGCGCCTATTTGATGATTGATATGGCGCATATTGCTGGATTAGTTGCTGCGGGTGTTCACCCTTCGCCAATTCCTTATGCTGACGTTGTGACGACGACAACTCACAAAACATTGCGTGGTCCACGTGGTGGGATGATTTTGGCCCGCGAAGAGTTGGCTAAAAAGTTGAATTCAGCAATCTTCCCTGGTACACAAGGTGGACCGTTAGAACATGTAATCGCCGCGAAAGCAGTTGCGTTTTACGAAGCCTTACAGCCTTCTTTCAAAATTTATGGTCAACAAATTGTTGCGAATGCGAAAGCGATGGTTGAAGTGTTCCAAGCTTCAGAATTAGTTCGGGTTATTTCACATGGGACTGATAATCATTTATTTAATCTTGATGTAACTCCGACCGGTTTGACTGGCAAGGAGGCACAGATTCTACTTGACTCAGTGATGATTACAACGAACAAAGAGGCGATTCCAAATGAGCCTAGAAGTCCATTTATTACTTCTGGAATTCGGATCGGCACACCGGCTATTACAACACGCGGCTTTAAAGAGCAGGACGCACGTAAGGTTGCGGATTTAATCCTAAAGGCCTTTGCTAATCATGAAGATGAGGCAGTGCTCGCTGATATTCGTGTGCAGGTCTTGGAATTAACGAGTCAATTTCCGTTAGATCAAATTGAGCATGCTTTATAAAGAACGTGCATAGCTTGATCATCTTCAAAAATTCTAATAAATATGCGACTTTTAAAGTAAATCAATTTTGAAAGTGCTTCTAGACTGGGACAAAGTAAATTTGTTTCAGTCTTTTTTTCTGGAATAGAAACTGCAAAAAGGATTTACTTGTCATAGAAATTCTATTATAATTTACTGGTAAGCGTTTTCACGAAAGTTTCATGGGTACTGGCGGTGCGTGGGAGGCCAGTAAAAATTTAACGGCTAGGGCGCCGTGTCTACTACGAGAGGTGTAGAAATATGTCTATGACTAAGCAAGCGTTGGCGAAGATGATGGACCATACTTTATTGAAGCCAGAAGCAACCAAGGAACAAATTCTAGCAATTGTTTCAGAGGCTAAGCAGTATGACACTGCTTCAGTGTGTATCAATCCTTATTGGGTTTCCTTGGTTAGCAAGGAATTAGCAGGCACGGATGTTAAGACTTGTACAGTGATTGGATTCCCCTTGGGTGCTAATACCACTGCAATCAAGGTTGCCGAAACAATTGACGCAATTGCAAACGGTGCCGATGAAGTTGATATGGTCCTTAACATCGGCGAATTGAAAGCTGGTAACACGGCGATGGTTACTGACGAGATCCATCAATTAGCTGAGGCAGCGCACGCCCGTAAGGCTATTTTGAAAGTCATTATTGAGACTGCTTTATTGACCGACGATGAGATTGTTGCTGCAAGTAAAGCAACTTTAGATGGTGGTGCCGATTTTGTTAAAACATCAACTGGTTTTTCAACACATGGTGCAAAGGCAAAAGACGTTGCCTTAATGCGTAAAACTGTTGGACCTGACTTGGGTGTTAAGGCATCTGGTGGAATTCATGATTTTGCGGAGGCAGAAGAGATGATTGCCGCTGGTGCGACACGTTTAGGTGTTTCTGCAACAGTTGCAATCCTTGAGGGTGCAACTGTTACAGGCGACTACTAAAAAGGCAGGCAAATTATGTATAAGCGTGTATTTGGAATTGTTATAGATTCAGTTGGAATTGGAGCGGCCCCGGATGCAGCCAAATATGGTGATGAAGGTTCAGATACCTTAGGCCATATTGGTAAGTTTTATCAACATGATTGGGCTTTACCAAATTTACAGAAATTAGGTTTGGGTAACATTCGTAAGGAACAACCGATTGTAGGTGTTGAGCCGGTTGAACAACCAATTGGCTATTATGGTAAGATGCGCGAGCAATCGGTGGGTAAGGATTCAATGGATGGACATTGGGAGATGATGGGCTTACCAGTAAAGGTGGCCCTTTCGACTTACCCCAATGGCTTCCCCAAGGAAATTATTGATGCAATTAGTGATTTTGCTCATCGACCAGTTTTAGTAAATAAACCAATGTCGGGTACTGAAGTGTTAAAAGAGTATGGTGAGGAAGCCAATGCTGTTGGTGGCATCATGGTGTACACCTCTGGTGATTCAGTTTTACAGATTGCCGCTCATGAAGAGATTGTGCCACTTGAAGAATTGTATAAGATTTGTGAGTTTGCACGATCATTAGTCAACGATGCGCCAAACATGGTCGGACGGATCATTGCACGGCCATTTATCGGCACGAAGGCGGAGAATTTCACTCGAACAGCAAATCGACATGATTTTGCTTTGAAGCCAATGGGAACGACAGATATGGAACGTCTGCAAGCTAGTGGCAGGAAAGTGATTGGTATTGGTAAGATCAACGACATCTTTTCTGGAACTGGAATTGATGAGGGTTACCATAATGAATCCAACATGGACGGGATGGACCACATTGATCACGTGATGGCGGAGGATTTTGAAGGATTTGCATTCACCAATTTGGTTGATTTTGATACCATGTATGGTCATCGTCGTGACCCTAAAGGAATGGGGCAGGCATTGATGGACTTCGATGCTCGCTTAGGCAAGGTTCTTGAGGCAATGCAGGATGATGATTTGTTAATCATTACAGCTGATCATGGAAATGATCCAGGATTTACGGGCTCTGATCATACCCGAGAAGAAGTGCCACTGTTAGTATACTCACCTAGTATGCAAGCGGGGGGGGCATTGCCGACTCGAACAACATTTGCAGATTTTGGGGCGACTTTGTTGGAGAACTTCAATGTTGCCGGTGCTGGAGTTGGAACTAGTTTTTTAAGTGAAATTAAGGAGCAACGATATGTCAACACACATTAACGCTGAGATGGGCGATTACGCCGAAGTAGTTTTGATGCCAGGTGATCCATTACGAGCAAAGTTTATTGCTGATAATTTCTTAGATGATGTTAAACAGATTAATAGCGTCCGCGGAATGTTGGGCTTCACTGGAACATATAAAGGACATCGTGTTTCAGTACAAGGTTCCGGAATGGGAATCCCATCAATGTCGATCTATATCAATGAATTAGTACAGTTTTTCGGTGTGAAAACGATTATGCGGGTTGGATCATTTGGTGCGATGGCTGATGATATTCAATTAGGTGATGTTGTTCTTGCATCAGGTGGATCAACCGATTCGGCTGTAATCCAGCAGACGTTTGGCTCTGGTATTTATTGGTCGGCCCTTCCTGATTTTGAATTATTACATGCCGCATATGAAACGGCTAAGAGTTTAGACATTCCAGTCAAAGTTGGAAACATCTTTGCGGCAGATCGATTCTATAACGATGAAATTGATATGAAAAAGTTAACTGAATACGGTGTCTTGGGGACGGAAATGGAAGTAGCTGGGTTATATTTGTTGGCGGCAAAGTTACATTTCAAGGCCTTAGATATTCTTTCAGCTTCTGACCACATTTTCCGTGGTGAGGCACTGTCTGCAGAGAAGCGTCAAACCAGTTTCACGGATATGATGGTGGTTGCTTTAGAGACGGCAATTAAAGAATAATTTTAGATTGTAAGATTTTGCAGAACTTGATATACTTTAAAAACACTAATTGGTCGGGGCTTGTTCCCGGCCAATTTTCATTTTACTGGAAGTCTTTAAGGGGGTTACCATAATGCAGAATGATCGCTATGAGGCAAATTCAACACTTTCAACTACATGCAATATGCTTTTTGCCTGGGAAAAGCGAATGGATGAACGCTGCAGAGTTCTGGACCAAGGGAATAAAGTGCTCAGTCGACAATTTGAACTTGATCGTCAGCAGTTAGTTGCATTGCAAAAGCAAGTAGATTTGTCCGAGAAACGTGTTGATCGAATTGATAGTCGTCTTGAAATACGTGTTGATCGTTTGAAGGATCACCTTGATCAAAATGAAGCTCAAATCTCACAAATCGATTTAAACTTCAAAGTACTTCAAGGTCAGATTAAGTTTGCCTATCGTTCGCTTTGCTTTTTAATGGTGGTAACAACCGTTGTATGGCCGATCTTGCAACATTTTATGTTGAGATGACCGTTAACTGGTAGCCTGCTTCAATCTAAAACTGGGAAAATTTCCAAGAACGGACATTTTGTTCTATAATGGAAGAAAGTGTTATTAAATGTCCGCCTGCGAGCGGCTAATAAGGAGATAAGTATGAGCGATTTAACAGTTTTCGATCACCCCTTGATTCAACATAAATTGACGATTATCCGTCAAAAAGATACCGGAACAAAGGTTTTCCGTGAGATCGTTGATGAGATTGCCTCATTAATGGCTTACGAGGTAACACGAACATTACCAGTTGAGGATGTTGAAATTGAGACACCTGTTGCTAAGTCAGTTCAAAAGCAATTAGCAGGTAAGAAATTGGCAATTGTTCCAATTCTTCGTGCTGGTTTGGGAATGGTTGATGGCATGATGAAATTGATCCCTGCCGCTCGAATCGGTCACATTGGTATGTATCGCGATGAGGAGAGTCTGGAGCCAGTCGAGTATTTTGTTAAATTGCCAGATGACATTGATCAACGTGATGTTTTTGTGGTCGATCCAATGTTGGCAACCGGTGGTTCTGCAATTATGGCGATTGACGCGCTTAAAAAGCGTGGTGCTACCAAGATTAAGTTAATTACCCTAGTGGCAGCTCCTGAGGGTGTTGCTGCAGTTCAGGCCGCTCATGATGATGTTGATATATTTACAGCTGGTTTGGATGAAGGGCTAAATGAGCATGGCTACATTATTCCAGGTTTGGGAGATGCCGGCGATCGTTTGTTTGGAACGCATTAAGAATATCTGTAAGGTTGGAGCGGAGGCAAAGGTATTTTGTCTCCGTTTAATTATATCCTTGTATACTGGAAGAGTTAATCAAAAGTGAATGATGGAGGGGTTAAGATGAATGTATTAGTTATGGGAGCAAGTGGTCGTGTTGGTCGGAAGGTAGTAGCTTTGTTGCAGGCAGGCGGACATAATGTTTTTGCTGGAACGCAACATTCACATGCTGATTTAGAAATTCCAGCACTACCAGTTAGTATGATTGATGATTTGGATACAATCAAGGAAGCTTTAAAAGGACATGATTTAGATGCAATTTTTCAAGTTGCTGGTTCGAGAGGTGAGAACCTTTTGCAAGTAGATGCTTATGGCGCAATTAAGCTTGAACAAGCTGCTGAAGAGCTTGGGATTGACCGGTTTATTATGCTATCGAGCTTTAATGCAACCGAGCCGAGTTTGTGGCCCGAGCAGCTTCGCGACTATTACATTGCCAAGTTCTTCGCCGATAACTGGCTGATTAAAGAGACCAACTTAAATTATACAATTCTTCAACCAGGCTTTTTGACTGAGGAAATCGGTACAGGTAAGATCACAATTAACCCCACTGTGATGGGAGCTAATTCAATTGATAATGTTGCCGCAACATTAGTGGCTAGTTTGGATGAACCAGCTACTTATCGTAAGGTGATTACAATGGCTGATGGAGATCAAGAAATTGCGGTAGCTTTAAAAAACAAGCTTGCGTAATTGATTTAGATCGGTCATAATACAATAAAATGTTTTAACGTGGCCCTGTGAGACCCCAAAGCAATCATAAATCTAAGCACCCTTTTAAGGGGTGGACTGGATTAATACTGACTTTGAGTGAATGGGCTGATACGACTGTATCGGTCCATTTTTCGTTCTTACATGGTTTATCACACTGAAGGAGTGTATATATCATGGAACAATTACAACGCGATGTTGTTTTAGATGTTGACGATCGTCCTAGTTTGGGGCAGTGGATTGGACTGTCATTACAACATATGTTTTCGATGTTCGGTTCAACGGTCTTAGTACCATTACTAGTTGGCTTGAATCCAGGAATTGCCTTGTTTTCATCAGGTGTGGGAACCCTACTTCACATTATGATTACCAAACGGAAGATCCCAGCATATATGGGCTCATCCTTTGCTTTTATTGTTCCAATGATCGCTTTGATGAAAACGACTGGTTACCCTGGTGTAGCGGTCGGTGTGTTGTCCGTTGGAGTGATTTACATGATTGTTGCGGCAATTGTCGGAGCTATTGGTACAGATTGGATTGAAAAGATGTTGCCACCAGTTGTTGTTGGGCCAATTATTATGGTTATCGGATTGTCATTAGCCGGTTCTGCCGCACAAAGTGCGACGTTATTAAATGGTAAGTATGACCTCCGTGTGTTTGCAGTCGCAATGATTACACTTGGGTTCACTATTTTATTCAATATGACTTTGCGCGGCTTCATTGGATTGATTCCAATTTTGCTGGGAATCGTAGCAGGCTACATTACGGCCGTCGGTTTTGGTTTGGTAGATTTCACTCCGGTTATGCAAGCACCATGGTTTGCGCTGCCAGCATTTGATGTGCCGTTTGTTAATTACCGTCCTCGGATGGATTGGGGAGCCGTCATCGTGATGGCACCTTTAGCTATGGTAACAATCTCGGAGCACTTGGGTCATTTGATGGTGTTAAACGAGCTGACCGGTCGCGACTTCATGAAAAATCCTGGTTTGCATCGGACGCTGGCGGGGGATGGAGCGGCATCAATATTTGCCGGCTTGGTCGGTGGTCCTTCAGTAACGTCTTATGGAGAGAACATCGGTGTAATGGCAATCACACGTGTTCACTCAGTGTATGTGTTGATCGGTGCGGCTAGTTTTGCGGTGGTTTTCTCCTTTGTCGGTAAATTATCCGCATTGATTCAATCAATTCCGGGTGCAGTGATTGGTGGGGTTTCATTCCTACTATTCGGAGTAATTGCGACCTCCGGCTTGCGAATTTTGGTTGAACGACGTGTTAATTTTGACCGGAAGCGCAATATGATGATTGCCTCGTCCGTAATGGTGATTGGAATTGGTGATGCATTTTTGCAAATTGGTTCAGGAGATCATATTGTCCAATTCTCCGGAGTGGCAATTGCTACGGTACTAGCAATCGTCTTAAATTTAATCTTGCCGGAGAAGGCAGCTTCAGAAAGATAAAACAAACTTGATCAAAACAGCGGTAAAAGTTCAGAAACAAACTGATTGAAAACAAAGTTATCTCAAATAAGAACCTTAAAACTACGAACCATAGGAAATACCTAGCGAACATAGAATAAATCTGCAATTTAATAAGTTATAAATGAACAAAATTCCAAGTATTAATCGTTGAAATTATATGTAAAAGGAGTAGTATATGAGAGTAAATAATTAAAAGCCGGTCTTGTGTGCTTCGACGCACTGCCGCAATTCTATAAGAAAGGAATGAGGTGAGCCTTGTGGATGAAAAGACTGCAATGTTTAGTTTTGCAGGTCTAACGTTTGATTGGTCAGTGATTATTTCGACCACCGTTGCAATGGTAATTGTCTTTGTACTGGCGGTTTGGATGTCACGGCGACTAGAACTTAAACCAAAAGGTAAGCAAAACGTGTTAGAGTGGATTATCGATTTCACAAATGGAATCGTTGATCAACAAGCCCCTAATTCAACGGGACGTGGCATGAAGTTTTATATCTTTTCACTGTTTATGTTTATTTTCGTTGCCAATCAACTCGGAGTAGCTTTCAATGTGAATGTGGGTGGCGTAACATATCTACGATCAGCAACTGCTAATCCGTTAGTTACGATGACCCTGGCAATGTTTTCCATTGGAATAGCACATTATTTGGGAGTTCAAAAGCTTGGTTTTAAGAACTACTTTAAAACGGTATATCTGAAGCCAATGCCGTTCTTACTGCCCATCAACATCATTGAGCAGTTTACGAGCTTCTTGACACTCGGATTGCGTCTATTTGGTAATATTTTTGCCGGAGAAATGGTGCTTTCACTGATCTGGCAATTAGCTGTTTCGCATGGAATTGCAACAATGGTGCCAGCGTTTGCTTTAATGCTTGCATGGCAGGCGTTTTCACTGTTTATCGGAGCTATTCAGGCCTTCGTTTTCACTACATTAACGATGGTTTATGTATCTGAAAAGACTGAAGTTGAAGAATAAATTTTGTTTATAAATTTTTGGAGGAATTTTCTATGTCTATTGATGTAGCAACTATTGGTGTAGGACTTACTGCTGCTGGTGCCGCTCTTGGTGCTGGTATTGGTAACGGTTTGGTTATTTCAAGCATGATCTCAGGTATGGCTCGCCAACCTGAACTAGAAGGTAAGCTACGTTCTAACATGTTTATCGGTGTTGGACTAGTTGAGGCCGTTCCTATTATTGCTATTGCGATCGCCTTCATGTTGTTGGGCCGTTAATTTAGCCCACTGCTAAATTACGCACAACAGCTCATTTGGAGGGTTTACAATGCAGATTGATGTAGCAACTATTGGTGTAGGACTTACCGCTGCCGGTGCTGCTCTAGGAGCTGGAATCGGTAATGGACTTGTTATCAACGCCATGATTGAAGGTACAGCGCAAAACCCTGAGATAGAAGGAAAGTTGCGTAGTAATATGTTTATTGGTGTCGGGCTAGTTGAGGCCGTGCCAATCATCGCAATTGCAATTGCCTTCATGTTGTTGAATAAGTAATAAGAGGAGCCAACATATGTTTAGTAATTTATTTCTAGCTGGTGCTAGCGAACAGTTGGCTTTGGGTAACATGTTGTTCTTGTTGGTCTCAATGATCGTTTTGCTTCTATTATTGAAGAAATTCGCATGGGGACCTGTTTCTAAGATGATGCAAGATCGTGCCGACAAAATCGCTCACGATTTGGATTCAGCAGAAGATGCCCGTCAAAAGGCTCAAGACTTAGAATCAAAGCGTCAAGAACAATTGCAGTCAGCCCGGACTGATGCAAATGCAATTATTGCAGATGCACAAACGGCTGCTGGATTGCAACGTGATCAAATTGTGTCAGATGCTAACGATTCTGCACAAGCAATGAAGGCAACTGCAACGGCTCAAATTGAGCAAGAGCGTGTTGAGGCCATGGCTGGTGTTAAGAATGATGTCGCTGAGTTATCAATTACGATTGCGCAAAAGATTATCCAAAAAGAACTAAAGTTAGAAGATCAAAAGGCATTGATTGATGCCTATGTCGCAGGATTAGGAGACAAGTAATGGCAGTAAACCAAGCAACGATTGCTGGTCGCTATGCTAAAGCTTTGTTCGAATTAACCCATGATTCAGATCTTGACCAAACAACTTTGGCTGAATTATCAGCCTTGCGGGTTGTTTTTCAAGATAATCCAGAATTGATTAAGGCAATTGAATCAGAACGAATTTCTGAACAGTCAAAACTTGATATGGTCGCTACATTAAAGAATGGCACCAGCCAAGTTGTTCAAAATTTGGTACAGATGACGTTTGATTACCGTCGTTTTAGTTTATTGCCTGACATTATTACAGCTTATGAGAAGCGCGTGAACAAGGCTGCAGGTAAGCTTTTGGTTGATGTAACAACGGCAATTACGCTTAGTGATGAGCAAGTTGACCGGATGAAAGCACAATTAAAGCAACGCTTTGCAGTTAATGAGATCGAGTTGAATCAAACTGTTGATGAATCAATTATTGGTGGTGTAATTACTTATGCCGATAACCAAATCTTGGATGGATCATTAGCAACCAAATTGGCTGCTATTCGTCAGAGTATCATCCACTAGTAATCAAACCAGAAAAATGTGTGAAATACACAGTCTAATGAAAGAGGAACTGCTGAAATGAGCATCAAAGCTGAAGAAATCAGTTCTCTCATCAAAAACCAATTAGCCAATTATCAAGACGAATTGACTGTACAAGAGACCGGTTCTGTTACCTACATTGGTGATGGAGTTGCTCGTGTAACTGGCTTGGACAATGCCCTTGCTGGTGAGTTGATTGAGTTTTCTAATGGCGTATATGGTATGGCACAAAACCTTGAATCTAATGATGTCGGTATCGTCATCATGGGTGAGTACGATGATATTCACGAAGGTGATATCGTTAAGCGTACCGGCCGGATCATGGAAGTGCCTGTTGGTGAGGGATTGATTGGACGTGTTGTTAATGCCTTGGGTCAACCAATTGATGGCCTTGGACCAATCGAAACCACAAATACTCGCCCAGTGGAAGTTAAAGCCCCTGGTGTTATGGAGCGTAAGTCGGTCTTCGAACCTTTGCAAACTGGTTTGAAGTCTGTTGACGCCCTTGTGCCAATTGGCCGTGGTCAACGTGAGTTGATCATTGGTGATCGTAAGACGGGTAAAACTTCTGTTGCGATTGATACAATCTTGAACCAAAAGGATCAAGATATGATCGTAATCTATGTTGCCATTGGACAAAAGGCTTCAACTGTTCGTACACAAGTTGAAACATTGCGTCAAATGGGTGCTTTGGATTATACGATTGTCGTGTCTGCTAGTGCGGCTGAACCAGCTCCATTGTTGTACTTGGCACCTTATGCCGGTGCAGCCATGGGTGAAGAGTTTATGTTCAACGGCAAGCATGTGTTGATCATCTATGATGATTTGTCAAAGCAAGCAACGGCTTACCGTGAGCTGTCTTTGATTCTTCGTCGTCCGCCTGGACGTGAAGCGTACCCTGGTGATGTCTTCTACTTGCACTCTCGTTTGCTCGAGCGTGCTGCCAAGTTGTCTGACGACCTTGGTGGTGGATCAATGACGGCTTTGCCAATCATTGAGACTCAAGCGGGTGACGTTTCAGCGTATATTCCAACGAATGTTATTTCAATCACAGATGGACAAATCTTCTTGGATGCCGATTCATTCTATGCTGGTGTTCGTCCAGCCATTGATGCCGGAACTTCTGTTTCGCGTGTTGGTGGTGACGCACAAATTAAGGCAATGAAGAAGGTTGCCGGAACTTTGCGTTTGGATTTGGCCTCATACCGTGAGTTGGAATCATTTGCACAGTTCGGTTCTGACTTGGATGCGGCGACGCAAGCTAAGTTGGCCCGTGGACGTCGGACAGTTGAATTGTTGAAGCAACCTTTGCACAAGCCTTTGCCTGTTGAAGAGCAAGTTTTGTCATTGTATGCTTTGACGCGTGGATTCATGGATGATATCAATGTTGATGACATCCAACGCTTTGAAAGCGAAATGATCCAAGCTGTTCGTGCATCACATAGCGATTTGTTTGAGACAATTGTAAGCACGAAGGACTTGCCTGATGCCGATGCGATGAACGCAGCGGTTTCAGAGTTCAAGGCTACGTTTGCTGCAAGTGCTAAATAATAAGAGGAGGGGCTGATGGCTGCTTCATTGCAAGACATTCAACGCCGTATTACCTCGACTAGAAAGACGCGCCAAATCACGTCGGCTATGCAAATGGTTTCAACTGCGAAGTTGAGCCAAATTAACCGTGCGGGAGGTTCCTTTGATCATTATGCAAAGAATTTGCATAATGTGGTCGCGCATTTATCAAATGCAGGAATTTCCGGTGCCGGTTCAATGCTTGAGCAACGCCCAGTCAAGAAGATTGGTTACCTAGTAATCACTTCTGATCGTGGTTTGGTTGGTGGTTATAACTCACAAGTCATGAAGGCCGTCATGCAAGAAATCACCGACAAAGAATTAACAGCAGATAATGTTGTGATTCTAGCCGTTGGTAGTAACGGAGCCGACTTCTTTAAGAAGCGTGGCTTTAACGTCGCCTACGAATACCGTGGTGTGACTGATATCCCAACTTTTGACGAAGTGAAGGATATCGTCAAGACTGTTACGACAATGTATGATAATGAAGTCTTCGACGAATTGACTGTGATGTACAATCACTATGTGTCACGGATTACGAATGAGTTCCGTGCTGAAAAGATGTTGCCAGTTCAAACTGAAGGATTGACTGTTGAAGAAGGTACAGTTTTCCCTGAATATGAATTTGAGCCATCACCAGAGTCAATCTTAGCAGTGGTTTTGCCACAGTATGCTGAATCATTGATCTTTGGAGCAATCTTAGATGCTAAGACTGCTGAGCACGCCGCATCGGCTAATGCTATGTCATCAGCCACTGATAATGCGAAGGAATTGATTGATTCCTTGAACTTGCAATTCAACCGTGCGCGTCAAAGTGCGATTACGACGGAAATTACAGAAATTACTGGTGGTATGGCGGCGCTTGATTAAGCGTCCAACCACTTAACTGGAAACGAAGGAAGGAAACGACAATGAGTACCGGACAAGTTGTTCAAGTCATTGGGCCAGTTGTCGACGTTGCCTTCCCATTAGATGGTCAAGTTCCTGCCATCAATAGCGCTTTGATCATTGATAAAGGTGATCAAGGTAAATTGACGGTAGAAGTTTCATTGACTTTGGGTGACGGGGTTGTTCGTACAATCGCCATGGACTCAACTGATGGATTGCAACGCGGCATGGCCGTTGAGGACACTGGTGCCCCAATCTCTGTCCCTGTTGGAGAGGCGACGTTGGGTCGTGTGTTCAATGTTTTGGGAAACCCTGTTGATGGTGGCGAAGAATTAGTAGATGTAGAACGTGATCCAATTCACCGTGATGCACCTGCTTATGATCAATTGACGACCAAGACAGAAATTCTTGAAACAGGAATTAAGGTTATCGACTTGTTGGCGCCTTACGTCCGTGGTGGAAAGATCGGATTGTTTGGTGGTGCCGGAGTTGGTAAGACGGTGTTGATTCAAGAATTGATTCACAACATCGCACAAGGTCATAATGGTATCTCTGTCTTTACTGGAGTTGGTGAACGCACCCGTGAAGGTAATGACATGTATCACGAAATGAAGGATTCAGGAGTGCTTAAGCAAACGGCCATGGTTTATGGTCAAATGAATGAGCCTCCTGGAGCACGTATGCGAGTTGCCCTAACTGGGTTGACAATCGCCGAGCATTTCCGTGATATTAACGGTCAAGATGTGTTGTTGTTTATCGATAACATTTTCCGTTTCACGCAAGCTGGATCAGAAGTTTCAGCCTTGCTTGGCCGGATTCCATCAGCCGTTGGTTACCAACCTACCTTGGCAACTGAAATGGGTCAATTGCAAGAGCGAATTACATCAACACAAAAGGGTTCAGTTACTTCAATCCAAGCGGTCTATGTGCCAGCCGATGATTATACTGATCCTGCTCCTGCAACGACTTTCGCCCATTTGGATGCAACGACAAACCTTGAGCGTGCTTTGACACAACAAGGTATCTATCCTGCCGTTGATCCGTTGGCTTCAACTTCAACGGCTTTGACTCCAGAAGTTGTTGGTCAAGATCATTATGATGTTGCTACTGAAGTACAACGTACTTTGCAACGTTACCGTGAGCTACAAGACATTATCTCAATTTTGGGTATGGATGAATTGTCAGATGAAGAGCAAACGATTGTTAAGCGCGCTCGTCGTATTCAATTCTTCTTGTCACAACCATTCTCAGTTGCTGAGACTTTCACTGGCTTGAAGGGTGAATACGTACCCGTTGCTGAAACGATACGTTCATTCAAGGAAATTTTGGACGGCAAGCATGATACTTTGCCTGAAGATGCATTCCGTAATGTTGGTGCAATCGAACAAGCAGTTGAGAAAGCCAAGACATTGGCTCAATAGTGAGGTCACGTCATGGATGAACACAGCCTAAAAGTAACCGTCGTTACACCAAAAGGTGAAGTGTTTGCTTATGATAAAGCTACTTTAGCTATGTTGCATACAACAGGCGGAGTAGTCGGAGTCATGGCAAATCATTCGCCATTGGTAGCGGCCTTGCAAGTGAGTGAGGTTCATATCGTTGACGACAACAATAACTTCAATGAAGTTATTGCAGTTAGTGGTGGCTTTGCAGAGTTTTCAGATAATACTTTGACGATTTTAGTAGATACTGCTGAATTATCAGAGAATATTGACCTGAAGCGTGCCGAGTCTGCTCGTGAGCGAGCTGAACTTCATTTGAAGAATGCACAAGAGAGTCGCGATAAGGTACGTGCTGAAGCAGCGTTGATGCGGGCTGTAAACCGAATCAATGTTGTTCATAGTGAAGATCAAAATTAAATTTTGATGCGTATTTAGCGTCAGTAAAAGCCGTAACCCGATTTAGGGTTGCGGCTTTTTGTGTGCAATTCTTTGGACATAGTCGTGTTTTTTGTGCAATGCTTGATGAATTATATACTTCATAAATAATTATTCGCAATTCCATTCAAAAAGACTTTAGCGGAAGCATTTATGTTGTTTATTGATTTTTAATATATTTATTACTGCTAATTCATGAATAAAAAAAGATTAATTAGTGGACATAGTCTTTAATTTGAGACATAATATATAAAAGATATTGAAATATCAAGAGATTATCTTTGGAGATATTTCAAGAATAGATATATAAAATGGAATGTTTTTGTTCGAAATTATCCAGAAAGAGAGATGATGAGCTATGATCAAAATTAATAAAGCCTTGAAAATGCTGCTAATCATGCTCTTTTTCGTGCCGATTGGTTTTAGACTACCGGTTAATGGGATGGACTCGGATGATCATGCGAGTGCGGCAGTGGTTGGCTTTGGCGCTTTGACACCACCTAGTAGTGCCGATAGTTCGCTAAATTATGGAACAGCCAGCAACAATCTCACGACTAGTGTAGGTAGCCCTGTTACGAGTGCGAAACGAACTAGTCGTCCGGCGATTAATCCGGCGACTGGGAGTAATGATGGCTCAACGGGAACCGTTACGCCAACCGATGCATCGCTATCAGCGTTTGGTACTCCAGTATCAATCAATTCGGCATTGGCGAATGTAACCAGTGGTTCGATAAATTTAGTATTGTTCTACGTTGATAGTAATGGGCAGGCACAACCGTATGCCGGTGCAAATGCGGTGAATGGGAAAAACTCACAGAATGGTTATTATACTCCGCAAGATGCTACTGGAACGGCTGGAACAACTTTAGTTGGTGCAACCGGACTCGAGGCAGCTCTTTATGATATGTCAACTGCGGCTACTTCGACTTACGGGAAAAGTTTGGGTATTACGACAAGTACAAATTGGATGCTATATTTACCGTTGATCGGTGGTACAAGTGATATTTACGTTGCTAAAAACACCTTTTCTAAGGGATTGATCAGCTCACCAACGGCCAGCAACATGAATTTTGCGAGCTTATCAGGAACGATTGGTTCTTTGACGTTAACCGGTTCTGCAGCAGACCCGCTAACAGGTATCGCTCAGCCCGCATCAGGCACATATAAGTTCTTACGTTGGGCATCAGGAAATACCGCTAACGGAATTTATTTTGGTAGTGCAACTGCCTTTCGGAATATTCCGTTTACCGAGCAAAATTCATATATTAGCTCAGCGACGAATTATTACGCGCAAGGGAATCCCTTAGCATTTATGCCGGGTAGTTGGGATGATAATTATTATTCAACTATGATCTATGGGGGCATCGATAGTACCGGGACAGACAGCCGTGGAAATAGTTCGATTGCTAGTACGAATGTTTACGTGGCAAATACCAGCACGAATGCGAATGGATTTTCTAATGGTGGACTTGGTGGTGGTTGGAATATTTATGGTGGTAATCAAGCGGGGGGCACGATCACTGGTAGCACCCACGTCACGATTACTGGAACTGGAACGAATGCAATTGTTAATTTATCTGGTGGAAACCAGGCGGGTGGTACGATTCAAGGAAATACCAACCTTGATCTGAAGTCTGCGAGCGCATCGATTACAAATGTCTATGGTGCTGGTGTTGGTACAAGCGCTAGCCCAGTAGCCGTCAATGGAAATGCTAAGACTAACCTAAGTTCGACATCGGTAAGTGTTAACTATGGAACCTTCTATGGTGGTGTTAGCTATGGAAATATTGGTGGTACAATCTATAACAATTTGACCGGAACAGGTACCTTCGCGAGTGGTTCTCATTATTATTTTGGTGGATCGTATAAGGGAGATGTTGGGAATTCGGCGACCTTAGGCAATGCAATTTTCAATAATGTTGATACATCAAACTTTGCATATACAACGAATGGATTTATTTTTGGTGGTGGTAACGGTTATGCGACGAACGGAACGGGCTCTAGCACAGGGACGATCTACGGCAATATTGTAAATTATGTCCGTGCAGGTTTTGCCGACTATGGTGCTGGATTTAGATCTGTAATTGGTGGTAATGGTTTGGGGTCGACTTCATTGAGCGGGTTGAGCGCTCCCAGTACGGTTGTTGACGGTACGAGTTCTAGCAGTGCAGTGACAGCTGCTGCCAGTAGTGGCGACCAAGCGGCGGCCAATGCTGGTAAGTCAGCCTCAGCGGTTTATGGTGATATCTATACCTGGGAAAAGGGTGGAAATATGGATTCTGCCCATATTGGATATCAATCCTATAATCGTGGTAGTTCTTATACTGGCTACGTTCGCGGTAGTTCGACGCTCGAAGTCGGTACGGCCGCTGGAACAAACGGTGAGACGGGAACGAAGGGGCTTATGGGTGGTACTGGATATGTCTACGGATCGATGGGTGGCAGTGATTATCTTGGTAATTCGATTTCGGGAACTAAGTCAACATATTCAATTAACCCACTACAGAATACAAACTCGGCCACGATTTCGGATCACTCGATGGAAGTAATCGGCGGTGGCGGAGTAGTTGGTGGGTGGACAGCAACTGATTATTGGCAAACGGGCGATACAAACTTAATTCAAAATAATGATAATGCTGGCTATACCTATGGTGGGATTTATGAAGGGTATCAGTGGGGCAATTCCAGTCATGAATAATGCGATTGTTAATACCCTCGAAGGTTCATCTTATCAAGCCAACACGCAGTATGGAAATTCATTGTCGATCGCAAATAATGGATCGGTTGAATGGTTTTTAGCTGGTGGATCTTGGAATACCGACAATCTAGTTGGAAATGCGCAGGTGGATATTTATAACGGGCGTTACAACGGTTATGTAGGTGGAAATTATGGTGCTAGTGGCGGGGCAACGATTACTGGTAATTCAAATGTAAACGTCTATGGTGGTAATTTCACCTCAGCGAAGTCTTTGAACGGTGGTAGCTACAATGGTGGCACCGTTCAGGGATCTAGTGCATTGAATGTTAATCTAAGTGGGGCGAATGGCTCGACCTTCGTTCCGCCAGCATCGGCAATCCTATCGGGAACCGTTCCACCAGGATCAAGTCTGAAGACTGGTCTGGGGCGGTCGACCGATACCGGTAGCCTTGAAATTATTCTACCGGCTAATATGACAAGCGCACAGAAAACAGCCTTTGCTAGTGATACATTTTACGGTGACGGTGCAGCAAGTGGCGGTAGTGGGGGTGCAAGTAATCTTAGTACGGTAAATGTGTACGTTGCACCTTATGGAAATGGTACAGGAACAATTGGATCGGTCTATGGAACATATTACAATAATGCGACTGGCACGGGAAATGGTAGTTCTTTGAAAGTTACGACCAATATGATGCTTGGCGATGGTTTAACGATTGCTGGGACGGTTAGTGGTAGTAGCTCAAGTAGTAATTATACCAATGGTCTAACAACTGCTAGTTCAGGGGCGTTGAATACCTATAATAGTGTGAATGGCGGTAATAGCTCGAATATTTATATTGGCGATACTGCATCAAGTAATCCAGTGACTGTTACTGGCTCGATTATTAACTTTACTTCAATTACGACGCAAGATAATACGGTCCTAAATGTTTCTGGACAGATATTGAATGGTCTTAGTGCGACGGCTGCTAATCATGGGGCAACCTATTCAAACTTTGGAACTTTCAATACAGGTAAAAATTCGACCATTGCGGTCAATAATTCGACTTTATCAATGGCATTGGGAAAATTGGTGATTAACCTGAACACTACTTTACAGACGCCTTATCTGAATAGTACAGGCGTGATTAACATTTCATACCTTGATATGTACACAGATGCTAGTACGACGGGTCAGCAGCCGACCTTGCATTGGGTGCCACCGGTAAATTCTGTTGCAAGTGTTGCGCCAACCAGTAATTATGCGGGAGCCTTTTGGGGTCAACAAAGTGGCTTCCCAGTTTTGACATTTACGGGTGGAAGCTGGGCAAGTAAAGCCTCTACGGCTTGGGGCCAAGGTGACAATGCGCCTAATCAAATCACACCAGATAATATCGGAGTTGATTCATCGCAAAACTATGCCTTTCTTGCCGATTACACACCAAATGTTACGAATGGACAGACTGGAGCGAATGCTCAGTATGTGGGTTATTTCTTGCCGGGGACTGTTCGCGAGTATGTAAATAATGCTGCGAGTGACAGCAGTACTACTAGTACGTGGCAATATGATGCTAGCAAGTTTAATATCACTAGCACATCAACAACGAGTGGCTTAACAGCTGGTATTACAGCTAAAAATCCACTCCAACCCTTTGTACCTGGCGGACAGCCAACCTTGATGACTGCATATGCGAATGTTGCAAGTAAGACGCCCACGGCTGACTTAGTTTTAGAGTATCCAAGCACGACAAATTTTACACAGCCAAATGGTGGTGTGACTTATAACGCTAGTTCGGGACGGTACGTGTCAAAAATTAGCGTGCAAACCTATGATAGTTACGCAGGTCTTGCTACACCGAGTGGGGCAGTCGCGGTGAATAGTTCTGGTGATACGGCTTTGCCATATACCAAAACTGGTCTGCCAAGTGCGATGGACTTCAGCGCTGGGACGGATTCGATAAATTCAAAAACGGATGATGATTTCTTGCCAGGAGCGAACTTAAATGGATCTAGTAGTGGTGGAGTCGGGAATTACTTGGTTACAACGGGAGCAGACGCAGTCAAAACTAGTGTGCTGAGCGCAAACGCAATTATTGTTCGAAGTGCAGACGCAATTAGTCAATTTATGACTGACGGAACCAATGCAGATAGTACGTTGAATGTATCGGCCTTGGCTAAAGCGATGAAAGTTGCCGGGGTTGGTTTGATGAATAATGTCACCGTGCAGAATCTGACGGCCGTGCAAAATGCAATTGAAAGTCCTGTGCCAGCAACTAATGCGTATACGCCTGTATCAGTACAATGGCAAGGGACTGATGGGGCAACTCAAACAGCGCAATTGTTAATTGCTTCAAATAATTCAACTAGCGTTGGACCTAGCTCGGTTTTGACGGCTTCGATGGGTGTGATTACATCAGCACAGGCCGCCGCAACAACGACCGTTGCACCAACAGATGCAACTCTGACAAGTCCGCAACCAAACGCGATTTCGACCTATTTATCGGTGGAAGGCATGACGGCAAAGAGTGATGGAACCGTCACGAACCACTATAACGTTAATTTTGTTTCAGCGACCTTCGGTACAGGCAAGTTCAGTGATGGCAGTACGACAACAACTGACGCGACGACTTTTTTGAATGCGGTTAAGACAGCCAAAAATGGCGATAAGTTTGTAAACATCGTGTTCTCCTATACTGATCCAACGAATAATAACCAGGTGGTAACAACGGGGCCGTTGGAGTTAGACGTTGCGGATCAAGTATTACAGTTTGGAAGTACGCCGAATTATATTGATTTTGGTCAGCAACACATGTTTACCCTTCAAGCACAAAGTATCAGTGGAAGGATTGCCAATACGATTGGTGGATCTGATAGCAATATTTCAGTTGTTGATACACGATCTACCAAATCAGGTTGGTCATTGACGGCAGCAATGACCGCACCATTGACCAATGAGAATAACTCAGACAAAAATCTTGCTGATGATGTGAGTGTTCAAAGTTCACCAGCAAGTTCGTCTGTGCAACATCTAAGTGCTAGCTCGGGTACAACAGCATTGATCTATAACGAGTCTAACAGTCAAGCTGTGACTGATAATGCCGACGGAATTAATGCTTGGAATATTGGGACTGACAATGGCAAGCCAGGCACAAGACAGACGCCTTGGGCTAACAATGCCCAGTTCCAATTAGATGCTGGTGCTGGGCAATTATGGCCGGGCAATTATGATGGCTCCTTAACTTGGACCTTGAATGATGTGCCAGCAAATTAAACTAACCTTAGGAAAGGGGGTGACGCTAACTTATGTTGGGACATAAGGAAAATAAAAATTGTTTTAAGAGCACAATAACCAGTAATTCAGGAGAGAAGGAAAGAGTTATGAAAAAGACACTAATTTATACGTTATCAGCAAGTGCGCTAACAGCTTTAACGATGGGCGGTTTGCTGGTTGTAAACGCCAACGCGGCGTCCGTTGGCGTTGCGAAGTCCGATGCCAAGGTCGCGTTTACAACGCCAACGACCCCGTTGACCCCACTTGATCCAGGAACTGGGACCAATCCAGTTACTCCAAGTACACCCGGTGATACAAACACACCGGGCACAGTTGCAGATGGACAAGGTTTGAGTTTGGACTATGTACCAAATCTTAATTTTGGGACTCACGTTGTACCAACGGCAACAACGACTTATTCAGCTTGGAATTTGACGGATGGTACAAATCCATTGCCACTATACATGCAGGTTTCAGACTATCGGGCTGCTAACACAGGTTGGTCTGTGTCAGTTAAGGAGGAAGGTAATTTTACTTCTGCTTCAGGTAGCGCTTTAGCAGGTAATACTTTGACTTTAGGAAACAGTGCTAATGCGGTAGTCAACGCGCATAACATTGCAGCCGATTTACCTTCAACAGGAATTGTTGTTAATACAGCCGAGCAAGTTGTTTTTGCGGCAAGTGCTAACAAAGGGCTTGGCTCAAATCTTTTAGACTTCGGCGGTACAACGGCCAATACAGCTAAAGATCCAGATAATTCGGCCCAAACAGTTGATCCAGCAGTAACTTTAAATGTGCTTGGCGGATCAGCAACAGGAACAGGTTACTCAACGACTTTGGACTGGACCTTGTATAACGCTCCAGCGATGGGGTAATCATTTTTCACAAAAAGGGGTTTACTAATCGTTGATCAGGAATACTTTTGTAAAATAATTTTAAGGGAGAAATCATGAAGTGGCGATATAAACTAAAATGGCTGAGTCTCGGTTTGATTTTACTATTCAGCTTAGCTAATAACGTTCAGAAAGCATCTGCCAATGCAGGTGCCGGAATGAGTGCGAATGGTGTGATTAGTTACTCGGTTAGCCCAGTTCTGCCAAGTAATCAGGCTCGTGGTGATGTTAGTTATTTTGATCTTCTGATGGATCCTGGGCAAACTCAAACCGTACAGGTTAATATGAATAATGCTGGTAGTAAGACTGCTAAGATCGAAGTTTCGGTAGTCAGCGCCAAGACAAATGTCAACGGCATTGTGCAATATACGCCTAATAAAATCAAAGCAGATCAGTCTTTGAAATATAATCTCGAGAATTTGGTTAGTGCGCCGAAGATTGTGACGCTTGCGCCTGGAGCTAGTACAACGATTGATGTAAATGTTGCTATGCCAAATGTTGCTTTGAGTGGTCAAATTGCGGGTGCGCTTAATTTTAAGCAATTGGATCAAGCGAAAACGACGGATGGTAAAGGGTTTGCTGTTAATAATGCCTATCAATACGCGGTAGCATTGCTAATGCAACAAAACACAACGACCTTGGCGCCGTCGTTGCATTTGCATAAGGTCTCGGCAACGCAACTGAATAATCGAAATGTGATTACAGCTAACTTGCAAAATTCACGGGCGGGCTATTTGAATAATATGTCAGTCCATGCAAATGTTACTGGTAAAACGGTTAAAGGTGTACATTATCATTTGGATAAGGCGATGATGCAGATGGCCCCAAATACGAATTTTGATTTACCGATTCCGGTTAGTAATCAAGGTTCCTTGAACCAAGGACAGTATTCAAAACCATTGCAAGCAGGTAAGTACCACCTTACTATGACTGTGTATGGACAAAAAGATTCAAATGGTAAATATATGGACACGGTTGCAGGTAAGCAAGTGCATTACGATTATAGATGGACCTTTGCACGTGATTTTACAGTTTCTGCTAAACATGCTGGTGACTTAAATAAGCGGGATGTGACAATTAATCATCAGAATAATTGGTGGTGGATTATATTGGTACTTGTCTTGATTTTATTGTGGTGGTTCTTTATTATTTGGAAGCGTCGCAAAAAGGATCAAGATGAGGAGGTTCCTACGCAAGATTAGGTGCCAAATTTCAATAAACGATGTATGATAAGTTGGATGATTTTCGAATGAGAATCATTCAATTTTTGTGTTTTGAGAAATTAATCAGTAGAGAGTCGAGAGAGAAGATTGATTAGAAAAATAAGCGCAGTGATATTATTGGTGCTGGGGTTAGGATTAATCCTGTATTCGCAGTTAGGTAATTTAGTAACAGCTCATGAGCAGAATGCTTATAGTGTAAATCGACAGACTGCCAGCAACTATGCCAAAAATAACCGAAAAAAAGGCAATTTTGATTATGCCAGTGTAAAACCAGCAACAGCTGAAGATATTGCTAAGAAGGCTTTTGATAATAAAGCCTATCCAGCGGTTGGTGGTATCTCAATTCCGGCCTTGAAATTGAATTTGCCGATTTTTAAAGGGGTTGGCTATGAGGAGATGATGTTTGGCGCCGGTACGATGAAAGCTGATCAAGTGATGGGGCAGGGTAATTATGCGTTAGCTAGCCATAATGTCTTTGATGATAATAATCAATCGGATGGCAAGAAATTGTTTAGTCCGTTGATCAAAGCCAAGGTGGGTCAGACGATTTATTTAACCGATAAGCAATCTGTCTATGTATATAAGGTAACTTCGATTGATACCGTTAGTCAGTATAGTGTGGATGTGGTTGACGATGTTCCGGGTGAGAATCGAGTGACTTTGATTACTTGTTTGGACTTGGCGGCAACTAAGCGGATTATTGTTGTAGGCGAATTGAACCAGGTTGAAAAGTATGATAATCATTCGGCACAATATTTTGTGAATAAATAACTAGAAAAGTGGTGTTGATATTTTGAAGGGAACTTCTAAAATATCGGCATCGCTTTTTTAATCTTGGAATTACTTGTATTGTGGAATCTTTTTTTGAGAATCATTAAGGAGCATTGTTTATTAATGCCATGTTGTATTGAATGAATATCTACTAAGGTTGTGGATTGGGGATGAATTTGTGGTGTTTACTAACCTAGAATTAGATCTAACTTCAATGATATTAGGTGCCTTATGATTTTTAAAAATCTATATAGTGGATTTATTGAAAATGTAGGTGTGAACTTTAGCATTTTTTAAATTTTGAACTTTATTTTAATGAATTATTCAGCGCAAAGCCTTGTTTTAAAGGGGTTTGCGCTTTTTATGTTGATAGGGACTGATTATAAAACTGATAAGTGAATTTTCAGTATCAAAACAATACTTAAATCTTGGTTTTTTAATGACAAAATTAGTCAACGTGCTATAATTTAATTAATTCTATACATATCATATTGAATGTATCAATAGGTCTATAGGAATGAGTGAGAGGAAGAAAAACAATGAGTGATGAGAGAATTTTAGAGATCATGGAGCAAATGCATCCACAGAGATCTAGTAAAAATACTCACTTTCGAGCATGGAAATCTGGGAAAAGATGGCTATATGCTTCATCGCTAGTATTACTAGCTGGTGGGGCTTATGAAACTCTACAAGTTCCGCAAGCCTATGCTGATAGTGCAGTAGTGACCGCCGTAGGCACAACAACGCCTACGTCGGGAGCAAGTAGTGGTGGAAGTTCACAGAGTGCTGTATCGAGCACCTCTGCTAGTAGCTCCACAGTGGCTACTTCAACGTCAACAACGAGCACGAGTGCTCAGTCAACATCAACGACAAGTAGCGTAACGAGTTCAAGCGCAACATCAACGACCAGCAGCGTGACAAGTCCAAGTGCTACATCAAGCACCTCATCTGCGAGTGTTGTTGCATCAAGCAACATTGCTCAAAGTAGTGCCTTACCAGGAAATGGAACAGTTTCAGCATCATACGAGGCTGATACCACCACAACTGGTCGTGAGACCTTCACGGTTACAGGTGACACTAATGAGGCCAATACGACGCAACCTGTTACAGGAACTTTAGTTGATACTACAACTGGAACGACTGTCGCATCAGCCTCGTCGACAGCACAAGTTAACGCTCAAGGGCTTGCTCAAGGTAGCTTGCTTTTTAGTTATGCTTCGTCGGCCGTAAAGTCAGGTGACATGTTGCAAGCAAATATGCTGTTTGGTGATCCAACGCCAGCAGCGACTTCAACAACTGCTAATCAGACATCCTTGAGCGTTGCATCAGCACCTGATACAACTTCATCGATTATCTCGGCAGGGTCGACAGTCGGCAATTCAACCGCTGTAACTATTGCAGCACCAACGGTTATTACTAATGAGGCTTCAGCGGCAGCCGCCGCGGCACAATCGAATGCTTATGCCTATGTTACGACTTGGTCAGGCTTGGCATCGGCTTATACAAATCAACAAATCCAATTTATTCAGATTGGATCAAATATTTCGGCGGCCTCAAATGCAACTGCATCTGACTTTGGTGTTCGTGGAACTAGCGTCATCATTGATGGTGGTGGCTATACCGTTAATATGGGTAATACCCAATTCCTATTGGGTGGTTCAACTAACAATGCTGGCGCTGTAACTCTGCCAGGTGCATCGTATGGGCCAATGACGAACGGTGCTTACAACTCACAAGTTGGAATCACAGCTTCGGCAATGGCTTCATCATATAGTTCAGCCTATAGTCTTGCTTCATCAATGATTCGAGCAAGTTATGGTACAACTGGTGCGGCTTCGATGGCGAGCTATAACTCGCAGATTGCCCTAGTTAATAGCTTGGCGTCTTACGAATTTATCGCGCCAACTTCTGTTGGCGCAACATTCGTGTTGAATAATGGAACTTTCTTAGCAGCTAACAACTATGCATACAATACGGGAAATGCAGCCAATGGTGATGCGTTGATTGCAGCCGTTGGTAACGGTACTGCAAATGCGATGTATGGAACTGGGCGTTATGGATTCTGGGATGTTCAGGTTGGAAACTTAACACTCGATGGAACCAACGATGCTAATAACAACACCCAAGCAACACGGCTTGTTGATAACGAGGATGGCGGTTTAACGCTGTTCGGTAACGTCAATGTAACGGCCCGTGCTGGAATTGGTGTTGTTGGTGCTGTTAACATCGTTAACAATGCTCAAATCAACTATACTCAAGCTTCTCAAAATCAAAATCGACCAGTCTTTGATTTCCAAGGGAATGGCTGGCAACAGTATGCTTGGCAAAATACAAGTAACAAGCCAGTTGATGCAACCGCAAAGTACAACCAAAGCTTCAATGTTGGTGATGGTGCGATTGTTAACTTGAATGGTTACTATAACAATGCCAATTACACTTATAACGACGCAATTGGTGGCGCTTATAAGAACATTGCGATGGGTAATAACGTTACATGGAATCAATCAGGGTATCAACACTTCTTTGATACAACTGACGTAACATCAACACCTGGCTTCTCTTCAACTTGGCAAAACCGAAATGATTACAATGGTCTTGCTAGTGGGAATTGGGCGGGCATCACGGCTGATCCAAACAATAACAATAATGGTCCAACAAAGGTTGCCGCACGTAGCTTCAACTTTGGCCAGAACTTCACGCTTAATTTGACGAATAGTCAAACTAACGGTGGATCAATTCGTTTGCAAGGTGATGCGATTGCCAACTTTGCACCTGGTGCCACATTGAATATTCAAACGGCTCAATATAACAGCCAGGCAATTACCCTTCAATCTTCTTGGGGTAATGGAGCCATCATGAACATTAATTCACCAAAGTTGGTGACTTTGGTGGACGGTCAGGCCAATAACTCTAATACTGGTGGACCAGTTATTAATGTGGATGGAAATTCACGTTTCAATGTAACGAATGGTGCAATCCAATCTTGGACAAATGGTAATTCGACTAGTAATCAGGCTAATGGAACCTACTCAGGTACCTTCACGACCTTGACTTACTATAATAACGGTACAACCCAAGTGGCTGGTGGCACAGCTACAAGCAATGTCCTTGGTTATGGATACCGTGCTTTGACAATTGCTGCTGTTCCAGTTGGTTCAATTACCTATACTTACACAGACAACAATGGATCAAACTTGGCAAGCTATACCGTTGATTACAATGCTAATTCAAGTATGGCAAGTTCTTACCAAGCCTTGGCTAATTCAGCCGCTTCAGGTGCAGATCCGAACTCGATTGCTTCATATAACAGCTACTCATTGGCTGCTTCAAGTTACGCAGCTCAGGCTAGTTCATTAGCAGCTGGAGCGTTACCAAATTCTTTGGCAACTTATAGCGACACAGCAGTAAGTGATTTGGCAACTGCCTCCTCACTTGCAATGCAATACACAACCTTGGCCAGCAGTGCCGCATCGTTGGCAAGTAGTCTTGGCTCAACGAATGCTTCTTATGCTAGTGCCTCAAGTGTAGCCGCTAGTTATGCATCATTGGCTAACCAAGTTGCCACTTATACTCAAGCTGCTTCATTGGCATACGGTTATCAGAATTTAGCAATCTCAGAAGGATCAACCGCCGCAAGTTATGCTAGTGATAGTGCCTCGGCAAGTAGTTATGCTGCTAAGGCGGCTTCACAGTCGGCAGTTTATATGTCACTTTACTCAAGTGCTTCAACAGCTGGTAACGCAACTGCGATGGCTTCTTATGGTAGCTTAGTGGCACTTGTTTCGGCTTATCAAGGTAACTTGACCTCAGCCGCAACCTTTACCAGCCTTGCAGCTAACTTCCCACAGAATGCTTATCAAAGTTATGTCTCGATGGCATCAAGCGCCTCAGTAGTGGCATCAACACTGGCACAAGGTTCGCAGTTGGCATCTTGCTTAGCTTATTCAGCTTCAGCGGCTAGTTATACGGCTAATGTTAATCAAGAGAATTCGGCCTATTACACGGGAATTGCTAAGTCGAACACTGATACGATGAGTTCAGTTGCGACAGTCTTGACAACCGCAACTGATCCGGTTACTGGCTCGGCTAATTCACTTTATGTTGGCTCATTCGCTAATCTGTCATCAGCGTATGAAGATGCTTATAACTCAGCAGTTACGAACTCATCAGCGGCTTCATCAAGCTTTAGTTACTACATGAGTTTGGCTTCTAGCGCATCATCTGTCGCTGTGGCAGAAGGTAGCTATGCTGCAAATTATGCTAGTGATTCGGCTTCGGCGGTTAGTTATTATAACCAAGCCACGAACGATCCACAGTATTTGGCATATAGTACAGCTGCTTCAAGTTACTTTGCGATTATCAATACCGCTTCGGGTACGGATCAATCGAGTTTGGCGGCTTCATATTATGCGCAAGCAGCGTCAGAGGGATCAGCAGCGCCTTCGTATTATGCCGATTTGCAGACGGCTTCAAATTACGTTCTAGCAGTAGCATCGATTGCATCAATGGTAACAACCTTTGTACAAGCTAGTTCAAATGCGGTTTTGAATACGGCAATTGCTCAATCAGCAAACACAATTAATCCATATTTGTCTGACAGTGCATCAGCCTCGTACTACACAAGTCTGGCAGCAACACTCGGTTCAGCTGGCTTAACGTCTTATGCGCAATCCGAAACGGCTAATCAGACATCTGCATCAACGCAAGCCTCGCAAGAATCAACGTCAGCTAGTCAATACTCAAATGCAGTCATTGCAGATAATGCGCAGGTTTCAGCTGATTCGACAACTGTTAGCCAGGCGAGTTCAGCCGTTAACTTCCAAACTCAACTGTTGAATGCAATTGCGGCAGCTGGTAACACGCCAACGGCTGCTGATACGGCAACGTTGACAGTTTATCAAAATAGTTTGGCAGCTGCTCAAGCTGCTTTGACGGCCGCACAAGCACAACAAGCATCAGATACAGCCTCATACACGTACTGGTCAACTTCAGCTGCCAGTGATTCAACGGCTGCGTTGAGCTATAGCACTGCAGCATCAAGTTACAGTGTTGCAGCCGTTTCAGCTGGACAAGCCTTTACAACTTATTCAGCAGCCGTTTCACAAGAAGTTCGTTACAGCGCCCGCGCTGCAGCCCTTGGTTCTGCAAGTTCAGCCGTTACAAGTTATTCAACAGCCGCTTCATTAGCATCAACTAATGCACAAAATATGGCTAATAATGGTTTGTCATCGTATGCCTCATATGTTGTGTTGGCTAGCTCGGCTGCCGCTAACGAATACTTGGCTGGTCAAACAATCAACTTGATGACTTCACAATTTGCCGTGTCTTATATGCCAAGTAATTATATGTGGGCTGTCGGTAGTGAAGTTGCTTCAGGTGGTACGCAAGCATCCTTTGCAGTTGTACCAATTGCTGGAAAGAACAGTAGTTATACGGTTTATGTATATGGTGCTCCTGAAAGTGTTACGTATCGGTATATTGATGCCTTAACTGGAACAGTTGTGCCAACTGATTCAGTCACGACTGCTGGATCAGAGGCGGCTGGAACTTCATTGGCACCCGCTAATTACAATAACCAGATTTATTTCAATAATTCGTACTACATGGCAAATAATATGCCAAGTGGTTATGTTTATAACTCATTGGTTAATGTGAATAATGCTTTGAACAAGGCAACGACTGTCGGCACGAATGCGGCAAGCAATAGTGTTGATATCTATGTTCAGGGTTACACTTTGAACACGATGCAAGTTGAGACTTCAATGTTTGAAAGTGAAGTTGCAAATCTGAACAGTCTTGCCGGTGTGAACTTTAGCTCACAAGCTGCTTCAGCCGCCGCGGCAACGAATAGTTATGCTGCAACAGTTGCAAGTCAGGTTTCGGCGTTGAACTCAATTGCTTCAGCTTACCCAACCTTGGCCGCCCAAGCCAACAGTGCACTAGCGGTAGCTAATAGTGCTGTAACGCAGATTACAACTGATTCTGGCTTGATCGGGGTTTACCAACAGCAAGCAATATCTGCTCAGATGAACTTGACGACTGATTACGCGTTGGTACAGTTGGCCTCATCAGCTGCCGCAGCAGCAACCGCGCCCGCAGTTGCGTCAAGCTATGTAACCTTGGCAAATTCATATGCCAATGATGCGATGGTTGCTTACTCAACTGCTTCATTAGCAGCGGATCAAGCGAAGGCCTATCTAAATAACATTGCCCTTGCAACATCTGATGCAACCATGCAGGACGTTCACACAGCTGCAATGTCAGCAGGTTCAGCTTTGGCTGATTTGCAGTCGAATATGACCTTTGCAATTCCAAATGCTTTGCAAACAGCGAGCTCCGCTGTTAGTGCAACGAATGATGCAGTTTATACTGCTTCAGTTGCATCAAGTGTGGCCGCCAGTCTACTGGCATCTGATCCAAGTAATGTGGCCTTGCAGAGTACAGCAAGTGCTGCCAGCACAGCCGCAAGTACAGCGTCGAGCTTACAAGTTGCCGTGGTTGCGGCTAGTTCAACAACCGCTTCCGACGCGGCTAACGTTACAAAGTTGCAGACGGTTGTTACCAGCGCAACTTCAGCCGCTAGTTCGGCTTATAAGTTGGCAACTTCAGAATCAGTTGCTGCTAGCACAGCTGCTTCATTAGCAGCATCTTATACTGTGGCGGGTAACGCCTCGAGTGCCGCTGCTGAGCGGACGATTGCTGCTTCACAAAGTACTGCTTTCAAGTCTGATAGTGCTGTGGCTGTTTCGGCTAACTCGACTGCCGCATCGGCAGGTACTGCGATGACTTCGGCTGTAACCGATACAATTAATGCTGCAAACTCAGCTTCGGCCTTGGCAACTTCAGCCGCAGTCGCTGCTGCATCAGGAACTGATGCAATGAGTGCTGCCCTTATCTTGACGGGTCAGTCGCTATCAAATCTACCAAATAATTCAGTTGCTGCTAGTGTTGTTGCCTCAGCACTTTCAAGCGCCGCAAGTTCAGCATCAACCGCTGCTTCAATTGCTTCATCAAATGCTAGTGTTGCTTCGTCAACGACCGCATCTGTATTAGCGCTTGGTAGTGAATATGCTACAAACAAGCCACTGATTGCTGCGAATTCAACGGCAAGCAGTGCTGAAATTGTGGTTAGTTCGGCCGCAAGTGATGCTTCTAGTGCCGCCAAGGCAATGGAGACTGACTTATCAGCTGGCGACATTACTGACGCACAATTGCAAAACTCAATCTTGGCATCAGCAACTTCAGTTGCAAATTCGGTAGCTTTGATTGCTAGTTCAGCTGCGTCAGTTGCTGCAAGTATGGCGACTGCCCAACAAAATGCTACGACAACCGTAACAGTCTTTGCCCCTGCAAGAGTAATCGCGACTGGTAATCAATTCGTCTATGTACCAGTGATGGTCAGCAAGGATGTTATTGACGCGGGCTCAAATACTCCAGCAACGGCAACCTTGTACGCTGTGGCAGCTAATGGAACAACCAAGGCAATTGGCACTGTTAAGGGCATGATCTCCGTTGACAACAATGGTTACGGTCTTACAACTTTGAGCTTTAATGTTAACGGAACTGGTCTGAACGGATATAGCCTCTATGCAGATGTTTCTGTCGCTGACCCAATCACTGGTGGAGGTCCTGGTTCTGGGATGATTAAGGTTGGTGGAATCGGTTTGGATGCCTTTGGCACAACTGATCCGCAGGTTTATGCTACAACCACTAGGGTTGGTCAAGCCGTAACGTTGCCAAACTTTAATGCAACCGATCCAGTGACGGAGACAACGCCACCGGCAACCGGACCAAATGCGGTGACGATTAAAGTTACTGCTGCACCAAGTGCTGATGCTGCATTAGTTGGAACATCGGTTACACCTGGTACGAGCTTCACGCCAACTCAGGCTGGAACTTATGTCATTACCTACCAATTCATTGCGCAAAATGATGTGACGGCGAACTACGCTACAACAGCGACTTTGACGATTACGGTTGCTCCTGATGCAGTAACTGAGGCAACTGTGTTAACATCTCAGGCCGTATCGGACGCTAGTGCTGCAAGTTCATACGCTTCAATTGCAACATCAGACAACACAAAGACTTCAGGATTTGCTTCGAGCTTCCCAGCTGATTCGACAATTGCTTCTGATGCAGTTGTTACTAGCAATGCTCAAATCCTTGCAAGTAAAGCCGCTAGCCTAGCATCATCTGATGCCAGTGTAGCAGTGAGTGCTTCAAATGCACTTGCAAAAGATATTGCTGCTGGTAATAGCGCCGCCGCTGCGCAAGATATTGTGAATGCTTCAAATGCGGTCAGTGATGCAGCAATTCAATTGAATAGTGCTAGTTCGGCTGCGGCTGACGCCAGCTCTGCTGCTAGTGAGGCACAACTTGAGGCGATTAGCTTGATGGGTGCCGGTCCAGTTGCAGCTAGTTCGAAGGATCGTGCTAGTTCAGCTGCCGTGATTACTGATAGCTTGGCTTCTAAGTATCCATCAAATAGTGAGATTGCGAGCGATAATACGATCGCTCAATCAGCTGCGATTGCTGCTTCAAGCTATGCTGCTGATGCAAACTCATATCTTGCCTCAGGCAACACTGACTCTGCTGTTAGTGCCGCTAATGCAGCAAGTAATGAAGCTGATATTGCAGTCAGTGCCGCAACTGATGCTCAGAGTGTTGCAAGTAGTCTTACTAATAGCGGTAAGCCATCAAATGATGCAGCAAGTAATGCTGCTGACGAAGCCGACGCTGCTGCTAAGATTGCTAGTCAAGCTGCGGTTGTGACATCAAACTTGGCTTCACAATATCCAACTAATTCAAGTATTGCTGCCGACAACGTGATCGCTAAGTCTGCCTCAGTCGCCGCCTCAAATGACGCGATTGCCGCTAACTCAGACGCGGTTGCTGCAAGTAACTTCTTAGCTGCTGGTAACTTGGCAAGTGCGAATAGTGCGACTGTTCAAGCACAAAGTGAAGCTGCCGATGCGGCGGCTCAAGCTGCTAAGGCCACGAGTGCTCAGAATGACGCGCAGGGAGTTGCGGACAGTCTAGCTGGAACGCCAGGTGCAACACCAAGTGATAATTCAGCCGCAGATTTGGCTGCTTCAACTGCTGCTGACGCTTCAACGACTGCAAGTAACGCCGCCGGAGTGACTGAGAGCTTGGTAACACAATATCCAACTAACTCAGCAATTGCTTCGGACAACGTAGTTGCCCAGTCGGCAAGTACCGCTGCTGCTAAGGATGCAACTGATGCTGCCTCTGATGCGACTGCCGCTGCTTCTTACTACAAGGACGGAAACGTTGCTTCAGGAAACAGTGCGACTGCTCAGGCACAAACGGAAGCGAATTCCGCTGCTAGTGAAGCTGTGATTGCTCAAAGTGCTGCCAATGATGCCTTGAGTGTGGCAGATAGTATCTCAACGAGTGTCGCTGCTAAGAATGCGGCCGCAAGTAATGCCGCTGACGAAGCCAACGCTGCCGCTAAGATCGCTAGTCAAGCTGCAGTTGTGACATCGAACTTGGCTTCACAATACCCAACTAACTCAAGTATCGCTGCTGACAACGTGATCGCTAAGTCTGCCTCAGTCGCCGCCTCAAATGACGCGATTGCCGCTAACTCAGACGCTGTTGCCGCAAGTAACTTCTTAGCTGCTGGTAACTTAGCAAGTGCGAATAGCGCGACTGTTCAAGCGCAAAGTGAAGCTGCTGATGCGGCGGCTCAAGCTGCTAAGGCCACTAGTGCTCAGAATGACGCGCAAGGAGTTGCGGACAGCCTAGCTGGAACGCCAGGTGCAACGCCAAGTGATAATTCAGCCGCAGATTTGGCTGCTTCAACTGCTGCTGACGCTTCAACGACTGCAAGTAACGCCGCCGGAGTGACTGAGAGCTTGGTAACGCAATATCCAACTAACTCAGCAATTGCTTCGGACAACGTAGTTGCCCAGTCGGCAAGTACCGCTGCTGCTAAGGATGCAAATGATGCCGCCTCTGATGCGACCGCCGCTGCTTCTTATTACAAGGACGGAAACGTTGCTTCAGGAAACAGTGCGACTGCTCAGGCACAAACGGAAGCGAACTCCGCTGCTAGTGAAGCTGTGCTTGCCCAAAGTGCTGCCAATGATGCCTTGAGTGTGGCAGATAGTATCTCAACGAGTGTCGCTGCTAAGAACGCGGCCGCAAGTAATGCCGCTGACGAAGCCAACGCTGCCGCTAAGATTGCTAGTCAAGCCGCGGTTGTGACATCGAACTTGGCTTCACAATACCCAACTAACTCAAGTATCGCTGCTGACAACGTGATTGCTAAGTCTGCCTCAGTCGCTGCCTCAAATGACGCGATTGCGGCCAACTCAGACGCGGTTGCCGCAAGTAACTTCTTAGCTGCTGGTAACTTAGCAAGTGCGAATAGCGCGACTGCCCAAGCACAAAGTGAAGCTGCCGATGCAGCTGCTCAAGCTGCTAAGGCCACTAGTGCTCAGAATGACGCGCAAGGAGTTGCGGATAGCCTAGCTGGAAAGCCTGGTGCAACGCCAAGTAATAATTCAGCCGCCGATTTGGCTGCTTCAACTGCCGCCGATGCTTCAACGACTGCAAGCAACGCCGCCGGAGTAACTGAGAGCTTGGTAACGCAATACCCAACTAACTCAGAAATTGCTTCGGACAACGTAGTTGCCCAGTCAGCAAGTACCGCTGCTGCTAAGGATGCGACCGATGCTGCCTCTGATGCGACGGCCGCTGCTTCTTACTACAAGGACGGAAACGTCGCTTCAGGAAACAGTGCGACTGCTCAGGCACAAAAGGAAGCTGATTCTGCTGCTAGTGAAGCTGTGATTGCTCAAAGTGCCGCCAATGATGCCTTGAGCGTGGCGGATAGTATCTCAACGAGTGTCGCTGCTAAGAATGCGGCCGCAAGTAATGCTGCTGACGAAGCCGATGCTGCCGCTAAGATTGCTAGTCAAGCCGCGGTTGTGACGTCGAACTTGGCTTCACAATATCCAACTAACTCAAGCATTGCTTCCGACAACGTGATCGCTAAGTCTGCCTCAGTCGCCGCCTCAAATGACGCGATTGCGGCTAACTCAGATGCGGTTGCTGCAAGTAACTTCTTAGCTGCTGGTAACTTGGCAAGTGCGAATAGCGCAACTGCCCAAGCGCAAAGTGAAGCTGCTGATGCGGCGGCTCAAGCTGCTAAGGCCACTAGTGCTCAGAATGATGCGCAAGGAGTTGCGGATAGCCTAGCTGGAACGCCTGGTGCAACACCAAGTGATAATTCAGCCGCCGATTTGGCTGCTTCAACTGCTGCCGATGCTTCAACGACTGCAAGTAACGCCGCCGGAGTGACTGAGAGCTTGGTAACGCAATACCCAACTAACTCAGCAATTGCTTCGGACAACGTAGTTGCCCAGTCAGCAAGTACCGCTGCTGCTAAGGATGCAACTGATGCCGCCTCTGATGCGACCGCCGCTGCTTCTTATTACAAGGACGGAAACGTTGCTTCAGGAAACAGTGCAACTGCTCAGGCACAAACGGAAGCTAATTCAGCCGCTAGTGAAGCAATTAAGGCGCAAAGTGCTGCTAATGATGCGTTGAGCGTTGCGGATAGTCTCGTTAAGGATGGAGCCACTTCATCAAACAATGGTGGAACAACGGATCCAAATAACGGAGGAACCACGACAACAGATCCGAATGACAGTTACACGCCATCAAGCAACGCTGCTGCAAGCACTGCTGCGAATGAGGCCAGCCAAGCTGCTAAGATTGCGAGTGGCGCTGCCATTGTTACTTCAAGCCTAGCTAAGCAATATCCAAGCAACTCACAAATTGCTTCAGATAATGTGATTGCTCAGTCAGCGAGTGTTGCTGCTAACTCTGATGCGGTCGCCGCCGCTTCTGATGCAAAGGCTGCCAGCGATTTCCTTGCTGCTGGTAATTTGGCAAGTGCTAATAGTGCAACTGCTAAAGCACAGAGTGAAGCTGCTGACGCTGCTACACAAGCTGCTAAAGCGGCTAGCGCTGAAAATGATGCTCAGAGTGTTGCGGATAGTCTGGCTGGAAAGTCGGGAGCAACAGCAAGTAATAGTTCTGTAGCTGACTTGCTCGCTACGACAGCTTCAGAGGATGCACGAAATGCTTCAACCGCTGCTGATGTAACGGCTAGCCTAGTATCACAATATCCAGATAATTCACAAATTGCTTCGGATAATGTGATCGCTCAATCAGCAAATGCCGCTGCTAATCAAGCTGCTGCAGAAGCCGCAGCTGATGCAAAGGCTGCCGCTGATTATTACAAGAACGGGAACACTACCTTAGGTGATAGTGCGACTGCCAAGGCTCAAGTAGAGGCAAACCTGGCCGCTACAGAAGCCGCTAAAGCACAGAGTGCTGCAAATGATGCACTAAGTGTTGCAAGTAGCATTGCAAACAGTAATATCTCAATGGGTGCATCGGGTAATGGTGGTGCAATGGATAATAGTAATGTTTCAAATAACGTCGTAACTAGTGAAGGTGCTAGTCAAAATGTAGCTAACTCGACAACGAGTGCAACGGTTGCAAATTTGAGCACGGGAGCTGGTAAAGCGACTCTTCAAAGTGGCTTTGCCGCTGTGCTTCCTGCTACAGGAACAACTGATGATGCCGAAAGTGCTGAGATTGCGGCTGCTGGGGCAGCTTTGCTCTCACTAGCTTTGGCTCTTGGTTATGAAAAGCGTCGTGAAAATTAGTTTTATTCAAAGTAGCTAGTACTTTGAATATAGAGATACTTTATTGAAAAATAGAGTACCTCTAGCTATCGGTTTTTAAAGTAAGAGCCGATAGCTAGGGGTACTGTATCTAGCGATTAGCTTTTGACATCTTTCGAAATGACAATATAGATACAGAGTCCTGAATGTTTGCCATAAGTTCAATGTGATGGAGATTATTTGGCTGGGAAGCTGGAGCATCCTCTATATGGAAATGTGAACTTACGCTTAGCCTAATTTGTCTTGATTGAGAAAGGGTGGATTTGAATAGCGAGGGTCACCTCGATGAAGGCAATCGGATTGAGTTGCATGCTTGATGTAATTAAGGGTTGATGGTTCATAAGATTTTCCTCGGTAATGAAAAATTTTAAATATATGAGTAGGAGTAGAATATTTATTTTACGGTAACGATAAGATGAATATCAGAACAAAATGTCAAAATTCAGAGAAATTTTTTCAAATTTTAGAGATCCCGTGTCCTTGCCGACAGCTGAAGGAAAAGAAGCATCACTTTCAGTTAAAACAGAAAAAACTGATTCGGAGCAATCGGTGCAGATGGAACAAACGACCAGTGATGATTTGATAGTTGAACAAGCTGATTCTAAGTCTGAGGGAACGAATATGCCAGAAACCTTGGAAGCCACTTTGGTCGAAAAAGACCAAATGACGGTGGCCTATGATACTGATTGGGCGAATGCAGCGCAGTCGGAAAACGTAGCCGATCAGGAAAAGATGATGGCACCCGTTGAAGAACCAGTCACGGAAGTTGAGCAGTCGTCTGAAGATATCACAATGACAGCTGAGCTGGAGGAAGCTAAAGTCGCAGAAAGCAAGGAAGCTTATCAAAGGGATTTGGACGCTTATTTTGCAGAAAAGCAACAATATCTTACTCAGGTGGATGAATATAATGCTGATTTCAAGAGTTATCAGGCTTTATTGGAGCAGTTTGATGCGATACTAGCGACCCTAAATAAGAAACGAACTGACTATCGCGATGAGCTGGCTGCTTTTGAGACGAGTGAAGCTGTCTATCAAGATCAGTATCGTGATTATCAAAAACTTGCGAAGATTTTTGCTGAGGGTAAGGTGGATCAATATGATGCACAAACTGAGCTCGAGATTAAAAAGGAATTGTTGGTTCAACAAGAGTCTCAAGTTCAAGGGCTTATGCAGAGTTATGTACAAAAGGATGCCGAGTATCATCAATTAAAAAATGGGAATGAAGAGCTCGCACAATCGCTTGAGCAAACACATGCGGCCTATCTACAACTTTCGGCTGTCTATGAAGCTCTCCATCAACGTTACTTGGCTGAAGAGCAAGCCTTTAATAGTGCCAAAATTGAATATTTAGATGCAGATCAACGGATCACCCGTTGGCATCGTTTAAACCAATCCTTGACGAAGACAAGGTCGTCAAAACAAAGCAAAGAGGCGGAACTTGAAAATATTGAGGAACTCGTGACTGCGCAACAACAGCAGGTCGATATTAATCAGGCCAGTTACGACTTTGTGGCACCGAATTTTAAAATGGTGGTTGCACAATATGAGGAGTTTTTAAAAAAATTCCAAGAGACCAAGGGCGAATATATCGGTTTAAGACATGCGTATGACGAAGCGGATATTCAATATAATGAAATCAAGAAAAGCTATGATGAGGCGAGCGAACTAAAGGATACCAAGCAACAACACTTACTTGAACTGCTTAGAACGGGCGTCGAGGATGTAGCGGTTCAAAAAGAAGCCGCACGCAAGAATTTATTACCAGTTGAGCAAGAATATCAACTTGATGATCAAATTTTCCAAGAAGTTACGCAAAGTTTCATTGCAATGAAAGCACTTTTTGACAATAAATATGCGACTTTTACTAGCAGTGATGAGCAACTCAAGAAGGTGCAGCTTGCTAAGGAAAAAGTAACAGCGGCAATTCAACATTTGAATGAGCGTTATGACCAATTACTTGCAACGCAATCCTTGGATGAGCAACAGGCCGAACAAGCTAAGGTTAATTTTGTACAACTAAAAGATGATTATCTAGCAATTAAGGCAGACTTTGATCCACTTAAAGGAGAACATTTCCAAGTTAAAAACCGCTACTTAGAGGCGGAGACGGTGTGGAAAGCTGCACAAGGCAATTTTGATGAAAAGACAAAGTTGGCTGATGCCACTAAGGTTGAGTTGGATCAGCTCAAAGGTTGGCTTGATGCGGCTGAACAGGAGAAAGGAAAGGTAGAGGAATCAATTGACGGCGTTGCACAAAAGATTACGACGACGACGGATTTGCTACAAAGCACTCAAATTAAGTCACAGAACCTATTCAACGAGATTCACGCTACTTATCAAGAAAATCAAAGTAAGTATCAGTCCTTGCAGGGTAAGTATGAAGGGATTGAGGCTTATTTTGATGAACATCGACCATTACATGAACAAACGGTAGAACTCCAACAACAACTGATTGAAAAATATGAGAAAGTTGCTGCAGCCTTTAGTCCATTAATGGAGCAATATAGTGCGTTGACTGGTTTTGACGCAGAATATGGCAATAAATTTAAGCTTGATCTGGAGCATTACCAAGCAGAGAAGACATACTACGATCGGGTAAATGTTTTTTATTTGGATGCTCAAGTTGCTTATAAAGAATTGACGGATTATCGTTTGAGTTTCAATCAAACGTTGGATGAGATGAAGAAATTTATCTATCCAAGTGGTCAGTTGAGTTTTCCAATTAACGAGGCCACAGGGGATAACTACGTCGATGAATTTAATATCCCCGAATTACTTGCAGTTGGCGATGAAGGTTTCAAATTGAAGAGTACCCCTAAAGTTTCGGATTGGTTGGCTGATTTTCAAACAATTAATGAGAATCTGAAAGGAAACGTGCAGGAGTTAGAGCAACGTCTGGCGAAATACGAAGAAAAGGCCAATGCATTCCTTAAAGCCGGTGGCGACCGAATTGCACAGCTGAATGAAGGTGTTGTACCACATCTCGGTACGGAGATTAAATTGTTCCATCTGGGATTAGAGGGCCAGGTTGAACAGTGGCAAACAGAGTACCGTAAACGCGAAACCCTGTTTGCCAACGTGGTTCAAAGTTATCAGACGACCATGCAAAATAATAACGCCCTCAAACGTAAGATTGCTTTGGAATTATCAGGAAAAGAAGGTTTGGGTACAATTATTGACTCAATTAATTCGTTAGCAAATTATAGTGACATCTACAATAGCAATTTCCGCAATATTTCACCTATCTCACAATACACCGGACTTTCAGTAACTGAGCTTAAAAAGCCTCAAACGCTTGGATGGCTTCAGGAAAAGATTCAAACAGCATATTTCGACCGGATCAATGCCTTAATTGATAGTCAAGTTGATCAAATCAGCCAAGACTTCGCTGGTGCTATTCATGATTACAACACTAGCATTGCGAAATTGAAGGATGAGCTTAAAGCGATGGGCGAGGTTACAAAGATTGGAGTTTCCGCCGTTAAAATGGAGGACTTCTCTTTTGATGGTGAAAAGGTAAAGGCACATTACCAAAAGGCGCTGGAAAAGAATGTTGAGTTACTGCGATCGGTTCTATCAGAGGATAGTTCGTTGATTGATGTTATCCGACGGGTGCAAAACTTTGAACGGATTGCGAATCCGCTCATTCTGGATGATTGGGATAATGTCTTGGCATTCTCGGATGTTGACCTTACTTTTGATGACAGTCAGTTGGATGTATCAATTTTTATTGGCGAATTTATGATGATTGAGGCTCCAGAAGCTCCCGAAAAAATTGATGTTTTAGGTGAATTACCTGAACAAATCGATCAACCCAGCTTGGTGCAAGCATACACTCCACAACTTCATCAACCAAAGGCTGTTGAAGAGAAACAGATTCAACCGATTGTCTAAGAAAAGGAAATTTTTATGTCAGCAATGAATTATTTTATCAATGAGAATGTTTTTACGTTTAATTCAGGAACAGAGTTTTCAGCTCTCAAACGGTTACGACTTTTTCGTGCACATCAACGTCCAGCTAAGATTGTAACTCGTAATTATAATGCGAATCTTTCAGCCGACTTGGAACGTTTAGATTTATCACATGCCGATGTTGTTAATATGTACGATTATTTCCAAGAGCTTACAGCAACTGATGAAAAAGATGTGAGTGCTCGGTTTGTGAACGCAATCGATAAGACGACTTATCATATCGAGGGGATTGATGCGAATGTCTCGGAGATTCGCCATGCCGGCAAAATGGTTGGTAAGGTTTTGATAGCACCTTCGACGGTTGGGTTAGTGGGATCAATCGAATATTATAACGACGCATTTTCTACTGTTGCTAAGGATGTTTGGGATCGACGTGGCTTTAAATCTAGTACGCAATACTTCCATTTAGGAGCAGAAGTCGGTACGCAGGTATTCTTCGATCGGGCCGGGAAACCTAAGATTGAAATAACGCATATGAATATCAAAGAGAAGCTTGCACCGACAATGTACAAGCTGCTTGATTACCAAGGTAAGGCATATCGTTTTAACTCGGAAGACGAGATGTTTACTTTCTTCTTAGATGAGTTGGCTAAACAAGATGAGGTTGTTCTAATCAATGATCGTCCTTCGTTGGTTACGGCAGTTGCAAACGTAACTGGTGCTAAAGGGAAATGGAATTATCTGCATAATATTCATTACAGATTGCAAAAGAGTCAAACATCTGCACATGCTTTGCCAGACTACCTAAAGCCAATGTTTGAAATTCATAAAGATGCTTTTGACGGGATTATCGTACCAACTGAGGCTCAGAAGCAGGATATTGAGCGGATTTATTCATTTAAACGTGTTTTGAGTTTGCCAGATACCTATGCAGATGAGGTCGTGTTGAACAAGGAAGAACGGGCACATAAGGTTATTGTTCTAGGCCGGATTTCTGGCGAAAAGAAGCCGATGGATGCTTTGGAGATTATTGCAAAGGTTAAGACGGTTTTGCCAGATGTGACGCTCGACTTTTATGGTTATTTCTCACCAACAGAGATTAAAGAAAAACTGGATCAGCGAATTAAAGATTTGCAATTAGAGGAGACAGTTACATTTAAAGAGTATCAGCCTGCAGAGGTCATCGCTGAGGCATTGGATGAGGCGAGTGCGCTTTTAGTTACTTCGGAGAGCGAAGCCTTTGGGATGCAAATGTTGGAGGCCCTCAATCATGGTGTGCCTGTGGTTGCCTATGACGTTAATTATGGTCCGCGTGAATTGATTGATCCCGAACGAACTGGGATGTTAGTTCCTTATGGTCAACTTGGTCCAGCAGCGCAAGTGCTTGCGAATGTCTTAGTTTCGAAGATGACTGAGGCGGCTTATCAAAAGGCGCAGTCATTTAACATGGTACATGCGTGGGAGCGATTTACTGCGGCTCAAGAGCAAGTGAAAAACCTGATCGTGGGAGAGGAAGTCTAATGTTATTTTTTATCAATTCAAGCTTTAATGAAAAGAACTCTGGAATTGAGCATGCTCAATTGAAACGTGCTCAACTTTTTAGAAAACATCAAGAACCATTTAAACTAGTCTTCCGTGAGTGGAATCCACATATTCATACTTTCTTGAAGGCCAATGGTGTCTCTGCTGATGAGACTTTGGTAATGTTTGATTATTTCCAAAAAACTGAGAAGGTCAGAACAAAGATTATTCACGTCCAAGACATCGACTTTGGTGTGACTGGCCTACGGTATGAGAAAGAGGCTGAGCAATCACGTTATTTGGTTTTTCGCGATAATGCCCTGATTGGTCGTGTGAGGTATTATCCTGACGATAAGGCCGAACGAGTTAGTTCGGTTGAGTTATTCGATGGATTTGGAAACCTGTACAGCGTTGAATTTTACGATTTTAGAGGTTTTTTGAGTCTCGTGCAATGGTATACGCCAGATAATAAAGTCGGGACTGAAGTTTGGCACGACATTAATGGCCGACCGGTGTTAGAGACTTTTAATCGCTATGATGCTCAAGGTGTGTACCGTAAAATGGGATGGCGTTTGACAGAAGATAGTGGTGCTGTTTATGTTTTTGCGACAATTGATGAGTTGACACTACATTTCTTTAATCGAATTAATGCCCAATATTGGGACGATCACAAGGCGAACATCTTCATTATGGATCGGACTCATGTTGGTGACTGGGCTTTGCAAAATCTGGAGCGACCTGCGTATACGGTATTACATCTGCATAATTCACATGCAGGTGATGCCCAAGATACGATGCACTCGATAATGAATAACTTTTATGAGTACGGTTTAACGAATGCGAATACCTATGATGCGATTATTTCGGCAACTAAAAAGCAGACGAAGGACGTTAAAGCGCGTTTTGAGCCAAAGGCAAAGCTCTTTACGATTCCGGTTGGAGTTGTGCCTGAGGCTTATCTGACAGAAGAACATGTCGCAATCAAGGATCGTAAACGTCACTCGGTATTGGTCACCGCACGTGTGGCCCATGATAAGCGAATTCATAATATTATTCGCTCGATTGGGATTGCTAGAGAAACGATTCCTGACATTACGTTAGATTACTATGGTTACGTTGATCATAGCCAAGATAACGCCGCACAAAAGGCAATTGATGAAGCGATTGCGGAATATGATTTAAAAGATGCGGTTACCCATCACGAGTATGCTGACGCTGAATTGGTAGCGAAGGTTCAGCGAGAGCATCAAGTTTATGGTTTGGCTTCTATGATGGAAGGTTTCAATTTGGCAATGATGGAGGCTTATAGTCATGGAATGGTTGGGCTAACTTATGATGTGAATTATGGACCGAATGAGCTGACGGTTGATGGTAAGAATGGCTATGTAGTGCCATTTGGTGACATTGAGGCGATGGCTGCGAAATTGGTCGAACTTTTTAGCAATGATAAGAAACTTCAGACAATGTCGAATGCGTCTTATACGCTTTCGGAACGCTTTTCCGAAGAGAGCGTCTGGAAGGCTTGGGAACATTTGCTGAATGATGCAAAGAAAAAGAAGCTAGTTTATCCGACACGAATTACCAAAGGTTTAGATTAGTAGTCGACGAAGCTGTTGGAGGACATTCAGCGCCTTGGTTTGCTGGTTGGAATTCACCCGTAGCTCATCATAAATGATGAAATATGGGTGTTTTTTTGTAGAGATAATCGAAGCGTCATATCTGTAAATCCAGTAAATAAGATTACCGCTGGTGCTTGAACCACAATTTTATTGGCATTTTTTTGCTAGTCGTTAGGCTGGTTAGGCTGGTAATCCGAAAGGTGCGGGATTGTTGTTAAGATTAGTAGGTTAAACTTTAGTCTTGATTGAACCTTGATATGAGTGAAAATGACTTGAAAAGATTTTCATAATAATTAGCAGTGTAACTTAGCGTTATTTTTGCTAAAATAAAATTATGAAATTAAAAAAAGGGCGGAAAATAAAATGATTGTTTTGTCGGGGACAATTGGCGCTGGAAAAACCAGCCTTACAGATTTACTAGCAGACCACTTTGGAAGTAACGCCTACTATGAATCTGTAGATGATAATCCCATTTTGCCGCTCTTCTATGAAGATCAAAAAAAGTATGGCTTTTTGTTGCAAAATTATTTTTTGAATAAGCGTATGGATAACATTCGTGACGCGCAGGGGAGTCAATTAAATGTGATTGATCGCTCGATTTATGAAGATCTCCTACTTTTCCAAACGGTGGCAGCACAAGGTAGAGCAACCGATGTTGAGGTTGATATCTATCGTGATTTGCTGGACAACATGATGGAGCAAGTTGATTTCTCAGATCAAGCGGTAGTTAAGACACCAGATTTATTGGTTTTCATCCATGTTAGCTTTGACACAATGTTGGCACGGATTCAAAAGCGCGGTCGTGATTTCGAGCAAATCGAGCACGACGCCGGCTTGTATGACTACTATAAGATGTTAAATGAACACTATAGCCAATGGTTTGAGGCTTATGATCGTTCACCAAAGTTGATGATTGATGGTGATGAATTTGACTTTGTGGAAGATGTTAATGCTGCGGACAGCGTATTAGCGTTGATCGACCAAAAGGTTGCAGACCTGGGCTTGAAATAGAGCGTAGATTTTGGAGAGTGCAATATGATTGATATGAAATTAATCCGAACTGAGACTGAATCAGTGAAGGAACGTCTAGCAGGACGTGGTGTGGCAGCAGAGAAGATTGATGCGATTGTTGACCTTGATGTTAAGCGACGCGAACAGTTGGTTACAGTTGAAGAATTGAAGGCTAAAAGAAACCAAGTTTCTGATGAAATTGGACTTAAAAAGCGTGCAAAAGAAGATGCAACGGACGTGATTGCACAAATGCAGGCTGTTTCAGCAGAGATTAAAAAGTTGGATGAGGCGGTTGCCAAGATTGATACTGATCTGTTGGACTTACAATTGCATTTGCCCAATCTTCCAAATCCCTCAATTCCAGTTGGACCGGATGAGGCTTCAAACCATGAGGAACGTACATGGGGTGACGTACCTGCCTTTGCCTTTCAACCTAAAGCTCATTATGAAATTGGTGAAGCATTAGGGATTTTGGATTGGGAACGCGGTGCAAAGGTTGCTGGTGCTCGTTTTGTTTATTATGTTGGTCAAGGTGCTCGCCTAGAACGGGCCGTTTATAACTTTATGCTCGATGAGCATCAAAAAGAAGGTTATAAGGAAATGATCACACCATATATGGTTAAGGACGCGGCAATGTTTGGGACTGGCCAATATCCAAAGTTCATGGACGATGCTTATCGTGTTGGAACTGATGAAGCGATGACTTTAATTCCAACAGCAGAGGTACCATTGACTAATTACTTCCGTGAAGAAGTGATTGATGCTGATAAGTTGCCTTATTCGGTTACGGCGATTTCACCTTCGTTCCGTCAAGAAGCCGGATCAGCAGGACGTGACACACGTGGATTGATTCGGATGCACCAATTTAATAAGGTTGAAATGGTTAAGTTTACTAAGCCAGAGCAATCTTATGCAGCGTTGGAAGAGATGACGGCGAATGCTGAGAATATTTTGCAAAAATTGAATTTGCCATATCATGTGATTACATTGTCGACAGGAGATATGGGCTTCTCCGCAGCAAAGACGTATGATCTTGAAGTTTGGATGCCAGAGCAAAATATCTATCGCGAGATTTCATCAGTTTCAAATACTGAAAGTTTCCAAGCGCGCCGCGCACGGATTCAATATCGTGATGATGCAGGTAAGCTTCAATTTATCCATACATTGAATGGCTCAGGTCTGGCTGTTGGTCGGACGGTTGCTGCAATTTTGGAAAATTATCAAAATGAAGATGGAACCGTTACGATTCCAGAAGTGCTACGATCATATTTTGGAGCAGACAAGATTGTTCCGGAAGATACAATATAGTTTTATGAGAAAGTCATCAGTTTAAGCTGATGACTTTTTATTTTGGACCATGTGACGAGGAAATGATTTTTCAAATTGATTAATTAATAACCAATACGATATTCATTTTTTTATAAGGTTAAGGTATGCGCAAAAATAGCTATTCACTAGATAGTGTTATTGCCAGAACGGCGGGTTGCCTGCTAGAATTGATTTTATGAAGTTGCTCGCGGGTGACAAACATGGGGGAATTTGAATATGTCGTTACATCTATTTTGGGGATTCTTGATTGTATTAGTGGTTGTTAATACAATTGGGGCAGTTGTTACGGTTTTTCGTGACAAGACGCGTGAGATTGCAACGGTTTGGGCGTGGTTATTAGTATTAATTCTATTTCCGGTAATCGGTTTCGCGGTCTATTTCTTTTTTGGACGAAAGCTGACAAACCGACGCATCTTTGATTTGAAGACTCAAGAGGCCTTTGGAATTGAACAGATTGTTAGTAATCAGGCACGCCAAGCTGAAGAATATGAAAATGGCAATGAGCTGACCGATGACATTGCACCATTCGTAAAACTCTTCTTGAATAATGATGAGGCAATTGTGACTTTGCATAATGAAGTCGAGATATTTACCGATGGGCATGAAAAATTTGCGCGTTTATTTGATGATATTCGAGCTGCCAAACATCATATTAATATTGAATATTACACAATTTATGATGACAAATTGGGGAATGAATTAGTTGATTTATTGACAATTAAGGCACGAGAAGGTGTCCAAGTACGAGTGGTTTACGATTTGAGTGGATCAGGTGGTCGAAATAATAAGCTCTATCGTCGTTTGCGACACGCTGGTGGGCAGGTAGAGGCCTTTTTGATTCCAAGATGGCAATTAATTTCGTTGAATGTGAACAATCATGATCATCGTAAGTTAGTTATTATCGACGGAAACATTGGCTATATTGGCGGCTTTAACATTGGCGATCAATATTTGGGTAACAGCAAGAAATTTGGTTACTGGCGTGATACGCACCTACGAGTTGAAGGGGATGCCGTTTTGGCAATGCAAAGTCGTTTCTTTATGGATTGGAATGCGACAATTCGCCACGAGAAGCTTAATTTCAGTAGTGAGTTCTTTCCAAGTGCAACTAAAAACGGTGCTAGTGCAATGCAGATTGTTTCATCAGGTCCTGATACGGAAGATAATCAGATCTTTGAGGGTTATCTTCGTATGATTAGTATGGCGCGTGAGCGAATTGTTATTCAATCGCCTTACTTTATTCCAAATCAATCAATTATTGATGCGCTGAGAGTGGCAGTGCGCTCTGGTATCAAGGTTCAGATAATGATTCCGGATATGCCAGATCACGCCTTTGTCTATCGAGCAACCCAGCATTTTGCCCGCGAGATGGTCGAAGTGGGAGCCGAAGTCTACACATATGATAATGGCTTCATTCATGCGAAGACGATGGTAATAGATGGTAAGATTGCGGCCGTTGGAACGGCTAATATGGATTTCCGATCATTCACATTGAATTTTGAGGTTAGTTCCTTTATGTATGACCTAAAGATTGCGGAACAACTCGAAGCGATTTTTGCGCAGGATCTGGAAGTGTCGACCTTGTTAACAAAAGAGTACTTTGATAACCAATCAAGCTGGATGAAAATTAAACAGAATTTCTCGCGGTTGTTGGCTCCAATTATGTAGGTTGGGCGAATTATTTAGGAAATTTAGCTTTAATCATGTAGTCACGAAAGATTTTCTATTAAAAGTGTTGACAGTGTGGGCTGTACTTGATATTATAAAAAAGTTGTTTCAGACGGAAACGTTTAGAAATAGATGCAGATGTGGCGGAACTGGCAGACGCGCTGGATTTAGGTTCCAGTGCCTTCGGGCGTGCAGGTTCGATTCCTGTCATCTGCATGATGCCGTTTTAGCTCAGTTGGCAGAGCACTTCACTAGTAATGAAGGGGTCGCTGGTTCGAATCCAGTAAACGGCATTGGTTGATAAGGTTTTATAATCTTAACAATCAGAATTAAATATGCACCTATAGCGCAATTGGATAGAGTGTCTGACTACGAATCAGAAGGTTGCAGGTTCGAGTCCTGCTAGGTGCATCTTATAGAAATGCTATTAAGCTTAATGCTTAATGGCATTTTTTGTCCTATTTTTTAGAAAACTTGAAATAAAAGTTATTCGGGCAAAATGTTGGCAAGTTTGGACAATATCTATATAATTAAGTCAACATTGGTCAAAGGGGGTACTCTGATGGCAGAAAAGAACATGTCCGATGACATTGAGGCGTATTTGAAGCAAATCTTAGCTTCGAACCAGCAAATTGAAATTCGTCGGACGGAGATTGCGGAGCGCTTTAATGTGGTACCTTCGCAGATAAATTATGTAATTAAGACCCGTTTCACGATTCAAAAGGGTTATTTAGTTGAATCAAAGCGTGGCGGTGGCGGGTATATCCGGATTGGACGCTTTAGCGTTCGGCAGGATGTACTTGTGCTGGAGCAAATGTTAAATTGCTTCGATGTCACGCTGACCGAGCGGATGGCCAATGATATTTTAGAAACCCTATATCGAGAAAAGTTGCTATCACAGCGTGAAGCAGTGCTATTGTCAGCGATGGTTGCACGTGAATCACTAATGCTGGGGAATTTGACGATTGAAAACCAATTGCGCAGTCAGATTATGCGGCAACTTTTACATCGACTCCGCCTAGAGCATGAAGGAGAATAATATGGATAACCAATACACCCCAAGTGGAAAAAATGTTTTGATGTTAGCACAGGAGCAAGCGAAGTATTTCCAACATCAAGCGGTTGGCACGGAGCATTTGCTAAGTGCATTGATGATGGAGAATGACGGAATTGCAAGTAAGACATTGGCAGAGTTTAATTTGACTGCCGAAGCAATTCGAGATGAGATTATTCGCTTTACCGGTTTTGGAACCTTATCGCGAAGCGAACGTTCAGCTTATCTGCCATATTCACCAAAGGCCGCCGAAGTGTTGAATAATGCCAGTGAGGAAGCACGCCGGATGCAAGTATCATCTGTAGGAACTGAGCATATCTTGATGGCATTGTTGAATGATGAAAATATTCTTGCGGGTCGAATCTTGAATGCCTTGGATGTAAATCCACGTGATGTCCGTGTGCGCATTATGCGCAAATTGGGAATCAGTGAGCAACAGCGACGTAAAGAAGATCGTCGTAGTAAGAAGCAGGATAATGTTGAAGGAACACCAACCTTGGATAGTTTGGCTCGCGACTTAACGCAACAGGCTCGTGAGCAAAGAATGGATCCAGTGATTGGACGCTCAGCGGAAGTGAAGCGGGTTATTCAGATTTTGTCACGACGGACAAAGAATAATCCAGTTTTGATTGGTGAGCCAGGTGTTGGTAAAACTGCAATTGCTGAAGGCTTGGCGCAAAAGATTGTTGCTGGTGATGTTCCAGCAGACTTAACCCAAAAGCGACTAATGATGTTGGACATGGGTTCATTGGTGGCTGGGACTAAGTATCGTGGTGAATTTGAAGATCGTTTGAAAAAGGTGATCGATGAAATTTATAATGATGGAAATGTAATTTTGTTCATCGATGAATTGCATACCTTGATTGGTGCTGGTGGTGCGGAAGGTGCAATTGATGCATCGAATATTCTAAAGCCAGCCTTGGCACGTGGTGAATTGCAAACAATCGGTGCAACAACCTTGGACGAGTATCAAAAGTATATCGAAACTGATGCAGCTTTAGAGCGTCGTTTTGCCCAAGTGCAAGTTGATGAACCGAACGAGGCCGATGCAATTGAAATTCTAAAGGGTCTAAAAGGGCGCTATGAACAACATCACCATGTTGCGATTACAGACGAGGCAGTTGTTGAAGCAGTTAAATTATCAGTGCGCTATATCACAGATCGTTTCTTGCCAGATAAGGCAATTGATATCATGGATGAGACTGCTGCACGAATCCGTATTGATAAGTCTGGTAAGCCGACGCCAATTGGAAAGTTAGAAGAAAAATTGGCTAGTTTGCGTGCTGAAAAGGATGCTGCGATTGAGCAACTTGATTTTGAGCTGGCGGCGCAATTACGCAAGAAGGAATTGAGTCAAAAGAAGAAGCTTGATAAGTATCTAGCAGATCAAGCGGAACAAGCCGATAGTACGATGACTTACGAACTATCAGTTACGCCACAAGATATTGATGAAGTGGTGGCAGAACAGACAGGAATCCCGCTAACGCAACTTGAAAAGAATGAACAAGAACGTTTGTTGAAGCTAGAAGATACTTTGCACAAGCGAGTTGTTGGTCAAGAAGAAGCAATCTCGGCAATTGCGCGCTCAATTCGACGAGCACGGTCAGGATTGAAAGACCCTAAGCGACCAATTGGAACGTTTATGTTCCTTGGACCAACTGGAGTTGGAAAGACGGAGTTAGCAAAGGCACTGGCGGAATCAGTCTTTGGTTCTGAAGAGAACATGATTCGAGTTGATATGTCAGAGTTTATGGAATCATATTCGACAAGTCGTTTAATTGGATCAGCGCCGGGCTACGTTGGTTACGATGAAGGTGGTCAATTAACAGAAAAGGTCCGCCGTAATCCGTACTCAGTAATTTTGCTGGATGAAGCTGAAAAAGCTCATCCAGATGTATTCAATTTACTGTTACAAGTTTTCGATGATGGTTATCTAACAGATGCTAAAGGACGCAAGATTGATTTTCGGAATACGATTATCATTATGACTTCTAACTTGGGTGCAACGCGCTTACGCGATGAAAAGTCTGTTGGATTCGGTGCAAGTAATAATGCTGATAATTATGATGCAATGAACTCGGTTGTTCGCAAAACATTGAAGGATACTTTCCGCCCTGAGTTCATTAACCGAATTGATGAGATTGTGGTCTTCCGTAGTTTGACAAAGCCGGAATTGCATCAAATTGTAAAGTTGATGGCGAAGGCAGTTTTGAGCCGGATTGGTGATCAAGGCTTTACTGTAAAGATCACGGCAGCAGCAATTGATGTCGTGGCAGAGGCTGGTTTCGATCCAGAATACGGAGCACGACCAATTCGACGTGCTTTGCAGACTAAGATTGAAGATCGCTTGAGTGAGGAATTACTTGAAGGTAAGATTACGACTAACGATGTCGTGACCATTGGAGCCAAGGGTGGCGAGATTACAGTTTCGGTAAAACCAAAAGTTACTAAGGCGGCTAGCGGCGTCGGAGTAGATTAATAGATGATCCGTGATATTAAAGTGAAAAACACTTGCTTATCACGGGTTTTTATAATATACTGGAAATTAGTTTAATTGTGTATAAGACAACGGCAGACAGGAAATATTGTCCCTGAAAGCCTGCATAGAAGGACGACGGGATTTTCTTCAAGGAAGTGCTGTTGTCTTTTTTGCACGTAAAAACCGGTAATTATAGTGCTTTGTAACGTAATTGTTAGAGAATTGTAATATATCGGGATGCACAGTTTGCGCCAAATCAAAGTGAGGTGGAAAACTTGGTAGGTACGCTAGTTAAATACGGTAAGCACCGTACTCGTCGCAGTTATGCACGCATCAAGGAAGTCCTTGATTTGCCTAATTTGATTGAGATCCAAACGGACTCATACAATGGCTTTTTGGATGAAGGATTGCGTGAGGTGTTCATGGACATCTTGCCAATTGAAGATTTCCAGGGGAAGTTATCTTTAGAATTTGTTGACTATAAGTTGCAAGAGCCTAAGTACAGTGTTGAAGAAGCGCGGAATCACGATGCTAACTTCTCAGCACCATTGCACGTTACTTTGCGCTTGACGAACCAGGAAACTGGTGAAATCAAGTCTCAAGATGTCTTTTTTGGCGATTTCCCATTAATGACACCATCAGGAACCTTCATTATTAATGGAGCGGAACGAGTAATTGTTTCACAACTTGTTCGTTCACCAGGGGTTTACTACAGTGAAGAACTAGATAAGAATGGTCGCCCTTCATATGGAACAACTTTTATTCCTAATCGGGGAGCTTGGCTAGAATTCGAAACGGATGCTAAAGGCCTAAGCTACGTACGAATTGATCGTACGCGTAAGCTTCCTGTAACGGAACTTGTTCGTGCCTTGGGTTACGAATCTGATTCAGAAGTATTGCAAATCTTGGGTGAGAACTATGACTCATTGATGCTAACTTTGGAAAAGGATGTTCATAAGGATCCAACTGATTCACGAACAGAAGAAGCCTTGAAGGATATTTATGAGCGTCTGCGTCCAGGAGAACCTAAGACGGCGGATTCATCACGTGCCTTGTTGACGGCACGTTTCTTCGATCCAAAGCGTTACGATTTGGCACCAGTTGGTCGTTATAAGATCAACAAGAAGTTGTCGTTGAAGACGCGTTTGCTTGGTTTGACTTTGGGCGAGACATTGGCTGATCCTGAGACTGGTGAAGTCATTGCTGCTAAGGGAACTGTGATTGATAAGAAGGTCATGGGCGATTTGGCACCATACTTGGATCGCGAAGACTTCAAGACGATGACATATACACCAAACGACCAAGCAGTTGTAACAGAGCCAATGGTGCTTCAAACAATCTTGGTTGAAAGCCCCGAAGATCCTGAGAAGACTTTGCCAGTAATTGGTAATGGTCATATTCCAGCAACAACTCGGACGGTTAAGCCGGCTGATATTATTGCAGGTTTGAATTATTTCTTGAATCTACAATTGGGACTTGGTTCAACAGATGATATCGATCATTTGGGTAACCGTCGTATTCGTCGTGTTGGTGAATTACTACAAAATACTTTCCGAATCGGTTTGAGCCGGATGGAACGTGTTGTTCGCGAACGGATGTCAATTCAGGATGCTGAAACTGTGACACCACAACAATTGATTAACATTCGTCCAATCGTGGCGGCTGTTAAAGAATTCTTTGGTTCATCACAACTTTCACAGTTCATGGATCAAACCAACCCATTGGGTGAGTTGACTAATAAGCGTCGTCTTTCAGCCCTTGGACCTGGTGGTTTGACTCGTGACCGTGCCGGATATGAAGTCCGAGACGTTCACTATACACACTATGGTCGTATGGATCCAATCGAAACACCTGAAGGACCTAATATTGGATTGATTAATTCATTGGCCACATATGGTCGCGTTAACAAGTATGGTTTCATTGAGACACCATACCGACGTGTTGATTGGGATACTCATAAGGTTACTGATAAGATCGATTACTTAACTGCCGATGAAGAAGATAACTACATCGTGGCGCAAGGTAATTCTGTGTTAAATGAAGACGGATCGTTTGCTACTGAGACTGTTTTGGCTCGTAAGGGTGATGACAACATCGAAGTAACAATTGATCAAGTTGATTACATGGATGTTTCACCTAAGCAAATGGTTGCCGTTGCCACGGCTGCAATTCCTTTCTTGGAAAACGATGATTCTAATCGTGCCTTGATGGGAGCCAACATGCAACGTCAAGCGGTTCCTTTGATTGATCCACACGCACCATTGATTGGTACGGGAATTGAATATAAGGCTGCCCATGATGCTGGTGTGGCAATTATCGCTGCCTATCCTGGTACAGTTGAATATGTTGATGGCCGTCAAATTCGCGTTCGTCGTGAGGATGGTTCACTAGATAAGTACAATCTAATGAAGTTCCGTCGTTCAAATGCTGGTAAGAATTATAACCAACGTCCAATCGTCAGTGTTGGGGATCAAGTTGATGCTGATGAAGTTTTGGCTGATGGTCCTTCAATGGAACAAGGTGAATTGGCCTTGGGTCAAAACCCATTGGTTGCCTTCATGACTTGGCAAGGATATAACTTCGAAGATGCCATTATCATTAATGAACGTTTGATCCGCGAAGATGTTTATACTTCAATTCATATTGAGGAATACGAAACTGAGGCGCGTGATACAAAACTTGGCCCTGAAGAGTTTACTCGTGAGATTCCAAATACTGGTGAAGATCAGTTGAAGAACTTGGATGAACGTGGAATTATCCGCATTGGTGCTGAAGTTGATGATGGTGACATCTTAGTTGGTAAAGTTACGCCTAAGGGTGTGACTGAGCTTTCAGCTGAAGAGCGTTTGCTACATGCCATCTTTGGTGAGAAGGCCCGTGAAGTTCGTGATACTTCACTTCGTGTACCACACGGTGGTGGCGGAGTTGTTCAAGACGTACGGATCTTTACTCGTGAGAACGGGGATGAATTGTCACCAGGTGTGAACATGATGGTTCGTGTCTATATCGCTCAACGTCGTAAGATTCAAGTTGGTGATAAGATGGCCGGTCGTCATGGTAACAAGGGTACGGTTTCAGTGATTGTACCTTCAGAAGACATGCCATTTATGCCTGATGGAACGCCAATTGACATTATGTTGTCACCAATGGGTGTGCCTTCTCGTATGAATATCGGTCAAGTGCTTGAATTGCATTTGGGAATGGCTGCTCGTGAGCTTGGTATTCACATCGCTTCACCTGTCTTTGATGGGGCGCGTGATACTGATATCTGGGAAGCAATTAACGAAGCCGGATTGCCAGCTGATGGTAAGTCTGTTTTGTATGATGGTCGAACTGGTGAAGCCTTTGACAAGCGTGTTGCGGTTGGAATCATGCACTATATGAAGCTAGCCCACATGGTTGATGACAAGATTCACGCCCGTTCAATCGGACCTTACTCATTGGTTACACAACAACCTTTGGGTGGTAAAGCTCAGTTCGGTGGACAACGTTTCGGTGAAATGGAAGTTTGGGCCCTTGAAGCTTATGGAGCTGCACATACCTTGCAAGAAATTTTGACTTATAAGTCAGATGATGTTGTCGGACGTGTAAAGACCTACGAGGCTATCGTTAAGGGTGAACAAATTCCAAAGCCAGGAGTGCCAGAATCATTCCGTGTTTTGGTCAAGGAACTACAAGCGCTAGGATTAGATATGAAGGTTCTTGATGTTGAAGAACGCGAAATCGAGTTACGTGATATGGATGAGGATGATTCAGTTGAAAATATTGAAAATGCTCAAGCCGGTGCGGAACGCCTAGCAGAATCATTTAACAATTCAGATGAGACGCCAAAGCCTTCAACTGAACCAGTTATTAAGATTGAAGATTAATAAAAAGTAGTAAATACCACGCTCGCCTAGGCGGGTGTTGATTGGACAGGAATGAATCATGGCTAATCAACACCCGTTTAGGCGTCAGTGGTTGAACATAGAGGAAGAACGAAAGGGGTCAAGCCGTTGATTGATGTCAATAAGTTTGAAAGCATGCAAATCGGTCTAGCAAGTCCAGACAAGATTCGCTCTTGGTCTTATGGTGAAGTTAAAAAGCCTGAGACTATCAATTACCGTACTTTAAAGCCTGAGAAGGACGGACTATTTGATGAACGTATCTTTGGTCCTACCAAGGATTACGAATGTGCTTGTGGAAAGTACAAGCGGATCCGTTATAAGGGGATTGTTTGTGACCGTTGTGGAGTTGAAGTTACTTCAGCTAAAGTTCGCCGTGAGCGGATGGGACACATCGAATTGGCTGCACCAGTTTCACATATCTGGTACTTCAAGGGAATTCCATCACGTATGGGATTGGTCTTGGACATGTCACCACGATCACTTGAAGAGATTATCTATTTTGCTTCTTACGTCGTAACTTACGTTGAGCCTGAAGCTGGTTTGTCATTAGTTGAGAAACAACTCCTTTCAGAGCGCGAATATCGCGAGTTGAAGGCTGAGCACGGTTCAAAGTTCGAGGCCGGTATGGGAGCGGAAGCAGTTAAAGCTTTGTTGGCAAACGTTGACTTGGAAAAGCAAGTTGACGAGCTGAAGGCTGAGCTCCGCGAAGCTACTGGTCAAAAGCGTGTTCGTGCCGTACGTCGTTTGGATATTATTGAGGCTTTCGTTAAGTCTGGGAACAAGCCAGCATGGATGGTGATGGATGTTATTCCAATTATTCCACCTGACTTGCGTCCAATGGTTCAACTGGAAGGTGGTCGTTTCGCCACATCCGATTTGAATGATTTGTATCGTCGTGTTATCAACCGTAACAACCGTTTGAAGCGTTTGTTGGAATTGAATGCACCTGGAATTATCGTGCAAAACGAAAAGCGGATGCTGCAAGAAGCCGTTGATGCTTTGGTTGACAATGGTCGTCGTGGTCGTCCAGTTACCGGTCCTGGTAACCGTCCACTAAAGTCTTTGTCACACATGCTAAAGGGTAAGCAAGGACGTTTCCGTCAGAACTTGCTTGGAAAGCGTGTTGATTATTCTGGTCGTTCAGTTATTGATGTTGGACCATTCTTGAAGATGAATCAAATGGGATTGCCTCGTCAGATGGCAATGGAATTGTTCCGTCCATTTATCATGAAGGAGCTGGTTGCACGTGATTTTGCTGGTAACATTCGTGCCGCAAAGCGTAAGATTGATCGTCGTGACGATGACGTAATGGATGTCTTGGAAGATGTAATTAAGGAACACCCAGTTCTTTTGAATCGCGCACCTACCTTGCACCGTTTGGGAATTCAAGCCTTTGAGCCGGTTTTGGTTTCAGGTAAAGCAATGCGTCTGCACCCATTGGTTACAGAAGCATATAACGCCGATTTCGATGGTGACCAAATGGCCATTCACTTGCCTTTGTCAGATGAAGCGCAAGCTGAAGCTCGTCTTTTGATGTTGGCCGCTGGTCATATCTTGGCACCTAAGGATGGTAAGCCGATCGTTGCGCCTTCACAAGACATGGTTATCGGTAATTACTACCTAACGACTGAAGAAGTTGGTCGTGAAGGTGAAGGAATGGTCTTCAAGGATATCAATGAAGCAAGAACTGCCTTCCAAAACAAGTATGTGCACTTGCACACACGAATTGGAATTCAAACTTCTTCATTCCCTGCAGAGAAGCCATTTACAGCTGAGCAACGTTCAAGAATCATGACAACTACGGTTGGTAAGTTATTCTTTAATGATATTTTGCCAGTTGACTTCCCATACTTGAATGAGCCAACAGAAGCAAACTTGCGTGAGATTGATGACCGCTTCTTTATGGAGCCTGGTACTGATATCAAGGGTTACTTCGCTGATACAGCAATTTTGCCACCATTCAAGAAGGGTTACTTGTCAGATATCATTGCAGCTGTCTACAAGATCTATAAGGTTACTGAGACATCATTGCTACTAGATCGAATGAAAGATCTTGGTTATGATGAGTCAACTAAGTCAGGTTTGACGGTTGGTGTGTCTGATGTTACCGACTTGAAGGAAAAGCCAGAAATCGTTGAAGCAGCTCACAAGCAAGTTGCAACGGTTACAAAGCAATTCCGTCGTGGATTGATTACAGATGCTGAACGTTATGAGCGTGTTATTGATATTTGGAACAAAGCCAAGGATGATATCACTGCTGAATTGATTAGCCACTTCGAGCCCGATAACAATATCTTCATGATGTCGGATTCAGGAGCGCGTGGTAATATCTCTAACTTCACCCAACTTGCCGGTATGCGTGGTTTGATGGCCGCACCTAATGGTAAGATCATGGAATTGCCAATCATCGCGAACTTCCGTGAAGGATTGTCAGTGTTGGAAATGTTCTTCTCAACTCACGGAGCTCGTAAGGGTATGACTGATACGGCCTTGAAGACGGCCGATTCTGGTTACTTGACTCGTCGTTTGGTCGACGTTGCGCAAGATGTTATCATTCGTGAGATCGACTGTGGAACTGATCGTGGTTTGGATGTTTCTGCAATCATGAACGGTAACGAAGTCGTTGAAAAGCTTTATGATCGTATTCTTGGTCGTTATGCACAAAAGTCAGTTCTTGACCCACAAACCGGTGAAGTAATTGTTGCTCATAACGAAATGATCGATGAAGATAAGGCAAAGGCGATTGTTAATGCCGGTGTCGAGACAGTTAACATCCGTTCAGTATTTACTTGTAACACTGAGCACGGTGTTTGTGTGATGGATTACGGTCGTAACTTGGCAACTGGTGATGTTGTCGAAGTTGGTGAAGCAGTTGGTACAGTTGCTGCACAATCAATCGGTGAGCCCGGAACACAATTGACTATGCGTAACTTCCACACGGGTGGAGTTGCCGGTGGTAACGATATCACAATGGGACTTCCTCGTGTTCAAGAAATCTTTGAAGCTCGTAACCCTAAGGGTCGCGCTGATATTACTGAGGTTACTGGTGAGATTACAGCAATCGAAGAAAATCCAGCCGATCGTACTAAGGAAGTTACTATTCAAGGTGAGACGGATACGCGAACTTATACTTTGCCAATCGCTGCTCGTATGACAGTTGGTGAAGGTGAGCAGATTCACCGTGGTGAAGCTTTGAATGATGGTTCAATTGATCCAAAGGAATTGATTCAAGTTCGTGATACTTTGGCAACTGAAAACTATATCGTACGTTCTGTACAACAAGTTTATCGTTTGCAAGGTATCGATATTTCAGATAAGCATATTGAAGTAATGGCTCGTCAAATGCTCCGTAAGGTGCGTGTGATGGATCCAGGTGAAACTGAATTACTTCCAGGTGCTTTGATGGATATTGCTGAATTCCGTGAAGCTAATGCTAAGACTTTGCTTGCTGGTAATTTGCCAGCAACTGCTCGTCCAGTTTTGCTTGGAATTACAAAGGCCTCACTTGAAACATCTTCATTCCTATCAGCCGCATCGTTCCAAGAGACTACTCGTGTCTTGACTGATGCAGCAATTCGTGGAAAGCACGATCCACTGGTTGGATTGAAGGAGAACGTTATCATTGGTAAGTTGATTCCTGCCGGAACTGGTATGAAGGAATATCAACAAATCATGGATAAAGTTGTTGCAGATCCCGTTGTAACGTCAGCTGACGAAGGAACAAAGATTCCATCAATTGCTGATATTGAAAGTTCAATGAATTTGTAAGACTTATCAAGAAACACCTGTAGCATTTGATGCTATGGGTGTTTTTTATTTGAAAAATTTTATGCTGCCAACGTGGTAAATTAGACTTGAACCAAGATCATCAATTAATTTTTTAACTAAAGCGCTTTAATCATGTATAATTTTCAACAAAAGCATCCGATTGTTCGGGACGGAGGTGGGTTTGATGGCTAAAAGTGTATTACTGGGAGTAGCATTAATTGGGTCAACGAGTGTTGATTTACAGATCGTAAATAAAAAGTCTGGTAAGGTTCTCGAAAAGGTGCATCATTCCATATCACTGGATAATGATATTTATGTTGCTGGGTATGCGGCGGACGAGCAAATCAATTATTTGATCAAAATGCTCTTACGTTTTCAGCAATTACTGGCAGATTATAATGTAGAACATTTTCACGTTTGGGGAGCATATTCATTAGCGAGCGCCCAAAATGCAATGTATATTTCGGCGCGGATTCAGCAGGCAACAGGATTGAAGGTTGAGTGGCTTAGTGCAAGTCAGGAAGCGTATTATGGTCAAGCATCAATGCGGTACGGTGATCAAAACTTTCCAAAGGCTGATGAAAAAGTATTTCTGATGTCAATGAGTTCAGGGCGTCTATCGCTGGGATATTATATTGCTGGAAAACTTCAGTTTACCCGCAATATTAATTTGGGGCCAATTCGTTTGGCAAGTCAGTTAGAGGAATTAGAAGACGAAGTCGTAGATTTGGAAGGACTTGTCCGTGAATTTATCAATAGTAAGTTAGCCGATTACAATTATTTGTTACCGATCTTCGATGCAGCAGATCTTTTATTGGTTAGTGGATCATTGACTTTGGAGCGAACACTTACAATGCCGATTGTTGATACGGCAGATTTCTTGAAGAGTAATCAAAGAATTTTGAATGACCCGCGCCAGAAGTGGGTAAACGAGTATCATTTTACTGCTGTACAAACCGATACCATCATGATGGAATTACTTCTAATGGAAAGTTTTGTCAAAGCAACCAAGGCTCGACAGATTGGGATTAGTCAGCAACATATTTTGCCAGGAATTGTATTAGATGAAACGGGACAGTTAACAGGTGATGAGGTATTGGTACATGCCTTTGAATTGAGTCGGCGTTTTCAGGTGGAGCCAAAACATCAGGCGGCCGTTCTACACTTTTCGGAACAGTTATTTGATCGAATGAAGGCGGTCCATGGACTTGATAAACGTTCACGATTATTGTTACAGGTGGCTGCTTTGGTGCATGATGTGGGATCATATTTGAATTCATATCATCACTATGAGAACTCAGAAACAATTATTCTAGCGGATGAGATTGATGGATTGACACCACTGGAGATGCGCATGGTGGCGCTGATTGCGCACTATCATTCCTACGAAACGCCAGGTGCTGCACTGGAGAATGTTACAGGCTTGACTGAATCGGCACAGATTAAGGTAATAAAATTAGCTGCATTATTACGGCTGGCAGATGCATTGGATGATAGTCGCTTGCAAAAAATATCAAAGATTACAGTGTCGATGAAGAATGAAGAGATTGAATTAACTGGTTACAGTCATGAAAAGTTATATTTAGAGCAGTGGACTTTTGAAGAGAAAGCGAATCTGTTTGAGAAGATATTTGGCCGACAAATTATCTTAAAACGGAAGGCGGTCTAAAAAAATGGAAGAAATCAAGGCAGAATACTATACAAATCGTGAAATTAGTTGGCTGGCATTCAACGAACGTGTGTTGGAAGAGGCACGGGATGAAAGTAATCCTTTGTACGAACGTGCTCGCTTTTTGGCAATTACGCAGTCAAATATGGATGAATGGTTTCAAGTGCGAGTGGCGTCATTATATCAAATGCGCCATGTGACGGATAAGGCGGATGTAACTGGTTTAACTCCTGAGGAGCAACTGAAAGCTGTCCTAACTTTGGCTGAGCAACAGGTTAAGGCTCAGTATAAATTACTTAATAAAGAGATTTTGCCAGCTCTAAACAAGGATGGGTTGACCGTCCTCAGTGCTAAGGAATTAACAAATCAGCAAAAAAGTGAATTAGCACCATATTTCCATACGTCGGTCTTCCCAATTCTAACGCCGATGGCTGACGATCAAACACGGCCTTTTCCGTTTTTGGCATCGGAAAGCATTAATTTAGTGGTCCGATTGGAGCGGAGTGGACAAGAGCGTTTGGCAATTGTTCAAGTACCGGCAATCCTACCGCGCGTGGTTGCCATTCCAGAGTCAGCGGGTCAGTTCATTTTGCTGGAAGAGTTAATTAAGGCATTTATTGATGAGTTATTTTTGGGGCATACGGTTAAGGGGGTCTCGAGTTTTCATATTCTACGGGATATGGAGCTGGATGTTGCAGATGATGATGCGCCAAACATGTTGGCAGAGGTTCAACAACGACTCTTTGAACGTGAGCGCGGTATGGTAATTCGACTAGTCCATGAACAAGGGATGACTAAAAGAGTAGTTGAGCGATTGGCAGTTGCATTGGGAATTTCACAAAATCGGTTATATCGAGTTGACGGTCCGGTTGATTTGAGCTTTTTGAGCGAATTGGTTAAGTTTGGTAAGGATAAGGATGCTAGATTTGAACCATTTGAGGAATATTTGGATGAGCGACTTAGTGATCAACGAATTTTTGAGGCGATTGCAGAAGGTGATATTCTGCTGCACCATCCCTTTGACAGTTTTCAACCAGTGGTTAATTTGATTCAACAGGCGGCTCTTGATCAAAATGTGCTGGCAATCAAGATGACCTTGTATCGTGTATCTGGTAACTCACCGATTATTAAAGCGTTGGGAGCTGCTGCACGGGCGGGAAAGCAGGTCACAGCGTTGGTTGAAGTGAAGGCCCGTTTTGATGAGGAGAACAATGTTCACTGGGCGAAGGAGCTTGAAGAACAAGGAGTGCACGTCACTTACGGCCTAAAAGGTCTGAAAGTCCATGCGAAAGCAACCTTGATCGTACGAAGCGAGGGGGATGATATTAAGCGCTATGTGCATCTGGCCACCGGAAACTACAATGACACGACAGCACATTTTTATACTGATCTAGGTCTATTAACGACCAACGCCGAATTAGGACGAGACGTAGCTTCGGTCTTTAACGTTTTAACGGGTTATTCAGACCCAGATTATTTCAACGCTTTATATATGTCTCCAGATGGAATTCGTGATGCGTTAATTGAGCGCCTAGAGTTGGCGCGTAAAGCTGTCAAAAAAGGTCAGCAAGTGAAAGTGCGTTTTAAAGCGAATTCGCTTTCTGATAAGGCAATGATTGACGAGATCTTTAAGGCAAGTGCTGATGGGGTGAATGTGGAGATGATTATTCGTGGGATCACGATGATGAAGCCCAATGTTCCAAAAATAAGTGAACGGGTTGAAATCCATTCAATCGTTGGACGTTTTTTGGAACACAGTCGGATTTATATCTTTGAAATTGACGGTAAACAAGAGGTTTTCCTTTCATCGGCGGATTTGATGTCACGTAATCTATCACGGCGAGTTGAACTAATGTTTCCGATTTTGGATGAAACATTGGCTAAGCGTGTGGTTGAGATCTTTGATCAATTGTGGGCGGATAATGTTAAAACGCGCGTGCTTCAAAACAATGATGGATGGCTTAAAATTAATCGACGCAACACCGAGACAGTTAATGCACAAGAAAGGTTTATTGACGAGAGTCGAACTAAAATTATGCGGCAACGTGAGCAACAAAAACTTACGAATGCAAAGAGTGCTTTTGAGCCAGTAAAGTAGCTTATGATAAAAGGAGACGACCATGACAGTAATTGCCATAATGGATTTAGGATCAAATTCAACTCGCATGACGATTAGTGATATCAAGGCGGATGGATCGTATGATGTGTTAAAGCGCGAACAGTCGATGGTGCGCTTATCAGAGGGGATGGGTGCGGATCGAGTTTTGCAGTCTGATGCAATGGAACGAACCATTGAAGTTATGGTTCAATTTAAAGAAACGGCTAAAGCACTCAAAGCTGATATAATCTTGCCAACAGCAACGGCTGCAGTCAGACAGGCTGCAAATCAGGCTGACTTTATTAAAAAGCTCGCCGATGTAACTGGTATGCAATTACGAGTCCTGTCAGGCGTAGAAGAAGCACATTATGATTATCTGGCGATCGTTAACACACTTCCGGTCAAGGATGTTGTAATTATCGATACAGGCGGTGGCTCGGTGGAATTGGTTTGGGTCAAGGATCGTCAAATGATGCAAGCGGTCTCGTTGCCCGTTGGTGCGGTAAACCTAAGCGAGAGCTATTTGGAGCAAGATCTTGTAACGGCCGCAAGTTTGTTTAAAGCGATTTTGGCTGTTGAACGTCAATTTAATAATATCCCCTGGTTGCAGTCAGTACGGGAGTTGCCGGTAGTGGCACTTGGTGGATCCAATCGAACTTTTGCTAAAATATCGCGACGGGAACGTAAAATGATGGACTTACCAATTCATGGCTACACACTAACCCGTGAAGATGTGAATGATATCTTTTATCGAATTTTGGGACAGGATTTAGCCGGACGACGTGGGATTCCGGGGCTTGGTAAAGATCGTGCGGATATAATTGTTGGTGGGATGTTACCTTTAATTATGATTTTGCAATATATTAGCGGCATTCAGGTTAGTTTTTCTCAAGCCGGCTTGCGTGAGGGCTTGGTGTTTGAATACATCAACCAACATAATGAAAATACACTGATTCCGCCAATGCCAGATAATATGACGATTGACGACGACCGGCAATGATAGCTGGAGCATGGTAGAATTAAAATAGTAATGTACCGGATGGTGGTCTTTATCAATCATCCGGTTTTTATTTTGACTACAAGAAAACAGGATACAAAAATGAAGAAAATTGATAAAGGTTTGGCATTCGCGCATAAAAACTTAAATTTGTTTCGCTGTACCGTTTGTATGCAACCTTATGACCATATTGATGGTCATAGTTTGGTTTGTGAGAACAACCATCGAATCGACATGAATAAAAAAGGAACTTTGACTTTTTTAAATCACGCAGTGAACACCGAATATGATGATGCAATGCTAGCAGCACGGCGACGGGTTCTAACGGCTGGACTCTTCGATGGAATTGTTGATGCAACATTGCAGGAGTTGCCAGCTAAGCGTCTGGCCATTTTGGATGTTGGGACAGGCGAGGGAACGCCATTCAGCAATTTGCTTGGGCAACGGTCAATGGACGATGTGGGAGTTGGATTTGATATCTCAAAAGCCGGAATTAATTTGGCAAGTCAACTAACAACAGAGGCTTTCTTTGCGGTTGCTGATTTGGCCCGCTTACCATTTAATGACCAAAGTTTTGACGTGGTCTTGGAGTTTTTCTCACCAAGTGCTTATGACGAATTTAATCGGGTGCTAAAACCGGCAGGGCAGATTATTAAGATTGTCCCTGCCAGTGGATATCTGAGAGAGATACGTGAAATGTTGTATCCAGTTGATCATCCAAATCATACGTATAGTAATACAAAGGTCGTCGAGCGCTTTTTAGAAAACTATCCAAATGCTCGTCGACAACCGGTAACTTATCAATGGGCAATTCCGACAGAACTTTATAATGATTTGTTGCAGATGACCCCATTGCATTGGGGTGCACGCCCAGAAGCACAAGCCGCGGCACAAGCCAATCCATTGACTAAAGTAACGGTGGATGTTGAAGTCTTGGTTGTTGATTAGGAAGTAATTTAGACTTGGCGGTGATTTGGTATGGTAAAGAGTTTAAATGTTCGTTAAAATAGATGTATATGCAGCTTTGCAGAAAAGATGCAACTATTGACTGAAATGGAGTGAACCCAATGTTTCCAGATCGTTTGCGTGAACTTAGGAAGGGCCGTAATATCACCCTAGAGACACTGGCAATTGCTTTGAATAAGAAGCGTGAGCCGGGTCAAAAACCAAATACCGCTGCGCAAATTGGAAATTGGGAGCGTGGCGATCGCTCACCATCATATATTGAAGTCCGTAAGTTGGCAGATTATTTTGACGTATCATTGGACTTTTTAGCAGGGCGGGCTAATACAGAAAAAACTGATTTATCACTATTGTTCCTATCGCGTAAGGAAATCGACTTTAATGGAGTCCCGCTTAGCGACCAAGAGCGTTTTGATATTTTCCAATATATTAATGCCTACTTTAATGAAAAAAATATGGCAACCATGATGTCTAAGGATGACATTCAGATCGACCATCAGGAAGAATTATTTTAAGATGACAAAAGAATTGATTAAAATTAGTGATGGGAAAGTTGAGCTCAGTGAGAATGAATATCTTACTGAGCTTTTAGCTTATCGGCAAAAATTTCAAGCCATCCCCACGGTTGGTAAAATAATTGATCAAGTTGTCGAGACAATGCACCAGCTTGCGAGTGGTTATCTCCCTGAAAAACTAGGGCAGCTTGAAATTACTGATACAATGATTCATGATGTGCAACAATTTGTGCTGATGAAGTATCCAGTGGAACCACAGAAGGGGAATATGTTGTGGTTGGATTTGGCGGATGCTTTGGGAGAGCTAGATTACTTATTGCGTCATTTCCGGGATGCTTTGATTGAAACCTTCTCAATGTACGGTTATGTTTCAACGCCGTTGATTGAAAGTTTGAGTAAATATTTAAATGGAGCTCCAGTTTTGGAATTGATGGCTGGGCATGGGTATCTTTCAGCTGGCTTAAGAGCGTTGCACCCAGAGCAATTGATTTGGGCAACTGACAATGAGGATTGGCGTTTACAGCCTGATCCAACAAAGGCGCAGCCGGTGACTAATGTTGAGAATCTTGATGCACAATTAGCAGTTAGAAAATATGCGCAAGAAGCTGCATATCTACTGATTAGTTGGGCGCCTGACACGAGTGAAATCGATTTGTTGGTTATCGATGATGCCTTGGCAATCAACCCGTTGCTTAAAATCATTGTGATTGGCGAAGCAGATGGAGCAACGAATTCAAAGGCTTTTTGGAAACAAGCGCATTTACAAGCAATTCCTGAATTAAACCAGCAGCTAACATCATTTGATTTGATTGATGAGCAGGCGTACTTATTACTCGACTTAGATAAATAAAAGCGGAACTTACTACTGTAAGCTCCGCTTTTTTGCTAATCAACATATTCGGCTGATAGTTCTATGAATTCGTCAATGTCTGCCTTGATAAGGTCAGTCGCTTTCTGCCAGAAGTTTGGTTCAGTCAAGTCAACGTTAAGATGCTTTATGGCAAGTTCTTCCGTGGTCATATTGGCACTATCACGTAGTAGGGCAATATAAGCGTCTTCAAAATTTGGTTGGGTTTGAGCCCAGGCGTAGATGCCAGTTGAGAACAAATAGCCAAAAGTATAAGGGAAGTTATAGAAAGGTACGTCATCAATATAGAAATGTAATTTGGATGTCCAGAAATGTGGATGACGTTCATCCAAAAGATTATTAAAGGCGGTTTTCTGAGCCGCGTCCATCAGTTCATTGAGGCGTTGTGCAGGAATAAAGCCAGCCTGACGTTCCTGATAAAAGGCGTCCTCAAATAAGAAGCGCGCTCGAATATTCAAGAACATAGCGACGGCATTAGAGAGTTTTGCGTCAAGCAATGCAATTTTCTCAGCCTTTGATTTGGCAGCCTGAACGTTAGCATCAGCAATTAACATCTCGGCGAAGGTTGAGGCCGTTTCTGCCAAATTCATGGCCGGTTGATCACGCCAAATTGGTAAGTCGTTTAAGACGCTCGAATGAAAGGCATGACCAAGTTCATGTGCGATTGTCGCAGCGTCATTAACAGATCCTGTAAAGGTCGTGATAATCCGCGACTCATGAATATCGGGTACACTTTCCATCCAAGCACCTGGTGTCTTACCAGCTCGATCCTCGGCTTCAATCCAGTTTTGCTCAAAGGCCATTTTTGCAAAAGTGGCCATTTTGGGCGAGTATTGGCCAAAGTTTTTAATAATGAATTCAGCAGCTTCATCATAAGTGATACTACTTGGTTGGTAATCGCCTAAGTTAGTGATTGGTGCATTTTGATCTTGCCATCCAAGCTTCGTTAATCCCAATAAGGCTTGTTTACGAGCAAAGAATTGGTTAAACATTGTCTTGTTTTGATCAACAACTTGCCACATTGTATCGAGGGTTGCACGGCTCATACGGTTCAATTCCAATGGTTGTGTGAGATGATCAGAGTAGTTATGAGCAGCTTGTTCTGTTAAACGGGCACCAGCAAGATGATTCAAGGTGTCTGCTGAGAGGTTTTCTGCTTTGCTCCACATTGCTTCATAAGCTTGCATAATTGCGGCTCTGGTTGTGTGATTGGGATAGCCATCAATTTGATTGAGGGCTTGTCCAGCTGATAAAGTGATTGTTTTGTTAGCTTCGTCAACGAATTCGAGGCTGAGACCAGCCGAGATTGTATCGTAGTGATCTGACCAAGCCTTCAGACCATCCAAGTGGTAACGATTAAGAAGCGTCTCAGTTGCAGGATCTAGGAGTCGTTCAGCTTGCTGACGCAGTTCTTGCAGATGAAAAGCGACGGGATGAGCAATGTCGGTTGCTTGGAAGTTAGCAAATTCAGTGGTCGATAAGGCGGCGAGAATTTTTGAGAAATTGTTGAGCGGCGTTTGATAGTCTGCATCGAGTTTGGCAATTCGATCTTGGTAAGGACGGTAGGCGGGGTTGGTATAGTCAGCGGCCGCAAGTGCATTAACGAATAGTTCAGCTGTACGGAGTCCTGCCTCGATAGTTTGTGCATGGGTTGTTAATTCCTGAAGCGTTATAAAATTACGATCGGTCTGTGCTTTATAGATGTTAGTATCATTGTTGAATTGCTTAATCTGGTCAGTTAAAGTGGTCAATTTATCAGCGAAGGCGGTTGAGTTAAGGCCACCTGGATAGATTCGATCCAAATTCCAATTTAGTGAATAAGTCATGAGCAAAGCCTCGCAATCTTTTTTTCTTAGTATAGCACGGGCAAGTTGGAACACTTTACCGAACAAATTAATGCTATATGTAAAAATAGGTTATAATACTTTGGGGAATACATTTGAAGGAGCAAGATATGGCAAGAAATAAACATAGATGGTCAACAAAGAAAAAGGCGTGGATTTTTGTTGGTTCCATGATTGCCTTAGTCTTTATGATTGGAGTCGGAGCGGGCGGTTATTTCTTTAAAGTTGCCGAAGTTCGTGAAAAGAAGTCCTTTATCACGGGTTCTGAGCTTTCAAAAAAGGACGTTCTATATCAAGAGCAACAAGCCTTTATCAATCAACCGACGATGACCGAATGGCAACAAACGGCCACCGATGGCACTAAACTGGTTGGTTATTATGTACCAGCGGCAAAAGCGACGAAGAAAACAGTCATTGTAATTCATGGTTTTGGTGTCGATCATAAGGCCATGGCTCCTTATGGTACGATGTTTCATAATATGGGTTACAATGTCTTGATGCCAGATGATCGCGCTGCTGGTAAATCAGGTGGAAAGTATATTGGCTATGGCTATCTTGATGCAAAAGATTATTTGAAATGGATCGATCAAGTGGTAGCAAAGAATGGGCAAGATAGCGAAATTGTTGTAATGGGTGCTTCAATGGGGGGAGCGACAACGATGATGTTATCGGGAATGAATCCGCCGACACAAGTTAAAGCGTTTATCGAAGATGCTGGATACAGTTCTGTTAGCGCCGAATTGAAGTACCAAGCTGGTTCGATGTATGGTTTACCTAAGTGGTTAAGTAATATATTGATTCCAGTCGTATCAGCCTATTCGAAAGTATTCGCCGGATATTCTTACGGCGAGGCCGATGCGGTTAAGTTATTAAAAAATAATCAACGACCAATGTTGTTTATTCATGGTGGGGCGGACACGTTCGTGCCAACTCGTTTCGTGAATCAAGTTTATCGGGCAACTAAGGGGCCAAAAGAAAAGATGATTGTACCTAATGCGAAGCATGTACAATCTTACGCAACGGATCCGATTGCATATGAAAATAAAGTACGCGACTTTATGACTAAGTATTTTAAATAAGCATGGAAGCAGGTAGAGTAGATGTCTTTACCTGCTTTTATTGATTGCGTGAAATAGGTGTGTCCGTTATTTGTGGTATAGCTATAACGAAGAGGTGGCGCTTTAGATATTGAAATTAGAATGGCCTATTTATAATGAAAAGACCCAAAGTTGCGCTTAACGCAATTTGAGTCCTAAAAGTTTCCTAAAGGTCGAATTTCTTTGCAAAATGTTCAAAGGCACTGGCGACATCGTTGACCAATGCGTACTGGTTAATGTCGGTAAATGATTCAAAGCCTTCTAAAGCTGAGTGCTCAATCCATTGAGCAAGGCTGGTATAGTAGCCATCAAGATTCAGCAAAACAAGGGGTTTATTATAAATGCCTAGTTTAGTCCAGGATAATACTTGGCTGAGTTCTTCCAGTGTGCCAAGACCGCCAGGCATGAACAAATAGGCATCGGCGGATTTAAACATCAAATCTTTGCGGACGCTCATATCCGTCACTTGAATGTAATTGTCCGACAATTCAGGTCCCGCCTGCTCAGGAATTAGGTTATCGGGATGAATTCCGGTGACATAAACACCATTTGCTTTTGCACTCCGGGCAACCGTGCCCATTAATCCAGTTGCTGAGCCACCATAAACTAGATTGTAATGATATTGAGCCAGAGCTGCCCCAACTTCTAGGGCAGCTTTTTTAAAATTGGGGTTCTCACCATCATGAGCTCCCATAAATACGCCGATTGTTTTGCTTGCCATTTTTTTGATCCTTAACTTTTCTTTCTTTCTTGCCTAGTTTACAATAAATAGAAAGCAATAACCTAGTATTTTATATATTGTTAGATTGAGGAAACTAATGGCAGAACATTATTACACCAGTACACCAACAACTGCACATGATGAACACACGTGGGAGTTCCCTTTGTTTGACCGGAATTTCAAATTCACAACTGATGCGGGTGTTTTTTCTAAGACAACGGTTGATTTTGGGACGCGGACGATGTTAACCGCCTTTGATTATCATAAGTTGCCAGCGGGGAAGATCTTGGATTTGGGTGCCGGTTATGGACCAGTTGCGATTGCTTTGGCAAGTTGCTTGCCGGAACGTCAATTTGTTGCGGCAGAGATTAATCAGCGGGCTGCTGAATTGGTTAAACGAAATGCAGAACAAAATGGCTTCAGTTCTCAGATTACCGTGGTTCAGTCTGACCGTTATCAGGCGTTAGGGGATGAACGTTTTGCGGCAATTCTGACAAATCCACCAGTTCGAGCTGGTAAAGAGATTGTGACTGATATGATTGCGCAGGCTGCCGAGCACTTGGTTGCAGATGGTACGTTAACAGTCGTCTTACAGAAAAAGCAGGGGGCTCCGTCTGCTAAACAACTAATGGCAGATACTTTTGGTAACGTTACAACGATTGCTAAAAATAAGGGCTACTATATTTTGGAGAGCACATACAGTGGCAAATGATTTAACGGCGGCTCAAATTGATGAGTTCATGGCGGCAGCGCTAGTTGAGGCCCGTAAGGCAGGAGCGTTGGGCGAGGTACCGATTGGTGCAGTGGTTGTATACAACGGTGAAATTGTTGGACGCGGATTTAATATGCGTGAACGACTGCAGGACGCTTCGCAGCATGCTGAGTTCATTGCAATTACAGAGGCTAATCGGCAACTAGGCTCATGGCGTTTGCCAGATGCACAATTATTTGTAACTTTGGAACCCTGCATTATGTGCGCCGGGATTATTCAACAAACACGGATTACGGATGTCTATTATGGAGCGGATGATCCGAAGGCTGGTGCGGTTCGGTCATTATATCGTTTGCTTGAAGATCAACGATTAAATCATCAAGTATATGTGCATGCCGGAGTGCATGCCGAGGTGGCTAGTTCAATGTTAAAGCGTTTTTTTAAGGATATTCGTCAAGCAAAGAAACGTGCAAAACAGCAGCGACGCTTAGCAGTAGAATCACTATCGAAAGTTGATCCACAATAGGTATCTTCTAGACAGTAGATTTACAGGTTGAAAATGAGTGGATATGCGATTTTACTGGTGAAATTTTGATCAGCTTAATGCAATTACACACTTGAAATAAAAACTTGGCAGTTAGCCATGGTTTCTGTTATACTATTTTTCGAGGCAAGTGTGCACTTCGAACCGTGTCAGGGTCGGAAGGCAGCAGCACTAAGGGGATCGTACATTGTGCCTCACCCTATGTAAATAATGGATCGCTGATCAGTATAGGCTGGTTAGCGGTTTTTTTTGTAAAAAAAATTGACAAATCTGTTAAAATTGAAAATAGACAATTAATTTAACAATTCATATAAAAGACGATGAGGAGGCGATAGGGAAATGGCATATCAAGCGTTATATCGAACTTGGCGTCCACAGAAATTTAGCGACATGGTTGGACAAGAAGTGATTACCAAGACTTTGAAAAACGCCATTACAACTGGGCAAACCTCGCATGCTTATCTGTTCAATGGACCCCGGGGAACTGGTAAAACATCAGCCGCTAAGATTTTTGCCAAGGCTGTTAACTGTTTACATCCAGTTGATGGCGAGCCAGATGGCACTTGTGAGATTTGCCTGGCTGCTGACAAAGGTACTTTGGGCGATGTCATGGAACTTGATGCAGCCTCTAATAATAGCGTTGAGCAGATTCGTGATATTCGTGAAGACGTCAACTATGCGCCAACCATGGCAAAGTATAAGGTCTACATTATTGATGAGGTTCATATGCTTTCAACGGGTGCTTTTAATGCCTTGTTAAAAACATTAGAAGAGCCTCCGGCAAATGTGATTTTTATCTTAGCTACTACGGAGCCGCAGAAAATCCCAGCGACAATCATTTCACGAACGCAGCGCTTCGATTTTAAACGAATCAATGCGCAAGCGGCTTATGATCGGATGGTTTATATCCTTAACGATCGTGGGGATGCCTTCGATGAAACAGCTTTACGAGTGATTGCCAATGCCGCCGATGGTGGAATGCGTGATGCCTTAAGCATCCTTGATCAGACACTTTCTTTTGGTGATGGGAATGTTACTTTAGAAAATGCTTTGTTGGTTACGGGATCCGTTACCCAGACCTTATTAGGCGAATATGTACAGGCGGTTGTTGCTGGTGATTCGCCGCATGCTTTGGCGAAATTAACGGAAGTATTAACAGCTGGTAAGGATGCTAATCGGTTTGTTGAGGATTTAATTTCTTATGCTCGTGATTTATTACTGTACACAGAAGCACCAGAGCTAGTTACCTTAGTGCCTGATGAACAATTTAAAGAATTAGCACAAGGTAGTTCACCAACGGTTTGGTATCAAATGATTGATACTTTAAATGACACGCAACAGCAATTGCGCTATACCAATCGGCCAAGTATTTACTTAGAGGTCTTAACAGTTAAGCTTAGTCAGCCAATGCTCAAGCAACCACAACCACAGGTTACTAATTTAGTTGGAAACGTCGACAAAGTTAACGCAACTTCAAACGTTGAGCCCGCGGCTAGTGTTGCTGCATCGCAACCGGTTTTGTCTGAGAAACAAGCTGATATGACGATTAGCACAGCGACGGATGAGGTTCGACCAGAGGCGGTCAGACGGACGACACCAAAGGCCAGTGCTGATGTGGCGGCGGTCTTTGCAGTACTAGACCAGGCTACTAAGGGCGATTTGCAACGTGTGCGGACAAGTTGGGGTGACCTAATTGCCAGTTTGGACGTTCCGCAGCAAGCGATGTTAAATGTGGCTCAGCCGATCGCAGCAAGCTCAACTGGAGTTGTACTTGCTTTTGATTTTGATGTAATTCGGGCAAATGCAATGAAGAATATTGAAATGCAGACCTTGATTATTCAAAAGATGCAGGTCTTGACCCAATCAAATGTTGAACGACAATTAGTGATGATCAATCAAGAAGAGTGGCCTAAGTTGCGGTCAGAATTTATTGATCAACGCAAGCAAGGAGCGCCAGATCAACCAGCGGCCCAAATGGTTGATCGTGATTTAGATCAGTTGGTTGATTCGCCAGAAGAAACAACTGCAGAACCGTCGATTGTTACGACGGCATTAGATATCTTTGGTAGTGATTTAGTTGAAGTTTCAGAGAAATAAAGGGAGAAAAAATATGTTCGGTAACCAAAATATGCAACAGATGATGAAGCAAGTTAAGCAAATGCAGGCAAATGTCGAGAGTGAGCAGGCCCAGATTGCCGACACAGATTACGTTGGTCATGCACCCGCTGACGCAGTTGTAGCAACTTTTACTGGCGATCGAATTTTAAAGGATCTACAGTTTGCTGAAGGGGTTGTTGATGCGGATGATCCAGATACTTTGGCAGATATGATGATTGCAGCAGTGAATGATGCTTTAAAGCAAATTGATGCTGATTCATCAAAGCGTTTAGGACAATATATGCCTAATATGCCATTCTAAAAATGAGAGAGGGGCGCTATGCAACAATATCCAGAACCAATTGCCCGATTAATTGATAGTTATACAAAGTTACCGGGAATTGGAATTAAATCGGCTACTCGTTTAGCAATTCATACCATGGACATGGCAGAACAAGATGTCACTGGTTTTGCTCAATCTTTAATCTCGGTTAAGCGCGATTTACATCTGTGCTCGATTTGTGGAAACTTCACGGAAGGTGATATTTGCTCGGTTTGTGCAGATCCACAACGCGATCAGACTGTTGTAATTGTGGTTGAGGAAGTTAAAGATTTGATGGCGATTGAAAACGCTGGCGAATTTCATGGACTTTATCATGTCTTGCATGGTGTTTTGTCACCTTTAAATGGTAAAGGACCTGACGATATTAATATCGATAGCTTGGTGAAAAGATTGCAAGAGCACGATGAGATTGAAGAAATCATTGTTGCAACTAATGCAAACGCCGAAGGTGAAGCAACTGCGATGTACCTTTCGCGCTTGTTAAAGCCAGCTGGACTTAAAGTCTCACGACTAGCAACTGGACTCTCAGTTGGATCTGATATTGATTATGCTGATCAAATTACATTGATCAAGGCGGTTGAAGGAAGGACAGCTTTATAATGGGATTTTTTTCATCAAAGGTAAAACAACATCCAGAATTAAAAAGTATTCCGAATGACCTCGTTAATTTGATTGAATTGAAGAAGGAAGATTTGGACAAAGCGCGGGTTTCAGAGCGTGCAATGTTAGAAGGTAATATTAATCCACGTTTGATCAAGGCCCAGACCAATACAGCAAAGCAAAAGTATTTCTTTCTTTTGCGGGCGGCACGTGAGCAAAAGATATCAGGTAATTTACAACGAGCGTTTGAGAGTATCAATAGGTAGGGGATTATGCAAGAGCAAGGAATGTTCATTTCATTTGAAGGACCGGAAGGGGCTGGTAAAACGTCGGTTCTTCGAGCAATCTTGGAGCGGTTAGCACCAAAACTGCAGGATCGGTTATTGATTACACGGGAGCCAGGCGGTCACGATAATGCGATTGCCGAACGGATTCGTGATGTTGTGTTAGATCCAGCATACATTGACATGATGGATCCTTGGACGGAGGCATTGTTATATGCCGCGTCAAGGCGTCAACACGTTGAAGGAACGATCAAACCAGCATTAGCGACTGGTAAAGTTGTGATTACGGACCGCTATGTAGACAGTTCAATCGCATATCAGGGAGCCGGGCGTGGTTTAGGTACGGACAAAATTGCAGCAGTCAATGATTTTGCCATTCAAGGACTGTACCCTAACCGAACAATCTATTTAGATTTGGATCCACAGGTTGGGTTAGACCGCATCATGCAGAATCGACAAAATGAAATTAACCGATTGGACCTTGATGGAATTGATTTTCATCGTCGAGTTTCAGCAGCCTACCATGAACTGGCGACAGCGCAATCAGATCGGTTTGTCATGATTGATGCCAGTCAACCCTTAGCAAAAGTAATTGATGATGTATGGTTGGTCTTAGTTGACCTACTTAATCTGGATACAAGCGAGGATTAAAATTATGAAAATGATTACAGCAATTGTACAAGATAAAGATGTAAATCAATTAAGCGATAAATTTGTGAAGGCTAGAATTCAAGCAACACGCCTCCATTCAACGGGTGGTTTCTTGCGGTCTGGAAATACAACTTTTATGATTGGTGTTGAAGATGATCAAGTTGACACAGTTTTGGAAGTAATTAAGACGACTGCGCAAACACGGAAGCAAATTATGACCCCTGCTGTTAATCTTGATATGACTTTTGATGCTAGCATGCCGGTTGAAGTTCAAGTGGGTGGAGCAACAGTCTTCATTCAAGACGTAAGTGCGTTTTATCGTTTCTGATGATGGAGCAAGTTATATCAGCGTTAGATGTAATTGAGCAAGCACATGCAAAGCAGCCACGGCTTGTTGAACAATTGGGGCAGGCTGCGGCACATGATCAACTGGCACATGCGTACTTATTTAATGGACCAAATGGTCGAGGACAATTAGAACTAGTCGATTGGTTGATTATGCGTCTGATGTGTCCGAATATTTCGGAAGATGGGGAACCGGATGGTGTTTGTGATCAATGTCGGCGGATTGTGAATCATGAACATCCCGATGTGATTCATATTGCCGCTGAGGGTAAAACGATCAAGGTTGAACAAGTTCGATATCTGCGGGATGAATTTACTAAGACCCCGACTGAAGGTCGTCATAAAGTTTTTGTGATTCATGATGCTGATCGTTTGACGACGAGTGCCGCAAATGGCCTGCTAAAGTTTATTGAAGAACCAAGCGCTCAGCAAACGGCGATCTTGTTGAGTGAAAATAAGGCGCAAATCTTGCCGACAATTATTTCGCGAACCCAAGTGATTGATTTACCTAAGTTGAGCCCAGCACAAATGCATTTGGCACTAACAGAGTTAGGATATTCAGCGCAAGCGGCTGGGTTGGTACAACACTTAACGGATAACGTTGAATTGGCACGGGAGTGGTTAGTGGATGATTGGTTTGGTCAGGTGAGTGCAAGTGTTGAGCAGTTAGTTACAGCAATCTTGCATAAACAAACGGATGCTTTTGGTTTGGTTCAAGTTGAGATACTACCACTGGTTGGGAACTCTGAACAGCAGGCGACGGTATTAGCATTGATTGCACAGGCATGGCGTGACATTTTATTAACGAAAGCAGAACCGCAGTTGGTTGGTGATTTTGCGGCGACTAAGCAATGGCAGACTCAAGCAAACAAATTACCACTAGCGAGTATTATTAAGGTGTTGGATCGGACTTTACAGGCTCCGCAACGCCTACAAAAGAACATAGCTTTTCAAACGACCCTTGAGGCATTGATATTGGAAAGTCAGTTGGAATTGGCAGGAGTATAGATGAATCAACAAAAGAGCTTTTCAAATCACCAAACTGGGACGTTATATTTAGTTCCGACGCCAATTGGCAATCTAGGTGACATGACAGTACGATCAATTGACACGTTAAAGTCAGTTGCAGTGATTGCCGCTGAGGATACTCGGCATACACAACAATTGCTAAATCAATTTGATATTTTAACCAAGCAGATTTCCTTTCATGAGCACAATAAGGAGAGCCGTATTCCGGAGCTAATTGAGCGCTTGCAGAATGGTGAGGACGTAGCTCAGGTCTCTGATGCGGGAATGCCATCTATTTCTGATCCAGGTCATGAATTGGTAACGGCGGCGATTGCAGTTAATATTCCGGTGGTACCTTTGCCAGGTGCTTCAGCCGGAATTACTGCATTAGTTGCGTCTGGTTTGGCGCCACAGCCATTTATGTTCTACGGTTTTCTGGCACGGAAGCCCAAGGAGCAATTGGCGGAGCTGGAGCTTTTGAATCGTCAGACGCAGACGATGTTGTTTTATGAAGCACCACATCGTTTAGCAAAAACACTGGGGAATATGGTCACGGTCTTCGGGGCTGAACGAGCAGTTGTTTTAGCACGCGAATTGACCAAGCGTTATGAAGAGTTCATTCGTGGAACGCTGGCGGAAGTCTTACAATGGGCTGAAGAAAATGAAATTCGTGGCGAGTTTGTGGTGTTGGTTGCTGGTAATTCGGCACCGACGATGGAGAGTGCGATTGATCCGTTAGCGGATTTGTCGGATCTTGAGGCTGTGCAGGCATTGGTTGATCAAGGCCTAAAGATTACGGCGGCCGTCAAACAAATTGCGAAGGATCGTCAGTTAGACCGGCAAAAATTATATTTAAATTATCGGGGAGAATAGGTTAAATGGCAGAGATGTACAGCACGCCACATGAAATTCTTTATTATGAGGCTGATGTGACTGGTAAATTGAGCTTGCCAATGATTTTTAATTTGGTGGTGTTATCGTCAACAAAGCAATCGGTTGATTTAGGTGTTGGACCAAAGTTTACGCATGAAAATGGGGTTGGTTGGATCATCCTTCAAGAAGACATGAAGATCAACCGACGTCCAGTTGATGGTGAACAGGTCATTCTTCAGACAATGGCCAAGGAATTTAATCCGTTCTTTGCCAAGCGACTATATCGGATCTTGGATCAGGCAGGCAATGTCTTGGTTGATGTAGATGCTTTCTACACAATGGTTGATATGGAGAAACGCAAGGTTGCACGGATTCCGCAAGCAATGGTTGATGCTTATCAAGCAGATCAGGTTAAAAGAATTCCGCGCTTGGCTGAACCAACGAAATTCGAAGAGGGGATGGAGGCCGATCAAGTTCAGGAATATGCAGTTAGATTCTCAGACATTGATTCGAACCAACATGTTAACAATTCGAAGTATCCTGATTGGATGCAGGATGTGTTAGGAGCCGACTTCATAACCAGTCATGAACCAACAGCTGTAAATATCAAGTATGAGCAAGAAGTTCGTTTAGGCGAGTATGTTCGTTCAGAAGTCAAAATCGTTGGCAATACAACGTTGCATCAGATTTGGGCGAATGGTACGCTTTCAGCAGAGGCTGAAATTACCTGGACTGAGCTTTAATAGTTTCGATAAGTGAATGATATAACATCGTTTAATCCACTTTTGGCTGAGAAATGTGTTTTAGAATTATAGAATAACGATTTATTACCTAGTGATGAAGAATTGAGGAGTTTACATGACTACATTAGTATTAGGTGGGGCTGGATACATCGGCTCACATATGGTTGATTTACTTTTACAAGAGCAACGAGATGTTGTGGTTGTTGATAATCTGCTAACGGGGCATCGTAAGGCCGTACCAGCCGGTGTGCCTTTCTATGAGGTCGACATTCGGGATAAAGATGCAATGCGTCAAATTTTCCGTGATGAGAAAATTGATCAGGTAGTTCATTTTGCGGCTTCATCAATTGTGCCGGAATCAATGAAGGATCCGCTAAAGTATTTTGATAATAATACGGCGGGGATGATTGCACTTTTGGAAGTGATGCTTGAGTTTAATGTAAAGCAGATTGTCTTCTCATCGACTGCGGCCACTTACGGTACGCCAGAAGAGAGCCCAATTAGTGAAACGACTCCTCAAAACCCAATCAATCCATATGGTGAATCAAAGCTACAAATGGAACACATTATGAAGTGGGCTGACGAGGCCTACGGATTGAAGTGGGTTGCATTGCGTTATTTCAACGTTGCCGGAGCTAAGGCAGATGGTTCAATTGGTGAAGATCATCCAGTTGAGACACACCTAGTACCGATTATCTTGCAAACTGCCTTGGGTGAGCGCGAGAAGATCATGATGTTTGGTGATGATTACAATACGCCAGATGGCTTCAATGTTCGTGATTACGTGCATGTGATGGATCTGGTTAAAGCGCATATTTTGGCCTTAGACTACCTTGCTGAAGGTAAAGCGTCAAATCAATTTAACCTAGGCTCAGCGAATGGATATTCTGTTAAGCAAATGGTTGAAGCAGCTCGTCAAGCAACTGGTCAAGCGATTCCAGCCGAAATCGGCCCACGCCGTGCTGGAGATCCCGATTCACTTGTTGCGGCTTCTGATAAGGCCCGTTCAATCTTGAACTGGCAGCCAGAGTACGAAAGTGTTGAAGAGATTATCAAAACAGCATGGACTTGGCACCAAAAGCACCCAAAGGGTTATGAAGATCGTTAATTGACAGATTTAAAATAAAGACTGCATAATCTGAGAATGATTGTGTGGCCTTTTTATTGTCTTTGGAAAATGTTTTATCTTTATCCAAAGCCCAAAGCAGTGTAAAATCGAAGTTAGCGAAAAAGGAGTGGAACATGAAAACAATTGCTTTTGACACCTCGAATCAGCCACTATCTGTTGCGATTTTTGAAGATGATAAATTAGTTGATCAACGAGCTACCAATGTTTTGAAAAATCATTCGGTACAACTCTTGCCCTTTATGGATGAGTTGTTAAAGGCAGCTAGTTGGCAACCAAATGACTTGGATCAGGTAATTGTTAGTCAAGGACCAGGTTCGTACACTGGTCTTCGAATTGCGGTTACAACTGCTAAGACTTTGGCATTTACGTTAAATCTTGCATTAGTTGGCGTTTCAAGCTTGGCTTTATTGGCTGCTAATGTCATGGCAACTGATAAATTAATTGTGCCAATTATGGACGCACGAAATGATAATATGTATGTCGGTGGTTACCGTTATTTAGCTGGAAGACTTACTAGTGTCCAAGCAGATCGACATAGTAATTTACAGAAATTAATCGATGATTTAAAAACGACTGCGACGGACGTGATCTTTGTTGGCGAGATTGGTCGTTTTGAAGTAGCTTTACGGGAAGCACTTCCAACAGCGGAGTTCAGCACAACGAACTTACCAAATGCGGCTAATCTGATGATGTTAGCAGAATTGGAAAAGCCAATTACAGACATTGATGCGATTCATCAATTTGTACCGAATTATTTGCGCCTATCACAGGCAGAAGTGGATTGGGCGAAAGCTCATCCAGGGGTTAGTCATGATGGATTTGTGGAGAAAGTTTAGAAACTGGTTCACGTGGATCAGCCGACCATTGCCAGAACAAGTCCGTAATTTTCGGCAAATGATTACCGTACGAGGACGCAGTTTTGAATTGCGTCCAGCTAGTCGTGACGACATTGCTGAGATGGTTTTGGTTGAACGTTGGGCCTATGAAGGAGAGGAACCTTGGGCGGAAGGCGTCTTTTATGATCTGTTGAGCCAACCGCACAATTCGTTATTTGTGCTGATTCGTGAGCCAGAAACGAATTCATTGGCTGGCTATATCATTGCTAGTTTTCGTCCTGGAATTAAGGATGTGCATATTAGTAATATTACGATTGCGCCTGATTGGCAGAAACGTGGTTTAGGGACCTTTTTGTTGACCTACATTATGACAGTGGCACAACAGATTAATTTTAATCGGGTTTCGCTAGAGGTCCGGGTGTCAAATGTAGGCGCAGTGGCGCTTTATGAACGTTTGGGCTTTCAAATTGTACGAACACGGGCAAAATATTATGATGATACAGGTGAAGATGCCTATGATATGGCACAAATGTTAGGAGATGGTACGAAAGATGACGACGGTCAATTATCGTTCAAAGACAACCGCTGATGAATTATATCATCTTGCTAAGTTGGCCTATGGTGGTTCGCCTTGGTCCAAACAAATTTTCACGCATGATTTGTTGAACAAATGGGTGTCCTATTTAATCATTGAAATTGATGGTGAAGCAGTTGGCTTTGTCGGCGGGACACTGATTGTTGATGAGCTATCAATTAGCAATGTGGCAATTATTCCAGCGTTTCAAGGGCAACACTTAGCAGAGCAACTTTTGCTTGAATGGTTTGATCATTTCCCGGCAAAAACACGCGTTATGCTGGAAGTGCGTCATGGCAATAAACGTGCGCATCACCTGTATGAACGAATTGGATTTGAGATTTATAATATTCGTGAAGATTACTATAGTAAGCCGAAAGAGGACGCTTACTTGATGGATCTCTATTTACCATTAAGAAAATGACGGAGGCGTAAAGAAGATGGCAAAAAGATTAATAATGGCTTTTGAGTCGAGCGCCGACGAGACAAGTGTGGCAATCGTACAAGATGGTCATGAAATAGTTAGCCTACAGACAGCTACGCAGATCAAGAGTCATCAACGCTTTGGCGGGATTGTGCCTGAGGTTGCTAGCCGGCATCATATCGAACAGGTGACAATTCTTGCTGACGCTGCATTAGAGGAGGCTCACTTAACTTACACGGATTTAACAGCAATCGCAGTTACTCAAGGTCCAGGCCTGGTGGGGGCGTTGTTGATTGGTGTAACCGCGGCCAAGACAATTGCATGGGCGCATAACTTACCGTTGGTTCCGGTAATTCATTTAGCCGGGCATATTTCAGCTGCTAATTTTGTCGAGCCAATTCAATACCCTGCATTGGCATTGATGGTATCAGGTGGGCACACTGAGTTGGTCTTAATGAAGGCTGAGTATGAGTATTTGGTGATTGGCGATACGCAAGATGACGCGGCTGGTGAGAGTTATGATAAGGTCGGTCGAACAATGGGCTTGCAATATCCCTCTGGCCGGTTGATTGATGAAATGGCCCATCAAGGTCAGGATGTCTACCAGCTACCTCGGCCAATGCTGACGGATGATAATTATGACTTTTCATTTTCAGGTTTGAAAAGTGCTGTGATTAATCTATTACATAATGCTGAACAACGTGATGAAGTGATTGACCACATCAATTTAGCAAGCTCCTTTCAAGCGGCGGTATTGGAGGTGCTGTTAACCAAGACTCGGCATGCGCTTCAAGCTTATCCGGTGAAATCATTCATCGTAGCCGGAGGTGTTGCGGCCAATCAAGGTTTACGAGCTGGATTGGATGAATTGTTGGCCGATTTCCCAGCCGTGCATTATATTCCAGTACCAATCAAGTTAGCCGGAGATAATGCTGCAATGATTGGAGCCGCTGGAGATATTGCCTATCGCCACGGTGCTCGAGCTGGTTGGGATTTAAATGCTAATCCAGCTTTGGAATTTCCGTACTTAGAAGAATAGATTTTAATATCGTTATGAATGGACAAGCTGATTTTATCATTAGCATTGTCCGTTTTTTGTTTGCTGGTGTAAGCATACGCCAGGTCAACACGGAAGGTTTCGGTGTATAATTACCCTAGAGTAGACTTATGAAAGTTGTGGGTATGGCCTTATGAAACGAATTAAAGATTGGCTTAAAGTTAGTTTAGTGGGTTTAATAACTTTGAGCATAGCAATAATTTCATTTGCTGTTGGAACAGGTGTTAACGCCGCCCAAACGGTAGATTATACAATCTCAAAATATCAAGGTACTTTAACCTTGGAACCAGCTAATTCTGATGGAACACAACGAGCGATTTATGAAGAGGCTGTCGACTACGACTTCTCAAGTACATACAATGGGCAGTATTTAACTTTGGGCCAAGCTGGGAATACTCCAGAGGGATTCAAGATTGTCAATGATCCGCAGATTGAGGTAATTAGAAACGGGCAACAGTTGGCGACTGGTGATTATCAAGTAAGTTCAACTGAAAACTCAGATGCCCTAGTGACCAAGGTTTACAATGCGGGAAATGCTGGAGATCAAGTTAGATTGATTGCACGGTATGAGCTTGACCAACCTTTGTTTGCTTATCGAGATAGTTTTGTGTTGAATTGGGTTCCAATTTCGGATTGGGATGAAACAATTAATAACGTTTCATTTAAGGTGGTTGCACCAGTAGCGGATCAAAAAGCCCAGTTGGCGGTACACCAGGGTTATTTCATTAAACCAGTTCAAATTAATAAAGCGGAAAATGTTTTTAGCTTCAATGTACCATCAATCACTGCTGGAAGTGATTTGGCCTTGCATGGAATTTGGCAGGCCAGTACTTTTGGTGGGGCAGTTAGCGATGCGCCCGCTTATTTTGATAAATTCAAAGCAACCGAGGCAGGAATTACTAGGCGTAGTCAATTAATGATTTTCTTATATCGTGAATTATTCCCAGTTATTGCTAGCATCCTCTTTGTGGTTAGTTTGGCTTGGTTAATCTATAAGTTACACCAGTTAAAAATTAAGCAACTCGCACCAAAGAATCTCAGAATTTATGATTTACCTGATGATACAAAGCCGCTCCTAATGGCCAGTCAGGTATATAGCATTGATTTGGATGAATTATCGATTGCTGGTAAAAGCCGTTCGTTAGGTTTTAAGGACCTAGTGATGGCAACAATCACTGATTTAATTGATCGGGGCGCTTTACAATTGGTTGATGATAAAATGCTTGCCCAAGTTGCAGACAAGGCAAATATTTTAAGCCCTGCTGAGAAACGTTTAGTGGCAATGATTTTTAATGACCAACAGCAGGTAACCTTTGAGAACATGTTTGCAGGTTATCAAATTAATCAATCCTTGGATAAGGTCGCAATGCAAGCGGCCGGTGTAAAAGCGGAAGAGAGTTTCAATCATCAAGTTAAGTTGCTTGCTGATGAAATCAGAGCGGAGCTAAAGGCACAAGGGACCACGGTGTTCTTCCGGCCACTGACGAGCGGTGAGAAGTTCCAACTGATTTTCCCAATGATCATGCTAGGATTGGCGGTTGGAATGTTTGCGTTAGTCTTTGCGGTGCTACTGGCTGGTGGTGACCAAACCCCCGTTGCGTTTATAGCAGTCATCTTGGCAGTTCTAGCAACAATTAGTTTATTAGTGGTTGGTTTTAAGTTCAATAAGATGCGCCGAGATGGGCTTGTAACAAAAGCCGGCGTTGAAAAACAGGCTCAATGGCAAGGATTCCGTAATATGCTTAAGGAAATCGCGCACCTTGATGATGATGAGCTTGCCGCAATCGTGTTATGGAATCGCTATCTCGTTTATGCGACGGCTTTTGGGTTGGCGGATGAGGTTCTGAAGTTGATCAAACTCAAGCATATCAACTTAACCGGAAATCTAAGTCAAACGGCCGATGGAAGTTATCTACCGATGTATCTGGCACTGAACTATAGTCTAGCAACAACCGTGACCGGTTTTACAACAGCGGCCAGCATTAACACTGGATCGGGCGGTTTCGGCGGTGGTGGTGGATTCTCTGGCGGCTTTGGCGGAGGAGGAGGAGGTGCATTCTAAATATAGTCTGGTAACGGTCTTGTCTAATAAGAAAAACGGATTGAAGTGCGGTTATACGTGGTTTGATTCGTTTTCTTTTTGTTTAAATAATCTGTTTTCTACTATATAATTAACGAATTCTTCGATACAAAAAGACTAGCTGAATTGGCTCTAAGAAAAAGAGCGGATATTTGAACTAAAATTATGAAACCGGTTTCGATTCTTTATGCGCAAATATATGTAAAATTAATGAAGAAAAGTGTTGCATTTCATTAACTGGCGCGGTAATATAGTCAAGTACGTGTGAGCCAGGCGAGAAATCAAATGACCCACATGATACACATTCAACGAGCGTTGATGTGGGAGGTTGCGACACACCCGGCGGCATTGCCACGAGAACCAGTGCCATGGATTCTTGGGGTGCGTCGGTAGTTTCCACGGAGTTAGTTTCATATTCCAATATGGACGAAGGGAGAACTATCATGGCAAATAAGAAGATTCGTATCCGTTTAAAGGCTTACGAGCACCAAATCTTGGATGCATCTGCAGAAAAGATTGTTGAGACAGCAAAGCGTACGGGCGCTGAAATTTCAGGTCCAATTCCTTTGCCAACTGAGCGCACACTTTACACAGTTTTGCGTTCACCTCACAAGCACAAGGATTCACGTGAGCAATTCGAAATGCGCACTCACAAGCGTTTGATCGATATCGTGAACCCAACTGCTAAGACTGTTGACGCATTGTCAAAGCTTGAATTACCAAGTGGTGTCGACATCGAAATCAAGTTGTAATTTTTACAACGCAACAACAGCAACAACAAACTTGCCTGGTTATGCATTTAACTAACCAAAAAGTAAATTTACCAAACAAAAGGAGATAGTCATGACTACTAAGGGTATCTTAGGCCGCAAAGTCGGCATGACTCAGGTATTCACTGAGAACGGTGAGCTTATCCCAGTTACTGTGATTGAAGCTGCTGCTAACGTTGTTCTACAAGTTAAAACTTTGGAAAACGACGGCTATAGTGCAGTTCAACTTGGTTTCCAAGACAAGCGTGCCGTTTTGAGTAACAAGCCTGAGCAAGGTCACGCCTCAAAGGCAAACACGACCCCTAAGCGCTACATTCGTGAGATTCGCGACGCTGAGGGAGAATACAACGTTGGGGATGAAGTAAAGGTTGATTTGTTCGCCGCAGGTGAAGCAGTCGACGTTACTGGAATCACAAAGGGCCATGGTTTCCAAGGTAACATCAAGAAGGACGGCCAATCACGTGGTCCTATGGCGCACGGTTCTCGTTATCACCGTCGTCCAGGTTCTATGGGTGCCGTTATCAACCGCGTCTTCAAGGGTAAGAAATTGCCTGGACGCATGGGTAACCATAAGCGTACTGTTCAAAACTTACAAGTTGTACGTGTTGACGTTGAAAACAACGTAATTTTGGTTAAGGGAAATGTTCCTGGTGCCAACAAGTCACTTGTTACAGTTAAGAGCTCTATCAAGGCTAAGTAATAAGGACGAAGGGAGGAAATAACATGACTAAGGTTGCTTTGTTTAAGCAAGACGGTTCAAACGCCGGCGAAGTTGAATTGAACGACGCTGTCTTCGGTATCGAGCCAAACAACAATGTCATTACTGATGCAGTTTTGATGCAACGTGCATCATTGCGTCAAGGTACACACGCCGTTAAGAACCGCTCAGCAGTTCGCGGTGGTGGAAAGAAGCCATGGCGTCAAAAGGGTACTGGACGTGCCCGCCAAGGTTCAATCCGTTCACCACAATGGCGTGGAGGTGGTATTGTCTTCGGACCTACACCACGTTCATACGCATACAAGTTGCCAAAGAAGGTTTACCGTTTGGCATTGAAGTCAGTATTGTCACAAAAGGTTTTGGACAATGCTTTGGTAATGGTTGATGCTTTGTCATTCGACGCACCAAAGACAAAAGACTTCAAGGCTGTCTTGAACAACTTGAACGTAAACGAAAAGACGTTGATCGTTTTGGACGACAACAACACTAACGCAGCATTGGCAGCACGTAACTTGCAAAATGTTACTGTGATGACAGCTAAGGGTGTTAACGTTCTTGACGTAATCAACAACGATAAGTTGATTGTTGTACAATCAGCTTTGGCACAAGTTGAGGAGGTTTTGGCATAATGGACGCACGTGATATCATTTTGCGCCCGATCATCACTGAGCAAACTATGAACGTTTTGGATGAAAAGCGTTATACGTTTGAAGTTGATGTTCGTGCCACAAAGCCACAAATTAAGCGCGCTATTGAAGAGATTTTCGAAGTTAAAATCGAAAAGATCAACACAGCAAACGTACGTGGTAAGTTGAAGCGCCAAGGTCGCTTCTCTGGTTACACTAAGAAGCGTAAGAAGGCAATCATTAAGTTGACTTCTGCTTCAAAGGACATTCAATTGTTCAACGAAAACTAATAGGAGGACATTAGCGTGGCTATCAAGAAGTATAAGCCAACCTCTAACGGTCGTCGTAACATGACTGGCTCAGATTTTGCTGAGATCACAAAGACGACGCCCGAGAAGAGTTTGTTGGAATCAAAGTCAAACACTGGTGCCCGTAACTCTTACGGACACATGACTGTTCGTCACCGTGGTGGTGGACATAAGCGTCAATACCGTATCATCGATTTCAAGCGTACTAAGGACGACGTAGTTGCCAAGGTTGCTTCAATCGAATACGATCCAAACCGTTCAGCAAATATTGCTTTGTTGCAATATACTGATGGTGTTAAAGCGTATATCTTGGCGCCTAAGGGACTTGAGGTTGGCATGATTGTTCAATCTGGTCCTGAAGCCGACATCAAGGTCGGAAACGCTTTGCCATTGGCAAACATTCCTGATGGAACTCAAATCCACAATATCGAATTGAAGCCTGGTAAGGGTGGACAATTGGTCCGTTCTGCTGGAACTTCAGCTCAATTGTTGGGTAAGGAAGGAAAGTACGTTCTTGTTCGCTTGGCATCAGGTGAAGTTCGTATGATCCTTGCTACTAACCGCGCCACAGTTGGTGTTGTCGGAAACGAACAACATTCATTGATTAACTGGGGTAAGGCTGGTCGTAAGCGTTGGAAGGGTCAACGTCCACACGTTCGTGGATCAGTAATGAACCCTAACGATCACCCACACGGTGGTGGTGAAGGAAAGGCCCCAGTTGGTCGTCCATCTCCAATGTCACCATGGGGTAAGAAGACTGCTGGTAAGAAGACTCGTAACGTTAAGGCTCGTTCAACGAAGTTTATCGTTCGTGGTCGTAAGAGCAAGTAGTCTTGTTTCTAAACAAGTAATTTAGTGTATAACACACAAGCAAACGAGAGGAGGACTCAATTATGAGTCGCAGCCTGAAGAAGGGACCATTTGCTGATGCTCACTTGTTGAAGAAGGTTGAAGAAGCCAACGCTTCAAGCAAGCAAGAAGTTATCAAGACATGGTCACGTCGTTCAACGATTTTCCCTAGCTTTATTGGATTGACTTTTGCAGTTTACGATGGTCGTAAGCACGTTCCAGTTCTAGTCCAAGAAGACATGGTTGGTCACAAGCTTGGTGAGTTCGTCCCTACGCGTACATTCCATGGTCACGCAGCGGATGACAAAAAGACTAAGCGTAAGTAATTTAGGAGGCACTAAGAATGGCTGAACAAATCACGTCAGCACGCGCCACAGCGAAAATCGTTCGTGTCGCTCCACGTAAGGTCCGCCTTGTGCTTGACCAAGTTCGTGGGAAGAGTGTGGCAGAAGCATTTGCAATCTTGCAATTCTTGCCAAACCACTCTTCATTAGATGTATACAAAGTGTTGAACTCAGCGGTTGCTAATGCTGAGAACAACTATTCACTAGATCGTGAAGATTTGGTAGTTGCCGAAGCCTTTGCTAACGAAGGACCAACGCTAAAGCGTTTCCGTCCACGTGCCAAGGGTTCAGCTTCACCAATCAACAAGCGTACTAGCCACATTACGATTGTGGTAAAAGAAAAGTAAGGAGGATTGAGTCATGGGTCAAAAGATTAACCCAACTGGTATGCGTGTCGGCATTATCCGCGACTGGGATGCTAAGTGGTACGCAAACAAGAAGGACTACGTAACTTCATTGCATGAAGACTTGAAGCTACGTAAGTATATCGAGACTAAATTAGCTGACGCATCAGTATCTCGCATTGAGATCGAGCGTACAGCAAACCGTGTAAACGTCTCAATCCACACTGCTAAGCCAGGTATGGTTATTGGTAAGGGTGGATCTGAAGTTGATGCATTGCGTAACGAATTGTCACGTCTAGTGGCTAAGGGTGAGCGCGTACACATCAACATCATTGAGATTAAGAAGCCTGATTTGGACGCCCACTTGGTCGGTTCACAAATCGCTTCTGATTTGGAACGTCGTGTTGCTTTCCGCCGCGCTATGCGTGGTGCAATGCAACGTGCGATGCGTGCTGGTGCCAAGGGTATCAAGACACAAGTTTCAGGTCGTATTAACGGAGCTGATATTGCTCGTGTTGAGCAATATACTGAGGGTACGGTGCCTTTGCACACTTTGCGTGCAGACATCGACTACTCATGGGATGAGGCAACTACTACTTTCGGTCAACTAGGTGTTAAAACTTGGATTTACCGCGGTGATATTTTGCCAGAGAAGAAGCAAGGAGGCAAGTAATCATGCTAGTACCAAAGCGTGTTAAGTACCGCCGTCCTCACCGCGGTAAGATGCGTGGTGAAGCTAAGGGTGGTAAGACGGTTGCCTTCGGTGAGTTCGGATTACAAGCTACTGAGTCTCACTGGATTTCAAACCGCCAAATCGAGGCTGCTCGTGTTGCCATGACTCGTCACATGAAGCGTGGTGGTCAAGTATGGATTAAGATTTTCCCACACTTGTCATACACTTCTAAGGGTGTCGGTGTTCGTATGGGTAACGGTAAGGGTTCACCTGATGGATGGGTTGCACCTGTTAAGCGTGGTAAGGTAATGTTCGAAGTTGCTGGTGTACCTGAAGAGGTTGCCCGTGAAGCCTTGCGTCTTGCATCTCACAAGTTGCCAGTTAAGACGAAAATCTTGACTCGTCAAGTGGAGGGTGAATAATGAAGATCAAGGATTTACAAAACGAAATCAAGGGCCTCAGCCAAGAAGAGTTGGTTGCTAAAGAGAAGAGCTACAAAGAAGAGCTATTCAATTTACGTTTCCAACTAGCTACTGGTCAACTTGAGAACACGGCCCGTCTTTCAGAAGTACGTAAGCAAATCGCACGTATCAAGACGGTTATCCGTCAACAAGAATTGAACAAGTAAGCTAGAGAGGAGACCGATATGACTGAAGCTCGTAACGCACGTAAGGTTTACCAAGGCCGCGTGGTTTCAGACAAGATGGAGAAGACTATTACGGTTGCCATCGAGACTTACAAAAACCACCCCGTATATGGTAAGCGTGTTAAATACACGAAGAAGTTTAAGGCTCACGATGAAAACAACGAAGCTAAAGAAGGTGACATTGTACGTATCATGGAGACACGTCCAACATCAGCTACAAAGCGCTTCCGTTTGGTAGAAATCGTCGAGAAGGCCGTTATTATCTAATCGTTTAATCTCGAATTTTACCAATAGCGGAAAGGAGACAGAATCGTGATTCAACAAGAGAGTCGTTTGAAAGTTGCTGACAACTCAGGAGCACGTGAAATCTTGACAATCAAGGTTTTGGGTGGTTCAGGTCGTAAGTTCGCCGGAATCGGTGACATGATCGTCGCAACTGTTAAGCAAGCCATTCCTGGTGGAACTGTAAAGAAGGGTGACGTTGTTAAAGCCGTTATCGTTCGTACTGTTTCAGGAATGCACCGTGCAGATGGTTCATACATCAAGTTTGATGAGAACGCTGCCGTTATCGTAAAGGATGATAAGAGCCCAGTTGGGACTCGTATCTTCGGACCTGTTGCGCGTGAATTGCGTGACAATGATTACATGCGTATTGTGTCATTGGCACCTGAAGTATTGTAATCGCCATCATTAAATCAAAGGAGGAAGCCTCGCATGTTTGTGAAGACTGGTGACAAGGTTAAGGTTATCGCCGGCAAGGACAAGGGCAAGGAAGGGACTGTTGTTAAGACATTCGCTGCCAAGGACCGTGTTGTTGTCGAAGGTGTGAATATGATTAAGAAGCACCAAAAGCCAAACAACCAATACCCACAAGGTGGAATTATCGAGCTTGAAGCTCCAATCCACGTCTCAAATGTACAATTGCTTGACCCTTCTACTAACGAGCCAACTCGTGTTGGTTACAAGGTTGAAGATGGCAAGAAGGTACGTTTTGCAAAGAAGTCTGGAACGACTTTGGCATAATTAATCAAAGGAAAGGAAGGAGGAAATCTTTATCATGAATCGCTTAAAAGAAAAGTTTGTTAAGGAAGTTCAACCTTCAATGATCGAAAAGTTTAACTACACTTCATCAATGCAAACACCAAAGATCGAAAAGATCGTTTTGAACATGGGTGTTGGTGATGCTGTATCAAACTCTAAGAACTTGGATGAAGCTGTTGCTGAATTGGAATTGATTGCTGGTCAAAAGCCTGTTATCACGCGTGCAAAGAAGTCAATCGCTGGCTTCCGTTTGCGTGAGGGTATGGCAATCGGAACTAAGGTTACGTTGCGCGGTGAGCGTATGTATGATTTCTTGGATAAGTTAATCAGCGTATCACTACCACGTGTTCGTGACTTCCGTGGTGTTTCTGCAAAGGCCTTCGATGGTCGTGGAAACTACACTTTGGGAATCAAGGAACAATTGATTTTCCCAGAAATCGATTACGATCAAGTTAACCGTGTCCGTGGATTAGATATCGTTATCGTAACGACTGCTAACACTGACGAAGAAGCTCGTGAAATGCTTACTCAAATGGGTATGCCTTTCGCTAAGTAATCAATTAACTGTCAAACAGTAAATTTTGCAAGGAGGCAAAAATCAATGTCTATGACTGACCCAATTGCAGACTTTTTGACTCGTATTCGTAACGCCAACATGGTTCGTCACGATTCAGTCGAAGTACCTGCATCAAAGATCAAGAAGGACATCGCCGAGATTTTGAAGAATGAAGGCTTTGTTCGCGACGTTGAATACATTGAAGATGACAAGCAAGGTGTCATCCGTGTCTTCCTTAAGTACAGTGCCGATAAGCAACGCGTTATCACTGGTTTGAAGCGTATTTCAAAGCCAGGTTTGCGTTCTTATGTTAAGGCTGATGCTGTACCAAAGGTTTTCAACGGTTTGGGTATCGCTATCATCTCAACTTCTGAAGGTGTCATCACCGATAAGGAAGCTCGCGCCAAGAAAATTGGTGGCGAGGTATTGGCTTACGTCTGGTAATAAATAAAATCTAATAAGGAGGTGTCTACCGATGAGTCGTATTGGTAATAAGGTTTTGACTTTGCCTGCTGGTGTTGAAGTATCACGTCAAGGCGATGTCGTAACTGTCAAGGGACCTAAGGGTGAATTGTCACGCACGGTCGCTTCAGAAATTACTCTCTCAGTTGATGGTTCAAATGTTTCATTTAGCCGTTCATCTGACGACGGTCGCACTAAGGCACTTCACGGAACTACTCGCGCCAATGTTGCTAACATGGTTGAGGGTGTCTCAAATGGCTTCAAAAAGACTTTGAAGTTGGTCGGTGTTGGTTACCGTGCCGCAAAGCAAGGCGACAAGCTTGTTTTGTCTGTAGGTTACTCACACCCAGTTGAGTTTGAGGCCCGTGAAGGATTGACTGTTGAAGTTCCTGATTCAGTAACTATTACTGTTGAAGGTATCAGCAAGCAATTGGTCGGTGATTTGGCCGCTGAAATTCGCGCCGTACGCGCCCCAGAACCTTATAAGGGTAAGGGAATTCGTTACGAAGGCGAAATTGTTGCACGTAAGGAAGGTAAGACTGGTAAGTAATCTTAGATTTAGATCTAAGTTGAGGATTGCAACATCCTGACTACTTACTATGTATATCTCCGATTATACGAAAACGAGGTTACGAACAATGATTACGAAGTCAGACAAGAACAAAGTGCGTCAACATCGACACACTCGTGTTCGTGGAAAGATTTCCGGTACTGCTGAGCGCCCACGCTTGAACGTTTACCGTTCTAACAAGAACATCTACGCGCAATTAATTGATGACGTAGCGGGTGTGACGCTTGCTAGTGCCTCAACTTTGGATGCAGCTGTTGAAACTGCACCAAAGACTGAACAAGCCGCTAAAGTTGGTGCTTTAGTTGCTGAACGTGCTGCTTCAAAGGGTATCGTCGACGTTGTCTTCGATCGTGGTGGATACTTGTATCACGGACGTGTACAAGCATTGGCCGAAGCAGCTCGTGAAGCTGGTTTGAAGTTCTAATAGGAAGGAGGAATATATCATGGCTTATATCGATCCAAAGAAGCTCGGCGAACTAGAAGAAAACGTTGTTGCCATCAACCGTGTTACAAAGGTTGTTAAGGGTGGACGTCGTCTACGTTTCGCTGCTTTGGTTGTAGTTGGAGACCGTAATGGTCACGTTGGTTTTGGTACTGGAAAGGCTCAAGAAGTTCCTGAGGCTATCCGTAAGGCTGTTGAAGCTGCCAAGCGCAACATCATCGCTGTCCCAACTGTTGGCACGACCCTTCCTCATTCTTCATTGGGTATCTTCGGTGGCGGACGCATTTTGTTGAAGCCAGCCGTTGAAGGTTCTGGAGTTGCAGCCGGTGGTGCTGCACGTGCCGTTTTGGAATTGGCTGGTATTGCCGACGTGACTGCAAAGTCACTAGGTTCATCAACACCAATTAACGTTGTGCGCGCAACTTTCGAAGCTATCTCTGAATTGAAGAACGCTGAAGAAGTTGCCGAGTTGCGTCAAGTCTCACTTGAGCACTTGGCTGATTAAGGAGGCAGAATATGTCAGAACAAGTTAAGATTACGCTTGTGAAGAGTGCTGCTCACCGCAAGCCAAACCAACGTGCGATTGTTAAAGCTCTAGGGCTTAACAAGGTAAACTCATCAGTAGTTTTGCCTAACAATCCTCAAACACGTGGTGCTGTGTTTAAGATTGCTCACTTGGTTACTGTTGCGTTAGTAGCTGAGTAAGCTGAGATTAATAGGAGGTAAACCTAATGAAGCTTAATGAGCTCCAAGTTGTCGCTGGTTCACGTAAGGTCCGCAATCGTGTGGGTCGTGGTGAGTCATCTGGTAACGGTAAGACCGCTGGACGTGGTCAAAAGGGTCAAAAGGCTCGTGGTAAGGTACGTCTTGGTTTCGAAGGTGGACAAATGCCTTTGTTCCGTCGCATTCCAAAGCGTGGATTTACTAACATCAACCGTAAAGAGTTCGCTGTTGTGAACTTGGACGTGTTGAACCAATTCGATAATGGTACTGAAGTTTCACCAGCCTTGCTGATTGAAGCTGGTATTATTAAAAAAGAATTGAGCGGTGTTAAGATCTTAGCAAATGGTCAACTTGAGAAATCATTGACTGTTAAAGCTAGCAAGTTCTCTGCTGCTGCCGTAACTGCTATTGAAGCTGCTGGTGGTAAGACTGAGGTGATCTAATGCTGACAACCGTGCTCATGTCGCTCAAGGAAAAAGATATTCGTAAGAAATTGATATTTACCTTGATGATTCTAATTGTTTACCGCTTGGGTGCATATATCACAGTGCCGGGAATTAACACGGCCGCACTTCAAGAAGTAGCAAATTCTGGGCTCGGCAGTATTTTGAATATGTTTAGCGGTGGTGGACTTACCAATTACTCATTGTTCGCAATGGGGGTATCACCATACGTTACTGCACAAATCGTGGTACAACTTCTACAAATGGATATTGTGCCACGATTTGTTGAATGGTCGAAACAGGGTGAAGTTGGTCGACGTAAGTTGAATCAAGTCACTCGGTATTTGACGATTATCCTAGCTTTTGTTCAATCAATTGGTATTACAGCTGGGTTCAACCAATTAAGTTCAATTCATTTGGTGCAAACGCCAAATTGGCAAACCTATGTCTTAATTGGTTTCATTCTAACTGCCGGTACAATGTTTGCCGTTTGGTTAGGTGAAATGATCACTGATCGTGGACTCGGTCAAGGTGTCTCAATGCTGATCTTTGCTGGTATCATTGCGCGTGTTCCAGCAGGGTTGTACCAAATGTTTAAAGAGAATGTTCTCCAAAATTCTGATCCAGCGCGTGGTTCAGCCTTTATGGTGGGAATGTTAATGCTCTTTATCTTGGCAATCGCTTTTGTTACCTGGGTTAATCAAGCAATTCGACGGATTCCAATGCAATATACGCGACGTTCGTCAGGTGCAAGTTCGGCTTCGTTCTTGCCTCTACGAGTGAATGTGGCTGGAGTTATTCCAGTTATCTTCGCGTCATCTTTGTTGGTTACACCGCAAACGATTTTGCAAGCCTTCTCAGGTAAATTTGCAGATAGCTCTTGGTACAGTACGGCAATGACATATCTTTCAACGCAAACGTTGCAAGGTGGAATTGTCTATACAGTACTGATTGTCTTGTTTACGTTCTTCTATGCTTTCGTTCAGGTTAACCCTGAAAAGATGTCGGAGAACTTGCAAAAGCAAGGTAGTTATATTGTAGGTGTCTGGCCTGGGGAATCAACACAACGTTGGATTTCTGGTTTGCTAATGCGCCTATCAGTAGTTGGAGCTTTGTTCCTAGGATTGGTGGCTTTGGTCCCAATGTTAGCAGTTCATTTCTTCGGGCTTGATTCTCGATTAGCTATGTCTGGTACGTCATTATTGATTGTTATCGGTGTGGCAATTGACTTGATCAAGCAACTTGAAGGATTGATGATGAAGCGTCAATATGTTGGATTTATTCAAGAAGGAGTCAAAGCAAAATGAGTATGAATCTCATGTTATTGGGCTTACCAGGGGTTGGTAAGGGTACCCAAGCTGCAAAGATTGTTGAACAATACAACTTGCCACACATCTCAACCGGGGATATGTTCCGGGCCGCTATGGCCAACGAAACTGAGCTTGGTTTGAAGGCAAAGTCATTCATGGATGCCGGTAATCTTGTTCCTGACGAGGTTACAAACGGGATCGTTGCTGAACGTTTAGCTCAAGCTGACACGAAGGAAGGTTTCATCTTAGATGGTTTCCCTCGTAACTTGGACCAAGCTAAGGCTTTGGATGAAATGCTTGCTCGAGATGGACGTAAGTTGGACGCAGTCATCTACTTTACAGCTGACCAACAAGTGTTGATTGATCGCATGATGGCGCGTGGTCGTGCAGACGATACGCCAGAAGTAATCAAGAATCGCTTGGATGTCAACGGTGCTTTGACTGAGCCAATCGCCGAGTTCTATGATGCCAAGGGCATCTTGAGCAAAATCGATGGGGCTCGTGAGTTAGATACTGTTTTTGCAGATGTTACGGCATTGCTCGACAATGTGAAGAACGCCTAATTATTTCTAGCATATTCGGTTGTTAAACCGGGCGTGTCTATGTTATAATTTTGTGTTACGTTCTCAATTGTCACAACAAAGGAGGCAGCAACGTGGCCAACGATGTTATTGAAATTCAAGGTGTGGTGAAGGATACTTTGCCTAATGCCATGTTTACCGTTGAATTGGAAAACGGCGCCGCCATTCTTGCGCACGTCTCAGGAAAGATCCGGAAGAATTTCATTCGTATCTTGCCTGGTGACCGTGTGACGGTAGAGATGTCGCCATACGATTTGACTAAGGGACGGATTACATACCGTTTCCGTTAAACAAATCATTTTAATTCTAATTAGGAGGTAAATATCATGAAGGTTCGTCCATCAGTTAAGCCTATGTGTGATAACTGCAAGGTTATCAAGCGTAATGGTCGTGTAATGGTGATTTGCTCAGCAAACCCTAAGCACAAGCAACGTCAAGGTGCCTAAGGCATTTTGATAAAATTATATAAATAGGAGGTAATCGTAATGGCTCGTATTGCAGGAATTGATTTACCACGTGACAAGCGTGTTGTAATCGCATTGACTTATGTATACGGAATCGGTAATACAACGGCAAAGAAGATCTTGGTTGAAGCAAATGTTTCAGAAGATGTTCGTGTTCGTGATTTGACTCCCGACCAAGAAGACGCTATCCGTGCCGTCGTTGACGGTATTAAGGTAGAAGGTGACTTGCGTCGTGAGGTTTCATTGAACATTAAGTCGTTGCAAGAAATTGCATCATACCGCGGTATCCGCCACCGTAAGGGCTTGCCTGTTCGTGGACAAAACACGAAGAACAATGCTCGTACGCGTAAGGGCCCAGCTGTTGCTATTGCAGGTAAGAAGAAGTAATTAATTTTTAAGAAAGGAGATTACTTGATTATGGCAGGTCGTACTAATCGTAAGCGTCGTGTAAAGAAGAATATTGAGTCAGGTGTAGCTCACATCCACGCAACATTCAACAACACGATCGTAATGATCACTGACGTTCAAGGAAATGCTGTTGCTTGGTCATCAGCTGGTGCTCTTGGTTTCAAGGGTAGCCGTAAGTCAACGCCGTTTGCTGCGCAAATGGCTGCTGAGGCTGCTGCTAAGAGCGCAATGGAAAACGGAATGAAGACTGTTGAGGTAACTGTTAAGGGACCTGGTTCTGGTCGTGAAGCCGCAATCCGTGCGTTGGCCGCTGCAGGTTTGGAAGTTGCATCTATTAAGGATGTTACACCAGTACCTCACAACGGTTCACGTCCACCAAAGCGTCGTCGTGTCTAATTGCCAGTTGCAACTAGTTCACACAATGCTTTGAAAGGGGTAACTAACAGTATGCTTGAATTCGAGAACCCAAAGATTAATCTGGTGGAAGAAGATAGTAACTACGGTAAGTTTGTTGTTGAGCCACTTGAGCGTGGTTTTGGTACTACGCTTGGTAACTCACTTCGCCGTGTATTGTTGTCTTCATTGCCGGGAGCGGCAATTGACTCCGTTCAGATTGATGGCGTTTTGCATGAGTTTTCAACGGTCGAAGGAGTTGTTGAAGACGTAACGCAAATTATTTTGAACCTTAAAAAGGTTTCAATGCGCATCGAAACTGACGAAGACAAAACACTAGAAGTAAACGTTACCGGCCCAGCAACCGTTACGGCCGGTGATATTACTGGTGATAGTGATGTGGAGATCCTTAATGGAGATACTTACATCGCGACTGTTGCGGCTGGGGCTACGTTACACATGACTTTGTCTGCTTCACGCGGACGTGGTTATGTATCAGCGGACCAAAATAAGGAATTGCATGATGAAATGCCAATTGGCGTTCTAGCAATTGATTCAATCTTTACCCCAATCGAACGCGTAAATTATCAAGTTGAGAGCACCCGTGTTGGTCAGCGTGATGATTTCGACAAGTTGACTTTGGATGTTTGGACTGATGGTTCTTTGACGCCAACCGAAGCTGTTTCGTTGGCTGCCCGAATCATGGCCGATCACTTGAACTCATTTGTTGAGCTGTCAGAGCGCGCAGCAACGACGCAGGTGATGGTAGACAAGGAAGAAGCACCAACCAGTAAGCATGCCGACACTCCAATTGAAGAGTTGGACTTGTCTGTTCGGTCTTATAATTGTCTCAAACGGGCCGGGATCAACTCTGTACAAGAGTTGACGGAGCGTTCAGAAACACAAATGATGTCTGTTCGTAACCTCGGTCGGAAATCACTTGATGAAATCCAAGAGAAGCTAGCATTGCTAGGTTTGGGATTCCGCAAGGAAGATTAGATTAAACGATAGAATACCAAGTAAAGGAGGAAATACTCATGGGATACCGTAAGTTGGGACGTACTAGCTCACAACGTAAGGCTATGTTGCGCGACTTGACAACTGCATTGTTGATCAATGGTCGTATCGAGACTACTGAGGCTCGCGCCAAGGAAGTTCGTCGCACAGCCGAAAAGATGATTACATTGGGAAAGCGCGGAGATTTGACTTCACGTCGTAAGGCCGCTGCTTTCGTACGTAACGTCGTTGCTGATGTTAAAACAACTGATGATAACAAGGTAAAGGTCGAGACTGCATTGCAACACTTGTTCAACGATGTTGCTCCTCGTTTCGAGGGACGTGCAGGTGGATACACTCGCATCTTGAAGACTGTTCAACGCCGCGGAGACGCAGCACAAATGGTCATCTTGGAATTGGTTGACTAATATTTATATTAGAATTAACTAACATTGGAATCTCTCATATCTTAAGGTATAAACCGTTACGATGATGGCTGTAGCCAAGTCTAGGTTGAATGGCGTCACTGCCGCACCTTTTGATGTGTGAGGTTTTTTTGTGTCCTGAAATTTTTATTCGAATGGAATGCCTGTGATAAGGATTTAGTTTATAACGAGTCATCGTAGGATTGTAGTCTGTTTAGAGCTTACATGGAGCCTTCCCATGGTAATACATGGAGCCTTCCCATGGTAATACATGGTGGGGAGGGAGCGGAATATAAACGGCTTGATTTATGGACACGTGTTGATTCAGAGGGTCATATTCAATAGATGGCGACGGAAAATATTTGGTTGGAGAATATTATTTATCACAGATGTTTCGCTTAGTACAATAAGTTGCCACAGAAAAAGAGCTAAGAATCAATGTTTTGATTCTTAGCTCTTTTGTTTTACTTATGTGAATAATGTTTAGCGAGTAGATCACCGATTAGTTGAATAATAATGATGAAGATCAATAGGATGATTGTAGCAACCCACATAACATCAAACTGAAAGCGATCATAACCAGTTGCAATTGCCGTTGTTCCAAGACCACCACCACCGATTGCACCAGCCATGGCAGTTAAGCCAACCATTGAAATTAAGGTTACGGTTGAGACCCGAATTAGTTCTGACCGTCCCTCGCGGATGTAGACATCGAAGATGATATCGCGATTGGTAGCACCGAAGGCCTGGGCTGCTTCGACTTTACCGGCGTCAACTGAAAGTAGGGCCACTTGTACCTGACGTGCAAAGAAAGCGAAGACACCTAAGGTTAGAGGAACTAGTGCAGCTGTTGGGCCGATGATTGTACCAGTTAATAACTGAGTCAATGGTGCAACGATTGCTAACATGATAATAAAGGGAATCGCGCGACCAATGGAAACCACTTTATCGAAAATTTGATAAACGGTTCGATTAGGCTTGATCCCATTATCAGCACTTAATACAAGTCCAAAGCCAAAAATTAATCCAAGGATCCCGCCAAGAATTCCGGAGGCAAAGGTCATATATAAGGTCTCCCAAATTGCTTGACCCCAAGATAGGTCACCGGTCCAGCCTAACGCGTAGACGTTTGGTAGATAGGTTTGAATGAAATTTCCCATGATTTATTTTCCCTCCTCTAAGACATTCAAGCGAACATCGTGGTCGATTAAGCTCAATTTTGCTGCCGAAATCTGGGCTGGTTCACCAGACATAACGGCGATGATTGTTCCGATTGGTGTTTGACTTAGAATCTCCATGTTTGAGTATAGGATGTTGGTCATCACCTGGAAGTCAGCGTAGATTGTTGCGAGGACTGGTTGAGCAGTCTCGTTACCAACATACTGTAATTCGACTAATTGATCATGTTGCTTGAGCGGGCTCGTTACAAGTAAGCCACGGACGTTTTGGAGAGCTTCGTCTCGATTGGTGGCAGTATTAATAAAGTCACGGGTTAGTTTTTGTGTCGGACGGGTGAAAATCTCAAGTAGTGAACCACGTTCGATAATGGTTCCGTTCTCCATCACAGCAACTTTATTCGCAATTTTCTTAATGGCTTGCATTTCGTGAGTAATCAACACAATCGTTAGATTAAGTTTTTGGTTAAGCTCTTTTAGTAGGTCAAGGATTTGATTGGTCGTCCGTGGGTCAAGCGCAGAGGTTGCCTCATCTGAAATCAAGATCTCAGGATCATTTGCTAGAGCACGGGCAATCGCCACACGCTGCTTTTGACCACCAGAAAGTTGGCTTGGATAGTTTTCAATCCGGTCAGCCAAGCCAACTAGTTCAAGTAGGCTCTTAATCTTGGCGTCTTTTGCTTGCTTGGTAAGGTTTGAATGTTTTAGTGGTAGGGCGACGTTACCATAAACTGTCAATTCGTCCATTAGATTGAAGTGTTGAAAGATCATACCAATCTTTTGCCGTTGAATGCGTAGTTGGGTGGCAGACAATGTTCCTAGCTCGACCCCATTAATTAGGACGGAGCCACTTGTGGGGGTTTGTAGATAATTGATGGTTCGGACAAGCGTTGACTTTCCAGCACCTGAGTAGCCAACGATTCCATAAATATCGCCTTGTTCAATCGTCAAGCTCTCATTCTGAACGGCGACAATTGAACGGCTCTTTTGTTGAAAGGTTACATTAACATTTGATAGTTCAATAACTGACATAAAATACTCCTTGAAATGATAGTTGTTATGTATCCCTCTATATAGGAGGGAATGGTAGTATTACTTTAATTTGATATCCCAAGCGCCAACTTCAGAGTCACCCCAAGTCTTTTTAATATAATCTTTGGTTGCTTGTGTTTGATAAGCCTTCACAACCTCTTGATAGGTCTTGTTATTCTTTTCAGACTTCTTGGCGGCAATAATGTTGATCCATTGACTAGAAGCCTTGTTGACTGGCTCAGTGTAAATAGCATCTTTATCATTAAGCTTGGCATCTTGAGCATAGGTGTTGTTTATGACAGCGCCAGCGCTTGACTTAAGGGCGGAAGGTGTCTGGCTGGCATCAATTGCTGTGATTTTCAAGTTGAGCTTATTACTCGTAATGTCTTTGGTCGTTGGCAACTTGGTTTTTGAATCAAGTTTAATCAATCCGGCCGTCTGTAAGAGTGTAAGGGCGCGTCCTTCATTGGTGGCATCATTTGGAATCACAATTTTATCACCCTTTTTAAAGTCCTTAACTGACTTATGACTAGTTGAATAAAGTTGGATTGGCGCAATTACGGTTTTACCAATCGAGACAACGGAATTCTTATTTGAAGCATTCCAATTGTTTAAGAAATAAACGTGTTGGAAGGCATTTAAATCAATTGACCCAGCGGCAACGGCCTGGTTGGGTTGGGTGTAGTCAGTGAATACTTTTGTCTTAACGGTAATACCGTACTTTTCCTTGGCTGTCTTTGCAACGACCTTCCAGAGGCCTGCATCGCCAGTACCAACGATTCCAACTGTGACAGTTTTGCTATCGGCATGCGCAATTGCAGGGAGGGTTCCGATTGTTAATCCAGCGGCGATTGCGATTAAACCAGTTTTAAAAATTCTTTTCATAATGTACTCCTAAATCCCAAGTGTGAAAAAACAAGTTGAACAAAAAAACTCGTCTCTATGACTAGTAATAACTAGTGATAGAAACGAGTGTTCGTGTTACCATTCTACTTCGTCTTAAAGATTGCTCTTTAAGACCTCAACAACGAGCGGGCAGGGAACGATATGATGATATGCCGATTCGTGTGTCTGTTAACGTAGACCAACCCGTTGTTAGCTTACAGACTTGCTGCTCACCAACACCAATTTACAGGCCATTTTCGTATGCATCATCCATAACAACTTCCAGCGACCGTTGTCTCTCTTTGAAGGCGAATGTACACTACTTTCCTGCTCAACTTGTTTTTGTTTTATTATGTTTGTTATGATACGGTCCTCAGCTGGAAAAGTCAACACCTTATTTTAATTTTTGCATTTCAACTGCGTGATCTTGCCAAACCAAGACGAAGACGCCACCAATGGCAATTGGTGCATAGAGCAGGGCGAAGGGACCAACCCAGCGGCCAAGCAATTCGGCAAAGGCAGCTCCGGTAACGAAGGCGAGAATCACAAGACCGATGTTGCGTGCTTTACCGAAGTCCTCACTGGAGTGCTTGATAATTCCATTAGTGAACGTAGCACCTAGCGTTTTCAAATTCCCGGTGCTCATGATCGTTGCATAAGGCATATTTCTGATTTTTGAAAACGTGTCGGCTTGAATTGCCAAGGTTGTCGCCAAGACTGAGAGCACTAACATACTTGATGTATGCGTGATTTCTAGAATCGCGGCTGTAATTAGGCCAATAATCTCGACGCCGACTGATAGTTCCTCCCACGGAATCCGTTGCCCGACGGCAATGTATTTCAAAATTTGATTGAGGGCACTACCAATCAGGAAAAAGGCGATTGGGACGACAAATAAAATTGCAGCTTGCCAGTGGCCACGCATTAAATTAATTGCAAGTTGGATTAAATTACCGCTTTGAAATGAAGCAAAACGTTCGTTGTGAAAGGCGAAGGTGTATGAATCAACAAAGCCAGCAGTTGAAGCCAACAGGGCACCCGTTTTGAGTGACTGTTTATATGGTAGATTTTCAACCATTGGTATTCCCCTTTTTAATAATTGATAACAGTTATTATAACATCGCCTAGCATTTACCAGGTAGATTGTATTAATAACACCTTGGAACGCCTATATAAGTAGAATGGAAGAATTGATCAATGAATTCGTGAAAGATTTCTAAAACAAAAACTAGCATTTCTTTTTAGTTAGTCTAAAATTTGGTACAATTTATCATATTAATAGTAGAACTTAACGCGAAATAGAAAAAAATATACAAGTGAAAAACGGAGTGATAATACTATGTCTCTTGATTATCAAGATGATAGTTTGGCTTTACATACGGACGCGTATCAACTTTCAATGATGCAGACGTATTTCATGAAAGGTATTCACAATCGCAAAGCAGTTTATGAACTCTTCTTCCGTAAACTACCATTTGCGAATGGATACGCAGTCTTTGCTGGATTAGAGCGGGTTGTAGATTATGTAAAAGATTTGTCGTTTTCGGCAAGCGATATTGCTTACCTGCGTGAAACAGAACAGTTCGACGAACAGTTTTTGGATTATCTCGCAACCTGGCGCTTTAAAGGTACAATTAGGGCACCTAAAGAAGGGGAAATTGTCTTTAACAATGAACCAATTCTACAGGTTGAGGGGACGATCCTTGATGCGCAGTTGATTGAAACGGCAATTTTGAACATTGTTAATTACCAAACCTTAATCGCAACGAAAGCTGCTCGAATGCGATATGTCGTCGGAGATCAAACGCTTTTAGAGTTTGGAACTCGACGAGCTCAAGAGATGGATGCTGCTATTTGGGGTACTCGGGCAGCCTATATTGGTGGCTTTGACGCAACTTCGAATGTTCGTGCAGGAAAAGTTTTCAATATTCCGATTTCTGGCACGCATGCGCATGCGCTGGTCCAGATTTATCGAAATGATTATGATGCTTTTAAAGCTTATGCGGAAACACATCGAGATGTAGTGTTCTTGGTAGATACTTATGATACATTACGTTCAGGGGTACCCGCAGCAATCCGTGTCGCCAAGGAAATGGGCGATCGGATTAATTTCATCGGAGTACGGATCGACTCTGGGGACTTGGCTTATATTTCCAAGGGTGTACGGAAGATGTTAGATAGCGCCGGTTTCCCTGATGCCAAAATTGTGGCGTCTAATGATTTAGATGAAACGACAATTACTAGTTTGAAGATGCAAGATGCCAAGATCGACACTTGGGGGATTGGAACGAAGTTAATTACGGCGTATGATCAACCCGCTCTGGGTGGAGTCTACAAGGTTGTTTCGGTTGAAAACGAACGTGGTGAAATGGTCGATACGATCAAGATTTCCAGTTCGGCGGAAAAGATTTCAAATCCAGGTAAAAAGCAAGTATGGCGGATTACTAGACGTAAGGATGGAAAGTCCGAGGGTGATTACGTTGCAATGTGGGATGAGGATCCTCGCCGAGCAATTGGGGGGCTATTGATGTTCCACCCGGTTAACACATATGTTAGCAAGACCGTAACGGACTATGATGCACGGCCACTATTGAGAGATATTATTGTTGATGGTGAAGTAGTATATACACTACCAAAGCTAGACGAGATTAAAAAATATGCTGCTGAGCGAATTGATGCACTATGGTTAGAGTACCGACGTAACTTAAACCCGCAAGAATATCCAGTTGATTTATCAAGTAAGGCTTGGAATCATAAGATGAACCTAATCCGGAATGTACGAAATTATGTTGATGAGGTCGCTCATGAGATGGCAGGGGAGGACACTGAATACCATGGATAAATTACAGACTCAAATTATTAAAACACTTGGGGTACAACCAGAGATTGACCCTGCGCTGGAAGTTCGTCGTTCAATAGAACTATTGAAGGCATATTTATTGCGAACGGGAATGCAGAGCTTAGTCTTGGGAATTTCGGGTGGTCAAGATTCAACTTTGGCAGGAAAGTTAGCTCAAATGGCAATTACTGAGTTACGTCAAGAAACAGGTGATGTAAAATATCAGTTCATTGCAATGCGTTTACCATATGGTAAACAGGCTGACGAACAAGATGCATTAGATGCAATTGCCTGGCAGAAAGCTGATCAGACGATTCGAATTGATATTGAACCGGCTGTGCTTGGAATGGTGAGCCAGCTAGAATTAGCTGGATTAACAATTACTGATTTCAATAAAGGAAATATCAAAGCGCGTCAGCGAATGATTGCTCAATATGGTGTGGCGGCGGCTAAGCAAGGTGTGGTGATTGGAACAGATCATGCGGCTGAAGCAATCTCTGGCTTCTACACAAAATTTGGTGATGGAGCGGCAGACGTTACGCCATTATATCGGTTGAATAAACGGCAAGGACGAGCAATGTTGGCTTATCTTGAAGCACCAACTCATTTATATGAAAAGATACCAACGGCTGATCTTGAAGAAGATCGTCCCGCACTACCAGACGAGGTCGCTCTGGGAGTGAGTTATGATATGATTGATGATTACCTAGAGGGCAAGTCAATTCCAGCAGAACAAGCTGCTCAGATTGAAAAGCTGTATCTACGTTCTGAGCATAAACGTCGGGGTCCGGTAACAGTCTTTGACGAATGGTGGCAGTAGGCTTACTATTAGTATGTGATACATGTTGAAGCGCGTTAATATTTGGAGGATCATGCAATGATAAAAGTGTTTAACACCTTGACCTTGGACAAAGAAATCTTTGAGCCACTACATGAAAATATCATCAATATGTATGTCTGTGGACCAACTGTCTATAACTATATTCATATTGGTAATGCACGATCAGCCATCGCCTTTGACACAATTCGGCGCTATTTTGAGTATCGTGGTTATGATGTAAACTATGTCTCGAACTTTACCGATGTGGATGACAAGATGATTAAGCAAGCTGCTGCGGACGGAATCACGGTTCCAGAGCTAGCAGATAAGTATATTGCTGCATTTAATGAAGATACACTACCATTAAATATCAAACCAGCAACGGTACGACCAAGGGCAACGGAGCATATCCCCGAAATCATTGATTTCGTACAGGATTTGGTGAAAAAAGGATATGCCTATGAGTCTGAAGGTGATGTTTATTTCCGCGCAAAGAAATTCAAAGGTTATGGGATTCTGGCGCATCAAGATTTGGCCGAAATGGAATCGAATGCGGCTGGCCGCCTAGATGACGACGAATTAGCACGTAAAGAAGATCCAATGGATTTTGCAGTTTGGAAGGGTGCAAATGGTGACGGTGCAATCGCATGGGACTCACCATGGGGTGCTGGTCGACCTGGATGGCACATTGAGTGCTCGGTAATGTCAACCAAGTATCTTGGTAATCATCTGGATATTCATGGCGGTGGAATTGACTTGGCCTTTCCACATCACACAAATGAAATTGCACAAACCGAGGCTCATACAGGCGAAAAGTTTGTTGAAAAGTGGTTGCATAACGGTTTTGTCACAGTTGGTGATGACAATGAGAAGATGTCGAAATCATTGGGGAACTTTACAACCTTGCACGATATGCTGGCTGATATTGATGATCCGATGACATTGCGCTTCTTCCTGTCAACAACCCATTATCGTCGTCCAATTGCATATTCGCAGAAGAATCTCGATTTGGCAGCTCGAAATCTGGAACGGATTAGGACCGGTTATCGTAATTTACAGTTCCGTTTGAAGGATGCTAAAGTAGGCAACGACCTTGACGTTGAGGCATCAATTGACACGATTGTTTCGGCATACAATCTGGCGATGGAAGATGATTTTAATGCTCAGAATGCGGTTGCTGAGATTTACAAATTGGTGGAATTGGCAAATGTTTATAGTCAAGAAACGGCAGTCGCTAAAGCCACTGCTGAGCAGTTATTGCAGACTATTGCTGATCTCATGATGGTTTTTGGGGTTGATGGTCTAGCTCAAGAGGAGTTGTTGGATGCACAGATTGATGCTTTGATTGAGGAACGGAATCTTGCACGAGCAAACAAGGAATTTGCGCGTTCAGATCAGATTCGTGATGAACTAGCTGAGCAAGGAATCTTGCTTGACGATACAGCACAAGGGACTCGTTGGCATCGTTAATCGTATGTGAAATGCGTTGGACCAAGTGTGAAAACTTGGTCCTTTTTCATATCGCCATAGATTAGAAGATTGATCGGGTTGTGAAGAAGAGAGATGAGTGGGGGAGTGTTTGATGCAAAATGTAGAATTTGAAAAGCAGGTAGCATTGTATAAGAATCATCCGGAATGGCGAGATTGGTTGTTGCAGGGGAAATTTGGATTGGAATTAGAGATAAATCGGGTGAAGATTAATGGAAGCTTAAGCCATCAACCTTACCCAGATGTTTTTGGTGATCGACAAACCCATCCTTTTTTGAAGTCAGACTATAGTGAGGGGATGTTTGAGCTAGTTACAAGCGCTCAAGAAACAATGAAAGAATCACGGACAGAATTAGGGTATTTAATAAATCTCTTACGTGATGAGTTGGGTGACGCTGAGATGTTGTGGCCGTTGAGCTTGCCACCGCGTTTGAGAGAAAATGATTTGGATTGGCTTGATCAGACGTTCGAGCGTTTCTGGTTGCAAGAGTATCGAGATCATTTGAAGCAACGTTACGGTTCAGCGCACGCAATTATTAGCGGGCCGCATATCAATTTTTCATTGAGTACAGACTTACTGGAAGCGTTATTTGCTTTAAGTCAGACCGAAGATCAGACCGAACACAACAATCAAATCTATTTCAAGTTTGCACAGGGAATTGACCGATATCGTTGGCTTTTCATTTACCTTTTTGGCAGTAGCCCAATCGCATTAGATAAATCTGATTGGGAGATCCCAAACGACCTTGGACCAGTTCGTTCATTAAGAAACAGTATCTATGGTTACGTGAATAGTGCCGATGTTGAGATTGATCCAAGTCAAAATTTTGAGATTTATACCGAGCAGATTGCAAAGGCGATTAAAGACGGTAGGTTGTTTTCCAATCATGAATATTATGGAACGGTTCGCTTTAAAGGCGCCGATGAATATCAAACGTTGTTGGAACAAGGTATTAATTACTTAGAGTTACGGGTTATTGATACAAATCCATTTGATGAATTTGGATTAAGCTTAATCGACTTGGAGGCAGTTCAGCTAATTTTGTTGTGGATTTTTATTAGTGATCGCGATTATAGTTTTGGTGAAAGTAAGATGGCGCGTCAACAAGCTAACATTGTAGCTTTGCAACACCCGGATGATTTTGTAATGGACCGAATTATTATAAAAGACCTTTTGGACGAGCTGATTATGATCAATGATTTATTTGATGAACAATTCACATCAGGATTAGAAATGATTACTGAACGTTTGCTGGATCCAACTAAGACGCCAGCAGCAAAATTGATGCAGCTTGCGCCAGATGCAGTTCGAATGCAGGATCTTGGTACCAAATTAGGATTAGCTCGGCAACGGGACTATCTGGAAAATGATTTACCGGAGACTGTTCGGACAAAGATGCGCGAACGTCTGCGTGGGACGGAGTAAAGTATGACATGGGCTGAACAGACAAAAGAATATGAGACTGCTTTGTTAGCGGATTTGAGCAGAATTATCAAGATTCCGTCGGTATTAGATGATAAAACAAGTAGCCCTCAAACGCCCTTTGGGGTTGACATGATGCGCGCATTAGCTGAAATGGAGGCGTTGGCCTTTCGAGATGGTTTTCGTTTTGGACGCGTTGATAATATGGTGACTTGGATCGAATATGGTCCAAGCGATGCTGCAGAAACAATTGGTATTTTGACTCACATTGATGTTGTCCCAGCTGGAGATGGCTGGAAAACGAATCCTTTTCAATTGACGCAAATTGATCAATATTTATACGGACGTGGCACAGCCGATATGAAAGCAGACTTGATGGCCGCATACTATGCTTTGAAATTTTTGAAAGATCACCAAGTTAAAGTTCAGAAGAAGATTCGGTTAATCATTGGAACGGATGAGGAAAATGGTTGGCGTGATCTGCCACGCTACTTTGCGCAGGAGGGTGAGCCGTGCATTGGTTTTTCACCGGATGGCGCCTTTCCGGTTGTTAATGGTGAGAAGGCCTTTCAAACAGTTCAGTTACGATTTTCGGGAGATTCGGCTGGCTCAACAGTATTACAACGGTTTATGGCTGGTGACCGGATCAATGTTGTCCCGGGTGAAGCACGAGCCCGCGTTCTTGCAGCTAATGCAGTCGAAATTGGACAAGCCTTTGAACGCTACTTAAAGAAATATCCATTCCTGAAAGGGAAATTCACGGTTAATGACGGGTCAATTCGATTACAATTATTTGGTCAACAAGCCCACAGTGCTTATCCGTTTGATGGTAAAAATGCGGGAACTTATTTGGCGATGTTTTTAAATACATATCCATTTACAGGTGATGCGAAGGCTTTTTTGCAATTGCTAACGGAATATCATAATGATATCGCTGGACAGCATCTGGGATTGGCATATTCAGATGTTGAAATGGGCGATTTGACGGTGAATGTCGCAATCATGCGCTTCAACCATAAGGGACAGGGGAATATTGCACTGAATTTCCGCTACCCACAAGGAATACAATTACCAATCGTATTAGAACATGTTAAACAACATTTAGCCGGGTTACCTGCAACGATTACGGTCAAGGCGGGGAGCATGGAGCCACATTTGGTGCCTTTGACGGATCCACTAGTTGGTGTCTTATCGATGGCGTATGCCAGTGAAGTTGGAATGTATGCAGCGCCCAGAACTTCTAGTGGCGGTTCTTACGCGCGATTGTTAAAACGAGGCGTCGCCTTTGGCGGCCAGTTTCCAGATGTTATGGTAACTAGTCACCAGGCTAATGAACGAGTCCCACTCGCAAATCTTACAAGAACGATGGGCGTATTTGTGGCTGCCTTGATTGGCTTGGAGCAACTTGAGTAGTTTAAGGAAGGTATGAAAGTCGATCGGATGCGTGGTACAATTTTGTTATGAATGAAAAGATGAATTATGAACAGTTAAATGGTTTGGACCTTGCTTATTATGGTGACGCGGTATACGAAGTGTATATTCGGCAGCATTTGTTGGCAAAAGGGATCACAAAGCCATATTTGCTACAACGAACAGCTAAGAACTATGTTTCAGCAAAAGCCCATGCGGCCTTGTATGAATTAATGGTTACCGATGATTTATTGACGGAAACCGAACAACTATATTTTAAACGTGGTCGAAATGCTAATTCGCACACGAAGGCCAAAAATACTGATGTAGTGACGTATCGGATTTCAACTGGATTTGAGGCGTTGATTGGTTATTTGGCTGCCAGTGAGCAACAAACTCGCTTGGATGAAATCGTTGATTGGGTATATCAACAAGTAGAAAGTGGACGGACTAGATTAAATGGCGATGGGAAAAAGTAAGGGCGAGCAAAGTAAGAAACGCCGACCAATGATCAAACAAGCACAAGTGACGGATGAGTCAACTGAAGTTGCGGCAGAATTTATTTTTGGGCATCATGCGACAGTTGAAGCACTAAAGGGAACAACTGAGATCAACAAGGTTTGGTTACAAACTGGGCTGAACGATAAAATCCGTAATGAAGTGATGAGTTTGGCTAAGAAACGTGGCTTAATTATACAGGAGACACCAAAGAGCAAATTAGACGAATTGACGAATAATCAAAATCATCAAGGAGTCGTCTTGTCAGTTGCAGCATATAGTTACGCCTCAATTGATGACCTTTTTGCCAAAGCTGAGACTGCTGGTGAAGCACCTTTCTTTTTGATTTTGGATTCAATTGAGGATCCGCATAACTTAGGTTCAATTTTGCGGACAGCTGATGCAGCTGGAGTCCATGGGATTATCATTCCTAAGCGTCGGGCAGTTCAATTGACCAATGTGGTTGCTAAAACATCAACGGGGGCAATTGAGCACGTACCGGTTGCTCGGGTTACAAATCTAGTTCAAACGGTTGAGAAACTCAAGGAACGTGGTTTGTGGGTTTTCGGAACGGACATGGATGGTAAAGACTATCGCCAGTGGGATGCGGTCTTGCCAACGGCCTTGATCATTGGAAATGAAGGTAAGGGAATCGCACCTTTGTTGAAGAAGACGGTGGATGAAATGTTGACAATTCCAATGGTTGGTCATGTACAAAGTTTGAATGCTTCAGTTGCAGCGTCATTATTAATTTATCAAGGTTTCAATAGTCGACATAAATTGTAGGCGGGTAAGTTGTGGGTTAAAGAGCGGATGTCATTTGGGGAGTCGCTTTCAGAAAAGGACTAAGAAGTTATGACAGATTTAATTGAGCACCCAACAGCAACGTATCACACTACTGCTATTAATGAAGCAGGATTAGTAGGCGAGTCGATCATTACTGGTAAGGACCAGCTGGTCGTAAAAACGGCCGATCCTAAGGATGATGATCAAGGCACTAATCCCGAGCAATTGATTGGCCTAGCGTTGGTCACATGTTTGAATGCAACTTTGGAAGCTATCGAAAAGCGGAATGGTTATGAACACCAATCGAAGGTGCGCGCTGATGTGTATCAAGCACCTGATACACATGGCTTGCAGTTCTTTATTGATGCGACTGTTTATATTCCAGAAGATGTTATTGGCCGTAAAAAAGCACAGGCAATGTTTGAATTAGCTGAGAGCCGTTGCCCTGTAGCTAAATTACTTGGACCAAGTGCGAATGTAACTTTTACATTAGTTAATGAATGGAAATAACTTGCATAGAGCAAGTCAATATAATAGTTAAAAACGCTGATGCACGATATCAGCGTTTTTTTTGCATATTTGCCCCATAAATTTATTCCTTTGGCATAGTGACAAATAAGGAGGTGTGGGGCCGATGACTTATAAACAATGTGATATTGTGTTAGCACAAACGGGTGATGAAGAAGCGTTTGAAAGGTTAGTTACAGCTCATTATGGGGTTATTTGGCAGGCCTATCGAAATTTAAATCGGCGAATTAGTAATGATGAATGGTTACAGGATTGTCGAATAGTGATGTTAAATTGTCTAGTCCGATTACGTGGACAAGAGGTGAAATTCTTCTCGGGATATTTTAAGCGAGCGTGTACGAATCGGGTTGCTAGTTATTTCAGCAGGGATGTACCTAGGATGGCGCGCCAAGGGCAGGAGTTGATTGATAATTTTGGTGATGTAGTTGATCAGCAAGGGCCAAGGATGCAGCAGCATTTAGAAGTTGAACATTCTTTATTGCTAAGGGAGTTCATGAGATGTTTGGTTAAGCGCGATCAAGTAATTATGATCATGAAGATTGAGGGGTATTCTAATAATGAAATTGCAAAGCAACTTGGAGTCTGTCGCGCCACAGTACAAGGGAATTGGCAAAAGATTAAATGTCTATTACGAGTCATCGAAATTAATCGTGATAAATAGTCAATAAGTTGCTAAGCAGTAAATGGTCGTGATAAACTATTGAAGACTAGAATAAAAATCGAGAAAGAGCGGTATGCATAATGGCAGTTAAGAAAGTTGCGTTAGCATGCAGTGTTTGTGGATCAAGAAATTACATGGTGGCTAAAAAGCCAACTAGAGTTGAGCGACTAGAAGTAATGAAGTTTTGCAAGTTCTGTGGCAAGCACACGCTACATAAGGAAACAATGTAGGCACGCTCAGTAAGGGAGATAATGATGCGATTTATTGCAAGCGTATTTGAAGAGATGGGTAAGGTCACGTGGCCAACATTCCGTGAAAATGTTCGTTACACGGGGATTGTGATCATGACTTCTGCCTTTTTTGCGATTGTCTTTGGTGTAGCTGATTGGGTTTTCGAGCAAGGAATTACTTTCTTGTCGACACACTAAAAATAGCTTATAATAAACAGATATAAAGACAAGTTCAAAAACCTCCTCATCTTAGAGGCGGTTTTTTAGTTTCCATATTTTATTGAATTATTTCCTGGAGGAAAACATGGTTGAGTCAATTGACAAGCAATGGTACGTGCTGCACACATACGCCGGTTATGAAAATAAGGTTAAGGCAAATCTACAATCACGAATTGAGACAATGGGGATGACTGATTTCATCTACCGTGTGATTGTACCTGAGCAAGAAGTTACCGTTGAGCAAAACGGTGAGATGAAGATCGTCAAAGAAAATGATTATCCCGGTTATGCTCTGGTTGAGATGACGATGACAGATGAAGCTTGGTATGTGGTACGTAACACGCCAGGTGTGACGGGCTTCGTTGGATCGCACGGTGGTGGATCAAAGCCAACACCTTTATTGCCTGAAGAGGCAGAAGGATTGTTGCACCGGATGGGCATGGTTGAACGTAAAGTTGTTGAGCTAAATGTGGTTGTCGGTGAAACTGTTAAGGTGGTTGCTGGTTCATTTGATGGATTCCAGGGACAAGTTACAGCCATTGATAACGACAAGCAAGAAGTGACGGTCTTGGTTGATTTCATGGGTCGTGAGACACCAACTGAAATTTCATTTAATGATGTTGAGCCAATTATCTAAAGATATTTTCAAATAATCAATCTTCGTTATAAAAGATTGGTTATTTTTTTGTAAAACCACTTTTGAGACTAATTTTAGAAAAAAACGGATAAGCCTTGCAAATATGCTAGGGTTTTAGTATTATATTCAGGTATGTGTGGTGACACATGTATGTGGGAGGCGGAAATCGAAACTCGCCATTAAGTACCACAAGCACGAAGGAGGAAACAATCGTGGCTAAGAAGGTTTCAAGTATTGTTAAGTTGCAGATTCCGGCCGGTAAGGCTACTCCTGCACCTCCAGTTGGTCCTGCCTTGGGACAAGCTGGTGTTAATATCATGGGATTCGCTAAGGAATTCAACGCACGTACTGCTGATCAAGGTGGTTTGTTGATTCCAGTTGTAATCACTGTGTACGAAGATCGTTCATTTGACTTCGTTACAAAGACACCACCTGCTGCCGTTCTTTTGAAGAAGGCTGCTGGTGTGGAGAAGGGTTCTGGAGAACCTAACACCAAGAAGGTAGCAACGGTTTCTGCAGCGCAAGTTCGCGAAATCGCTGAGACTAAGATGCAAGATCTAAACGCAGCTGATGTAGATGCAGCTGTTCGCATGATCGAAGGTACTGCACGTTCAATGGGATTCGTTGTTGAAGGTTAATCTTAGAGCATAGACTTGTTCTATGTGCACAACAATTCCGTGAACCGTGTAAGCACGGATCGCGTAGGAAACTAAGCATGATCAAGTGGGAGGTCGGAGACCGTTTGACCGCATTTGCAAGGAGGAATAGCTACCATGGCTAAGAAGTATGGTAAGAAGTATTTGGCAGCTGCTGAAAAGGTAGACAGTGACAAGTTGTACACTGTTGCCGAAGCTGCTCAATTGGTTAAGGACATCGACTTTGCTAAGTTCGATGCTACTGTTGAAATCGCATTTAACTTGAACGTTGATACTCGTCAAGCTGATCAACAATTGCGTGGGGCTGTTGTTTTGCCTAACGGAACTGGTAAGGATCAAACTGTTGTTGTATTCGCTCAAGGTGATAAGGCTAAGGAAGCTGAAGAAGCTGGTGCTGACGTTGTTGGTGCTGCTGACTTGGTTTCACGGATCGCTGATGGATGGCTTGACTTTGATGTTGCCATTGCTACACCTGATATGATGGCACAAGTTGGTCGTATCGGACGTACATTGGGACCTAAGGGATTGATGCCAAACCCTAAGACTGGAACTGTTACGATGGACGTTGCTAAGGCTGTTAATGACGCTAAGTCAGGTAAGGTTACTTACCGTACAGACCGTGACGGAAACGTTGCTGTACCAGTTGGTAAGGTTTCATTCGATGCTGATAAGTTGGCTGGAAACATCAAGACTTTGTCAGATATCGTTTTGAAGGCTCGCCCTGCAGCCGTAAAGGGAACTTATGTAAAGCACGTATCACTTGCTTCAACATTTGGTCCTGCTTTGAACATCGACGTTACTTCATTGTAAGATCGAAAAAGGTGCAACCTGCCAAGGTGTTTTAGGATTCGTTGGTAGGCCACTAGTTTCAAAGTTTAAAATTAGTGTCGTCATTTGAGGATACTGATTATCACTAAATTATTTTAATTTAGACTTGACACTTCCTTGGCATCTTGCTAAAGTAGTTGAGTAATATCTCGATTCTACCTAAGACGCAGGTGGCACTTGCCTTAATACCCCGCCGAGGAAGTTCAAACACTGAAAAGTGACTTTTGACCCCCGGTGCAGTTATGTACTGGGGGTCTTTAGGTTTGAATCAAAAATCTAAATAGGAGGAACATTACCATGAGTGAAGCATCTATTGCTGTGAAGGCCCAAAAAGTTGAAGAAGTTGCTGCTAAGTTGAAGGACTCAGCATCATCAATCATCGTTGACTTGCGTGGATTGACAGTTGAAGAAGCTACCAGCTTGCGTGCAGACTTGCGTGCCGAAGGCGTTGAGCTAAAGGTTATCAAGAACAAGATCTTGACACGTGCTGCTGAAGCTGCTGATGTTGCTGATTTGAACGAATTGTTCGTCGGACCATCAGCCGTAGCATTCTCATCTGAGGATCCAATTGCACCTTCACGTATCTTGAAGAAGCATGCTGACGCTGTTGAAGCCTTGGAGATCAAGGGTGGCGTTGTGGATGGTACAATTGCTACGATTGATGAAATCAACCGTTATGCAACTTTGCCAGACAAGGATGGTTTGTTGTCAATGTTGTTGTCAACATTGCAAGCACCTGTCCGCAACTTTGCCTATGCAGTTAAGGCTGTGTCAGACGCAAAGGAAGCCTAAGTTAACAGCTTAAGCATTATTCGGGAATGTTCCCATTACTACTAAAAAACGCCCTCGGGCAAATATTAGAGGAGATTAATTATCATGGCTTTTGATAAAGATTCAATCATCGCTTCATTGAAGGAAGCAACGATCATGGACTTGGCTGACTTGGTTTCAGCTATTGAAGAAGAATTTGGTGTTTCAGCTGCTGCTCCTGTTGCCGCTGCTGGTGCTGCTGGTGCCGAAGCTGCTAAGACTGACTTCGACGTTGAGTTGACTTCAGCTGGTTCAGCTAAGGTTCAAGCTATCAAGGCAGTTCGCGAAGCAACTGGTTTGGGCTTGAAGGAAGCTAAGGACCTTGTTGACAACGCACCATCAATCGTTAAGGAAGGTCTTTCAGAAGACGAAGCTAACGAATTGAAGGAAAAGTTGGAAGCTGCTGGTGCTTCAGTAACTTTGAAGTAAGCAATTACTTACAAATTAAGAGATTTACTTATTTTAATAGGCAGATCTCAAAAAAGAGTTCACTTCGGTGGACTCTTTTTTTGTTAAAATTTTAAAAGTGGGAGTGAAAGTTAAGCTTAATCAAACATAAAAGTGTTATCTTAGTTTTTGTGGTTTTCGTATAGAGAACATACATAGATACAATTTCTGGGGGAAGCAAATGCAATCACGAACATATAAATATAAGAAACGTCAGCGTCAAAAACGGCTACGACGTTTGGGAGTGCTTTTGATTGCTTTGGCTTTGGGAGCTGTAGTAGTTGTGGTCGGAATTCACGTCGCTAATAAAACGGTTAAAAGTGAGGCGTTGAGTCAAGTGGATGTCTTAAACGGCATAGATGAACAAACTGAACTAAAGGCTGATTGGGAGAAGGCTTTAAATGGTAATGCGCCAAATGTTGCCATTGCGGCTTATGACCACAAGACAAAGACCACAATTGTTTATAGTACGGGAATGTCTGACAATTACTACATGGCTAGTACGGTTAAGGTTTCGGTCTTGGCAAACTTACTTTATCAACAAAATAATAATGACCAAGAATTATCAACAGAACAAGATGAATTGGCTACCAATATGATTGAAAACAGTGACAACGATGCGACGACAACGCTAGTGAACGATGAAACCCTTAGTTCGCTGGACACATTCTGGTCGACTGTTGGGATGGATGATACGCATACTGACACAGATTCGTGGGGCCTTAGCCAAACGACGGCAGCGGATCAGGTTAAGCTGTTAAACGAAATCTTTTATGATGGAAATGTTTTGCCTAGTACTTCGCGTAATTATATCAAGAAGCTGATGGGAAATGTAAATGAAAGTCAAAGCTGGGGAATATCGAATGGCTTGGGCGATAATGCAACCTATGAATTGAAAAATGGTTGGTTGGAATATGATAAGGGATGGATTGTAAATTCGATTGGTCATGTTAAAGATGGCGATACTAATTATACTTTAGCAATTTACACATACGGTAGTGACAGTGAAGATGAAGGGATTGATGAAGTGAACGATATCGCCGAGGCAACTTATAAGTATTTAACGGCAGAGTAGTCAATCAAGGCAGTGTTATATACAAGTTCAGCTAGATAAGCTAGAATGACTGTGTAGCAAATTGTTGCGGTGTGAGCAAGCCACCGGACGGGAGAAGGGTATGAAGAAGAATATTGTAGTAGTAGGCGCTGGCTATGCGGGTGTTGTGACTGCTCAGAAATTAGCAAAACGATTTAATCGGACAGATTACCAAATTGTCTTGATTGACAACCATTCATTCTTTACCTATATGTCACAATTGCATGAGGTTGCAACAAGTCGCGTTGAGCCTGGACATGTGCAAGTTGATCTAGGAATGTTGTTTCATGATACGGAAAATGTCAAAATCGTCACAGCATTTGTAGAGCAAATTGATAAAGAGCATAAGACGGTTACAACTTCAATTGGCGAGATTGAATATGAAAAATTGGTTATTGCAACAGGAAGTCAAGTTGATGATCACAACCTACCTGGGGTAAAAGAATATACAAAGCAGCTTCGTTCTTTCGAGGACGCAATCGACTTGCGACAGCACATTAAGGGAACGATCCGCCAGGGCGCAATGTCACTAGATAGTGAGGAACGTGAAGCCAAGCTTCGGCTAGTTGTTATCGGCGGTGGTTTCACTGGTGTGCAACTTGTAGGTGATTTAATTGAGCAACGACGGGTATTAGCTGAAGCTAACAACATTAAAGAAGGTGAAATTAGTATTCATCTTTATGAACAGGATTCAGCGATCTTAAAAATGTTGGAGAGTGATGAATTGACGGAACGTGGTGAGAGTTACTTACGTCGTCATGGAGTTTTTCTGTTCAAAGAAGCGCAAATTACTGAAGTTAAAGAAAACGCAATTGTTTTGGCCAGTGGATATGAGGTTAAGACGGCAACAATTGTTTGGACGGCTGGCACGCGAGCTAATATTGACGGTGAGTGGTGGGGATTAAAGACTGGTCCTCAAGGGCGCTTGTTGGTCAATGAGTATATGCAGGCGCTTGACGAACAAGATGTCTATGTTGTCGGTGACGCAGTTGCGTATCGCGATCCGGCCCGTATCATAGAGGAAGACCCAAATTCAGGTTGGATTCCGCAAAATGTTGAGATGGGTGAGGCAGCGGCAGATGCTGCTGTATCAAGTATTATGCTAGATTTGCTCGATAAAGGGCAACGCCGAAGTTTTGTTGGAAATTATCCGGGCTTTGTCGTTTCAGTTGGGGCACATTATGCGCTTGGAACCGCCTACCGTTTAGTGGGAATTCCATTCAAAAAGGGATTGCCACTATCTGGTTTCGTCGGCAGCATGGTTAAGCATGCTAACAATCTCTATTTCTATGCACGGATCACTTCAGGCTATAAGATGTACCATTATTTGTTGGATGAGTTTTTCCGAACACCCGATGGGCGGACACCATTCTTTGGTTGGACGTCACGGATGGGTAATGTCCTGTGGTCATTACCACTACGAATTATCATGGGGATTATTTGGATTCTAACCGGAGCAGTCTGGGGTAGTGGAATCTTTGGCCTACTGGCATCTTTGATTGGCTGGATGTTGTTCTTAGGATTGTTCACGACAATGGCAGGCTTTATTGGTTTCCTACTAGGAATCTTTATGGTGACCGTTGGGCAAGGGATGACGGTTTCGTCATTGTTGATGCCGTTTGCATCCTTAGCCTTGATGAATGGTGCCGGACGATCTGTAGGACTTGATTTCTGGGTAATTCCCTATCTCGAGAAGCGTTGGGGTAAGCGACGTTATGGTGAACATAAATCAAAGTATAATGATTTAGACTAGATGATCCTTTTCTTTAAGGTTTAAGTGGTTTGATAAGCAAGTAAATACAGCGTTGCTAGCGGAAAACATTGTTTTAAGCTTGGCGACGTTTTTTATTTGCAAAATCAAATTGAGAGTTTGAGAAGATTGAGATGCGAGCAGAAGAACAGTTTTTAAATAAAGTCCCTCAGGTTACATTGACCTTTTGGTTGGCAAAATTAGTTACTACTGGGATGGGTGAATCTTGGTCAGATTTATTTGCACACACCTTAGGACCGGTGGCCGATTTGCTGATTGGTTTGTTGATGTTTGGTGGCTTTTTATGGTGGCAATTACGCTTGAAAAGTTATCGAGCCCTTAATTATTGGCTAACACTGGTGGGGCTAGCAGTTTTTGGAACTTTTGTGGCTGATGCAACTCATGGAATTGGTGTGCCTTACTTGGCAGAACTTATAATCTATGGTGGTGCAATGGTGGGGTGCTTTTATTTTTGGCAGCATACTGAGCACACAGTGTCGATTCATCAAATTACTAGCCATCGTAAGGAGTTATTTTATTGGGCAACGGTATTCTGTTCCTTTACCCTAGGAACGGCTGTAGGGGACTTTATGGCGCATGTAATGAATCTTGGGACATTAGACGCTGGATTGTATTTAACGGCAGGCTTCGCGGCGGTGATCATTCTACGCCGATACTTGGTAAGAGCAGAAGTGATTACTTTTTGGTTGGCGTATATTTTAACACATCTTTTATGTACACAAACGCCTTTATATCAACGTTTGTAGCTTGTGGAAAACTCATTTTTATGTGAACGGGACTCTTTCGGGACTCATAGAGTTTCATACAGTTTCATAGAGTTTTATTTTAATGAGTCCCAAGTGAGTCCCGTCTGTTAGAAATTAACTAGGGATGTGAATATGTCAGCTGTCTTTGCCCGCATATCTTTCGTGACGGTAGCATAGACATTAAGAGTTGTATTTATGTCATTGTGTCCGACCTGTGCCTGTAACGTCTTAATATCCATTCCTGCTTGCACCGCTAGAGTGATATATGTGTGTCTCAATCCGTGAACGTTTATCTGCGGAACGTCGGTGCCTCTGATAGCAGCCAAAATCCATTCTCTGGGCTGATTTGATGTTAGATAGTTATTTAGTCGCCTGTTAGTAAAAACAACGTCTGAACGCACACCAGCCTTCATAAATGCTTGTTGTTGGATGTTGTGCCATTGCTTTAGCGTTTGAGCTGTGATCTTATCGACTATGACTGTTCTTTTGCCGGCCTTCGTCTTAGGTTCGTTGATTATGACTTCGGAATCAATGGATCGACTAAGAGTTTTGTTGACACTAATATTTGCCCCGGCATCAGTAAATTCTATATCAGACCATAATAAGGCTCTAGCTTCGCTCATTCTCATTCCTGTAAAGGCAAGTAGGCGAAGATATACATATTTACGATATTTAAGACTGTTCTCTTCATATTTTGATTTGACGGCGTCTATAAAGGCTAGGAGTTCGTCATATTCGTACGAGTCTACTCGATAAGAACGATCCGGTTTATCAATTGGTGTAGGGTAACGAACATTTGAAAATGGATTAACATCAATGAAATCATAAGAAACAGCAAAATCTAAAATTTTTTTCAGAAATCCAGATTCAGACTTATAGGATGAATGTTCTGAAGCTATCCAATCTAACCATGCTTGAATGATTTGTCTACTTATTTTTGAAACTTGGACATTATTAAACCATTCATCAGTTAGCACGCTATTTTCTAGAAATATTTTGCGCCTAACGATTGTAACTTTACGTTTACCTCGGCTATAATCAAGCATGAACTTATCTATTAATTCGTTCATGGTGATTTTTTTATGAACCTTGTTGAATGTGCCAGCATCAACTTCGTTTAAAATTTCCCGCTCTGCTCGTTTGGCCAGAGTTAGGGATGCAACAGTTTTCTTTTTATTACGGCGTCTACCTAGTGAGTCAGTGAATTGCACTCTTACTTGGTAGTTGCCGTTTTTTTGTTTCTTGATACTCATAATCTTGCCTTTCATAATATCGACCCTCATCGAATTATGTATGACTATTTGAGTAAGTCAGAAATCAGTAGAGCCGAATTTTCGGCTGTACTTTATGTGGGGGCCCTGAATCAGGGCGTCCTATTATTTAGTTTAGCGCAAAATTGAGCTAAACTCTTTAGATGACCTAACGGACCACGAGGCCATTTCGAATGTCCCGCTAGGATATCGATTAAACCGACACCCTCTGTTGGCACAGCTCTCACAGCCGAAAATTCGGCCGTGAAATATTTGGGTGCCCACATTTGGACTGCCGATTTGGTTCCCAAAATCTGGGGAATGAATCTCGGAGCTCACATTTGAGCTGTCAAATATTAGGGTGGCGGACTTCTCCGCAGACCCCTAGTTATTTAGTAATTTAGCTTTTTGCTGATTAAATTCATCTTCGGTTAGAATGCCGGCGTCTTTTAAGCCAGATAGTTTGGTGAGTTCATCAGCTAGTGAATTGGCAGAAGTCGATTTAGCAGGCTCGGAAACTTTATTTTCAGTTAAGATGTTCTCTAAGATGGTAGCAACATCGTTCATTTGTTTTTCTGCAGTTTTAGTTGCAAGGCCCACTTTTGTTTCCGTGCTAATAAATTTCATCTCGTAAGTATAGTTATCACTGAACCTTAAAATAATACTCATTTTAGAAATCATTGAGTAGTCTTTGTGCCCTGTGGAAGCACCAACGATAGCACCGACACCACCTAAGGCAACGCCACCAACAACGGCTCTTGTCAAACCATGATGTTTGGTCTTGCTGTTAGTTCGCAAGACCGGCTCATAATCAACGAGATTGGAAAATGGCTCCAGCTTCTCGAATTGTGTTAGAGATACAGGAACAAAGAACCGTTTAGATTTTTGATCTATATAAATACCTTCAATTTTAGGAGCTTTATTCTCTTTAAAACTTTTTAGAAGCTCGATGTAATCGTTTTTGCTTTGTTGCTTTTCTTGCTTACGCTTATTTTTTTCATCATCGTAGTTGAATATATCACCATTGGCTACCATTTCTTTAACTTGATCAACGGTAACGGATGAAAGTATCTTGTCGTTATTCCACGCATTTGGCTTCAATCCAATTTTTATGATGCAATTTTGACAAATTTTCCCATCTTTTATTTTTTCGGAATTAGTAAAGCCCATTTTAGTTTCGTTACAAATAGGGCAGATTTGCTTTGCCATTTCCCATACTCCTAAGCTTTTAACGTGGATCATTATTGCACGTATATTTTTGTAAATGCTAAGTAATTAAACAGATGATTATTTTTGTCTAATAAATCACATGAATACTTTAAAGAAAACTCCCTACGCTGGGAGTAACTAAATCTTTAATTTCATCTTCAGCAATTGCATATAGTCTTAAAGGTAAATGAGCCCATTTGAGAAATACAACTACATCTAACGAATTGGGATAATTACCTTCAAAACCATTTATCCATTCTGACGCTTTTTTATGGATCATAAAACGATTAGCCTTAGATTCATTAATAATATGCAATTGTGGCGCACTTAAACGGGTTAGGATATCGCCATCGATTTTGTGTCCGAGTTCGTGCAAAACAACATTTTCTATTTCGGATTCAGATAGATCAGATTGGACGAATAGCGCACCAACAGGACTAATCATTTTAGCATTAGGCAAGTAAAATCCTTTTGAGGCTATCGGTTCGTCTGACCAGATCAAAGGAATGCCGATACTTTTAACAATATCTAAGTAGTGCATATAAAGTATCTAACCTTCCTTAGTATTTAAGTAGCCTTTTATTAAAGCTTTAATGACCTCTTTATCATGATCAGTAATAGGCTTGCCGTCGTATGCCTCTGCACCAATAAATGCATCTTCCAAATCTTTGTCAGTCGGTTCGTTTTGAGACGACTTTTTTTCGTCAGTATTTCCTAGCAGATAATCAACTGACACGTTTAATACATCGGCTACAGCTTGAAGATTTGATCCTCGGGGAGTGTAATTTTTCCATGAATATATTGATTTAGTACCGAGTCCAGCCTTCTCTTCGAGTTGTCTAAGTGTAAATCCTTTTTCTTTCGCTAGTTCTTTTGTACGCTCAAAAATTGTCATGCGATTAGTCTCCAAATATTAAGAAAAAGTTAAGACGAAGTACTTTTACCTATTCACTCTTGAAAAGTCAAAGTACTTAGAATAAACTAGTTCTTGTAAGTTAAGTTTTACGTTGCGAGTATTTAAACCTAATCAACAAAAACGCCACCAAGTGTTAGAAGCTGATATATAGGTAATTAGTACTCGTTTATATTTAAAATTTTAGTCGAAGTAGTTTTACTTGTCAAGAAAAAACTAACAAAGGGGATGCATAAATAAATGGCTAAGAAACGAGCAATGACGCCGGTTGAGTCCGAACGAGTGAATACTATTAAGACAAACGCTCGTCGACTGAATGTATCGGTTGAAAATTTAGCCGATGAATTAGGCTACACAGATGCACATGTATTTGGGGTTTTTACTGGTCGATACACGTCTGAGAGAACAGAAACGGTTTTGTCTGAAGCGGAGACATATCTCGCAAAAGAATTAGGCGTTCGATATGTTCAACCATATTTCGGAGATTTGCCAAAATAAAAAGCCCATCACTTGACCTGTAAGCAAGTCAAAGTAAAAGGCTTAAATAATCTCATGCGATGGTAGGACATCGCAGAAAGGAATTACACATGTCTAGTTTAACACGTATTGAACCGATGGATGGTTTGGTTAATGACAATAATGATGTTAACGGTAGGAAGTTATGGGAGGCTTTGAAAGTCAAAACAGATTTTGACAAATGGATGCCTCGGATGATCGAATACGGTTTTAGCGAGAATGATGACTATTCGACATTTTTGGCGGTTGGGAAACATGGCGGTAAACCGGCGAAGGAATATCTATTGTCTATGGATATGGCCAAGGAAATTTCAATGTTGCAACGTTCTGAATTAGGTAGTCAATGGCGTAAGTATTTCATTGAAGTT
>NZ_SDGZ01000014.1 GCF_008107635.1 Weissella muntiaci | reverse complement strand
AGGATAGGACGTCGCGATGCATTATTCCGAATTAGCTCAGTTGGTAGAGCACCTGACTGTTAATCAGGTTGTCGCCGGTTCGAGCCCGGCATTCGGAGTTCTAAAAATGAACCACATACGCTTGTATGTGGTTTTATTTTTTGCCGACTTAGCTCAGTTGGTAGAGCATCGGTATCGTAAACCGAGGGTCGTAGGTTCGAATCCTATAGTCGGCATAGTAAAAACGTGGTAGTGACTTTAGAAGTCGCTACCACGTTTTTTAATATAGACCACTTAGATTAATTAATTGTTCCTTACCAGTTATTAAATCACCGTTTTGACGGTCTTCGATGATAATCGCATCATCAATCATATCAATGATGCTTGCTAGGGCATGATGGGCAATGATGATTTTGGTGGTAGCGCTTCTTTTGACTAAAATGTTTTTTAAATGATTAATATTAGCGACCGAGAGTCCATCAAAGGGTTCATCGAGAATTAGCAGGCTGGGCTTGTTGATAACGATACAAGCGATGCTAACAAGCTTCTTTTGGCCACCGGATAGGCTAGCAGGGGTTTGAGTTAATAGATCGGCAATCTTAAACTCAGTGGCAATTTCATTGACCAGTTGAATCACTTTTTCAGAAGGCATGATTTGATTTGGACCATATGCTAGTTCGTCATAAACGGTCGTGTTGAAGAGCATTGTGGCAGGATCTTGTAGAACTACACCAACCTCTTGATAGAAATCCTCTGGGAGCGCATCCGATGTGACTGTACGATTGTTAAATGAGATTGTACCGTGATCAGCGTTGTTGAGTAGCGCCATTAGGCGAATCAACGTTGATTTGCCGGCACCGTTTGCACCGAGCAAAGCGGTGATACCAGTATCTGGGACCTTGATATTAAAGTTAAAGGATTGCTTCGTATTGGGATAAGTATATTGAACGTGATCAAGGATTAACATGTAAAACTCCTATATAAATAAGACGATGAAACAAGCCAAGCATATGGGGAAAAGATAACGAACCTTGAAATGGCGTTTGGTGATCAGCATGTGGCGCAAACGAAGCCCGTTAGCATGAGCCTGGCTGGTTGCTTGAATTCGGCCCAAAAGAGGTCCTAGAATTAAGACGGTATCTTTAAAGGTACCTGAACTTCGTTGGATTGTTCGAATTTTTCGAACCTCAAGTAACTTTAATAGTTCAGTTGCACTCGAAGTGATCGTAATCAGTGCAATGTTAATTGTGATTACGAGTTCATCACTTAGCCCTAGCTCATGAACAATTTGTAGAACCTCAGTCAGCGGGGTGGTCAATTGGAAGAGCACCAGTAGGGCTAGATTAACCGCCAAGCGCAATAGAAAACGTTCGGCGAAAGTGATATTGAGCATAAAAAAGGCTGGAATAATAAAGATACTTCCAAGAACGAACAAGGGTAGAAAGCGTCGGATAAACATATTGATGAAACTAATGCTATGTAGGGCAATAGTGATCACAACTACTAGCGTCATGATGATCAGGAGATCAATTTGTCTTACTCCAGCAGATAGAATTATGAATGAAACGAATGCAATAAACCGCCAGGTAGCAGTTTCTACATGGCGGTTCACTTGTGTTTGTACAGCATTATTTTGGAGATCCGCTAATAATCGCGTTAGGTGGTTAGAATTCTTTTGCAGAATTGTTTGATGCCTGTTTTTTCCCAACATAATGAATGCCTCGAACGATAATAATTGCTAACAAAATGATTAACAAAGAAATGATTAGTGCGGATGAAAAGCTTTTGAGAGATCCTAGTCTATATCCGGAAAAAAGTGCATGGTATTGCAATGCGTGTTTAATACCGAGCGGGGCACCATTCTTAAAACTATCAGCAGCCCACTCGCCCCAAGCGGGTTGTGTAACAAGGGTCCCTAGTGGAGTAAGAATGGCTAAAGTGACCATTCCCAGCGCTAACGGTCTTAATGGTCGTCCTTGATCTTCAGTGATGATTAAACTCGAATAATGCATCTGAATATATTTATAGATCACAAGTGCAAAGAATGCTTCAACCCAGCCGACAACCAGGAGATGACTGCCACACATTGCCATGATACAGACAGCAAGTGAATAAGGATTATACAGAGGTTGTCCACTAGCAGTATGGAATAATATCGGTTGTAGTCCTAATTCAAGGGCAACGAAGAGGGCCGCAAGATTAATACCGATGTAAGATCCGAAAAACACACCAAGCAAGGGGTGTTTAAACCGCTGGGCAAGACGATAAATGGCATAACCGAAGAGGGGCATGATGATCGCCATGTTAATAACATTTGCACCATAAGTTAGGATCCCGCCATCACCAAAGACCAGTGCCTGAATGGCAATTGTGATTGATAAAGAGATGACGGCCTCCCACGGGCCGATTAGGATTGCTAAAATTGTTCCGCCAACGGCGTGCGCAGAAGTGCCACCGGGGATTGGGACATTGAACATCATGATTAAGAAGGCACTTGCAGCGCCAACACCAATTAAGGATAAGCGCTCAGGGTCTTTTTTAACATGGGTAATAACTTGTTTGGCTGCATAGGCCCAAACTGGTACGGCGACGGCGTACATTAATAAACATGTCTCAGGGCTGATATAGCCGTCAGGAATATGCATAACTACCTCCTACGTTTATATTGCAACGTTATCTAATAAATAGTCCATATCCTTAATGACGAAGTGATGATTCTCGATGTCAATAACACCTTGTTCCCGCAAAGATGAAAGAATTCGAGTAACGGATGAACGTGAATTTATGCCACAGAAGCCAGCGATATCTTCGTTCGTAACGGTGAAATCAATGTAAGTGCCTTTGTAATTCGGCAATCTTTTTCCGAATAGCCCAGTGAGCTCATATAGAAATGCACATACGGCACCTGATTTACCATTCATCACCATACGTTGTAAACGTACAATGTTTTCTGACAGCTTGGTACGATAGTATTCTTTGACATATGCCTGCAATTCTTCATCAGTATTGACGATTCGCCAAAAGTCGACACGGTCGATTTTATAGAATTCAGCATAATCAGACTCGATCCGGACATTGAAAGGCTCTTCAGTATACTTTGAGACCTCATCCCGTAACAAGCTGATAACATCGGGCTTCGTTATGTATGAAATGTTGAACTCACGGCCATCTTGGAGAATAATCGAATTTTTAACAATTCCGCTTTTCAAGATATAAGTGCTACTTTCCTCAAAACCGTGGTAGGTCAAATAGGTGTGGCGCTTCTTGCGCACGACGGGGGTCCCTTCATGCTCAAGGTAATTTAGTAGATATTCGATGTGATTCATAACCATCTTAGTAAAGCTCCTTTGGAATAAGTACGGCTAAATGATTACAACAATTAATGGTACTTTTTTAAAAAGCTTACCACATTCTTCTATGTTAGTAACAATTCATACTATAAAATTAACCTATTAAATCATGGCATAGTAAAAGGTATTAATTACTGGGCTCCAGAACTAGGATAAACATGAGTTTATTGCGAGGAAGGAAGCATACAATGATTGATATTGACTTACCATATGATAAAAAGACGATTACCGCTCACATTCCGGAGAAGAATTATGCCGGAAAGTTGGTATCAAAAGCGGCAACATATCAGGCTGACTTTGGTGAAAAGGAGTTAGTTGAGCATTCATTAGATCAGCCGATTGGGAGTGCCAAATTGGAAGAATTGGCTCGAGGCAAGCAGAATATTGTGATCATTTCTTCTGATCATACACGGCCAGTGCCATCACATATTATTACTCCAATTCTATTGAGGCGGTTGCGATCAGCAGCCCCTGATGCTCGAATTAGAATCTTGGTAGCGACAGGCTTTCATCGCCCTTCAACCCAAGAAGAGTTAATTAATAAATATGGACCAGAGATCGTGCAACATGAAGAAATTGTGATGCACATGTCGGAGGTTGATGCAGATATGATAGAGATCGGTACATTGCCATCAGGTGGCGCCTTGATCATCAATAAAGTTGCCGCTGAAGCAGACTTGTTAATTTCAGAGGGCTTCATTGAATCGCATTTCTTTGCTGGTTTCTCAGGTGGACGTAAGGCCGTATTACCTGGTGTTGCTTCATATCGAACAATCATGGCAAATCATTCGGGTGAGTTTATTAATGATAAACACTCACGAACGGGTAATTTACAGCACAATATGATCCACGAGGACATGGTTTACGCAGCACGTAAGGCTAAAATGGCCTTTATTTTAAATGTAGTTCTTGATGAGAATAAGCATATCATCGCCTCCTTTGCTGGTGATGTAGAAGCAGCACATAAGGAAGGCACTGATTTTGTGGCATCATTGTCTCAAGTTGCGGCAATCAAGTCTGATATCACAATTTCAACTAACGGTGGTTATCCGCTAGATCAGAACATTTACCAGGCGGTAAAGGGAATGACAGCGGCAGAGGCCTCCAACAAAGCTCAAGGTACGATTATTATGGTTGCCGGGATGCGTGATGGTCATGGTGGTGAAGGCTTCTATCACAATATTGCCGATGTAAAGAATCCGCAGGATTTCTTGGATCAAGCAATTAACACGCCACGGTTAAAAACAATTCCGGATCAATGGACTTCACAAATTCTAGCTCGAATTCTGGTTAATCATCACGTCATTATGGTTTCAGATCTTGTTGATCGACAGTTAATTACAGACATGCATATGGATTTGGCGCAGACATTAGATGAAGCGCTGGAAATGGCGTACGCCCGTGAGGGAACTGATGCCAAGGTGACGGTAATCCCTGATGGTTTAGGGGTTATCGTAGCTGAGGACTAAAGATGATGGATAAAGTAGTTGTAAGGGAAGTTTTACAGGCACTTGCGGACCAGAAACTGACGGTTAATGAAGCTGATAGTCAATTAAAGGATGCGGGGTTTGTTGATTTAGAGTTTGCAAAGGTTGATACCGACCGGGCTAAACGGACTGGTTACCCAGAGATTATCTATGGTGCAGGGAAAACTGCCAGTGAAATCATTGGAATTGTTGAATTGATGCTTGAACAAGCAACGCCGGTCTTGATAACCCGGATCGATGGGGATAAGGCCGAATTAGTTCAACACGCTTTTCCGAAATTAGTCTATCATCAACGAGCACAGATACTATCGACTGATGCGCCCACAAATTTAGTCGGAAAGATTGCAATTGTGACCGCTGGGACCTCGGACATAGCAGTAGCAGAGGAAGCCGCCGTGACCGCCCAGAATTTCGGTAATCAAGTAATTCGAATCTATGATGTGGGTGTAGCTGGAATTCATCGACTTTTGGCACGGGTTGATGAAATTCGTACAGCACAAGTGGTGATCGTTATTGCCGGCATGGAAGGCGCTTTGGCAAGTGTTGTTGGCGGGTTAGTTGATAAGCCGGTCATCGCTGTACCAACAAGTATTGGATACGGTGCGAATTTTGGAGGGGTGTCAGCGTTGTTAACGATGCTTAACTCCTGTGCATCAGGAATTACAGTCGTTAACATCGATAATGGCTTTGGTGCAGCTTACTCAGCAAGTATGATCAATCAAATGGGGGCGGTAAAGTGAAAACATTATATTTGGAACCTTTTTCAGGTATCTCAGGGGATATGTTACTAGCGGCACTATTTGATTTAGGGTTGGATCAGACTGCGTTCAAAACGGAGTTAAACAAACTTGGTCTCGACGGATATGAAATCCAAATCAATCAAGACAATAAGTCAGCGATTAACGGGCACACATTTCAGGTTAAGCTCATAGCAAAGGATCATACGATTGATAGTGGATTAACGTTTGCCGAGCATAGCACAGAACAACAACATCATCACCATCACACGCATCATCATGGCAGAAATTTCCATGAGATTGAGGCGATTATTTTGGCAAGCACTTTGTCGGACGAAGTAAAGCATGGTGCAATAGCAGCTTTTCGCGAAATTGCAAACGCCGAGTCCGCTGTGCACGGATTATCAATTGAAGAGATCCATTTTCATGAAGTCGGTGCGCTTGATTCAATAGTTGATATAGTGGGTGTCTTTATTGCACTCGAATTGATGGGAATTGAACGAGTCCTTTCAGGTGAATTAGCTGATGGAACCGGAACGATTAATGTTGCACATGGAACAATGCCAGTTCCCGTTCCTGCGGTGATGATGATGCGACAAGGTACCGATATTCCCATTAACCAACGGATGGATGTTCACACAGAGCTAATTACCCCAACTGGTTTAGCATTGGTAAAAATTCTAGTGGAACAGTTTGGTCCACAACCTAGTCAAGCGGTCTTAACGCGGGTAGGCTATGGATTTGGTAGTCGAGAAACCGGATCGTTAAATGCGCTCAGAGTCAGCCTCTTTGATTCGAAGAAGAGTGAGCGGGTTGTCCAAAAGAGTCATGATGAGATTTTAGAGCTTCACACTAACATTGATGATAGTACCGGCGAAAAGTTGGCATTTGTGATGGATAAGCTAATTGATGCAGGTGTATATGATGCCTTCTTTACGCCAATTTTTATGAAGAAACAACGTCCCGCATATGAGCTAACATTAATCTTACCGGAACAGCTAAAGGAAGTTGCAACTGAGATCTTGTTTAAGTATACGACGACGATCGGATTACGTTGGACAACAATGCACCGAACGACGATGGAACGAGCTTTTAAGGTTGTCGAAACTGAGTATGGAAAAGTACACGTAAAATTACTAACGCATGGTGCAATTAAGAAAAGTAGTTTTGAGATGAATGATTTAATCAAATTAGCATTAGCACATGATGTAACCATTGATGAAATTGAACAAGCGGCACGCTTGGAATTATTAAAATAAGGTAGGTAAGAAAAATGACTTTAGCAGAAAAGAAAGCTGTCGCAATTGACAGTATCAAGCAATATCAGCGCGTATTAGTTGCTTTTTCAGGTGGAATTGATTCAACCTTAGTTTTGAAATTAGCAATTGAAGCACTCGGGACGACAAATGTTGTGGCAGTTGTAGCAAATTCAGAATTATTTACAAATTCGGAATTTGAGAAAGCTGTTAGCTTAGGTAAGCAGTTAGATGTTGAAGTGGTAACGACTCAAATTGATTATCTTACAAATGACGAGATCAGGCATAACATGCCAGCCTCATGGTACTGGATGAAGAAGATGTTCTATCAACGGATGAATGATTTGGCTGGTGAATATCATGCAGATGCAATTTTAGATGGAATGATTATGGACGACAACAGTGACTTTCGGCCAGGCTTGAAGGCACGTGATGAAGAAGGTGCTATTTCAACGTTGCAAGTTGCTGATATGTATAAGCAGGACGTGCGCGATTTGGCTGCCCAAATGGGCTTAAGCAATTGGAATAAGGTGGCCTCTTGTTCAGTATCATCACGCTTCCCCTATAATACTGTGTTAACATTAGAAGCAATTGAGCGTGTGAAGCAGGCAGAAGCATATTTGCGCCAACAAGGATTTGCGACTGTTCGTGTGCGTGTACAAGAGATGACTGCGCGGATTGAAGTGCCAAGTGAACAATTGGCAGCATTGCTGGCAGAAGCAGCTGATATTGATCGTTACTTCCGTGAACTTGGATATCAATATGTTACATTGGATTTGATGGGCTTCAAGTCTGGTCGCATGAATGACACTTTAACGAAAGAAACTAAGTTAGCGCTCACAAAGTAAGCTACTGCGACAAAATATTATATAAATAATAAATGTGACTGTTTTCCCAACGGAAAACTAGTCGCATTTTTTTTAAGCGTTAAAATAATATAGTAGATAATCGCGTGTGATTTATCACAAAATCTACTAATTTACCAGTTATAATGAGGAATATTTGTTTTGACGGGGGATTTTTATGCAACATTTTCAATCTTTAAATTATATTTATGCAGAAAATGCTTTATTTTATGAATAAATTGTGTAAAATGGTAAGTATACTTTTTTGAAGGAATGAGAAGGCAAGCTATGGATGAATACGGGAAAAAAGGGATTGCACTACCAGCGTTAATTGCGTTGGTTGTCTCTTCAGCTATTGGTGCAGGTATTTATGACCTGCCTGCAACATTGGCAAACAATGCAACACCAGGGGTTTCATTAATTGCCTGGCTAATTACAGGGATAGGAATCTTGTTGTTAGCTTGGAATTTAAATTATTTAGTGCTGAATAAACCAGAACTAAATGGAATTGCCGATTATGCTCGCGATGGTTTTGGTGATTTTGCCGGCTTTGTTTCGGGATGGGGTTATTGGCTGTCTGGATGGCTAGGTAATATTGCTTTTGCCACGATGATGATGTCGGCAGTGGGGTATTTCATACCTTCATTTAAGTCGGGTAATAGTGTTGAAGCAATTATCTTCGCCTCCATGATTTCCTGGCTGTTGACCTGGATTGTTTCGCGCGGAATTGAAAGTGCGGCACTATTGAATTTAGTTGTTACAATTACAAAACTGATTCCAATTTTTGCATTTATTATTATGATTATTCTCGCATTTAAGGCAGATATTTTTACCGCCCATTTCTGGGGCAATGTGGTTGTAAATACGGATAGTGGTAAGATCTTCTTCAAACCAGCTACGACAGGTGGTGTTCTTAAACAAATCCAAGGGTCAATTATGGCAATGATGTGGGTCTTTGTCGGGATCGAAGGCGCTACAATGTTGGCAGATCGTGCAAAGCGTAAATCCGATGCTGGAAAGGCTACAATCATTGGTGTCCTGACTTTGTTGGTCATTTACATCATCATTTCGATTTTGCCATACGGTTACTTGAGTCAACAAGAGTTAGTACAAATGCCACATCCAGTCGTTGTCTATATTTTCAAGCAAATGCTTGGACCAATTGGCGGTGCGTTTATCTCACTTGGGTTGATGGTTTCAATCTTTGGGGCTTGGTTGTCATGGACTATGCTACCAGTTGAATCAACCTCATTGATGGCTAAGCAGAATTTGCTACCAAAGTGGTTTGGGGTGTTAAATAAATATAAGGCACCGGCGCACGCATTGTTTATTACTCAAATTTTGATGCAATTATTCCTGATTACGCTAGTGTTCACTGATCAGGCCTATAATTTTGCCTTCTCGATGAGTACGTCAGCAATTATCATTACATATACCTTCGTGGGAAGTTATATGATTAAGCTAGGGTGGCAGCAAAAGCGTCTTGCAGTATTTCTCCCAGGGCTGTTGTCGGCAGGCTTTGAGATATCAGTGCTAGTATTCGTCGGATTACGTTTCTTATGGCTGGCAACCATCATTTATGTATTAGGGTTTATTTTCTACATGGTTGCGCGGAAACATGCTGGTAAACAGGTTCGAGTGGTTGAGTGGGTCTTGATGGCTGTAATTACAGTGATTGCGGTACTTGCCTTGGTTGCTGTTACGCAAGGAAACTTGACAATCTAATAAAAATTTATGGTTCGTTTATTGTTGGTCTAATGTGGGTTTAAGCTTGCGGGCTTATATTAACTATATCGAAAAGGTAACCCAGCCTTTTCGATGAAACCCACTTACAAAAACATATACTCTAAACACAAAGGCTTTTGACTTTGTGCATAACCTACTCCTAAAATATATGACTCAGCACTATTAGTGCTAAGTAACAAAAGCGACCAGTACCCAGCTGGTCGCTTTTGTTTATGTTACAATCAAATTAAGATCACTAGGGGTGGCTAATGATAGCCTGAGACAAGCAATTGGACCCTTTGAACCTGAATAAGTTAGGACTTACGGAGGAAAGTGGTAATTTAAATTAGTATTAATTACCTAAAAAATATAATGGATTTTCATGAATACTTATTGACGCAAAGTCAGACAGAGTTAGCCTCAATTTTGCAGTTACCGTTTATTGATGGTTTGAGAAGCGGGGAATTGTCACAAATTTCTCGGGACTATTATGTAGCGCAAGACGAATATTATGTTGCTCGTTTTATGGATTTAAGTCTACAGGTTGAGCAACTGCTACCTCCTAATTTGAGGAGTTCGATTGTTGCAGATACGGATGAGAGTGATGCACATCTTGGTTTAGCTCCGAGTAATAGATTTAAGCAGATTGAGATTGCCGATCATAATCTAGCTTACTTGGCACACATTGAAGATACCGTATCGAGTAGAGATCCATTGCAAGGTTTGTTAGCGTTATTGCCATGTACAGAGTCTTATCATTTGATTGGGAAAGCGTTGCTAAATGATCATAGCTCGGAACGTTATTCAGCGTGGATGAAGTATTATGTGGCAGATGCATATCAAGCAGGTGTGCAGTGGATATGGCAGACGATCGATCAATTAGTGCCAAGTTTTAAGCAGGTTGACTCAGATGTACTAGCAAGTTACGAGGCGATTTATCAAAAATCATATGCTTTTGAATATGACTTCTGGGCACATGCCTTTCTAAAGGAATAGGAAAAGCCCAAGCCATCACTGGCTTGGGCTTTTCTTAGTGTTCTTTTTGCAATAAGTCGCGAATTTCGCGTAATGTTTCAAGTTCTTCGTTCAAGATTGGTGTCTCATCCTTAGGACTCTTTGGGAAGAGTCGGTTGATGGTTTTAACCAACAAAAATACCACAAAGGCGGTAATCAAGAAATTGATTACATCATTTAAAAATGCTCCATAGGTAAACTTGGCTCCCAATAAACTGAAATCCAGTTTGTTCAAGGCACTATTACGAACAAAAATACCAATCAAAGGATTAATCAAATTATCAACCAATGATTTAACAATTGCGGTAAAAGCGGCCCCGATAATGACACCAACAGCCAAGTCTAAGACATTGCCTCGTAAAATAAAAGCTTTAAATTCCTTAAGCATAAAACCCCCCTAAAATAATAAATACCCAGCTAAATTATAGCATAGGGGGCTAGTAAACTTTATTGATTGTAGCTGATGATTGTTAAATCTCCGTCAGCAAGTTCCATCTTGGTAACACTACCGTTATCTGGACGGACTCGAGTATCAAACTTGCCATCACCATACCGTTCGAGTAGGCTGAGAATTGTGTTACCATGGCTGATCAATAAAACATTATCGTTGTCGTGGAGCTCGGGATTATTTGCAATTAATGTGAAACCTTGCTCGACGCGTTGCCAGTATTCTGTATTATTCTCCGCATCGTGACGTGGATCAGCAGCTTTCATCAGTTCGCGAATCTTAGCTAATGAGAAATTTTCAACCAATTCTTTAAACGTGTGCATGTTATAAGGAGCGCCAACTTTCTCCCAGACTACATCCATATCATCGCCTTCGAATGATCCGTAAAATTGTTCACGAATGAAGGGGCTGGTAATTAGAGTAACTCCCTCAGCGGAATTGTTTTCTTTAAGAATGATGTTGGCAGTATCTTGTGCGCGAGTGGTGTCAGAGCTGTAGGCTGCCGAGAAATGAATGTTGGCGAGCTTTTGTCCAGTTGTAACAGCGCCTTGAATGCCTTTCTCGGTTAAAGGAGCGTTACTCCAACCCTGCAATTTATTGTAAATATTAAAATATGTCTGTCCGTGCCTTACGACGTATAAGTTAAGTTTAGTCATAATAATACTCCAATTAATGTATTTGCCTTCATTATGCACCTTCAAATAGTGATAGGCAAAAGGAACTTAGTGAAGATATTTTCAAATGTTTTTGGAAAGAATGTCACTTTTTACGGTAACAAATCATACATAGGGTGATTTGAGCAGTTAATTGCGTCTTTGCGAGTCCTTTATATCAAGATAGTATGTGTTCTTGCGGATATATGTAGTATTACAATCGACTTGCCTTAATAATGAATTAGGAAGTCAATCAGTTAAGAAAAACTTAGCCATTTCTTTTGATGAGTCAATTTTGGAGAGAAATCCAGTCGGTAGCGCTGTTTGTTAAAGGTTTGAAAAATGGAAAACGCTTACATTGTCATGAGTAACAAATGCTACGCTTAAAAGTTACGACTGATGGACTGATATACCTGTATTATTTTTAGAGTTTGGTTGCCTTTGGGCAAATTTATCATTTATATATTTAAAGGAAGCTAGGAGTTATTAATAATGCATCAGTTATTGGCAGAATTCTTGAGTACTGCGCTTATGATTATTTTCGGTGTGGGGGTTCACGCTGACACAATTTTGAATAATACTAAATATCATGGTTCAGGGCATTTGTTTGCGATTACGACATGGGGATTTGGTATTTCAATTGCTCTATTTATTTTTGGTGGCGTATCAATGAATCCTGCAATGGTTGTTGCACAAGCCATTTTAGGAAATATTGCATGGGTGAATGTTATTCCTTATTCAATTGCTGAGGTTTTGGGTGGAATGGTTGGATCAATCATTATCTACTTTATGTATGCTGATCAATTTAAGGCATCAGAAGGTGATATCGACCCAATCGTAATCCGAAACATCTTTTCAACATCGCCAGCAATCCGCAACTTGCCTCGTAATTTCTTTGTCGAGGGATTTGCGACATTCGTCTTTTTGACGGGGATCATGGCAATTGCTCGTTTTGACGCTACTCCAGGAGTTGTTCCAATTGGGGTTGGTTTGTTAGTATGGGCAATTGGTATGGGACTTGGTGGACCAACCGGTTTCGCAATGAACCTTGCACGAGACATGGGACCACGTTTGGCACACCGCGTTTTGCCAATTGCTGATAAGGCACCTTCAGATTGGAAATACGCAATCTTGGTTCCTGGAATTGCACCATTTGTGGGAGCAATTGCGGCGGCATTCTTTGCAAAATATTTCTTGGGCATTTAATAGATAAAATAGCTATCCAGTTGTATTTATACAACTGGATATTTTTATTGCCTAAAAAAACTAATGATGTTGTATACTTTGCCTAGAGGGTAAAGTTATGACAGATAAGGTGGTCTTTATTGATGAGTCGGGGAACTTAGGGCGGCAAGGACGATATTTTGTCTTAGCGGCAGTTGTCTTGAACGTTGAGGGACAAGAATCAATTCGGAGACGATTGCATCAATTATTCACGGAATTAAAATATCGACATTTGGGTCGGATGAATGATCATGGTGAGATTAAGGCCTCCAATGTTAGCATTGGCGAGCGGGCGACTTTCTTAGCTAAGGTGATTGATGAATTGGATTTTCAAATCTTTTATGTGGTAGCTGATTTAAAAGAGATTATACCCAATTTTAAAGAGCAGGCCAGTGAGCTTTATGATTTGTTGGCATTAGAATTGATGAAAATGATTGTTGATGCAGATGCAGAATTGGAAGAAATTACAATTACTTTTGATGAACGTGATAAGTCCGAAAAAATCTCGCGCCGTTTTCATGAACTGCTGGATATCCATGTCTGGGAGGAGTGGCAAAGGGAGATGGTTAAGCCAACGGTTGATTTTCAAGCTTCACATCATTCGATTTTCTTACAGTTGGCTGACTTTGTGGCGAATGCAATTTATGAGAATTATGAATTACGAGAGAAACGGGCTTTGCAATCTTTAGAAGCGCGAATTATAAATAAAACTCATTATCCTAAAAACAAAATGGAACTTTAAGGTTTATTAATTGTTCATTGAATGTGGCTTTAAGCTATCGGCGTTATATTTAACACATCGAAAGGGATAACCTTTTGATAACCCACAAGAAAGCATATATTTTCTTCTTCCTAAGTGAAATTATTACCCAGTAATTTCATGCATAACCTACTCCTAAATGAAAATATACTTCAATATTTTTCCCAAGAGATATTGAAATCGGAAAGACCAAGTTACCCAGCTTGGTCTTTTTGTTTAGTATTGGAAACAAGTGCTTGACGAATTTGAAGCAATCATAGATAATATTCAGGTAGCATTATTCCGAATTAGCTCAGTTGGTAGAGCACCTGACTGTTAATCAGGTTGTCGCCGGTTCGAGCCCGGCATTCGGAGTATTTGCCGACTTAGCTCAGTTGGTAGAGCATCGGTATCGTAAACCGAGGGTCGTAGGTTCGAATCCTATAGTCGGCATAGGGAAAAAGTCTCTGAACATTCTTTGTTCAGAGGCTTTTTATTTTTTTAGGAATGTGTGTTTTCTGAATTCTTTGTGTAATGTATATATATATTGCATACACTACAACCGCCCAAGTACGACGATTGATTATCTGTTTAACAAGATTATTCGTCGTTTTGTCCCTTGGATCTAATATATATAAAGTAATGATATTGCATTGTTTATTTCCGGCGTTAAGGGTATAATTCATCTGATTAGCAGGTCTATTTCAAGATAATTTATATTCTGAGGATGTGGAAAATAATATGGATACTGGGAAAACACATTATAAAATGTATAAAGACGGCAAGGCATGGGTATATGCAGGTTTAGCAACAACTGCAATGCTTGCCGGTCTAATGTTGGGCAATATACAACAAAGTGCTTCAGCTGACGTTGTTACAGTACCGGCAGTAGCTAGTGTATCGAGCAGTGCGACTGCTGAGCCTGTGGTAGCAAGCAGTAGTGCGGTAACAAGTAGTGTAGCGGCAACGTCAAGTTTGGCAGTAAGTAGTAGCTCGGCTAGTAGCGCAAGTGTTGCGACATCAAGTATTACGCCAAGTAGTAGCGTAGTTAGCTCGGCGGTATCTACAAGCAGCCCGGCAGTTGCAACGCCGGTGGCCGAACGAATGGCGCGAATGGCAGTTGCAACGCCAGCCGTCACATCTACAACAACGACGACGGTTGCGGATGGTGATTATGTTACCAATGCGGCTAATTATGAGGCAACTGCGAAGGCGTCATCAACGAAACAAACTAATCCAGCAGTGCCATATACGAATACCTTTACTTCGCCAGATGTAACGACTGGGCTGGCTACAACTGATGCTGTTGTAACAAACGGGTATGCGCAAGTATATACATGGGCTGGCTTAGAGGATGTATATGCTGATAACTCAATCTCATATATTGATCTGATGGGTGACTTGTCTGCACCTAGCACGGCGATGAGTAACGATTTGGGCTACCGTGGATCAAGTTTGATTGTCAATGCAAATGGTCACACCGTGAACATGGGATATTCAGCCTTTAACACGGGGGCGACTGGAACAACAATCCAAGCCGGTTCAACGAATGTGCCAGGTGTTGGTACAACAATGACAGCGACTGCATCAAATCAATATTTTGCATTGATTAACGGAACTTTCCAGCAATGGTCAACTTCGTTCCCTGATAATAATTCGGATAACAACGCCGCCAATACTTGGAGTCATGGTTTGGTTGAAGGAACGATGCGAAACTCTGGAGCCAATTGGAATTACTACATCAATAACGTAACTTTGACTGGTAATCCGGCGGTTGTGAATTCAACAAATGCAACCGATTATGCTAATCGTTTAGTAAATGCTGAAGGTTCAGCAATTGTTCTTTCCGGAACGATTAATGCGACTGATGTCCGTGAGCCTGTCGTTGGTGGAGCAATCTACATTGCCAATGGTGCAAAACTAACGTTAACTCGACCAAGTGGAATTGCGGACTATGCTGATTCGTTCTTTTATTTCGATAACTGGGATGTGAATAACGGGGCCAACGCGACGGCGGCAAATACTACGACTGGTACATATGCCAATGAAGCAGCTATTACTGGTGTTGAGCCTGTAACGGTTGGTGGTCAAACGTTAACGGCGACTCAGGCAGCTCAAAGCTTCATTGTTGGTGATGGTGCAACGGTCAATATTCAAAACGATGCAAGTAGCAATGCTTATCCAAGTGTTTATTCAGATGTTAATAATTATTACCTCGGTGATAATGTTACTTGGACGCAGACGAATACACAAAAGATCTTGGACACATCAGTTAGTATCACGAACATGGATGTGCCAGTCGGAGCAACCCGTGTTATTCAAATCGGTAAGAATCTAACATTGAGTGCTACGGGATTACAATACGCGGCATTTACTTTGGGTGGATCGAGTAATATTACCGGATCAATTGCTAACGGAGCTACGATGAATTTAACCTCGAATAATTCCCTGATTAATGTCATGGCGGGGTCCGCACTAACAATTGATGCGCCACGGGATACTGAATTTGCGCTGGTTGATACAACGAACAATCCAATCGCTGGAAATGTTGTTACTGGTAGTGGGCAACTTGTGATTACCAATGCAACGACGGCAAGCTGGAATGGTACGACCTCTAAAGCAGCTGGTGATACACCGCTAGATGTTCAACAATACAAGAATCTGACTTATAATGCTGGTGTTGTAACAATGGACGGGGTAAGTAGCGATTTGTTGGCAAATGGTGTCCGCCAGGTTGCGTTGGGATATCCTGCACCAACAATTACCGCACAACCAGTAACAATCATGGTAGGTGGTACTGTCCCAGCAGCGACGGTTTCTGATCAAAGTGCCTCGATTGATGGTGGTAGTACGACTGTCACCGGAGCGGCAGACACAGCTACTCCAGGCGTCTACGATGTAACATATACTTATAATTACACCGATATGACGACCGGAAAGCCAGCCTCGGTTGCAACCACCCAGACTGTAACAGTACTTGCTATCCCTACGATTGCGGCGCCGGCAGACGCTGCGGTAGTGGTAAATGGTGCCTACTCAGCTGGGACAGCCACAGTTGCAAATCAGATTGCTGGTGGTACAACTGCCGTTGATAGTAGTGCGGTGGACACTGCTGTTCTTGGAACCTATCCAGTGGTATACACCTATGCATATACTGATCCGGTGAGTGGACAAGTGATGACGATCAAGGCGACCCAGACAGTAACGATTTTTGCTGAACCGACCATTACGGCGCCAGCTGATGTATCGATTCCATCAAATGGCACTTATAATGCTGGTGTTGCAACGGTGGCGAATGAAGTTTCCGGTGGTACAGGCACGGTTGATAGTAGCGCAGTGAACACGGCGGTAGCCGGAACCTATCCAGTAGTCTACACCTATGCATACACCGATCCGACCAGTGGTCAGATGACAACGATTAAAGCGACCCAAACAGTAACGGTGTTTGTTGCGCCGACGATTGTTGCACCAGCAAATGTAGCAGTAGTATTGAACAGTGTCTATAATGCGGGTAGCGCCACGATCGCAAATACGATTACAGGCGGTACGACAGCCGTTGATAGTAGTGCTGTGAATATGGCCGTGGCAGGTGCATATCCAGTGGTCTATACTTACACATACGTCAATCCTGCCGATGGACAAACTAAGACAATCACAGCGACTCAAACAGTGACTGTGTTTGCCGAGCCAACAATTACGGCACCGGCAAGTATCGCAGTTGATTTAAACGGTAGTTATACAGCTGGTGTTGCGACAATCGCTAATGAGGTTGCGGGTGGTACATCAACTGTCGATAGCAGTGTCGTGAATACGGCAGTGGCGGGGACTTATCCGGTGGTTTATACCTACGCGTATATCGATCCAGCTAGCGGTCAAGCTGAAACAATTAAGGCAACTCAGCTGGTCGTTGTTGCTACACTGCCAAAGATCACAGCGCCTGCAAATATCTCGGTTACCTTGAATGGCAACTATACAACGGGTAATGCAGTCGTTACGAATGAGTCAAAGGACGGGTCGATTAAAATTGACACGAGTGCGCTAAATACGACTTTGGCAGGAACGTATCCAGTGGTTTATTCCTACACATATACTGATCCAGCCAGCGGGCAGGCAACCACGATTACAGCAACTCAATTAGTAACAGTCTTTGCGGCCCCAACGATTACGGCACCAGCGAATGTTGCTATATCATTGAATGCAAAGTACACAGCGGGTGTGGCAACGGTTGTTGATGCGGTTGCGGGTGGTACAAGTACAGTTGATAGTAGTGCAGTGAATGTCGCTGTGGCAGGTATCTATCCAGTAATTTACACATATACTTATGCCGATCCAGTAAGTGGACAAATGGCAAGTGTTACGGCGACTCAAATGGTGACGATCTTTGCAACGCCAACGATCACGGCACCAGCAAATATTACAATATCAGTTGGCGGTACGTTTAGTGACGGAACAGCTGTGATTACTAACGAAGTTGCAGGCGGAAAGTTGTCTGTTGATCGGAGTGCATTGAACACATCCTTAGCAGGGACCTATCCGGTGATTTACGCGTATACCTATACAGATCCAACTGATGGTAAGGTAATTACAATCAGTTCTGTTCAAAAGGTGACGGTTGTGGCAGCACCCGCGGAAGCTCCAAAAGTAGTTGCACCAATAATCAAGCAGAGCGTCCAAAAGGAAGCAAACATCTTGCCGGTAACTGGTTTAACTGGTAATGCCACATGGGAAGCGTTGATCGGCATCTCAGCTTCGACGGCAGCTGTTTTACTTTTCGCCGGACGTCGGAAACGTGATGAAAATAATTAAAGATCTTATAGTTTAACTATTTTAAAAGGCCCAAAGCTAAGCTTTGGGCTTTTTAGGTGCAATTATATCAATGCGCGTGTTAAAGGTGCTAAAATTAACGGATAATAACTTGCAAATATAGGTGGTATTGATGTGGTTAAACAAGGTAGTTTTGCTAGCAGTAGCCGAATAAAAAAAGTTCGAAATTTACGGCAGCATAATAGGAAATTGCCAACTAAGGTAATTTCAGGTCAACAGATGACCGAGTTTATGCAAGTTCGTTATTATCTAATGCAGGGAAATCAGCAAGTGGATGTAACGCAACAGACAATGCAACGATGGTTGTCGATTTGGTTAGAGCAGGGAGAAATCTCGACGAGTTGGAACTTTAATCAATTTAATCAAGCTACGTTGGGTGCAATTGCCAATCAAGTTCCTTGGCAGTTTTATTATTTAGTTGATCAAAATTTTGCAAGTTTCCGGAGTTTTATCAAAAAAGAGTTGCCGGCTGTTCCTTTACAAAAAAGAATTCAAGTTGTTTTTGAAGATGATGTTTGGGTTGATCAACTAGCTCAGCAACTGAGTTTGAATTGGTTTTTAAGCTCCTTTGCGGATGATCCAGAACGATTGGCTAAGATTACTGAAGAACAGATCATGGAGTTAGCGCGTGGTCTAAAAAAAGATGAGACAATTAATTGGCACAATGTACGAGTAGTTTATTCAACAATTGTATTTAAGGATACGCAGAATTTAGATGCGGAAACTGAACAATGGTTAGCTGCTTTACAGATGATTGTTATTGCATAACAAAAAAGCTCAGGATAGGGGTTAATTCGAGTGTTATCTAAAAGTTGTAGCAACTTTTAGATACATTCGAGACCGATCCTGGGCTTCTTTTTATTATATTTTTAAACCCGTGGCAGACGAGTCATGCCGTAAAGAGACTGGAACACCTTGGCTTTGTAGGGTAGCAACATGCATTTCGCCCCAACGACAGATTTCGTCTAGTAAGATACTCAGAGTTTGGCCATATTGGTCTAGCGAATATTCGACCCGCGGTGGAACTTCGTTATACGATGTGCGATTAACGATATGATCAGCCTCTAATTCACGTAATTGCTGTGTCAGCATTTTTTGACTGATTCCTGGGATTTGGCGTTTCAAATCACTTGGCCGCATGGCATGGTCGCGTAGATTACAAAGGATGATGGGCTTCCACTTGCCACCGATAACTTCCATGGTTGCTTCAACGCCAATATTATAAGCAACTTTATCACTCATACTCATTCCCCCTAATACACAAAAATTACTTTTAAGCCCCTATGATACTTTTTGGTTGGTACTGTTATAAAACATTTATTAAGCATACAGTATTACTTATAATAAGTAAAATTAAGGATGGAGGCTTCAAAATATGGAGATGGATTTGATTGACAAGACTGTTTTGGTGACGGGATCAACTAAAGGAATTGGCAAGGCGATTGCGCGTGAAATGGTCCAAGAAGGGGCGAATGTAATTATTAATGGTCGCCGTCAAATTGACGTTGATCAGACGGTTGCAGAGTTACAATCCACGGTTACTGGTGCTAAGGTGCAAGGGATTGCTGCAGATTTAGCGTCCGAAAAGGATCGTGAAAAAATCTATGCTACGATTCCGCGACTGGATATTCTGGTTAATAATATGGGGATCTTTCAGCCAATGGACTATTTTGAAATTGAAGATCAGGTTTGGAAACATTTCTTTGAGGTCAACGTTTTGGCTGGGAATAGTCTAGCAAAACATTATTTGCCTGCAATGCTCGAAAACGATTTTGGTCGAATTATTTTCATTGCGAGCGAGGAAGCATTGATGCCATCCGGTGAAATGCCACAGTACAGTATGACTAAGACGATGAATCTATCATTAGCTCAGAGCTTGTCAAAGCTAACGATTGGAACGCATGTGACGGTTAACACGGTGATGCCAGGACCGACGTTGACCGAGGGCGTTGCCGATATGTTAGTAGCGATGTATGCCGATCAAAATATGACTCAGGCTGAGCAAGAACAAGCATTTATGAAGGATCATCGGCCACTTTCGCAAATTCAACGATTTATTCGACCACTTGAAATTGGTAGGTTTGTCACATTTGTGGCAAGTCCATTGGCATCAGCGTTCTCAGGCGAGGCATTACGAATGGACGGCGGAATGATTCCGACAATCTTTTAAGATTGGTCTAGTTCGTCACTAATAAAATCATTCGTGAAAGCGTATAATTGAACTATTAAAAGATGGAGGAAAATATTATGACAGAGGCTTCGGCAGATTTTGGTGTTGTTGGTTTAGCAGTTATGGGTCGTAATTTAGCATTAAATGTTGAATCACGCGGTTACAAGGTTGCGGTTTATAATCGTTCGGCAAGTCGGACGAAAGATCTTGTTGAGACACATGCAGATAAGCAATTCGTACCGGGTTATACGGTTGAAGATTTTGTGACTAGTATTAAGAAACCTCGTCGAATCATGTTGATGGTTAAAGCAGGTGCAGGAACAGATGCCGTCATCGAAGAGTTGTTGCCATTTTTGGAAAAGGGTGACATTTTAATTGATGGTGGTAACACGTTCTATGAAGATACTGTTCGCCGTTCAAAGTATTTGGCTGATTCAGGAATCAACTTTATCGGTATGGGTGTTTCAGGTGGTGAATTAGGTGCTCTTCAAGGGCCTTCTCTGATGCCTGGTGGACAAAAGGAAGCCTACGACCTAGTAGCGCCAATCTTGACAGAGATTGCTGCAAAGGCACCAGAAGACGGTAAGCCAACAGTTACCTATGTTGGGCCAGATGGTGCTGGTCACTATGTTAAGATGGTTCACAATGGGATTGAATATGGTGATATGCAGTTGATTGCTGAATCATATGATGTTTTGAAGCGTGTCCTTGGTCTGGATTCAGATCAGTTGGCAAAGACCTTTACCGAATGGAATCAAGGTGAATTAGATTCATATTTGATCGAGATTACGTCTGACATTTTGACTCGTAAGGATGATCGTGGTTCAGATAAGCCAATTGTTGATATGATTTTGGACCGTGCTGGAAACAAAGGAACTGGTAAGTGGTCTTCACAATCAGCCTTGAATGTTGGCGCACCACAATCACTAATCACTGAGTCCGTTTATGCTCGCTACATTTCGGCAATGAAGGATGATCGGCTTGCTGCGGCTGAAGTATTGGCAGGACCAGAATATGAGTTTACTGGTGATGTTACTGCGACGGTGGAGAACATTCGTCAAGCTTTGTACTTCGGTAAGATCATGTCTTATGCTCAAGGCTTTGATCAGTTAAGAATGGCTTCTGATGAGTACGAATGGGATTTGCCATTTGGTGAGCTAGCACAGTTGTGGCGTGCGGGTGCAATTATCCGAGCACGTTTCTTGCAGCGGATTACAGATGCCTACAATGAAAAGGCCGATTTGCATAATTTGCTTTTGAATGGTTACTTTAGTGAAATCGCAATGAAGTATCAAGCAGCAGCACGTCGCGTTGTTGCTTTGGCTGTAACAGCAGGTGTTCCAATGCCATCGCTATCAGCGGCTGTTGCCTATTACGATTCATATCGTGCAGAAGTTTTGCCAGCTAACTTGGTTCAAGCTCAGCGCGATTACTTTGGTGCACATACTTATGAAAGAGTTGATGAGCCACGTGGAGAAGCCTTCCACTATTCTTGGTATGAAGAAGCATAATAGATAATAAAAAGACGTTGCTAAAATTATTTAGCAACGTCTTTTTATTATTCACGGGTTCGTTCGATTGCAACACGCATATCATCAACAACTGTTTGTGTCATCTCGCCCATTTGAACGCCGACTAATGTAAATAGACTATCCATAATCGTCATTTGTGCAATCAATGAAGACATAGACTCACTACGAATATTAACTTCCTCAGCAGCCGATGAAAGTACAACGTCGGCTGTTTTAGCTAGCTCTGAGTGAAGGTAGGCTGTGATGGCGATTATCTTCACCCCATTGTTCTTTAGCTGACGGGCAATCGTTAATGTATCATGATTTCGACCTGAATGTGAGATCACGATTGCAACATCAGCACTAGTCATGCGAACGGCTTGCATTAGTTGAACATCATAGTCCGGGTGCTGCTCGACGGAGAGGGGAGTCCTAAGCAACTTATGGTAACCGTTGTAGGCGACAAGTGCCGAGCCACCGATACCGAATAATGCAACTTTACGAGAATTGATTAACCATTTGGTTGCTAATTCAAAGTCGCTTGCCTTTAAAAGTGCTTCGGTCGCTGTTAGGGCATTTTGAGCACCGCTAAAGACCTTTTTAATAATGGCTGTTGTGTCATCGTCTTTATTAATTTCACCGAAGAAAGTGACTTCGCTGGTGTTAGAAACAACAAGACTTAACGAGAATTCACGAAAAGAAGCATAGCCGATTCGCTTTACAAAACGCGACACTGTAGCAGTCGAAAGGCCGATTGCATCTGCCATTTCTTGAATGGTATGACCGCGCGCCTCAGTTGGATGATCCAATATGTAAGCGGCAATTTTGTCATCTGACCCACTTAGTTGTTCTCGCATAGAACGGATTCGATTAAATCCAGATTGAGACATCTTCACATACTCCTTATAATTAACGTACTTACTTCTAACTATAATTATCACTGATTATCAAAATTATTGGTAGTAATTTCACGATGTAAATATTTTACAATATTAAGACTTGCAAATGAAAAAGATTTGCATTATACTTATGCATGTCTTAAAAAATGAAAAATTAAAGAAGAGGTATAACTCATGAAGTTTGCAATGATCGGCCTTGGTAAGATGGGTCTAAACTTAGTAAAGAATGCTGCTGACAACGGACACGAAGTTGTTGCTTTCGATTTGAACAAAGATTTTGTTAAGGAAGCTGGCGAGTATTCAGATAAGGTTTCAACTGCATCAGATATTGATGACATGTTGTCACAATTACCATCACCAAAGGTTGTTTGGGTTATGGTTCCAGCCGGTGCACCAACTAACTCAACAATCGATACTTTGATTTCAAAGATGGATCAAGGCGACATGATCATTGATGGTGGAAACTCAAACTTCAAGGACAACCTTGAGCAAAACAAGCGCACTACTGCCGCTGGCATCAAGTTCTTTGATGCTGGTACTTCAGGTGGATGGTCTGGTGCCCGTAACGGTGGAAACTTCATGATCGGTGGAGATGACGCTGAAGCTTGGAAGGTAATCGAGCCATTGTTTGCTTCAATCGCCCAAGAAGGTGGATACCTATACACTGGTCGTTTGGGATCAGGTCACTACTTGAAGATGGTTCACAATGGTATCGAATACGGTATGATGCAAGCTATCGGTGAAGGTTTCGAAATCTTGGAAGCTTCTGAATTTGATTACGACTTCGAAAAGGTCGCTCACCTATGGAACAACGGTTCAGTTGTTCGCTCATGGTTGATGGAATTGGCCGAAGACCAATTCTCAAAGGACCCTAAGTTGGATGACATCACTGGTCGCGTAGTTGCAACTGGTGAAGGTAAGTGGACTGTTGAGCAAGCCTTGGACTTGCAAGTACCAGCTCCTGTTATCGCTATGTCATTGATGATGCGTAACCGTTCATTGCAAGCTGATACTTTCACTGGTAAGGTTGTTTCAGCATTGCGTAATGGCTTCGGTGGTCACGCAATGGACAAGAAGTAATCAAGATATTAGAGTGTAACTTACATTGTGAAAGAGTGTTGTTACAGTTTTAATTGAATTTTGAAACCTCGTAAGGCTTTAATCAGCTTTACGAGGTTTTTTGTTACTTGAGCATTATATTTATACTTAGTTAAGGCGACCAGTCTATTTAATTGAGCTAGTTAAAAGAAATATGTTAAAGTTGCCTTGTAATTTACCGAAGTAGCGTTATACTTATTACTTATAAAAAGTTAGTCAAAAGAAAACGAGAAGGTATTTGATGATGGTTATGATGAAGGCGATTGCGCAAGATAGTTTTGGTGATGTTGATGTCTATTATGAAACGGAAGTGACCAAGCCGGTTCCAGCAGCTGACGAAGTGCTAATCAAGCAAGCAGCGGTTGCAATGGATCCTTATGATACTAAGTTCCGTGCGGGGGCCTTTGGTGTTCCAGCTAAGAAGGCAATGATCGGTGGATCAACTGTTACTGGTGTGGTTGAGGCACTTGGTGAGCAAGTAACAGATTTTGAAATTGGTGAGCGAGTAGTTGCCGTTCCGCATGCTGGGGCTTATGCAGAATATGCTGTTGTACCAGCCAAGATGGTGGGACATTTACCAGCCAAGGTAACTTTTGAAGCTGCGGCAGCGCTAGCTTTGGGTGGTCAAACTGGTTATCAGGCGGTCGTTGATGCACTTAATTTGCAAGCGGGTGAGTCGATTCTAATCCATGGTGGAGCAGGTGCTGTTGGTTATGCTGCCTTACAGACTGCGTTGTACCGTGGAGCAAGCAAAATCTATACAACGGCATTGCCAACGGATATTGACTATATTCATGAACTAAATGCAGACATTGTTGCGATTGATTTTACAAAAAGTAATTTTGCGGATGTTATTGAAGAAAGTTCTGTTGATACAGTCGTTGAGATCATCGGGGGTAAAAACGCGCTCGGCTCAATTAAGGTACTTAAAGACGGTGGTCGGATTGTCTCAACAGTGCCACTTAGTGATGAGGTTAAAGCAGCTCGTGATGCAAAGCATATTAGTGGCGACTATTATGTAATGCAATCGACAACGACAGTTTTGACCCAATTGATGGAACGCCTAGCAAGTGATGATTACAAAGTTGCGATTGCTGAGGTACTACCATTTAATTTAACGAACTTACAAAAGGGGCATACGATTGTTGAACAACAGTCGGTACGTGGTAAAGTCGTTTTAAAGTTTTAATTGAAATATAACGAGTATCATTTTATAGTGCTGGTGATTTAAGCGATTTGTCGCTTAGTAATTGGTGTTTGACTTGAATGCTCGTTTTTTATTGGGTTAACAAAGCTGATTATAGAAATCATTAATAATCCTGTTTTGTGACATTAATTCAACAAGCCCTGTGCTAAAATAGAACACAGAATAATGAGTGAGGAGTAAGTCATGGATTATCGACTTCAATTTGATGTTACAGAGACTGCTTATACGGCAAGATTAACAACCGAACAAGAGGTCGTTAAGACTTGGGACGTAAATTTAGTAACCAATAATATCACTGAAATCTTTGCTCGCTTGATTGAGGAGCTTGTGATGGTGAACAATACATTGATCACCAAACAGGACCATTTAACGTTAGCAGAGTTTAAGCTGTTCAAACGATGGCTGGCAATCGAACAACCGGGATTACCGATTGCGGGGGTACTGAATGGTGATGGTTCAGCAATGAAATATCTGGAAGCACTACGAATGAACGGAATTGGTGGTCAGTTGGAGCGCAAGGACGGGATTGACTTTGATGCTCAGACACCGCTGGTGCTGACATTGCAGTATAAGAATGATCAAGAGCGTGCTTATGCGCGGACTGTGAAATATGAAGATTTAAGTACATATTTTGCTGAGCAGTTATTGGCAAAATCAGTCATTGAACGATCATTAGCAACATGGACTGGGTTTTACAATCAGGCAACTGGACGATGGGATCGGCAAGCATTAGCGGTCACGGGTGTAGCACCCGAACAGTTGCCAGAAATCGTGGATACGCCTTTGCTAGGGCGGATAGAAGCTAATTTTGCTGGTGAGTATAACCTTGATTCGGCAATGCAGGTTAAGGTTATGACTAAGTGATTTGTGGTACAATACTCTAGATTGCTGGGGATGCAGTTAGTCAGGGAGTGGTGTCTCAGGACTGCCAATTTGGAGGGTGCGATGCCCTGCTGTCCAGCGATCGCAAATTAACTTTGTTTAATTTGCTTGGAGGAAAATGTTAGGGAGGTAGAAGCCCCTAACATGTCACATCAAGGATTGGATGGCCTTGATGTGCGGGAGATATTAGTTGGGGTGGTGCCTAACTAATGTTTATGGTGAAATGTTGATTGTGCACTTGGTGGAGTACATCAACGCTAGAGACCTACACTCATTTAGTGAGATGGGTCTTTTTTTATGTTTATGGATTATTTTCAGCAAAAATTCATGCAAAGGGCCTAGTAGACCTTTAGAATTAAAACAAATTAGAATGGAAAAACGGGGCTTGAGAATGAACAAGAAGTTGTCTTATACAGTTGGCGTTATCTCTTTGATCTTATTTTTGATCGTAGCGCTAATTGTTAAAATGAAATATATGCACGGACCAATACCAGTATTAGATTTAGCGGTTCAGAAATTCGCAGGAGATTTGCAGGGAGTAAGTTGGCTGGTTGCACTTGCATCCTTGATTGCAACTTTGTTGGGGGATGCTGGTGGGGCTGTAGTCGGTCTGATCATAATCGTTGCTTTATATTTTGTTTTCAAACAGCGAGTGGCTGCAATCTGGCTGGCATTTAACATTGTTATAGCAGTTGGTGGGAACACAGTTTTGAAGGTTTTGATTGGTCGTGTAAGACCGGAGACTTATCGATTACCTGCCTTTGCGCATGAATCGGGAATGAGTTTTGCCAGTGGACATTCAGTGTTTGCAACAATTCTATTTGGGACGTTATTCCTGATTATCGTTCAAACGGTTCGTTCTCAGTCAGCGAAAGTGATTTCTGGTATTTTGGCAGTTGGATTAATCGGATTAACAATGTTTTCAAGAGTATTAATTGGGGTCCATTATCCTAGTGACACGATTGGTGGATTACTGATTGGTATAACTGTGTTGGCATTAACCTATCCAACGTATGTAAACTATCTTCGTAGAAATTAGGCTTATAAATTGATATACGCAACCGCTTTTCAAGAGGTTGCGTTTTTTATATGTTCAACTATTTGGTTAACGTTTTTATGATGATTGTTGATTAGTTGTGGCAGAAGGAAGCGGTTTTTGGTAAACTTACTAATCGAGTGAAATAGAGCGAGGACGGATAGATGACGGAACGATTAGTTTTGAATGGTTTACAAATAATCTTGGTGATTGCGATTATTAGCATGGCAGCTTTATACTTCCATGAATTGCGCAAAGCAAAAGTGAATGCAACAAATCGTTTCGTCCCGGGATTCTTAATTGGTCTAGTAACGGATTTTGGTGATACATTGGGAATTGGGTCTTTTGCTACCACGACTGCTTTATTTAAGGTGACACATTTTTTAGATGATGATCGTAAATTACCTGGAACGATGAATGCGGCACATGCGATTCCAGTATTCGTTGAGGCGTTGTTATTCTTGACAGCAGTTAAAATTGAATTAACAACGTTAATACCGATGACATTAGCGGCGATGACTGGTGCAGCCTTAGGGACGCGGATCACGGCGAATTGGCCAGTTCGTAAGATGCAACGATGGTTAGCGATTGCGTTGGCATTGGCGGCCGTCTTTATGCTGATCAAGTTGGTCACTAACCCTGGTCAGGGTGAGTCATTAGCTGTCCATGGGCTTCATGGGTGGTGGTTGCTGCTAGGCATTTTTGTGAATTTTGGCCTAGGTATCTTGATGACAATTGGGTTGGGGAATTACACACCGGAACTGATCTTCTTCTCATTGATGGGTGTTAATCCACTGGTCGCCTTTCCCGTTATGATGATGGATGCGGCCATGATTATGATGACTTCGGCAGTGAACTTTGTTAGAACTGGTCGAGTCGAATGGCGTGGATTGCCTGCGATGATTATCGGTGGGACTGTTGGGGTAATCATTGCTGCTAAATTAGTGACCTTTGTGAATATGACTATCTTGTCATATTTCATCGTAGGGATTGCTTTGTTGACAGCGTATAACCTATTTCGTGATTCGCGTAAGGAAGAGCCAAAGTCTTTGGTGAAAAAGCTCAGTGACGGCAAATAATGCTTCTTTCAAAAAAGGCTTTCAAACTTGTAAAGCTATGGTAAACTAAAAAGTAATAAACATAGTTGTGGTTTAGTAGGTTTTTGATTGGTCAATAGAGAGTTAGCGGTTGCTGAAAGCTAGCCAAGGTCAAAAGCTGAATTACAGCCATAATGAACACTATGCGTGAATTTCGCGATAAGAAATCAATGAGTGGCAACGATTCGTTGCAATTTAGGTGGTACCGCGTTTAACAGACGCCCTAATCAGGAATGATTGGGGTGTCTTTTTATTTTATGGAGGATTAGAGCTATGACTGAAGATATTCTAAAAGAATTAACTTGGCGTGATGCGATCAACCAAGTAACAGATGCAGATGGTTTGCGTGAGCAAATGACTAAAGAACAAATTGGTGTTTATGTTGGGATTGATCCAACTGGCGATTCAATGCATATCGGACATTTGATTCCCTTTATGATCTTGAAGCGTTTCCAATTAGCAGGACAAAAGCCAGTGATTGTCGTTGGTGGTGGAACAGGTTCAATTGGTGATCCATCTGGTAAGAAATCTGAGCGAAAGTTGCTTTCGCAGACCGAAGTAGCTGCAAACGTTGAAAAGATCCGAGCACAAATGGTAAAACTATTTGGCGAAGATGGTTTCTCAATTGTTAATAATTTTGATTGGCTGGGGTCAATGGGCTTGTTGGAAGTTCTACGGGACTACGGAAAGCTATTTTCAATTAATACGATGTTAGCTAAGGATGTGGTTGCCTCACGTTTGGAAGCTGGAATCTCTTTCACGGAATTTACATACCAAATCTTACAAGCAATTGATTTCCATGAGTTGTGGAAGCGTGAGAGTGTTCGTCTGCAAGTGGGTGGTTCTGACCAGTGGGGAAACATTACTGGTGGAATTGATTTGATCCATAAATTAGAGGGATCAGAGGCACCAGCCTTTGGTTTGACGGTACCATTGTTGTTGAAGGCTGACGGAACTAAGTTTGGTAAAACTGAGGGCGGAGCTGTTTGGCTGGACCCAGCTAAAACGACCCCGTTTGAATTCTATCAATTCTGGTTGAATACGGCTGATAGTGATGTTGAAAAGATGTTGAAGTACTTCACGTTCCTTTCGCAAACAGAGATCAATGATTTGGTTGTTGATCTTGCTGAGAATGCAGCTGAGCGTAATGCACAACGTCGTTTGGCAGAAGAAGTGACGACATTTGTGCATGGCGCAGCTGCGTTGAAGACGGCAGAGATGATGACGAAAGTATTATTCGGTAATGCTGATGTATCAACTTTGACTAAGGATGAAGTAGCAATCCTGGCTGGGAACGTGCCAACATTTGGTTTGGATGGAGCTGAGCTAGGTTTGTTGGACTTAGTAGTTGCGGCTGGATTGGAAACATCTAAGACACGGGCACGTGAAGCAGTTACTAGCGGAGCAATCCGGGTTAATGGTGAGCAAATCACAGATGTAGAAGCAATGGTAAACCCGGCAGCAAAGTACGAGGGTGCTTACGTTATTGTTAAACGTGGGAAGAAGAAGTGGGCTGTTGGTGTTGTAAGATAAATAATGTTAGATCAAGGAGACCTCTTAATGAGGTGCTCCTTTTTTTTTGTACCATTAATGCTGATTTAACCGTTCCGGGGAGAGTGTAACTTGTTTCACAAAATGAAACATCGTTCAATTGTTTTGACGAGTCGACAAGGGGTCTGAAAACGCTTTCTAGTAATGGTGGATTGATATATTCTGAAAAAGTAATAATTCTTTAGGAGGAATTTATCATGACCAAGCGTGATTACGTTGATACGAATACTTATACTCAGGACGAAATTCAATATCTAATTGACTTAGCAATTAAGTTAAAGGATTCAATAAAGCACGGTTATTACCCACAGCTTTTGAAGAACAAGACTTTAGGGATGGTCTTTGAGCAGTCGTCAACCAGAACCCGTACATCGGCTGAGGCCGCAATGACCGAATTGGGAGGCCATGCGCAATATCTTGCACCAGGACAGATTCAATTAGGTGGTCATGAGACGATTGAAGATACTTCACAGGTGTTAGGTCGGATCTTGGATATTGTCGGTGCCCGTGTTGAACGGCATAAGACAGTTGCCGATGTAGCAAAGTATGCCAAGGTCCCCGTGGTTAATTTCATGAGTGATTATAATCACCCCACGCAAGAATTGGGTGACATTATCACGATGACGGAGCACTTGCCAGCTGGTAAGAAATTAAGTGATGCAAAAGTAGTCTTTGTAGGCGATGCAACTCAAGTGTGTGTCTCATTAATGTTCATAGCAACAAAGATGGGGATGGACTTTGTCCAATTTGGACCAAAAGGTTTCCAAATTCCTGAGGCAGCGCTTGAGATTGGTCGTAAAAATGCTGAACTTTCTGGTGGAAGTGTTTTGATCACCGAAGATGCTGATGAGGCAATGAAGGATGCAGACTTTGTTTATACCGACGTTTGGTATGGTCTATACGAGGCGGAACTTTCAGAAGAGGAACGGATGCATGTATTCTATCCAAAGTATCAAGTGAATGCCGAATTAATGGCTAAGGCTGCTAAGAATGCCAAATTCATGCATTGTTTGCCTGCAACTCGTAATGAAGAAGTAACGGATGAGGTAATTGACTCAGATTATTCAATTGTTTGGGATGAAGCTGAGAATCGTAAAACAGCAATGCGCGCAATTTTCGTATACCTGCTAAACCCATTAATGACTGTACCAACTGAAGCTGAAGCAACTAAATATCAGAATGATATTGAGAATATGCTTGAGAACTATGTTGATGAACGGTAAATAATCCATTGGAGGATTGAGGGACATAATCATGAAAGAGAAGAAGAAGTTTCGGCTTTTCGATGCAGTCTTGATGGCAGTTGTTGTTGTCATGGTTGTCGAATCTGTCGCGCCTGCAGCTGCAATTGGAAATTCACAGTTTTTCTGGTGGATTTTCCTCCTTATTTTATTCTTTATTCCGTATGGTTTGATATCATCAGAGTTGGGAACAACTTATGCTGGTGAAGGCGGGTTGTATGATTGGGTGAAGCAAGCATTTGGCTCTCGTTGGGGCGGTCGCCTCGCGTGGGCATACTGGGTAAATTATCCAATTTGGATGGCAAGTTTGGCAGTTTTGTTTGTTCAAGTTGGTGAGCAAATCTTAGGAATTCACCTGAGTACGCCGGTTAATGTTGGAATCCAATTACTGTTTGTCTGGGGAACTGTATTTGCGGGAAATAAGCCAGTTTCTGAGAGTAAATGGATTATGAACATTGCGGCGATTGGGAAAATTTTTATCATTTTATCGTTGGCGATTTTAGGGATTCATGTGGCAATGACGCACGGTGTTGCCAATAGTTTTGCACCAAAGAATCTGTTGCCAGCGTTTAATCTAAGTAGCCTGAGCAACCTGTCGGTAATCATCTTTAATTTCTTAGGATTTGAAGTGGTGGCGACGATGGCTGACGATATGACAGACCCAAAACGACAAATCCCTAAAGCAATCATTTATGGTGGGGGGCTGATCGTACTCTTCTATCTCCTAGCGTCATTTGGAATGAGTGTGGCAATTCCTACGAGTCAACTTTCCGCTTCAGGTGGTTTATTGGATAGCTTTATTCAGTTAGTTGGTCATATGAACTGGTTCGTTGTTTTGATCGGCGTGTTGTTCATGTATAACCTCCTTTCAGAAATGATCTCATGGGCCTTGGGAGTCAATTACGTTGCGGACTATGCGGCAAAAGATCATGCTTTGCCAAGTTTATTCGGTAAAGAAGATAAAAATGGTATGCCAATTGGTGCAGGATATTTGAATGGAATTGTTGCGACAGTTTTGGTAATTGCGGCACCATTTATTCCCAATCCAGATATTTTTTGGGCCTTCTTCTCACTGAATGTGATTGCCTTGCTAGTTTCATACACAATGATGTTTCCGGCATTTTGGAAGTTACGACGGGATGATGCGACACGTGAGCGACCATTCAAGGTGCCGGGTGGTAAGCTTATGATCAATTTAATGACATGGATTCCAGAAGTACTGTTAATCATCACGATTATTTTGACAGCTGTACCATTGAATGGTTCTAGCGACGAATTATCTAGTAAACGACCAATTTTGATAGGAACGATAATTGTCTTTGTAGTGGGTGAGTTAGTCGTAAGGATAGCTGAGCAACACAAGGGAAAGGAAATTTAATAATGAGAACTTTATATTCAACACCTAAAAAAGATGGTTATCGGATGCCCGGTGAGTTTGAGGCACACAAAGAAGTTTATATTTTGTGGCCAGAGCGAACAGATAACTGGCGAAATGGAGCTAAGCCAGCCCAAAGGGTGTTTGTCGATGTAGCAACAGTGATTAGCGAATTTGAGCATGTGATTGTGGGTGTTAGTGATGAGCAATATCAAAATGCACGTCATATGTTGCCTGACCAAGTTGAAGTAGTTGAAATTTCAAACAACGATTCATGGGTACGTGACTCTGGAGCGACTTTTGTTAAGAATGATGCTGGCGACCTTCGTGCAATTGATTGGACCTTCAACGCATGGGGTGGTCTAGTTGATGGTCTTTACTTCCCTTGGGATAAAGATGATCGAGTTGCCCAAAAGATGAGTGAACTTGAGCAAGTTGACCGTTATCGCTTAGACGATTTTATTCTTGAAGGTGGTTCAATTCATGTAGATGGCGAAGGGACTTTAATAACTACTGAAGAATGTCTTTTGTCGGCAGGACGCAACGCCCAACTGTCAAAGGAACAGATTGAGGAAGTTTTGAAGGAACATTTGAACCTTGAAAAGATTATTTGGCTAAAAAATGGAATCTATCTTGACGAGACAAATGGGCATGTCGACAATATTGCTAATTTCGTTAAGCCGGGGGTTGTTGCGCTTGCATGGACTGATGATGAGTCGGATCCGCAGTATGCAATTTCAAAAGAGAATCTAACAATTTTGGAAAACACTCGTGATGCTAAAGGACGTCAAATTCAGGTCGAAAAGATTTATCTACCTAAGCCGGTTTTGATTAGCAAGGCTGAGAGTGAGGGTGTCGATGTAATTGAAGGTACCCAACCAAGGACCGAGGGTGAGAGACTAGCGGCATCGTATGTAAACTATTACACGGCAAATGGTGGAATTGTTTATCCGACCTTTGATGATCCAATGGATACGCGTGCTGCTGAGACCTTGCAACGGCTGTATCCTGATCGAAAGATTGTTGGTGTACCGGCACGTGAAATCTTGTTAGGTGGCGGAAATATTCACTGCATTACACAACAAGTACCACGAGTTTAAGCATTTAGATTTAGGGAGCGAGACTAGTTTTAGTCGCCTCCCTTTTCGTGTTTAAATATTTGAAGCGAAGATGGGGTATTATTTATGCAACTTACAGAGATATCAGCGAATGAGCGCTTTCGACTAATTGCTGAATTTGAGCCGACCAGTGAAAGCTTTCTTGCGTGGCCGGAGCGTCGCGATAATTGGCGGGATGGCGGTAAGCCAGCGCAGGTGATGTTTCGCAAATTAGCAGAATTAATTGCACAGTATCAACCAGTGACCGTGTTAGTGTCGCGTGAACAATATCAAAATGCTTATTACCAAATTGGACAAAAAACCAAGGTAGTTGAGATGAGTTTTGATGATGTTTGGCTAAAAGATACTGGACCTTTTTACATCACTAATGGTCGGGAAATCAAGGCAGTTGACTTTAAATTTAATGCTTGGGGTGGATTGTTGGATGGATTGTATTTCCCGTGGGACCAAGATGACTTGGTTGCGCAAAAAGTTCTTGATTTGCAGGCAATCGATTATTATAAAGCTGAGTTGATCTTAGAGGGCTGTGCTATTTTAGTTGATGGTGAAGGTACAATGATTGCAACCGAAGAAGTTGTCTTATCTGAAGGGCGGAATATAAATTTAGACAAGAATAAAATTGAGAAAATCTTTGGGCACTATTTTGGAATTGAAAAGGTGATTTGGTTGCAGGATGGTTATTTCATGGATGAAACTGGGGGAGACATTGATAACATGGTGAATTTTATCGCACCAGGTGAAATCGTATTGACATGGACTGATGATCGAACTGATCCGCAATTTGAAATTAGTCAAAGAGCATATGATATTCTAAGCTCGACAACTGATGCGAAAGGACGTTCTTTCAAAATTCATAAGATGCAAATGCCAACGCCATTGTATCTGACAGATGAGGAAGCACACGGGGTCGACCCGATTAATGGACGCTTGCCAAGGAACGCAGGACGACGTTTGACGGCTACTTATGTCAACTATATAACTTTGACAGATGTGATTATCATGCCATGGTTTAATGATCCGCAGGACGCTGTTGCACAGGAAAAATTACAAAGACTTTACCCTAGTCGGCAAATTTTGACAATGCCGGTACGCGAATTTTTGAACGGAGGTGGCGGCTTACATACCCTCGTTATTAATACCCCAGATCTGCCAAAGGATAGGTAAATAACATGGATTTTTTTGAAGTTGTAAGGGATCATTTGAATTCTTTAAGCAATAATGAGCAAGATTTGCTTGATTATGTTGTAAAACACATGAATGAAATTCAAGGTATGACAATCCGTGAAGCCGCGACAGCGACCTTCACATCAACAGCGACTTTTTTGCGTTTTGTAAAGAAAATTGGCTTTTCAGGTTACAGCGAATTTGTGACTGTTATTAAATATACGGCATTGAATCAAGTGCAGGAACGTAAACCAAATTTCTCAGAGGAGCAAATTGACTATCGTGAGGCATATCTAGCCAATATTTATGAAAGTGTTCGGGTAATTCCAATTGAAAAGTTAAATCGAATCACGACAAAGCTAGCTGAACATCCAGATATTTACTTATTTGCTAAAGGAATTAGCAAACATGCCGCGGAGTATGTGAACTATATTTATAGTATGGCGGGCTTTAATGTGAATTTCCCAAGTGATTTTGATTATCGTGGATTAGCTGTTAAACAAGTTCGATCAGAATCGTTGGTCTTCATTTTGACCTATGATGGGAATGATCCAGAGTGGCTCCAGATGTTGAATGACTTTGAGTGCCAAAAGGTACAACCAATGATTGTATCAATCACAGAGTCGAATAATAATACCTTACAAAGTTTGAGTGCATTGAATTTCTATATTTTTACGGATGCGTTGAATCTAAATGCACATAATGTTTCTTCTCGAATCTCGAGTGTAGCAATTATGGAACTGTTGTTATATCAATATATTGAGAATTTTGGTAATCGTGATTTTCATTTTAAAGAACAAGTTTAGAGAAAAGTTTGACAGAATTACTAACAGGAAGTAAGATTATCAACAATCAATCGTTGAAGAGAAGAGTAATCGAATTTTGATAGTTCAGAGAGTGGCAGTAGGTGAGAGGCCATCTATCAGAATCCGATGAAGATGAGCTTGGAGATTTAACTAGGGTGAGAGCTCGAGTTACGATTAGGGACCGTTATCTTCCTCTGACTTTGTATGAAGTCAATGAGTTCTAGTCAGTGATGGCTAGATGATTTTTGGGTGGTACCGCGAATTAATCGTCCCTAGTCGAATGTATATTTGACTAGGGATTTTTTTATATCAAAGGAAAAGGTGGAGCACAAATATGACAGAACAAGTAATTAACGAAGTTACGGGACAACCACTATTGAGTCAACTATTGTTAGAATGGATACAAGGCGAACAGAGCCAAGGTTTAGCACAGGCCAATTATGCTAATGCAGCGGCAATTCTAGCTGAAAACTTGAAGGCTGTTAATTGGGCTGGCTTTTATTTTTATGATGAGAAGTTAGATGAGCTGATCTTGGGGCCATTTATCGGGAAGGCTGCGGTTGTTCGGATTAAGAATGGAACGGGAGTTGTTGGAAAAGCCTTTGAGGAGAATCAAACTGTTCGAGTAGCTGATGTGCATACTTTCTCTGGTCATATTGCCTGTGATTCTGCTTCAAACGCAGAAATTGTGGTGCCTTTGGTCGATGAAGATGGAAAGCGCTTAGGTGTCCTAGATATCGATTCAACAGCATTTAATCGTTTTAGTGAACAAGATGAAAACGATTTGAAGCATTTTGTGAAGGCATTGTTACAGTACGTATAAGAAGAGGAGCAGTCAGAATGGAAGCAACATTAAATTATGATGCAGCGGTTATTGGTGCTGGTCCAACTGGATTGGCTGCCGCAGAAGATTTAAAGGCGGCTGGTAAAAGTGTAGTTGTCATTGAAAAATATTTGTGGGGCGGAACTTGTCCAAATTATGGTTGCGATCCAAAGAAGCTGTTGCTGGCTGGTGTGGAGGCTCGTGAGAATGCCTTGGCTTTCCAAAATGATGGTTTAATAGCGGATGTTACACTCGATTGGCCAAAACTAATGGCTCGCAAGGCAAAATTTACGGATACGATGCCAGGCAGAACACTTGGGTCATTGGATACAGCACAAATTGATCACCTCTACGGACAAGCTGAGTTTTTAGATGAAGAAACGCTGTTAGTCCATGAAGAAGCAGGAAATGTAGTTGTTCGAGCAAATGATTATGTCATTGCGGTTGGTCAACGACCTGCAGACCTCCCAATTGAAGGTGGCGAGTTGACAACTGATTCGGAGCAATTCTTATCTTTGCCAGAAATGCCTAAGGATGTTGTGATTATTGGTGGTGGCTACATTGCTGTTGAATTTGCTTCGATTGCTGTTGCAACAGGCGCAAACGTTCATTTGGTAGTCCGTGGCGACGAAATTCTAAAGGATTTTGAGTCAGATTTTGCTGATGAATTAATGGAACAACTTAGTGACCGTGGCGTGCACGTTTACTTTAATACAACTGTGACAGCAGTCCGCAAAACAGATGCCGGATTGTCAGCGGAATTGAGTTTTGGTAGCACGATTCCAGCTGGACTTGTTGTACGAGCAGTTGGACGAACTCCTAATAGCGATTTGCTAGCTTTGGATAAGGCTGGGGTCGAAAGCAATCAGCATGGGATTATTGTGGATGAGCATCTTCGAACAAGTAATCCACACATTTATGCTGGTGGGGATGTTGCGAACACGCCAGTACCAAGGTTGACGACGACGGGATATTTTGAAGGACGCTATATTGCGAAGGTCCTAAACGGACACGAAGAATCAATTAAGTATCCATTGATTCCAATTACTGTTTTTGGTACACCAAAGATTGCTGAGGTTGGGGTAGCTCCAAGCGCGGCTGAAATGTTAGATTACGAAGTGCGTACATTCGATATGACAGAGTGGTTTAGCTACTATCGGGCAGCCGAAAGTAAAGTTGCTTCTAAGATTGTCTTTAATCAAGCAGGAGAGATTGTCGGAGCAGCAATGATTGGAAATCATGCCGAAGAATTGATTAATTACTTTGTTGACGCAATTGAGCGTAAAGATACCTATGAGGCAGTTCGTGAACGGTTATATTCATATCCATCCTTAGCCTCAGATTTGGAATATTTCTTCTAAGGTGATTGACATAATTTTCTAATTAAAGTATCATTTTAAAAACAATAGATCAGCTGGTTGGATGTAAGAGAAGCTATGGTTGCTGTGAATAGCGCAGGCCAGCAAGATCGAAGTACTGATAAAATTAGTCTAAATAATTAATTGAGAGGTCCGTGGGTTACCAGGGATAATCTTGGGTGGTACCGCGGATTTTTGATTCGTCCCAGCAGTGTTTATTAACGTTGCTGGGACTTTTTTATTTAATTTCGGAAAATCTCAATTAGGATTGGAGCATGGCAATGGGGTATCTAAAATAAGAATTAAAACTTCATTTGGTGGGATCAGCCGATATCGATGATCAAAATTGTGTATTGAATTGCGACGATCGATATTAGGAGAAGAATATGATAAATGAAGTAAAGACGCCAAGTTTTGGCAAGGCATTTGTGTTAGTTGTTTTATTAGCAGTTGTTTTTAGTTTTGGAATTATAGGACTGGGGCTCGATCCGATTGTGCCTTTATTGACGAGTTTGCTTGCTGTGGCGATTTTTGCAAAATTAAATCGAACTAGTTGGGCGCAAATCCAAGAACAACTTTTATCTGGAATTTCAACGGCGTTAGCGCCATTATTTTTGTTTTTGTTAATTGGAATGTTGATCGCTTTGTGGATGGCGACCAACGTTATTCCAACAATGCTATGGATTGGCTTTAGATTGGCGAATGTAACATGGTTTTTGCCAACTGCTTTGATTATTTCAGCAATGGTTGGTTCAATGATTGGATCAGCTTTTACAACCATGGCAACTGTTGGAGTTGCTTTGATGGGTGTTGGGACAGCGCTAGGCTTTAATCCAGCAATTGTTGCCGGAGCCGTACTATCTGGTGCAATTTTTGGTGACAAAAGTTCTCCATTATCAGAATCAACTAGTCTGGCCGCGTCAATTTCAGAGACAGACCTATTTGCCCATATAAAGAACCTGATGTGGACTACCTTACCAGCGTTAGGTGGGTCATTAATTATTTTTGCAATTATTGGCTTGGGGCATGATCATGGTTCAGTTGCTAATTTGCAACATTTGAGTAACCTATTGTCACCAACTTGGTGGGCGATTTTGCCAATTACCTTGTTGATTGGGATGGTTTGGGCAAAGATTCCGGCAATTCCAACACTTTTAGTTAATGTGGCAGTATCAAGTGGACTTTTCTTGACAGAGCATAGTCTACCAGCGCTAAGTGCAACGTTAATGAATGGTTTCAAGACAGATTCACACAATGCGTTATTAGTTAGTCTGTTGAATCGTGGGGGAATGATGTCCATGATGCCAACGGTAATTATTATCATGTTGGCCCTTGCGTTGGGTGGATTACTGACAGAACAAAAAATCATGCAGGCGGTAATGAAGCCGGTAATTAATCGGATTAAGACTGGCGCAGGTGTTGTTACGGGAACTTTGTTAACTGGAATTGGTGCAAACTTCATGATTGGAGAACAATTCTTAGCAACTATATTGCCAGGTCAGTTGTGGAAAAATGCTTTTGACGAGAAGAAGTTGTCGCGTTTAGCACTTGGTCGTGCATTAGAGGATTCTGGAACAGTTATTAACTACTTAGTTCCGTGGGGTGTGGCAGGAAGCTTTGCGGCGCAGACACTAGGGGTGTCAGTACGTGAGTTCGCGCCATTTGTATTCTTTGCATTGTTGTCACCAGTATTCTCATTGCTTTCTGCATGGACTGGGATTGGCTTGAAACGAGTTAAGTAAGGTTTATAGACTGATAATGTTCATTAGTGGTCGAAAAATTTTGCGGTCGCTTTTTCCAAGTAGTAGAATGAAAGTGTAACTAAAAATAAGCAAGTTGATGGACGGAGGATATGATGGTAAAACAGATTGAACTAGGAAAGACCGGATTACAGGTACCAGATATTGCGATGGGTGTGATGCGAATTGCTGATAAGTCAGCAGCCGAGGCTGATGCAGTTGTGCAAACATCCTTGGATCATGGGATTAATTTCTTTGATACAGCTGATATCTATGCGGCTGGGAAGTCGTCCACAACATTGGGTGAGAGTTTACAACGATTAAACGTTACTCGTGAGGATATCTTCCTCCAATCAAAGGGTGGAATCATCCTTGAAAAAGGTCAGATTAGTGGTGATGGACTTAAAGGACCGCGATATGACTTTTCGAAGGAACATTTGATTGCAGCAGCAGAGATTGAATTACAACGGCTAAAGACAGATTATTTAGATGTGTTCTTATTGCATCGGCCTGATACACTTATGGATCCAGAACAAGTTGCGGATGCATTTAGGGAATTAAAGGCCGCTGGTAAGGTACGCCATTTTGGTGTTTCAAACATGAACCCTTGGCAAGTAGAATTGGTTCAATCTGCTTTGGATGAGCCATTAGTGGCAAATCAACTTCAGTTTGGTGTAATGCACACCGGGATGGTTGATAGTGAATTCCACGTTAATATGTCCGACGAGCGCTCAATTGATCATGATGGTGGAATTCTAGCTTATTCACGATTGAAGAAAATGACTGTTCAAGCTTGGTCACCTTTCCAATATGGCTTCTTTGAAGGACCATTTATTGACAATCCTAAATTTGCTGCTTTGAATGATAAGTTAGCCGAACTGGCAGGCAAGTACGGCGTAAGTAAGAATGCAATTGCAGTTGCCTTTATCACTTATCACCCAGCTAAGATGCAGGTTGTATTGGGTTCAATGACTCCAAGCCGCCTATCAGAAATGATGGTTGCGGACAAGGTAACTCTAACCAATCAAGAGTGGTATGACATTTATTTCGCAGCGGGTAATGATTTGCCATAGGCTTTGATAAATTTAGCCCAAGATAGTGCATTTTAAGGGAGTGAAATATGAAAATTGGTTTTATTGGTACGGGTGTGATGGGACGCGGGATTATTAATAATCTCTTGAAGGCCGACTATGAAGTCGTTGTATATAACCGGCATATGGCTGGTGCAGAGTCGGTTATTAAAAACGGTGCAATCTGGGCGGCCACGCCAGGTGAAGTCACTGAACAAACTGATGTCACTTTTACAATGGTTGGCTATCCTAAGGACGTTGAGGATGTTTATTATGGAACGTCTGGAATTCTTGCTCATGCAAGTGAGGGGCAAATCCTGATTGATATGACGACGTCGACACCAACCTTAGCGGAACAACTGTTTGCCGAAGGTCAACAACATGGAGTGCATGTTGTTGATGCGCCAGTATCTGGTGGCGATATTGGTGCAACTAATGGGACCTTATCGGTGATGGTCGGAGCTGAGATGAATATTTATACCAAGATATTTCCGATCTTGAATGTACTGGGCGAAAAGATTAATTTGTTTGGTGGCGCCGGTAAAGGACAGCATGCTAAGATGGCCAATCAGATTATGATTGCTAGCACGATGTTGGGGATGGCTGAGAGTCTGACTTATGCTAAGACAGCAGGGTTGGATTTGCGTGATGTTATTGAGACTTTGAGTGGTGGCGGTGCGCAAAACTGGAGTTTGGCTAATCTGGCTCCGCGTATTTTGAATCGTGACTTTGAGCCAGGCTTTTATGCTAAGCATCTTTTGAAAGACCTGCGGATTGCATTGGATGAGGCGAAGAAGATGGAGTTGGAGTTACCAGCAACTGAACTGGCTGAACAAATGTATGCAAAGTTATCGGAAGAGATGGAACTTGGTAACGAAGGTACGCAGGCGATTGTTAAGCTGTGGGCACAATTCAATTAATTGTTGATAAGAATTTTGGTTGCCTGTACTAATATAGAAGACCGGCAATTCAAAAAAAGATAAAAACTCGTTATGAGAATGAATGGTGTGAAAATACCATTTGTTCTCTTTTTTTGCCTAGATTAAAGTAATCTAGTTTATGATTTCAAATAAATAGATGTAAATATCTTTGTTTACGTCGGACGTACAGTATAATTTATATTAAAGAATGATTGCAGGAGGCAAGACGATGATTTTTTTTATAAATGCAACGATGCCAAAACAAAAATCGGGAATTGAACATGCACAGTTGAAGCGGATGGCACTTTTTAATCTGTACAAAACAGATGTAAGGTTGATTTTGCGCGACTGGGATCCAGTTGCACATATAAATACTAACTTAGCTGGAGTTTCCGACAAGCAATTAATTAATATGTTTGACTACTTTCAGGGTGCAACTGAAGTGGAGGCGAAACATTTACAAGCCACCGATTTACAGTTTGGACAGCCCAATTTACAATTTCAAGAGGATGCTGAGCATAATCGGTATCTTGTAACAAATCAACTGGGCAGATTGATAGCACGGGTTAATTATGATTCGACAGATGCTCAGAGAGTTCGTTCAACTGAATTATTCGATGTGTTTAATAATTTGTATCGAGTAAATCACTATGATTCACGTGGTTTCCTATCATTGGCGCAATGGTATACACCAGACAACAAGGTTGGTACGGAAACATGGTTAACGCCGGATGGAAGAACAGTATTAGAGACTTTCAACAAACAGAATGCACGTGGCGAGTTGAAGAAGTCTGGCTGGCGTTTGACTGATCAACAAGGCAAGATTCATGTTTTTGATACGATTGACGAACTAACATTACATTTCTATGATTGTTTGAATGATGATTTTTGGTCCGCTCAATCGCCAAATATCTTTGTTTTGGATCGTGCGCATCTTGGCGATTGGGCGCTTCTTCATTTGAAAAGGCCGGCCTACACAGTCTTGCACTTACATAATTCTCAAGTTAGTGATGCTCAAGATCCGGTTAATTCAATGGTGAATAACCATTATGAATTTGGTCTTGCAAATAAAGATCAATACAATGCGATTATTTCGGCAACTCACCGCCAACAAGCAGATGTTAAACAGCGTTTTGCTCCCAAGGCAGAGTTGTTCACAATTCCAGTCGGGATTGTCGATCCGGCTTTATTGGCGGTGACGCCAATACCAGTGGCACAGCGAACTTTTGGTAAGATGGTTGTTTTCGCAAGAATTGCTTGGGAAAAGAATCTGGTTGATTTGGTGAAAGCGGTCGCGCTGGCACATAAAGAAATTCCAGCGGTGACTTTGGATATATATGGTTATGCTGATCCTAGTAATGATTATCAGGCACGACGGGCGGTTGAGGCAGTGATTGCTGAAGAACATTTAGAGAATGTGGTGACTTTAAAAGGTTATACAACTGATGTTGGCGCTGTTGAAAATGACGCGATGATGTATGGATTAACCTCAAAGATGGAGGGATTTAATCTAGCAATCTTAGAGGCAATCTCACATGGACTGATTTCATTTACCTATGATGTAAATTATGGTCCAAACGAGATTGTTCAGAATGGCGTGAATGGGGCAATTGTGCCATATGGTGACTATCAAGCACTAGCAAGTAAGATGATTGATGTTTTAAAGAATCCACAACTCGCTCAAGCTTATTCGGATGGTGCATATGCCTCTGCAGAGCGCTATTCGAGTGAAACTGTTTGGCAAGCTTGGCAGAAGCTTTTGGCGTCAGCTCAAGCAGAATGGTCGCAACGGGTAATTACGACGATACCAGCAGAATCTTAATCAAAAGGAGCGAAATAATGTATTTTTTTGTTAGTGAAAATATCTTTACCTTTAATTCAGGGACAGAGCATGCGCAAGCTAAGCGGACAAAATTATTTAATCGCTTCGATTATGGGGCAATTTATGTAACGCGAAATTACAATCGTTTTTTAGAACGTGATCGTCAAGCGATTGGGTTGGCTGCAAAAGACGTTTTAAACATGTACGATTTTTATCAAGAAATCACGGAAGAACCGCATCATGATCAAACAGTGCGGACATTGGAATCGCTACCCTTTGATGAATATCATTTAATCAGCAAAGGGGCCGATTATTCGACGATTAATCATGCTGGTCGCGAAATTGGGCGTATTGATATTATGCCTGGAACGGTGGGCTTGGTAAATGCGATTTCTTGGTATGATCTTTTTGGTAATACGACCGTACGAGAAAATTATGATTGGCGTGGTTTTAAATCTTCGATTGATTATTTTAATCCAGATGGCAGTTTAGCTGGTCAAAAATTTTTGAATCGGCAAGGAATTCCAGTGCTTGAAGTCACTCATATGGCTGTACAGGGGAAGATGTATCCGACAGTGTTCACTTTGTTGAACCATCAAGGGGCAGATTATCAATTTAGTAGTGAGGATGAGCTATTTCGTTTCTTCTTGAATGAATTGATGTTGATCAGTCCTAAGTCAACTTTGATATCTGATCGGCGTAGTTTGGACGGTGTAGTTGCGGATATTCAAAATGCTGACTCAAAGTGGGCCTATTTGCATGATGTACACACTGTTCAAGCAAACAAGGCTCTCAAAGGGAAGCTATTTGATGTATATAAAACGGCGTTAGTTGATCGTGTTGATGATTTTGACGGTATTATGGTACCTTCGCATGGACAACAAAAGGATTTATTGACACGTTTTCCAAAGTTGAATGTTCAGGTTGCCCCGGACGGATTTATTGAAAGTGATGTCCTTGAAAGCACACCAAAAACTGTGGGAGAAAGAATTCCTGGTCGAGTGGTGTTTGTTGGACGAATTTCACCTGAAAAACGTCCTGAACAGGCTATTCGTGTTTTCAGTAAAGTTGTCGCGGCCATGCCAGAGGCAACTTTGGAGTTTCATGGTTATCCGGCCAATGGAACAATTATTGCGGACTTGAAGGAACAGGCCGCTCGCGAGGGCATCCAGGACAATATTATTTTTGGTGATTATGTTACTGGAAATGATTTGAGTCAGATTTATCAACAAGCGCGGGTCTTGATTAATACATCGCGTGGTGAAGGTTATGGCTTATCGCTGATAGAAGCGCAAGGTTATGGTTTGCCAGCAGTTGTATATGATATTAACTATGGACCAGCGGAGATTATCGAAGATGGTCAGAACGGTTTCGTGCTCAAGGCGGATGCAACGAAAGAAATGGCAGATAAAATCTTGTTGTTACTCTCGGATGAGAATTTGTGGATTGATATGAGTCAAAGAGCATATCAGGCTGCAAAAGTTTATTCGGCAGAGAACATGATTAAAGTATGGGAAGATGTCTTACCATAGCATTAAGAAAAAAGTCCCGTTGAGCATTGACTCAACGGGACTTTTTTGTGATTGATTAAGGTGGTAACGGGAATCGAACCCGCGATCACGGTTTTGCAGACCGTTGCCTTACCACTTGGCTACACCACCATATATAAATACAGAACAATCAATATTATAGTGGAAAAACCGGGTTATAGCAAACACTGCAAATTAGTTGATTAAAAGGGTTGCAAAAATAGCTGAGCTCCTGTATTATAAATCTTGTTGTTGCGGTATTAAAGCAAACAATTATGGACGTTTAGCTCAGCTGGGAGAGCACCTGCCTTACAAGCAGGGGGTCACAGGTTCGATCCCTGTAACGTCCATTGGTCGCATGGTCTAGTTGGTTAGGACGCCTGCCTGTCACGCAGGAGATCACGGGTTCGAACCCCGTTGTGACCGTTTATGGCTCGGTAGCTCAGTCGGTAGAGCAATGCATTGAAGCTGCATGTGTCGGCGGTTCGATTCCGTCCCGCGCCATTGGATGATAATAGAATATCCATTCCATAGGGGTATAGTTTAACGGTAGAACGACGGTCTCCAAAACCGTTGGTGGGGGTTCGATTCCCTCTACCCCTGCTTTTTTTGATAATGGCGGTAGTGGTGAAGTGGTTAACACATCGGTTTGTGGTACCGACATGCGTGGGTTCGATTCCCATCTACCGCCCTTGAAGCTTTGCTTCGTGATTAAAATAGATATTGCCGTTGTGGCGGAATAGGCAGACGCGCTGGACTCAAAATCCAGTTCCCGCAAGGGAGTGTGGGTTCGACCCCCACCGACGGCATTGCTTCGGCAATCCTGAGACGCGAGTCTTTATCTAGATTAATCAATTGCCGTTGTGGCGGAATAGGCAGACGCGCTGGACTCAAAATCCAGTTCCCGCAAGGGAGTGTGGGTTCGACCCCCACCGACGGCATATCTGAGAACACCTGATTTATATCAGGTGTTTTTTTGTACTGACATAATTGCCGTTACGGCATTATTAATAGAATATGTAAATAATCTTCACAAACTCAGTCTCCTTTTCAGCATAAAATGCTAAAATAAGGATAATAAGACAGAGTGAGGTTAGCAATACATGCCCAGTGAGAGTAATTTGAATATTAATGATATTGCTGAACGTGCCGGTGTTAGTATTGCAACGGTATCGAGGTACATGAACGGTCATTTAGAGAAAATGTCGCAAAAAACAGCCGAGAATATCCAAAAAATCATCAATGAAACCGGCTATGTACCAAATGCGTCGGCGGTACAATTGATGACCCGACAAAGTCACCTAGTTGCAGTGATGGCGGCTAATGTAGATGATTATTTTTCGACGGAATTTTTTAAGGGAGCTTCTTCAATCCTTGAAGCAAATCAATTTACTGGAGTGCTTTTTGATACCGATTCAGACGAGGCACGCGAACTATCTTTATTAGCGCGGATTGGCCATCAGAATTTTGATGGTCTGATTATTCAGCCGTTGACCAATGATGCCGATAAATTACGAGGCGCATTAAAAGCAAATTTGCCGATTGTTGTAATTGATCGCGAGTTTGAAACGGATGTTTTTGATAGTGTGGTAACCGATAATCAACAGGCGATCGAACGCGTTGGTAAGGCATATCGTGAGGCTGGCTTTAAGCAAGCGGTGGTGATAACTGAGCCGATTAGTGGGATTTCAACCCGTGAGGAACGTTGGCAGGGTGTGCAGAATATCTTCCCGGATGCAGAAATGATCAATGTAACCGCGCATACAATGAATAGCGAAAAGGTCTATGAGACGTTACGTGAGAAATTAGCAAACGGGCAAAAGACTTTAGTCGTGGTGTTTAAGGAACGGATATTGTTATCGTTATTGCCAACATTAATTCGTCATGGTGAGTTAATCGAGCAGATTGCATTAACCGGTTTTGCAGATACTGCCTTAGCAAAGGTAATTGATCCAAAGATGAAGTTGATTCAACAGGATCCATTTTTGATGGGAGCGACTGCAGCAGAGTTGCTATTAAAACAGATATTGAAGCAGGGGCAAGATGGAGCACCTGAGAAAATAGTTATCGCAGCAAAGTATAGATAAGATTAGGGGGCGGGTTTAATAACCAGTCTCCTTTTTCGTAATAATAGAATATTCAGGATGTTTTATCTGATTTGGAAAGTGAGCTAAGGCATACAGGGATGTCCTAATTAGCAATGTAAGTGTTTACAAACAAAAAAGGGCGTGTTAAAGTAATCTACGGATCGTGTTAAGCGCTTACCCAAGAAAAATGATATACTAAATAAGTATTCAGATGTGCAGGCATCTTTTATTTTTCGTCTTTGGTTAAGCGCTTACCCAAAAAACATTAATCATTTAGGGGTAGGAAAATGCAAAAGTTATTTATCAATACTTGGGTGTTTGAAGCTGAAATAAAATCTGGTGTTACGCAAGCCGAACTTGTGAAGCGTGTTGCTGAACTAGGGGCAGACGGAATTGAAGTTCGTCGTGAGTATTTCAAGGATTTGACCAATGAGCTTCCGGCAGTTCACGAAGCAGCCCAGAAAGACCATTTGGCAGTTGCTTTAAGTGTTCCAGATGAACTCTTTGTTGCTGGTAAGTTAAATACTCAATTAGCGAATTACCTAGTAGAGGGTCGCCAGTTAGGTGCTAGCAAGTTAAAGTTCAATCTTGGCGATTTTGCAAATTATCAAGGTGATTTGGCAAACGATTTTAGCTTCTGGCCAAGCAATATTGCCTTGAACATTGAGAATGATCAAACCGAGGTTAGTGGTCATCTGGAGCCAATCGCAAACTTTCTTAAAATTGCAAAGGAAGCTGGCGTCAAAATCGGTTATGTCTACGATTTAGGCAACTGGGCTTATACCAAGGGTGACGCTGAATTAGCGGCGACTGAATTGGCACCTTACGCAGACTACTTGCATTTTAAAAATGTAGCGAAGGCTGCAGACGGTAGTCTAACAGTGACGACTGACTTGTCAACTGGAGTCTTTGATTGGCGAAAGTTGTACGCGTTGCTTCCAGCGACAGCTGATGTCGCCTTGGAATTCCCAATGCCAGACGATGCGACCGTTAAGACGCAGGTTGATCAGATGCACGTTGCAATGAAAGAACGTCAGTAGAGGCTGAGAAAATGAATACGATAATTGCGATTTTACTATTATTAACTTTTGTAGGTTTCATTTATTATATCTTCAAGGGTGGCAACTTAATGGTGGGCTTCTTCATCATGGCTGTCCTTTGGTCGATTATTGGTTTGGTGCCATTCAACGATTTCATCCAAAAGGTAATCGCTGCACCAGCATTGAATTATGCGCCAACGATTATGTATATTGCTTTTGGTTCATGGTTTGGACGCGTCTTAGTTGACTCTGGGATCGCTCCAGCTATTTCACAAAAAACAGCCAAGGCTGGTAAAAAGAATGCCATGCTGGCAGCAATCCTAGTTGTATTGGTAACAGCATTAATCTTTGTTTCTGCTTATGGTGTCGGCTCAGTAATTGCAATCGGAGTAATCTTGTTGCCAATTCTATTATCAATTGGATTGCCACGGAAAGTTGCGTTAACAACTTTCATTCTTTCAATCGGTGCTCCGATGTATCTGAATGTGGTCTTATTCAACCAAATTAAGGCGTTCTTCCCATCAGCAGTTTATGGTGGCAAGTACATCACCTTTGGACTTGCAGCAATGACCGTTCAATTGTTGGCAGTGGTCGTCTATCTATTCTTGCATCGAAAGGAATTCGATGCTTCAAAGGCTGCTGAGAATTTGCAGATTGTTGGTGCAACTGAAAAAAACGAAGAGGTCGGTAAGATTAATGTTTTAGCTTATTTCGTACCGATTGTGCCTGTATTTATGAACATGGTCTTTCATTGGGATGCAATTCCCGCGTTGATCTTGGCAACGTTACTAGGAATGTTGTTGACCGGTCGAATGAAGCGCGGAAATGGCTTCATAAAGTTCTTGAATGACACAATTCAAAAGTCCATTTCTGATATTGCTGGATTGATCATGTTCTTGATGGCATTGACGATGTTTGCAGGCGCTGCCCAAATCAACGCCGCTCGCTTCCAAAGCTTGCTGACAAGTGTGATTCCACATAATATCTGGGTTTTGGCATTGGTTTTGGGAATCGCGGCGCCTTTGGCACTGTTCCGTGGACCTTTGCACGTTTGGGGTGCCGGTGCTGCAACAGCAGCCGTTCTAGCAGGTGCCCATGTTTTTCCAGACGCAATCTTACTACCTTTGATGTACGTACCAAGTTTGATGGCCGTCTCAACTGATTTAACACAATCATGGAATGTTTGGGCATTGAACTACATGAAGGTTGACGGTAAAACTTTGCTGAAGCAAGGTGTGCCGGTAATGTGGATTGTATCAATTATTAACGTAATTCTAGCTGTATTAATTATAATGTAAGAACAATGAGGGAAGACAACATGAGTGAATTTTTGACGATTGGTGAACCAGTTGTAACTTTTATGTCAACAGACGCAGATGCTAGTCTAGTTGATACAATCAACTATTTCAAGCTATTGGGAGGAGCCGAGCTAAATGTAGCAATCGGTGTGCAACGCTTGGGCCATGCAACGCAATATGCGAGTCGTTTGGGCGTTGATCCATTGGGTGGCTATGCAAAAAAGGTTATTGCAGAGCACGGTGTCGGCACAAATTACGTTTCAGAGGATGAAACGTTCTGGACCGGATTCCAATTGAAGCAGCAGGTTACCAATGGTGACCCGGCTACCTTCAATTATCGTCGTGGTTCAGCTGCCTCGCACTTGTCATCGAATGTGATTGATCAGATTGATCTCACAGATGTAAAGATTGCCCATATGTCTGGTATTTTCCCAGCTCTATCAGAAACGACCAACGAGGCCTTTCAACATTTGCTTGACCGGCTGGTGGCCGCTGAAAAGTTAATTACCTTTGATCCAAATTTGCGTCCAGCCCTTTGGGGGGACGATGCAAAGATGATTAAAAATATTAATCATTTTGCACAGTATGCAGATATTGTTCTACCAGGGATTGGTGAAGGCAAAATCTTAATGGGGAGTGAAGATCCTAAAGAAATTGCTGATTTCTATCTTCAAGGTGACCGAACACAAGTTGTAATTGTTAAACTTGGCCCTGATGGCGCTTATGTACAAACCAAGTTGGGTGAGAGTTACACGGTTCGCGGATTCAAGGTTGATCATGTTGTGGATACAGTTGGGGCCGGCGATGGTTTTGCTTTGGGTGTAATCACTGCATTGCTTGAAAATAAGTCTATGCAGGCAGCGGTCCTACGCGGAAACGCTGTGGGAGCAATGCAAGTCCAGACACCGGGGGATAATGATGGTTACCCAACACCAGCTGAATTGAATGCATTTTATGAAAAAGAAGGAGTTAGTGAAGCAGAATGAAATTACAAGTAGCAATTGATCGAGTAAGTTTAGCAGCCGCAATTGATTTGGCAACCTCTTTAGACGGAATTGCCGATGTGATTGAATTGGGGACATCTTTGGTTAAAGACTACGGTTTGATTGCCTTGCAGGACATCAAGGCAACCTTGCAAAAGTCTGCTCTGTTGATGGATGTGAAGACAATCGACGAGGGTGTTTATGAATTTGAAAAGGGTTATGAGGCCAACGCTGATATTTTGACCGTAATGGGTGCATCCGATTTGGCAACCTTAAAAGCTGTTTATGAAGTTGCTCAAAAAGCACATAAGCAGGTGCTAATCGACTTGTTGAATATGGATGAGGCAGACATTGAGCCACTATTAATCTTTGAAGATGCCATTTTTGGATTACATCACTCACACGACAGTGCAAATGCTTTTGATGCTGCTGGTTCAGTTAAACACTTCCATGAAGTCTTTCCAAGTATCCAACACATTGCAGTTGCTGGTGGGATTGATCTTGAACAGGTGCAAAAATTATCTGCTGATGGGATCGCGGAAGTTGCAATTGTTGGTGGAAAGATTGCTGGTGCTGATGATCCAGTAGCAGCAGGTAAGCAATTTAAGGGGGCATTATAAACATGGCGTTGATTGATGAAGTTTTAACAGAAATTAGTACGGTGATGCACCAGGTTGATGAAAAGCAACTAGCACAGGCTGAGGCAGTGATTACAAAAGACCGTCGGATCTTTGTGCTGGGTGCTGGACGTTCAGGATTGATGGTTAAAGGTTTTGCAATGCGCCTCATGCACATTGGCTACACGGTCTTTGTCATTGGTGAGACGATTACGCCATCAATTATGCCAGGCGATGTTTTGGTAGCAGTATCTGGCTCAGGCACGACTGGCTCAGTAGTCGAACCAGCACAGCGCGCCGCAGAAAATGGGGTTGATGTAATTGGTGTTACAAGTAATGCCAATTCACCATTAGCCCAACTTGGAGTGGCGACAATTATTGTTCCAGGAGCTACCAAAGCCGGTGATGGTGTAGCTTCAATTCAATTATTGAGTACGCTCTTTGATCAAAGTGTGCATGTGACCTTGGATGTATTAACACTAATGATTAGCCGACGCGATCATGTTTCGAATGATACTGCCAAAGCAACTCATTCAAATATGGAGTAATAACTTATAAATAGCGTAAGGTGGTAAACAGCCACTTTACGCTTTTTTAGTATGAAATTTGCGGGATTGGCTATATAATAAGACCAAATAAATTGAGGACTGAAGTAATCATATGGAAAAGCGAGTAGCGTTAGTGACGGGAGCATCATCAGGGATTGGTAAGGCAACGGCGATAGCGTTGAATCAGGCAGGATACGTTGTTAATGGCGTTGCCAGAAGAGTTGCTTTAATGGACGATTTGGAAGAACTTGGGATCAAAACATTGGCGATGGACGTTACCGATGAGAAGGTAATGAAAACTCAGGTTGAAAAGATCTTGGCAACTGAAGGTCGTATTGATGTTTTAGTTAATAATGCGGGCTACGGATCATATGGAGCGGTCGAAGATGTAAGCATTGCGGAAGCTCGTCGCCAGTTTGAAGTAAATATCTTTGGTTTGGCACGTTTGACGCAGTTAGTTTTGCCGTCGATGCGTGAACATCAGTTTGGAAAAATCGTTAATATATCATCGATGGGTGGTCGGATGTGGACTCCGTATGGTGCATGGTATCACGCCAGTAAATTTGCGCTGGAAGGCTTTTCGAATTCGATGCGGATTGAGGTCGCACCTTTTGGAATTGATGTAATTTTAATTGAACCAGGAGCAATTAAGACACAATGGGGTTTGATCGCGGCAGATAACTTTGAAGAAGCATCAAGCCATGGGGCCTATGCAACAGCCGCTAAAACAAAGGCGGCCAATTTACGGAACTTATATCAGAATGGCAAATTAACGGCGCCGGAGGTAATTGCTAATAAAATTGTTAAGGCGGTTACGGTTCGCCGGCCAAGGACGCATTATTTGGTTGGCTATGGTGCAAAGCCCGCAGTGGCATTTAAGAATATTTTTGGCGATCGACTATTTGATTGGCTAATTCAGAAAATTATGTAAGTGAGCAAAAATTTGAAGAAGTTAAAGAAGTTAAAGAAGTTAATATTGTTATTAATGGTAATTACTAGTTTTGTTCAACCACTGACGATTTATGCTGCAAGTAAAACGCCGGCACAGAAATTAGATGAACAGTTGGAACAGGCGAAGAAGGTTGAACTGGTACAAAAGTTCTTCCGCCTCTCAACATCTTATGACATTAAGATTGATGGGAAAGTGGTTGGTACGTTGACTGGCGATTTCTGGCATCCCTTTGGCGATTCGCTAAAGATTGAAAGCTCTGATGGCACAGTCATCTATTCGGAGCAACAATCACGTCGAATGCTGTCATTATCGATTGCACGCGGGGGTGTTTTCTATAATCAGGCCGGTGAATTTGATGGGGCATTACGTGAGAATGTTTGGGCGTTATTCTGGCATCAGTATCAGTTTTTGGACAAGTCGGGGACGGTGATTGCCGCATCAAGGCGGAATCCTTGGCAGTTATTCTCAACCGGTTATCAGGTGAAAGATACCCAAGGAGTCAAGCTGTATCGAGCAACTACAGAGCGCTGGCATTTGACTAAACAAATCAAGATTGAACGATTAGGCGATGATGACAAAGTTTCAATGAAGCAAATGTTGATTGTAACCGCAATTGAAGAAGCGATTGCAGAGAGCAAAGCTAAAGATAAATAACACGGAAGCTACTGGATTTTAATATTCCGTAGCTTTTTATTTAGTTTGGTGTTGACAAAACTAAATAACGGTTCATAATATATTTTGTTAGTAAATACAAAACAAAACTAAATAAAAAGATTGAGGTAAAACAAATGTCAGAACAAACAAATTCATTAGTTCAACTGTTTTCGAAGTTCTTGCGTAATCCAAAGGTATTGATGGCTTTGCATAGTGAAATGCGAAATGAGCGCTTACGGAGTCGCCAAGGTCGTAATGGGGCGCAAGGATTATTGGTTCAACTGTGGAAAAACGATGGACTAACTAACACTGAAATTTCAGAATTGTTGGATATCAAGCCATCAAGCGTAACGAACCAGGTTAAGAACTTGGAAGCACGTGATCTTGTTAAGCGGGTTGCTGATGAAAATGATAAGCGCGTCAGTCGGGTGTTCCTAACTGATGCAGGTCGTGCGCTGGAAGATGCGCGAACTGAAGAGCACGATGAAGCATCAGAGCAGATCTTCGGTGCGTTGGACGAGGAAGAACGTGCGGCTTTGGCTGAGATTATGCAAAAATTAATTGCTGAAAATCAAGGTGACGATGATTTCGATTTCTTCGATGAGGAGAACATTCGTAAATTTGGCCCAATGGGTTCAGAACACCATCGTTTTGGTAACAAGCATCAAATGGACCACGATATGCGTCGTGAGATGCAACGGATGGGAAATGAAATGCGCCGTGAAATGTGGCGCAATAATGGCTGGGACTTTGGGAAGTGGTCAGCCGACGATAAAAAGGAAACTAAGTAAGAGGAACTCAGGTCATGGAACGGAAGCAAGCATTTAGTCAACCAAAGCGTAGCAAATTGTCATTCGCAAGTTTTTTCAGGTTAATTGGACTTACGAGACCTAAGTACAGTTTGTTTGTAATTGGGTTGGGCGCAGGGATTGGTGGTACGATCTTGCAATTGATCGTACCCAAGATGATTCGACCATTGATTGATGGTTTTAGTAAAGGAATCAACTATGGCGTTTTAGGTAAAGTTGTCGGTGTTTATATTGTTGCCATGTTGTTGGGAGCAATTGGAGCGGCTATTCTAGGCTTCTTCGGTGAAAACGTTGTTAAAAATCTCCGTGAGAAGATTTGGGATAAGTTAGTTCATTTGCGAGTAAAGTACTTCGACAAGGTTAAAGTTGGTGAGATTAACAGTCGACTAATTAATGATACTTCGCAGGTAAAGGATTTCTTGGCTAAAACAGTACCACAGACTCTTTCGAGCTTGCTACTGTTACTAGGATCAATCGTAATGATGTGGCGGATGGATTGGCATATGACTGTTGCAATGGTCACGGTTGTACCAATCGCGGCAATTCTAATTACGCCTTTGGCAATTTTTGGCAGCAAGATTGCGCGTGCCCGCCAAGATTCACTAGCCGATTTTTCAGGTAGTGCTAGTGAAGTGCTCTCAGAAATTCGTTTAGTTAAGTCATCAAACGGCGAACAACAGGCCACTCGTGCAGCAGGATTCAGTATTCAAAAGTTGTATCGGATTGGATTGAAGGAAGCAATCTTTGATGGATCCATGCAACCAGTTATGATGCTTTTGATGATGTCGACAATCTTCGGCTTGTTGGCATATGGGATTCACCGAGTTGCAGTTGGCGCAATGGCAATTGGGACGTTAATGAGTTTCTTGATGTACTTAATGAACCTGATTGGAGCAGTTCCAGTGTTAGGGATGTTCTTTACCGATTTGTCGAAGGCGGCTGGTTCAACGGAGCGCTTGAATGAGCTACTAGTTGAAGATCAAGAACGTTTGACTGTTGGACAAACAATTGATGTTGAGGGGGCAACCCTTGCCGCTAAGCATGTGAATTTTGGTTACGATACTGGTGAGCAAATCTTGCATGATGTCAGCTTTGAAGCTAAGCCAAATACAATTGTTGCCTTTGCTGGACCTTCCGGTGGTGGTAAGTCGACAATTTTCAGCTTGTTAGAGCGTTTTTATCAACCAACCAGTGGTGAGATTATGATCGGTGATAACTCAATCGAATCAGTTTCACTCGAAAATTGGCGTTCACAAATTGGTTTTGTTTCGCAAGATTCGGCAATCATGGCGGGAACGATTCGCGACAATCTGACTTATGGTCTTGAAGGTGCATATAGTGATGATCAACTATGGCATGTGTTGGAGTTGGCGTTCGCGCGTAACTTCGTTGAGCAGATGCCGGAGCAGCTTAATACTCAAGTCGGCGAACGCGGGGTTAAAATCTCTGGTGGACAACGTCAGAGAATTGCGATTGCACGTGCCTTCTTGCGTGATCCTAAGATTTTAATGCTGGATGAAGCTACAGCGAGTCTTGATTCAGAAAGTGAATCAATGGTTCAAAAGGCTTTGGATACATTGATGCAGGGACGGACAACGTTGGTGATCGCTCATCGGCTATCAACGATCGTCGATGCAGACAAAATTTACTTTATTGAACACGGTGCAGTAACCGGAGCCGGTAAGCATAGTGAATTAGTTGCTAACCATCCGTTGTATGCACAATATGTTTCCGAACAGTTAACGGTTGGAAATTAATCGGCAGAATGTAAATTGATTAGCGATTGTGCTAGTCAATTTTTGTTTATTATATGATCACTTGGACGGTAATAAATACTTGCCAGTTAATCCAGATGTGATACACTAGTTTAAGTGATTTAAACGATTCAAAGAAAAATTAATACAGACTTCCTATCCAGAGTTCAGGGAGGGACTAGACCCGACGATCTGACACCAGCTTACCCCAAGTTTATGCTTGGGACGATGTGGTACTTTCTAGTAGATAGGCATATTAGGCGAAACCAATATGTCACCAGGGATGGAGATGTGTTGGTTTTTGTTTGTTTCTTACACAATAATATTATTTCGGGAGTACAAATTTATTATGGTAGAGAAGCGCTTATTTACATCAGAGTCAGTGTCTGAGGGGCACCCTGACAAAGTTTCAGATCAAATTTCTGATGCAATCTTAGATGCAATCCTAGCAACTGATCCTAATGCGCATACAGCAATCGAGACGTCTGTAACCACTGGATATGTAAATGTCTTTGGTGAGATTTCAACAACTGCTTATGTGAACATGGATCAAATTATTCGTAAGACATTAGCACGGATTGGTTATGATGATCCAGAAGCTGGCTTCCTGGCTTCCGATGTACACGTTGGTTTGACGATTGATGAACAATCACCCGATATTGCACAAGGTGTTAATTCAGCTATTGAACAACGTGAAGATGGTGGTGTTGATCCACTTGACGAAATTGGTGCTGGTGACCAAGGTTTGATGTTCGGTTTTGCTACTAATGAAACTGATGAATACCTACCTTTGTCAGTCGTCTTGTCACACAAGTTGGTTAAGAAGCAAGCTGATGTTCGCCGTTCAGGAGAACTTAGCTATTTGCTACCAGATGCCAAGGCACAGGTAACGGTTGAACTAGATGAGCATGATGTTCCAGTTCGAATTGATGCAGTTGTCTTGTCAACGCAACACCGCGATAATGTAACGCTTGAACAACTTCGTAAGGATGTTCGTGAGCACATCTTGGCACCAGTGCTTCCTGCCGAAATGGTTGATGCTGATACTAAGTATTACATTAACCCAACTGGTCGTTTTGTAATTGGTGGACCAAAGGGTGATGCCGGAATGACTGGTCGTAAGATTATTGTCGATACTTATGGTGGTTATGCGCGTCATGGTGGTGGTGCTTTCTCTGGAAAGGATGCCACTAAGGTCGACCGTTCAGCTGCCTATGCTACTCGTCACATCGCGAAGAACATTGTGGCGGCTGGTTTGGCTGATAAGGCTGAAATTCAAGTTGCCTATGCTATTGGTGTGGCACATCCAGTTTCTGTTAACGTGAATACTTTTGGTACTGGTAAGGTTTCAGAAGATAAGTTGACTGAGGCAGTGCGTGATTTGTTTGAATTGCGTCCGGCTGGAATCATCGAAGACTTGGATTTGCAAAAGCCACGTTATGAAGCAACGGCCGCTTACGGTCACTTCGGTCGTCCTGAGTTGGACTTGCCATGGGAACGTCTGGATAAGGTTGATGCTTTGAAGGCATATTTTAATTTGTAATTTATGAGGGAGACACGAAGTTAACTTCGTGTCTTTTTTTGTTTAAAGTTGGATTTAGGTTGGTAATGAAGAATGCATTGCTAAAGATTATTCAAAAATTTTTTAACGATCAAATGCAAATACTTTTGAAAGAATTTTTAAATGGTTTGAAATCGGTAGAAAGTATTTTATTATTGTGGCAAACTCTTTTGTGAAGGTTGTTAAGTTTGCAGAGAACATAATGAATATAACCAAGATTTTGAGGATATTATGGACCGCACAAAAGAGTGGGGATTATACAATTTTGAGAGTTTTCAAGAAAGGAAACTAGAATGATAAATCGAGAAGTAAGAAGGGGTAATGGTTTTGCTGTTATCAAGGAGAACAACAAGTTAACTATGATGTGGCCGGTGGGACCATTTGGTGATAATGCAAAGTTTAGAATTGATGAAGAGTTGGAGAAAAAGGCATTCAGTTCTCTTGATGACGCTGAAGAGGTTATGCATTACTTAATGAATGGTAGAAAATGGATTGATAAGAGATCGCAAGCGGATAACGATAAGAGATTTCTTGAAAAATTTTCAAAATTGGAATTGAATAATGATGATTGAAGAATTAAAGGGTAAATTGTTTGTTTATGGCAGAAAGATAAATTTAAACGATGGAAATGCTTTATATCCGCATATTAGCTTGGATGGAAACATTTTGCCTGAGCGTAATAATGTAGTTTTTGAAAATGGAGTACTGAAATATATTTTCAGTGAACGCGGGATAATTACATTAATGTTCGAGTCTGATAATTTGGACGACTTTTTATTTCAAATATTCAAAGATATTACTTTTGAAATGGCGTTAACTTTTGAAGTTAGTAATAGAGTTGAAAATCAAGATTTTAGAAGAGTATTATTCAGTAAACAGTTGGAAATATTGAACATAATTGATGAGACATATAAAGAGCGAGCAGCGCAAGAAATTAAAGACATCCTGAAGGTATCGCCATTTAATGATTACTAAATGGCGCAAAGTGGAAAACTTTAAAATATATGGGAGACACGAAGTTAACATCGTGTTTTTTATGCTTTAGGAGAATTTTTCTTAAACTTGATATTTGAAAAAATACTAGATTAAGCTTTTAAAAGCAAAAGGTGATTAGAAATTGAGTTTATATAGGCAAAATAAAAAGTTGTCATAAATCTCAGCAATACCGGAAATCTTATTATAAGAAGCGAGGAACAAAAAACAGGAAACAATTTTCTGATCAGATGGTGCAAGTAAGGTTATTCTGCTTGCTGGCGACCTAGCAAATACGTGGAAGATCGATGATACAATATTATTTGAGGTTGTGAGATTAACGACCGGGAAAGGAGGTGAGCTCCTTTGAATTGCTTTGTCTATGTATTGCAACAGCTTCAAGCCGTATTATGGTCTATTCTAGGAGCATTAATAGTAATCTTGTTGCAAAAGTACTTTAATTCTCGTAATTAGTGTGTACATGTGCCTCGTCTGGCAGGACGGGGCTTTTTTGTATAAAAAAAGTTCGTTGCTGGCAGGCAACGAACTCGAAAGAATGTGAACTCCACATTGTTTTATCTATGTACGTTCATTGTAGCATATATAAGGCTTCATAGTTATAAATGTCGTCCTCTTATCAAGAGATTACAAAAGTCGTTGCCAAAAAAACGGAAGAGATTGATAGATATTTATTGAGCTATGTCCTTGGTTGAATCAAGCAAGTTCCTTTACACGTGGAATGACGAAATACCTCACCATGGTTTGTTTTAAAGGTGGCTGTTATTTCTACATCGCGGACCCATGTAATTATCCAACCTCAGCAAAAGCAAACTTATGAAGAACCAATGAAGAAACTATCACAATTTTGTTTCAGAATTTTGCATATTTGGGAAAAAAAAGAAAATGAATTTAAGCGTCCTTTAAGCTATACTTATTTGCAGTAAAGGTTGTGGATAAACGAATTAAGTGTGTAGGGGGTGAATAATAGGGGGATTTTCAAAATAGGCAAGCATTAAGCTAAGTAGGGGAATTTCATAATGCTCAGCGAGCTTTTGTATATTAGATGACGCGATAGACATAGGTTATGTAAATCGCAGCTTATTTTATAAAACAAGCCGGGGGCAGAATTGGTTGGTATCTTTTATTACTGAGATACATATTATTGGGAGATATTATGGTTAAGAAGAATATAACGTTGATGGCATCAACGGCGGTTGCGCTTTTGGCTTTGTCACAAGGAACTGCTTTTGCAGCAACTACACCAGTTGATTACAATTCAAACGCTACACTAACATTGGAAGCAAGTACGGATCCAACAAAGCCAGTTGATCCAACAGACCCAGATCCAACAGATCCAGTTACGCCGGTTGATCCAACGGATCCAACGAAGCCAATTACACCAGGTACAGATGGTCCATTATCAATCGACTATGCCTCATCATTGGATTTCGGAACGCAAAAGATTGTATCTAGTGATCAAACTTATACTGCGGCACCACAAGAGTATAAGACGGCAAGTGGTGTAACAACTTATGGTCCAAACTACGTGCAAGTTACTGATAATACTGGTAGCGACCAAGGCTGGTCATTGAACGTAACCCAAGTTGGGCAGATGAGTGATGGATCAAGTCCTTTGAATGGAGCAAGTTTGTCATTTACAAACGGGAATGTTTTGACAACTGCGAGTTCTGATGCAGGAATTCCTGACACACAAGGTTCATTGACGTTGACACCAGGAGTTACTGCTAAGGTGACAACTGCTGAAGCAAACAAGGGTCAGGGAACTTGGGTTACACGTTACGGTAGTGCTTCTGGTACTGACAAGGCAACTGTAGCGGCGGCAGATAGTGGTAAGGCAATCTCACTATTTGTACCAGGTGCAGCTACCAAGCGTGCAGCCGTTTATACATCAGTGCTTAAGTGGAACCTTTCACAAACACCAAGCGCAAACACCGCAATTAAATAAGAATAATTTTCTGGGGAGAATATGAATATGAAAAAGGTATTGGGATTAACGCTTGCGACAGCCTTAACCGCTTCAGTACTAGGTAGTGTATCTGCAATGGCCGCTACGGTTAATAGCTATACTTCAAATGGACAAATTGGGTTCATTGCATCAACTGACCCAACTGATCCTAAGGATCCATTGAATCCGACCGATCCTGTTGACCCAATTGATCCAACTGATCCAACAAAGCCGGTAACCCCTGGTACAAATGGACCTTTGTCACTTGATTTTGCTTCATCACTCGACTTTGGTGTTCAAAAGATTACCACTGCGGACGAGACCTACCAAGCGGCTTCACAACAGTATGCACATGCTGATGGTTCAAAGTCATTTGGACCTGATTATGCACAGATTACTGATAACCGGGGAACTTTCCAAGGTTGGACATTATCAGTTGCACAACAAGGTGATTTCAAGACAACTTCAGGGGCCGTTTTGAACGGAGCCCAAGTTACCTTGGGAAATGATAACCACGTGACGGCTTCGGTCTTGGATGGTTCAGTTTCTAACGTTGATACTGCAACTTTGAATCCAGACGGTTCAAGCGTCAATGTTATGTCAGGAGCTGCGGCTAGTGCAGGAAGCACTAATGGTACTTCTGGAACCCACTTGTTGGACTTTGGAACAGCCGCATCATTGAAGAATGATCAAGTTAGTTGGAAGGCCGACAACACAACTGTTGCACGACCATCAACTGACAGCGATGTTACCTTGGCTGTGCCTGGTACAACAGCAAAGATGGCTGATACTTATACGACAACTTTCTTGTGGACCCTTGGTGACACACCAACAGCTGTCAAATAAGCGCTAAATATTTAAATACTCCGGTGAACGATGAGCGTTCTACCAGAGTGTACATAGAAGACAGAATATGGTTTTGATTTATTGCGGGGGAGAGCTATTTATGATGTTAATTACTAAAAAGAATCGAATCAGCTTAACGGGACTTCTGATTCTGGGGGCTAGCCTAGTTACCCAGGTGGTAATGGGGTTATCAGTTAATAACTCAAACATTGTTTCCGCGCAAGCAACGCAAAATGTACCAATGTCTTCATTGAACATGCCAAGTTTGCAAACGAAAGGCATTGTTGACGCACGGAATGATTTTGGAAGCAATGCCAGTGTTAGTAGTGCGGGGTTGACGTCTACACAGAAGGGACAAATTGTAGTTCTTGAAAATGGTAAACCTGTATCTGGGGGGAGCTTTACATCTTCCTCAGCAAATGTGAAGGCAGCCTTATATAAAATATATAGCGATGCTCGATCTGCCACCAGCGCAATCGATTTCACATTATATTTTGGTGCTAATGTACAAGTTCCAGGATCAGCGGAAGGAAATGATTTTACGGGAACCGCCTCGGCAACCAATATTACTTTCGCTGCATTAGGAACACAGAGTAATGTTAAGAGTTTGACGATGGTCAGCTCGCAAACTGATCCGTTGAATACACCAGCGACGGATGCACGAACAGTTACCTTTACGAACACTTTATATTTGGGTGTGCCAACAAGGTTTAGAAATATCAACTGGGGTAATGGAGTAAATCCGGAAACCGGTGCAGCCCCCGCAGGACAGTTCAATTTGTTCGCACAAGGTCAACCAATCTGGATGGATAATGGTGCTGTTGAAGTAGCTGGTGGGAATAATACTTATCAGATCATGGGTGGTTACCAAGGCAGTGTTGCATCGAATGCATCTACAAATGTTTACATTGGATCGACCACCAATGACGCAAATGTGAATACTTTGATTATGGGTGGTAGCGAGTCAGGCTCAATTGGAGATACACACGTGACGGTCAACGCACCTAATTCAACGGGTAAGATCAGTTATTTAGAAGGTGGTTCGCTTGGAATTAGTTCACCGGCAACGGTTAATGGTAGTACCAACCTACATCTGATTAATTATGGTGGCACAGTTGATTCTGTCCTAGGTGCAGGTGGGTCTGCTGGAACCGTTAATGTGAGTGGCGATGTGAATACACTCTTGTCATCGTCATCGAATACGAAGTACACCACAATTTTTGGTGGGGCTAACCATACTGCGAACATCACAGGATCAACGTATACGACCTTAACGGGAAACGGTAGTTGGACATCAAATAATGGTAACTTCATTGGTGGATCACGTTATGGAAATGCAAACAATATTTATAACAAGGTCGACACATCTGCCTTTACCAGCGGTTCTGCTAATTTTACGGGGGCGCAAGGAATCAATTTGACGACGCAGACATACTTAGTCAGCGGAGTCGTTAGCGGTAATATCGTGAATGATATTAAAGCTGGTAGTGCAAATGCTGGAAGTTTCAACGCCGTTTATGGTGGTATGGGCTGGTCAAATACATCTGCCGTAAATGGGTCGGCGATTGATAGTATCTTTGCCAGCACTGGCAACCTGATTGCTAGCCAAGATCAGGCTAATCAGTATGCGGCTAAGGGGATGAATGACCAAGGAATTGCCAGCGCTAGTCAAGGGCAACTCGCAGTCCTTGGAAACATTTCAACCATTGAACGGAGTGGTGTTGTTTCAATGCCAGGTGCCGGCGTGATAACCCCAGATACTGTCGGAGCTGGTCTATCAGGTTATGTCAAAGGTGACACGACAGTTCAAGTCGGCGATGGTAGTGGTACACCAGTTACAGCAGGAAATGTTTACGGTGGCGGTGGACAAGATACGCAAATTAATCAAGATTACTTCTGGCATACCGGTAAATCGGCGGTGATCGTCAACAACGGCACAACAGTTGATAACGTTTTTGGCGGTAATTTGAGTGGCTTCCAGCAAGGTGATTCTGCTGTGTACATGAATGGTGGTACAGCAAATTACGTTTATGGTGGTGGAAATCATGATGTTGTTCATGATGGCAACAATGAGGTGACCATGAATGGTGGCACAATCGCCAAACAATTAGTTGCCGCAGGTAAGACTACTAAGGCAAGCATTGGTGGCGATGCGCAAGTATTGATGCTTGGTGGAAATCTCGTAGGTTCAGTATATGGATTCAAGGGTGGCGATGGTAACTGGTTCAAGGGTTCAACAACAGTTGATATCAGCGGAGGTAAAGTTACTGGTGGTAGCAATGTTGAGATTATTGGTGGTGCCGGTGGTGGACATATCAACGGCGATACAACTCTAAACTTAGCTTTCAATAATACGATGGATCCATTGGCTACTGGAACAACAATTGCGGGTAACGGCTCAAAGAATAACACAACTAGTGCCGGTATGGGATCCAACCAAGCTGGGACGATTAGCGTGAACGTATCAGATACTAGCAATGTTGATCACATGAATGGGAATGATCTTAATGGTGATATTGCTTCCTCTGGAACCAGTTCAAGAGGAAATGTCAATGTTAATGTTAATGCGACAAATAATACAATCGGCAACATTACACCAGCAACTGAAAGTTTACTGAAGTCACAAGCAGTCCAAACTAGTACGGCAATTGATATTGCAAATGCTAAGAGTGTTAATACAATTAATGGCGCTGGCTCAAATGACGATATTTCAAATGCAGTGAATGTTGGTAGCAATCATCTGAAAATTGATTTTGGCGATAATGCTGTGACCCAGGTAGGTTCGATCAAGAACTTCACGGATCTAACGGTTGGAACAAAGGCGAACTTAACGATTACAAACAAATTGGTGAATGGTAATGGTGCAACCGCGGCCAATCATGGTAGTCAGTATAATAAGCTCGGTAATTTGAGTTTAGGTAGTGATAGTACACTGCAATTGGCAAATACAAGCACGATCGCATCTGTTGCACAGCTTGCTTTGCAGGGTGGCAATGTAACCTTGATGATGCCATATATGCAAACCGAGGGGATGTTTAATTTATCGGACATTCAGTTTAATAATAATGCAGTATTGAATTGGCAAGGTACAACTGATATTCCACATCCAGCGGCAAACACTTATGTAGGACAAAAGTTTGGCAAAGCGCTTGGCTATCCAATTTTGACCTTTACAGGTGACTTGGCCGCCAGTGGAATGGCTAAGTTAAACCAAAATAATGTGGTTGCCACGGATGCTAAAACGCAGGTGGCTTACAATACAGATCATGGTAATAACGTAGATAACAGTAAGGGACAGGCAATTGCGTATATCAGCGAGGGAAATCTAAGTATTACGACACCAACTAAGATCGATTTTGGTAAACAATCAATTCTTGGTCGGCCGTTAGTTGCATATCCAACGTATGATCAGCCAGTTACAGTGTCTGATACACGAACTAAGGCAACAGAAGGTTCATGGACTTTGAAAGTCGCAACACTAAACCCAATGGTAAGCGGATCAAATTCACTTGCAGATTACATGAAGTATCGCGACGGCAGTCAAACTTATGCTGTGTCTTCAGCGGCGGTGCTTGTGCATGAGGAAGATTCTGGACAAAATGGACAATTTGAATTAAGTAAGAATTGGGATTCTACTAATAAACAAGGCTTGTATCTGGATATTCCCGTCTCAAAACAAATTGCGGGTAATTACGATACAAATAATGCTCTCGTATGGACGCTTGGTGCAACACCTTCAAGTACGGTAGTTAATTAATCATAGGTCAGGAATTGCTTTTTGGAATGAGAATGGTTTTGGGGGAGACAGAATGCAAGTCAAACTTGTTAGAAGATTGTTAGTAACGGTATGGATGGTTTTTATCCTCGGAGCAGGGTATGTAAGTGCTGATAATGTAGCGACTTATGATACGAATGGACAGGTTGGCTTTGTTGGCAAGTATCCTGACAAAAATTCGGAGTCAGCTGATAATAACAATAATAGCCCGTTTTATAATGGTGCCAATCAGCAGAATGGTAAGAAAGTGTTGCCCGATACTGGTGATATAAATATGAGGAAGTATTTGTTCTTGCCAATGACCATGTTGGCTTTGGGGCTTGGTCTAATGGCATTTAGGTCGCAAACACCTAGAAAAATAACGAAGAGGGTAAAATAACTTGCAAAAATTATTAAAGATGCTTGTGACGGCGATGTTTGTGCTGACGCTGGGTTCATTAAGTAGCCTGAGTGTGTCTGCAAATCAATTAACCTTTTCGGTTGAGCCAACATTACCGGATAATCAGGTGAATAATAAAGATGGTTTCTTTAATATCGCTCTGGCGCCAGGTCAAAGTGAAGATCTTCATTTGAAGTATTCTAACGACAGTGGTAAAACAGTGACTGTTACAACAAAGGTAGCTAGTGCGACCACCAATATTAATGGGGTGGTCGAATATGGTCCTAAGGCCGGTAAAGCAGATAAGTCACTGAAATATAATTTAAAAGATTTCGTTGACGTACCTGAAGAGGTCGTTGTGAAGTCAGGCGAGAGTAAGGATGTTGTCGTTCATGTAACAATGCCTGACAGCGCCTTTCCAGGGATTATTGCTGGTGGGTTGACGTTCTCTGATAAGGCAGCTGATACCGCAAATCAAAAGACAAGTGCAAAAACCACGGCCATTAAAAATATCTATGGTTTTCAATTGGGTCTGTTGATGCGGCAAAATACGGATCAAAGCAATGTCTTCACGCAGAAGATTGTTGAAGAAGATGGTTTGAAGTTACATCAGGTTGTCGCTGGACAAGTGAATTATCGTAATGTTATTAACGCATCTTTGCAAAATCCATTGCCAGTTTATATTAATCAAATGGCCATACACGCACGCGTTTATGATGCTAAGGGCAAGAAGCTTTTATATGAGTCAAAGAATGCAGACTTGCAGATGGCACCGAATACTAACTTTAAGTATCCGATTGCGCTTGGAAACGGTAAACGTATTAAGCCGGGCAAGTATCGTCTTAAAATGACTGTGTATGCGGATAAAGATGATCAGAAAAAATATTACACAAAAGAATTTAATAATAAGCGGGTTGGGTATCAGTATCGTTGGAAATTCGATCGTGAATTTACCGTTAGTGGTAAAGATGCAACTGATTTGAACAAGCGAGACGTGACGATCCAGCGAATTGATTGGATTAGTATCATTATTATTCTGGCAATCTTATTTGCATTGCTGGCCTTGGCTTTGTGGTTCATTCTTTGGAAGCGTCGCAAGGATAATGATGAAGTTACGATCGAGGAAGAGGTTTTGAACCAGGCAGGTGATCGAATCTTGATTCAACGTAAGACGACAATGAAAGAATATAAGAAATTGGTTAAGCAAGGGAATAATGTACGGTTGGTTACCGATAAATAACATTAGCTGAGCTTTGGTTGTGTAGCTTGAAGATTAAGAATTTGCAATAAATTAACTCGTATAAATCGTGGCTATAGTATCATAATTTATACGAGTTTTTTTATGGAAATCCGGGCTAGCTTGTTGATTGAACAACTCGTCCAAAAATAGTTATGGAATGGGTGTGGGGCGAAGTTATGTACAAAAGAATTCGTGGGAAAATATTTTTATCAGTTGGGACGTTTATCTTTTTAAGTGGGTATATGGATGCTGTTAGGGCTGATTCGATTATATATAATCCTTTAAATCCGCATGAGCAAGTGACCCCGGTTGATGAGCAATCAACCCCTGAAGAACCCGCACAGGCACCAGCGCCAGCTAGTTCAGAGGATACTCCAGCGCCTAAGGAGAAGCCTAAGCCAAAGGCTGACCAGAAGCAACTAGAGCATAAGAAGCGAAAAAAACATGATCAGCGTTCGCTTTTCGAGCGGAGTGTGCTTGAGGTGCCTATGCCACATTCGTTTGATCTTGATGGTGATGGCGGGTATGGTTACGAGCAAACAGCTACTGGGATTAGGATGCGGGTGTTAAGTGGCGTATTTATGATTCGAAGTTAAGATAGAAAAAATGAAGATTTGTTGCTACACGATAAATAAAGGCGGTTACCAATATTGGTAACCGCCTTTATTTATGCACGATTCTTTTTAATGTAGATAATTAGATTGCCAAGGTTTTCCCAGTCTAGAGATGTTGGCGGCGCAGTCCATTGAATATTTTTAGTGTTCGTTGTCTGCTGGGGCCATAAGTCAGAGAGGTAGATATCTGTATCGGATTGCAATTCGGAATTGACTCTCAAATTTAATGCCTTAAAATTCTCAACTTCTGTTGTAATGAATTTGTTGTAGGCTGGACCATTGGAGAAATCAATGGTGATGTTAACGGGCCGTGCAAGCTTCGTTAAATTCATGTGCGCTAGTAACAAAAAGAAGATATCAACCGCTAAATTTTCACGGTAAGCATTAAAATACTCAATCCTGTTGGGAAAATGTTTTGCAAAAATCGTGATGAAATCCCGTGCCAGATCCATATAGGCAGCAAAATTCTCATCAATATAAGGAATATGGCTGTTCTTTAAGAGATTGCTTACTGGGAAATTATATTGTGTAACCTGAAAGAAATGAGCAATAAATGTTTGCTCGCTTCGTTCAGTTAGGTAGAGTTCTCGAAGATTATCTTTTGAGATATTAAAGAATTTCTGCAAAGATTTGCTGAAATCAATCAATAAATCATGAGCACCCTTATTTGAATAATCTAGGTCAGTATAAATTAATTCAGCATACAAGAAGTTCAAAATCCCCTTTGCTTCAAAGCGAAGCAAGTCCAAATTAAGTGCATTGAACCTTGCCAGTAAGACTTTGGCGACCTGGTCAACAGTATCTGTTGGCCACGCGATATCAGGGGTGGTCTCTTCAGTTGAATGATAAGGTAGGTTATGTAATAGATAATGCGCTTGTCGAATGCGGTTTAGTGTCACCGCAAGAAAATGCGTCATTTTTAGACGCTCGGCATAGGACAGATGAATATCAATGATGTTTTCAATTTGATCAATTAAGGTGAAAATCACGGTTTTAGTTGGTTGATCAAGAGCTTCTAAATGATCTCCTTGATAGTTAAAGTAGCTTTTGTATAGGAAACCTCGAATGAAGAGCTCGTCTCCCGTCAAAGTGAGTTTAGGTGATAATTTCAAATTTATTTTAGCTAAGTAATCCACTAGCTTATTTCTCAAACGTGAGAAAGTTGGCTTTGACATTAGGAATTGATCAATAAATTCAGTTTGCGTGAGTGAGCGTTCTAAGAAGAGCTGATCAACAAATGGTCGTAATTGAGCACGGCGTCCGTAGTGATATTTTAGAAGTGCAACAACGGACAACGGTGATAGACGCTTGTAGTAAATGTTCTTTTTGTCAGCTTTGATTGAGAAAAAGGTAGTCGGAATATCAAATTGTTGTAAATCAGTGTGTAAATCATTGATGTATTTTTTTACAAAATATTTTGAGATATTAAGTTGATCAAGAATCTCCTGAAATGAAATGGTTCCTTCTGAATTTTCAAGAAAATCTAGTAATATAAGTTTTTGATAGTCATCATTATCTAGTAAGAATAGCATTTTATAAATTCCTTATACTAAAAAATTGCAGTAAAAATTAACCTATATAAATTTTAGCCTTAATCATAGAATAAAGCCAATGGATATAATCAATTTTAAATAAAAGTTATAAGCAATAAATATTCATATACCTGATTACTATCTAGGCGTCTGCATTTATTTTGTAAAATAACTGTTAAAATGAATATGGAAATAATCAGAAATTTATTAAATAAGCATCAAACTAAGTGGTGGCGTGGGTCGCAGTGGGTTTTGGGTATTTTGATAAAGGAGACAAATTTATTGACACTTTATGTTGATTTTAGGACTCCAAATTAGGAGATATTAGGCCGATTGGGAAAGTAAACTAGCAGAAGCAAGATATTAAAGCAAAACCGTTGACATTCCGTCTACTTGGTCTTACTATATACCTATACTACTAGTTGATACAGAGTAGAAGAGAATGGAGAATATTATGCAAGGGATCACGGAGATGCTTAAAGGAGTTCTTGAAGGAATAATTCTAGAAATTATAAACCGACATGAAACCTATGGTTATGAAATAACGCAGACTCTGCAACAATCAGGATTTGAAGATATTGTCGAAGGAACCGTTTATACGATTTTATTGCGACTGGAGAAGAAGGAATTGGTAAGTGTGATTAAGCGTAAGTCAGAAGTGGGACCAATGCGCAAATTCTATTCTTTGAATCAGGCCGGTCAAGTAGAACTAGCCGACTTTTGGCAACGTTGGAACTTTATAGCTCAACAGATGAATCAGTTGAAAGAGGTGAAGTAGGATGGTACGAGGATTTATTGATCGCGTGGTTGGTTTAGAAGAAAAACGGGTTTGGCATGAGCTCGAACGACGGGCAAAGCAACTACCTGATAATTATTATCAAGATTACAAGGTCATGCAAAAATACTTGTTTGTGACGGGGCCAGCAGACTGGAATAGTCAGAAATTTATTTTCACTAATTTATTAGATTTGTTGAAGGAACTAGCCAGCGAGGGACGTAAAGTCACAGATATGACCGGTTCTGATGTAGCGGCATTTTTAGATGAGTTGGTGATTGATCTAGGATCTAAAAGTTGGCAAGGGCAATATCGGGATAAATTGAATCGTAAAATTAAGTAGGAGGAATGAAGATGGGATTGTTTGAGAAAATTAATGGCCAGTTGAATGAGAAAAAAGAATACAAGGAAATGATGAAGCGCGCAGAAGCCTTGCCTAAAGACTATTTTCATGCATTCAAGGCAATCCAATCATATGTATTCACGATTGGTACAGTAAATTGGCATCTATTTGATGAGATTATTGATATCTTAGAAATCGGTGCGACCGAGGATAAGCCGGTCAAAGAGATTGTTGGCGAAGATGTTGCAAAGTTTGTTGACGACTTGGTTGGCGACGATCGCTATGACTGGCAAGCGAAGTATCGAAAGAATTTGAATGATTACTTTGAGAATCGTTGAGAATTATAGCTTCACTTAGTTATAAAGCATGAATCTTTGGATTATGAGATTACGATTAAGACGATTTAGGTTACACTACTGTGATCAATAATATTCGACTATGATAAAGGATTGATAATAGTCGATTAGTAGGGCTTTATCATTTCTAAAAACATAATTGATTCGAACATGCGTGAGAAAAATTTGATTGTGGCTACATTGCCTTACAGGCAGATGCAGCCTTTTTTTATTAATTAAAAGAAGCCTGTCTGAAATGTTTAAGCTGGCGAACCAGATATGCTAAAACGTTATAATGATATGTAAATGTGTAAAATGAACTTATGATGATAAAATGCTTGCATTTTATTTTTGTCGTGGTAATATTAATTTATGGTCAATGATTGCTCAGTAGTTCAGTGGTAGAGCGCCGCACTGTTAATGCGAATGTCGTAGGTTCGAATCCTACCTGGGCAGTAAGAATAAAAATCACCAAGTCAACGTAAAAGTTGGTTTGGTGATTTTTTAATTTTCACGTCACTTATTAAAAGAAAGTATTATAATGAACTTGTGAGAAAGCTTAGGAGGCGATCGAAATGGATGAACAAGTTAAAGTGGCTGTGATCAACGACTTGATTGCAAGTGAGTTGGATGGAGAAGTTGTTACAGATGTGACGGAACTAGAGAAATTATCTAATGATGCATATTCAACCATTCAAGCGGTTGAATTGCCAATTACGGCGGTTTTTGCAGAGACGGTTGATGACGTGCAAAAGGTTCTGGCAGTTGCGCGACATCACCACGTACATATTGTTACGAAGGGGGCGTCAACTTCGGTTGTTTCTGGTTCTCGTGGTCGGCAAACAGAGATTATCTTGGACTTGGCTCGTATGAATTCGATCATCGAATTGAATCCGATTGATCAAATTGCGATTGTTCAACCGGGGGTAATCAACAACCAGCTTGATCGGGAGGCCCGTAAACATAATTTGTTTTATGCGCCAGACCCTGGTTCAAAGAAGATTTCTTCAATTGGCGGCAATATTTCAACGAACGCCGGCGGCATGTCGTCCGTTCGTTATGGTGTAACCCGGGATCAGGTTTTAGGATTGAAGGTCGTACTTGCCGATGGACGTTTGATTGAGTTAGGCGGTCGAACATTGAAACAGGCTTTCCCTTATGATTTGACGCATCTTTTTGTGGGTTCTGAGGGTACGTTGGGCGTAGTTGTTGAAATTACGGTTAAACTTCTACCAATTCCGCTAGGACAGCCAATGGTTGGGATTGCGTTCTTCACGAATTTAACTGAAATGATGAGAGCAGTTTCGGCCTTACGAATTTCGGGAGTTTATCCAACGATGTTGGAAGCTCTGGATGGCCGGACTGTTAGTGCGTTGGATCGATTCGAGGGGACTAATTATGCAACCGATAATCGAGCGATGTTGATTTTTAAATTAGATTTCTCTTCACCTACAATCATGCAAAAGGTCCGTGAGATATTAGTAGAAAATAAGGCAGATAACATTGATATTTCTGATGATCCGACACGTTCGGCTGCTTTGATGAAATTACGCGACGATATGCTACCAGCAATTTTCGCCGGAAAGAATCATGTTATGGAGGACATGGCTTTGCCATTATCCAAGATGGCGGAGATGATGGACTTTGTAAGTGAAGTTGCTGAGCAATACCACTTGGATATTTATGTTGCTGGTCATGCTGGCGATGGAAATGTTCATCCAAGTTTTGTTTGGGATAAAGAGGCTCAAATGCCAAGTACAGTTGCGACCGCAGTAGGAGCTTTGTTTAATAAAGCACTTGAGCTCGGTGGGACGATCTCAGGTGAACATGCAGTTGGTACGCAAAAGAGCAGTTGGAATAATGCTGAGCTGGGCGATACAGTTGATTACTTGCAACATCAAATTAAAGCTTTGTTAGATCCAATGAATATTTTGAACCCTGGTCGTAAAATTGATTAAGTTTCAGAATTTAATCTGGGAAATGAAGCTAGCGCCTTGAGGACTCATTTTATGGTAGGATAGTACAGTGAAAATATTCTTGAATTAAACTAATATAATGAGATTGGTCGACTTGTCGCGACCTAGCTGATAAGGAGATCAACACGGTGAAAAGAATTGAAATGCCGGTGAAGTTACATCAACAGTTCGTTGGGACTGTCCAAGAAGTTCGCTATTCAGGCCAAGGCGTGATTGATCTGAATGGCTATGAAATCCGCCTACCAAATGCGTTTGAGGGCGAGAAGGTACGCTATGAGATTACGCAAGTGAATCGCTATTTTAGTCGTGGACATGTACTTGAACGATTAGAAGCTTCAGCTGATCGGATTGAATCCGACCATGGCTATCTGTTAGAAGTGGGGATTGCTCCATATATCAACATGAAGTATGCGGCACAGCTGGCTTTAAAGAATAAACAAATCAAGCGGTTGTACGCTGCTACTGGGATTGATGTAGCAGTTGCACCAACGGTTGGAATGGCAGAACCAAGCCATTATCGTAATAAGACGGTGGTTCCTTTGCAATATATTGAAGGGCAGTTACTGACAGGGTTTATCCGGCGCCGCACTCGTGGCGAGATTGTGCCCTTAAATGACTACTATGTGAACGACCCAATTATCGATCAGACAATTGGTCAAGTACGAGAGGCGTTAGCGAAACATCAAGTTAATGTCTACATGGATGACGATGACCAAGGCGAATTCCGTTATATTATGGTGCGCCGCGGTTATTACAGTGGCGAAATTATGGTGGTCCTAGTGACTGAGACGCCTGAGTTTACCGATGAAGAAAACGTTGTAGCCGAAATTGTTAAAGCGGTTCCGGGGCTTAAAAGTGTGGTCTTAAACTATAATCCTCGCAAATTACATGCCCAATTGTCAGGGTCTAACCGTACATTGTGGGGGCAAGATTCAATTCGTGATAGTTTGTTGGGCGTTGAGTTTAGCATTGGTCCCAACTCCTTTTACCAAGTAAATCCGCAAACAACAGAAGTCCTGTATGAACTAGCGGCGCAAAAGGCTGAATTGAAGGATACTGATTTGGTGATTGATGCATATTCGGGAATTGGAACGATTGGATTAACAGTTGCTAATCGAGTTAAGCAAGTTCTTGGTGTTGAAATTGTTGAGCGCGCCGTGATCGATGCTCAGGCAAATAAAGAATTAAACCAAATTGAAAACGCCGAGTTTGAAGTTGGCGATGCACCAGCAAAGATGCGCGAATGGGCCCAAGCGGGCATGAAACCAGATGTAATTTTCGTTGATCCGCCACGCAAGGGACTAACGGAAGAGTTGATGGATGCGGTTATTACAATGCACCCAGGCCGGTTTGTTTATGTTTCATGTAATCCGGAAAGTGCAGCACGTGATGCGCATTATTTGATTGAACATGGTTTTCACATTAAGGGTGATATTTTGCCAATTGATCAATTTCCGCAAACGTCGCATGTAGAGTCAATTGCCGTTTTTGAACCAAATAATTAAAAAAAGAACCATCTTTTACGTTAAAGATGGTTCTTTTTTATAGTCGCTGCATAATCAAAGTTGTCTCTTGACTTTGGAGTGATTGATAGATTTGAGCATCATAGCTATCGGCTGGTAGTTGAGATGCTAAGTCCTTTAGCTCGATCAAAGCGGCTGGTTGATAACTGATGACAACTAGTAGACCATTTTTCTTCAAAGCAAGTAAGGCGGTACGCATTGTATTTGTTAAGGCTTCAAAGTCGGTATCGGCATCGGTTTGCGCCATGATAATGCCAACAGGTTCAGTTGGGTTTAAATACATTGGAATTGCGCTGAAATCACGATGGATAAATTCAACGCGAGCATTAAGCCCGCTTAAGAATAATGAAGTTGCCGCTGAGTCGATTTCATCCTTTTCGGCCGAGAAGCCGATTACGTGGCCTTCGTCGCCGACGCGAGCAGCTAGAAAACGGGTGATATCGCCCGCCTTAACACTAGCATCAATCGCTAGGTCGCCAGGCTGTAGATAATCACCGATGATCATCTGGACTAGATCTTGTGGACTACGCATGTTCGAAAACCTCCCGGGTACGATACTTAAAAATAAATTCTTTAGACATGATTAATAGGAATCCGCTTAGCCCCATTCCGCCGATGACATCACTAAGAAAATGTACGCCAAGATAAACGCGACTGATTGGGATGATGACAATTAGCGTGGCAAAGAAGAGCATTAGCATCAGGCGGATTGGACGTTTTTCCATGTAATAGTGCAATAAGATGATGATTGATCCATAGAGTAATATGGCATTCATGGAGTGGCCAGAAGGAAAGGAGAAACCACGTACAGGGACAAGCTGAATTATATCAGGGCGTGCTCGTGCGAAGAAATCTTTTAATAACGCCATGGCGCCCAGGCCAAAACAACCAACGTTAATCACGATAAAGGCGGTTACGTCATATTTCTTGATAATAATTGAGATAACGGTGGTTACAATCATGACAAGTGCAGTCCATTTTGGATTACCTGCGCGTGTAGCATTATAAAAGAACCAGGTCGCTTCTGGATTGTGATGTTGATAAAGTAGGTGGTAGCCAAGCTCGTCGATAAAATTAATAAATGGCAATCGGAGGAGAATTCCAATTGCTAAAATGATGAAAACAAAGAGTCCAGTTAAAGCAAGTCCTAACTGAAAATAATCAAATTTCCGCATATTTTACGTCCTGCGTTCCCAAAAGATAAACTTTATTAATTGTAGCATAAAAGAGCTGATATCACGGGAAAACTAGGGTTAGGATTGCTTGAAAGTAAGGGCTATTTTTGATAGCATTAAGGAATTAAAGTGAGGTAACGAAGTATGGCTTATCAACACAAAGCAGTTGAGAAAAAGTGGCAACATTTTTGGGATGAAAATCAAAGTTTTAAGACATTATCTGATACAAGCAAAGAAAAATTCTTTGTAATGGATATGTTCCCCTTTCCATCAGCGCAGGGGCTACATGTGGGACATCCAGAGGGATATACAGCGACAGACATCGTTGCGCGCATGAAGCGGATGCAAGGATTTAATGTGCTTCATCCAATGGGCTTTGATGCTTTTGGTCTGCCAACTGAGGAATACGCAATTAAAACAAGCTCTGATCCTCGCGAAGTGACGAGTTCGAATGTTAAGAATTTCCGTCGCCAAATGAAGACATTGGGATTATCATATGACTGGTCGCGTGAAGTGAATACGACTGATCCAAAGTATTATAAGTGGACGCAATGGATCTTTGAGCAACTTTATAAGCGTGGTTTGGCCTACGAAGATGAAATTATGGTTAACTGGGCTCCCGATTACAACGGTGGCGTTGTGGTTGCAAATGAGGAAATCGTTGATGGTAAGACTGAACGTGGTGGATTCCCTGTTTATCGGGTACCAATGCGTCAATGGGCTTTGAAAATTACGGCTTATGCAGATCGCTTGCTCGATGATCTAGATGATCTCGATTGGCCGGATGCAATTAAAGAACAACAACGAAACTGGATTGGTCGCTCAATTGGGGCATCGGTTAGTTTCAAGGTTAAGGGGCAAGATGCACAGGTAGAAGTGTTCACGACGCGTGCAGATACATTGTTTGGAACGACTTATTTGGTATTGTCACCTGAGCATGAGTTAGTTGAACAGATTGTAAGTGCCGATCAAAAGCAAGCGATTGCTGACTTCAAAGAAGCAATTGCTTCAAAGTCTGATTTGGAACGGACTGATCTGAATAAAGATAAGTCTGGTATTTTCACTGGTGCCTATGCAGTCAATCCAATCAATGGTGAAGAATTACCAATCTGGGTTGGTGATTATGTATTGGCTTCATATGGTACTGGTGCCGTTATGGCAGTACCAGCACATGACAGTCGTGATTACGACTTTGCCAAGAAGTATGATCTACCAATGCGGGCGGTGATTGAAGGTAGCGACATCTCAGAGGCAGCCTACACGGCCGATGGGAACCATATTAATTCTGGCTTCCTTGATGGCTTGGATAAAGAGGAGGCGATTGCAAAGGTAATTGCCTGGCTTGAAGAAGCTGGTGTGGGTCATAAGCAGGTTAATTATCGACTACGTGACTGGATTTTCTCACGTCAACGCTATTGGGGTGAGCCAATTCCTGTAATTCATTGGGAAGACGGCACTAAGTCCCTTGTACCAGAGGACGAGTTACCATTGCGTTTGCCACATGTTGATAACATCATGCCTTCGGGAACGGGAGAGTCTCCATTAGTTAATATTGATGAATGGGTTAACGTGGTTGATGAAAACGGTCGTAAGGGAAAACGCGAAACTAATACCATGCCACAATGGGCTGGATCATCATGGTACTACTTGCGTTACATGGATCCGCATAATGAGCAGGCGGTTGTGAGCCCAGAAGCTGAAGCTTACTGGAAGAACGTTGACCTATATGTGGGTGGTGCTGAACATGCAGTGCTACACTTGTTGTATGCGCGGTTCTGGCATAAAGTCTTGTACGACCTAGGTGTTGTGCATACCAAAGAACCATTCCAAAAGCTAGCGAACCAAGGAATGATTTTGGGCGAAAATCATGAGAAGATGTCAAAGTCGAAGGGGAACGTTGTTAATCCTGATGACATTGTCAACGAATATGGGGCAGATACATTACGTCTTTACGAAATGTTTATGGGTCCTTTGGAACAATCAATTGCTTGGTCAGTTGAGGGATTGTCTGGCTCACGACGTTGGCTTGATCGCGTTTGGCGTGGCTTTGTTGATGAAGAAGGCAAGTTACGCGATCATATTACAACCATCAATGATGGCAGTTTGAGCAAGGTTTATAACGAAACGGTGAAAAAGGTTACTGATGATTATGAGAACTTGCGCTTTAATACTGCAATTTCACAAATGATGATCTTTATCAACGATATGTATAAGGCCGAGGCGATTCCGGTTGAATATATGGAGGGCTTTATCAAGTTGCTAAATCCAGTCGCACCGCATTTAACAGAGGAATTGTGGAGTCTTTTGCATAAAGACGAAATGCTTGCGTATGCGCAATGGCCAACCTTTGATGAGGCGGCGTTGGTTGATGATGAATTGGAAATCATTTTGCAGGTTAATGGTAAGCTACGCGGTAAGATGAAAGTCGCCGCTGGTATTAGTCGCGAAGAGATGACTAAGTTGGCCTTGGAAAACGAAGCCATTGTTAACCAATTAGCGGGTGGTACACCTAAAAAGGTAATTGCGGTTCCAGAGAAACTGGTTAATGTAGTCCTATAAGTTTAGAAAAAAGAAGTGAGATTGCTGAAAGCAATCTCGCTTTTTTATGTTGGGATACTTTTCAAATACTAAAAAATAGTAATCTCACTAATCCAAGTCTTGCAGTTTCTAAGTAGATAATAGATAATTACAAGATATGAATATCGGCGCTATAGTTCAACAGGATAGAACAAGGACCTCCTAAGTCTTAGATCACAGTTCGAGTCTGTGTAGCGTCATTTTAGGTTATGTTTAGCAAAGGAGAGCGGAAAATGGCAGACGATCAACATCAACCGCAATCAGATCAAAAACCTTTTCGACAGGATTTAACATATCAAGAGTTACGTGCGCTACTTGATGGGGCAACTCTCGATGAGGTTTTGGGCGTGAAAACAGATGCAACGGTTGATCAAGCAATGCAAGATACGCCAGACGCACCGCAATCAGACGCTGACTCAGCAATTGAGGTGGTTGAAGTACCAGATCCGTTCGTAAAGACAAGGTCGGATTTACTTAGCGCTAGTCATAATGATGAACAGGCGGCTAAGCCATTAAATACAACCAGGTCAGCATCTAATTTGGAAGAACAAGCACAGTTGATGGCAGAAGCATCGCTTGCGACTTATGCGCCTGATGAAATCAGTGTTGAGCGGACAGCGGTCGAAGAACGGAATGAACGGCGCCAGCTTGAAAAGCAACAGTCAGCAAGTAGCCGAATGTTACGTGGCTCGCTATGGATGACCATCGGTGGAATTGCCTCGAGAATTTTGGGAGCGTTATATATTATTCCATGGGTTGCCATGATTGGGGCGACTTACTCAACGAGTGCTAATTCGCTCTATGCACAGGGCTACCAAATTTATAGTGTCTTTTTGATTATTGCAACGGCAGGGCTACCAAATGTTTTGTCCAGGCTGGTCGCAGAATATCATGAAAAGAATCAGTTACGGATGGTGCGTAAGGTTTATCATTCATCATTATGGCTTGGAGCAGGACTTGGGATTGTTGTGGCGGGGCTGTTATATATTTTGGCGCCGCTACTTTCACAAGGGCATGCTAATGTTGTACCCGTCTTACATGCTTTGGCGGCGGCCGTGCTGATTATTCCAATTCTATCCATGTTACGTGGGTACGTGCAGGGATTTGAATTCATGGGAATTTCAGCGCTGTCACAGTTTATTGAACAGCTGGTACGCGTTATCTATATGTTAGGGATGACTTATTGGATTATGATCGCTGGTCATGGAGATTGGGTTGATGCAACGGTTCAGTCAACGTTGGGTGCCTTCTGGGGTGCGTTAGCTGGAATTCTAGTTTTGTTGATTGGAATTGTTATTCGCAAACGAACGTTTGCGATTGATCCAGTTGAAGTTGATGATACGGTCGCACCAAGTGCGGCTTTGCTTGGACGCATGGCTCGACAATCGTTGCCGATTGTTTTGGCGGGTTCGGCGATTTCGCTAGTGCAGGTTATTGACCAGTACACGTTCTTCCACATTATGCGGGCATTTAGTTCGTTTAGTTACGGAGCGATTGATAATATGTTCGCTCAGTTTTCTTTCAATTCAAATAAGCTCGTTATGTTAGTAGTTTCGTTGGCGGTGGCGATGTCTGAAACGGCATTGCCAATGCTGGCGCGAGCACGAACAACTGGCGATAAAAATGTTGTTGCTGAGCAAATTGGTTATGCCTTGAAGCTATTAGCCTTTGTAATGCTTCCAGCAACACTTGGTTTAGCAGCGGTAGCTCGACCTATGTATATTCTGTTCTATGGTGCAAGTGATTTGAATAACGGTGTTTTGATTCTACAATATGCCGCTTATACAGCGATTGCCTTAGGAATGTATATGGTGGTGTTGGCGATTTTGCAAGGTGTTGGTGATCTTCGCTATACGATACGCCTGTTGGGAATAATTGTGATTGTTAAATTAATTTTGCAAACGCCTTTGACGATTTGGCTAGCCGGAATTGGACCGCTAATGGCGACAATTATCGCCTTTGCGGTTGGACTAGTCTTCGCAATACGGCGATTGAATCAACGCTATCCGATTTCTTGGCAAGATCTCAGTTATCCATTGATGACGATGTTGACTTGGAGTGTGGCCTTATACTTGGTCGTTTGGCCAGTTGTTAGCACTTTGGAGAATTTTGTATCAGATACAAGTCGCTCTGCCCATTTTGTAATTGTAGTAGTCGGTGGGTTATTGGGGACGGTGATCTACGGCTTAGCGACATTGCGAACAACTTTGGGTCGGGAAATGTTTGGTGTAAGGGCCGATGCACTTGCACAACGGCTGCATATTAAATAAACGAGCTTAATGGTCGGATGAAGTATTAATTATTGATACTTTGTCCGTTTTTTTAACAACTAAAAAACGGGATAAGGATTTGGCAGGTAACTGATCGACTGAACACAGTTATTTTTGGTTTATGATAAAATGGCACTAGCTGAATTAATACAGGGGCAGATATATAATATGACGGATTATAAATTTTTAGAATTAGATGCACAGACCTTTGATGAATTTGCGTTGACCCAGCCAGCGGGCAACTTTACGTTAACTAGTGATTATGCACAAATGTTGGCAAAGCGAAATTGGGATGTCCAGATGATGGGGCTCTATGAGAATGGACAAGTAGTTGCGGCGGCGCTAGTTACAACTTTACCGGTGCGTTTTGGAAAGCTAATGCAGTTGGATGGCGGACCATTGCTTGATTTTACCAACCATGCAATCGTGACTGCGTTTTTCAATGAGTTGAAGAAATATGCTCAGGCAAAGGGTGCGTTATATGTATCTGTTATGCCGAATAATGTTTGGGAAACTTACAACGTTGACGGAACTCTGCAGGAAGACTATGAGTCGGAGCAGCAGTTGCTAGCACAACTGACTGAGTTGGGGTATCAACATCAACCAGTTGCAAAGGGTTGGTCAACATCATCAGCACCAATTTGGCAGTTTGCCAAAGACTTACAGATGATCAATCAAGCTGAGAATCCGCTAACTGAATTGCAAAAAAGTTACGAGAAAGATGGTAAGTACTATCTAAAGAAGACCGTTCAATTTGGTATTACGCTCAGGCGTTTGGGACATGATGATTTGCCAGCCTTTAAGCAGTTAACGCAGCACACGGCAGACCGTTTGAATTATGAAGACAAGAGTTTAGATTTTTATGAACGTCTGATGGATAGTTTTGGCGATCATGCACATTTCTACTTTGTGGAAATGGATTTCGCTGCCTTTATCAATGGTCAAGTTAAAAAACGTGATGAATTGGCACAACGCATTGAGCAACTGGCGCAGCGCCTTGAAAACAATCCCAATAATAAAAAAGCGGCGAATCAGAAACGCGAATTTACTGATCAAATGCAACAGCATGTTAAGCGGATTGCCGAAGTTGAGTTGATCCAGGCCAAAGCAGAAGCTAATAAGGTTATTGTCGCTGGTGCAGTTTTCTTGGAAACTCCGAATGAGTTAACTTATCTCTACTCGGGAACCTATGACGAATACAAACAGTACTACGGACCTTATGCCTTGCAAAATCACATGATGGAGCTTGCAGTTAAGCATCGGATTCCACGCTATAACTTTTATGGGATTTCTGGAATCTTTGACGGTAGTGATGGAGTTCTGAACTTTAAAGCTGGCTTTGGTGGCGTCGTTGAAAAGAAGTATGGACAATTTATCCTGCCAACTAGTCCGCTAAAGTACTCCTTATACAAAGGTATCAAACGTTTACTTGGACGATAAAAAAGCTTCTCACTCGATTGCAAAATGGGACCAAGCACTATTGGTAAAAGCCTGTATATCAATGAAAGCTATGATATAAAAGGGTTTGAAAGGGTTTTTAAAAGCCCACGAAAGCCAACATAAAACTTAGATAAACTACGGAAAAGGGCACATTTAGGCACATTTTTAAATTATAGGCACATAAATGGCACATGAATTAACCTAATATACTGATAGTTTTCTCTTCCTCTTGTTCTTTTAATTGGTTGAGCAAATGTGCGTATACTCTCATGGTTAAAGACACATCGGCATGCCCAAGCCGTTGTGATACATAAGAAATATCAACTCCGTGGGTCAATAAAAAGCTCGCATGACTGTGCCGGAGTCCGTGAATAGAGATTGAGTTTTTAAAACCCAATTGTTCCGATATACGGTGAAGTTTTTTGTTTAGGTAAGTCGGATCGCTAGTATCACCAAATAAGTGATTGCCATCGATTGACGAAACGTAATCATTGTAGTTTTTAAAAAATACATCAGGCATTTTGATTTTCCTGATAGATGTTTTAGTTTTAGGCGTGGTAATTTGTCCTGAGCGCTGTTTTGTTTTATTGATTGAAATAGTCCTTTTCTCTGTATTAAAATCACTTGCAGTCAATGCTAGAGCTTCTCCTACACGCATGCCTGATAATGCGACTAAATATATTAAGAAGGTTGATTTCGTATTTAAGTAATGCTTGTTGCTAGTTAGGTGAGCAATTAGACTATTAAATTCATCAGCTTCCAAAAACTTCTCGGCAGATGGTTTAGAATCATTTCCAATTAACCGAATTTTGTAAGTTGGATCTACATCTATAATTCCATCATGAAACGCTTGTTGAATGACAGACTTTATAATGAGGTGATGTACCTTCACTGTTGACTTGGCCTTGCCAGTGGAATGCTCATTTATGAAGTTCTGATAGATATTTCTCGTAAGCTCTGATAATGCTAGATTACTAAAGTAGATGGGTACCACATTGTCTCTAACATGTTCCCAGTTAGCTATGGTTGATTCTTTCAGGCCTGATTTTAAGTGTATTTCTGCATACTCATTGAAGTAATCAATAAAGGTCATGTCTTTTTGTTTTGAGGCGTTGTTTGATTTTGATACTTGCTGAGTAGCAAGCCATACATTCGCCTCTGTTTTAGTGGTGAATACTTTAACCTTTCGATGGCGTTTACCGTCAAATCCCTTATAGTTAAAGTCGGCTCGCCATTTTCCGTTAGGTTGTTTACTAATCGCCATAAGTTAAACCTAATCCTTTCTGATAAATATTGAGTAGTTTAAAGACATACTCAGGTCTGATATACTAATAAACAGAATCGAGTTTGTCTTTAGATGTTCAAGATTCAAAGCTCTATATCCACATCCTTATGCTGCCAGGCGAGGGGATGTGGATCTTTTATTCTGTAGGTGGACCTGGTTGGATAACTGCGTTGGACGGCGTAGGAGTAGAGCTGCTGGTACTTGTCCAAATTATTTCATTTCGATAATTGATCGTCTTATTATCATCAGTATTTTGTTGTGTAGAATTTGTTTTTGAATTATTTTGAGCTTGTGAAACTTGTCCGGCCTGTGAAACCGGAGTTGTAGATCCTGCATTATTTACCGCAGATTGTTCTTGACTTTCAGACTTCGATTTAGCCTCTTCTGAACTCTTTTTTGACGAAGCTTTTTTAGAAGCTTTAACAGATGAATCATATTTACGCTGTGATTCACTTATAGATGACTCGTGTTGTTTAATAGACGATTCCTTAGCTGCTGCTACTTTTGATTGATGCACAGAATTAACTGTCAAAGCAATCGCAGCAATCGCAACTACAGCAATTGCTCCGATTATTGCATATAATTTCTTTGTCATTCTCCAAGACTCCTAATTTATATAATAATGTTTCACTTGTGTACGTTGAAAGACAGTTTTTCCGGTCCAAAGTACATCTTTTGTGTTATCGCTGTTTAGTTTATAAACGGTTGTCATACCATCTGAACTGGTGTCCAGACGCGTTAGTGTACCTTCTTCGGTAGCCCAAGAATACATAGTACCTTCATCAACCTGTGCAGAAGGGTATACATTATCTTTCTCTTGTAATTCATCAACTGACTTACGACCGAATGTTTTTGCATAACTCTTTAAAGTTTCTTTTGCCTCTTTTTCAGAAGATGCTGAACCTGATACGGAAGTATTTTCAACAGGATGTGTGACCATGAGTACGATTCCCAATGACGTCAAAATGATCATGGTAATTCCGAATAAATGAGACTGAAAAGAGCCCTTAACGAAAAATTTGCCGGTTCTTATTTTTACAACAAATAGCAAAATAAAATATAAGGCTGTGAATATTCCGCCCACCACAGTCAGTGTAGTACCCAAAACATGCATTAAAATACTCCTAAGCTTTTAACGTGGATCATACTTGTTATTTGCACGTATTAGTGATGCAGGACTTATGTAATTAAACAGATTTTATTTTTTGTATAATAAATCACATATAGTCTGAAAATAAAAGCCCCGATGGTGGGGTGAAGCCGTCTTTTATATAGTGAGCAGAAACAAGTTCATGTAGCTGCTTAATCGTAATGTTGAAGTGCTCTGCAATAGCATAATCATCCAACTCAGGATTATTAGCGTTGTAATCTACCACTTCATTAATAGAGACAAGGTCGTAACTAGTTTCTATGTTAGTTTGATATTCATTTTTTTCTGAGTAGGCGACATCACCGCGAGTGTAATGGGTTAGTTCATGCAGAATAGAGGCATAGACAGTGGGTTCATTAAGGTCAGCATTGTAATAAACGTAAAAATAGTTTTTATAAGCTCTGTGCGTACCTTGAAAACCATCAGGACAATTATGTAGCTCAATGAAAATAACTTCTGGAAATCTTGAAAAAAGATTATCAATTCTAGTCATAACTAATCCGCCTATTTGTTTAAATCATCTTCAACTCGTTTGATGAAGTCAGAAGTTATGAAATCTAGATAGCTATCTAATTGTTCAAGTTGTTTTTCATTTAAACCAGCGGTTTCTATTTTGTTCAATACTTTTACTTCGGCAGGATTAACTTTAATCCTGTCTTTTTTTATTGGTGTAGCTTCATCCGTATTGCCTAGTAGGTAGTCAACAGAGACGTTCAAAATATCTGCTACCTTTTGTAGTGTTTCGGTTTGAGGATTTCTATCTCTCCAATTATAAATTGTCTGAGGACCAATTCCTGCTCTCAGTGACAGATCCTTAATTGTCATGGACCTTGATTTAGCGGTGTTTTTAATTCGTTCAACTACATTCATTTTTATACCTCAAAAAGAAATTTAAAATAAATGCACTCAAAAGAGTTGACTAAGCACTCCATTGAGTTTATTATAATAAATGTTCAAAGTTATTAAACAAAGTACAAAAACACAAATCCTACAAATTATAAGCGACCAGCGATGAATTGTAGTGCATGATTGGCGTTTTTTAACGTTTATTTATGTGTGTATTATAGAACTCAATTGAGTGCTTTGTCAACTCAGTTTATAAACTTAGTACAAATAAAAGAGGAGGTAGAAAGTTATGGCAGATAAGGATGATTGGGTTGAAGAGCTCGGAAAAGCACATATCAAGCAACAAGGCGTTGCGGATTTTCTCGGTATTAGCAAAAGTCAAATGACAACTTTGGTAAATAAGATGATTATTGCCGAAGGCAAGGGTGCTACAGCTCTTGACATGAAACGATGGCAGACTGCTCTTGACTATGTTGAACTAAAGCAAGCTGAAGTATTGAAGAAAAAGAAATTACAGGAGGTCTAAAATGAATAGCTTACAGATTTTTAATTTTCAACAGAATACAATTCGTACGGTATTAATTGATGGCGAATTATATTTTGTGGGTAAGGACGTTGTAGAAAGTATTGGCTATGCAAACACTACTGATGCACTTCGAGTTCATGTTAAAGAGAAATATAAGAGGGGGTCGCGAATCACGACCCCCTCTGGAAAACAAGAAATGGTAGTAATTTCACAGTCTGGTGTATTCCAGTTACTAGGTGAAAGTCATTTACCATTAGCGGACAAATTTCAAGATTGGTTATATGAAGAAGTTCTACCATCTATCAATAAACATGGCGCTTACCTTACAGACGCTAAGGTGGAGGAAGTTTTGTCTGACCCAGATACCATCATCAGACTAGCCACTCAAGTAAAGCAAGAACGAGCTGAGAAGCTGATCTTATCTCAACAAGTTGCTGAAAGTCGTCCGAAAGCTGATTACTACGACAAGATTATGAAATCGAAGTCTTTGGTTACAATCAGTCAAATCGCCGAGGATTATGGTTGGTCAGCTCAAAAGATGAACGCAAAGCTTTATGAATTGAGGGTTCAACATAAGGTCGGCGGTCAATGGCTACTTTATTCAAAGCATAAGAATCACGGCTACACGTTTAGCGAAACACAGGATATTTCACAACGTGTAGGACAGGACAAAGTTGTCATGAATACAAAGTGGACCCAAAAGGGACGTGTATTCATTTATAACCTACTAAAAAACGAAGGCATCTTACCCAGTATTGAACGGGAAACCGAGGCAGCTATTTTATGAAGATTGTTATTGGTGTAATTCTGCTCAGCCTATTTCTTCTTTATAAGAATAAGACTGATAAAGAAATTCAGACCTGGAAAGATGCAGCAAGTCATAATCACGATGGATATAGCAAAGCAGTCGCAATTTCAAAGGAAACATTTCAACTATTGGAGGATAAAAAGATCCCATATTTGGCAATGTTAGAGAGTTTAGATGTTGAAATTGATGAGGACGGCAATGTTGATCCAGATTCGTTAATCGTTGTTGCTCAGCGATTGGGCCACAATCCTAATCGACCATTTAATTCAGATAGTTATTGGTACAAAAAATTACTTGAAATGTATTTCACGCAAGGAGGTTAGATGATGTCTAAGAAAATGTCAGAAATAAAAGATCGTGGTTTACCCCTTATGAATCTTAACGAGGTGGCGGTTTGTGCATTTGGTAAAAGTGTTCGAGCTTTCAATCTCAGAATTAGGTACTCGGATAAATTCATGCGTGAAGTACCAAATGTTAGCTTAAGTAGTCGACCTGAATATAAGCGATCTGATGTAGAACGTTTTTTTAAGTTATCAAATTGGAAGGATTAGGTGAGTACATGTTGGATTTAGCAAAATATTTTATTGAGTTAGTTCCATTAGTAGCAGTTGCGACAGCTTGGTATTTGAATGCTAAGCAGAAGATCAACGCACAATATGATGCTGATGTAGCAAAAGCAGAACAAGAATACAAAAAAAGCGTACTTATGGCTGCAACCACAAGTACGCAGGGTAAATAAATTTTGTCTCAAATTTACCCTTTTAGTTTAGCACGGAGGGTAGATAAATGTACAACATTGTAGAAATTGATACAGGCGAAATTCTAGGGTCAATTATCACTAAGAACCCTGTAATCAAGATTATTGCTAAACGCTTAAACGCTGTACTGCGTAAGAAGCGGGTATATGGATAGGAGAGGTTAGAGGAATGGACACAGATAAACGTCTAATTAGAGATTTGCGCCTAGAATACGGCGAAGTATCAGTCAATATTATGTCCGCTAAGTTTGCATTAGCAACCTTGTCATTTAAAACGGAAGAAGACAAAGAATTGTTAAGAAGTCAGCTTACATCTATGGAAAACTATGCCAGTTACTTATTAAAGAGGGCTGGAAAACTAGCAGATCGTGCCAATTCAGAGGAACAATGAGTATGCCTGAAAATCTAGAAGAGTACGACGTTTTTACTTTATCAGACGGTACAGAAGTACAACAGGATGATGAAGTTGTCGAACTGAATGATAGTTACATTCTAATTAACGATCTGAATGCAGCTGCTATCAGATTCATCACTGATAACGGCGGAGCACGTTACATGGTCGACAAGTATGGCGGGTTAAATCCTGCATAGGAGATACAAAAATGGAACAAGGTTTAAAAATCGTAACAGAGTATGGTGAGTTTATTCAACCAAGTATGTTGACACCCGAATCGATTCAGAAATTGAGTGATGAGCAACTTGAAGCAGTCACGGAATACATTCGGTTGTTTGCTTCCTATAAGGCAAAGCTGGAAACAGAACTCAAACAACGCATTAACAATGGAAGTAGTTTCGAACATGCTACTACAACAACCTCAACGTCACTCAAAACCGGTGATCTACCTAGCACAGCTAAAGCCGAGTTCTTGAAAGATTGGGGTTGGGATGCTTTCGAATTAAAGACGCCTACCAAGCTTAAGAAGCGTTTTGGCAGTGATATCGAGAAGGATATCGAAAAAGTTGGTGTATACGACACTACAGAAAAGTTCAATTGGAAATAGGGGCAAGATAATGAGTGTAAATTCGAATGAGTTAGTTAAAGCAGCTGTTGATTTCATTAATGAAACTGGTGAACCATTTGTCAATCTTGATACGGAATTGTCCAATGGCGCACTCAGAATTGTTCTTTCAACTTTTTCTGGTAAAGATGAGTTGGAAAATGAACCACATATCGAACCATTAAAGCAGCAAGTAAATGCACTGCTTGCAGGTCTTGTTACATTACAGATGATGCGAACTGAAGATGAAGTATTGGTCGAGATGATTGATGATATTTTGCATGATGTAAAAGTTATTCGGGAAAAGGATAAAGCTGAGCAAGTAAGTGAGGTTGATTAATGACTATTCCAGAAAAGTTGTTAAAAGTTCAAACGGAACTAAAGGCCCCAAAGGGTCAATTTAATACGTTTGGTAAATATAAGTATCGCAGTGCAGAAGATATCCTTGAAGCTGTTAAGCCATTGCTACAAACGAACGAACTGACTATCACGTTATCAGATGAACCAGTTTTAATTGGCAATCGTATCTACATCAAAGCAACCGCAACCGCTGGCATAGGCGAAGAAGGTGCCGTCAGTGTTTCGGCATTCGCTCGTGAGCCAGAAAGCAAAAAGGGTATGGATGAGAGCCAAATAACAGGAACAGCCAGCTCTTACGCTCGAAAGTATGCGTTAAATGGACTGCTCCTGATTGATGATAACAAGGATGCTGATAGCGATGAGTATGCTAAGCAAACTAAGCAGAACAATCAAAACACCAAGCAACCAATGAATCGTAAACCAGCAACTAATGACCCAAACGCAATGATTGCAAAGGTTGGCCAGATGATTGATAAGGCACAAAAGAATTACGGAGCCTCTACTGAACAAGCAGAAAAATGGTCAGCAATGGAGCCTAAAAAGGCCTTTGACGACATTATGCATTATGTCAATGCTGTTGAAGGATCGCAGGCTTAATTATGGAACTCTGGGGGCGTATAACAGCCGTTTCAGGGCATAAAGTAACTTTATCCGTCGAGAACTTAGAAGAGCTAGCAAAGCTTTCATTATTAACGACAGAGGCACAACCAGAGGCAGTAATTCAGGTATCAGATAAACGGCGTATCAGTGCAGTTCAACGCAAGAAAGCTTACGCAATCATGAACGATATAGCATCCTATAGAGGCTTTATCAGTCAGGAAGACAAATACGGCTTAAAGACCTACTTGAAGAAGCAATTCAACCTAGAGACGGGTCATGAATACTTTAGTTTCAAAACTGTTGATATGACTACAGCAAGAAGGTTCATTTCATTTTTATTAGACTTTGTGTTGAAGTTTAATATTCCTTTGAAGAAGCCGATCATGGAATATTCGGATGACTTAGAAGCTTCAGAATATTCAGCACTTAAATATCGCAAGTGCATTATTTGCGGGAAGAAAGCTGATGTACACCATATCGACGCAGTAGGTATGGGGAATGATCGGACACTTGTTGATCATCGAGGCAGATTGCTAATAGCTCTGTGCCGTGAACATCATCAAAAGGCACACAACATGGGGTGGCCAACTTTCAAAGATGAATACCACGTTGAAGGCGTGACTTTGGACGAAGATACCTTAATTCAATTACACATTATGACTAGAAAACGAATGGAGGAAATAGACAATGCTAAATCGAGTAGTGCTAACGGGACGACTGACTAAGGATGTTGAAGTCCGCTACACGCAATCAGGAATAGCCACAGCAAGTGCACATATTGCAGTCGCTAGGAACTACAAGAATTCAAGTGGTGAGACTGAGTCGGACTTTATTAACTTGGTACTGTGGCGCAAGCCAGCAGAGAACTTTGCGAACTTTTTTGATAAAGGTTCACTTGTTGGAGTGGAGGGACGGTTTCAAAGTCGAAGCTATGACGATCAACAAGGCAACAAACGTTATGTCACAGAAGTTGTAGTAGATAACTTTACCTTCTTAGAGAGTCGGGCAGATCGTGAAGCACGCCAAGGGCAACAATTCGATCAGAATAACAACTTCAATCAACAGTCTAACAATGCACCAATGTTTGGCGGAACAGAAGTAGACATCAATAGTGATGATCTCCCTTTCTAGAGAGGTGACTGATGGCGCAACGAAGAATGTTTGATAGAAGTATTACAACAAGTGATAAGTTCCTTGATATGTCTAAGACAGCGCAACTTCTGTATTTTCATTTGGGTATGGAAGCAGACGATGAAGGCTTTATAGGTAACGTGAAGATGTTACTTCGAGCTTATGGTGCAAATGATGATGATGTCCGGTTGCTTATTACTAAGAATTTTGTAATTGAGTTCGAGAGTGGCGTGTTTGTTATTACACATTGGAATGAGAATAATTCGATACGCGCTGATCGAAAAAAATTAACAAAGTTTACTGATGAAAAAGCAAGTTTGGTACTTAATTCTGATGGGCAGTACGTTCAAGGAACCCAGTTAAATCAAGGGGTGCAACCGATTGACGACCAACTGACAACCGAGCGTCAACCAGCTGACAACCAAATGTCCGCACAGGTTAGGTTAGGTAAGGATAGGTTAGGTAAGGATAGTAAATATATAGATCAAACAAGTTTGACCGACAGATTTGAAATTCTTTGGAAAATGTATCCAAGAAAATCTGGAAAGAAACAATCGTTTGAAATATACAAGCGAGCTATTAAGAAAGGTGTAACTGATGATGAGATTAAACGGGGTATTGAGAACTATCTTAAGCAAATCAAAATCAAGGGCACACCTACTCAGTACATCAAGCAAGGTGTTACCTGGTTCAGAAATGAAGGCTGGAATGATGAATATGATTACACGCCTGAAAGACCAGTCAATGGTAAACAACCACGAGTGATTGAACATCGTCCTGTTGAATGGAATAACGTTCCAGAAGACGATGACATAATTCCTGACTTTGAGATTTGAGGTAATTATGGAAATTTCTAAAAATGCTCAGACAAATGAATCGGCTGATTTATTCATCGGGTTTGCCAATGAAGTTGTGATTGGCGGTGCAAATAGAAGTGATTATCAACAATTCCTAACGTGGTTAAAGAACACACCTGACGGAGTTAATAGATCGATCAACGTATTCTGGTTTATCGCTTATCTGACTGGTAAAACACCAGATGAATCACAGAAACAATATTTTAAAAGCACGCCTGAACCAGTTTGGGACAGACGAGCAAAAAATTAGAAAGGGGTAGCATCGTCTGCCCTATGTAGCAGCTAACTGTGAATTAGTTGTTAGGTTCATGCAGTCCAGATAACTAAACACAAAGGAGTTATGTTGGCTGTTACTTAGGGCAGACGATGTACAAAATTATGTATGAAGTACATTTTTATCGGAGATCAAACGGGCGCAAGTATGAAGCGATCCGAAGATTTGGCAAGTTGATGGCTGCCAAAAAATATCGGAATAAAGTTATTTTGAATACACCATATCCGGCGTGGATTGAGGATTTCGAATGACAGAACGAATGATTTTCACGTTTGAATTAATGCACACAAAGGAACAACCACAGTTGTTAAATTCAAATGACAATATGAATTGGCATAAGGCAGCAAAGATTAAAAAGATCCTTCGCAACCTAGGTGCAAGAGAAGCATGGGTGTATTTAGCTAATCACGAGCCGACTGAGCCGTTTTCTCCTAGCAAGAGAGTAAATGTGCTGGTGAGGGTATACAGTCCCACAAAACGCAGATTAGACCCCTTAAACTTATGGCCGACTGTTAAGCCATTAGAAGACGGCATGACGGATGCAGGTCTCTGGATAGATGATAATCACAACGTGATAGAACATCATGATTTCAGTTATGGCGGATTGAGTGGCACAAAGGCCTTCAAGATTGAAATTGAAGTCGTGGAAGTTTAACTGTTTCAGTCATTTATGTAACAGATAGTTAGATTTAAACGTGAAATTCGATTTAATTATTTACTAAAACTATAAAACAGCCAAGGGTGAAAAGACTGTGAAGCCCTTTAGTAAATGACAAAGCATAAATACATCGTCTTTATAGACAACAAAACGGGCGAATATTTTAAACAGAATTACAGCCCCAAGAATAACGACCGTCTGTATTGGTCGCGTACCAAGAAACTTAGTGAAGCTTATCGAGTGCGGTCATTCAGCTACGGAGATTACATGTTCAGAAAGCATGTGATAGACCGGCTAGAAGGATTTGATTACAGAGTGGAGGTACACGATAAAAGTGATTTTTATAGTAGCAAGCCTAATAACGATTTGGCTGATTGAAATAGGTTGGGTGACAGTTGGCTATTGGCGGTTCAGTAGGCAGTGGAATAAGGATAGGAGTAAATCATGAAAGTAGTTATTAATGATTGTTTCGGTGGTTTTGGACTTAGTAAGTTAGCACTCAAATATCTGGGCCTTGAGAATGAAATTTTACCTTTTAACAGCGACAAAGAGAGGACTGATCCTAAACTTGTTGAATGCGTTGAGAACCTAGGAGCAAAAGCGAATATTAGCTATGCGGAATTAATAATCGTTGAAATTCCAGACGGAAGTCATTTTGTAATTAGCGAATATGATGGTCTTGAAACGCTTTATTATTCTGAAAATGAGATACATGAAATTCATGGTAGAGATTAATAGTTATATCCAGTACGCAGGATATTTTTGAAAAGACTTAAGAGGTGGTTGAGTAATCATGAAATTAGTAACTATGCGAGTCGACTTTAACATTGACGGATTGAAGAGTTATGTTGAATTTGAAATCAAGACAAACCTTAGCAAGGGCGACTTGCTAACTAGAGAGTGGTGGGAAGATTGGGATGTGAACCAGAAGTTCACAAATAACCCTCATGATTTACGGTACGACGAAGGGCAAGATGCATTCTTAATTACTTATGACGGAGACAATATTGAGATTGACCCTGATGAGTTTGGCGGCGAAGTAGATGCAATTTCAATTGTAAAAGAGGAGATGGTCTAATGACATTTGACGAGTTTATAGCTGCAATAGATACAGAGAACTTGGTAAAAGGCTCTGCTGCTAGATCATATTTGAATGACCTAATAAAGCAGTTACGTGAGACTTATGCGCCGGTTGTTGAAATGAAAGAGCCACTTGCAGAACACATTTTCCAGCTGATTGATAATCCTAACGTGTTTGTAGCCCTATCCACTAAAGAACGTCCGGTGCTTAGTAACGAAACCGGTTTAGTATCTGCATACTTGCACCCCGAAACAATTAAGGTGATTGAATAATGAAGGTTAAGGCGAAATACAATGCGCTTGTGAAACGTGGAAGCGTTGGAAATGTGGTTGAACTGTTTTTTGTTCAAGATATCAATCTAAAGTTGGCGCTCGTTGATTTTGGAAATATGACAATTTGGATGATGAGACGTGATATTGAGGAGGTTGAGTAATGGCAAAAATGTGGGCAGTTAAAGACTTGAGTACGGGCCTTTATATTTCAGAAGTGAACTTAGATGGTGGCACCTTTGAATTGCATAAGGATTTGGCAAAGCATTTTAGTATGACTGAAGCAAGATTGATTATTGATTGGTTATATAACCATCTGAAAATTGAAGACGATGAGGGCGAGTTCGCAGTTGTTGAGCTGACTGAAAAGGTGGTAGAAGATGACTAGGTTGTATACGATCATGGAGATCAAATCAGGTAAATTTCTAGTGTCGCACTTTGGAGATGGTTTAGACCCAGATTTGGAATTTTTGCCAAAAGACTTTTTTAAAGAGGATAGATTGCATAAAGCCAAAGAAACCATTGATAGGTTGAATGAAAATTTTTGGGAAATGGGTAAAGTATTCAGAGTTGTTGAATTAGTACCAATAGGGGTAGAAGATGACCACGACTAAACAGAAACGAGATATGCTGATTGATTTAGTTTGCAAAAATGCAAGAATAGTTAATTTCGACAAGCAAGTGTTTACACCATACGAGTTAATTGAAGAACTGAAATCAGGGTTAGGAGTTAAGTAATGGAATTTAAAACAGAATCAAATCTAAAGACTTTCATTTTAGGAGCTTTAATTACCTTTGGCGACCCACTAATAATCATGCTTATGTGGAATTGGTTTATAACAAAGTTTGGATTGATTTCAGTTAGTTACTTCTTGGCATTTGGATTTGCTTTGTTCTTTAACTACATGATCTCAAAGCCTAAAGATGCTGATTATGAAGTTACCAACGTAAATGAACATCAGATTAAAGTTTTGGCATCAATGATCATTACATTAGTGATGGGTTTCGTTATCCACTTGTTTGTAGGTTAGGAGTTAAGTAATGGCACAACGAGAGATTAAGTTCAGAGCGTGGTTTGTAAATTATCATGACACAGGATTCATAGATGAGTTTGACGTAAATTAGGATGGCGTTGTATTCATAAATATTTTTGGTAAAGAAGAGATGTACCCGCTTGATTCAGAACATGTGACTTTGGAGCAATACACAGGTCTCAAAGATAAGGATTATGTTGAGATTTATGAAGGTGATATTGTTTCAGCTTCGATTTATGGGGAGCTTGAAAAAGGCGTTGTAGAGTATTCGCCATTCGGTGAATGGGTCATTGGCAACATTAGGCTTAATGAAGTAATTAGCCGTGTAACTGTTATTGGCAATATCCACGAGAACCTTGATTTATTGGAGGCTGAGTAATGAATTTGATGCAGCTTATTGAAACTTTCAACTTCAGAGATTTTTTCGAAGAAGCTAGTAATAGTAAAGATAGATTTGATTCGAAAATAATTCGGGTGTTTAATGATCAGTCGTCAAATCCATTAAAGGATTGGTTTGAAATCGGTCAATATGATTATGGAGAAAATAGTCCGCTACTGAATGTTCTAAACAAGGAATATTTAGAAGCCGAAATTTCGTCCATATCAATTAATAGTGAACTGGATTGTTTAGAAGTATGGATTGAGCCAAAAACACTGATGGATCGAATGTTGGAGGCAGAGTAATGGATAGGTACTTAGAAGCTTTCATTATAACCGTCATCATATTAGCTTTATTATTTGGATTGTTTGTATCACTAAATTGGGCAGTTGAAAATCATCCAATGTTACTAATAGGGTTAGTTGTTCTTGTAGTCGGAATAGGTATATTTAAAAGTGCTTTGGAAAATGTGTAAACAAAAAAGCGCCAACCGAAGTCAGCGCCATGCATAGATGAATTATTAAGCAACAAAATAGCTTTTTACAATTTGGGTAAGAGAGATTATTAATAATGTTGAGAGAACCTTTAAATCGAGTTCCATCGGAGTTAAAAGGTCGACAACCAATATTAATATTAATTCAAATCCTAAAATAACATATTTCATGTCACTACCAGTCCCATGTTGTTAAGTTGAAATAGAAAGCTGCGTTGTCTAAATACATTAACTTTATTTTATCATGGAGGGCGTAGGTTGTGGCTGACAAAGTAGATAAACTGTTGCGAGGGTACTTTAGGGGTGATTTAGATAAGCAGATTGAACTGCGTAAGAAGATGTTAGCTGCTCGCCATGATATCGATGAGAATATTGGTGGAGGTCGAGCACAGAATAAACAATCGAATGCCGTTGAATCAATGATGATCGCTCATGAACTTGACCCTGTAATAATTGCACTGGATCATAAGAAGTTTGTAATTAACACTTGGCTTGAAGGCTTGGATGAAGAACGGATTGATATGTTGCGATTGCATTATGGTGAACGTGAATCATGGACGTACATTGCTAATGAGTTACACGTTAGCGAAGTGACACTTCATAAGTGGAAGAATGAGTTTAAAGATTCCGTGAATGCTTTTGCAGACTTGAAAAGGGTTAATTATTGATTAAGTTTATGCTTAGTTTCAGGACTAAAAAATGGGTTAAATTTGTAGTATCCAATAATTAAAAATGGCGATATAATTACTTCATAATACTTCGGAGGTATATTGCTATGTTTATTAATTTTACGAATGAAGCGCTTGATAAGATTAATCCGATTTTGAAAAAGAGTAATAACCGCAGAGTAATTTTAATGTACGAAGATGGAGTATCTCCTTATTCAGTAACGGCTGAAGGAGCAATGCAAAATTCATTAGTCATTGTTGTTGTTCGAGATGATCAACCACTTTTACCATGGTTTGATGTCGAGATTGATTCTAATATTGGAAAGATACCCGTAAAAGGACATGAAATAGATTATCTTGCCGAGAATATGATTGTCGAACCGGGAAAATTTGGTAGTTTAATCATTTCTAGTGAACAAGGAGTTATTGATGATACTGTAATCATTCGTGATGGGACATCAATGACGGATTAAAAAGTAGGGCTGATAGAAATATCGGCTCTTTTATTTTTTTATGCATCAAATTCTAATTTTTTTGTCTGATGATGTTATTTATTGTAAAATTAAAAACGTTAATTAGATCCACATTAGGAGAAGAAAATATGTCGCAAATTCCATTGATGCAGGGGAAAAATCAACTTCCATTATATGATGATAATCAGCAAATTTCATTTTTAAAAGCGGTAATGCTGATTGTTATTCCGGTGGTTGTATTCTGGGCAGTTCTTTCATTCAGTTCATTGTACGATGCACAAATAAAAAAAAGCATAGATAATAAAGTTATTTTATGGTGGATAGGAGAGTTTACAACCGCTATCATTCCATTTCTATTAATAGTTGGCGGCATTTATTTAACTATTGGTGAAAAAATAGCTACTGTATTATCTAAAACAATCAAAGGTCACTGGAAAAGTGTAATTTACACGATACTTATCATGTTTGTCTATTCAAGCATATCAATATCTGTACTCAAGTCCGTTGGTTATAGCATTGTAGCTGATAAGGCAAATTCAGATGTAACTACAATAGCTGGGTTTACTACAACACTAATTTTTTCCATTATTGAATTATTTAATGAAGAATTAATGGGGATATTCGTTTTACTTGGCGCAGCGATAATTTCACAGAAGTATATTGGTTTATCAAGAAATTTTAGTCTATTTATAGGTGTAATAATTTCCGCTACCTTGTTTGGTGCTCTACATTATGATGCGTATAGTGGTCATTTACTTGAAATGTTTGTGACAATAAGTGGACTACGTATTATTCTTGACATTCTGTATTTACGAACTAAGAGCATCAGAGCGACGTTTGCTGCACATTTTTTGTATGATAATATTGGATTTGGCTTAACATTACTAACAGCGTTAGCAAATAAGCATTAGTTCAAAAAAGGTAGCAATCATTTGATTGTTGCCTTTTTATGTCTATAAATGTATACTGATTTAGTCGAGTTGCAAACGCTTTCATGTCATTATCTCGGCATCCATCGTTTCATTAAGTATGCAAATATGTAGCAACTAAACGTTTTACAATCGTAGAAACGATGGAAGGTTCCTTTAGCTCAATAGGTAGAGCCATAAAATAAAGCGGATGTTGGTTCGAGTCCAACAAGGAACGTTGCCGCTATGATCTATTTATTTTGTTCCCACAGTACACTAATAACTAGGTTCCCCTCATGGTGGCAATACCATTAATTCAATTTCTTATCCTACATGCCAATTTTCTCAATGAAAGACAAATTATGGATTAATGGTATACATAATTTTGTGGATATACCGAACGACCGGTAGTTGCTAATTTGTAGATAATGCCATATCATACCTGAGTTGCTAATCGTAATTGAAAGTTCGAAATACCCCAATATTAAGTTCTTTGATTAGCAACCTTCTATTCCTTTAGCTTATGGTAAAGCGATGTATTATTACCGCATTTATTACATGAAATTGGTTCAAATCCAATAAGGAATATTGCTGCCAAATATCATTCAATTTATCACCACTCCTGATAAGTTTTCTTTTTGCGGCAGCATCCACGTCTCTATAGCTCAGTTGGTAGAGCATCGGACTTTTAATCCGCTGGTCCTCGGTTCGAGCTCGAGTGGAGACATTGTTGCTAATCCTAATTTTCATAATTATATTAATGAATAATATTTACCCACATAGCTATTTACATTCATGGGGTTAGCAACAAGGATTATCCATTAAGGCATCTAATTTAATATTAGGTGCCTTTTTTGTTAAGCCTCATTAAGTGTCAAAGTAATTGGTTTAAGGTATGCTTAATGTGTGTCACTAGTATGGGTAGGTATAAAAGGAGACTAAATTATGAAAGCTTTAGATATAACTGCATTGGTAGTATTGATAATTGGTGGATTAAACTGGCTTCTTGTTGGGCTATTTAAATTTGATTTGGTACAATTCATCTTTATGGCATTTGGTTCGGTTGGCGAAATGTTAGCTAGAATTGTTTACGTTCTTGTTGGGCTGAGCGCATTATATGCAATCAAGTTTATTAAGGACATTGCTTAATTTTTAATTGTAGGTATTATTTCAAAAGATAGTGATACACATATATGAACGTCTGATTAACATCAGGCGTTTTTTCATAACCTTTAGTGTAACTTAAATACGTGATATACTTACTTAAAATTAGTTAAAGGAGTGTGATTAGTTATGACTGTTTTTGAAAAGAAAAATGATGATCGTGGTTTGCCGTTCATCGATTATGGAGATATGTCAATTAGATCTGCTATTTCAATGATAACAGTGGCTATTGTTGTGTTTATAAGCTATATTTATATTTCTGCGCATCCGCAACCATTAACTGATATTTTTGGAAAATCTGAGCTCTCTTTGGTATTTATCTTGATTATCAGCACATTGATTCCATTAGCAATTATGTTGTATTCATTTTATTATTTTTCAAATAAAAATCTTAGACAGTATTTTCAAGGAAATCCATTTAAAGAATGGAAAGCTTTTGTAGCATTTTTTCTGATGAACGCGGCATATGGTATTCTTTCCAGCCAATTTGTATCTTTATTTGCAAGAACTGTAGAAAATAAGGGTATTAGTAACGGAATGAATTTACATATGTATCTTATAAGCGTTATAGAAGACGTTTTCAGTTTGGCAACAGAAGAACTCTACGCTATACCCTTATTTTTTGCTTTCGCAGTTATATTGAGCAAGTATTTCAAGTGGTCAAGGAATGTTATTATATACGTGGCATTATTGATTTCAGCAGTTTTGTTTGGATTGGCGCATTTTGAAACATATAGTTGGAATCTAACACAAATGATTTTTGTAGTTGGTTTATCTCGTTTCTTTATTACAGGCGCCTATATAAGAACCAAAAATATGTGGGTTGCCTACGCAATTCATTTCATGACTGATTTCATCATTACATCTATAGCGTTCTTAGTTTAGGTAGAAAATTAAAATATTAAAATTGTACGTCTGATTAAATTCAGGCGTTTTTATTTTGCAATGAAAGGTGGTGGGAGTTGTGTAGTTATGAAAAGAGATAAAGATTATGGCTTAGTATCTGGTAGCGATGAGTTGCGGATATTAAGACGGCTAGAAGATGAACTTAGTAACGATCAATGGAAGCCTAAGAAGATGAATAGTTACTAAGTCACTGGCATTTGTTAGTGGCTATTTTTGTATAGGGAGGTGGTAGTTATGGAAAAGATGACTTTAAAAGTTGACGTTGATACTGAGATGTTGGAGTTGGTAATGAAGGCGTTCAGACTAGGGATAGATGCAGGGCGCGGTGATGGCAATTATCATCTTGGACTAAGTACTTCAATTGATGGATTCATCAAAGAGAATATTGAATCATTAGTGAAAGTTAAGGATTATCACCCTGTTGATCGGACAGACTTGCCAAAGGATTTGCATGTCACAGCAGCAGGATCTGATTGTGAAGGTGATTCAACTATTGATGAGCTAACCGATGCGACGGGAAATCATTATTTGCGACAAAATGATGATATGAAAATCGAAAATCCAGATAGTAACTAACGGACGTTAATATCTATTTTTGAATAGGGAGGTGGTGAGATGTAGTTATGAAAATGACGGAGAAACAGCAACGATTTGCTGACGCTTATATTGAGCTAGGAAATGCTACTCAAGCAGCAATCGAAGCTGGCTATAGTGAAAAAACGGCAAGGGTGATTGGTCAAGAAAACCTGCTAAAACCTGCCATTAAAAATTACATCGAAGCCGCTATGAACAAGATTAAATCTGACCGTGTTATGAGCGCCACAGAGGCTGTTGAGTTGCTAACTAGTATTGCTAGGGGCGAATTAATTGAAACGGTTGTGGCGGGGGAATATACGGTTGATAAGCCACCCGATGCAAAAACACGAATGGCGGCTGCTAAGGAAATATTGAAGCGTTATCCTGCTAGTGATCGAATGCTGAATGCGCAAATTAGAAAGTTAGAAGCTGATGCCGATATGGCAGAAGCGAAGGCTAAAGTATTTGACGGTGAAGTTGAAAATATCACTCTGAATATTACCCAATTTAAGGAGGAAGAAGATGGCTGAGATAAATTGGAATCTTCCTGAAATGGTTAGTGGAGCCTATGCACCTCTATTTACTGACAAACGAAAGTACATTGTCTATAAAGGCTCTCGTGGTAGTGGTAAAAGTGAAGCGGTGGCTCGCAAAGTAATCTTCGATATCGTCACATTACCTTATGTCAATTGGTTAGTCGTAAGACGCTTTGCTAATACGAACAGACAATCAACATTTACCTTATTGCAGAAGGTTGCAACTAAAATGGGCGTTGGAAATCTCTTCAAGTTTAACAGTTCATTGCCTGAAATTACTTATAAACCTACGGGCCAAAAGATATTGTTTCGTGGTGCTGATAAACCTTTATCAATCACATCAATATCAGTTGAGGTCGGTAACCTTTCGAGATTATGGGTAGAAGAAGCCTATCAATTAGAATTGGAAGAATCGTTCCAGACTATTGATGAATCAATGCGTGGAATAATTGATGATCCAAATGGATTCTATCAGATTGTGATTACGTTCAATCCTTGGAGTGAGCGGCATTGGTTAAAAGGCCGGTTCTTTGATGACCCAGCGAGCAATACTTTATCTCTCACGACTACGTATAAAGATAATCCATTTCTTGATGATGAGTATGTTGATAGCTTAATGGAAATGGTTGAACGTAACCCAAGGCGTGCTCGTGTTGCCGTATTTGGTGATTGGGGTATTGCTGAGGGGCTTGTCTTTGATAACTTTGTTATTGAAGACTTTGAACTAGATAAGATACTCAAAGAAGCGACCTATGTTGTTCGTGGTCTTGATTTTGGTTATTCACACGATCCAACCGCATTTAGCGAAGCAGCAGTAAATATGAAGACAAAAGATATTTATGTATTCACTGAAATGTATCAGGTAGGCATGAAGACGCAACAAATATTCAACTGGCTTGTTGAGCATCGTTATCAAAATAGTGTTATTTCGGCTGAATGGGCTTCAGGGGGCGACAGATTGATTGATGAACTCAGAGAGAAGGGTATCAATAAGATCAAGAGAGCAAGGAAATATGAAGTCTTATATGGAATTAGTTTTATGCAAGACTTTAAAATCCATATTCGATCAAATTTGACACATGCAATTGACGAGTTTAATTCTTATGCTTTTGGGAAAGATACCAACGGCGACTGGTTACCAAAACCAATTGATAAGGATAATCACTTTATTGATTCATTGAGGTATGCACTAGAGCCGATTATGGTATCACAACGTAGTAGCAAGGATAAGATGGAAGCCTTTAAGAAGCTAGGATTAGGGAGGTGATAGCAATTGAATAATACAATTAATAACGTAGCCTTCTTATCTGGAAGTCGCTACAGTCCAAATGCTAATGATGTGTTTATGATGTCTCCAGATACGTTTGGAAATATTGGAGATAATCCAACGTTATTGATGAGTTATGTGCAAGATTACATCAGCGCTTTTAGAAGTCGACAATTGGGACGACTTAATGAACTAAAACGTTATTATAAGGGCGATAATAATATTAAATATCGAAAGAGCGATCGAGACAAGCATAGGGCAGATAATCGAATATCTAGCGATTGGGGCAAGTATGTAGCTACTTTTATGCAAGGATTTATTCTTGGTAACCCAGTGCAATATCAAAATGAAGATGACGCACTTATTGAGAAGATTGAAACATTTGGTTCACAAAATAATGAGGACTATCATAATGGCTTGATTGAAACTGATTTAAGTATTTATGGTAGAGCCTATGAGCTTGTGTACATTGGGCCTGATGGTAAAGAGCATCTAGCAAAATTGCAACCTGAACAGACATTTGTTGTTTATGACGGGACGATTGAAAGTAATTCGTTATTTGGAGTCCGATTCTACCAAGTAGCATATAGTCAAACTAACGTTAAAGGGTTCGTTGAAATATACACTCCCGATAACGTTTTTTATTTTGAGGGTGATGAATCAATCACAAGTATGTCATTCATTCGTGAAGAACCTTTGTTCTTGGGTGCCGTTCCAATCAATGAGTATTCTAATAATGAAGAACGCATGGGTGATTATGAGGCTGTGCTTGATATTATTGATGCCTATGATCTATCTCAATCAGAGTTGGCCAATTTCCAACAAGATATGAATGATGCATATCTAACTATCATCGGTAACCCTATAACGGGAACAAACAAAAGTGAATATCAGACAGATAGTGATGGCAACATTATTCTTGATACTAATGGTGATCCAATACCTACTGATAATTCAGAGGGCGACGTGCTAGAACAAATGCTCAAAGCTAGAATGCTGATCTTAGATAACAATAATGATCCTAATGGACCCAATCCAAACGCGTTCTATTTGAAGAAAGAGTATGATTCTGCTGGTGCTGAGGCATATAAGAAGCGATTAGTTGCTGATATCCTTAGGTTTACATTTACTCCTGATACTAATGATGAAAACTTTGCTGGTACTCAATCCGGTGAAGCGATGAAGTATAAGTTAATGGGTAATGATAACCTAGCAAAGACTAAGCAACGCTTGCTGATTAAGGGATTTATGCGGCGGTTACGATTGCTCGGCAATAGTTGGGGTATTAAGAACAGCGTCTCAACAGCGACTAAGATTGATAGCCTATATGACAAGCTCAACCAAACAACAATCAAGTTCACACCAAATATTCCACAGAATGATGAAGAACGAATTAGCCAATTGAAGCAACTGTTCGGCGTCATCAGTGATGAAACATTATTCACCTTGCTATCTTCCTTTACCGGAGTAGATGCTGATGATGAAATGAAACGTCTACAAGAACAAAAGGAAGCTAACATGATGGCAGTGGCCGATGCTACATATGCTAATAGCGGTATTGATCAAGAAACTCCAGAACAACCTTCTGATGATGAGGAGTAATCTATGGCTAATAGTTATTGGACTAAGCGAGTTGATGATATATTCGCTGTGCTTGATGCACAAGAAGCAGAATTAGTTCCTAAGTTATTGAATTATTATCAAGGGGCTTTGAACGAAATCAACAAGAAACTTTTTGATTTCTATGACAAGTATGCAAAAGATAATCACATTAGCTATGATGATGCTATTCAACGCGTTAGAACGACTGAATTAAATGACTACGTGGAACGTGCCAATGAATATCGTAAGACGCTTGAAAAGGATTCAGAAGCATTGAAACGATTAAATGCACAGTATGTCTCATCGCAAATGAATCGATTAGAATTATTGAAACTCGAAATTCAATTTGAAATGATTCAAGCTACTAATAATCAATACGGCGACTTTACCGAGTATTTGAAACAAGAAAGTAAATATGTTTATGATGCTCTATTAGCTGGTCAAGCGATTGGAAGTATTAACGCTGATGAAATTAAGACAATTCTTAGTATGCAGTGGAGTGGTGCGAATTACTCAACCAGATTATGGCGAATTGCGGACGCAATGGTTAATGCGTTGGTTGATGAATTAACGAGAGCAGCCGTCAATGGTACAAATCCACGCGTAACGGCTCGCAAACTAAGGAATACATTGAAGTCAGGTAAATATGCTACTGAACGATTGGTACGCACAGAATCAACGTACGTAGCTAATTCGAGCATTGCCAAACGATATAGAGATATGGGTGTTGAGCGTTACGAATTCGAAGCAACAATTGATAATCGCACATCAAGTATTTGCAAGGAATTGAACGGTAATGAGTATAAGTTAAGTAACTTCCAACCTGGAACGAATGCACCAGCTATGCATCCTAATTGTCGTAGTCGTATTGTTCCAGCAGATAGTGAATTAACAAAATACAACAAATATTTAGATGATGACACAGTTGATGATTTACCCAAATGGAATAAAAAGAAATAACGTCTGGCTATTTAGTTAGACGTTTTTATTATGTCTTTCTCGCTAGACGTTAAAGAAGCGAAATAACAATCAATTGGAGGATGTTATGGCAACCGAACAAGAACCTGGATCAGGTCAAGATGAGAAAGTCACATTGACGCAAGAAGAGTTGGATCAGAAGATTGCAGACGCTCACGCAGAATGGCAATCAAACGCCGAGGCAGACCTTAATAAGGCCAAAGCAGAATGGGAAACTCAAACGGCTGAGCAAGTTAAGGCAGCGCAGACAAAGGCTGAACAATTGGCGAAGCTAACTCAAAAAGAGCGGGAAGACGCTGAAGCTCAACAGCGTAATGACGAACTCGCTAAGCGTGAGCAAGAATTAAACATGCGTGAGTATCGAATTGAAGCTTCTGCTCAATTGGAAGAGCAGGGGCTATCAACCGATTTTGTGGATATGGTGCTGTCAGATGATGTTGACGTCACAAAAGGTAATATTGCAGCTTTGAAGTCGGCTTTTGATAAAGCGGTTGAAGCAACTGTTACTGAAAAAATGAAGGGCGATAGTATTCGCAAAGGATCGGCAGCTGGAGAAAAGGGTGACTTGGCTTCGGCACTTGGACTAACAGAGGAGAAATAAAACATGGCAGATACAATTAACTACATTACAAAAGACAATGGACTATTTGATCAGAAGATTAATCAAGGCTTGGTGACTTCAATCTTGGGAGTACCGAATGTCGACTTGGTTAATGGCGGAAAGTCTTTCACTATGACAACTCTATCGACATCAGGATTGAAGCCTCATTCACGCAACAAGGGATTTAATGCAGGATCAGCAACGAATGCGAAGGAGGTTTACACTATGGGCCAAGATCGAGATATTGAATTCTATGTTGATACTCAAGATGTGGATGAAACAAATCAAGATTTGGCTGTTGGAAATATCTCAAAGGTATTTATTGAAGAACATGTGCAACCTGAAATCGATGCCTACCGTTTCAGTAAGCTTGCGGTAAAAGCAGGTAAATCAGTTACAGAGACATTGACAGTTGATGACGTCTATTCACGATTGAAGGCTGCAATCTTACCAGTCCGTAAGTATGGAGCTCAAAATATTGTTGGTTTCGTATCAAGTGAAGTAATGGATATGCTTGAGCGTTCAAAGGAATTCACTCGGTCAATTACTAATCAAAATGTTGGACAAACAGCACTAGAATCACGAATCACTTCTCTGGATGGAGTTCAATTAGTTGAAGTTTGGGACGATTCACGTTTCAAGACGGCTTATGACTTTGATGATGGTTATGTTCCAACCGCAGACGCTAATGATATTAACTTTATCTTGGTTGCTAAGCAATCTGTTATCCCTATCGTTAAGGAAAATGCGATCTTCTTGTTTGCACCTGGAACACATACAGAAGGCGACGGTTACTTGTATCAAAACCGCTTGTACCATGATTTATTTGTACTTGAGCAACAAAAGGATGGTGTATCCGTTTCTATTAAGGGGACGGCGAGTAGTAACTAGTCCTCAAATTAAGGCAGTTACAACTACAGGGACCACAGCCACAATTGAAATGGAGGAAGTATAATGCAATTTGATTTGTATAAAGGTGAAACCTTAGTTCAAGGAGCTATCGATTCACCTATTAAGATTACGTCTCTGACGCCTAATACAAAATATTCAGATTATTCAGTCGCTTATGCTGGTAAAACAGAAAAGACGGCTGTTCCTGAATTTACTACCAGTGATGTTGTGCCAACGAAACCTAGCTTAGCAGTCACTGCTGCTGATGGAGCTGTTAGTTACACTATCACGGATGGTACTAATAATGGATCAGCAATTACAGGATACAAGATTTATGTTGATGGAACAGCTCGTGATGTTACAGCAAAGACGGGAACAATTGACAGCCTAACTAATGGTACTGAATACACATTCTCTGCCACTGCTGTCAATAGTGCAGGAGAGAGTGCTAAGTCTGATGAAGTTAAGGCAACACCTACCGCATAAGGAGGTCTTAAATGGACGATTTGGCAAAGGTTAAGTTGTTGCTAGGAATTGGCGATACGCTCCAAGATAAGTTATTGAACTTCCTGATTGATGATAGTAAGGAACGACTTGTTAGTTACATTAATCAAGATGGGGCCTATAATATTTCATTTCCAAATGATCTAGGTTGGATTTTGCGAGAACTAACGGTTCGACGCTTTAACCGCATTGGAGATGAGGGTAAGCAATCATCGAGTGAAAGTGATGTAAGTATTACTTGGCGTGAAGATGATATAGCTGATTATGCACTCTATTTGGATAAGTATCGTCAAAAGAATGGTGGACGTGGAATTGCGAGGTTTATCTAATGAGATATAACCAACGAGCAAAAATTGTTACTCGAACTTATGATGTTGTTGATCCTGATAATGATTACGAGGAGTCGATTTCTGATTGGCTACCCGCAAGAATTACGGGGGTATCGATAGCTATGAGTATGCAAATATTTGGTAAGGCAAACTCAACAGCGTCAGCAGTTCACTTTAAGGGTAATATCTACGGTATTGAGGGCGTTATTGTTGATGGTATCAAGCGTAAGCCGCAAGCTATTTTTAGAGCTCGTAAGAATACGATTGTTATAGTTTCGGAGGCTTAGTCATGAGTAAGAATGGAATGACTGTTACTTTTAAAGGAGCCGATGAGTTAATTGCTAGGTATAAGAAGCAGCCGGCAGCAATAAAGCGTGAGGCTACCGGCATTATCAATAACACAGCATTACGAGTAGAAAAACGGGCTGTTGAAAAGGCACCGTTTGATACTGGATATTTGAGTCAACATATACAAGCTTCGAATAATGGTGAGCTGAGTGCAAAAGTTGTATCAAGCGCTAACTATTCAATTTATCTTGAAAAAGGCACAAGACGAATGGCACCACGTCCATTTATGCAACCGGCAGTTACTGCAGAAGAGACTTTTTTATACCAGAAACTTAGTAATTTACTAAAGAAAGGATTGCTATGACAGCGCCCATGGTTGAATTATTGCGTAGTTTAAAGAAAACACTGGAAGCTGAAACAAGCATTCCGGTGTTTTTTACTTGGCAGGATGAACAAACCCTTGAACCCTTTATTGTTCTGGCAGACGGAAATACTGATGATAGTTTAAGTCCAAAGGCGGGTAGAGCAGTAACAAATTTAGCGTTGCAGGCTCACTTATTCTATCCAGGTGGTAGTCGTATCAAGGTTGAAGATGAACGTTATAAAGTAACAGGTATTTTGTACAAAGCTAGCAACCGTATTGTGAACGTCGCTAGTGAAGTAATGAAAGATAATTCAGTAGGTCGAGAGGTTTATCACGTTGTCATGACACTCTCGGCTTTAATTTAGGAGGAAATTATATGTCAGAATATGTAGATAATGGCGTTGAACAAACCAAGGGGAATCCTTTGCTTGGAAAACACGTTTTGTGGTTCATTCAGTCAACGCTAGATCCAATTGGAAGCAAGGCTATTATGCCTGCTGGCCAAACTGGTGGTGATATGACCATTGGTGGAGACACAATTGATGAACAAACTAAGTCCGGACGAATTGTTATGCCCTCAACAAATGAAGATTCTGTTGATTTGGAAAACTATTATGTACCAGGCGATCGAACTGTCGATGTTATTAAGGATTCTAAACACAACGGTCATCAAGTTAAAACTTGGGGTGTGTATATAGACGAGCGAATGGCAAAGATTGAGAAAGATGATGAGGGAATCGAGCATCAAGTCTTTCCAGCTGTATTCGGTTATGGTGTCGTCGATGAATTAGAGATTGATGATTCCGATGATATGGTTTCAGTAAGTTACACTTTAAATATTCTAGATAAGTTCAAGGACGGAACGTTCCCTTTGACGGATGAACAACTGGCCGTGCTTAAGGAATTGTATGACTTTGAACGTCCAGGAGAAAAGACTGGTGATTTTGGGTCAGTTGAAGATGATGAATCAGGAACTAGTTCACCTAGAGTCGAGTCAGTTAATACGACAGGGACAACTGCAACAGTTGAAGCTGAATAAATTTTAAGGCCGTAGAAATACGGCTTTTTATTATGGCCTGGAAATGGTCGCCAAAATAATTTTAAAAAGAGGTAATTAATTATGATCGAGTTGACAGTTAAGGGTAAGCAAGCAGAATTGAAATTTAACTTTAAGGCATTGGCAGATGCGAATGCTCGATATTCAGACATGAATAACGGAGTTCCTATGGGAAATGGTGCTGCAAATCTATTCTTAGGATTAGCGCAGGATGAAATCGAATCGGTTGCCAAAGTTATTGATGTGGCTGTTCCTGGAAAGTTCACTATGGATGATTTAGGAGCCGCTGTTGAAGAATTAACTGAGGGTGGTGAAAAGATCGATGAAGTAATTGCTGAGTTCAAGGCGGAGATGTTAAAGAGCGGTTTTTTCATGAAGGCAATCAACAATCAGATCAAGCGAACAGAGGAAGCTCTAGTGAAACTCAAGGGAATGGAAAACGAGGAAGGCGCCATTATGAGCTTGGAGAAAGTTTTGAACGTGATGAAAGAGAACATTTAATTGAATTAGGTGCTCGATTTGGTATTACAGATATCGAATATATTTTTAGTCTCTATAAGTGGGAATTTGAGGCGATTATACGCGGATTGAAGTTAAAAGAGATTGATGACGCTGAAAGATATGCGGCTCGATTGTTCAATGAGCGTTACGTTATGAATGCTAAGAAACCTAAGTTCAATAAGATCTTTAATAGAAAAAAGCTAGAGTCAAAAGTTTCAGAAATGTTTACTGAGCAAAAGAAACCTAATCAAAACAGGCGACTTCAACTCATGAAGAATGTTCAAAAGGCTTTTTCTAATCATTGAGGAAAGGAGGAAAATATATGGTTGCAAATGGTGGAGAAGTCACAGCGATAATTGGCGCTGATACCAGTGGTTATGAAGCAGGGATGAATAAAGTATCTAGTTCTTCAAATTCTGCTTTTGGTACCGTTGGTAGTCTTACATCAAGCATAGGAAAAGGCATGGTAGTTGCCGGAGCTGCTACAACAGCAATGGGAGTCACGGCATTAAAGAGCTTTGGGTCTTTTGAACAGTCATTAAATAGTGCAGCAGTTATTGCTGGTGGAACTTCTAAGGACATTCAAGGACTTTCAGATGTTGCAACAGAGATGGGGGCAACATTGCCTTTAAATGCCAACGAAGCCGCAGAAGCAATGGTAGGCATGGCAAGAGATGGTGCATCCATTGCGACAATCAAGGAAGAATTTCCGGCGATAGCACAAGCTGCAACAGCTGCAGGGTCAGATTTGCAACAAACGGCCTCTGTTGTACAACAAGCTATGAACTTATGGGGAGACAGCATCGGATCGTCAGCACAAGCTGCAGCAGTTTTGACAACGACGGCAAACGTTTCTAATGCATCGGTTGAAGAGATGCAACAAGTCTTAGCTGATGTAGGATCATCGGCTACATCTGTTGGATATAGCATGCAAGATGTTTCAACTGCAGTTGGATTGCTTACTAATAAGGGAATACCAGCGGCACAAGCTGCACAAAATCTTAATTTTGCTATTACTAAGATGATTAAACCTTCTGCATCTGCACAAGCGATGATGGATAAACTTGGTGTTAGTTACTATGACGCGCAAGGAAAGATGAAACCTATTAATCAAGTTGCAGGTGAACTTTCAAGCAGTATGTCTGGTTTGTCAGATGAACAAAAACAAAACGCGTTATCAGTTATGTTTGGACAAGCAGGATATAAGGTCATGAACGATCTTATGCAGTCTGTTAGTGATACTACTGGCAGTACAACGACTAGCTGGGAAGGTATGTCAAAGGCTATTAACGATGCATCTTCATCAGCAGATGCCGCAAATAAGGTTCTTAGTGATCAAGCATCCGAAATGCAAAAGAATATGGGTGCTAAAATCGAGCAAGTTGGTGGAAATTGGGACTCTTTGACTAAGAAAGCTTTGGCATCGAAGGGCGGCGTGTCTGGCGCAATCCTAGATATGACTAATGACACTTTGAGCTGGGCCGCTAAATCCAAAAGTCCGTTTGCTGAACTAACACGTGGATTTATTGGATTATCTCCGGTTATAGGACCTGCCACTATGGCTGTAGGTGGATTCCTTACGAGTGCTGGAAAGATAGTAGGTGTATTAAAAGGTGTTGGTGGATTGGCAGCAAGTGCTGGAAAAGGTATTTTTGGATTAGCTGCTAAAATGTTGGGATTAGGCGGCGGAAATACAGCAGTTGCAGCTTCATCAGTTCCCGCAGCAGCAGGAGAGAAAGCTGTTGGCGCAGCGGCTAAAACATCTGCTAAGGATATGATGATGATGGGACTAGCAGTTCTGGAAATAGGTGCAGGCATCGGCCTTGCTACTGCAGGAATGGCACTGTTGGTATTGTCGATTACTCAGCTGGCTAAACAAGGGCCGATGGGTGTCGCTACTCTGGTAGCAGTTACTGGAGCGATTACTTTGCTAGTAGGAGTATTTGCGATTGCTGGTCCGGCTTTGACTGCAGGGGCCGTTGGAATGGTTGCATTTGGAATTGCAGCAGCGGCTGTTGGTGTAGCGGTACTCTTAGTTGGTGCTGGGATCGCACTTGCTAGCGCAGGCTTAGCATTATTGGCAACACAACTTCCGGTTATCTCAAAATACGGATTATCTGCTTCACTGGGAATCGCGGCATTAGGATTGTCTCTTGCTGGATTTGCTGCAGGAGCTTTGCTAGCAGGTGCTGGGCTTGTAGTATTAGGTGCTGGATTGTTAGCTACTTCTGTAGGATTATTGGCACTAGGAGTTGCAGTTGGAATATTGAGTATTGGTGTTCTTGCACTTGGTGCAGGGATATTATTAGCAACTGTTGGGCTGACTTTGTTAGCAACACAGTTGCCAATAATTTCGCAATACGGCTTATCGGCAGCTGTTGGAATTGCAGGTCTTGCCGCTTCGCTAGTTGTATTTGGAGCTGGTTCACTTGTTGCAGCGGTTGGATTAACTGCATTAAGTGTTGGTTTGATTGCTTTAACTGTCGGATTAGCTGCAGGAGCTGTCGGTATGTTAGCGCTAGGAGTTGCAACTGGGGTGTTCTCGGCGGCCTTATTGGTTGCAGGAGCTTCTATTATGATTGCTGCAGCCGGAATAACCTTATTGGCTGCCACGTTACCATTAGTTGCTGCTGGAGCATTGGCTGCTGGTACATCAATGACACTATTAATCGCTAGTCTTACAGCATCTTCGGCCGTAGCTATTCTCGCAACAGCTGGGTTTGTTGCGTTAGGAGTTGGACTAGTGGCGATGACTGCTGGTGTAGTTGCTGGTGGAATAGCTTTTGCGGCTTTCGGAGTGACTTTGGGAGTTGTAGCAGCTGGAACAGTCATATTATTAGCTGGACTAGTCGGAGTTAAAGCAAGTCTATCATCAATCAATGGTAGCGCTACTAGTGCGGCCAATAGTCTAAAACAGATGGTAACAAGTATCAATGTCGTTAATACAGGTTTAACAGGACTAGTATCAAGCGCTCGATCGACAGTTTCATCATTTCTTTCAGTATTTAGTGGAGCTGTTGGTCAAGCACGATCAAACGGTACTAATTTAGGAAATGCAGTGTCTAACGGTGTATCTTCCAGCTTGAATAACAGTACCGGCCAAGCCCGCTCAGCTATGAACTCGATGATGAATGCTATCAAGGATGCTGGTAATGATGGCGTTAGTGCAATGCGCAACGTTGGTAATATGATTGGCCAAGGGTTGGCTGTTGGTATGCGGTCGGCTTTAGGTGAAGTGACCTCTGCAGCAAATGCTCTTGTGGCACAAGCTGAAAAGGCTGCGCAAGCAAAGGCTAAGATTCATTCGCCTTCACGTTTAATGCGTGATGAAGTTGGTTACTATATCGGAGCCGGTATGGCTGTTGGTATGGATGGCACAGCTGGAATGATCGCTAAGAGTTCAGCTGGACTTATCGAAGCAGCTCAACAATCCGTTAGTGATGTTAGAGCAAATGGAAACATTACAGCGGACGCCTCGATTGGTGGGGTAAATGGATTTAATTTGGCTAATGAAGTTGATCCAGATGTACAGAATGCCCCTAATTCAATGATTAACTTAACCGTTGAACAGAATTGGGACGGTAACAGCGTACGTTATGCGATTAAGGCCCAAGATAGCAGAGATGAAGCACGTATCAATCTTATCAATAATGGAAGGAGTTAATAATGGATTTACTTGTAGAAACAGACATGCAAACTTATGTTCTTTCTAATTTAGGAGTGTTTGTGAAAGATGTTAAAACAAGCTCGCCATCTATTGATATATCGAGTACGTCAATTAATTTTAAGAATGGAAAACTTTTCTCTGGAGCTACATATGGAGAAAAGACAATTACTGTCACTGGAAGTTACTACGTTGAAGACGAGTATGCAGATCAAGAAATGCAAGATAAATTGAATTTCTTGTTCGCTAGAGTTGAGCCGTTTTATATTAGTCAAATGTTTAGGAGTGGTGATCAATATGATTATGAGAGACCTGGTGAAAGCACAGGATCAACTCTTGATAATCAGCAAGACCCATTAACGTATCATTATCGGTATAAGGTTTTGATTTCCGACAATATTGATTATGATTTTCAAGGTAAATCCGGAGCTGGATTACTCACTAATATTTCATTGGAGTTTAAGACGGTTGATATTCCTTACGGTATGACATTACCAGAGGATGAGGTTTTAACGGGTGCAAGGGCAATTCCTTACAGTGGGACAGCAGATGTTTCGCAATTGGAGTGGCCTTTTTATTTTGTTCTTATGTCTACTCAATTACAGGGAAATTCATTTACTTTCAAAGTTGGAGATGATGTATTTACTTACACTAGCGATGTTGCGATTAAACAAGGCGATGTTTTTGAGCTAAAAGGAACTTCGTTCTTGCTTAACGGATTAAACGTTAATGATCGAACTAATATTCAATACTTCAAGCTCAGAGCGCAGCAAGAATCGGTTATCGAGACTGATTTCATTGGTGAAGTTGAGTTAAAAAACAAGATTGCTTTTTATGTTTAGGGAGGACTTATGATTAAATTTACAAATGAACGTGGTGAACAATTATTAGCCTTGGCTGAACTGACATATAAAGCAACCGTTAATGGCGAAAAGTCCCTTTCTGGAACGATATACACTAATGATGAGGTTCTGAATAAGATTGATCGTGGCTGGTATCTGGAATTTGATAATGAAAATTATATTATTACTTATGCCAAACCAATTGATCAAGGTGAGAATGTAACCGTGGAATTTGAAGCCGTACATGAGTTCTTTTATAAGATGGGTAAATCTGCCGTTTATTCGCAACTATCCGATGGTTCGCATACGGCAGATGAGTATTTGCATTTTATCTTTGACGGTAGCGAATATTATTTCCAATTGGGATCACCAGTAGCAGCGTTTGAAAAACAAAGCTTTGGACTGAAAAATCGCATGGCATTGTTCAATGATTTTATTGATTCAACGGGACTTGAATTTTATCTATCAGGGCATACTGTGACAATTATTGACAAGGTTGGTAGTGATTTATCAACGATTGTTCGAAAAGGCTTCAATCTACAGGAATTGACCTTAGAACGAAACATTAGCGATTTTGTGACTTATGCAAAGGGTTTCGGTGCCTACTTGGATGATAACAATCATGACGCTGGTCGTGTAACAGCAGAGTACACAAGTCCATTAGCTGATATTTACGGAAAATTAGAAGCCGACCCTGTTAGCGATGAACGATATACAATTGTTGGAAATTTACAGGCTAGATTAAAAGAAGTAGTAGATGGTTCTTATACAATTTCAGTTGGTATGACACTTGAAGATTTACAGAAAGCTGGTTATGAATATTCATTGCCAACGCCTGGTGATTACATTATGGGTGTTGATGAAGAACTTGGCTTTTCTCAGAAGGTCCGGATTGTTAGTACGGAAACTGACTTTGATGTAACTGGAGATAAACAAGGAACCAAAGTAACTCTAAATTCAATTAGCTCAGTCGATTCGAAAATCCAAAGCGATGCAAGCACTTCTCATACAATGAATAATATTATCAATGGTAATGGTTCGATACCAAATTCTTGGTTGGAAGATGCAACCCAGATCGCAACAGAAGCATTGCAAGATACCCAAACAGAATTAAAGTTTACATCTAACGGCATATTAGCGATTGATAAAACAAACGCTAACAATGTCGTTATTTTAAATTCTGCTGGTATTGGTGTTTCAACAGATGGTGGAAAAACGTTTGCCAATGCAATGACTGGTAAGGGGATCAACGCCACAACTATTACCACTGGAATCTTACGAGCAATTGACATCATTGGTGTAACCATTACAGGAAGTAGAATTACCAGTACAAATAGTAATAATCAAGCCTCGGTGAAACTTGAAAATGGACAAATTGAATTTAGAAATGCAAATGGTACAAATGTCGGTCTTATTTTTCCGAGTTATGATGGAAACCATAATGCAAATGGATTAGCTCTTGAGCAAATTCCAGGACAAATATTTTCAATTAACACAAAGAATTCAAGCAATGATACATCAACTGCCGTAATTCAAATTCCGGCGGATTCTAGTACCGACAATGTAAAAGCAAATTTTTATGGAAGCAAAGTCTTTGAAAATGATAATTACTTCAATAACATTCGTGGCAAGGGAGAAAAGTTGTGGATTACAGCTGGAACCGCAATTGTTTTGAACGGAGGAAACGGATCAAGTAATACCTTTAATGTTTACAATGACCATGTTGATGTTTTAGGAAATTTTACGGTCTATAACGGTAGTAAAAACGCAGCACATCCAACACGCGATGGATTTAGAGCAACACCCGCTTATGAAACGGCTGAATCTTATCTTGGCGATATTGGGGAATCCGTAACTGACGATAAGGGCGAGATCGAAATTAATATTGAGACCTTGTTTGGAGACACGATTAATACTGAGTATGCCTATCAGGTATTTTTGTCGCCATATACCGATGCTAAAATCTGGGTTTCAGAACGTAAAAAGACCAGTTTCATAGTTAAGTCTGATCAACCAAATGCTAGCTTCGCATGGGAATTAAAAGGTAAGCGCCGAGGCTACGAGAAAGAACGATTAATGCTGACCGATTTAACATATAAAGAGGCTGAAAAATTATATAAGGAGGCAGAAATAAATGACGAAAATAAAGATGACTCTTGATATCTCTAAAACACCAGTAATTACGCCAGCACTGCGACAACGTCAGAACGATGTAACTGCGTACACGGCGGACGTACAAATTACTAGTAACAGTGAAGCGTTCGATTTAACTGGGTATAAAGTTAGTTTTGAAGGCGTGACTTCAAAAGGAAACAAGGTTATTGATGATATCGGTATAACTGTGACCGACGCAACTAAAGGACAGTTTACCTATGCTTTTCCTAAAGAGGGTCTGCGTGACGTAGGTCAATATCAAAAGGCATATTTTTCTTTGAGCAATGGGACTAAGCGAGAGACAAGTAATGATTTTGGAGTGTTTGTATTAGCTTCTGCTGATTTAACGGAAGACGAAACTGGTGACTATCTTTCAGAGTATGAAAAGATGCTCGAACAATTGCGAGCGTTGTATGCTTCACTCAATATCGATCAAATTAGGGAAGATATGGAAAACTTGCAATCTGAAATGGATGCACTTTCAACAGACGTTAAGCAACAGTTGGCGACCGCTAAAGCTGACATAGAGCAACAATTGGCGAACGCAAAGTCAGAAATGCAATCTATGATCGATGAAATTACAAAGACATTGGCAGATAAGGATGTTGCTATTCGTGGTGAAGATAATGACTTCACTAAAAATAATAAGTTTGAACTGCCAATTGAAGGTAGTTTTAAAACACGAGAAGCAACATTTACTAGTTTTGATGACGTCGCAAAGGATATGACTAAGTTTCCAGGAAATTGGTATGTGGCTGATAAAAATCTAACTAATGCACCATTTTCTAGTTGGTATACGGTCCATATCATTACAGGCACATCATTCACAACCGGAACGATTGTAGCTAACTATTTAGGCGGTGGAACGAAGATAACAGCTGTAAGTGATGGAAAGATTGTTGGTTGGAAACAATTAGCAACTTTAGATGATGTGAAAGTTCTTAATTGGCAACCAAATATGCCAGTAAAGAAGGGGCAACTTATTACATTTAAGTCATTAGGTGCAGCTACAACAGGACTGTTAACCAATCCTGTATTTATGTCATTGGTGGATCAAAATACTGGTACATCATTCCCAGCAGCCGATTCGATTGAGGGTGTAAGTGGTAAATGGAAGCTTATCAATCCAGATTCTTATACAATCTCGTATGTAATAGATAGTTATGCCTTGAAATTCAATTTCAAACGTCGAGGTAATAACGTTTCATTGGTCACTGGATTTTCAACACATGATATATCATCAGGATATGACTTTATGGCTGCTGAAAAATTGTCAAACTTGTCTGATGTATGGCGTCCGCAAGATAATTTCGCCTGGATCAATAACGCCACTTCGATGTTATTAATTTGGGACAGTGGACGAATTACTCTACAAGGAAACAATAGCGCTGGATCAGGCAGTTTATGGACCGGGATGTATATGGCTAAGAACGGTTATCAATGGGTAGTGGGGGCGCCAGCCATACAGTAAGGTGAATATACGAAATGGATAAATTTTTAGATTTAATTGCTGACGGCACGTTGCTTACTTTGCTGACAACTGTACTGACATCGACTGCTGGTATTTTGGGGACTATCTATGCAATTAAGAAATTAAATACTACACATAACGATAATCTTAGTAGTCAAATGGCTGAGATCGCACTTAATTCAAAACGAATAGAGTTGAACCAAGTAATTGACCATGATTATGGTGTTGAGGTTGTTAGTCTCGTTTATTCGCAGTATAAGATGCTAGGCGGGAATAGCTACATGACGGAGAAGGTAAAAAAATATTTTGAAGATAAAACAGAGGAGTGGGAAGAGCATGCATAAATTAAAAACACTGGTCGTTGCGATTGCATCGGCCTTTTTTGTATTCGGCGGTATGACGGTAGTTAGTCAAGCAGCTCACGCCGATACACCACGATACGACATGATTGACGTGTCTAATCATAATGGAACGATGTCAGCTGATGAGTTCCGCTACATGCGTGATAATTATGGCGTTAAGGCAGTTACAACTAAGATTTCAGAAGGAACGACTTTCTCGGATTGGACGGCTGCTGGAAATATTAAAGCTGCCATTGATGCAGGGATTTATGTCAACGGATATCATTTTTTAAGTAGTACAACTATCGATGGAGCTGTAGCGGAAGCCGATTATGCTGTGCAACAAGCACAAGCTGATGGATTACCAGTGGGAGCGGTTCTTGCGGTTGACGTTGAGAATTCTTATCAAATGAATATGGGACGTGCAATGCAACCGGTTGTTCAAGCATTTATTAATGAGGTTCAACGTGCTGGAGGCTATCGCTCAACAACTTACACTATGGGTTCACATCTTGAAGTGTCAGTTGATGGAGATCCATCATGGATTGCGAGCTATCCCTATACGCCAACCAGTGAACAAAGTTGGTATTCAACTGAACATGCTTGGCAATGGACGTCAAAAGCAACGTTTGCAAGTTCATTAGGTGTATTCGATGTTTCGCAATTGTATGATGATTTCTTTACTGCTGGCCAAGACGCAAGTAATAACGTTACGCCACCAGCAGAAAATGATAATACAACTGATGCCGTCTCATTAAATGGTGTCTATGTAATTGATTCATGGAAGATATACGGTTCAGGTTGGTACGCTCGTAATAATGATATGAGTATTCCGGTTGCTGATTACAACAATGATATTCCAGTGCAAAGCGTTACTCTAACAGATCGCTATGGCAATGCTTTGGCTAATCAAGTAGCACAAGGAAACAATGGCGCTATGGAATACTTTACTTTGAACGATAATTACAAGGTATTTAACCGTGTAGGAAGTTCAATCCAAATTGAGATGAATGGCGAATCAGTCTGGTTGAAGGTGGCCTATACTAAATAGTTAAATTAGTCGAATTCGACCAGTTTAAACTTCAATTAAGGGAGTAGATTTATTATTTTACACAAGTAGTAACCCAGCTACTTAATTTTTTAACTCTACTCCTAAGAGAAATGATTTAGGACCCACTAGATCACATATACTTGAAAGCCCCCGCTAGGTAGATTAACTTCTACTTAGCGGGGGCTTTTTTGTTGTGTTTATATAATAGTCGTGTTATAATTATTATATTGATTAAGAAAGGAGTAGATATGAGTAAGCGCAAAAAGAAAAAGCCTCTAAGTGCAGAAGCTAAGATAACTATCACATTCGGAATTATCCAAGTCCTTGAATGGTTAGCGGATAAGCATTGGCACTAGAAAGCTTTTAAACCAGATTAAGGCGACTGAGAGCGCCTTGTTTGGTGTACTCATATCATAACATATAGATGAATAGAATTATTGATTGGGCTGTTGCAACACTATTTATTTTAGGATTGATTCTTACATTATTAGGAATTAATAATACTTGGTTCATGATTGTAGTTGATGTAATTGGGATAGCATGGGTAACTTTCAGATACAGAGAAAGCAGTCGGAGAGGAATTTTACTGACGTTAGGTATTCTATTGGCGCTACAGTTAATTCTCCAAGTTATTGAAGTAGTGGGGTGATTTAGTTATGGATAAAGAAGAGCCTAAGCGAGTTGGGCGACCTAGAAAGTACACGGACGGAACAACTACTGCACAGAATGAAGCTAACAAGCGTTACCGCGAGAAGAATAAGCAACGTACGAGACGCACCAACTATAAAAGCCACGGCAAAACATTCATTACTGAATATGCTAATGTAGATGAATTAACAGAAATTATCGAACTAGCTGAGAAGCGTTTGGATGATTTGAATGAGAAATAAAAAATCCTCGCTGGGTAGATTAATCTCTACTAGCGAGGATTTTTATATATTATATAAGGCACAATTAGGGCACATAAACTAATCAAGACACTGATTTAACAGCATTTCCTCACTCGATTGCAGAGTGAGAAGCTTTTTTATTTATTTTCGCAGGAAACCTGTGAACCATAGAATCAATGTGGTTAGGGCCATCAAAATTAATGTGATAATGATGGTTAAAATCCAACCTGCATCACCGTTGGAATTATACAACGGAATGGGAACGTTTTGTCCGAAGAAACCAGATACAATGGTGGGGACGGTCAAAACGATTGACCAAACCGTTAGAACTTTCATCGTCCAGTTCAAATTAGAATTCGCAACATTCTCATAAGCGTTCGAAACTGAATCGGTTACTTGGCGTGATAGATCCGCAGTGTCGATTGCTTGAGTTAGTTCAATATTAAGATCATCGATTTTTTCAATTTGCCAGGGAGTTAAGTATTTGGCCTCATGTTCCCGCAATGATTTGATCAAATCGAGATCAGTTGTGATTGAATTCGATAGGTAGATCAGGCTGGTCTGCAAGTCCATCAGATTATCAATGATTTTCTTGGTTTGCTTAACTTGACGAATCTCTCGTTGAATTGGATTACGCTGGCGGTTGACCTCTAAAATCGTTGTCATAAATTTTTCAGTGAGCTTTTTGGTAACGTTTAAAATAACATCCAAAGGGTGCAAATCTACTGAGGCATTATTGATTTCTGATTGTTCAGTGATCAGCGGATTAATATATGCCGTTTCGCGGCGGGTAAATGTGTAAAGGCGCTTGCCGTCGTTACTGAATAGAAAGCTGACCGGCTCTGTTGTGGCTCGATTAGAGGTTGGTGTGACAATATCAAAAATCATTAGCGATAAATCGGCGGCCGTAGCATATTCCATGCGCGCGCTTTCGTATGGATCAACCGCATAATTGAGAATTTCATGAGGGATTTCCTGTGACTTGTGCAGCCATTGACGATCAGATTCATCCATTTCATGAACTTGCGACCAAGTGAAATTTGGGAAAATATTATTTGTAGTTATCATAATAGCCTTAGTATAAATAAAGCGAGCTGAACATGCAAAGAAATACATGTGGAACAGCTCGCATGTTTGTTGAAATGTGCTATATTTATAAATAAGTTTTACTAAAAAATATCATTTTTAGTAAAAACAGGTAAAATCATCCGACGATCTTAATGAAAATAATTCCTAAGATGAAAATGATGATGCCAATGATCTTTTGGCGGGTAATTTGATTTTGAACAACTCGTAAGAATCCAAAATGTTCAATGATTGCGGAACTAATCATCGTAGCGATTAATGTCATTGAGACCGTCAGTCCAGGTCCAAGAATGGGGGTCAAGAATGTAATACTGAGTACAAAGGTTGCACCGATTGTTCCGGCAAGCCAACCGATGGGTGAAGTTAGACCGACGATCAGATTTGGAACCGTAAACTGCCGTGTGATAAGTACAACGATCAGCAGCAGCACGGTACCAAAGAGGAAGGCGATAAAAGTTGAACCAATTGTATTATTGAGTTCGACGCCTAGGTTGGCATTGAAGATTCCCTGAAGCGTTGACAAAATTCCGGCTATAAAAGCCCATACAGAGTAAAGTAAATCATTTCGCTGATTAGTTGTTGTTCGTTTTTTCGGGCTGTACGCTGAAAAAATTACACCGGCAATCAACAAAAGTACCCCGATAAACTTGATTAGGTTCATTGTAGATGTTGGCATTTTAAAAAGGCCGAATGAATCGATTAGGATTCCTGAAAGAATTTGACCTAACGTTGGATAAATCACAGCTTTGATTGGTCCGAGTTTTGGGAACAAAATGATGATGCTTGTAATGTAAATTGCGCCCATGAAGCCACCAATCAACCAAGGGAAACCATGACTGAAAGTGGTAGTAATTAAGTTGGGAATATTAACTTGCAAAATAAGCAACAGTACGATGAATTCAAATGAGCCGATGATGTAGGTGATCAGGCTGGACAAAATTGGTGAATGAATCTTTTTACCAAGATTGACTGATAGGGGGCTTTGGATCGCTAGAATTATTCCAGCAAAAAGAGATAGTAGATACAACATATTCTGTGGGGGTCTCCTATGTTACGTATTTGCTTAGTCTGATAAGACTGTTAGGACTTCTGTTGCAGTAGGAATAGCGGGGATTGCTCCGGGGCGGGACACGACGATTGAACTGGCAACACTGGCGCGTTTTAATGTAGTTTCAATATTTGAATAGTCTTTTTCTAAAACGGTTGCAATAGTCCCGATGAAAGTATCGCCAGCGGCAGTCGTATCGACTGCGTTGACTTTACGAGAGGCTATCAGCCCGTGGGTACCGTTGATGGAATAAAATGAGCCATCAGCGCCGAGCGTGATGATAATGTTATTGATACCAAGCTTTTGTTCAAACAGGGGGATACGTTTGACTAATTCGGCGTATTCAACTGTTGCAGGCAATTTGATTAAAGCGGCCGCTTCGGTTTCATTTGGAATTAGTAAGTCAGTATTTGTTAAAATTTGCGGATTGATTTTATCCGTAACGGGGGCAGGGTTTAGAATTGTCATGGCGCCATACTTGTGGGCAAGCTCAAAACCTTTGGCGATTGCTTCAGACGTGACTTCAAGCTGAGCCACGACCACGTCAGCATCGACAAATTGAGCTTCTGCGGAGGCAACGTCATCGGCGGTTAAGGCCATGTTGGCCCCGCCATGAACTAGGATGGTGTTATTACCATCTGCTTCCAGCATGATGTAGGCGGTACCGGTTGAACTGTCCTCCTTACTAGTTAGAGACGCGACATTAATACCTTCTTCCTGTAAGAGTGCTTTGTAACTTGAACCTTCTGCATCAGCACCGACGGCACCTATAAAGCCGACAGATGCACCTTGTCGGGCGGCCGCAACGGCTTGATTGGCGCCTTTGCCACCGAAGTTAGTGGCTTTGCTGATTAGACTGAGAGTTTCGCCCTGTTTGGGTAACCGGGGCATGTTCTGAATAACGTCAATATTTAACGAACCAATGACTAAAATCTTCCTCATAGTGAATCACCTCACGAAAAAAACATGATAAAATATATGCTATAAAACGCTTTCAATGCTATCGTTACTATGATATAGTAGCAAAGTAAAACGTTTTAGTAAAGAAAGGTTTATTTTAGGAGTAATATTATGTTCATTGCAATTAATATTCTTGGTATTTTTGTTTTCTTGGGTATTGCTTATCTCTTCTCAAATGATAAGCGAAATATCAATTGGCGCTCAGTAGGGGTCGTTGTTGCTTTGCAACTAGTCCTTGCTTGGTTCTTCACTCGTTTCTCAGCTGGTCAAGCTGTGGTTAAGGGTGCAGCGGATGGTTTCACTTGGTTAGTATCAGTTGCTAATCAAGGAATCGCCTTTGCACTTCCTGACTGGTTGACAGCTAACCAAGGCGGACCTAATTTCGTTACGTCAGCTTTGTTGCCAATCTTGTTGATTGTTCCATTGTTTGATATTTTGACTTATATCGGAGTATTACCATGGATCATCAAGTGGATTGGTCGCGGGTTGTCATACATTACTGGACAACCAAAGTATGAGTCGTTCTTTGCTATTGAAATGATGTTCTTGGGAAACACTGAAGTTTTGGCTGTTTCTAAGCATCAATTAGATACGATGTCAGATCGTCGTAACTACACATTAGCAATGATGTCGATGAGCTGTGTTACCGCAGCAATCATTGGTGCGTATGTGCAAATGGTTCCAGGTGATTATGTTTTGATGGCTGTGCCACTTAACGTACTAGGAGCTGTTGTTATTACTTCTATCTTGAACCCAGTTAAGGTTGATAAAGACGCAGACGTTATTGCATCAATCGGTGGTGAGTCTGGTGAAAAAGAGCCATTCTTCTCATTCTTGGGTGATTCAATCCTTGGTGGTGGAAAGTTGATCTTGATCATCGCCGCAACCGTTATTTCATTCGTTGCTTTGGCCGCATTGGTTAACCAATTGTTCTCATTAACTGGTCTACACTGGTTGACTTTGCAAAACATCTTCGGTGTAATCATGTTCCCATTTGCTTGGTTGCTTGGTTTCAATGTTCACGATGCATTCCAAATCGCACAATTCATGGGAACAAAGCTTGTTACCAACGAATTCGTTGTTATGGGTGAGATTTCAAAGAACATCATGGCCGGTAAGGGCTTGTTTGCTAACCATCACGCTGCCGCCGTTTTGACAGTCTTCTTGACATCATTCGCAAACTTCTCAACTGTTGGTATGATTATCGGAACCTTCAAGGGACTTGTGACTAAGGAAAAGAGTGACTTTATCTCAAAGCGTGTACCATTCATGCTATTGTCAGGTATTTTAGTATCACTATTGTCAGCCGCAACAGCTGGATTGTTCATCTGGTAAGATTTAGTAGCTAATTGAAGGAGTCTAGAATGAAGTCAGTTATTTTGGATATGGATCCAGGGATTGATGACGCTGCCGCAATAGCTGTGGCCGTTAATAACCCTGACTTAGATGTAAAATTGATTACGACAGTCGCTGGTAATGTTTCAGTTGATAAGACGACCAGTAACACGTTGAAGTTGTTGGAATTCTTTGATAAAGATATTCCGGTTGCAGCGGGTGCAAAAGCCCCTCTAAAGAAACAATTTGAAGATGCATCGTATGTACATGGTGCTTCGGGAATGCCAGGATATGACTTCCCAGCAGTAACGACGAAGCCAATTGAACGTGATGCGGTGGATGCTATTCATGATGTTTTGCAAGCCGCAGATGAGCCGATTACACTCATTGCAACTGGTTCATATACCAATATTGCGTTATTTATTCAAAAGTACCCAACAGACTTTGCTAAAATCGAACAGTTAATTATGATGGGTGGAACGGTTTCTGCTGGAAATACAAGTTCTGTTTCTGAATTTAATGTGTTCACTGATCCTGATGCAGCCAAAATCGTTTTTGAAAGCTCGCTACCTAAGGTCATGATTGGACTCGATGTTACAATGAAGGCGTTGATTACGCCGGCAACGTTGGAAACAATCGCTAAGATGGGACGTTCCGGTGAAATGCTTAAAGCAATTATCGGCGAATATTCTGATCAAGGTGCTGGTGGTAAGCCAATGCACGATGTAAATACGATTTTGTACGCACTGGATCCAACGGCGATTACTACAGAAGCTGGTAATGTAGATGTCGTTGTTGACGGACCTGCAATGGGAGCAACGGTTTGGGATTTTCAAAACCGTTGGCACGATGCAGATACAACAAATGTAGAAATCGGACTCGATATTGATGCCGCAATGTTTAATGACTGGTTTATTAAACAAGTGGGCAACATGCCGGTATAAAAGGAGACAAGATGGCCGTAAAAAAGATGATTTTAGATTTGGATACAGGAGTAGATGACGCCTTGGCCTTGGCCTATGCGCTAGCTACACCAGATTCAGATTTGATTGGAATTGTTTCTTCATATGGTAATACTTTGGTTAATACAGCTGCAGAAAACAGCTTGAGCTTGTTGGAAGTTTTGGGAGCGACTGATGTGCCGGTTTTTGTAGGTGAATCGCACTCCTCGACGACCGAAGACTTTAGTACGATGGAAATTTCGATGGAAATTCATGGTCGTAATGGAGTTGGTGAAGTTGAATTGCCAAAGGCCACCCGTGCTATCGAGAAGCAACATGCCGCTGATTTTATTATCGAAGCAGCTCATCGGTATGGTGAAGATTTGATTATTGTGCCAACTGGTCCGTTGACCAATTTGGCACTTGCAATGCAAAAAGATCCAACGATTGCTGATTTGATTGGTAATATTACCTTGATGGGTGGGGCATTGATTGTACCCGGAAATGTTACGCCATATACAGAGGCAAATATCAACCAAGACCCAGAGGCAGCTGATTATGTCTTCAAACATGCTAAGCACTTAGTGATGGTTGGATTGGATGTAACGCTACAAACACTTCTAACGAAGAAGGAAACACAAGTTTGGCGTGATCTTGGTACAAAGAAGGGGCAAATCTTTGCTGATATCTTTGACTATTATATTGATGCGTATGATCGACTAGATATTAACCACGCAGGAGCGGCATTGCATGATCCGTTGGCGGTTGGTGTTGCGGTGGATCCAAAATTGGTGACCTTACTCGGGGTCAACATGCAGGTGACACATGAAGATGGTCGGACGATTGGTGATCCTGATCGGCTACGTGATCCGCATAAGACTAACTTTGCAGCAGTTGAAGTAGATGTTCCAGGATATCTTGAGCGTTTCATGAATTATATGAATATCGTTTTAGGATAACTTAGAATAGTTTAATAAGGATAGAAGCTGATTGAAATTAATCAGCTTCTTTTTTATAAATTATTGGTAAAACGTTTTATCGTGAAATGAAATCTATGATAGAATTTAAGTAATATCAGCGGGTTTGATCTTAGCTGATTTAATTAAGTGGTAGATTATAAAATTCAACAAATGGAGAGCTAAAAATGGACGTTACAGAGCAGAAGCGACAAGTTGGTAAATACGCGGCAGGGTTAGTCGAAGATCATATGACGGTGGGACTTGGAACTGGCTCAACAGTTAAGTTTTTCGTTGATGCCTTGGCAGAGCGCGTTAATAACGAGGGACTAAATATTATTGGTGTAACAACATCTGTTCGGACAGCTGAGCAAGCTCAAAGTCTAGGAATCAAAATCGTTGATTTGGATGATGTTGATGAAATTGATTTAACGGTTGATGGAGCTGATCGCGTGAATAAGAACCTTGATGGAATCAAGGGTGGCGGTGCAGCTTTGTTATTTGAAAAGATTGTGGCAATCAACTCAAAGAAGAATGTTTGGATCGTTGATGAAACGAAGTTAGCCGACCCACTTGGGGGCTTCCCATTGCCAGTTGAAGTAGTTACATATGGCGTTGGTCATTTGAATACGTTATTTGCTAACGAAGGTTTGAAGCCAGTTTTGCGGACTGATGCTGCTGGTGAAACGGTTGTAACTGATAACGGAAATTATATTATTGATCTACATTTGGACACGATTGAAAAGCCAGTTGAGTTGGCTGATTGGTTGTCAAAGCAGGTTGGTGTGATCGAGCATGGTTTGTTTATTAATATTGCAAACCGAGTGATTGTTGCCGGAGAAGAAATCAAGATTTTGGATCGCGCAAACTAAGCAGAATTTAGTAACCAAATTTGACGGAAGCTAGGATTGCCGGTATACTAGTATGGTTATCGATAACACAATGGAGGAAAATGAATATGGCTATTAAGTCACCATACAATTCATGGTCAAAGAAGCGTCCAGTATCATACGACGCAGCTCGTGCAGCACGTACGGCAGAAGTTGTTAACATTCAACAATGGGCCAAGGGTAAGGCAGAATTGGAAGCTAAGTAAGCTTCTTTAAATGCTTTTTAGAAAGAGCGTCAATATGTAGGCTAAAACCTTATGTATTGGCGTTTTTTTATATAATCTCAATTAAGCTTGATTTCTTCTGGAACGGTTTTAAGCCTATTACATTAGCCGGTAATTTATAAATTATAGATGTAGAAATAGGTTTATTATCAATGAGGTCGTTCAGTGAATTAATATAGATTTAGGCGCTTGCTGAACCATTTTCAGTTGGAAAAAAAGTAGACAAGAGATTTAAAGATTTTTCAATTCAAAAAATTGTAAGGCACACCAGAAATGGTGTTTTTTTGTATTGAAAACTAGCCATATAATGTTCACCTAAATTCAATAATAAATGGTATGTGCATAAATTACCAATGCCTTTTTCGGGGAAAATATTTCAAAATCCGAAAAGATATAAGATTTATCAAAATCATTATATATACATAAATTCGATTATGAATATCCTTAATCAAACATAAAATGACAGAATTAAATATTTATTGGATGTAATGTTATCCGATTATAAAAGACCTTTTATAGATCCTTGAATTATGCGTATTTTGTGAATAAATTGTGTTTTATTTTATTCTGTGATAAGTTTACCTTATTAATTTATGTTTTCTTTAAGGTGTTCTTTTATGACTTTTAAATATGTTTCACAAATAGATGAGAGAGACTGTGGGGTAGCAGCTCTATCGATGATATTGAATAAATATGGCCAGACGAATTCCTTAGCTAGTTTGCGCGCTCTCGCAAAGACAGATTTAGAAGGTACTACGGCATTAGGAATTGTCAGAGCAGCTGAAAAATTGAATTTTGAAACGAAGGCTATTCGAGCTGATACTTCTTTAATGGAGGTTAAAGATTTACCTCTACCATTTATTGTCCATGTAAATAAGGATGGCAAATATCCTCATTACTATGTAATATATGGCGTTCATCGTAATTATCTTAAAATTGCAGATCCAGATCCTTTAATTGGAAAGATCAGAATGAATTATGAACGATTTTCAAAAGAGTGGAGTGGTGTCGCCATTTTTATGGCGCCGATGCCAAATTTTAAACCTGTGAAGGATAAGGAATCTAGTTTTTTTTCTTATGTTCCGTTAATTCTTAGACAGAGAAAGATAATTGCAAATATAATTTTGGCAGCGTTATTGATAACAACTGTCGGTATAGGAAGTTCTTTTTATTTACAGGGTGTTTTGGATACGTACATTCCGAACGGTATGAAAAGCACATTGGACATTGTATCTGTTGGGTTGATAGTTGCGTATATTATTCAGCAAGTTTTAAATTACGCCAAAAGCTATTTACTGCTAGTCTTGGGGCAGAGATTATCGATTGATGTTATTTTGTCGTATATAAAACATTTATTTGTCTTGCCGATGAATTTTTTTGAAACTAGGCGAGTGGGTGAGATAACATCTAGATTTTCTGATGCTAACACCATTATTGATGCAATATCGAATATCATACTATCCATATTCTTGGACTTTGGAATACTACTCATGGTGGGTGTAACATTATTAATTCAAAATAGTAAATTATTTTTATTGTCGTTAGCTGAAATACCTATATATTTGGTAGTATTGTGGATTTTCTCCAACCCCTTTACACAGTTGAGTAAGGAGCAGATGCAAGCAGGATCTATATTGAATTCTACTATTATTGAGTCATTAAATGGGGTTGAGACAATTAAATCGTTAGCTGGAGAACGAGTTACATACTCAAAGGTTGATAGAGAATTTGTTGATGTATTGAAAAAATCTTTTAAATTTCAAAAGGCTGTACAGCTACAAGACTCCATAAAAAATTTCTTCCGTTTAATGTTTAATGTGTTAATTCTTTGGTATGGATCGAGTTTGGTAATAAAAAATATAATAAGTGTTGGTCAATTAATGGCGTTTAATGCACTTCTTGCATATTTCACTGATCCTTTGCAGAATATACTGAATTTACAGAGCAAATTACAGGCAGCGAGAGTAGCAAATCACAGACTGAATGAAGTATATTTAGTTCCTTCCGAATTTGGCATCAATAGTGAGGACTCTATGAGCGTACCAATAAATAATGATATAGAAGTAAAAAACCTCAACTTTAGCTATAACTATGGAATATTAAAGTTGAAGAATGTCAATCTACATGTAAAATTTGGTGAAAAAATTGCATTGGTTGGAGCAAGTGGATCTGGCAAGTCGACATTAGCAAAGTTGTTGGTGAATTTCTTCGATGTAGCTGATAAGGATTCGAAAATTCTCTTGGGGAATATTGATATTCATAAAATGGATAAAACGTTATTGAGGAAGAAAATAACCTATTTACCTCAAGAACCTTATACATTTACAGGGAATATACTTGATAATTTGAGTTTGGGAGCTGCAAATGACATAACAAATAAAGACATACTTTGGGCAACGGAAATTGCAGATATTAGAAAAGATATTGAGGAATTGCCAAATGGTTTCGAAACGGAGATATCAGAAAATACTGGATTCTCTGGTGGGCAACGTCAAAGGTTATCCATTGCAAGAGCATTGCTAACAGGTAGTGATATTTTAATACTGGATGAATCAACCAGTAATTTGGACGTATTGACTGAAAAAAAGGTTATTGATAATTTATTGTCAATAAAAGATAAGACAATTATTTTTGTGGCACATAGATTAAATATTGCTCGAAAATCTGCGAGGGTATTGGTGATGCGGGATGGAGAAATTGTAGAAGAAGGGACACATGAAAAATTGTTATTAAGCGATGGATACTATACGCAATTATTTAATGGATAATTTTGAAGAGGACGTAAGCATGTTTAATGAAAAATATCTGGAAAGTGCAGAGTTTTATAGACGGAGATATTCCACGTATTCGACGATACTTATAACGCCGTTATTTCTATCTGTTGTAATTCTTATATTTTTCTCGATGTTTGGAAAACGAGAAATTACGATAGAAAGTCCGGGGCAGATTACACCTAAGAAGACATTATCCTTAATTCAGTCTACTAGTAATAACAAAATTGATAAAATCAATATTCATGAAAATCAATTTGTAAAAAAGGGTGAAAAATTAATTGAATATAAAAACTCTGATGGTGAGATAACAAATAAACTTTTAGATTTACAAATAATAAACACAAACAATAAAATAACTGCTTTAGATACTTTCAAAAACAGTATTTTGTCAGGGAAAAACTTATTTTCAAAACCTGATAATTTTGGATATATGAACTTATATAATAATTTTTTAAATCAAATAAATGATATGAACGCTGGTTTACAGCAGACTAATTCGGATAGGATAAACGATGGTAATCAGGCAAAAAATCAAGTTAATACACTGGGTGATTCAAAAAAAGGATTAGACGCCCAGATTGAAAAGATTCAAGATGTAATTAAAGCAATACAGAGTGATAGGAAGGTTGACAATTCAAACAACTATAAGTATTTGTTCGATAATTATAATTCTCAAATTAGTGATTTGAGCCCGGACGATAAAAATAAACTTAAACAAGATACGTTAACTGAACTAAATACCCAGATAAATTCTCTAAAGGATAATAAGACTTCAATTGACCAACAAATAGCTGGTATAAAAGTAGAGAATACAGTATCCCCGAACCAAGTTAATGCACAGATTGGTCAATTGAAAGAGAAAACTATAGCCGATATTCAGAATCAACGTCAATCTAGTGAACTCTTAATTGATCAATTTGAAGCAAAACAAAAGGTTCAAAAAATTGATGATGGGGATCTTGTTTTAAAAGCTTCTAATACTGGGATTGTACATTTAGATACAGATTTACCTATGTAAGAAAGAATTCCAAACGGAACAACAATTGGAATGATTTATCCAAGTCTAGAACCGAAAACGCCATTGACGGTAACTTTTTACTTACCATCAAATAAATTGCCTGGAGTTAAAGTGGGTCAAAAAATTCGATATGCAGTTAATCAAGATTTGCCAAAGCCAATGGTTATTAACGGTGAAATCATCAAAATCGATGCTGTGTCAACAGAAATGAAAACGGGGAACTATTTTAAAATAGTTGCAAGTATTCCACGGCAAAATAAAAACACTATAAAAAATATTAGATATGGTAGTCAGGGGAAAGTTATAGTTATAACAGGTAAGAAAACTTGGTTCAATTACTTTAAAGATAAGTTACTTGATAAATGAGACGGTGGTTAAGTTAATCAGTAGAAGTAGAGGTGTATTATGTTTGAAATGTTATCTGATTTTTCAAATCTGAGTAGTAGTGAAATTGCTAATATAATTGGTGGTAATGGGAATAAGTTGGCAGTGAATATCAAGATGTTGAGAATACACAAAGGTATGACACAAGAAGAGTTAGCGGATGAACTGCATATCTCAAGAGTGTCTGTTACATTATATGAGGAGGGGAAGAGAATACCCTCATTAGACATAATCATGGCGCTATCAATTTTTTTTGATAGAACCATAGATGATATTGTTAAAATCGAATGTTACAGTTGGTAACAAATTCGTCTGTAAATTGAGTTTATAATTACTTATTGTAGGATAAATAATTTATAAAGAGGTTTGTGTAATGAGGAATTTGGATAATTTTGAATCTATGGTTGCTGATGATTTGAACACTGTAACAGGTGGGCAAGCAATTTTTAATGGTGCCAATGGATACTTGACACGTGACAAAAATGGACGCTACAAGTATGTAGTAACTAAAGGTGCAGCTGATGCTGTATTTGGAGTAATTAGTAATGGCTGGGGAGGAGCTGGCGCTGGTTTTGGTCGCCAACATTAATATGATATGGGTAAGTTAACTAAAAATGAGACGGTGTTTTTGAATTTACTATATGATTTTATTTTAGATCCATCAATAACGGAACGTGAACGCAAAATTGGCGTATATGCTAAACAGGATATCGAATCGGGGCGGTATCCCGTAGGTGTGATTAATCAAGTGATGGCAACGTTTCAACAAGAATCATTAAAAGTGAATCTTACAGCTAGTGCATCGGAATTCTATGATAAGTTAGGACCGATTTTAAATAAAATTGCCCCGCTTGGAACTAACAGAGGATCAATGTTGGTAAACCGCAGTTATTTAGACTAGACTATGCCGGTTGAAGTTAACTCAATCGCACCGGTAATTAGTTGCTTTTACAGCGATATTTAAAGCACGTTATACTTTGTATTTTTAGTTGGGCTTTTAAAGAAATTATTGTTTCTTACATTATGTACGAGACGATAAATGATTTTGAATTAGAAGGACTACTTATGATAGATGGTCCTTCTTTTTTCTGAAATTATTGGTTGGATCAGTGTTGGATTCAAATATAATTGAAGTACTTGAATCGTAATTTGCTGTTATATTAGCGGCTGAAAACATTACTATTCTAAAAAGGCAATTAAGAATGAACCAAGCAGTAATTTGTTGATTCTCATTATAATTTTCTCTACTACTTACAGCGATAGAAAAAAGTTTGATTTACATCATTGAACTGAACCCGAGCTTTTTTGCTTCGTTTAAAGACGAATGTTTAAATAAAGGCTAATATATGAAGTTTCAAAAGAAACGGATAACTTGGAAGCTAAGTAAGCTTCCTTCGTCGCTATCCGCGAATTTTTCATTAAAAAACCGATCTTGAGCGCTTAGCTTATGGATCGGTTTTTTGTTTGTAATCCGTTTGGGAATACGATAAGTCGAACGATATATTTGTCTTAATATTCTCTAGAAATAGTAGAATAATATTTTGTTTGCTGAAAGAAACCTGATATTATATATATTGACAGGCTTATATTGAGTATAGATAAGCCATTCAAGCGTAATTTCATAGAGTTCAGGGTGAACACTATTTTTATGAAAATTATTTTTAAAATATACATTGAATTAGTATATCTAGGATATTTATTTTGTTCGCCTAGCTTTTTAAAGATTTAAATTAATTAATAACAGAATCAATCGGTCATGATGGTTGCTTGCAAATGTGTAGACGAATTGACAAAGATAGGTTGGTTTAAGGCTATCTTGATTTGATAATTAGTAATGTAATTAATGGGGGGATTAATAAGATGAACTTTGCAGGAATTCTGGCGGGTGGGACTGGAACACGGATGGGTGCCGACAAGCCTAAACAATTTTTGACAGTTAGCGGAACACCGATCTTGATACATACTGTAGCAAAATTTTTAGAGAATAATACTTTTGATAAAATTTTTATCGTAATTACTGGTAATTGGGAAGCTGAGCTGAATGAATTACTGGCTAAATGGTTCTCGGCACAGCAGATTGAACGCTTAGCTGTTATAAAGGGTGGCGCGGATCGGAATGAATCGCTTTTAAATGCAGTTGCGGCTGCTGAAGAGATGTTTGGTTCAGCGTCAGATCATATTATGGTTACACATGACGTTGTAAGACCCTTTCTAACGAATGCGATTATCGCTCAAAATATTGAGCTTGCTAGTGAATATGGTGTCGCGGGAACTGCTTTGTCGGCAATTGATACAATTGGTGTGGGTAATCAACATAGTATTGAGGTAATTCCGCAGCGCGAAACAATGTATCAAGTGCAAACACCGCAGTCTTTTAATATTAATAAGTTTAAATCAGCATATGCAAATTTATCGGACGCTGAAATAGCCGGCTTAACTGAGGCAACTAAAATATTTATTTTGAATGGGGTTAGTGTCCCAATTGTTCGCGGGTTGCAACAAAATTTCAAGATTACGACACCCTTTGATTTGGCAATCGCGGAAGCATTTTATTCTGAGAAAGAAGAGTAGATATGGCAGCCTTTAATAAAAAGTTTAATTGGAATAAGTTCCTAACTGAAAAATATTTTTCTTTTGGACAAGCTGGAATACCCCCATATACAAATGCGTGGTTGTTTAAAGAGAACGGGGAAATCTCTTTTGGTGGTGGCAAGAACTTTAATGAGCGGTTTTGGCGGATTGACGATGACTGTTTGATTATTGAAGACCAAAATCATCAGATAACCACCAAATTCAATTTGCCAGAACGTTTTGTCCGCGGAGAAGCTTTGGTTGGTGATTTTGTGCCAGACGAGCATGTGAAGCATGAACTAAAGTTGGTGCAACGCGAGGCGGCAATTGAGGATTTGATTAATAATGCTAGTAATGACGCAAAGATGGCCATTATTAACGATTTACGGAGTGAATTGCAAGCTCCTGTAATAAAGCATAAACACAAGTTGATTCGAGTGGCTTTTATTCTGAACTCGATTGAAACAATTGATGCACAATTGATTCTGATGCACGCCTTAAAAAATGATGCACGTTTTGAAATGAAGGTGATTACGCTTAATCGGATATTTAGAGATGTTGAAAAAGCGGGTAGTAAGGACCAGTTGGATGAATATCTAAGGGAGGCCGGTTTTAAACCAGTTGTTGGTGATTTTGATGATCAGGCATTGGTAAGTTTAAAAAATTGGCAGCCAGATTTTCTAATTCGACAGTCAGAGTGGGATGCAGATTTTCCTGAGTCAATTGCCGCAAAGCGCTTAAATTGGACAAGGTTGGTCCACATTGCGTATGTTATTACAGAAAATCTACTTAGTAATCCTGGCGATTTGGAGAAGCCGATGTTTGTGTTGGATTATTATGAATACGTTTGGCGTTCCTTTATTGCTGAGCCGCTGACGAAGGCTGAGATTGATTTGCTTGAGGATACATACATTTCAAAAGAGAAGTTTTCAGCGGTTGGCTCGTTGAAGGCCTTACAAATAAGACAAACAAGCCCTAGGTGGCCGGTTGATGATCATGGTCGTAAGAAATTGATTTGGATGCCACATCATTCGATTGATGGATGGTTCTCCTTTGGAACGTTCGTTGAGGTATATCAAGGGATGTATGAATGGACGAAACAACATCCTGATGTGTCAGTGGTTTTTAATCCGCATCCGAGTCTACGCAGTGTTATTGCAAATCCTGCAACTGATTTTGAAGTGGCGGCCTATGATGAATTCGTGAACGCTTGGACTGAATTGCCAAATGCCGAATATTTGATCAATGAGGGTAGCTACCCAGCAGTCGCAGCTAGTGACGTTGTCTTGGCAGATGGCATCAGCATCTTATTTGAGGGTCAAGTCTTGAATAAGCCGATTGTTTTCCTTGAAAAACCGGACCATGTTCCCTTCACTGAGGCCGGTGAAGTAATTATGAGTGGGACGCATCGTGTTGACGGGCTAGAAGCAGCGTTGACAATGGTTGAACATTTATTAGTGGCAAATGACGATTTGGCAGAACAACAAAAACGAAATGTGCAGAATTGGTTAGTTAACGAGCATCCAGAGCATCAGATCATTGAAGAGATGGTCGCTGAATTAGATTAATCCATTGAAACCCCCACGAGAGATTATTACGATCGTGGAGGCTTTTTTATGCTGCATTAAATATTGCAAACATATAATCGACCATAGCCCTAAGTCTTGATGGTATAATACAATTATTCGTGAAAAGTGGGAGGCAATATGCAACGTCAAAGAAGTAAACAAAAAAAGCATGGTAAGAAGCGACTCTGGGTGTCGTTGAGTATCTTTGTTGTAGTCGTCGGGCTAATTGTTTTTGGAGGGGTCCAGTTTGAGCGAAACGTTGTTGCGGGACAAGCAGCAACTATCGTTTCCAAGGCAGCGCCAATTAGTTCGTCGTCGCTTGGGACTAGTTTGGCTGATGTTGAACTGGCACCTCGTTCAGCAAGTGAGATCTCTGATAAGCTAAATGAAAGCAGTAGTACTTTGATTAGTGAAAGTAACGGTCTGTTTGATAGTGCTGAAGCAACGGTGAGTGGTTCAACGGTGACAGAGACACTGACCACTTCGAAGTTGAATAGCCTTTTGGTTAATACAGCGATGACTACGAATGGTGATCAAGTGCAAACAATGGCAAATAAAGTTTTGACATCAATGCAATCAGCCGGTGAAAAGAACCCTAAGTTGATTGTCAATATTACCAATCCAGATGGAAAAGTCATAAAAACTTTGACTTATAGTAAATAATAAATAACCCGCGGAAGGATATCCGCGGGTTATTTATTTATATTACAGCTGTGCTAGGGCTTGCTGCATATCTTCAAGCAAATCATCGATACTCTCAATACCGACGGAAACGCGGACTAGTTCATCACTAATACCATTTTCAAGACGAACTGAGCGTGGGATCGAGGCGTGAGTCATCACAGCGGGAACCTCAATCAAGGACTCAACGCCTCCCAGAGACTCGGCTAGGGTAAACAATCGCATGCTTTCAACAAAGGTTTTAGTATCAAGTCCGGTGACAAGTTCCAATGACAGCATGCCACCGAAACCGTTCATTTGCGCTTGTGCTATTTGATGATCTGGGCTATTGATTAGACCTGGATAATACACTTTGGCAATCTTTTGGTGATTGTTTAGGTATTCTGCCAAGCGATTGGCATTTGAATTATGGCGCTCTACACGTAAAGCAAGCGTTTTTAGTGAACGTTGTAGGAGATAGCTATCTTGGGGTGATAGTACACCACCAATCGACATCTGAATGAATTTGATTTGTTCAGTCAGGCCGGAGTCTTTTGTGACGACAAAACCAGATATAAGATCAGAATGACCACCTAAATATTTGGTGCCAGAGTGCAAAACTATATCGGCACCTAGATCTAAGGGAGTCTGATTAATAGGACTGGCGAAGGTATTATCAACTGCCACAATCATTTGTGCTTGATGGGCAATCTTAGCGGCTTGAGGGATGTCGGTAACGTGGAGAAGGGGATTTGATGGCGTTTCCAAATACAACATTTTAGTGTTGGGTTGAATGGCTTCTTGAACGGCATGGGGATTATTTGTGTCAACAGCTGTGGCTGTGATGCCCAGATTACTTAATATGCGATTAACTAGACGGAAGGTGCCGCCATAGACGTCGGTCCCTATAATCAGATGGTCACCACTATGGAGTAGCGTCAGAACGGCATGAATCGCAGTCATACCTGATGAGAAAGCAAAGCCAGCTGTCCCGTGTTCAAGGGTGGCCATAACAGCTTCAACCGCGAAACGGGTTGGGTTTTCGCCGCGCGTGTATTCATACTTAACATGTCCGCCTAGTTCGGCTTGGTGATAGGTTGATGTCTGATAAATGGGGGGAATGACGGCGCCTGTTAATGGATCTTCTTGGATGCCGGCATGGATGACAGCTGTTTCGATTTGCATGGTTAAATACCTACTTACTTTTATTTATTGAACTACATTGTAAGGGTTTACAAACAAAGGTTCAAGCACTGATGTAAAATGGACGTGCTATAATTTTGCTAACACCTTGTAGGAGGGAAAGCTACGATGGCTGACAAGTATCCGACGGCTGAATTAATTGGGGTCGTGGTTCAACAGAACAATGATGGTGGTTACAAACCACAGAAAGGGCCGTTAACTTTGAGTGATTTTCACAGTTGGCGGATTGGTAAACACACAAAGGGGAAGCTCGCAGATGCCGGACAACTTTTCTTGACTGAAAATGGTTTGACTGTGATGCTGGTAGCCATTAATGAGTTAGCTTTTAAGAAGCGGCACACAATCACACCAATGGGACGCTTTCTGACGGTTAAAATTGATGCAGCAGTTTTGGCAGATGTTATTGCGGTATATACGCAATTGCAAAGCAATTAATACGAACACTTATTTGAATTCTAAAAACAATCTTCGTGAAAAATTGAAAAGCGCTTGTAAATGTGTAAATAATATGATAAATTCTAATCATGTTATAATTTTACACGGGAAAAGGAGAACGATTATGATTTATATTTATGTAACTTCAATTGATGATAATAATGATGATCGTTCATACTCATTCACAAGTTAGTGATTGGGCGTTTTCGTGTAACGCTTATCAGAGTTGGTTCTTAACCACCCTAATCGCTAACCGCGGCTTAGGGTGGTTTTTTATTTAGAAAGACGAAAGTAGGAGTGGGTTATGCAAGAACAGATAGAGTTAAAGCGTTCGATGGGAATTTGGTCAGGGTTAGCCCTGGTGATTGGGACTGTGATTGGTTCAGGGATCTTCTTTAAACAAGCGGGTGTCCTGCAGGATGCAGGTTCCTCGACGATGGCATTATTAGCTTGGTTAACAGGCGGAGTGATTACTTTGGCGGCAGCATTATCGATTGCTGAAGTAGGAGCTCGTTTGCCAAAGACAGGAGGCCTTTATTCATATATCGAATCATTATATGGTCCAACTGCTGGTTTTCTGACAGGTTGGATGCAAGTGATTGTTTATGCGCCAGCTGTGATTGCGGCAATCGCTGGTTATGCAGCATTCCTGACAGCTAATTTCTTGGGTTTGGCGCCTCGTGATGCTAGTTGGATTGCGGTGATTTATATTTTGTTTGTAGTGACGATCAATTTATTGGAGAATCGGGTGGCCGCTGGCTTTCAGGTGCTTACAACTTCGATTAAGTTGATCCCAATTGCAGTTTTGATTGGGTATGGTTTGTTCTTTGGTAAGGTTGATGCATTAGGGCAGACGGTGCATCAAGTGGCAACTGCGCAGAACGGTGGTTTTGGTGTTGCAATTTTAGCAACATTATTCGCTTATGATGGTTGGATCTTGCTGGCAAATATTGCCGGTGAAATGAAGAACCCTCGTCGCGATCTACCACGCTCATTGATCTTTGGAGTTTCAATCGTTGTGTTTGCCTATGTTGGTGTAACTTATGGTGTCTTTCATGCCTTACCAGTTGAACAAATCGTCAAGTTGCAAAATAACGCAACCTTTGCTGTGGCACAAACTGCCTTTGGTGATTTTGGTGGTCGAGCTTTGAGTTTGGGAATTATTATCTCAATGCTTGGAACGTTAAATGGTAAAATGTTGGCATTCCCGCGCATGGCTTACGCAATGGCACAGGATGGTCTCTTTCCAAAGTATCTGAGTAAGCTGACTAAAAAGACACAAGTTCCGACGAATGCGATTGCTTCAGTAGGAATTTTGGCGATCTTATTGGCAATTTTCTATACTGACGGTGTGGATCGTTTGTCTGATTTGGCAATTTTTGCAATTTGGATTTTTTATACAGCGGCTTTCTTCGGCGTATTCATTTTACGCAGAAAGGCTAAGATTGACGGAACAGATAAGTTAGATACATTATTCAAATCACCGCTTTACCCGTTGATGCCATTAGTTGCAATTTTCGGAGCAATCTTCGTACTATATTCTACGATTGTTAGTGATATTTATGGGGTCTCAATTTCTTTGATTATGGTTTTGCTTGGTTTACCAGTCTTCTTTTATTATAGGAAGAAAAATAATGTACTTCGTTAAAGTAATAACGTTCGGTTTTGTCAAAGCGGTAAAGGTCGGTTATATTTCGGGTTATGCTTAAAAAAGCGTAATTAATTGAACGTTTGTGCTATAATGTTCACAATATTATAAAAAATTACGAACGTTCGAGGATTAAAAGTATGAAAACACGTCGAAGCGATCGCTTAGTTGATATGACGCGCTATTTATTGGAGCGTCCACGGACTTTGGTTTCACTGACTCAATTCGCTGAACTTTATGAGAGTGCAAAATCATCGATCTCTGAAGATTTAACGATCCTAAAGCGCACTTTTCAAGAGCGGGGAATTGGACTACTGGAGACAATTCCAGGAGCAACTGGGGGAACGCGCTTTACACCATACATGACCGAGGAACATGCAGCTGAATTTGTAGCTTCTTTGGTAAATGCGATTGATGACGAAACGCGCGTTTTGCCAGGTGGTTATGTTTATTTGTCGGACCTACTTGGACAGCCTTGGTTTCTACAACGAATCGGTCGGTTGATTGCAACGCAATATTTGCATGAACCAATTGATGCAGTAATGACGGCTGCAACCAAAGGTGTACCAGTCGCGCAGGCCGTAGCTGAACAGTTAAACGTACCTTTTGTGATTGTCCGTAATGATACCAAGGTAACAGAAGGTCCAACGATGTCAGTTAATTATGTAACAGGACAATCACAGCGCTTAGAAAAGATGGAGTTGTCGCGTCGTTCCCTCCCAATGGGATCACGCGTATTAATTGTGGATGACTTCATGAAAGCCGGTGGTACGATCCGCGGTATGGCTTCTTTGGTTAAAGAGTTTGAGGGTACGACAGTTGGAGTGGCAGTAGTAGCTGAAGGACGCGTTGAACATCGCGTGATTGATAAGTACACATCATTGATTCATGTTGATACAAATAAGGATGACGGTGTTATCAAAGTTAAGCCGGGAAATTACAGTCACGAGATTTATCAAACTCAAACAGTAGACTAAGGAATTAAAGGAGTTATTGCGATAATGCAAAGAAATGTCATTATTTTAGCGGCGGGTAAAGGGACGCGAATGCACTCCGATTTACCCAAGGTATTACATGAAGTTGCTGGTAAGGCAATGGTTGAACTTGTCTTAGATACATCAAAGGCAGCTGGTGCACAAAAAATCGTGACGGTGATTGGTCACGGCGCGCAAGCAGTTCGTGATCGTTTAGGTGATCAAACAGAATTTGCGGAACAAAAGGAACAACTTGGTACGGCGCATGCCATCCAAATGACGGAGCCACTTTTGGGTGATGTTGAAGGCACAACAATTATTATGTCTGGGGATGCACCTTTATTTACGGTTGAGACGATTAATGGCTTGTTTGATTTTCATGCGCAAAGTGGTAATGCTGTGACGGTTTTGACAGCAACAGCGCCAGATCCAACTGGGTATGGTCGAATTGTCCGAGATGAAAATAATAATGTAACTAAAATTGTTGAGCAAAAAGACGCAAATGAGTTGGAGCAAGCGATTAAAGAGGTTAATACTGGCGTATACGCTTTTGATAACCAATTACTCTTCGCAGCGTTGAAGAAAGTAAAAAACGATAATGCGCAAGGCGAATATTATTTGCCAGATACACTTGAAATTTTGCGTGAGGATAATCATACGGTTGGTGCCTTTGTAATGGCGGATTTTGACGAGTCAATGGGTGTTAATGACCGCGTCGCTTTGGCACGAGCAAATGCTGTTTTACGGCAAAGAATTAATGAGGGTCATTTGCGTAATGGTGTGACAATGATTGATCCAATGAATACTTACATTGATGTAGATGTAAAGATTGGTTACGATACATTGATTGAGCCTAATGTCTACATTAAGGGGCAGTCTACGATTGGTAATCATGTGACGATCACATCGGGTTCACGGATTGAAAACTCGGTAATTGGAGACTCAGTAAAGATTGACACGAGTCACTTGGAGCAGGCGGAAATTCAAATGGGTGCAGATGCCGGCCCTTATGCTCACTTGCGTCCGAAGACGGTACTTGGTCAGGATGCCCATGTAGGTAACTTTGTTGAGTTGAAGAATGCAAAGTTAGGCAAGCATTCAAAAATGGGACATTTGTCTTATGCTGGTGAGGCGGAAATTGGTCAGGACGTAAATATTGGTGCTGGTACAATCTTCGTTAACTATGATGGCATGCATAAGCACACGACGGTTGTCGGTGATCGCGCCTTTATTGGTTCAAACACTAAATTGATTGCTCCGTTGGTCTTGGCTGATGAGACAATTACGGCAGCCGGATCAACGATTACTGATGATTTACCAATTCATGCGATGGGAATTGCTCGATCACGACAGGTGACTAAGGCGGATTTCTGGCATCGGACACCGTTATTTGGAAAGTTTGGTGCAGAAGAAGATTAAATTTTGTTGATAAGAAAGGTCAGATAGGTTTTGCTATCTGACCTTTTTATTTAATTAAAAAAGCTACCTAAAACTGAAATGTTTTAGATAGCTGAGAGCCGATTCAAACTTTGAGTTTGATCCAGTTCGTGACTCAAACTCGGGAAAGTAAGAGTCATTAGGAGTAGGTTATGGGTTGGTTAAACCCGATAAATGGTTGGTTAGGCCACTTATCATAGAAGATTAAGGTTGTAAAATGCGATCTTAATCAGTTAAAGGTCGGTTATTACCTTAACATGTACTACAATAGGGATTATATCATAAAAATAAAGACGTTAAGGGGAAAAAATCCGATGAACCGGACAAATGATGATTTCTATCAAGCAATCAATGCAGAGTGGGCAGATAGCGCTGTTATTCCAGAAGATAAGCCACGAACAGGTGGATTTTCGGACTTAGCGGATGAAATTGAAGCATTAATGTTAAAGACAACCGCGGGTTGGCGAGATGGGACGATCACGAACGACGACCCATATATTGCTAATTTTATTAAGTTACATCAATTGACAAGTGATTATGCGGAACGTGATCGTTTGGGTGTAGCACCGGTATTGCCTTTGGTCGAACGTTATCAAAATTACCAAAGTTTTGCAGATTTTGCGAAAGATTTAATTGAACTTGAACAGGCAGGATTACCAAATGCGTTACCACTTGGAATTGCACCTGATTTCAAGGATGCACGGGTAAATGTTTTGTGGGCGGATGCTCTGGGCACAATTCTGCCGGATACGACCTACTATGGAACGGATGAGGGACGTGACTTGCTTGCCAAGTGGCGACAGACTCAAGCAGAGATCCTGGCTTACTATGATTTATCTACAATAGAAATTGACGATCTTTTGGATAAAGCATTGGCCTTTGATGCGCGGATTGCAAAAGTAGTCTTGAGCAATGAAGAGGGCGCTGAGTATGCAAAATTGTATCATCCTTATAAATGGAATGAATTTACGACCTTAGCACCAAACTTGCCATGGCAAGAACTGGTAACAAAGCTATTACCAAATGAGCCGGATATGATTGTTGTTCCTGAAGAACGTTTCTGGCAGGCAGCGGATCAATTCTATTCGGAGGAGGCTTGGCCACTCTTGAAGGCGTATTTGCTTGTTGCTGTTATGACTGGCTATACAGGGGTTTTGTCAAATGAATTACGCGTTCTTGGCGGGGCCTTTGGACGCATCCTGAGTGGCACTCCAGCTGCGGTTAGTGCTGAAAAAGCGGCCTATTATTTGGCGGCGGGGCCATATAATCAGGCACTTGGTCTGTGGTATGCTGGTCAATACTTCTCACCTGCGGCGAAGAAAGATGTGGAGCAAAAGGTTGCGACAATGATCGATGTGTACAAGCAACGCTTGGAGAACGCCGACTGGTTGGCCGGTACCACACGTTCCAAAGCCCTTGTGAAGCTGGATGCAATTGTACCGCATATTGGCTATCCAACGAAGGTGCCAGATCGCTATGCGAATAAGATTATTGATGAGCGTTTAGGCCTCTTTGAAAATTTGAATAAACTTCGCCGGTTAGAAATCGCTTATAGTTGGTCTCAATGGCATCAACCGGTGGATCGTAATGAGTGGCATATGGCGGCGCACACGGTGAATGCGTACTATGATCCACAGCAGAATCAAATTGTATTCCCAGCAGCGATCCTACAAGCACCATTTTATAGCTTAGAACAATCGTCATCAGCGAATTATGGTGGTATTGGTGCCGTAATTGCACATGAGATTTCGCATGCATTTGATACCAATGGGGCTTCTTTTGATGAAAATGGTTCGTTAAACAACTGGTGGACGGCAGAGGATTATGCAGCTTTCAAGGAACGTACGCAGGCGGTTGTTGATCAGTTTGATGGCCAAATCTCCTATGGTGCTCGCGTGAATGGTAAATTGACGGTTTCTGAGAACGTGGCCGACCTAGGTGGTTTAGCAGCAGCGTTGGCGGCTGCTAAACGTGAAGATGATTTTTCGGCTGTTGAATTCTTTGAAAGTTGGGCAACGATTTGGCGAATGAAGGCTCGCCCAGAATTTATGCAACTATTGGCAAAGTCTGATGTACACGGTCCGGCTGAGTTACGAGTAAATGTTCAAGTTAAAAATTTCGATGATTTTATTAATGCATTCAACATTCAAGAAGGTGACGGAATGTGGCTTGATGCAGCTGAGCGTGTTCAAATTTGGTAAATCAATCACGAAAATAGTTAAGATATTGCAGAAATGCAATATCTTTTTTTGTTTTTTGTGATTTAAATCACTCTTATGAAAACGGATACATTGTTATTATATTGGCATTCAGGATGGTTTTGGATGTCTTAAATGAACGTGTTGACAGATGATTGTGAAATGTTATACTAGTTATGTTAATAAATGAGCAAACAAAAAATGATTTACAGATCGAAGGAGAAAATTTCATGGCAGAAGCTACTGCACCTAAGAAAAAGGTTTTGACTGAAGAAGAAAAGGCGGCCCGTTTTGAGGCAGCTAAGGAAATGACTTCTTCACTAGTTGATAAGGCTGAAGTTGCGTTAAAAGAATTTTCAACATATACACAGGCCCAAGTAGATAAAATTGTTGCAGCGATGGCCTTAGCTGGTTCAGAGAATTCACTATTGTTGGCCCATGAAGCCCATGATGAAACTGGACGTGGAGTTGTCGAAGATAAAGATACAAAGAATCGTTTTGCTTCTGAGTCTGTTTATAACTCAATCAAGAATGATAAGACGGTTGGCGTAATTGCTGAAGACCGTGTAACTGGAAAAGTTGAATTGGCCGCACCACTTGGTATTTTGGCTGGTATCGTGCCAACGACTAACCCAACCTCAACTGCAATTTTTAAGTCAATGTTGACAGCAAAGACGCGTAACGTAATTGTCTTCGCCTTCCATCCACAAGCACAAAAATCTTCATCACATGCTGCTAAGATTGTCTATGATGCAGCTGTAGCAGCTGGTGCACCAAAGAACTTTATTCAATGGATCGATACACCATCGCTTGATGGAACGTCATCATTGATTCAAAATCCAAAGATTGCTTCAATCCTCGCAACTGGTGGACCAGCCATGGTTAACGCCGCTTTGCGTTCTGGAAACCCTTCAATGGGTGTTGGTGCCGGAAATGGTGCAATCTATATTGATAAGACGGCTAACATTGACCGTGCGGTAGAAGATTTGCTTCTTTCAAAGCGCTTTGACAATGGAATGATCTGTGCAACTGAAAATTCGGTTGTGATTGATGCATCAATTTATGATGAAGTAATGACTAAGTTGCAAGCACAAGGTGCTTACTTAACTCCTAAGAATGACTTCACTAAGATTGCAAACTTTGTGTTCAAGCCAAATGCTGAAGGCTTCGGGGTCGCTGGACCAGTTGCCGGAATGTCTGGACAATGGATTGCTGAACAAGCTGGTGTTAAGATGCCTGCTGATAAGGATGTTTTGTTGTTCGAGTTGGACAAAAAGAACATTGGTGAGGCTTTGTCTTCAGAAAAGTTGAGTCCTTTGTTGTCAGTTTATAAAGCAACCTCACGTAAGGAAGCAATTGAGATTGTGCAAGCTTTGTTGAACTATCAAGGTGCAGGTCATAATGCCGCAATCCAAATTGGTGCGCAAGATGATCCGTTTGTAAAGGAATATGCTGATGCGATTGGTGCATCACGTATTTTGGTTAACCAACCAGACTCAATTGGTGGTGTTGGTGATATCTATACTGATGCGTTGCGTCCATCATTGACGCTTGGAACAGGTTCATGGGGGAAGAATTCATTGTCACACAATTTGTCTACTTACGACTTGTTGAATGTTAAGACAGTCGCCCGTCGTCGTAACCGCCCACAATGGGTTCGTTTGCCAAAGGATATTTACTACGAAGCAAACTCAATCACTTATCTACAAGAGTTACCAAACATCGATCGAGCATTTATTGTTGCTGATCCTGGAATGGTGAAGTTTGGATTTGTTGATAAGATCTTGGATCAATTCCAACTTCGGACTGAACGTGTCAAGACTTCGATCTATGGTTCAGTTAAGCCAGACCCAACATTGAATCAAGCAATTGAGATTGCTCGTCAAATGTCAGAATTTGAGCCTGATACTGTGCTTTTGATTGGTGGAGGTTCTGCCTTAGATGCTGGAAAGATTGCTCGCTTCTTATATGAGTATTCAGCACAACCTGAAAACGAAGGGATTTTGCAAGATGATGTTGCCTTGAAGGATTTGTTCCAAGAATTGGCGCAAAAGTTTATGGATATTCGTAAGCGAATCGTTAAGTTTGATCAACCACGTTTGACACAAATGGTTGCTATTCCAACAACATCAGGTACCGGTTCAGAAGTAACTCCATTTGCGGTTATTACAGACGATGAAACTCATGTGAAGTATCCATTGGCAGACTATGAATTGACACCACAAGTTGCAATCATTGACCCTGAATTTGTAATGACGGTGCCAAAGCGGACAGTTGCTTTCTCTGGTTTGGATGCCTTGTCACACGCCTTGGAATCTTATGTATCTGTTATGGCCTCAGAATTTACTCGTCCATGGGCTTTGCAAGCCATCAAGTTGATTTTTGATAACTTGGAAGCTTCATACAAATATGATCCTGCTAACCCAACCAAGGAAGGTCAAGAAGCACGTTCAAAGATGCACTATGCTTCAACTTTGGCTGGTATGTCATTTGCAAATGCCTTTTTGGGAATTAATCATTCTTTGGCACACAAAATCGGTGGAGAATTTGGCTTGCCACACGGTCTTGCAATTACGATTGCAATGCCACACGTCATCAAGTTCAACGCAGTTACTGGTAATGTTAAGCGGACGCCATTCCCTCGTTACGAGACATATACTGCACAAAAAGACTATGCTGACATCGCACGTCACCTTGGATTGCAAGGAAAGAATGATGCGGCCTTGGTTGATGCCTTGTTGAAGAAGATCAAGAGCTTAGCAGAGGCCTTGGATGTTGATGCTACGCTATCAGGTAATGGTGTAACTAAGGAAGCCTTGGCAAATTCAGTCGACAAGTTGACTGATCTTGTCTATGACGACCAATGCACGCCTGGTAATCCACGCCAACCTCGCTTGGAGGAAATCAAGCAACTTTTGAATGATTTGTTCTAACTCATTCAATTTTCAAAATATCATTGAAAAAGCCATCGCTTGCGGTGGCTTTTTCTTTATGAATTTTGATACAATGATATTAATAACAAAATAAATGGAGGACACTATGGCGACTTACGCGGATCCACATTTGAAACTTTTTTCTCTAAGTAGTAACTTACCTTTGGCGGAGAAGATTGCGGCTTCAATTGGCGTTGAACTTTCAAAAATAAACATTGCGCGTTTTGCTGATGGGGAAATTCAGATTAACATCGAAGAGTCGGTCCGAGGCGATAATGTGTACATTATTCAGCCGACTTCAGCACCTGTAAATGACAATCTGATGGAACTGATGATTATGATTGATGCGTTGCGCCGTGCTAGTGCCGCTACGATTAATGTGGTTATGCCTTATTATGGGTACGCACGTCAAGACCGTAAGGCACGTTCGCGGGAACCAATAACGGCTAAATTAGTTGCCAATATGCTAGAGCGGGCGGGTGTCACTCGTGTACTGGTATTAGACATGCACGCCGCGCAAATTCAAGGTTTCTTTGATATCCCGGTTGATCATATGTTGGGAGCGCCGCTGCTGGCAGATTATCTGCTGACAAATGGTATCGCTGATGAAAATACAGTGATTGTTTCACCCGATCACGGTGGTGTAACGAGAGCACGGGCTTTGGCAGAGTTGTTGGGTTCACAAGAACCGATTGCGATTATTGACAAACGCCGGCCAAAGGCCAATGTTGCACAAATTATGAACATCATTGGTAATGTTGAAGGCAAGCGAGCAATCATGATTGACGACATGATTGATACTGGTGGAACAATCAGCAAGGGTGCTCAGAAGCTTAAAGATGAGGGTGCGGCTGAGGTATATGTAGTTGCAACTCACGCAGTCTTTTCGGGACAAGCAAAAGATATTTTACAAGATTCTGTTTTTGAACAAGTGATTGTAACTGATTCAATTAATTTGCCAGATGAGAAGAAGTTCCCTAAGTTGATTCAGGTTACAACGGCGGATCTAATTGCCGAAGCAATTAAGCGAATTAATGAGAATAAAGCTGTGTCAACGTTGTTCAAAACGCGTTTCCACAGGCCAAAGTAATGTAAAGCTATTTTAGAGAGTGTGAGAGATATGATTGAACTAAGTAAAGACGTTATCTTAAATTGGGTTAAAGAATTGAACTTGGACACATGGGGTCCAACTGAGGTTCAATGGAATGATGAGTTCCATCGTGTTCATATTATTGTTGGCGAAGGTATGAAACAATCTAGCCGCGAGTATATTGAAGGCGTTGTCGCAAAGAATATTGAAACAAAAGTTATTGCGGCGGATGAAGCAGAAGAGTTTTTGAAGCACTTATATGTGACGGATTACGCTCAAGAAGACTAAGTAAAAGAGGGGCCTCGTTGTGATTGATAACGGGGCTTTTTCTCTGTCGACGCCAATAATAATTGCTTGCTAATTGGCGGTTAAGCGTGTAAAATTATGTTTTGTGAGTAATACTGAGTTTTGGCTCGGTGGCACTTCTTGCCGGGAATTCCCGGCCATAGACCAAAAGGAGGAAAATACAATGGAGCCTACACAATACGAACTAACGTACATCATTCGCCCTGACATGGATGCCGATGCTAAGAAAGCATTGGTTGAGCGTTTCGACGCTATCTTGGCGGACAACGGTGCAACGGTGGCAGAGTCTAAAGACTGGTCATCACGTCGTTTTGCTTATGAAATTGCTGGTTACCGCGAAGGTATGTACCACGTGGTAAACTTTACAGCAACTGACGACGCCGCTATTAACGAATTTGATCGTTTGGCAAAGATCTCATCAGATATCTTGCGTCACATGATCGTTAAGCGCGATTTTGCATCAGCTGAGTAATTTTAAGTCATTTAATTAATAGTTTTTATCATTAGAAAGGAGTTCCTCAATGCTTAATCGAGTTGTACTTACTGGTCGTTTGACACGTGATGTTGAGTTGCGTTATACACAATCAGGAGCAGCTGTTGCTTCGTTCACACTTGCAGTTGACCGTTCATATACGAACGCCAACGGTGAGCGTGAAGCCGATTTTATTAATGCCGTTATCTGGCGGAAACCAGCTGAAAACTTTGCTAATTTCTTTAGTAAAGGTTCATTAGTTGGAATTGAGGGTCGACTTCAGACGCGCTCTTACGACGATCAAAGTGGTCAGCGCCGATACATCACGGAAGTAGTTGTAGACAACTTTACCTTCCTAGAGAGTCGCGCTGATCGTGAAGCTCGTCGTGGTAGCCAAGGTTCAAGTAATAACTTTGCCGGTAACAATAACGGTGGATTCAATGCTCAAGCTGATAGCAATCCATTTGGTGCACCTGCATCAAACAATGGGAATGTTTTCGGCAATGGTTCGAGTCAACCAGCCGCGCCAAGTAATAACGATCCGTTTGGAAGTGGTCAAGAAGTTGATATTTCCGATGATGATTTGCCATTCTAATTAAACAACTTTAAGTCGAAAACTAAATCTATCAGGAGGAATATATCATGGCACAACAACGTCGTGGTGGCGGCCCTCGCCGTCGTCGTAAGGTTGACTTTATCGCAGCCAACCACATCGAATACGTGGATTACAAGGACACTGAATTGTTGGAGCGTTTTATCTCAGAACGCGGTAAGATTTTGCCTCGTCGTGTGACGGGTACATCTGCTAAGAACCAACGTAAGATTACGACTGCTATCAAGCGCTCTCGTATCATGGGACTTTTGCCTTTCGTTGCAGAAGACTAATTCTAGAGTTCTTTTTAAAGAAAAAGCTGGACTATCAAGTCCGGCTTTTTTTGTGGAATTATATATAGAATGCTATATGCGGAGTTAATGGGTTTTCTCAGCAAAGTTGGATCGAGAAAATACTTGCCAATAGGTGCTGGGAGTGGTATATTACTATTTGTTGTTAAAGACAGTGTACGGGCAGTTAGCTCAGTTGGTAGAGCAACGGACTCTTAATCCGTGGGTCCAGGGTTCGAGCCCCTGACTGCCCATCAAAAGAAAAAGCATTTACAAGTATAACTCTTGTAGGTGCTTTTATTTTTCGTTAAAGCCATTGTAAAGTATTGAAGTTTATGATATATTATTATCTGTTGTTAAAAGATAACGTATGGGCAGTTAGCTCAGTTGGTAGAGCAACGGACTCTTAATCCGTGGGTCCAGGGTTCGAGCCCCTGACTGCCCATCAAAGAAAAGCATTTACAGAAATTATCTGTGAATGCTTTTTGTTTTAAAAAGATATTGTATTAGCTAGTTGAATATGATATTATATTATCTGTTGTTAAAAGACAATGTATGGGCAGTTAGCTCAGTTGGTAGAGCAACGGACTCTTAATCCGTGGGTCCAGGGTTCGAGCCCCTGACTGCCCATCAAAAGAAAAAAGCATTTGCAGGGTTATCCTGTAAATGCTTTTTTCTTTAAAAAAATATTGTATTGATTAGCTGCATGTGGTATTATATTATCTGTTGTTGAAAGACAATGCATGGGCAGTTAGCTCAGTTGGTAGAGCAACGGACTCTTAATCCGTGGGTCCAGGGTTCGAGCCCCTGACTGCCCATCATAAAAAGCACTTGGTTAATACCAAGTGCTTTTTTACTATTGTGGGGTTGTTTGGACGCTCAAGAACGAATGGATGTTATTTAACAAAGTTGCTTGTATTTGTTGATTGTTAATGTATCATTGAACTAGTAGGAAATGAATCCATGATATAATTAAGTTTATTAACTTATTTTTACGAGAGGATAGGAACCATGAGTAAAATTCTCGTTGTTGATGATGAAAAACCGATTTCGGACATCATCAAATTTAATCTAACAAAAGAAGGGTATGATGTCGTCGTCGCAATGGACGGCCGTGCCGCATTACAATTATTTGAAGAAGAAGAACCAGATTTGATCCTATTGGATCAGATGTTACCAGAGGTTGAGGGAACCGAGGTCTTACGTCAAATTCGTGCAACTTCGCAAGTGCCAGTAATTATGGTGACAGCCAAGGATTCCGAAATTGATAAAGTCTTAGGTTTGGAAATGGGAGCGGATGATTACGTGACCAAGCCTTTCTCTAATCGTGAACTATTAGCCCGGATTAAGGCTAATTTGCGACGCCAGACCGCTACGACGAACACTCAAGCAGTTGTTGATGATAGTAGTGACATTAAGGTTGGGTCACTTGTGATTCACCCCGATGCGTATATCGTCTCGAAGGACGGTGAGGACATTGAGTTAACACACCGTGAATTTGAACTATTACATCATTTAGCAAAGCACATTGGGCAAGTAATGACGCGTGATGATTTGCTACAAACGGTTTGGGGTTATGATTATTTCGGCGACGTACGGACGGTTGATGTGACGGTTCGACGAATTCGTGAAAAGATCGAGGAAACACCCAGTCATCCATTGATTTTGATGACTCGACGTGGTGTAGGCTACTATTTGAAGCCAGCAGAAGATTAGTATATATAATGATACGGCCCAGGGGCTGGGGACAGATGCTTCTGTTCTCAGCCTTTTTGATTTTAGAAAGTAAAATATGAAGAAATTTAGTTTAAAAAGAATCCTAACATCAATTCATTTTAAAATTGCGGTGGTCTTTGTCTTGACACTGTTGGCGACACTAGAGTTAGTGGGAGCCTTTTTTGTTAAGCAATTGGAGCAACAAAATTTGGCGAGTTTTCGTGATCAAATTGCACTACCGGCATATGTTAGTGATTCCCTGACGCAAACATTGTCAGGCGGGGGGGACAATAGCCAGGTGAATAGTACGATTCACACGACGTTGTCAAATCTGAATAATAACAGTATCTCGAGCGCCGAGGTTATTGATATTAATGGAATTATTCGTGGAACGACGGATATTAATACACAAAATACGGTTGGTCAAAAGATTACAGACCAAAACGTTAAGGCGGCTTTAGCGGGTAAGAAATATGCCAAAGATCCAATTGAGAGCAATAATAATGTCCGTTATCAGGTTGTTGTGAAGCCGTTGGTGACGGAAATTAATGGTGCTAATAAAACAGTTGGAGTTGTGGTCGTTCATGCGAGTCTCGAGACGATTTACGATAATCTTGACAATATTTCACGAATTTATTTAGTTGCCTCATTGCTAGCCGTTATTTTGGGCGCCGTGATGGCGGTTGTGATTTCACGTGCTTTAACTAAACCAATTGCGGAGATTAAAGATCGGACGGTTAAAATTGCGCAAGGTGATTATTCCGGTGAAATTAAGATTCAAAGTCGGGATGAAATTGGTCAACTTGCAGAAAATGTAAACACGTTGGCGGACCGGATTGAGGAAACGACTAATTCGAGTGAATTTGAACGACGACGGCTTGATTCTGTTTTGGAACATATGACAGATGGAGTTATTGCGACTGATCGACGTGGACGAATCAATTTAATTAATTCATCTGCTTTGCAAATGACGGGACAAGGAGATGTTGAGGCGGCTCAAGGTAAGTCGATTTTGGACGTTTTGAATATTCGTGGTGAATATAGTTTACGCGAATTGCTGGATGGACATGAAGAATTGATGCTTGATTTCAGTCAAGGGCATAACCAATTAATCTTAATGGCTTACTTTAGTTTGATTCAACGTGCATCCGGGTTTATTTCTGGTTTGGTAATTGTTTTACATGATATTACCGAACAGCAGCAAATTGAACAGGAACGGCGTGATTTTGTGTCGAATGTGTCGCATGAACTAAGAACCCCGTTAACTTCGGTGAAATCGTATGTGGATGCTCTGCAAGATGGTGCGATTAATGATCCTGAAATTGCTTCGAATTTCTTGAAAGTAGCACAGGATGAAACTGAACGAATGATTCATATGATTAACGACCTGCTTGATCTATCGCGTATGGATTCGGGAACAATGCGTTTGGATGCCGAGTTTGTGAATATGACCGAATTGATAAACTATATTTTGGATCGCTTTGATATGATTATTGCGAATGATGATCAGCCGCAAAAACGTTATACAATCAAGCGAGACATCGTGGCGACGCCCGCGTGGGTTGAAATTGATCCCTCTAAGTTTACTCAGGTGATTGATAACATCATGAATAACGCCATCAAATATTCGCCAGATGGTGGATTAATTCGAGTTAAAATGCGCTTGGTCGGTCAAGAATTGGTCTTGAGCATCAGTGATCAAGGCCTTGGAATTCCTAAGAAAGATCTGGCACATATTTTCGATCGCTTCTTCCGAGTTGATAAGGCGCGTTCAAGGGCGCAAGGTGGTACAGGCTTAGGTTTGGCGATTTCACGAGAAATTGTACGACGTTCAGGTGGACGAATTTGGGTTCAATCATCTGAAGGGCAAGGATCAACGTTCTTTGTTGCCTTCCCATTCACAATGTTTGACGATGAGGATGAGTGGGATGATTAGACAATTACTTGGGAATATATGGCGCAGAACTAAGCAACTGGGATTATACGTGTTGCTGGGATTTGCAATTATGGTGTCATTGTTGTTCTCGCTTGCTCTATGGCAGTCGCCGCAACGTTCGCTGGATTCTAAGACGACAAATTCGCAACAAGAGGTTGTTAGCATGCACTCATATGCAGAAGTGTACGATTTTTCGGGCCTAGTTGTAAATGAGTCATCATCAGCAATGGCGATAATTGATTTTCGACCATCAACGGATAACCTTGTTAGTAAGGTTTCTGCTTATAAGGTTAAGGCATCTAAGCAGAAAACTTTGTCAGCAAGTGATTATTTAGCAGCGTTAAGTGCTGATCAGACAGTGGTAATGCAATTTCCGGATCAGGTTGCTGGAAAAGTTGTTCAGCGGATCTTGGGCGATCAGTATGATTTGCCAAGTAAAGCGACGATTAATTATATCCAGTTGAATGCGCAGTCTCAGACGGTTACATTTTATTCAGATGCTAATCACCATTATTATCGGTATCCAGTTCAGAATAAGCAGCTCCAGTTGCCAAATCTGCTGAGTAAAAAGCATGTGGTGGCTGTTAAGTGGTCTGAGGCCGATCAACAAGTGAAATTATTATATGAAGAAGCGATCAATCTGCAAAAATATCGTTATTTGGTTACAAATACTGATTTGCAATCGTTTGCGAACGTACTGTTTACTGAGAGTAAGCAGGTTAATACGACTCAGGATGATAATAATAATTTAGTTTATGCTGATGGTGAGAATAAGCGTTTGACGATTAATCAAACTAGCAAAACCGGTGTCTTCGATGTATTTAATAGTAAAAAGAAGCTCCCGAATGTTAGCGGAGTGATGGAAGACGGTTATGATATGCTTGGGAATATTCAGCAGACCTCTGATAGTATTAATTACTTTGCAAGCGAGAATAACGGTGATACTCTGATATATCGTCTTGATGTGAATGGACTACCGATTTTTAATTTGGATAAATTGGGTTTGGTGAAATTTCAAATGATTAGCGCCGGTCATCAACAGGTTGATTTCTCTGGGACGACGCTACAAGTGCCTTTGCCAGTTAATGACGATGATACAGTGACATTGCCAAGTACTGCCGATGCCGAAACTTGGGCGAGTCAAGTTGGGATAAACCCCGATAAGATTGAAGATTTGCGGATTGGGTACTATTGGCAAACGGATACTGGAGATACGGTTACTTTGCAGCCAGAGTGGTTTTATAAATATGATGGCGAGTGGCAATCGTTAGGTACGAATCCTGCTACACGGACAGGGGGTTCTTAATGGATTTTCGAAAGATTTTATTTATTTTTCTTGGAATGTTTATTACCCTAGATATTTTTCTGGTGTACGCATGGAATCAAACTCAGCAGGCAGTGACAGCGCCTGCATCCGCACTTGATATTGTGAATGAGATGCAAAATGATGGTATTACAGTGCCACTTTTGGCGTCTGATAAACACACGGGGAGCTATGTTTCGGCTCAGGCTGATAATTCTGTATTGTTAGATGACCGAACAAGTTTGGATAGTTCCTGGACGGTACGGGTTAATAACGGCCTTTTGCGAGCTAATTTGGATCAACTGATTAAATTAGGGAATTCAAAGACTAAGCAGATTGCGAGTTTGGAGAAACTTGCCAAACGTAAGTCGATGGTTATCAAGGGCGATGAATACGATTATGATAGCGTTGCGACCCGTCAGGCTGGAAAACAAGCGAATGGTAATAAGGTGATTGTCTTCTCTCAAAAAGTATTTGACGGTAAGCTCTTTAACTCTGATTTGAGTGAGATTCGATTTAGTATTAATGATCAGGGCGAACTGGTAAGCTATACACAGAGATATTTAGCAAAGAAAACGCAACTTCGTGATCCGAGTGAATTGACCACTGAAATTAAGGCAGTGACAGTCGTTTATCAGTATAATGAGATTGCGAATAACCAGAAAATTCTGGATACCAATTTGGTATATAGTGAGTTGACACAAGTTGACGGGGATATTATCTATGTTCCTAGTTGGCAGATTAGTGTTCAAGATACAAGTGGAAAAGTCAGAGAGCAGTACGTAAATGCGCTGAATGGTACACTGCTAAAATAAGAACTTTTTGGGCATAATTTATCCCAAATATGAGTGTTATGATGTAGTTGGTATAGGAACAAGTGGTCTTGAGAAGTTTAATGTAAAGAGTGAGAAAAAATGACAAGCGATTTTAATGTTTCAATGTTGGCGTCAGGAAGTGCGGGAAACGTAACTTATATCGAGACGCCAAATCATAAAGTGCTCGTTGATGCGGGTTTATCAGGTAAAAAGATTGAAGGATTAATGGCGCAAATTGGTCGTTCGCTGACAGATGTTGATTCTTTGTTTGTAACACACGAGCATAGTGACCATATTGCAGGGGTTGGCGTTTTAGCTCGTAAGTATGGTATGGATATTTATGCTAATGAAAAGACTTGGGATGCCATGGATGGTAAGATCGGCAAGATTAAACCTGAGCAAATGCAGTTATTTGCGCCTGGACAGACCAAACTGATGGATGATCTGGATGTAGAGAGTTTCACAGTCTCACATGATGCAGCTGACCCGCAGTTTTATGCTTTTCATCATGACAATAAAACATTTGCGATGCTTACTGATACAGGATATGCCTCGGATAAAATTAAAGGCTTGATCCGTGACGCAGATGTTTTATTGATGGAAGCAAATCATGATTATGAGATGTTGCGAATGGGCAGCTATGCATGGTCATTGAAACAACGAATTCTTGGTGATCAGGGGCATCTGTCAAATGAAGATGGTGCGCTGGCTTTGGCAAATGTGCTAGGCAATCACACGAAGCATGTGTATCTGGGACATTTAAGTCAGGAAAACAACCAAAAGAATTTAGCGCATTTGACGGTTGCCTCAATTTTAGCTGAACATGATTTGGCTGTTGATCATGATTTCTTTTTGCATGACACTGACCCGTTGAAAGCGACCGCGATTCAATCGATTTAAGGTGGCTGGAGCACTTTGTTTCAAAGAATTGTTCTTGATATACCAAATTATCATTGATTAAAAAGGTGAATAAAATGACAGAAAACAAGCGCAAAGATCTTAAAATTGTTACGATTGCAGTTGTTGCTGGTTTAGTCGGTGGTGGTGTAACCCTCGGCGGAACCTATTTGTTAAATGAGTATACCAACGTCGGTACGCTGATCGCTGGTACTGGTGAAAAGGTCAGTGTGAATCAGTCGAATGTTGAGGGGAAATCACAGGCAACTCAGGCATTTAATAAGGTGTCTGGTGCGGTTGTCTCGGTTATAAACCAACAGGCGGCGACTAACTCATCGATTCTTGGGCAGAGCCAGAGTGCAAGTAGTTCGACGGGTGGTTTAACGACCGCCTCAGAAGGATCGGGTGTTATTTACAAGAAGAATAATGGTAAGGCCTACATTGTAACTAATAACCACGTTGTGGCAGGTGCAAGTGCCTTGCAAGTATTGTTATCGGACGGTACTAAGCTGACGGCTAGTTTAGTTGGGAAAGATGCTTATACAGATTTGGCAGTATTATCAGTTGATGCAGATAAGGTTTCGACATTGGCATCGTTTGTTAACTCGGATGATATTCAGCCTGGTGAAAGTGTGTTAGCAATCGGCTCACCGCTGGGGACAGAATACGCAACATCGGTTACTGAAGGGATTATCTCGGCAACTCAGCGAACGGTTAAAGCTACTGACGAACAAGGTAATTCCTTAGGGAATGAAACGGTTATTCAAACCGATGCGGCAATCAATCCTGGTAATTCTGGTGGTCCTTTAGTTAATTTGGCAGGTCAAGTTGTTGGTATTAATTCTAAGAAGCTGGCATCATCGCAAGACGGAACTTCTGTTGAGGGGATGGGTTTTGCGATCCCGGCAAACACGGTTGTTAAGATCATTAATGAGCTTGAGAAGAGCGGTTCAATAACTCGACCTGGTTTGGGAATTAGTATGTTGGATTTGTCATCAGTGTCAGCAGCGGATCAAAAGAACATTTTAAAGCTGTCGTCTGATGTAACTAGTGGTGTGGTGGTTATGGATGTAACGAGTGATTCACCGGCAGGAAGTGCTGGTTTGAAGCAGTACGATGTGATTACGAAGTTTGGCGATAAGACGGTCGGCAGTGCAGCTGACTTACGGACGGAGTTATTCTCACATAAGGTTGGTGATACGGTTGAGGTGACTTATTATCGTGATGGTAAGTCGCAAAAAACGACGCTAAAATTAACGAAGACGTCAGATCAAGCAAGTAATAGCGAGAATTAAAATAATAAAAAATATATATAATTATATTTTGTAAACAAAGTGAAACATTATGTTTACATTTTTGTTACAGATGTTCGGTATATTAATAGATGTCCACTAATCCTAGTGGATTTCATTACTCCCCAAAGTACATGAAATGTTATTTAGTTCCCCAAATTAAATAACACCCCATTGCTGGTTGCGTTAGTAGCCAGTGATAGCCCACCATTGCGTTCCCCCTCTTGCGTGGTGGGCTTTTGTGTCTAATCGATTAGCAAATATCCTAAAAATAAGACAAAAATATATAATTAATCAAAAAAGAACCTGATGACGTTTGCTGAGCATTTTGTCATTGGGTTCTTTTGAATGTAAATTGATCTTGAAAGATCAATTTGGCTAGCAAAGAGATCTTTGATGCCTATTCAGAGAATTTAACTCTGATTTCATAGCTGCCTAATGGTGCATCTTGAGCGGATAAAATATAATCAACCTCGATTTCACCGGTTAAAGGCGTGGGCTCAAAGGTCGATCGGATTCGCTCAGTATGAACGCCAAGTAAAATTGTGCCTGCTGGGGTGGCATACCGAGTGTTGAAATGACCTTGTGGTGCAAAGTGCATCCGCACTTCGTTATCGTTATGGCGGGTCAGGTGAATTTCGCCATCATCGGATAATTTAAAGGTTACAGGCGTCGCTAGACCGTCCTGATCATGTTCGATATAACGTAAATAGAGCGTTTGTCCCATTTTGATGAGTGTGCCGGTCTCAGTGAAATTAAAGACCTCACTTTGTTCAGCCTGAGTTATTTTGGTACTGATACGAACTTGTACTGGTGTACCAGGCATTGGATTAGCCATTGCTGAGCCCCCTTTTTTGTTTGCCGCTTTCTTTTCATTATAGCGCAGAATGCGTGTCAATCAGGTACGTTTGATGGAATTAGCTTACTACGGTATGAGATGGGCCTCGTTTAATGGATAGATAAAATATGTTAAACTTACGGTTAGACTATATATGTTCACAACACTAACTAATTCTTTCTTGATTAGTGTAGCTGTGTTTAGACAGTTTAAGAAGATAATGGAGATACGCCATGTCAGATCAAAAACTTAAAAATGAAAAGATTTTCCGTGATCCAGTTCATGACGTAATTAGGGTTCAGGACCAAGTGATTCTTGATCTAATTGATACGAGTGAATTTCAGAGATTAAGGCGAATTAAACAATTGGGTATCACAGCCGAAGTATTTCATGGCGCCGAGCATTCACGTTTTGCCCATTCGCTAGGGGTTTATGAAATTGCGCGCCAATTTGCAGAACATCTGGAGCGTTACTATGCGACAGTCGAAGTTGGTGACGGCCGTTGGGATCCAAAGGAACGTTTGTTGCTATTAGTGGCAGCATTACTGCATGATCTTGGTCACGGGCCTTATTCACATACGTTTGAGCATATTTTTGGTACAGATCATGAAGCTTACACCCAGGCAATTATTCTCTCTGAAACTACTGAAATTAATCAGGTGCTCAGAAATGTATCAGCTGATTTTCCAGAGAAAGTAGCGGCCGTCATTGGCAAGACTTATCCGAACAAGCAAGTAGTTCAGTTGATTTCAAGTCAAATCGACGCGGATCGCATGGACTATCTATTGCGCGATGCATATTATTCAGGGGCAACATACGGCCGCTTTGATTTGTCACGCTTGATTCAGATGATGCGCCCAACGAAGAACGGAATTGCTTTTGATCACCGTTCAATGAATGCGGTTGAAGATTATGTCATTTCGCGTTATCAAATGTATGTCCAAGTCTATTTTCATCCTGTTTCACGTGCTTTGGAGGTGTTGCTTTCGGCCTTGCTGGCACGGGTGCAGTACCTGTATGAATTGAGTCAGCATGATTCAATGCGTTCGATTGACTTCATTCCAGTGGCGCTACGTCCATTATTTGCTGGCGACCGCGATGTAAGTTATTATTTGAAATTAGATGATGCAGTGTTTATTGCAGCAATCAATACTTGGCGCTTTGCAGAAGATTCAATTCTGGCTGATCTAGCAGTACGCTTCTTGGATCGGCACCAGCTGAAATCAATTGTACTTAACGAAACAGTTGGGGATCTGTTGCCAAAGTTACGTGAAATTATTGCAATGGCTGGCTTTAGCCCGGAGTATTACACTGCCGAAAATGATAGTTTTGATTTATCATATGATATTTATCGACCAAATACGAAGAAACCGCAGACCCAAATTGAGTTGGTAAAGGCGGATGGCAGCCAAATTGAACTATCCGATGCCAGTCCGTTAGTTCGATCAATGTCTGGTCGGTATTACGGTGATGCACGCTTTTTCTTCCCACGTGAAATGCTGGAGGAACAGGCGATTGATGATGTGATGGCGCCTATTTATGCTGATTTTCAGCGTTTTGTGCATAATGATGAACTTATTCGACCAATAGAAGATTAGAGGTTAAAAATGGCAATAAAGTTAGTAACAATTGATATCGATGATACTTTGATTAATTCAGCACGCCAGATCACGCCACGGGTCAAAGCGGCGGTTCAGTCAGCTAAGCAGGCGGGTGTTAAGGTTGTTTTGGCGACTGGTCGTCCATTGCTGGGTGTGGTGGACTACTTGAATGAGTTGGGCTTGAACGATCAAGATGATCAGTTCGTCATTAACTATAATGGTGGTATGGTACAAACGACTAGTGGGATTTCGCTTGGTGGGGCACAATTGGATCTAGCAGCGTATCAAGAATTACGTCAACTGGCTGATGAGCTAGGAGCTTACATGCAAGTTGAAGGGAAGGACGCGGCATATACAACTAATACGATCATCCCGCATGAAGCTAGTGGTGAGAATTATCTGGTTAAGATGCCATTAAAGATCACGCCGATGGCCGAAATGACCGCTGATATGGACTATGTAAAAATGATGATGATTGCCGGTGCTGAGGATGTCCAAAGATTTGAAGCAGCGCTACCTAAAGCGATTCGTGACAAGTATTACGTAGTTAAATCGACACCAAACTTTTTGGAATTCATGAATGCCCAGGCAACTAAGGGTGCAGGATTGAAGATTTTGGCTCAACATCTTGGGGTGGATATGCACGAAACGATGGCCTTGGGCGATCAAGAAAACGATCTGACAATGATTGAAGCAGCTGGTCTTGGTGTGGCGATGGGAAATGCGGTTGATAAGCTAAAGGCGGCTGCAAACGCACAAACGCTGAGTCAAAATGAAGACGGTGTTGCGTTGGCTTTGGAGAAGTGGGCTTTGGGAAAAACAGTCCCAGAGTTAGATTAGTTCCTTGTCTAACAACACCAAATGAGATAAAATATAGTATTGAGTAAAAGACCGCGAAAGGACGTGCGTGATTTGGCATTAACACAGTTTGACGGCCAAGATAAGGCTGAGCTTTCAATGATTGAAGTGGCTCGTGCAATTTTGAATGAGGGTCATGAAGCAATGGCGTTCAGTGATTTATTGAATGAGGTACAGACATTTACCAGCAAGACAGACGAAGAGATTCGTGCGCGCTTGGGACAATTCTATACCGATTTGAATATCGACGGTTCATTCATCTCTTTGGGTGAAAACATGTGGGGACTTCGTTCATGGTATCCATTTGATTCTATTGATGAAGCCGTTCACTTGGATCTTGAAGAAGAAGATGGCGCACCAAAGAAGAAGCGACGCAAGAAGATTAACGCCTTCTTAGCAGACGTTGCAGATGATGACGACGTTATTGATTATAACGACGATGATCCAGAAGATGACGATTTCGCTGACGTTGAGGAAGAGGAGACGGCTGCAACTACTGATGCAGACGACGATGATGCTGACGATGACGACAGTGATGATGATAAAGACTACTCTGATGAAGTATCATCAGGTATTGGTGAAGATATCGGTGGTATCGCGACCAATGTTGATGACGATTATGGTAGTGGTGATATCGAGCGTTAAGCTTGATCATGCATCTGTAAAATGCTCTCGTTTATCGAGAGTATTTTTTTGTTTGTAAAACTAGTCAAGCACCGTAATCTATGTTAACCTATACAACAGATTAAAAAAGGTAGGTATCGTCCATTGAAGAACTAAGCCCTAAATGCGTGTTATTAGGATAGATAGACTTTAGAAGTCTATTTAGATTGCATTCATGGCTTAGTGAACGAAGGGCGTCCTGTGTAATTGGGAGCTTCTTTTTCACGTGCTGTGAGAGAGGAGCTTTTTATGTCGAGTATTGAAATTAATAATTTGAACTTTAACTATGGTCAACAAACAATTTTCGATCATGCGCAAATTAATATTAACGATCAATGGCGCTTAGGGTTGGTCGGGCGTAACGGTCGTGGGAAAACAACGTTATTAAATATTTTGCGTGGAACATTACCAGTTGACAGTCCGATCAATACAACTAAGCAGTTTAAATATTTCCCCCAGCCGGTTCAGAACGAGACGGATTTGACATACGACGTTTTAAAATCGTTGGCTGATTTTGAACTTTGGGAGATTGAACGAGAACTGTCTTTGATGGGGGCAGATCTTGAAATGCTCTGGCGACCGTTTGATACATTATCAGGTGGCGAACAGACCAAGGCTTTATTAGTGGTTTTGTTTTTAGCGCAAAATGGGTTTGCATTAATTGATGAACCAACAAACCATCTGGATGCTTTTAGTCGACAACTTGTGGCAGATTATTTGGCTAAACAAAGTAGCTATATCGTTGTAAGTCATGACCGCGAATTTCTGAATCAGGTGACTGATCATATTTTAGCGATTGAACGGACACAAATTAGACTGTATCAAGGGAATTTTGCAACTTATGAGTCGGAAAAAGAGTTACGCGATGACTTCGAACAAGCTGAAAATGCTAAGTTAAGAAATGAAATTGGTCGTTTGCAAAAGACGGCGCGTGATAAGGCGGCATGGTCCCAGTCACGTGAAGGCGATAAATATGGGCAACGACACGTGAAGGGCTCTGGATCAATCAATGATACTGGCTTTATCGGTGCTCGGGCTGCTCGGGTAATGAAGAAGGCTAAGCATCTTGAAAAGCGGATGCAAAATGACATCGAGGCGAAGAGCGACTTATTAAAGGATATTGAGGCCATTGAGGATTTAACGCTTAATTTTGTTTCAAGTCACCATCAAGTCCCTTTGCGGGTGGAGGAACTTACGGTTTCGTATCAGACTGAACCATTGTTTAAGCCGGTAAGTTTTGAACTTGCGAGAAATCAAGTGATTGCGATTACGGGGGCAAATGGTCGTGGAAAATCGAGCCTCTTGCAGGTGTTTTTGAATGAGTTTACTGGCAGTGTTCAGGGAAACTATCAGCTACCGCAATCTTTGAAAATATCGGCGGTTCGACAAATTACCAATTATCATGGGACTTTGGCTGATTTTGCTAAGACGCAGCAAATCGAGTTAAACGATTTGTTAGCCAATTTGAAGAAATTGGGGATGGATCGAATTGTTTTTAAAGAGCGCATTGAAAATATGAGTATGGGGCAACAAAAGAAGGTTGAGCTTGCTCGCAGTCTAGCCACCCCAGCCGAATTATACATTTGGGATGAACCGCTAAATTATCTCGATGTCTTTAATCACGATCAACTGGCAAAGTTGATTCAGACAATGCGACCAACGATGTTATTAATTGAACATGATCGGGATTTCATTAATCAAGTTGCGACGGACATCGTTGAGTTGACAAAACCGTAAATATTATGTAGTATATAGTTCCGGGCTCAGTATATATTTGCTGAACGGTTAAGAAAATAAACCAAGCTCCCAAGGTCAGTGATGGCATTGGGAGTTCTTTTGTTTTTTTTGTTAATTAACGTGAGTGTGCCCCAGAGATTGTTAGATATTCAAACGCGCAAATACGGAGGAATTTTATACATGGCAACAAAGTACATTTTCGTAACTGGTGGGGTGGTTTCATCACTAGGAAAAGGAATCGTAGCAGCATCACTAGGACGTTTGTTAAAAGCGCGTGGTTTTAAGATTGCAGTACAAAAGTTCGATCCATATATTAATGTTGACCCAGGCACAATGTCACCATATCAACATGGTGAGACCTTCGTCACAGATGATGGTTTGGAAACAGATCTTGATTTGGGACATTATGAGCGTTTTATCGATATTAATTTAAATAAGTATTCAAATGTGACGTCAGGTCGAATCTATTCAGAGGTCCTTGCTAAGGAACGCCGTGGTGATTATGATGGCGCTACTGTGCAAGTAATCCCGCATATTACCAATGCACTGAAAGAAAAGATGATGTTAGCAGCCGAGACTAAGGGCGCTGATATTGTGATCACTGAGGTCGGTGGAACTGTTGGCGATATTGAGTCTTTGCCATTCATTGAGGCATTGCGTCAAATGAAGCGTGAAGTTGGTGCAGAGAATGTGGCCTATATTCATACGTCTTTGATTCCATATTTGCGGGCAGCGGGTGAGATGAAGACCAAGCCTACACAACACTCTGTTGCAGAGTTGCGTTCTTATGGTATTCAGCCTGACATGCTAGTTGTTCGAACTGAGCAACCAATCACACAAGAAATGCGCGAAAAGTTGGCACTTTTCACTGATGTTGCTCCGGAAGCAGTTATTGAGTCATTGGATGCTGATATCTTGTATCAAGTTCCTTTGAACATGCAAGCACAAAATATGGATGATGTGGTTTTGAAGCGTTTGGGACTTGAAGCGCCTGAAGCTGATATGCATGAGTGGTCTAAGATGGTTGATCATATTGGTAACTTGCACAAGAAGTTGAAGATTGCTTTGGTTGGTAAGTATGCTGACCTGCAGGACGCCTATATTTCAGTTAACGAAGCCTTACGTGCAGGTGGTTATGCTGTTGATGCAGATGTTGAGATTAACGCGATTAATTCCGAACATGTTACAGTCGATAATGTGGCCGAATTGGTTGGTGATGCCGACGGAATTATGGTTCCAGGTGGCTTTGGTGCTCGTGGAACTGAAGGTAAGATTGCTGCAATTCAATATGCTCGTGAGAATAACCGACCATTCCTTGGGGTATGCTTAGGAATGCAACTTGCATCAGTCGAATTTGCTCGTAACGTCTTGAACTATGAAGATGCAAATTCAATCGAATTGAATCCTGAGACTTCAGCGCCGGTAATTGCTTTGATGAACGACCAGAAGGAAGTAACGGACCGTGGTGGAACATTACGTTTGGGATTGTATCCAGCTGAGTTAAAGCAGGGAACACAAACGCAGGCAATCTATGAAGCTGAAGAGATTCAACAACGTCATCGTCACCGTTACGAATTCAACACTGATTATCGTAAGCAGTTCGAAGATGCTGGAATGGTCTTTGCGGGAACATCACCTGATGATCGTTTGATGGAGATTATTGAATTACCAGCAAATGACTTCTTTATTGCAGCTCAATACCATCCAGAGTTCTTGTCACGACCAGATCGTCCAGAACCTTTGTATGCAGCTTTTGTTAAGGCCGCTTTGGCACAAAAAGAGGCTAAGTAAAGTTTAATTAACTAACTAAGAGGTGAATGAACTCATTTTGAGGGCATTCACCTCTTTTTATTGATCTGCTTTTTGTGCCAAGATGTTTTGAATCGCCATGGTTGTTTACCGGTTGTACGAAATTTTATAAGTAATTGCAAAGGTCTATTAAAATAGCCCGCAATTCTTGTTTAAATGTGTCATTTCGGTTACACTCATAAATGGAAAAGCTTTAGTAGCTTGAAGTGTCTTGTACATAAGGCAATTTAGATTGAAAAAGTTAGAAAGAAATAGAACCGATAAGCTACGGGGGATTTGTCGGTTTTACTGTGAGAAGGATATAGTCATGAAAAAGCTGTTAATCCATGGCGGACGGCGTTTGAGCGGCGAAGTGACAATCGGCGGAGCAAAGAACTCAACGGTTGCATTGATTCCGGCCTCAATTTTAGCTGACACTGCGGTTAAGTTCGATAGTGTGCCAGGCATCTTAGATGTTCAAAATTTACAATTAATTTTAAAATCAATGAACGTAACCTCAGACTTTAAGGGTGGCGAGCTAACCATCGACCCGACCGATATTGTCGAGGCGGAGTTACCAAGTACAGCAATCAAGTCATTGCGAGCATCATATTATTTTATGGGCTCACTTTTAGGGCGCTTTGGGCGCGCTACGGTAACTTTCCCAGGTGGTGATAATATTGGTCCACGGCCAATTGATCAACATATTAAAGGGTTTGAAGCGCTTGGTGCTCGAGTTCGGGAAGAAAATGATACGATTTATATCGATGCGCCAGAAGGTTTAAAGGGTGCTCGAATTTTCTTGGACATGGTTTCGGTTGGTGCTACGATGAATATTATCTTAGCTGCCGTCAAAGCTAAGGGGACCACGATCCTCGAGAATGCAGCGAAAGAGCCTGAAATTATTGACTTGGCGACTTTCTTGAATAATATGGGAGCGCAAGTACGTGGAGCTGGAACTGATGTAATCAGAATTGTTGGTGTGGAGCGCTTAGAGGCGCATAATACACATACGATTATTCCAGATCGGATTGAGGCTGGAACGTATCTTTCAATGGCTGCAGCCCAAGGTGATGGGGTTTTGGTGAAAAACATTATTCCCGAGCATATGGAGGCCTTTACGGCAAAGCTGATTGAAGCAGGCGTTGAACTTGATGTGCGTGAAGATTCAATTTTCGTACCAAAGACGGATGTACTTAAGCCGATTTCAATTCAAACGGCACCGTTTCCAGGCTTTGCGACTGACTTACAACAACCGATTACACCATTATTGGCCAAAGCCGCCGGAACATCCACAATTCTGGAGACGATTTATCCGGCTCGAACACGCCATATTCCAGAGCTAAATAAGCTTGGGATGAGTATTCAAGTGCCAAGTGAAGGTCTAATCGAGATTAACCAAAGCAGTCAACACACCGGAAATACTGTTAAAGCGGCGGAAATTCGTGCTGGAGCAGCCTTGGTAATTGGTGGTTTGATGTCGGATGGGATTACGGTCATCGAGGACGCGGAACATATTCTACGAGGATATGACCGTTTGATTCACAAACTGACATTCTTAAATGGTGACATCCAAATTATTGATGACGATGAAGCCTAAATATTTATGAAAAATGACATGGTGCGCCCTGTCATTTTTTATTTTTAGGTAAGGGTTTACATTGTTTAATTGTGATTCCTTACCTTGCTAATTGCGATAGAGCACGGTATTATAGATAAGTTACAGATTGAACGGTATTTAAATTGAACAAGGGAGAGGGCGCCGGATTGTGCCCCGTTCAAACATTTAATTAATAAAGAACTGTTCAAGACTTTTTAGTTCCTCGCCCGAGGGACGCAGTGGAGGAAATATTTTGAAGTTTTCAGAACTAGGTCTAAGTGAAGATCTTTTGACGGCCATTGAAAAGCATGGCTATGTAGAGGCAACCCCCATTCAGGAACAAACGATTCCTTTGACTTTGGCTGGGAAAGATGTGATTGGGCAGGCCCAAACTGGTACTGGTAAGACAGCTGCCTTTGGTTTGCCAATCTTGGAGATGATCGATACAAATAGTCGCGACGTACAAGCGCTGATCGTCTCACCAACACGTGAACTTGCAATCCAAACACAGGAAGAATTGTTCAAGTTGGGACGCGATAAGCATGTACGAGTACAAGCGGTCTTTGGTGGGTCAGATATTCGCCGCCAAATTACTAACTTGAATCACGGTGCAAACATCGTTGTTGGAACGCCAGGACGACTAATTGACCACATTAATCGTGGGACAATTAAGCTTGGCAATGTTAAGACATTGGTTTTGGATGAAGCTGATGAAATGCTTAACATGGGATTCTTGGAAGACATTGAGTCAATCTTGAAGGCTGTGCCAGATAAGCGTCAAACATTGTTGTTCTCAGCAACGATGCCAACGGCAATCAAGCGTATTGGTGTGCAATTCATGACAGATCCTGAGCACATCCAAATTGCTGCTAAGGAATTGACTACTGATTTGGTTGACCAATATTATGTACGAGTTCGTGATAACGAAAAGTTTGATACTTTGACACGGATTTTGGACGTTCAACAACCAGAATTGGCAATTTTGTTCGGTCGCACAAAGCGTCGTGTGGATGAATTGACACGCGGACTTGAATTACGTGGCTTTAAGGCTGCTGGTATTCATGGTGATCTAACACAACAAAAGCGTTCACAAGTTTTGAAGCAATTCAAAGCTAAAGAAATCGAGATCTTGGTTGCAACTGATGTTGCTGCCCGTGGATTGGATATTTCTGGTGTTACTTATGTTTATAACTTTGACATTCCACAAGATCCTGAATCATATGTTCACCGTATTGGCCGTACTGGTCGTGCCGGAGCGCATGGTAACTCAGTAACCTTTGTTACAAATGCTGAGATGGATTACTTGAAGGACATTGAGAAGCTAACTAAGAAGCGGATGCAACCTCTTAAGCCACCAACACGCGAAGAAGCTGTGGCTGGTCGTTTGTCTGTTGCCTCAGCTTCAGTTGAAGCCGCTGTTAGCGCTGTTGATGCATCATTGTTTGCAGAAGCAGCCGAGGGACTTGTTGAGAAGTATGATGCCAAGACTTTGGCAGCTGCTTTGTTGAGTGCCGTTGCAAATGTTGCCGAGATGGATGAGAGCTTTAGCTTGTCACATGAGCGTCCTTTGCCACGTAAGCGTTCAGGCTTTGGTGGTGGACGTCGTGATGGCGGACGTCAAGGCGGTGGTAATGGTCGTCGTGGCGGATACCGTGGTGGTGATCGCCGTAGTGGTGGTGACCGTAGCGAGCGCGGTAGTCGTGAGCGTCGTTCATACGATCGTGGTTCACGGACCGGTTCTGGTGACCGCTCACAACGTGGTCAATCAGGAGCACCTCGTCGCTCAAGTCGCGACTTTGTAATTCGTAATAACGATTAAAAATTGATCGAAACCTTTTGCTGGTAACGATCGAATAATATATAATCTTTGAAGGATGACTCAAATAGCTACTATTTGGGTCATTTTTTTTGCGTTATAATTGTTTGACAAACCTAGAGAAAAATAAGATTCGATGAGAAGGATACCTTCTACTTTACAAGGTTGTTATAATAATAGATAACATCTCGAGGGAGGAAAATTATGATTTTTGGAAATGGAATTGATGCACAGGAAATCGACGCAGTTGCTAAAATTGCTGAACGCCGACCAAGATTTATTGATGTGATTTTGACTCCCGCAGAAAAAGTGATTTATAACGATAAAAAGGGTAAACACCGCGATGAATTTCTAGCAGGTCGTTTCTCTGCGAAGGAAGCTTATTCAAAGGCCTTGGGAACGGGCATTGGTGCGGCAGTTTCATGGCAAGATTTAGAGATTCTGCCAAATGAAGCCGGTCAACCAGTGATTGTTAAGCATCCGAAGCTTGACCAGCTAATTGCACATATTTCAATATCACATACTGGTAATGCAGTACATAGCTCAGTTATTTTAGAGCAGATTGAAGACCTTGGACAAGTAGTTAGCATTCATCGGCCAGCGTGGATCGAAATTTCTCAACAGGCATTGCAACATAATGTAAACTATATTCGTGAATTGACCAATGCTAAGCGTTTCTTTGCGGTTGTGAAAGCGAATGCCTATGGTCACGGTATGCGACCAATCGTGACAGCAGCTTTGGCAGCTGGTGTAGATGGTTTTGCTGTTGCAACAATGGATGAGGGTCTCTGGTTGAGAAATTATGGAGTTGATCTACCAATTATGGTCCTCGGTGTGACTCCGGCTGAGGATGCTAGCATTTTAGCAGAATACGCGTTGATTCCAGTAGTGACCTCAAAAAGCTGGCTAGAGGCGGCCAAAGAAGCACTCCAATCAGCTGATTGTTTGACGGTATGGGCAGCGGTTGATACTGGAATGGGCCGAATTGGATTTCGAGATGCTGAGGCTTTGGAAGAGGCCCTCACTTTTATCGAGGAACAAAGTCAGTTTAGATTACATAGTATCGGAATGCACTTCGCCACAGCTGATAGTGAGAATGTAGCGTATTTTGAAAAGCAATTACAACGTTGGCAGACGATTCTAGCTGATTTGAATTTGGCGGACACTGTTTTATTACATGTAGCAAATTCTGGGACAGCGCTGTGGCATGAACAACCAAGTACAGATTTGATTCGTGTTGGTGCTGGAATGTATGGTTTTGATCCGTCACAAGGGGCTTTGAAACAACGTGAATTAGAGCCAGTCCTCAGTTTGAAAACTGAATTGGTTCATGTAAAGCAAGTGCCAGCCGGTGAGTCGATCTCTTACGGGGCAACTTATACAACTCAAACGACTGAATGGATCGGGACATTGCCAATTGGCTATGCTGATGGTTACGCACGAGCATTACAAGGTATGCGGGGACTATTGCCAGATGGACGTTCAGTCGAAGTTGTTGGACGAATTGCAATGGATCAGTTAATGGTTCGTTTGCCGGGTGAAGTACCAGTTGGGACAGTCGTAACATTGATCGGACAGGTTACTAATGAGACGATTACATTGGGTGATTTGGCTGATCGAATGGCGACGATCCCATATGAGATTGCTACAAGTTTATCGGCGCGATTGCCAAGATATTTAGTTGATTGAGGAAGCAGTATGCATAAAAAAATACGTGAACCAATCAAACGTGGTGATATTTTCTTTGCTGATTTATCGCCCGTTAGAGGTTCAGAACAGGGCGGACAACGCCCAGTGATTATTATCCAGAATGATGTTGGAAATAATTTCTCGCCGACGGTGATTGTTGCACCGATTACGGCACAAATGACAAAGACTAAATTACCAACCCACGTGGCGATGCCGTCAACCATTAATGTGACAGGTGTTGCACGTGATTCGGTGATTCTAGCTGAACAAATTAGGACGATTGATAAGCGCCGTTTACAAGACAAATTGGGGAATTTGCCACAAACATTAATGCAGAAGGTTGATCATGCTTTGATTATCAGCTTAGGTCTTGCTTTGGGGAACGATGAGCGGGAGATAGGTAGAAATGATTAATACATTAGTCACTCGCTGGGATGATTTGGTGCTTGCCTTATGGCAGCACATCCAGTTGACAACCTTTGCTTTAGTAATTGCGGCGATACTGGCAATTTCTCTAGCAATTTGGGCATTGCGCCATCGGCGAATTGCAGAGATATTTCTACAAATAACCGGGATCTTACAGACGATTCCGTCTTTGGCAGTGTTAGCGTTGATGATCCCGATTGTTGGGATTGGTTTTCCGGCTGCATTGACGGCGTTAGTCGTCTATGCACTTTTGCCAATTTTTCAAAATACCTACCTTGGCCTATCACAAGTCCAACCGGAATTGATTGATTCAGCAGCTGCGTTAGGTTTACCAAGGAATAAAATTTTGTGGAAGGTTCGCTTTCCATTGGCAACGCCTAATATCATTGCTGGCCTAAGAACAGCGACGGTGATGATTGTGGGGACTGGCACGTTAGCCGCCTTAATCGGAGCAGGTGGCTTGGGGTCGTTCATTTTATTGGGAATTGATCGTAATGATAACAATCTATTGTTGATTGGGGCGATTACGTCGGCCTTGCTGGCGATTTTGGCAACGCTACTGATTCAAATTATTGGTAAGACACGTGGAAAGTTGCGCTGGGCGATTGTTATCGGTTTGTTAGGTACGATTACTGTGGGGACCTTTGTACCAAAGCTTGTCTCGCAGCAAAGCAGTACGGTTGTGATTGCTGGTAAATTGGGTTCTGAGCCGACGATTCTAATTGAAATGTACAAAGACCTAATTCAAGCCGATGATCCGCATGTTAAAGTGATTACGAAGGATAGTCTTGGCACGACCTCGTTTTTGTACAACGCCTTAAAAAGTGATGATATTGATATCTATCCCGAATTTACAGGAACGATTTTGTCAGATATTGCGCGTAAGCCAGTTACTTTACCTAAAGGTGCATCAGCTGAGACAACGTATGCGGCAGCCAAGAAAGTTGCTAAGAATTTGAATTTAACGGTTGGTAAGCCAACTAAGTTTAACGATACTTATGCAATTGCTGTTAGCAGCTCAGTTGCTAAGAAGTATGGCTTAACGACAATTGGTGACTTACATAAATTGCCGAATGCCAGTGCGGGAATGACAGCAGAATTCTTGGATCGGACCGATGGTTGGCCGGGAATTGCACAGACGTATGACCTGACGGGTATTCCAACGACAAGTTTTGATCCAACGTTGCGATATCAGGCGATTGCACAAGGGAAGGTTTCGATTGTTGATGCATATAGTACAGATTCTCAGCTAAAGCAGTATCATTTACAAGTTCTGCAAGACGATCAACGGTTCTTTCCGGCTTATCAAGCAGTTCCGCTGATGAAGAATGCTTTTGCAAAGAAGCATCCTGATTATGTACAGTCGTTGAATAAGTTAGCTGGGAAAATTACTGATGCAGACATGCAGGAGATGAATTACTTAGTTAATGTGAAACATGAGCCAGCTAGTAAGGTCGCTAAAGATTATTTGGTCGAACATCACATACTAGCAAGATAATGGAGAAGCCCTTATGACACTTGAACATTTTGACGTTGGAATTATTGGTGCTGGTCCGGCTGGCCTATCAGCTGCGTTTGCTTTAAAGGCGGGCGGCAAGTCAGTTGTAATTATTGAAGAGTATTTGTGGGGCGGAACTTGCCCCAATTATGGTTGCGATCCAAAGAAGATGCTCTTGGCAGCGGTCGAGGCAAAGGATCAAGTTGAGCACCTTGCGGGTGCGGGTGTCGTGGGTGATGTAAAACTGGACTGGACAACATTGATGCGTCATAAGATGGCCTTTACTGAACCGATCACTGCACGTAAAATTGTTGGTTTAGATGAAGCTGGTATTGCACACCGTTATGGACATGCCGAATTTGTAGACGACCAGACTGTCCAATTACCAGGTAATACGATTAAAGCCAATAATTGGATTATCGCCACAGGGGCACGACCTGCTCGTTTGGACGTTCCGGGTGATCACTATCTATTAGATAATGAGGATTTTCTAAATTTGGCAACAATGCCGGATGAAATCACGTTAATTGGTGGTGGCTTTATCGCAATTGAGTTTGCAAATATTGCGTTGGCAGCGGGGGCAAAGGTTCATTTGGTTCTGAAGCATGATGTAGTTTTGCGGGGCTTCGATCGGGATATGGTTGCTACGATGGTTGCGGAAATGACGGCTAAGGGTGTTAATTTCCAATTTATGTTTGATACTGATACAGTAACTCAAACGGCTGATGGGCGAGTTACTTTGCATGCAACCGATGGTAGAACTTTGACGGTTGCAGCGGCCTTCTTGGCGGCCGGCCGAAAAGGCAATACTGATCAGTTGAATATTGAAGCGGCTGGGGTTCAAGTTGAGGGTAACGGAATCAAGGTTGATGAATATTTGCGGACCACAACTGAACACATCTATGCGGTGGGGGATGTTGCAAACCTCCCAGTACCAAAGCTAACACCAACTTCTTCAGCTGAAGCGCGTTATGTAGCTGGTCACATTCTAAATCCGGCAAATGGACCAATGGTCTTTCCAGCAACTCCTGTGGTAGTATTCGGTTCGCCAAAGTTGGGTGAAGTTGGTATTACTGAAGCGGTTGCTTTGACGCAAGGTTATTCTATTGAAAGTTTTGATATGAGCCATTGGATGGGATACTACCGTAATCTTGAACCAGTAGCACAGGCAAAGGTGATTCTTGATCAACAAGGGGTAATTGTTGGTGCCAGCGTTTTGGCTGCTCATGCCGATGAATTGATCAACTACTTCACTAGTGCAATTAACCGTAAACAAACTCAAGCAGATATGCGTAAAGAAATGTATTCATATCCATCACTGGGATCTGATATGACCGCTTTTATGGGTGGCGGAATGGATTAATTAAATTCGAATTAGTCGAACGAAGAGATGATCTTCGTTCGTTTTTTTTGATTGAAACAGGTTGTTGTCGATAAGGAAGGACTATACTAGAATAGTTAGGAATGTAGATAGATGAGGGGTGAGAAATGAACGAAGATAAAAGAGCTGAACAGCAACGCCTTGACGGAGTGGTTTCGATTATCGATGAGCAAATTGTAAGTTCTCAACAAGCTTACGAAGAGGCCCATGCCGAGACAAGAGCAGTCGAAGGAAACTACCTAAACAATATTTCGATTAATACAATCGAATTAGATGATGCTATGGAGACAAATGCTGAGGTGCAGCAACAACGTAACATCGTGGCTCGGGTTGTGGAAACTGAATCAATTATGAAGAAGGTTGTTGATACCCTAACTGATTTACGACCTAGTCCTTACTTTGGTCGCATTGACATTAATGAATCTGGTGAGCAGGAACAATTGTATATTGGAATTGCTTCACTTCAGGATGGTCAGCAAGATTTTCTGATCTACGATTGGCGTGCTCCAATCAGTGGGATTTATTACAACGGTACCTTGGGTCCAGTGACCTACCCAACACCGGCTGGTGAGCAACGGGCTGATCTAGTGAAAAAGCGCCAATTTAATATTGATGATGCGCAAATTGTGAATATGTTTGATACCAATGAGACTGTGGGCGATGAGATGCTTCAATATGCCTTGGGTCAAGAAAATGATAGTACGATGCGAAACATCGTGGCGACCATCCAGCAGGAGCAAAACGCAATTATCCGTGATACTACGAGTGATTTATTGGTGGTCCAAGGAGTTGCCGGTTCGGGTAAAACTTCTGCAATTCTACAGCGAATCGCGTACTTGTTATTCCATGCGCGTGAAGATTTAAATAGTGATCAGATTGTGCTATTCTCGCCAAATCGGTTATTCTCGGCCTATATCGCGGATGTATTGCCATCCTTGGGCGAACGAAATATGCGCCAGGTGACGTTAGCTGAGTTTTTGTCTGCACGGTTACAGGGGCTAAAGGTGCAAAGCCTGTTTGACCGTTATGAAGATGGTCCAAATCGTGGCGACTCGGCTAGTAATATGATTCGAACGACGCTTGAAAGTGCGACAATCTTTACGTATCTAGCCGAATACGTTCAACAATTGACGGCGACAACAATTCGCTTTGCGGATATTAACTACCAAGGAAGTGCTTTTTTTACCAGTACGGCAATGGAACGGATTTTTGCAGAGCTATCACCGGCCTATTCGGTTCGTGAACGAGTTGTTCAAACGCAAAAAAGATTAGATGAACGCCTTAGTCGGCGAATTGAACGAATGGTGAATGATGACTGGGTCTTGGAAGCTTTGAACAACATGGACGAGTATCAGTACAATGATCTTCTAGATGAAGAGGTGGCTGAAAAAGTGGCCGAGGAAGATAGTATTGCAGATACAATGGCTCTGGCGGGCAAACGGTATTTGGAACGAAGCCTACAAAGTGTGGCGGATGCAATTTATAATGGCTTCTTCTTTGATGTATATGAACAATATGCAGACTTTTTGAGTTATCTGGCTGAGAGAAATCCAGAGCAGTCTGATTGGTGGTTGGCGAAACAAGAACGTTTCTTGCGTGAATTGGAGTACCACCGAATTGATTTAGAAGATGCGACACCAATTTTATATTTGCGTGATTTATTGAGCGGTTATGGTACGAATCAGGCTATGCATTATATTTTTATTGATGAGATGCAAGATTATTCAATGGCTCAGCTCCTCTATTTGAGACATGCCTTTCCAAATGCGAAGTTTACATTACTTGGTGATAGCGAGCAGGCACTTTTCCGGCCAGTCGAAAAGCCAGCTAGTCTTTTGAAACGTTATAGTGAAGCCTTTACGGCTCAATCGCCAACTTTGGTTGTCTTGAATAAAGCCTATCGCTCCACACAGGAAATTATGAATTTTGCAAAGGCTTTGTTGCCGGATGGCGATCAAATTGTTTCTTTTACACGAAGTGGCGAGAAACCTCAGTTGGCACTTACTGATAGAGAACATGTTCAAGCAAAGTTGAGCCAGCTAGTTGATCAACAGATCGACAAGTGGAAGACCGTTGCAATTTTGACCAAAACACAAGTGCAGGCTGAACAGGTTGCAGAAATGTTAGCAGACTACCCACAAGCAGTTCAGTTACTAACGGCAGATGATCGAACGCGGACGGCTCAGATATTGATTATGCCAATCTACCTTGCTAAAGGATTGGAATTTGACGCGGTAATTGGCTTTGATGTATCTGCAAATAACTATCCGGATCAGTTAGCAAATGGGCTTTTATATACGTTGGCATCACGTGCAATGCACGAATTAATTCTGATTAGTGTTGGAACTGTGACACCATTGATTGAACGAGTGGCACCAACTTTAACATGGCTTGCATAATGGTGTTGTGATAATGGTCAAAAATGCTTACAATAATAAGCGACAAATTAAATCTACCTGCGCTTGTTCGTAGGGAAAATCGCGTGGGATTTTGGTGAACGGTAAAGCCTTAAAAGGATTTTTTAATGCAGGGCAGTTACAATCAAATTTTATTTCCACGTGATCAGTGGCAGGTGCTACTAGAAGGAGCTAACTTATGACAGAAAAGTCAGTGTTACTAACTGGTGATCGACCAACAGGCAAGTTGCACATTGGACACTATGTTGGATCGCTTAAAAATCGTGTTGCAATGCAAAATTCTGGTGAATATGATCCTTATATCATGATTGCAGATAAGCAAGCTTTTACTGACAACGCTCGCGATCCAGAGAAGATTCATAATTCATTGCTTGAAGTTGCGTTGGATTATTTGGCGGTTGGAATTGATCCAGCTAAATCAACGATTTTTGTGCAAACAGCAGTACCAGAATTATCAGAATTAACCGAGTACTTTTTGAACCTAGTTTCAATCGCTCGTTTGCAAAGAAACCCAACTGTTAAAGCGGAAATCCAACAAAAAGGATTTGGTGAGAGTATTCCAGCGGGCTTCTTTGTTTATCCAGTATCACAGGCGGCTGATATTGCTCTTTTCAAAGGATCCGTAGTGCCAGTTGGTGATGATCAGGAGCCAATGTTAGAGCAAACCCGTGAATTGATTCGTTCATTCAATCATTATTATGGCAACGGACAAGATATTCTTGTGGAACCACAAGGCGTCTTTCCACCAAAGGGGCAGGGGCGAATTCCAGGCCTTGACGGAAATGCGAAGATGTCAAAGTCGTTGAACAACGCTATTTATATTAGTGATGATGAAGATACTTTATGGACCAAAGTTAAGTCAATGTATACAGATCCCACGCATATCAAGGTGGAAGATCCAGGGCATGTTGAGGGAAATATGGTTTTCACCTATCTGGATATCTTTGATCAGGACACAGCCACGGTAGCTGACTTGAAGAACCAATATCAAGCGGGTGGTTTGGGCGATATGAAGATTAAGAAGTATCTCTTTGAGGTGCTTAATCAAGAATTCGCACCGATGCGTGAGCGCCGTGCTCAGTATGCGGCCGACCGTGGGCAGGTTATGCAAATGTTAGCCGACGGATCTGCAAAGGCCCGTCAAACGGCACAGGCTACAATGACAGAAGTTCGCGCAGCAATGGGCATTAACTACTGGAGCTAATTAGAGGAAGTTCTTATGAAGTATTTAGCAGTGATTGATTTGGGTTCTAATTCAACTCGAATGGTTGTTGAAGAGTTTCAAGACAATGGTGAGTATGTTGAATTGAAGCGGCGTAAGTTGGATACTCGACTTGCTGAGGGGATGGATCGAAATGAAGGTGCCTTAACGGATCTAGCGATGGATCGTGTGGTTGCCGCACTAATGGAATTCGAGGCTGATTATCGTGACTATCCTGATATACAGGTTTTAGGAATTGCTACTGCCGCTGTGCGCGAAGCAAGTAATCAAATTGAATTCTTGGACCGGGTTTATCACGCGGTTGGCGTGGAAATCCGAGTTCTTACAGGCGACCAAGAGGCCTATTATGATTATTTGGGTGCGTTCTCGGCTTTACAGATTGACGATGCTTGGCTTTTAGACACAGGTGGAGCTTCGGTTGAGTTGGTCGGCATTGAAGAGCGGATGGCTGCTAATTTTATCTCTTTGCCTTTTGGGGCAGTGACCTTGGCAGAGAAGTTTCATTTGAATGGTGAGGCTGTGATCGAGCCAGCAAACATTATGCGAGCGCAGAAGTACGTGTGTCAGGAATTTGAAAAGTTGCCTTGGTTGGATGAGGCAGTGACTTTACCAATTGTTGTTCTTGGTGGAGCAAATCGTTCGCTTGCACGGCTTAGCCGACAACAACATCATTTGACAACTACGAATAACTTTCATGGGTATGAAATGCAGGCGCTTGATGTTTTAAACACATTTAATGAGATGACAGAGATGAGCAAGGATCAACGAGCGCTGCTCTTAGGAGCTGAGGCTAACCGAGCGGATATTATCATTTCTGGATTATTACCCTTGGTAGAATTAATTAAGCAGACCGGTGCTGAGCGAATTGTTTTCTCAGCATCTGGGGTCCGTGAAGGGATTTTGCAAGAATATCGCATGAAGATAAAGTAGAAAAAAGACTAACCATTGATTGGTTAGTCTTTTTTTACGGTTATTCTTGATCGAGATTTGATTTGATTTGAACCATGTAATTTGGCAAAAAGTCGGCGATGATAGTTGGTTTAACAACATACGAGTGGTGAGCCATCTGTTCAGCAATCGCTGAATGAACATAGACAGCTGCTTCAGTCGCTTTGGTTGCATTAGTAAATTGGGCAAGGAAGGCGGCGATAATTCCAGCAAGGGTATCACCCATGCCCCCAACAGCCATGTAAGGTCCACCAAGCTTCAACTGAAACTCGCGTTGGTCAGACATCACAATTGTATGATGTTGTTTGAGAACTAAAGTATTTGCATTCAAAATTGAGCGTTGGACATTGTTAAGCGACATGTTATCTTGATAAGCAAGTTTAATGCCACTTAATAGCTCCCATTCACCTTGGTGAGGAGTGGCAACGCTAAAGACGTTGAGTGGGAAAACAAGGTTATTTTGTGCCATAACGGTCAATGCAGAGCCATCAACAACCAGGCGTTGGTTACCTTTGGCTAGAGCAAAGGTTTTTTTGACAAGCCGAATAGCAAACTCATCAGTACCGAGGCCAGGTCCAATCAAAATAACATCTGATTTTTCAATGGCGGAGCTTAATTCGGCGTCGTCATGCCAGTCAATGAACATTGCTTCTGGTGTGCGCACGTGAAGGGCCGTCAAATTAACGGGATCAGTGGCCAGAGTAACTAGCCCGGCACCTGCATTTACAGCCGCCGCGGTGGCCATTAGTCCAGCACCACCGAATTGTTGATTACCGGCAATTATCAAAACACGCCCAAAGTCACCTTTGTGTGAATTGCTTGGTCGTTTTTGAATAATTTCATGGACAATGGTTGCTGTAAGTTCTTCTGTCATATGAGCTCTCCCTGGATTACGATGTTATTTAAATTATAACCCTAAAAGTCGACTGATTGTGAATATGCGATTGAATTTCTTGGTTAGAATTGGGTAGTAGCAAAACTAAACAACGCATATCATTTGAAAGTTAGACTAGCGTTGTTGAGCGGGGTAGCTATTTGTGTCTAGGAGGGCAAAGCGATAGCCATTCTGATTGGCATAGTCGATGATTCGCCCGACGGCATCGACGGATGTTTGTTTTGTATCGTGCATGAGAACAACATTATCACGATGGGGTTGTAATTCACTGATGACTGAATTATATGGTTGATCGGAATTGGTCTGAACAGAGCCATCACCGGCCGATACGTTCCAATCAAAATATTGATAACCACGATTACGGATTTCCGGTAGAATGTAGCTCATTATGTTTGGCGAGTAACTGTTGCTGATAGTATTGGCACTTCCGCCTGGCACTCGGACAAGTTTAGAATGATAACCGGTGATTGCGATTACGCGTTCATTGATTCGCTCTAAATCATTAAAATAGTTATCGATCGAACTATACACCTCCGCATAGTTATGTGTGTACGTGTGCAAGCCAATGCGATTGCCCTCATCGTATTCCTGCTTAATTAAGTTATCGGGGCCGTTGCCAGTTACAAAAAAGGTTGCTTTAACCTGCTTAGTCTTTAGAGTTTGTAATAATTGTGGTGTTGTGGTTGCATTGGGACCATCATCGAAAGTTAGATAAATCACACTGTCAGAATTTTGCTTGCTTGAAGCGGCTGCGGCAGATGCAGCTAAAGCAGAGCTGCTCTGGGCTGCACTTTGTTTACGAGCAAGTGCTTTGCTGACAACGTCGTGGCTGGTAACGATATGGGGATAGATTAAAAATAGGAGACAGGCCAATAGAGCGGTGATAGATGTGATTAAGAGTGAGCGGAATTTAATAGGCATAAAGGACCTCAGATTCGTAAGGGATATTGATTGTAGATACTATTAATAATAAGATAACACCATTTATGACGTTTTCAATAGTTTTATCTCAGTTGGTTTTGAGGACGGGTTTGGATATTATACGTTAGTTTGATTAAAAAACGTTTCGCTTGTAAGCGCTTGCAGATAGTGATATTATAATGGTGTACCAAAGGAAAGGTGGTAATGAGCTTGGTCGAAAATTCATTCTCAACTTCAGCTATTACATTACAAACTTTAATCCGCATGGGCGTGTCGCAGTAATGACCCAAGATCTACGAAAGTATCTGAATATAATTCGATAAACATACGTCTTGATGTTGACAACTCTTGGTGTCATTAGCAATCAGTGTAGGTATGAGGTTTGATAATCATATTTTTATGATGAAAGACTAAACCTAAGTTACTTACCTGACCCGACACGGCTCGCTTTTTCAGATTTTGGTGACAGAATCGGCAATGTAACTTATTGTGAACGGGTAATGTGGGTACTGTTTGTTAATGCTTAAATAGATGATTTGGTTAGATTTATCAGGGACAGGTGTTTAGGACTGCAGCCTAGACTTCTGATAAGTCTCTTACAATTGAATATTAGGGAGGCCGAAAGGGTAGCCCTAGTTGAGCGTCGCAAGACTCAACGAAAACCGTCCACGGAGCAGAACTGCTTGGTGGATTTTTAATTGTAGTCACCAAATGGGGCTGGACATATAAATATTAAACATGAATAATAACAGTATTGATTTATTACAAGATTGAAATGAGAGAAGAGAATTGATATGGCCGGACGATACACACAAGAAGAAGTTAATGAGCTAGTTGCCAAGGCGGTTGCTGCCGAGACCTATAACGGTCGAGAGGTTATCGAGAATTACGAGGAAAGTTTGCAGTCGCTAAAGCAAACAGTTGAGGAATTATTGACTAAAAATCAAACGCTTGAGACACAGATGGCGGCAAAAGATCAAAATATTGCAAATGAGGTCGGCGCTTTAGAGCAGTCTGAAAAGAAGTATGCGGCCCTTGAAAAAGATTACGATAGTGTCAAAGGTGAATTAAACAGGTTTGATGATAAGTTGACCGAGTTAGGTTTAAAAATTAAGCAAGGCTATGAGGAACAGCTCGCTCAACAAGTAGCCAAGATTGCTAATTTAGAAGGTGAGCTTGCGGCGATTTATGATGATGTGATGGATAAGCCAGGGACTGTTCGCGTTCGCTCAATCCGGCTTGCTAATTTAGAACTATCTGATTTACATGCGCCTGTAGCTGATGATAACCAAGAGGTTTTGGCATTGACACTACATGCTCCGTTCTCAAAGCCAATTGGCCGGATGATTGCGCAAGGTTTGCATGGTGTGGAACTGACTGATTAATACTAGGTAGGAGTTATAAAGCATGGCAATTTTTAATAATGATGAAACATATACGTCTTTACAAGTTGAGACGATGATTAAAGAGAAGACTGTTGAATTAAACAAGACGATCAATCAACAAAAGCTGGATTTGGCAAAAGCTGAAAAATTACAAAAAGTCAGCGAAGAGGCTAAGCAAAGGGCGGAGGTTGAAAAACAGAAGGCAGTCGAAACACTTTCAAATTTACAAACGAAGCAGGAAGGTCTATTAACAGAGTTGAACGAAGTTACGGACGCTTTTGAGACATATCAGGCAGACCATCAAAATCTAAGCGAAACAGAATTGAAAGCAATCGTGGATGAGGCGATTGTAACGGCAACTAAAGCACTAACACAAAAATTAGTTGTTAGCGAGGAAGCGACTAAGGCTTTAGATGCTGAACTTGCACAGATCTATGATGATGTAATGGACAAGCCGGGGATCATTCGGGTTCGCTCAGTACGATTATCAAATATGGAATTGTCTGATTCAGGAATTTTAAATGAAAATGATGATCAAGAGGTTAAGTCTGTAACCATTCACGCTCCGTTTTCAAAGCCAATTGGCCGAATGATTGCCAAAGGGCTTCATGGTGTCATGGTTGATACGCAGGTTGTTAAGAAATCTGAGCCTGTAAATGGCAAACTTGAAAAAGCAGGACTGACTAAGGCTGATAAAGGACAAGCTTAAAATAAGATAATTATGAGAAACTTGCTTGTGGACTGCTTGCCAATGATTTTGATATGATCTGCCTTAATGGGATTAGCTAAAAAGCTGTTGGATTAATTTATTAAGTGAAATTAAGAAAACTTTGCTAGGTTTAGGATTAGAGTTGTATAATGATAATAATTTTAATTAAACGGAGGTCGTGAAAATGACACAATGGCGTTTGGAAGCATTAAAGTATGAAGATACTTTGCTGACTGATTTAAAGGAAATGTTGGCAATCAAGTCCGTTCGTGATGATGCCGCAGCAACAACCGATGCGCCTTTGGGTCCTGGACCAAAAGAAGCATTATTGAAATTCGAAGAATTTGCTAAGCGGGATGGTTTCCGCACTGGTAACTATAAGAATCTAGTTGCGTATGCAGAGATGGGACCTGAAGATGCAGAGGAATCATTGGCAATTATTGGTCACTTGGACGTTATGCCGGCAGGTGATCTAAGTAAGTGGGAGACTGAGCCCTTTACTCCAACGATTAAGAATGGTCGTTTGTATGCTCGCGGAGCATCTGATGATAAGGGACCTTCATTTGCAGGTTACTATGCCATGAAGATGATCAAGGACCTAAACATTCCTTTGAAGCGGAAGTTGATTTTCGTAATGGGAATTGATGAGGAGTCCGATTGGACTGGGATGGATGATTTCTTCGCAGAGATGGGTGAGCCAACAATGGGCTTCTCACCGGATGCTGAATTCCCAATCATTAATGGTGAAAAAGGAAATGTTTCAACGGTCGTACGTTTTGCTGGAACCAATGGTGGCACATATAAGTTGGTTGACTTTGAAGCCGGTGAGCGACCAAACATGGTGCCAGGAGTTGCAACTGCAACTGTTGAGACTGAGGCAACTGCAGATATGTTGACATCATTTAATGCCTATCTTGCAGAAGAGGATCGCATTAGTGGATCGGCAACTGTTGCCGGTAAGACGATTAGCTTTACTGTTAATGGTAAGCAGGTTCACGGAGCAATGCCAGAGACTGGCGAGAATGCCGGAACCTATCTAGCAAACTTCTTGATGAATTTTGATTTTGGTGCAAATGCTAAGGGGTACTTGGTATTCCTTGGTGATAAGGCCCATGATGATACTAAGTCAGTCAAGATTGGTGCTGTAAAGCATGATGATTTGATGGGTGATCTATCAATGAACGTTGGTATTCAACGTTTTGACGCTGATCAAGACGGCTTCATTAATTTGAACTTCCGTTACCCACAAAATACGACAGCTGATGCAATTGAAGAATTCGTGCGCAAGGCTTTGCCTGCAGAATTCGATGCAAAGGTTGCTCAAGAGGGTCATGGTATGGGACCACACTACGTTCCAGGAAATGATCCACTTGTTGAAACTTTGTTGCAAACATATCGTGATCACACTGGATTGCCAGCTGCTGAGCAAGTTATCGGTGGCGGAACATTTGGTCGCCTTTTGAAGCGTGGGGTTGCCTTTGGTGCCATGTTTGAGGGTGTTCCTGATACAATGCACCAAGTTAACGAATTCTATCCAGTTGCTGATTTGACTCGTTCAATGGCGATCTTTGCTGATGCGATGGAACGTTTGGCAAATTACTAAGATATTTAGCTGAATTTAATCAAGAAAAAGTAAGACCAACGTCTGTTGGTCTTTTTTTGATTAATTTTAAATGAATCGACAATAATTCCGGTCTGTGAAAGCGCTGACAAATAAGTATTTAAAGAATCATTAATTTGTTCGATAACTTCTATAACCTCCAGAAAGAATATAGTAAATTTGTATGAATTATTATAATTATTGAGATTAAAATGGGCGAATATGAACTTTTTGTGAATTAATAAAGTATTTACAGAGGTGAAACGGCGAAGATCTGTAGAAATAGCTGATTTTATTGAGATATACCTTATAATATATATGTAAATCGTTACGGTCATTGGAGCAGGAGAGTTATGGTTAATCTAAATAAAAGTGGCTTGCTATTGCTGAGCGTAGCTGTAGGAATTTTTAGCTTTTCTACAGGACACGCCGATAGTAATGTGAGTAGTAATCCACAAAGTATGATTAGTAGTGTGGTAACTGCTAATGGTGGTGCAAGCGTTAATTCGGGAACTGTAAATGGTAATCAAGATGGTCAATCCAACATAGTGGTTGATCCAGGTAAAGGTAGTCAGGGTACTAGTGAAGGTCAGCCAAGTCATCCAGTGGATGAAAGTACAACGGTGACAGATGAAGGCACGAATGCTGGCTCGAATTCAACATCGAATCCCAATTTGGCGAATAACAATACTGGGCAAACTAGTCAATCAAATTCGGATTTGAACAGTACGACGACAGTCAGTGTTGCCAATGATCAAGCAACCACTGGTAGTCAATCGGCGATCATGGATAGTACGCAAAACACAACAACGTTGACGGTTGCTCAGCCAGTTGCAACGTCCACAAGTGGAACAATCGCAAATCGTGATACAACACAATCTTTGTTGCAAACACCGACAAGCGCGAACACGGTGCAAGATAATGTGACAACTATCGCTAGTAAACATACGGCAACGAAGAAAACTTATGTTAAGGCACATAACTTAGCAGATATGCTACCAAATTCTGATATTTATCGGATAGATTGGAACCCAATGATGATTGCCTTGGCCATTTTGGCTTTGGCGAGTTGGAGTGTGATGATGTTTGTAATATCATATCGGCAAAATAGGCTTGAGGCACAAATTTAAGAAAATATGGGAGTTAGGGTTTGTTTATGGCAACCTTAGCTCCCATTCTTTATAATGAAATAAATAGCGGAGGAAGCTTAAAATGAAAAGTAAAAATTTGATTGCAAGTGTTTTAATTGCAGCTAGTTTGACAACAGCTGTATCAACTGTGGTTACAATTAGTGGGTCGATGATTACGACCGCCTTTGCAGATTCTACTAGTACGGCAAGTAGCGACAGTAGTGCGGCTTCTTCAAGTGCTACGCAAATTCACAACCTATCAAAATCATATGTTGTCTATGGTGCCGGCGCTTCTCAGCAGAGTACTTTGAAGACAATTTTAGGTGTGACAGATAACTATGAACAATTGACAACGACAGGAGCTGACGCCCAACAATATTTGGGGTTAAGTGGTGTTGCGGATTCAGCGATGATTTCATCGGTGGCTGTTGCGCCGGCAGAACCTGGTAGTGGTATTTTAGTAAATATTAAAGATTTCAATGGTAAAAATAATATTAGCCAGGTGACATCACAGCAGTATTCGATGGCGGCAACGATGGCCGGGGTTAAGGATGTAATTATTACCGTTTCGGCAAATCAAGCAGTTTCTGGTGAGGCAGCCTTGGCTGGAGTTTATAAGGCCTTGGAAGCAGATGGTGCAACATTGGACTCAGCTAACACTGAGGCGGCAAATAATGTGATGAACGCAACTCAAGACGCGATTAACGCCAATTCAGGTGATAGTAGTTATGCTGGTAAATTGACCTCAGCAGTTACAAAGACCGCCGGCGAAGTTGCTCAAAAAAAGCAGGACGGTCAAACAATCACGATTAACATAATTGTTAATCAGTTAAATATTAATTTAAATAAGCAAGGGATCGCAGATGAAACTTCTTCAACACAAGTGCAAAACATTGCAACAGCTTTGAAGGACGTTGCGGATGCACCTATTTCGAATTCATCAGCCTTTGTGACGCAGGCGAAAGATTTGGCCGGACGATTGAGCAGTTCAGTGGGAAATGTAATGGCGCAAGCAAAGGACTTTGCCAACTCTGCCGATGTTAAGCAGGCGGCAAATTGGTTTATTACGAATATTTGGAACCCGGTAGTTAGTTGGTTCCAGAGTATCTTTGGCTAGACTGAAATATGCAGAGTGAACGGATTACGGATTTATTGGCTGAGGATAATATTGATTTATTAACTTTTGAAACGATTGATTCGACAAATGCGGCAGCGAAACGCTTAGTTGAAGCAGGTGCGATTAGACGCACAACTGCATTGATTGCTAATGAACAAACGGCTGGTTATGGGCGATATGGGCGTAATTTTTATTCGCCTAACGCTAAAGGGCTTTATCTGACGGTGGTTAAAGAAATCGACATTCAGACAGTTAATGCCGGTTTGATTACCACGGGAATTGCAACGATGATTGCAGAAGGATTATCAGAGCAACTCAAGATCGAAGTTGGAATTAAATGGGTTAATGACCTGTATTATCAACAGCGCAAGGTAGCAGGGATTTTAGTTGAACAACAGGCGGATTTTCTAATAATCGGAATTGGGATAAATCTATTGGCGGATCGTTACCCCGCTGAGTTAAGAAAAAAAGTTGGATCCCTTTTTCAAGCAGAGTCTTTTGACTTCGAGCAGTTGACAAGCGCCTTGATTTTGAAAACTATTAAATACTTTTCACTAGATCCAGTCGATGTATTAAAGCGATACCGCTCAAGATCATTAGTAATTGGCGCGCAAGTCGAACTATTGGTCGATCGTACGGTTTTGCGAGGTGTTGTGTTGGCAATCAACGACCAGGGTGGTTTAGTAGTTGATTTAGACCATCAAGTGCGGACATTCTATTCGGGCGAAATCACTAAATTATTTATGACAGATTGGGTGGTCTCATAATACAGCCGTTTCGTAGCAAAATTAGCTGAATGACACATCCTTAGCTGTGGTAGTATATTCAATATCAGGTTCTTTACCAAATTCAAAAAGAATTAGCGCTAATGTTGAGTTAACCAATTCGAAAAGAACTAAATTGATCGAAATATAAGGATACGACACAGTTACCCGGTAAGTTTGCTGAGTAATTGTTATGGGATGGTTTAATAATGAAACGGAAAGTTTTTGTTTTAACTGGTAATACTGGTACAGGGAAGACAACTGTTGCCAATTATCTACAAGATTTTTATGAGATGCCACGGGTAATTACACATACCACGCGGTTGCCACGTGACGGCGAAATGGATCAAGTGGATTACTACTTTGAAAGTACGGAAAGCTTTCAACATAATCATTACTTAGAGACCGTAACCTATGATGGACAGCAATATGGTTCGTCTTGGGAAGGGCTCGAGCGGGCATGGGAGAAAAACCCATTAATTACGATTGTCTTAGATACTGCAGGCGCGGTAACTTATGCAGATGCGTTAGGTAGTGAGGCGGTAATTATTTATCTAACGGTGAGTCAACCCAATGAATTGATGCATCGTTTGGAACGTCGCGGGGATAACGTCGATGAGATGAAACAACGACTAGCCTCGTCCGAATTTCAACGGGACAATGTTTTACCGGTTGAATTACAAGGTAAGGCGACGATCATTGTGAACGATGATTGGGAAGCAACTCGCGATCGGATTAATGAAATTGTGCAGGCAAAGATTGAAGTTGAAGAATAGGAGGGGATTATGGCATATCGAACACCACCAATTATTACACCAGTGGCATTGGTATCGATTATTTTAGCGTTAAGTGCAGCAAATGCAATTGTTAATGTTTCAACTGGAACAAGCAACGGTGGCTCAAAGAATCAGTCATCATCAATTAGTTCGGTAAGCACAAGTTCTATGCGTTCCTCTAGTCAAAGCTCGCAAAGTCAAGCAACGAGTACCTCTAGGAGTGATTCGGAGAATTCTACATCAGTGAGCTCCAGTTCATCAAGCACTGATGTGAATCGGTCTGGTAGTTCGAGTTCCAGTTCAGCTGACAATACTAGTGCTTCAGATAGCACTAGCTCGTCAGGTTCTAGTAGCGTTAATACACCGGCATCATCATCAAGTGCATCAGGGACTAACTAGAAAGGAGGATCGTAATGCTTACAATTCTGGATTTGCTGAATCATTATTTAGGTTTTTTCAATGTTAATACACGCTGGAAAGGAAAAGTTTATACTATCCTGGCTTTCTTTGGAAATTTCTATCTGCTGTATTTGGCGAGTAAGTTTCTGGGAAACACGGCCTATTTGCGAGCCAGTCTTCTACTACTCGCTTTTCTGGTTATTTTATATTTCTCGATTCTAAATGTAATTTATTATTTCACTAACAAGACTGTTAAATGGGATATCTCGCCAAAAATTGAGAAGTACATTGGAACGCAAGAAGTTAAGGAACAGCGGACCAATCGGGGTGCCTTCGTGCCAGCGAATGGTATCTACAATAAAAAAGATGTTTTGCCAGCAACAATTGTCTCGGATGACGATATGCAGGCGGAGATTGAACGAGTTGCAGAGCAGCTGGTTGCTAATGGGGTCGTTCAAACCGATTTTGGTGGACTGACAGAACAGGAACAATTAGCATACTTGAATACTGAAAGTGCAGTGTATGCCAATCATCCCGGAACGCCATTGCCATATTCGCGCTTGCAAGCTGAGCGTGGTGGTATGGCACTCTATGGTGGGATTAATGAGATGTTCGCCAAGCGTTTAGGCCGAGTGATGACAGTAGGCTTGATGCCAATTGCAGCAGCGTTGAAGGAAAATGATTTATTTATCGCAACGGCAGTTATCAAGGGTGGCCAAGCGCATGTGCGCGGTCGAGCTGGTCTGACAGAGGCGAAGTTGCCATATAGTTTGCATGTTGAATTAGCATATAAGGCTAAAGCAACCTCAAAATAATATTTTAAATAACAGCTGAAATAGATATTTGTTTCAGCTGTTTTATTTATGATAAATGCAATGCCAACCATGAGGTTAAGAGAGTTTTTTGGATTCATGCTATAATAGACCAGAATATAAATTATTGGAGAGTAGGTGGCTGCATGGAAGGTAAGAATTCCTTCTCCGCAATGTTTAGAAATAAACAATTAGCCGGTGTTGCAATTTTAGTGTCTTTGATGGCCGTTATCGGAACGATTGTGGCTTTTTCAGTGCATTGGATAATCGGTACCGTTTGGGTGCTATTAGTAGTTGTAGCGTTAATTGTTATTTTTAAAACTTTGCGTGGTATTGGTGAAGATACTGCTAGCTATATTCGTAGTTTAACAACGAGAATTAATCGTGCCGAGCAAGAAGCAGTTGTTCAAATGCCGATTGCGGTTATTTTGTACAACGAGCACGGCGTGATTGAATGGGTTAATCCTTTTATTCAGGGAATCCTCGGTGATGAAATTATTATTAATAAGGAACTTGGCGAAGTTAATACCAATTTGGCTGTACTAGTTAAGAATTGGTATGACGAAGAAAGCCAGGTTACACGGTTGAATTGGTTACATCGGGTTTTTGATGTCCAAGTCCAACCTGAGTTGGGTGTCATTTATTTGATGGATGCGACTAAGAGTGCCCAAGTTCAATCTAATTATGAAAGTCATCGTTTGTTCTTGGGACAAGTCTCAATTGATAACTTTGATGAAGTGACGGAGGGGATGGCTGATGCAGATTCTTCTTCATTACGGTCATATGTTACGCGAACACTTTCGGACTGGATGGAAGCACATAATATTTATGTACGACGTTTAACGTCGGTTCGATATCTGTTAATTGGCTATCGTGGTAGTTTGCGTTCGGCGGAAAGCGATAAATTTGATGTCTTAAACACCATTCGTGAGACTACTTCGGCGCAGAATACACCGTTATCATTGTCAGTTGGAATTGCTTACGATGAGACAGACATCGCCCAGTTAGCTAGCAACGCTCAAATTAATTTGGATTTGGCTTTGGGTCGTGGAGGCGATCAAGTGGTTGTTAGACCGGCTCAGGGGCAAGCACGCTTCTATGGTGGAAACACGAACCCAATGGTTAAGCGGACGCGTGTACGTGCCCGTATGATTTCGCAGGCCTTGGCAGAATTGGTTCGCCAAGCTGATCAAGTGTTCATCATGGGACACGTTAGACCTGACATGGATTCATTTGGGGCTGCACTTGGAATTCGCCGGTTGTCAATGATGATGGGCAAGCCAGCGTGGGTTGTCTATAAGGATAAAGGACAGGCACATACTGATATTAAAATGTTGCTAAATCAAATTGTCAGTGAGCAAGGTGATGATGTTGTTGCAACACCAGGCGAGGTCCGCAATCGGGCGACTGAGAAGTCTCTGCTAATCTTAGTGGACCATTCGAAGCCGTCGTTAAGTGAAGATCAAGCGCTTTATGAGCAGTTAAAAGATCGTTTGGTAATTATCGACCATCATCGTCGTGGTGAGGAATTCCCAGAGAGTTCATTGCTGACTTACATCGAGCCGTATGCATCGTCAACAGCAGAGTTGGTGACGGAGTTGTTTGAGTATCAACCAAGAAAGACAGAAGGCCTGACACGTTTAGAGGCTTCTGCAATGTTGGCAGGAATTCAAATTGACACAAAGTCCTTTACCTTGCGTGCTGGAACACGAACTTTTGATGCCGCATCATATTTGCGATCAGTTGGTGCCGACGGTGATTTGATCCAAGACTTCTTAAAAGAAACGGTTGAAGATTATCGTGATCGCTCACATTTGATTGAACGGGTTCAGTTGCATGGACCAGTTGCAATTGTGGTTGGTGAGGATGATACTGTTTATGATGGAGTTGTAACCGCGCAGACAGCGGATTCACTTTTGCAATTAATTGGCGTTGAAGCGGCATATGTAATTACGCGTCGCGATAACCATATGGTTGGAATTTCTGCACGTTCAACGGGCGCGCAAAATGTTCAATTGGTTATGGAAGCGATGGGTGGCGGTGGTCATCTAAGTAATGCTGCAACGCAGATTAATGATTTGACGACTGATGAAGTGTTTGGACAGTTGATTGATCATATCAAGCAAATTGAAGAACAGAGTGAAGAGAAAAATTAGTGGAGGTCGTAAGAGATGAAAGTTATTTTTTTGGAAGATGTTAAGGGCCGTGGTAAGAAGGGCGAAGTTAAAGAAGTTCCTGATGGCTATGCAAACAATTTTTTAATTAAGAATAAAAAGGCCGAACCTGCAACAAATGCTAATGTTTCAGCAATGCAAGGACAAAAGAAGGCTGCCGATCGTGAAGCAGCTGAAGAATTGGCCGCAGCGCAAGCACTGAAGGCAAAAATTGAAGAAGACAGTACAGTAATTGAACTTAAGGCTAAGGCTGGTACGGATGGGCGCTTATTTGGGGCGATTTCTTCAAAACAGGTCATTGAAGCAGCACAAAAGCAGTATGGTTTGAAGCTTGATAAGCGTAAGATGGATATGAAAGAGCCGATCCGCGCCTTAGGGTATCGGACGGTTACAATCAAATTGCACCGTCAAGTTGAAGCAAAATTGCGGATTCACACGGATGAGCAATAGAAATTCAAAATAAAAAGTCTTGTGTGTTGTGCACAGGACTTTTTTTGTTTAGAATAGCTCTCAGAGAACAAAAAAGATTAGGAGGGATGCTAAATGGCAGAGGAAACGCAAACAATGGGGCTTCAAGCGCCACAAGATAACGTTGCAGAGCAATCTGTTTTAGGTTCCGTCCTAATTTCGACCGATCCAACAGACACAATGGCAGTGATAAGTCCAATTATTCAGCCGAATGATTTTTTTAGAACCGCTCATCGAGTAATTTTCTCGGCGATGTTGGCATTAGATGACCAGCAACGACCAATTGATCAAGTTACGCTGGTTAACCAGTTGAATACAATGAATCAGTTGGAAAACGCTGGTGGCGAAGCTTATTTGATTGATTTAGCTTTGGCAGTTCCAATTGCAGGTAATGCTGAGCATTATGCGAACATTGTTAAAGATAAGGCGCAACGCCGTGCGATGATTGATTTATTGCAAGGCGCTACGCAGTCGGCATACAGTGAAGATGATGCAGTTGATGATGCACTGGCGAAGATCAGTCAAGGTCTGGATGGCATTACGACTAATCGTGCCGGTGGTGATTTTAAGCGAATCGCTGATGTTGTTAATCGTTCTTTTGAACAATTAGAGTTGAACGCGCGAACCGATGGAAGCATTACTGGTCTTGCGTCGGGTTATCCGGCTTTAGACAACATGACAACTGGTTTCGGTGGTGGCGAGATGATCATCGTGGCTGCACGACCAGCTGTTGGTAAAACCGCGTTTGTCTTGAATATTGCTAGAAATGTGGCGATTAATAATCCCGCTTTACCAGTGGTGATCTTCAGTTTGGAAATGGGTGACACTGATTTAGTAAATCGAATGTTAGCATCAACGGGTAACATTAACTCGCAACATATGCGAACAGGTGAATTGGACGACAATGAGTGGCAACAACTGACCATTGCGATGGGGTCATTAGCAAACACAAAGATCTTTATTGATGACACGCCGGGAATTAAAGTAACCGAGATTCGCTCAAAACTTCGCCGGTTGGAGAAGCAAGAGGGTCAGTTGGGGATGGTCATCATTGATTATTTGCAATTGATTGAAGGTTCAGGATCCGAAAGTCGCCAACAGGAAGTTTCGGCAATCTCCCGTGCAATCAAAAAGATGGCAATGGAGCTGAACGCACCAGTAATTGCGCTATCACAGCTATCGCGTGGTGTTGAACAACGTCAAGATAAACGACCGGTCATGTCTGATATTCGTGAATCTGGATCAATTGAGCAAGACGCGGATATTGTCGCGTTCTTGTATCGTGAAGATTATTATGAACGGGATAATAATGACACTGATAATCAAAACGATCCAAGGGAAAGTGAAGACGCTGATGTCGGCGAAATTGAAGTGATTTTGGAAAAGAATCGACGTGGAGCACGTGGCACGGCGCGCCTATTATTTGTTAAGTCTTATAATAAATTTTCTAGTATTGATTATCGACCTGATGCGACAGCTGGTTTTGGTTAAAAGAACGTACGCATAAGTTGATTGAAGTGGGTACTAAAGACCGGATGATCGGCTGCATGAGGCAGTGGTCATTCGGTCTTTAGTTGGGATAATAATTTTAAATATTTTGGAGGGTTGAGTATGCAAGCAAAGCGGGCTGGATTACCATTGAAGTGGTTACTATCAGTTTCATTTATAAATAGTTTTGGTTTTGACTTTTTGTGGCCTTTGGCGTCGGTTTATATCCATGAACAGCTAGGACAAGATATGGTTACCGTAGGTTGGGTACTCTTCCTGAATGCGATTTTGCAAATGTTAGGGGCCCTTTTGGCTGGACGTTTATTTGATAAATACCAACCGCGGACGTTGTTCCGAGGTGGAACAATCGCAATGATTTTCTTCTTAGCGCTGTTGGTATTTTGGCACGCGTGGCCAGCCTTTCCAATTTTACTTTCGGCAACCGGATTTTTGTTTGGCTGGTTGACGGCATTAATTAATTCCTACGGAACACGCGTGTATTCGCATGATGGTCGTTTTGTTTTCAATATGCTATATTTCATCGCAAATTTTGGAATGGCCTTTGGAACAGCGTTGGTTGGATTTATCTATGGTTTCGGAGTGCAATGGCTATTTATCGCAGCATTGGTGCTATATATAATTATGTTGACGGTCGCATGGCGCTTCTTAGGAATGGAGTTTCCAAAAGTTGAGCATACTGAGAATAAAGCTTACAAGCACTCTTCAATGATGCCGGTATGGAATCTGATTATTATCTACACATTAGTGATGGCACTGGTTGTATTGCACACGGCTTATGTTCAGTGGCAAGGAAACCTTTCTGTCTATATGTCGAGTGTGCTTAGTTTGCCACTATGGCAGTATTCATTACTTTGGACGATCAATGGGGTTCTGATTGGTGTATTCCAATTGATTATCAACGTACTTAATGTATCAGCTAATCGGAAAACGATGATTGCGCAGATTTTATTTGGTCTTGGACTATTTGGATTAGCTTTCTTGGTTTTGCCTTTTGCAAAAACATTTGCGGTCTTTGCAATTGCGATGGCAATTACAACTTTAGGTGAGACAATCGCCTTTCCAATGGTACCGGTGTTGGTCAACGAGATTACACCGATGGATTTAAAAGGCCGGTATCAAGGTGTGCTATCAGCCGCGCCTAGTTTGGGTCGTGCAATCGGACCAGTTGCAGGTGGTGCATTGATTGAGATGGCTGGCTATCAAGTTTTGTTTGATACAGCCGCCGTGATGTCATTCGTGGCACTAGCTGGTGTTTTGATAATGATGTTAATTGGTTTTAGAAAGACTGCAAAGTTTTAAGACTATAAAGCTAGACGGCTTAATATGCGTCTAGCTTTTTTTATTTTTCGCTTTGACGAGAGTTTGTGATTAGGTTCTTTTTATTTACTTAAGGAACCTTGGTATAATAACATTATGACTACGATGAAAGGACTGACCTTATGGAGGTATTAGAACGGGCCTACGCAAAATTAAATATTAGTCTTGATACGCCGTTTGTACATCCAAGCGGTGAGCAGGAATGGGATATGTTGATGGTTGCGATTGATCTGGCTGATACCCTGACAATTAAGACGACCAATGATCATGATGAAATCATCGTTGAATCAACTAGTGGGATCTTGCCGCTAAATGAGAAAAACTTGGCCTTTCAGGCGGCTGTTGTAATGCGAAATGAAGCCCACGTTGATGAAGGGGTTGAGATTCATATTGATAAGCGAATTCCAGTTGCTGCTGGTATGGGCGGTGGGTCCTCAGATGCGGCTGCCGTCTTACGGGGCTTGAATCGAATTTGGCATCTTGGTAAAACAGAGGCGGATTTAGCGCAAATTGGCTTACAAATTGATGCGGACGTACCGTTTTGTGTCTATTCGAGACCAGCGCGAGTGACTGGACGGGGCGAAGTTGTTGAACCGTTGACGGCAAAACTGCCACCATTATGGTTGGTAGTCTCAAAACCAGCGATTTCAGTTTCAACGCCTAAAATCTTGAAATTGATTGATTATGAAAATGTCGAACATGGCAACATGGATAAATTGATGGCTGAAGTAAATGCCAGCCGTTTTGATCAAGCTTTTAAGGCGATGTTTAACGTGTTGGAACCATTAACGGCGACTCGTTTTCCAGAGATTATCAAGTTGAAAGATAAAATGTTGCAGTTTGGAGCTGATGCGGCGCAAATGTCGGGGACTGGTCCGACTGTATTCGGAATTACAACCAAGTATTCTCGGGCCAAACGGATTCTGAATGGAATCAAAGGGTTTGTTTCTGAGACCTATATTGCACGGATAATAAATTAATAATGTAAATGTGAGGGACATAATGAATCCAGAAGAATTAAATAACGCAGTATTAATAGAAGCGTTAAATCAGTTTAGGGATGACCAAAATCAGGCAAATGAACAAGCGTTCGTTGCGGCGTTAAAAGAAGCGGTATTCCTGGCTCCGGTTAACTTTAGCCAACCACCAGTGATTAATGATGATGGTTCGATGGCTTTGAATGAAGGTACCGAGACACGCCTGATTGCTTTGCAAACCGAGGATGGTCATAGTGTCTTTCCGATCTTTACGGATATGGATGCTTTGGCAGAAGGTGAAATGCAATCTGATGAGGATGTTTATACTTGGCCAATGCACGTGGTCGATTATGCACCAATTATGGAATCAGCCGGTGAAGAGCTCGAAGGTTTGGCAATGAATCCTTTTTCTGATGGGATGCCAATTTCGCGTGAGAACCTACAATACTTGTTAAACGATCAAGTACATAGTCCGGTTCCTGGGGGGCAAACGGCCGCTCAAGGCTCAGAAGATGCAGAACTTGATATGCAAGATACTGATGATAAAACGTTACCAACTCCTTTGATGGCTGAACTTGTTGGAATTGCCGACGATAGTTATGGTGAAATCCAGACGATTCATTTATTGTGGCTAACCAATAATAAAACTAAGGTGGCTAATTACTTGCTAATCCTTGATGGTGAGCATCCTGAGAAAATTAAAGCCCTCTTCCCAGAATTTGCACGAGCATTTGGGAATTTTGCACCGGAAGGGCAAAGTGCGGTTGATATGATCTTGAAAAGCGAGCTAGGTGTTGACTTAACAAACTTTAGACCAAAATATACCCGTAATTTGTAAGCAATTGTTTATCAAAAATAAAAGGTAGGTTAATATGATGGAACTGAAGGACACGGATCTAACCATTATTGGAGCTGGTCCGGTGGGGCTATTTGCAGCCTTCTATGCCAGTCTGCGCGAATTAGACACGGTAATTATCGAATCACTAGCTAACGTTGGTGGACAGGTTGCCAATTTATATCCGCAAAAGACGATTCTGGATATTGCAGGTTTTGTAAATACAACGGGACTTGAAATTGTGACTGCGCTTAAAGCACAGATGGAACAATTCCCGCAAAATTTGTATCTCGAGACAACAGTTAGTGATGTGGTTCCAGACCAGGACGGGTTTATTGTTACGACGAACCGGGGGAGCTTTCATTCACGAGCAATTTTGATTGCAACAGGACGAGGAGCGTTTGATCCACGACGCTTACCCGCGGAAATTGAAAATGATCTTGAAGGGCAAGGTGTACACTACTTTATTAATGATCGGGATGTTTTCAAAAATCATCGAGTTTTGGTCGCCGGTGGTGGTGACTCGGCGGTTGATACGGCATTAATGTTGACGGAAATTGCAGATGAGGTGCATTTAACGCATCGCCGAGAGCAATTGCGGGCAATGGAGAGTGCTGTGACTGCGTTGCATCAATCTGAGGTGACGCTACAGACACCATTCAATATTGTTGGGATTGAGAAGCTCGCTGATGGTTCGCTGAATGTTGAGTTAAATCGTGCCCGCTCCGATGAACGAAAAATCATTAATGTTGATGACGTTGTCGTTTCATACGGTTTTACATCGGAAAATAAAATTGTTGATGGATGGCAGATTCAACCCGCGACAGAACGTTTGAAGTTCATGGTCGACTCAGAGCAGGCGACATCGATTCCAGGTGTGTTTGCGGTCGGAGATGTTGCTGGTTATCTAGGCAAGGCAGAATTAATTGCATCTGGATTTGGTGAGGTTCCCACGGCAGTTAATGCGGTGATTCGACGGTTATACCCAGAGCGACAAACAGCACCTGAACATTCGTCGGGCATCGTTATCGAGGATGGGCAGATAAAACGATAAAGCTCTTATGAAAGCGGATACATCGGCATTTAAGAGTTTTATAAAGCATAAAAGTGATACAATTAATTTGTAATATTTTAATTAAAGAAGAGGTATTTCCAATGGCAAAGTTGGTTTTGATTCGTCACGGACAATCTGAATGGAACGCATTGAATTTATTCAATGGTTGGGTTGACACAAAGTTGAGTGACCAAGGTATTGAGCAAGCACGTAAAGCTGGTGAGATGTTGGCTGCTGAAGAAATTCAATTTGACCAAGCATATACATCAGTATTAACACGAGCAATTACTACATTGCACTTGGCTCTTGAAGAGGCTGGACAATTATTTATTCCAGAAACAAAGTCATGGCGTTTGAACGAACGTCACTATGGCGCACTACAAGGTTTGAATAAGGCTGATGCAGCTGAGAAGTGGGGCGCTGATCAAGTTTTGCAATGGCGTCGTTCTTATGATGTTTTGCCACCATTGCTAACTGAGCAAGATGCAACGGTTGAAGTTTTGGGCAAGACCTATGCAGCTTTTGACCGTCGTTACGCTGATGTTCCTGCTGGTGAGCTACCATTTGGTGAAAACTTGAAGGTAACTTTGGAACGCGTATTGCCTTTCTGGGCTTCAAACATCGAGCGTGATTTGAAGGCTGGTAAGAATGTAATTATTGCAGCGCATGGTAACTCATTGCGTGCCTTAGTAAAGCACATCGAAGGTATCTCAGATGATGATATCTTGAAGGTGGAAATTGCTAATGGACAACCTTGGATCTACGATTTTGATGCAGATATGAAGGTTGCTGATAAGAAGATCATCGGTGAGTAATCGTTGATTATTAGATAAGCTAACAGTTATGTACTGTTAGCTTATTTTTTTTCTGTTACCCAAGGTCATGAGAAAACGTTATGCAATATGCGCCAAAGTGTTCGCATTAAATGTATAGCTGGTGCAATGATTGTTTTGTTAATCTTTAACAAATGTGACCGTCAGCAAGACCTTGTGTTTAGCCAATGAGAAGGCTGGTGCATGTAAATTGACACTAGCCTAAAAACATTATTAACTAAACTTTTGCATTTAAAATAGATATTTTGAGTATATTGAAGGTCTTTGAATGAAGTGATATGCTTACGGAAAATATTTATGGGGAATAGTTATGCGAGTAAAACAGGGGTTAATGGTTAGTACGGCAATTTTGTCGATGTTGTTAGCGACGGGGCAAGGTTTTGCTGATTCGGGTTGGGGTGACCCAAGTGGCAATGGTCCAGATACTAGCGAGAGGGTACCAAGTGACGTTGATCAAACTGTTGATTGGTCCGATTTGTCGGTGACACTTGATCGGGATGGCACCCTGCATATTCCAGGTGGGAAGGTTAGTAGCCCTGAGAGTATCAGTATGATTGATGCAGCGTATGGCTCTGTGAAGAAAATTATCATAGAAGGACCACTTGTAGTGCGCGGAAGTGCACATGAGATGTTTGCTGGGTTAAAAGATCTAACTGCAATTGAGGGACTTAATAACCTGGACACGGCTGGTGTCACTAGTATGAGCGAGATGTTTTACGGCGATGAGAAGCTGACTTCGTTGGATTTATCTAGTCTTAATACGACAAACGTTTTGAGCATGCGGAATATGTTTGCTTTAAACTATGCATTGGAAGATTTGAATATAGCGAATTTCGATACTAAAAATGTTGCTTCAATGCATGGAATGTTTGACTGTGATTATGTGTTAAAAGCAGTCGACGTTTCGAAATTTGATACGACAAATGTACTTGATATGGCAAACATGTTCTACGAGAATAATGCGCTAACGACCTTAGATGTATCTGGATTTAATACTGCTAAGGTCTTAGACATGAGTGCAATGTTTATAGGTGATGATAATCTAACGAGTTTGGACGTATCCGGTTTTGATACAGCTAAAGTAACAAATATGGAGAGTATGTTTTTAGGGTTGGGAAAGCTAAAAGAATTAGATGTATCCGGTTTTGATACTACTAATGTGACTGACATGCGCGATATGTTTAACATGTATGGAACTGAAGGACAGTTGACGTCACTTGATGTGTCCGGTTTTGATACAGCAAATGTGATGCATATGGGTGGTATGTTTGCTGGTAATCGACAAGTTAAAACAATCGACGTTTCGCATTTCGACACTAGCCAAGTTAAAGATATGTACATGATGTTTGGTGATGATCAATCACTAACGGATTTAGATTTGTCAAATTTCAATACGGCAAAGGTTGAAACAATGGATGACATGTTCTTACAGAATTATGCACTTGAAAAGGTTGATCTATCAACTTTTGATACTAGTAATGTTTTGAGCATGTATGATATGTTCTTGAATGCTAATCAACTGAAGCAAATTAAGCTGGGGACAAACTTCAAATCGCTGGAACATACGGCGTTATCAGAAATTAATCAGACTGGTTATAGTGGTAAGTGGCAGAAAGTGAATCAGGCTGGTCAGGGAGTTTCTAGCAAACTTTGGAGTTCCGCAGAGTTAGTTAATGATTATCAGGCGCCGCTTGGGGCTGGAACATATGTTTGGCAACCTACTGAAAAACTTGCGACAGTAACGGTAAAGTATCAAGATGAGCATGGTAAGCCAATTCACGATGATCAAGTTATACACGGCCAAACAGGCACGGTGTATACTGTCGCACCGGAAAAGATTGCTGGTTATGTTTTTGATAAGAGCAGTGGCTCTACTAAAGGAAGTTTTACAGATGAGGATCAACAGGTTGTTTTGACTTATAGGGCCGACCAGATAACGGAGCCGTCCAAAAACACTAACTATGAACAGCCGGCACTGACACAGGTTAATAGTAGTAGTACGCCAACTCTGAATGAGGCGCTTACGAAGGAAAGTGCTAGTGAGGCCAAGGCCGAAACAAATGATGTCCTTCCTATGACAGGGATGCTACACGCTGCTTGGCTTCAGTTTGTGGGAGTGACGATGTTATTGGGAGTGGCAGTGCGTTTTTGGTTTAAGAAATAGTGAATTTGCTTAAATCAGAGCAATAAAAAAGGACGAGTAAACATTCCTCGTCCTTTTTTTATAGCAAAATTTCAAATTCAAGGTTATTGTATTGGTCGCGTTCACGAATTTGTCGATAACCAAATTCTTGGCTCTCACGAACTAATAAATCGGTTGACCAAGTAATCTTTTTACTGAAATTGGCAAACATCTCTTCTTTTAGGTTATTGATCAAAGCGAGAATTGCAGTTGCTTCATCAGCCGTCATAGAAACGTATAGGCGTTCGTCATCACCGTATTTTTTTGAAATACGCTTTAACATTACATTCATGACCTGACGTGTATAAGCTGGATTGCGATTCAAACGAACCGAAAAGTTGATGTGATTGTAATGAAAGTCACGGCTATACTGAAGCAGCATTGCCAGGAACTCTTCAGCTGCGACTTTTTCTGTTTTTGAACTCATGATGGATCTTCTTTCCTACTTTGATAATGTTTATTTTATCGATCACTATTAATATCTTGTTTCAAGGATAGCATGATAACGGAGGTGTGTCATGAAGCGATATATTAAAGAATGTTAAAGGGGCTTGCAGGTTAGTCAAGAGTGGCGTAATATCGTTTAAGTTCTGATGAGCGCATATATATTAAACAACCTATAGAAGCATACTTACTTAAAAGAAAGTTGTTATAAGTTGTTGACAGTATGAATTAATTC
>NZ_SDGZ01000013.1 GCF_008107635.1 Weissella muntiaci | reverse complement strand
CCAAGTAAAAGCAGTGTAATAAAATCGGCTAATAAAATGATTGACAAATAGGTTCAGTTTTGAGATAATTAATCTCATAATGCTATTAAATAGCACGTGTCGTGATGATGGCACTGAGGATACACCTGTTCCCATACCGAACACAGAAGTTAAGCTCAGTAGCGCCGAAAGTAGTTGGAGGATCTCTTCCTGCGAGGATAGGACATCGCGATGCATTTGGACGTTTAGCTCAGCTGGGAGAGCACCTGCCTTACAAGCAGGGGGTCACAGGTTCGATCCCTGTAACGTCCATCGGGTTGTTAGCTCAGCTGGTAGAGCATCGGACTTTTAATCCGCTGGTCCAGGGTTCGAGCCCCTGACAACCCATTGGCATGTGTTTGCTTGCCATCCGGTCAAAAACATATACATGTCGCCGACTTAGCTCAGTTGGTAGAGCATCGCTCTTGTAAAGCGGGGGTCGAAGGTTCGAGTCCTTTAGTCGGCATCATGCGAACGTAGTTCAGCGGTAGAACACTACCTTGCCATGGTAGGGGTCGCGGGTTCGATTCCCGTCGTTCGCTTTGCTGGCTTGGCGGAATAGGCAGACGCACAGGACTTAAAATCCTGCGATGGAGACATCGTACCGGTTCGATCCCGGTAGCCAGCATAAGTATTGCACCTATAGCGCAATTGGATAGAGTGTCTGACTACGAATCAGAAGGTTGCAGGTTCGAGTCCTGCTAGGTGCATTGTAAAGAATATATCTTTACAGGTTAATATTGGTTTGCTCGGGACGTAGCTCAGCTTGGTAGAGCACCTGGTTTGGGACCAGGGGGTCGCAGGTTCGAATCCTGTCGTCCCGATTGACGTTTAACGTCTAATATTGGAGTATTTTTTTCGCGGTGTAGCTCAGCTGGCTAGAGCGTTCGGTTCATACCCGAGAGGTCGAGGGTTCGATTCCCCCCGCCGCGATTTGACTCAGGACCTTTAGCTCAGTTGGTTAGAGCAGACGGCTCATAACCGTCCGGTCGTTGGTTCGAGTCCAACAAGGTCCATTGGACTGATACTTCATGGAGATATACCCAAGTCTGGCTGAAGGGAACGGTCTTGAAAACCGTCAGGTCGGGAAACCGGCGCGGGGGTTCGAATCCCTCTATCTCCTTTTTATTATCGCGGGTTGGAGCAGTCTGGTAGCTCGTCGGGCCCATAACCCGAAGGTCGTAGGTTCAAATCCTACACCCGCAATTATTTGGTCGCATGGTCTAGCTGGTTAGGACGCCTGCCTGTCACGCAGGAGATCACGGGTTCGAGTCCCGTTGTGACCGTTTATGGCTCGGTAGCTCAGTCGGTAGAGCAATGCATTGAAGCTGCATGTGTCGGCGGTTCGATTCCGTCCCGCGCCATTGGTGAGAGCCATATAATTTAATAGCTATGCGGATGTAGTACAATGGCTAGTGCTCCAGCCTTCCAAGCTGGGAATGCGGGTTCGATTCCCGTCGTCCGCTTCTTTATAGGATTGTAGCTCAGCTGGTTAGAGCGCACCGCTGATAACGGTGAGGTCGGAGGTTCGAGTCCTCTCAGTCCTATAGTTGAAGAGCAATCTTTGACATGGGGACATACTCAAGAGGCTGAAGAGGCGCCCCTGCTAAGGGTGTAGGTCGGGAAACTGGCGCGAGGGTTCGAATCCCTCTGTCCCCGTATGATGAGCGAAAGCTCTTTTTTTATTAATTAAATTTATTGAAGCAGTGCATTTAATGTACTGCTTTTTTTATCGATACGAATTATGAACGGGGCTAGATTGTTAATGGGGTCGCTTGTTTGTGAAATCACAAATGCTAAACTGAATTTTGAAAAGGAGGTATAGAATTGTGATTGTAAATGGTGAATTCATAAGGAATCGACGAATCAGGTTGGGACTATCACAACGAATGGTGGCGGATGACATTTGCCACCAGTCACTTGTATCTAGATTGGAGAATACGAATCATATTACGAGTATGACAATACTACTCAGAATTTGTGACCGACTACAGATATCAATCTCTGATGTAACAAAGGGAAGTCATAGTGAACTGAGACCTTTACAGACAGCAAGGGAAGCCTTAAATTGTCAGCAATGGCATAAGGTTGGACAAATATTATCAAATCAAAAATTACAGAATTCTTTACTACCACATTCATTGGCTGAGTTTCATCTGCTGTACGCTAAAATGTATATCGGGCAAGAAAACTATATGGCGGCAATTCGTTCCTTACAATTGGCAATAAAGTCTACCGGGGCGAATAAGTTAATCTTGCTCGTAGAAATGTATGCAGAAATGGCCTATGTTTGGCTAGTAATGGGTGATCAAAATAATGCGCAGGAGATGTTGACTGAGACATTGCGTAAACGTGCTCGGCTAACGAAATATCAGATAGAGGCCGGTCGCGAAATAATTGTATTAGTGCATTATCGGATTGCACAGATCTATTATGCGTTTGAGAATTTCTTGCATGCAAATGAAGAGTTAGAAAAAGCAATCGAGCAAATTATTAGCAATGAATCATATCATTTGTTAGTAGAGATTCAAATCTTAAAGGCCCACTGTGCAAAATATCTGCATAAGACGGAGGAGAAGCAGAAGGCACTTATGTTGGCATACGCGGCAGCAGAGTTCTCTAAAGATGCTGGTTTAAAGGAAATGGTCAAACCGTACTTTACCTATTAAAAAAGACATGCGTTTATGCATGTCTGAGCGGGTTAATATCCTTTGGCTAGGTTAACGACGTTTATTGTTAAAGGTCGTCCAGTGAGATAATTAGAAATATTTTGCTCAAAAATATCGAATAAATTACTTGCTGGAGTTTGAGCGTTATGCTCTACCCAACTGGTATGTTGGGTAAGTAATAGTTGCGGATGATTCCAAAGTGGCGAGTCAGCAGGCAAGGGTTCCGGAGTTGTAACATCAAGTGCAGCATGACGGACTTGATGTTGATCAAGTGCGGATAGTAATGCCGATGCGTCTGTTGTCGTACCGCGTCCAACGTTAATGTACAGGAAGGCTTGATCAAGTTGCGCAAAGAATGCTTGATTGAAGAATGCTTCAGTTTCATTAGTTGATGGTAGGACATTAACAATTGTTTGAACTTGGTTAAGTGCATCTTGATAGTTATTGAGAGCAAAGGTTTTATCAAAGTTATTTGCTGGATGTCCGGTTGAGTTTACACCATACACAGTGCCACCTAATGCCTTTAATTGGCGGGCAATTTCTTGACCAATCTGGCCGGTGCCAAAGATAAGGGTTGGTAACTCTGCAATGCTATATTGATCAAGCATGGTTTGCCAACTTTGTTGTTTGCTATAATAATCCAGTCCACGGGCAAAGTATAAGATATATCCCAAAACAGACTGAGCGATTGGAACTGATTTAAGACCACTAGCATTGGTTAGAATGACATTTGCATCTTTTAGTTGTTTTAATGGAAAATAATCGACTCCAGCAGAAATCGACTGAATCCATTGCAACTTATGGTTGGGTGTACTGAGGATTTTTTGTCCAAGTATAGGTTCCCAACCGTACATAATTTCGATTGAGGCATAATCCTTTTCCTGGATGTCAATTGGTGATAGGATGATAAAATCACGTTCTGATAATGATTTTGTTTGCTCAGGCGTTAAGTCTGCGAGCGCGAGTATTGTGTGTGCCATAATAAAATTGTTACCTCTCTAGCGTTTACTTTCCTTATAGTTTAACTGTGACTGGTAAAAAAACAAGCACTTAGGTTGAGATAATTTTAATTTATAAATGATATGCTCAATTATTAAATTCATCATGATAGAATTAAAAGGATTAGGTTTGGAGGTAATAGGATGGCTAAACGCAAAAAAAAAGGAGCTTGGCGAAAAAGGCTTCAACAATTAAAGCCGGCGAACCTTTTTTTGCGAAGAGGCCGAGTCCTTTGGGGACGTGTATTATTAGCGTTGATTCTGATTGTTGGTATTTCAATCTACGCAACGGACTTGGAGCGCCAAGTTAAGGAGCAGGCGGCGGTGAATTTAGCAAAGAAGCCGTTTGATCAACTAACTAAAGATCAATTTATTGCGCGACTTAAACCTGAAGCTGAGAGTCTGGAAACGACTTATAAGGTACGAGCATCGATTTCGATTGCTCAAGCTGCTTTGGAATCTGATTGGGGACACTCAAAACTTTCAACTCAATACTATAACTTCTTTGGTGTCAAGGCTGCTAGTGGCCAGCCGTCAGTAACGATGGCAACGAAAGAATTTGAAAATGGAACATGGATTACGGTTGATGGATCCTTTCGACGATATAGTTCATGGCAGGAATCCTTGGAAGCTCATGCAAAATTACTTGTAAACGGTACGACGGATAATCCACAGCGTTATGCTGGCGTAATTAATGGGGCAACCTATGAAGATTCTGCCAATGCTCTATACCAAGGTGGATATGCGACTGACCCGGATTATTCGAAGAAGGTCATCCAGATAATAAAAACCTACCAATTGTATAAATACGATAAAAGCTAATGAAAGGGATTTTAACAACTATGCAAGAAACACTTTTACCAGGTCTGACAATTGGAATCTATGGACAGAATCGGGCAAGCCAAGATTTGGTTATCGCCGCTAAGAAAATGGGTTACCACACTGCGGTTTTGTCAGTGGAATCGAAGGCCCCAGCTTTAGAATATGCAGATCTGAAGTTCATTGCCCAATCGGAAAACTGGCAACAGGTTCAGAATGAGTTTTCTACACTTTCAAATATGATTACTTATGGTTCATCATGGTTACCAAGTCAGTTGATTGATAAATTGGACCTAGAGAAATTGCCACAGGGTAAGGAAATGCTGGAGCTAACTGATGATCATGCAATGTCACGAGCGCTCTTCGAAAGCCAATCAATGAACATTTTACCTTATGTAATGGTATCAACATTAAATGAAGTGGTTGAGGCTGCTAAGCAATTGGGCTTCCCGGTTGTAGTTAAGCCAATCTTTAAGCATCAACAACATGAACGGACGGTTGTACTGCAAGGTGAATGGGATTTGGGAAATGTGGCCAGTCTGATCGATGGAAGTACGTTGATCGTCCAAACTTGGTTAGACAATGTTCGCGAGTTCGCGATGACTGCGGTTCGTAATCAAAAGGGTGAATTTGTCTTTTACCCATTGCGTCAAACCGAAGTTGATGAAAATGGCCTACGACGAGCGTGGATTGTTGAAAATGTTACGCCTGAATTTAGCGATGAGGTGCGTGCAATAACACAGCGACTAGGTGATGCTGTTAATTATGTTGGTGCATACTCAGTTTCGTTTTTGTATGGTAACAATGGCTTCTTATATGTACGTGATCTAGCGGCTGGAATAACCGAAACTGCGCGTGTTTATGACTTGGCCACAAATATCGCTGTTCCAGAGCAACATTTGAGAGCGATCACTGGTCAAGCCTTGATCAATGTTGAACTGATTAAACCTACGGTGCTCATGCCCTTTGTGGATGGGCAGAAGCCAGCTTTGTACCGTCACTGGCAAATCAAACCGGAATGGCGTATTAGTACATTCTGGGAACATCAAGAAAAACAAGCTGGCTATGTTCTAGCGAGTGGCGAAAAAACAGATGATCTTTTGAATCAGTTAAAGATCGCCAATGTTTGGAATTTTAAAGAATAACGCTGAAAAGGAGTCCTTTCACCATGAGAGGACTCTTTTTTGTAAGGATTTGCCGCTCTAATTAAGAGAGTGGGTTACCTGTGACATCTGTTCAATTGTTAATTTTCTGTAAAGAGTCTGTCATAAATCTGTCGTATAATAAATTTTGGTTAACTCTTTAAAGAAAAATACAACAACTGATAGGAATCTTATTAAACATGAATAAAGATACATTTCTAGCAAAAAATACAAATAAAGGTTTAGTTGCTGCCTCTGTTATGGCCGCTGCCGCTGCAATTCCAATGCTACAGACAACGGATGCTTCAGCTGATACAACAAATTGGCAAGCAAATTCATTGACACAAGTACAACAAGAACTACAAAATGCAGGATCAACTTATAAAATTAACAATGGAGATACAGTTTCAGTAATTGCTCAAGCGAGTGGTTTGACTGTTGAACAAATTGCACAATTAAATAGCTTGAACAATGTTGATTTGATCATTGCCGGAAATGATCTATCATTGGATGAAAATGGGAATGTGACCATTGTTCCCGCTGCCACGTCGGAGGTTGCTACATCAGAGGCTGTATCAACAACAGACACAGGTGCAGCAGATTCAGCAACTGAAGCTGATATTGCCGCATCAGAGGCCGCTGCTGCGTCAGAAGCAGCTGTTGTCGCATCACAAGCCGCTGCGGCATCACAAGCCGTTGCCGCATCAGAAGCAGCAGCGGCATCAGAAGCAGCAGCTTCATTGGCCGCATCGCAAGCTGCAGCACAAAGTATTGAGGCAGCTCAGGCAACTACCACAACTGCCCAGCCCGCACAAACTGCGCAAAGCAATGATACAACAACTGCCAGCACAGCAGATACCAACACAAATGTAACGACAAACACAGATAACACTGCAAGTACTTCAACTGAAGGAAACACGTATCCTTATGGTCAATGCACTTGGTATGTGAAGAGTACGTTAGGTTGGGTTGGTAATTACTGGGGTAATGCTAACCAATGGCCAGCTTCAGCGCAAGCAGCTGGGCACAGCACTAGTTATACGCCAGCAGCTGGAACTGTTGCATACTTTGCTCCTGGTCTTGATGGTGCATCAGGATATGGACACGTTGCAGTAGTTGATTCAGTTAATGGTGATGGGACAATCAATATTTCAGAAATGAACTATGCTGGTTCTTTGTATCACAGTCGTACTGTAAGTGCATCAGGAATCTTGTTCATTTATCAATAAAAAGAAAATGAGAGGCTTAGCAGTTATTTCGAGTAGAATAGCTGGATGGCCTTTTTGTGTGTTATTGTTAATATCTAACTAGGAATTTTTAAAAATTATACAAAAGATGGCTTGAAAGCTAGTCAGGAACAACAGAACTTTGGTAAAGTTACTTGACTAAGTGAAGGGATCAAATTATATGCTTATTACTGTTTTGGTAATCATTGTTGCCATTTGGGCAATCTATACCGTTGGAACGATGTTGTACAATCGAATGACAATCAAAAACTATTCGACCTCGTTGGAGAATATTGCTTTTGATGCGAAGATGACAGGACAACAAATTATTGATTTACGCGATCCAAGTGCATTTAGGGTAAAGCACATTATGGGAGCTCGGAATATTCAAGCGGGTCTATTGAAGAGTTCTTTAGATGCAATTCGAAAAGATAAGCCGATTTTCTTATACGATGAGCGTGGACTACAATTGGCGGGTGCACTGCGTCAATTACATAAGGCTGGTTATAATGATGTTTACACACTTAAAGGTGGGTTTACAACATGGACAGGCAAGACAAAGTCAAATGCATAATTGTGAGATCAAATTGTTAAGCGCATAGCGTATAACAATTTGATTTTTTTTATAAAAAAAGCTCAGCGCAAGTTATTTGCGCTGAGCTGGTAAAGTCATATAAAATAGTAATTAGTAGCGGGCACTGTGTGAGTGAGCAGCTTTACGAGCACTATTACGATTAGTTGCTTCGAACTTAGCTTCTTCTTCTTCCAGAGGCTTGATAGCAACCTTGTGGAATGTAAAAGCTGCCGTGGCAACGGCGGCAACCGTTCCAGCAACGCCTGTCAAAATACCTAAACCGAACTTCTTCATAATGAAGTCCCTCCCTTAATTGTTATTAATATAAGTTTACCATATTTAGGGAAATTTAATATCTTTAACTTTCAGAGCTGCTGGTTAGATATGACTTATGCTGTAAAACTTACATTTGAAATCGGAGTAAATATGGATGCACAAGCAAAAGTGATTGTTATTGTTGGACCGACGGCTGTGGGGAAAACGGCGTTGTCAATTGAAATCGCGCGCCGGTTTAATGGTGAAATTGTATCAGGTGACTCGATGCAGATCTACCGTGGTCTATCAATTGGGACGGCCAAGGCCAGTACCGAGGAACAGGCCTTGGCGCCACATCATTTAATTGATGTAGCGAATCCTGAAGAACAATTCTCTGTAGCACAGTTTGTCGCAATGGCGAAAAAGGAAATTGCTGAAATTGTTGATCGAGGTCACTTACCAATCATAGTTGGTGGAACTGGCTTCTATGTTCAAGCACTGTTAGGGGATCGTCCGTTGGCTGATATCAAATTTGAACTGCCTGAACAAGAAGTGCTTACATGGACAAATCGGGCAAGAAAAGAGGGCGAACAAGTTGTCAGGGATGCGCTAGCGCAACTTGATTCGATAAGTGCTGAAAGAATTTTACCTGGGCAAACGCGACGCTTGGTACGAGCATTGCTGGTTTCAAAGCATAGTGGCAAGCCTTTTTCGGCAATGCGGCCAGAGCAACAGCGAAATTACGATGCGTTTGTGATTGGTTTAAACACCGATCGCACCCTTTTGCATGAACGGATCAATGAACGTGTTAATTTAATGATGGAAACTGGCTTGTTGGATGAAGCGCGTTTGGTAAAAGAATTACCGGATCGGTCCACTGCGAAAATGGCGATTGGGTATAAAGAACTATTTCCATATTTGGATGGAGCAATTACCCTAAACGAAGCTAGTGAGAATTTAAAGACGGCTTCGCGTAGATATGCCAAACGCCAGTTAACTTGGTTTAACAATCAATTCGATGATATTCATTGGTACAACTTGGTTGAACATAAAGGTGATCTGCAACGAATCATTGACGATTTAAAAGAATTCGTGTCATAAAACCTAACATTGACGCAATGTTTATTGATAATTTGAGCTATTATATCTACAAGGAGGTCAGAACGTATGGTTGAACGGGAATTACGGCATGAAATGGCAGTATTACCAATTGGCGTTGTGCGAGAACTGACCGGCTTGTCAGATCGACAAATCCGTTATTACGATCAGCAGGAGCTTATTACGCCACAGCGCGGTAATGGAAAACAGCGACGATACTCGTTAAAGGATGTTGATCGGCTATTTGAGATTGCCGACTATCTCGATTTAGGATATTCGATCGCTGATATTCATGAAATGGATGCAAAGAAGCTGGCCGCATCTCATCGTGAAGATGAAGCGGCTATGAGGCGTGTGTTTGCTGACGAGTTGTTACGGATTGGTCGATTTAGTAAGGGAAATTCGTTTAGACAGTGATGGCGAGGATTAAACAGAGGAGTTTATGATGGTATACAAGGCATACAGTAAAGATGATATTCGTGAATTGATTAAACAAGAGAATGTTGAATTTCTAAGACTACAATTCTCAGATGTATTTGGGACGATTAAAAATGTTGAAGTTCCTGTATCACAACTGGAGAAGGTGCTAGCTAATAATTTGATGTTTGATGGTTCTTCAATTGAAGGTTTTGTGCGAATTGAAGAGTCTGATATGTATTTATATCCTGATCTAACGACCTTTATGATTTTTCCATGGGCTACCGATGAGCGTGGCGGAAAAGTGGCGCGATTGATTGCTGATATCTATACAGCAGATCGTCAACCTTTCGCAGGCGACCCCCGCGGAAATCTAAAACGGGTTCTAAAGGATATGAATGATGGCGGATTTAAAGCCTTTAATATCGGAACGGAACCAGAATTCTTTTTATTCAAGCTAGATGAAAAGGGTAATCCGACAACACAACTAAATGACAAAGGAAGTTATTTTGATTTGGCACCTTTGGATATGGGTGAGAATACTCGGCGCGAAATCGTGCTGGAAATGGAACGGATGGGCTTTGAAGTTGAGGCTGCACATCACGAGGTTGCACCGGGACAACATGAAGTTGATTTTAAATATGCAAATGCTTTGGATGCGGCCGATAATATTCAGACGTTTAAACTAATCGTTAAAACAATTGCGCGTAAGCATGGTTTATATGCGACCTTTTTACCAAAGCCAATTTCTGGAATTAACGGAAATGGAATGCATATGAATATGTCATTGTTCAATGAGGCTGGAAATGTTTTCTTTGATGAACAGGATGAGATGCAGTTATCACAATCAGCATATCACTTCCTAGGCGGACTGTTGAAGCATGGGGCAAACTTCACGGCGGTTACTAATCCTACGATTAATTCCTATAAGCGACTAACACCAGGTTTTGAGGCGCCAGTCTATGTAGCTTGGTCGGGATCTAACCGTTCGCCAATGATTCGCGTTCCTGCTGCACGTGGTAACTCGACGCGATTAGAGCTTCGTTCAGTTGATCCAACAACTAACCCTTATCTTGCATTTGCGAGTGTCTTGGCTGCTGGTTTGGATGGAATTAAGCGTGAGTTGGAACCAAACCATGCGGTTGATCAGAATATTTATCTGATGGACGAAGCAGAACGCAAGCGTGCTGGAATTACGGATTTGCCAGATACGCTATTAGATGCGATTGAGGCACTGGAAGGTGATGTAATCATTAAAGATGCGTTGGGTGATACGTTACTAAGGACGTTTGTTGATGCAAAGCGTTTGGAATATCAAGCGTACCGACGCGAGGTATCACAATGGGAATTGGATACTTATCTTGAGCAATATTAATGTTAATTAGGAGCGTTCAATGCTGAAAAGGCATTGACGCTTTTTTTGTAAGGAGCTCAATAAATATTAAATAAAAATAAGGTTCTGACCTCGAAAGGGCGATTTTATTTTATATTCTAATATATAGATATAAAATAGGGGTAGATAACTATAAGGGGAAAGATCATGGACAAAACACCATATTTGACAACTGAATTGCCTGATGGTGAAAAGGTATTAGGCAGCAAGATTCAAAGTAAGATTACTTATTTGACCCAGATTCAAACGGCGATTGATGCTGGCGATGATCGGCTAGTGTATGAGTTGCTTGATAGCAAGCGTTACAACGAGACTATTCGATCGGTACGACAGGCTGATTCAAATCGTGAGTTGGCTCATCTGATTGATGACCTTCAAGACGAAGTTAGTCATCATTTAGGCAAGAACTTGGTCAAATATTTGGCGCAACGCTTTCCATTCTTTTTCTACGAAGAAATCAAGGTGGGAGTTTTCCAGCTATATTTTGGAAACTGGTGGGATCGACGCCATTTTGGTGTCTTGGATCCACTGACAGTCAGTTTTATTTTTGATGATCAAGAATTTGAAATGTTGGCACAAGCGGTAGCGCTTAGTGAGAACAATGAGCGTTACCATACAAGAATTATTGAAGAAACTACCCAAGCAAATGCTGCATTACAACAAGTGGTCAGTGAGCAAGCCGAACGTGATGCTAAGCGAATGCAACTGATGAGTCAGATTAGTTCAATTGATGAACAACGTGCGGGATTGTTTGGTGGTCGAACCAACACGGATGAACGTCGTCAAATTGAGTTACAATTGCAGCAGTTAGATGCGGCAGATGCCAAAGCCCTAACTGCTCCAGAATTGATTGAGAAGAACAACGCTCAGATTCTAAATTATTCAAAGGCTGATACGATTCTAATTTATGAGCAAAAAGCGATTAATGATGAGTTTGGTGATTTTGAGAAATTTAAGGATGCGCTACGAAACCTATATGCGGATTACTTGAACTCTTTGATAGATGGTTCGGATGCAGCAGATGCCGAGCTGATTGCGGAGGTGTAATATGTCTAAGTTATTAGAGGAACGGGTTGTTGCTTACACCGATTTGCTAACAGAGGACATTAACCGGACCGTGTTAATGACGAATAACTTACGTGAATTGGCACAAACTAAAGATGCACAACGAATTCATCAATTACTCAGCGACTTAAGCGGCGGCCCTTTGCAAAACGAATGGGTTAAAGTCCCACGTCAGTATTCCGTGGCGGACATCTATATGTTGGCTTTGGATCGTTTGATGACCTTTGCAGGTTTGAATTCTTATGAAATCTTTACTCCCGAGGATCGAGAAGAAATTACTTTGATCCCTAACGAAATTAATCTACCAGCAGCATTTCAGTTTGTGGTTGATGAACAGGATCCAGCTGGAGCGTATCTTGTTGAGGTGAATACTGGTCTGCGGATTCTCTATTGGTCGCCAGTCAATAAGCGTTTGTTGTTCAATGCTGATGATTTAACAGATTTATTAGTTGCTCGTTATCGGAAACAGACTACAGCGGCGCGTATTCGTGTATTTACAGAATTGATCACACAATTTGCGTATTATCTTGAGCGCGAATTTGCTTACGATGTTGATTATAATATTTTGGAAACCCAAGATGAATTCTTATATCAGTTGGTTCAGCTTGATATGCCAGCGGGTATGCTTGATCGATTGTTTATTCTTTCAGCTGAAAGTGACTTCTTCCTGCAAGGTATTAAGAACGGTGCAGGGATGGTTCTTAATAACGGCATTGAGATCCGAATATTCTATGTGCCTGATCCAACTGTGGCTGGCGGACAAAGATGGCAGTTCCAAGTCATTGATGGCTTAGATGCTGTGTCATGGCTGGACGTTCTACTGGATTATGATTTCATTGGCGCTTGGTATTTGATTGAGCGACAGTACATTGCAATTAAGAGTGATGGTGTAATTTTTGGGAATCAAGCCGCAGAATTAACGGCTGATCCATTAGTCGAAAAGCGACCAATGATCGAAATTGAAGTGTTGCAACCAAGAAAGGTCTAACGAAATTCAAATGAGCTTAGATTTTGTTGAATATTTGCGAATGGCGCGGGGAACGTTTCGCTCAGCTAATGCAGAGTGGGAAGAGCCCATTAGTCCTAAGGATCTATTGTTAAACGATTATTTAAATCTGGATGTAGCACTAAGTGAGTTATTATTAGCCAGTAAAACATTGAACATAAATAGTAATAATTCAGCTTTAGCACGAGGGACTGCTTCAACAATTAATGAACTGTATGCAACGGCCCTAAGTTCTTTTTTAATGATTAGCCATAAGCAGCAGTGGACACATTTGATGGTGCTAGAGGAGGCAGATTTAGCTAAATTCGCACGTTTTCCGCAACAGCGTTTAGCACACCAATTTGTTGGTATTAAGACAATGTTGTGGAACAGCTACCATCAGCGAACACAGAATGACTTTTCACACGCATGGCGTTCATTTTTAAAATTGGGTTTGAATGAGCTAAAGCTCTCACAAGCGAACTTGGATCAAGCAGTGCGTGAAGTGCTGGCCGATTAGGGATTGACTTAATTAGTGTTTGCCAAATCGATGATAAAACAGTAAAATAGTATGTGGTTTAAATATCCATACTTGTACCTGTAGCACAACTGGATAGTGCACTCGGTTTCTACCCGAGCGGTTGTGGGTTCGAGTCCCACCAGGTACATAAATTGATTCTCGTAAGTCCTTTGTTATAAGGGGTTGCGGGAATTTTTTTGTTAATTGTAGGCATAATGTAGGCACAACTACATTTGACTAAGCAACGAGATCGACCGCTTGATTTCATCTTCTCTCTTTTCTTTAAGGAGATGTGTGTAGGTGCTTAGAGTTATCTCAATGTTGGCGTGTCCCAATCGCTCTGACACGTATTGAATATCGACACCTTTTGAGATGAGCCAACTAGCATGAGTGTGTCGCAATCCGTGAAAGGTGATAACCTTCTCTGCATTTATCGCACTTAGGTCTCTCCTGAGTTGTTTATTAACAGCATTACTAGTTGGTGGAAATTCACTGTTACCACCAAATACGAACTGTGAGCGGGGGTATATTACATGTAAATCTTCTAATTGTCGGATAAAGGGCTCTGTCACTTCGATATCTCGTATTGAGTTTTTGGTTTTAGTACCTTTGAAAACTTTTGTCACTTGATCCCAACTTTTAGTGATTGAAATGATATTGCTTTCGTTATCAATGCTGTCCCATGTAATACCGGCTAATTCAGCATACCGTGCACCTGTTTGAAGGGCAGCCAATATCATCATGTCTGACATTGAACGCTCTGAGATCGGCTTAGAATTGACTGAGGCAATCAAATTTCCCATATCGGTTTGTTCTAAAAATTTTAAATCATCATCTTTGACAGGCTTTCCGGAAAACTTTGCACCGTATGTAAAGTCCTTTTGAATATAACCGTCTGCAACAGCGTCACGGACCATTTGCCTAACTCTTGTATTAAATTTCTTGACGGTCGAAACGCTATGGGTCAAGGCATATTTATTTAAAAATCGTTGCCAATGTACTCGTGTTATTGTTTCTAATTTTGTATTTGGAAAGTTTTCTCGGAGCGTTTTTAGTATATATACATACCAGCGCTGCGCATCACGACCAACTGTATTTTTTTTGAATGTTGTGTACCATTCACTGAAAAAATCTGGAAAAGTTTGCCCGCTGTCGAGAATAAGATCATTGTTTTGTTTTTCAACCTCTGTTTCGTTTGCCCATCTCTGAGCTGAAACTTTTGTACTAAAACCGGACTTTGTTTTATGTTTACGTTTACCATTCATTAAAAGTGAAACGTCGGCTGTCCAAGTTTTACCTCGTTTATATATGTAGGCCATAGCTTAAACCTAACCTTCCTATTAAAAAATTGAGTAGTTTAAAGACATACTCAGGTCTGATATACTAATAAACAGAATCGAGTTTGTCTTTAGATGTGCGAGGTTCAAAGCTCTAACCACATCCTTATGCTTCCAGGCGAGGGGATGTGGTTTTTTATTTTGAACGTAATAAGTACCAAACGATTAATACCAATAACCAGAAGCCACCGGTTAATGCTATCAGTAACAAATTGAATAACACCCAGAATACTCTCACAATTACACTCCGAAGCTTTTAACGTGGATCATTATTGCACGTAGTAAAAAACACTATTTCTTTTTATAAATGTAATTTACGCTTTTATATTGGTTCAGCTGAATGTCAAGTCTAAGCTGGAAAATCCTTAACAAAGAAAAGAAAATCCCCAAAATTAGAAAAAGCCCCATTAGGGTAATAGTAGTTAAATTAGGACTTAGGTTATCCGAAAAACTAGAACTAAAGAAGGAGATTATGCCGAAAATATCAGCTATGGCAAATGAAATCCAACTGCAATTAATAGTCCAAATAAACATAGGCAACTCCTATTGTTACGCTAATAACTAGTTGTTTTAATTGTTGTTAAAAACTTGTCTTGTATAAATAAGAAAGGCTCGTAATATTAATCATTTTAGATTTTAAACTACGACATTCATAAAGTTATACATTTCACTTTGAAGTGTTAAATTAAACTCCCACGGTGGGGAGTGATTAATTCTGTTATTTCTCTATTCGCAATCTCGTAAAATTCCATAGAAAGTTGTGACCATTTTAAAAATATAGTTACGTCAATGGGGACGGGGTAGTTACCTTCAAAACCTGTTAACCATTCCTTTGCTTTGTTATGTACCATATAACGATTAGCAAGGGCTTCATTGGAAAGATGTTGTTGAGGCGCACTTAGATTGGTAAGGGGAATGCCATCTATTTCATGTCCTAATTCATGGAGTAGAACTTTAAGCGTGGCTTCTTCATTCAAATTATCTTTTATAAATATAGTTCCATTTGGGTAGCGAACATCGGCAATAATGTCAGGGTTGTACTTACCTTTTGAATTAAACGGCGCATAACTTGGAACCCAAAGAAGAAGGACACCATAACTCTCAGCAATAATTTCAAATCTCATAGTTAATTACCTCATTCTGGCTTGTTTCGTACGTACGCCTTGATGAGGTCTTTCATCGTTTTTCTATCCTGATCGTTCAATTCTTTACCATCGTATGATTCGGTGCTATCCAGTAATCTGTCTAATTCAGCGTCAGTTGTTTTTTTAGTTACAGTGACGATGTTTTTTTCTTTTTCATCAGTATCTCCTAATAGGTAATCCACGGAAACGTTGAGTGTATCTGCGACCTTTTTAAGATTATCAACTTTAGGGGTGGATTTTTGCCAGTCGTAAATAGCATTCTCATTTAACCCTGATGACAAGGCCAATTGCTTTAATGATATCTTCTTTTCTTTGGCCACATTTTTCGTTCGTTCATAAAGAGTAGTCATAAAATTTCCATTTCCACGACTTTTAGCAAGAAGTTTCTTATTTTGTATTGATTAGTAGGAAGTTTCATGTTAATATAGTCGTATAGCAAAGTTATTTGATAAATTTGTTGCTAAAAAGGATGTACGAAAGCGATTGTTAAGCTGCGCCACAGCTTGCAAATCAAGTACATGCTTGTTAGTTCCTTTAATACTGTCATTATATTAGGAAGTTTCCTGACTGTCAAATAAATTTGGTAAAAAAGTAGGAAGGATGGTGTAAATATGACAGACAAAGCAATCTTAGAATTTAAAACCGCTGACTTGAGTCGCAAAATTTCAGCGATGCGTGAGTTGCGAAACATGTCTAATTCAGAGTTAGCAGATTTTGTTTCAGAAAAGACTAATACAAATACTTCTAGTGCTGATATTAGCAACTTATTAGCGGGAAGAACTAAAGGTCCGGCTGCTGAAAAGAAAATCAGAGTCATGCGTGAACTATTTAATGTATAAGGAGGACTAGAAAATGGCTGAGGCTTCAATAACATTGCCAGACAGTCTATTAAGTGCTTTAGGCAATGAAGTCGTTAATCAACTTATAGAAGTAGTCGAAGCAAAACTTGAACATTATGACGAATTTGTACAAATTTACGCTTCGACAGCTGGAAAGCGTTCTTTGGTTGAAAATTACCTGGGTGGCATGAGCGGTGCGGACTTTGAATATTATTGGGGTGAACGAGTACGAGCTGAACCTGGTCTAACAATTCCTAAAGGACAAAGGGGTGGGCAACTGTTATACCACGGTAGGAAGGTTCAAAAATTTATTGCTGATCATGCTGCTGAAATTTGATATAGGAGGACAAAGAAATGCCACTTTCATTACAAGGGTTTATCGGTACAGCGATCATCATAGGTGGATTTTTTGCTTGGATGGTGTTGGTAGCGATTACTGATGATTTCATTGATCGTTTCAAACAATTTCGTAAAACACAAAAAAACGCACTAGCGGCTGCAACCACTAATGCGCAACGTAAATAACACAGAACCGAAATCTACTCTTCAATTTTAGCATGAAGAGTGGATTTGCACGTATAGAAAAGAGAATAAATTATGTCTCAAAAAACTGCACAGCAAGCTAAGGAAGAACTTATTAAGCGGATATCAGGGATGTCATTAGCTGAAATTGACGCTATGTCATCTCAAGTAGATGAGTTATTAGCGACAAAATATGAGCTTATTGTACCTTGGAGAACAGCAATAGGGATTGACGATTTAAATTTTCTCTGGGACAAGCACTCATCAGCATTTGTACTAGATAACTTGTATGAAAATCCAAAGTCGGAACTTCAACGTCATTTTACTGAAGATGAATTGGAAGATTTTTTAAACAAGGCGCATTCAACAGATGAAGAACGTCAATTAATTTTATCAAGCAAGAAAGAGGTCTGAAATGTCAGTACCTAATAGCATGATTGATCCAGACGAACCAAAAGTTTTTGACGTTGATTGGCAAGACCATGAGATTGCATTTGGCGCTGAGAATGTGTATCAGGACCCGCAAGTACCAAGTCGCTATATACAACTGAATTTCAGTCAATTAACAGAAGTCGATATGTATGCAGAGCAACATTACGAGAAGCTCGGTATGTACCAAGAAGCCATGCTGTATCGACGAGGTAAGAATGATATTTTCACAGCTAAAGAACTTTTGGAAGAAATTCAAAAAGATTGGGAAGAGGTAAACACAAATGACTGAATTGGATATCTATAATCCTAAAAATTTAACAGCAGAAACTATTAAGGCTTTGTTACCTGGTGGAACTAACGCAAGCAATGAAGAAATCGCATCCTTACTTGCTATTGTACGAAATCAAAACATGAACCCTTTTACTAGGGAAGTTTACTTTGTAAAGTACGGAAGTGCACCGGCACAAATTGTTGTATCCCGTGATTTCTATCGGAAACGAGCATTTAAAAATTCTAGTTTCAATGGCATACAAGTGGGCGTGATCGTTCAAAGTGAAGATGGCGAGATTGAAGAACTTGAGGGAGGTTTCTATCCAAAAGAGAAAACTTTGGTTGGAGCTTGGTCGAAAGTATCGCTAAAAGAAATTGATGTTCCTGTGTATGTTTCAGTTCGGTATGACGAATATGTACAAATGAAAGGCGACAAGCCAAATTCAATGTGGAGCAAAAAGCCGGCAACTATGTTAACTAAAGTCGCTGAGAGCCAAGCGCTTCGTATGGCATTCCCTGATGAATTTTCAGGAACTTACGGCGAGGAAGAATATCCAGCTAATCAAGAGAGACGTGATATTACTCCTGATAACAAGCCAACATCAGAAGAGATCGCAAACTTTAACAAGGATGAGTATATCGCACAAAGAACGGCCGCGCTGGAAGAGAAGCAATCAACGGTACATCAATCTAGCGATAATGTCGAACCACCTGCTGATAAGGATGAGCCACTTAACGCACCGTCAGCGGAACGATTAGATATGGGGGCTTTCTAAAATGGAAAATGTAGAGATGATCAATGTTGATTACCAAGCGGCAACAATCAATATTCCACAAAAGCAAAAATTTGAACAGTACGTTAACGATTTGGTCTTGAAGTATCAAGACTTTGCAGTCGATAGCAACAATTTAACAGCTGCAAGAAGTACCAGAGCCGAGATTAACAAGGTGTTGAATGAAATTGATACCCAACGGAAAGATGTAAAGCGGGCTTATAACGAGCCACTAAAAACATTTGAGAACTGGGTAAAACAAGCAACGTCAGCTTTATCGGATGTAAAAAACACCATTGACGAAGGTATTAAAGTTCAAGAGCACGCAGAGCAAGTTCAACGTGTACAAGTGGTAAGAGACCTAATTCATGAGGCTGTTACTGATACCCAGATTGATGAACGTATATTTACGGAGTCAATTGAAGATTGGGCTAAAAACATAAACTTCAACAAGGATTTCAAACCAAAGAAAGTGCTTGTTGAAAGTATCCAATTTGAGGTTGATAAGGAGTTAGAGCGACAAGCTGAACGTGAGAAGGATGTATCAGCCATCGCAAATTTTGCATTTAGTAATAATATTCCAGACAGTGCATACATTCGGATGCTGGATAACGGAGAGAGTTTTGCTAATATTCTGCTGGTTATGCAATCAGACGTTCAAAAAGAGCGGGATCGACAGGCGTATATAGCCAAACAAGCGGCAGAGTCGGCGCAAGAGAACGAAACGGAGGAAGTAGCACCGAAGACACCAGAAAAACTGTTGAAGACGACAGGAGCCGTTACAAGCGATATTTCAGATGTAACAAGTGAATATGCAACCTATCGGGCAAAAATTGAGCTGGACTTTGAAAGTGTAGAAGAGAAGGACCGTTGGAAGCAAGTAATGGCCGACAATGGTTTTGCAGAATATAAGTTGCTTAGTTGGGATCGAATTACCGACAAGAAGGAATAATAATGTCAGAATTTGATATTTTCGGTCATGCCGTAAAAATCGTAGGCAACAAGGTAACTATTGTCGTTGAAAATTCAAAGGACCTGAAGAACTTGTCGTTGCAACTTACACAGGAGCAACCGCAAGTAGTTCTTCATATACCAGATGAACGACACGTTAGCATGATGCAAATTAAGAAAGCCCACGCCTTAATGAACGATATAGCTAAGTCGGTTGGCGATGATGCAAGGGATATGAAACATAGACTTAAATATTTGTTTATGGAAGAAGAGGGAAGTGGGTACTTTAGCTTCGCCTCAACTGATGTGACGACCGCAAGAAAGTTCATTAATTTTCTTTTGGACTTTGCATTAGAGAACAATATCCCTCTTGAACATCGTGGAATAGATTATGTTGATCAGAACTATTTAGAAGCATATATGTATATGGCTTTGAAGCACCGTGCCTGTGTCTTATGTGGACGACCAGCAGATGTGCATCACGTTGATACAGTCGGCATGGGGAATGACAGAAGGTTAGTTGATCATCGGAATAAGCGCTTAATAGCTTTATGTCGTATTCATCATGGCGAGGCTCACGACATGGGATGGGATACATTTTCAGAAGTTAATCACGTTGTCGGGATAATTTTGCCACCTGAGACGTTGAAGAGTTTAGGCATTATGACGCAACAAAGAATGGATGAATTGGATGGTAAACGTCCAGTAACACTATCAGATGAAGGGAGCCAATGATGGCGATATTACGAAAGAAATTAAGGCAAAACTATACGGTAGTTGCCAATGAAATCATTCGTGATGCTACATTGACATGGAAAGCGCGTGGGATATTACAGTACCTTTTGCACTTACCAGAAGACTGGGAAATTCATTTACAAGAAATTGCAAAGCATTCTGTCGATGGATATGCATCATTTATGAGTGGCATAAAGGAACTCAGAGAAAAGGGGTATTTCAAGACTACCAAGGAGAATAGTGCCAACGGAGTCATTTATTCTCATAATGTCTCTGACACGAGAGGATATTTCTTAAAAGATGAAGATAGCCCAGTCGCGATTTTAGCTAGCGGGAAACCCGCAAGCGAAACCCCGTTACGGGAAACCCGTAGCGGGAAACCCGCTGCGGGAAATCGAGACCTACTAAGTACTAACCAACTAATTACTAATGAACTAAGTACTGACTCACAAATTACTGAGATTATTGGTGGCGGTGATGATGATGAACAAATCAATCAGCGTGCGCGCGAAGCGGACCATCATGCGGTAATAGCAAAAGCCAAAGAAGTTTTTGGTGGTAACTTGAATAATGTTCAATTAGAAACTATGGAGCGTTTATATAACAAATACCAGAGTTCGCCAGGATTACTAATGAATGCGATTCACAAAATGGCTAAAAATGGTACAGCAAACTTTACGTACTTACAGAAAACGGCAGAAACGTTGCTGAATGAAGAAAATGCAATGTTAGCAACAATATCAACTGAATAAGAAAGGGGCAGCATCATCTGTCCTAAGTAGCAATTAACTACCAATGAGAGTTTTAGAGCTTGAGACGACTCTATTAGACCACTATGTATCATTTCACATTTTCAACCTTCTCCTTATTTGTTTAAAAGGTGGTTTAGAAAAATGTAATGTGAGGCGGAAAACTTGCAGAGCATTCTCTTGTTGGGTGGACATACCTAGTTAATTGTTACTTAGGGCAGATGATGCGCAGAAGAACATGTATCAAGTGGAATATACAAATGGAGATGGTAAGCAAAGAGTCCAGAAGTGCCTAGGTAAGGTATGGGCTGAAAAAATGGTGCGATCTTATAAAAAGTTTGGTTTCAAAAACGTCTCAATGACTATGGTGACTGATTATGTACGCAGTTAAAAGTCGCAAAGTAATCAATGGCAGAAGGCAACAAGTCATTAGGTATTTCAGTAACAAGAAAGCTGCACTTAGTTATCGTAATTCAATTTACTCAATGGAGTTTCCTGCTTGGATCGAGCAAGGGCAAAGTGACAAAAAGCAGGGCGCACTTTCAGATGCACTGCGCAGAATACAACTTATTCAACGAGGTTCAAACGATGAAACTAAGAGCTGAGTTACCCCATAAAGGCAAACCGTCTGTTGGACAAGCGATTAATTCTAACGATCGAATTAAGAACGTCAACTTAAAGTCAGCAATGGTTAAAGTTATCCGAGATATTGGCGCAGCAGAAGCGTGGGTCTACATGGGAAATCAAGAAACATTCATTCCCTTTAGCGTAGATAAGCCATGTGCAGTTATGTATACGGTTCATCCACCTAAAAATTATAGGTTCGATCCGCAAAATTTTTGGCCCACGATTAAACCGTTTGAAGATGGTATGACAAGCGCCGGTTTTTGGACAGACGACAACTCAAAAGTTATCCCGCTACATCTTTCCATTGCTGGAGAGAAGAGTGGGACGGATAACTACGTATTTGAGTTAGAAATTGTCGACTTGAAGGACCTACCAGAATTGATGATTAAGCATTTCAGTTTAATCGCAGCAAATTACTCAGGCAGCATAGTGCATTAAAAAATGAATTGGAGATTATAAATCATGACAGAGAAGTTAATTCAATTACGAGTATCATCCGACGTTAAGGATAAGGCAGACAAAATTTTAACTGAGCGTGGGTTAAGCACTCAATCTGCAATCAAAATGTTTCTAACTCAGATCGCAAATACTAAAGAGACACCATTTGATAATTTGTTTCTAGCGAAGGGGAAAGAGTGATTATGGACATGCTAATGCACGTGCGCCTTTGGTTATATCTGCATGGGCTTGAGATATCAATGTTTATTGGTGCTCTAGGACTAGTCGTAGTAGCGTGGACGTTTGTTCTTATGAGAAAGGACAAGAAGTATGAAGCTGACAAACATCGCCGGTGAAGTAATTGCCGACGATATGCAAGCAGATAATCAGATAATTCGAACGACGGTCAGCGTTAAACAGTCGAGCAAGATGCCGCAAGAAGCAAGAGATGACTTGTTGGAATACGCGAAGAGGTTGTTTGATGATTGATTGGCTGATTAAAGGTGTGGCATATATCGCACCAAGAATGCTAATAGCTTTTTGGATGTTGTTGGTAGCGTATTTAATAACACGGTATTGGCAACATACTAAACACTGGGACAAGGATAGGTAAAACATGAGTAAAGAAGAATTGTTATTGAAACAACTTACAGATGCTATTTCGGCAGGAGTAGATAAAATGACGCCAGTGGCACAAGAGTATGTGCACCAATTTGTTGTAAGTCAAAGTGTTGGGGCGTTTTTTTGCGGCATTTTAACGGTGGCAACCGCTTGGTTAACTGTATTTTTCTTTAAACAGGGACACAAGAACTCTCAACGTATTTTAGAAACAGACCGATATTCTAACGAAAGAGACATTCTAGATTCAAAAAGAACTTGTTATAACGTTGCGATTGGTGTAACTACTTTTGTGGCGTTAGTGTCATTTTGCTTATTTGCTTCTGATGTTGCAAATGCATTGGCTCCACTACCTGCAATCATTTCAAGTTTGAATTAAGGAGTAAATCATGAGTAAAAGTGTTCGAGCAATTCAGTTTGCGGATAACTATGTGATTGTGAATAAGACTGGAGAATTTTACATGTCCAACGGTAAATTTATGCCATTGGGTCATGGAGCGGCAATTACTTTTGGAGTCTGGGCTGAGGCAAGTTCAGCTGCTAGAAAGCTGGAGAAGCAACTAAAAAAGAACAGGATTAAGTCATGAAAGTTGTAAATAGCGAGACAGGCCAGGTATTTGAAGCCTGGAAGGTTGAAAAAATCGGCATTACGTTAGCTCCAGTATGGGTAAGAGAAGTGATTAGCCACGGAGCAATGAGTATTCCAGCCAACAGGGGCTATTCAGAATACTTTACGGTTAAAGATGGTAAAACGATCGGCATTAATCTTGGAGATTATATTCTCAAAGGACCAAGGTTCTCTGTAATTCCGGTAAACAGGCAAGAATTCGAAAAGACTTACAAGAAGGTGGATTAATCATGAAATTAGTAACTATGCGAGTTGATTTTAATGTTGATGGATTGAAAAGTCATGTTGAATTTGAAATCAAGACAAACCTTAGCAAGGGCGACTTGCTAACTAGAGAGTGGTGGGAAGATTGGGATGTGAACCAGAAGTTCACAAATAATCCTCATGATTTACGGTACGACGAAGGGCAAGATGCATTCTTAATTACTTATGACGGAGACAATATTGAGATTGACCCTGATGAGTTTGGCGACGAAGTAGATGCAATTTCAATTGTAAAAGAGGAGAGGGTCTAATGACATTTGACAAAGTAGAAAAATTAGATGGTTTGGTCCCATTCGCTGTTGCTTTACAGGTAGTAAATGATAAAGATAAGGTCGGCACTTTTGATATTCGAGGAGAAAGTAGCACCGGCATTATTTTGGGACAAGTGGCCGCTGAAGAACGAGAGTACATTGATCGGACCAACTTGGAAAATCCGGAAGACTGGAAAGAGGTATTTGGAAGTGTTGAAAGCCCGAATAAGAGTGCTAAGCTCCATAAACTCTATACTTACGACCAAGTTAAAGAATTGATCGAGGCTTTGAGCAATGAAGGTTAAGGTGAAATACAGTGCACTGGTAAAACGTGGAGATATTGGAGATGTAGTTGAGCGATTTATGGTGCAAGATATTAATCTGAAATTAATGCTTGTTGATTTTGGATATATGACAATTTGGATGATGGAACGTGATGTAGAGGTGGTAGAAGATGACCACGACTAAACAGAAGCAACAAGATCGAGAGTTCTGTCTTGCCTTGGCTAAAAAGTCATGGGACATTTTACTCGCTAATGATCGTCAAGAAGAGTATGCAGATGTGTTGATTGCACAGCAGGAAGCGTTAGGAGTTAAGTAATGGAAGATCATTTTCAAAAATTGTCTGAAGATATGAATAAACTTGTTAAACCTGATTTGGAGCTTTTCGATTCATTTACATTACAGGGACCTTATTCATTAAACGGTTACGTGGTGGTTCCTAATAGTTTTCCACTTGATTATGTTGATGAGTTCTATTCAGAAATTGACGACCAATTAATTGGAGGACTTACGTATTCTGGTTATGCAGTTGTATATGATGGGGAGTTGTCGTTGCTGTCACTGGATAATAGTCCTTGGCTAAAGCTGGGAACTGTTGAATTGTCTGAGAATGACAGGCGAGTAATAAAACAGGTTAAAAACAACAGTGTTAGAGTTCTTGGGTTTGACGATGCCCACATTGACCCGAATGAGCTTGATGTGAAAGAAGGGGCAGAGGATTTAGCAAAGCAATTGAAGTTATTATTACCAAATTGTGCAGTGTGTAATAACCCAATCACAGAAGAATATTTAATGGTTGGAGATAACTATCTGCAAGTTAAATATTTTGATGATGAAGAATCAAATATATTCTGTTCTGAAGACTGCTTAATGAAATCGCTAAGTGTTCTAAGTGTATATATTGATAGCGAGTGATATGAATATTGATAAAAGGAGTTAAGTAATGGCACGGGTTCTTGATATGACAGCAGGTTCAAGAATGATGTGGTTTGAAAAGGACAATCCAATAGCAACGTTCGTTGATAAGCCTGTGGAGTATGAAGAATTACCAACAGGACATGTGATAGATGTTAATCCGGATGTTGTTGCTGATTGGACTAAGGGATTGCCGTTTGATGATAACAGTTTTGACGGGGCAGTATTTGACCCACCACATCTGATACATGCTGGAGATAGTAGTTGGTTGGCCAAGAAATATGGAACTCTTGATGAGTTGACGTGGCCGTTCATTATCCGTGATGGATTTGATGAAGCTATGAGAGTGCTAAAGCCAAATGCGACTTTAGTGTTCAAATGGAATGATAGTCAGATACCATTGCCAGAGTTATTGGCTGAGATACCTTATAGGCCATTATTTGGACAGAAGCGTAAAAAGACACATTGGTTAGTATTTATGAAATTGGAGGCGGAGTAATGAGTGAAGTTGTTGAGGCATGGTCCTTTTTGCGGGAAGTAGAAAAGACTGAAAAAGAGGAACGCTCAGTGGCAAATATCGACTGGCTGAAAGCAAATAAAATAAATTTTGAATTTGGGTCAAATTGGCAGGTAATCATTGAAATTGGTACACATAAGTTTGATTTTTGGACAACAACCGGAAGCTGGTTCGATCGTAAGAATAGTAAGCATGGTCGAGGGCGAGAATCGTTATTAAGGGCTTTGAAGGAGGCAGAGTAATGAAACGAGTATTGCTATGGGAAAACAAGAAACGCCCTGGAATGTATGCACCGTTTTCTAGTGAGGTTGCTAATTGGGATGATGGCGATGTTGATGCACCAATTGCAATGGGGTTTAATAACGATAATTATGCTGAAGCAGCGGCACATTACCACAGAATAGACAAGTTGTTATCAGATAATTTAGGTGATAAGTGGCCGTTCACACGAGGATTATTTAAATACTATCATTTGACGCCCGTTGAACTAACTGATGAAGAGTTTGAAACGTGGAGACGTAATGAAGAGACTGGCACTGATTCACGTTGGGAGGTGGAGTAATGGCAGAGAATAAAAATTTAGTGAATCATCCAGATCACTATAAGAAATTTAGTTTTGAAGCTATTGAAGTGATTGATGAAGTGGTTCCAGCATTTGGGCCTAAGTTATCGTTCAGTATTGGAAATGCTTTGAAGTATATCTTGCGGGCACCATTCAAAGGAACAACTAGGCAAGACCTCGAAAAAGCTGCATGGTATTTGGAACACGCTATTGAATTATTGGATATGAAGCAATGACAGTCAAACTAACACAGACACAACTTGGTTTAATTAAGGTTGTTCAAAATTTTGAACCAGAGTATATGGCACAACGTGTATTAGCAAATTTTTACATGGATGACAAATTCGGTGAAGAAATTTTATTAACCGATATTATGGCCGTGTATGAGGAGAGAGTGGAAGTTGAGATCGTGGGGGCGAAGTAATTGTGATTACAAAACAAAATGTAGCTAGTCGCTTACTAGATGACGTGTCTACAGCGTTTAAATTCAATGCTGCTGATAGTGAAATAAGCCAAAAATTAATACTGTATGAACAGACTGGAGAAGCAATAAAATACTTTGACGCACATCAAGACGAGTTGTCCGATTATGCATACTGGTTCTTCTTGTCTACACTCTGGGTTAGTTATACAGGATTTAGCGACTTGAATGTTTGGAAACGTCTATTTTCTAGCAGGCGGCCAAACAAAAGTATAAGCATAATGAAACCGAGTGAATTAAAGGCTCTAGCTTTGATGCCAAAGAAATTAGCGGCGTTTAGAGTTCATCGTAAAAATGAAACGGACTGGATTGCCTATACTTTATCATTGGAGACTGCAAAGAGATTTGCGGCAGAACGTGGGGTAACTCATATTGATGTTTACGAAATAAAAAAACGTGATATCACAGGGCTATTCTTACGACGTGGTGAAAATGAAGTGATCTTAGTTGATAAGAAACTTGCCAGGCACATTAATACTTTGCAAGTTAAACAAGGAGAAGATTGATGGAACTAATTGCAAATATGTTTAAATCATTCATTACCGCAATTCTTGCCTATTTGCTACTAGGAATTTGGATTAATTGCGGAAGTCTAGAGCCGACTATGAAAACTCCAGGGATTGCTTGGTGGTTGGATGGTGCAATGTTCCTGTTTTGGATCGTTGGGTTTATAGCATTAAGTTTTAATGGAGGGGACAATGGAAGCACCACCGAATAACGTTATAATGTGGCTTGCTAGTATTGGTTTTAAACCATTGAAACCTGATGCGTTAGCTGACACAATTCAGATTTTGGATAGGGTAAAACCGTCTAATCTTTCTTTCGTATATCACCCTCATGGTGTGCCAGATATGGTAGCGACTGCTACCGTCCCGATGTCTGTTTTAAATTGGTACAGGACTGATAGCGCAGAAGCAGAACTTGCACAGTTATATCTACATGGCACGAAAGGACAACAAGATGGCTGATAAGATTGATAAAATTTTACAAAGCTATTTTAGCGGAGATATGGCTAAGGATATTGAGGCTCGAAAAGAATTTGTTAATGTAAGGGGTCGAGTTGATGATGTCACGCTGGAGAATGATCCACAGCTTTTGGTAATGCAACATCATTTCAATATTTGCAAGATGTGGACTGATGATTTACCTGGAATTCGCTTAGAAGTAATTGGTGGAATTTATAAAAAAGAACTAACTTGGCTAGAGGCGTCATTTGAATATAACGTATCCAGAACGACAATTGCGGAATGGAGAAACTTACTCAAGCGACATATAAAGCCTTGGTTGTTCATATCAACAAATGAAAACAATAAATAACAGGAGTAAGATATTATGTATACTTTGCCAGAGCTAGATAAGTCGGAAACAAAAAAATTGAGTATGAATTTTTTTAAAAAAGAATTAGATAGAATTGAAAATATAGCTGGGTCGAGTTTAGGCGTGTCGTTAAATTTTACAAATATGAAGCATCATTCTAATACAAACGTGACAGAAGAAGTTGCTAGTCAACGTATGGATGCTAGGGAGTTACTGAAATATATATGGGCATCTATAAACGAATTATCAGAGCAAGAGCGTGATGTAATTTTGATGCGATATATAAAGAGATTTATGTGGGCGAAAATTAGCAAAGAACTCCATTGTAGTGAAGTAAGGGGGCATGAAATTTTAAATAAGGCTCTTATCAATTTTGCTGAAAAAACTAACGCTAGGCTGGGATTAGCTGTGTATAGATGAAATAGTTTGAGGACGAAATACTTATGAAAGTTACACATACTGGAATAGAGGATGCCTGGCAAATCAAAGAAATATTCGGACATGATGCGCAAAAGTGGGATTGGCCGGTTTGGGTTATTGAGGCTTTAGATAAAGGTACAAGATCACAAGAAAATAGCATTGAGTGGGATCATGGAATATTAACTGTCCGTGGGAAAGATGCCAACCTTGGTTTTGGTGAAGTTGATGATTGGCTACTCAAAAATGCTAGGGGTGATTTGTACGTGGTCAGTAAGGAGGAGTTTTGGGCAGATTATAAGGTGGTTATTACCAAAGATGGACAATAAAAAACGCCAACTCTGCGAGCTGACGTGTGGTAAAAGAACTATTGGTGAGTTCATTTTATCATACGGAGGCTAGTTGGGGTATATGAGTGATCAGAAAACGGCTTATAACACGAGACATTGGTTAAAAGGCGATTTCCAAATGTTCTTAAAGAAGTCAAAGTTAGCGACAGTTCTTCCTTCATCAATGCAATTATCTGATATGCCTGGTGGTGGTCCGGCTGTCTCTGTTGATGATAAATTGGTGGGTTATTTTGAGGCAAAGGTGGTCGTTGATACGGTTTGTAACGTGTTTAGCGTGCTGGGTCATAAACAGAAGCGTATTTTGGAACTTTGCTTCATTGATGGACTTGAAGATTGGCAGGTAATGGAACGGGTTGAGATTGAATCGGAGCCAACGTATTATCGGACTAAACAAAAAGCACTTGTTGAATTTGCTGAATTATATGGGCCGTTCAATGATCTCAGAGATGAGGGCAGCGAGTATTTATTCTAAGAAGAGCGAATAACTAAATGTTATTTAGCTCTTTTTTGTCTCAAAACAGACATATACACGTCTCCTGATAAACACCTTCACATTAAGGTTCAGAGCTATTATTAATATATAAGGTAAAGGAAGAGGTAAATAAAATGAGTAACGACATGATGATAAAGAAAGCATTGGCCCGAGTAGATGAGATTAAGCAAATGCCAATTGATCAAGCGATCGGCGTTTTGTACTTAGAAGGCAATTCAGAAAAGCTATTCGATGCTGATGATACATACGACGCAATTACCGCACTAGAGGATAGAGATAGCACAACAAATATTGACGATATTTTTAAACGACTTTCCGCACAAATTTGGTTTTATGAATATAAGTAAGAAAGCAGCCATAAGTTAAAAGGCTGCTTTTTTATGTGATAGGTGAGTGATAGTAATTTGATAGCAAATTGAGAGTGAAATGAGAGGTGCGTGATAGGCAGAACGTAATATTATGATATTGTTCAAAAATTGAATAACAGCAGTGGCGAAGTAGGCGTATGCAATTAATGCATGACCGAATAGGCCGTTTGCGTAAGGTGCGAATCTTTACCTGTTGTATATGGACACAGGTTGTTCAGAAAGCCCACGGTAAATCGTGGCACACATCGAGTTGCAGAGTTTGCCTTTATCCACTTTATGCGGATGACATACTAGTTTAGGCAAACACAGCCAACACCAATTAGAGCTGATAGAAATATCAGCTTTTTATTTTGCTCTTTTAACTCAATAGGTAGAGTAGGCAGCTCATAACTGTCCGGTTGTTGGTTCGAGTCCAGCAAGGAGCATATCAACTAGTCAAAGGAGCATAGTCGAGGTTAATGGCACAGTTGAATTATAGAAAGAATGAAGCTCAGATAATTGGAAATCTTGATCGAGAGACAAAAACACCTGCATTGAGAGATTGGCAAATAACTGAGATTAATCAAGAGATACAAAAACAAAGATACAAGCCGCGAACTCGTGTAAGACATTACGGGTAAGTGGTTATTTTTATTTGAAAAGGAGATAGCAACGTGGCACAAAAGATTAATGATGTACCAATTAATAGTATTACCCCTTATGAGAATAATGCGCGGCATAATGATGTAGCAGTTGATGCGGTAGCAGCGTCAATTAGCGATTTTGGATTCCAGGTGCCAATCATTGTCGATGTAGATAATGTGATCATCACAGGTCATACACGATTAAAGGCAGCACAAAAATTGGGGCTAGAGACGGTTCCAGTTATAGTCGCTGATAATCTATCCCCTAAAGAAGTAAAAGCGTTCAGATTGGCCGACAATAAGACTGGAGAGCTGGCTACTTGGGATGAAGGTATATTACGAGAAGAATTAGCAGAATTAGCTACGTTCGACATCGATGTAACTGAATATGGATTCGAACTTGAAGATTTGAATGTTATTGAGGAGACTGAGGCGGTTGAAGATGAGGACTTTGATGTCACTCCACCTGATGAACCAACGAGTAAAGTAGGTCAGATTTACCAATTAGGGCGTCATCGTCTAATGGTAGGAGATTCAACTAATCAAGAACATGTTTCTAAATTGATGAATGGAGAAAAGGCAGACTTATTGATTACGGACCCGCCGTATAATGTGGCTTATGAAGGTAAGACTAAAGATGCTTTGAAAATTCAGAATGATAAGAGCGACTCAGCTACATTCCATGCGTTTCTTTTTGATGCTTTTACTGCAGCTAAGGAAGCAGTGAAGAAGGGTGCATCATTTTATGTATGGTATGCCAGTTCAGAAGTTGTTAATTTCCATACTGCGTTAGTTGAAGCGGGGTTCTTGGTAAAACAGGAGTTGATTTGGAATAAGAATGCAATGGTCCTAGGTCGTCAAGATTATCAATGGAAGCATGAACCATGTCTATATGGTTGGTTAGACGGAGATAGTCATAAATGGCATTCGGATAGGAGCCAAGTTACAGTAATGGATTTTGATAAGCCACAGCGTAACGGGGAACACCCAACGATGAAACCAATTGCTCTATTTGATTATCAGATAAAGAACTCAACCAAGCAGGGGGACCTAGTGTTGGATTTGTTCGGGGGAAGTGGAACAACCATGATTGCCGCAGAGCAAAGTAATCGCAATGCTTATCTAATGGAACTAGACCCAAGATATGCTGATGTGATTATTAACCGTTGGCAGGCGTTCACAGGGCAGACAGCGGAGTTAGTTAGTGAATAAGGAAGTGGAGGTGTAACGGTATGGCTGATAAGCTGACACCGAAGCAAGAGGCTTTTGCTTGGGCTGTTGGCTTAGAAGGAAAGACTTACACACAGGCTTATAAAGATGTGTATGACGTAAAGCCTACAACCCTTGATAAGACAGTCTGGCGGAAGGCTTCGGACGTTGCAAATAACGGCAAGGTTACGGCAAGGATTGACGAACTTAAACGTATGAAAGCTGTTGAAATGCAAAGGTCTTTTCATTGGACTATGCAAGACGCTGTTAATGAATTGCTTTTTGTCATAAAGAAAAATCGTAATGACTTATTGCGTTCTGATAGAGATGGTTACGCTGCACGAGAAGCAAATAATAAAGCTATCTTAGGTGCTGTTAGCCAACTTGAAGATTTGAGGCGTGAAAATGATAAATATCTAAGCGACTCAAACAGGAAGCTGCGTGCTGAGGCTGATATTGCCGAAGCTAAGGCTAAGATGTTGACAGATGACAGCATATCAGTTGACACTACGATTGTAATTGGGGAGAAGTACGAGGATGAATAAGCAAATAACATTGTCGTTTCCTAAGCCGGCAAACGTGTTCAACAAGCAGGTCTTTGAGAATTTATTTGATTATGAGTCACGTATTGACCTTTGGTACGGTGGTGCTTCGTCTGGTAAGTCTCATGGAGTTGTTCAGAAAGTAATAATCAAGGCACTTCAGAAGTGGAAATATCCAAGGCGCATTTTAATACTTCGCAAAGTAAATACGACAATCAAGGATTCAATCTTTCAGGACTTTATTGAACGATTAAGTGATTGGGGGTTGCTAGGCGCAAGTAAGGTGCGTAACTCTGATTATCGTATTACATTGCCTAATGGTGCTGAACTAATCTTCAAAGGGTTAGATAATCCGGAAAAGATTAAGTCGATCAAGGGTGTGTCCGATATTGTTATGGAAGAAGCTACGGAGTTCACTCTGGATGACTTTACACAGCTAAATTTGCGTTTGCGTGAGAAAAAGCATGATAAAAAACAAATATTTATTATGTTTAATCCAGTTAGTAAGGCAAATTGGGTGTATAAAACGTTCTTTGAGAAGAAATTCAGCGATACTCACATACATTTATCCACGTACTTAGATAATAGGTTCAGTGATGAAAACACGGTTAGGACAATCAGGCAGTTAGCGGAGACCAATGCGGCATATTATAAAATTTATGCTTTGGGTGAGTTTGCGACACTTGATAAGCTGATATTCCCGACATTTGAAAAGCGCTTGCTGAACGTTGAGAGCGAAGAAATGCGTAAACTACCCAGCTTCTTCGGTCTTGATTTTGGTTATACGAATGATCCAACTGCCTTTATACACATAAAGGTAGACGAGAAATTACAAACCATTTATGTAATGCAGGAATACACCAAGGTTGGAATGTTGAATAATGATATTGCAGATGTTATTAGTTCATTGGGCTATCGTAAGGAAATAATCATTGCTGACGCCGCAGAACCTAAGTCTATCGAAGAAATACGCAGGGCAGGTATTGCAAGGCTTAGAGCGGCTAATAAGGGCCCTGATAGTGTGCTTCATGGTATATCAGATTTACAACAGTTCAAGATAGTCGTTGATGAGCGAGCGTCGAGGACAATTGAGGAATTTGAAAACTATACCTGGAAGCGTGATAAAAAGACGAGTGAGTATATCAATCAACCGGACGATACAACGCACTTTGATCACGCTATTGACGCTATTAGGTACGCATTTCAACAATATATGGGTACAAGTGGCAATAAGACGATGTTTAACAGATTCGGTATTAAGAAGTAAGAAAGGAGGTAGATATGTCACGTAAGAATAAACGGCATAAGCGGATAACTAAGCGACCGTTGATCACCGATTCAAGTGAGAGCGGGTTAGGATATGCTCCACGTCGTGGAATTGAAATCCCGTCTCAATCCGTTTCAATTTCTGATACATTGGACACATTCCAAGTTGACCGGATATATCATCACAATTCTATTGGCAAGAATATTGTTGATTTACCAGCAGAAGATATGACTCGTAATGGTTGGAAGTTATCAATGGACGATGCAGAACTTGCAGCGGATATCACTGATCGGTTAAAAGAGTTGAATGTTAAATCAGCTTTGACACAGCTATTTAAGTATCAGCGTTTATATGGAACAGGGGCTATATTCATCGGAGTTGATGAGAATAATACGCCTGACCAAGAGATTAACGTTAATAATTTAAAGAAGCTGCTATTCTTGACGCCGTTCTCTAGGAAGAAGATTGGTAACTTAGATTACAGTGATGACGTAACTAACGAACACTATGGGAAAATATCAAGGATTAGTGTAGATGGCACAGACATCGATCACACACGGTTCTTATTGGCAAATGGTGAGAAGTTTGAGACTGAACGATACGGACGGTCAATCTTTGAGTATATTGAAGATGAACTTGAAGCAAGTAAGACTGGTATAACTAGTATTTCAAAGTTACTTGGTGATTTTTCGTTTAAGGTGTACAAAAGCCCAGAGATTGATGCAATGGATCCAGAAGATAAGTTGCTCCTTGGGACAGTTGCTAATCGACAATTTGAGACGGATGCACTAGCCATGATCGGTGAGAATGAAAGCCTTGATAATGTTGGTAAAGCTGTCACAGGTATTAAGGAATTAACCGACTATACTTGGGAAAGAATTGCAGCAGCAGCTCGAATGCCTAAGTCAATCATTATGGGACAAGAATCAGGTACGTTGACCGGAGCCCAATATGATTTGATGAACTACTATTCACGTATCAAGACGCTACAAGAGAACGAATTAAGGCCGCACTTGGAATATATAGTGCGGCTTTTGTTGTGGGCTAGTGATGAGCCTGGTGGTTCTATTGACCCTGATTCGATGGATTGGTCTATTGAGTTCAATGATTTGTTCCAATTAGATGAGTCTACCGCAACTGATATCGGGTATAAAAAGGCTCAAACAGACCAGATTTATCTAAAGGCTGGTGTTGCTTCTCAAGATGAAATAAGAGAAACCAGATTTGGAAACTTTGGTGGTACTGATACTGATAATCTAAATACAGATAGCGCTGATGTGGTTAGTGCGAGCTGGTTTAGTAGGTTGAGAGGTCGTCGCTAATGAGTGAAGCATTTTATCCATTTGCAACTGAGAAGGCATACGAACGAAAATTAGTGGGTTTGATTGATGAACTACATAAAGCGATTAATCGTTTTTTAGTAGGGCTTAATAATAAGGGGTTAATTACTGATAGCAACGATGATGACATAAAGAAGCAATGGAACGATTACTTTAATCAACTATCACAAAGTGTCGGTGTTGAGATGGCTGCTAACTTGGCAGTGACCATGTTAAGCAGCGCTGAACGCATGGCAAATAGTGCGATTTTATCTCAATTACAAAGCGTTGCCGATTTTGAAACCCCTGCTTATGAACGTTATGAGAAGATGTTTGGAATAGAGCCTTCTGATGATGAAAAGACCTATTTAAAGAACAAAATATCGGAGAATGTGAATTATATTAGCGGTCTTAGCAGTGATTATTTAGATCGTGTGTCCGGTATCGTTTATCGGGGAGTAACAAATAATCACAGTTTAAAGTTCATGACAGAGCAGATACAAAATGCTACACAGATATCTGAACGAAGAGCAAAAACGATTGCTCGGAGCGAAACAGGGAGTGCTTACGGGGCATTTACCAAGATGAAGCAAGAAAGTGCTGGCATAAAGTATTTTAGATGGTCAACGGTTGGAGACAGTCGAGTTCGTGATGAACATCAGGCAATTGATGGAAAAGTCTTCCCTTGGTCTGGTGGATGGGGTGGTGTATTTCCTGGAGAGCCAATAAACTGCCGTTGTACAGCTGAACCAGTATTTGATGATGAATTGGACGAGAGTGAGTTGTTTGATCCTGATGATCTGGAAGCGAAAGAGCTTACTAGAAAGCATAGTGCTAAGAACGCTTTGAATTATGACGGACCAATGCCCGCAAAAGAGTTCAAACATGCTACTGATTGGTTTATTAAGCAGGGCGGTGTGATAACAAGTGGACTAGAGATTGATGATTTCCTTGATAAACGGGGTGCACTTGGTATAACATACGCTCAGGATGTGGTCTTTTTAAAGACAGATGCTGATAGAGCAACCGTTTATGAGGAAATGTTTCATGCTAATCAGCTATTCCAAGGGAAAATTCCATCTGGTGATGAACAGCCGATTAAAAATGAGATTGAAGCCCAAAATTACTTAATTAATAATTGGCGTATGTTAAAATTAAGTAAGAAGCAACTGGCAGAAACCAAGGTCAATTTAGAATATTGGAAGGAGCAACTTGAAAATGTACGAAGTAATCGATGAATTCCCTGTTATTAGGGATGAAGTATTGTTGACAGTTAGCCCCCGTCCTAAATCGCTAAGACCAGGGGATAAGCTAGAAACAATTAATGGCACATTTAAGTTTTTGCATTATCCAATGGGTGTTAGGGACCCAGATGATCAATTAACTATCGCCGCAAAGAAATTAATGTAATTAGAAGCACTCTATCAGATGATGGGTGCTTTTTATTTTGCACAAAATTATAGGAGGAACAATCATGGCAACTTATGCAGATGTATTAGTAACTAAGGACAATACAGTCAGCGAGATTAAAGATTGGCTTGTAAAGCACAACCAAGAAGCACCATCAAATGCTACAAAGGCAGAATTGTTGGAGTTGGTTAATGCAACGGTTGCAGCTGAATCCGGAACTAGTGAATCAGAATCCACAACGACAGATACATCAGCATCGGAATCTACTTCTGAATCAGATGTACTGGGGAGCGAATCGGAGACGATTGTTGAACCGGATGAGCCGGCGGTTGATGATCCACGATACACAGTCAAGGATGGCGATACTATTGCCTCGGTTGCAACGTCTTTTCATCTTAGTGTTGCTAAGCTACGTCAATTCAACCTACCGCTTAAGTATACTTTGACAGTTGGCCAGCAATTGAACGTCACACAATAAAGGAAGTTGATATGAATATTATTGATACGATTAGGGCCCCTATCGGTGAATTACAACTCACTGATGAGGGCTATTTGTATATAGAGAGTTCGCCAATAGCTAGACCAGGGGTTTTCCCTTATATGACGATTAGTGGACTCAGCAGGCAAGCCAAGCTACCGGAAGATTTGTTCAGTGAGACAACTATTCAGTCAGCAAATGGCAAGCCGATTACTAATGATCACCCTACAGTTCAAGTGAATGCCGAAAACTTTAAGCAATACGAAGTCGGTATGACCATGAACGACGCAGCGATTAAAAATAACATGCTAACAATCTCTATGAATATTACTGACCCTGAGACAATTAAGGCGGTACAAGCTGGGAAAAGAGAGTTAAGCATTGGGTTTTCAACTGATAACTATGAAGTACCAGGCGCATATAACGGTGTTGAGTACGACATCGAACAGAAGAACATCCGAATTAATCATGTTGCTATTGTTGAAAAGGGGCGAGCAGGTAGTGAGGTAGCTCTCAATTTAGACAAGTCTGATGTTTATGACGCCTATTTGATTGATGAAACATCAAATCATAATACCGGAGGAGGTATGAACGTGGAAACTATTAAGGTTAATGGCAAGGTAATCAAATTATCTGATGAAGACGCTCAAGCACAAATTGACAAGATTGTTGCTGATTTGAAGAAGAAAACTGAAAATGACTCAGCTGTATCTTTGGAAACAATCAACGGTCTAACAGCTGCTAACAACAAACTGGAAGGCGAGAATGCTGCGCTATCAGGTAAGGTTAAGCAATTTGAAGCAGACGCAGATGATCTAAAAGCGAAGGCATACGCACAAGCACGTTCTCGTGTTGATTTGGAAGCTAAGGCTACCCAGATTTTGGGGGACTCAGCTGACATGAAGCTATCTGATCGTGAAATGAAGATTGCGATGATTGCTGAGGTGAATCCGGCAGTGAAGATTGAAGCAGACGCATCTGATGATTATGTGAATGCTGCGTTTGATGTTTCAGTAACAAGTGCTCAAAAAGTTCCTAATCTAGGAGTGAACCAAGTAGCTGATAACGAAGATGAAATTGCGAAAATGCGCAATAAGCGTTTATTCCAAAAGGAGGTCTAGGAAATGAGTGAAAATAAACAAGGACGTCAATACATGGACGGAAAGATTAGCGTTGGTCATGTTGCAGATACGTCATTGCAACAAGTTCGTACTGAACCAGCTGGAGAGGTTATTCCTTACGGTGCACCATTAACATTGGTTGACGGTGTCGTTAAGGTAGCAAAGCCTGGAGATAGCTTCATTGGTATCGCTCGCGCCTTCGAGGGGTTGATTGATACCTTTGAAACCAAGGTTGGTGCATTTAATGAAAAGGAACCAGTATCAGTTTTGTACGCTGGTTCTATTGGAGTTGTTGTTGCAGAAGCAATTACGAGCGGAGCCAAGGCTATTATTGCCGCTGATGGTAAGTTCAAAGCAGCTGTAGCAGAAACTGAACAAAAAGATATTGTTGGTACGTTCTGGACTGACGGTTCAGTTGACGGAATTGCAACGTTGCATATTTAAGGGGGAATTATCAAATGGTTACATCAAACGGAGTAATGGAGCGTAAAGACCTCCAACATTTGGAACAATCAGTTCTGAAAGCACCTGAAGGAGAATTGATTGGTCGTCAATTGTTAACAGTTGATACATCGGTCCACCCAGGTGCTGAAGCATACGCTTATGACGAAATGACTCGTTCGGGAGTCGCAAAGATCATTGCGAACGGTGATACAACATTGCCATTTGTAGACCTAGACTACAATCGCAAGTCAGTGCGTATTGTTAGTATTGCACTGGCTGCGCAATATACCCTTCAAGAGTTGCGTGCAGCTGCAATGTCTAATCGCCCAGTTCAAACTGAAAAGGTTGAGGCAGTTCGTCGAGGGATGGCGGAAAAGGAGGACCAGCTTATCTTTACTGGCGATCCGAAATACAATATTTATGGTTTAACTAATACCCCAGGTATTTTAACGGACCAATTTACAAAGACAATCGAGACTATGACCACCGATGAGGTTTTGGAGTCAATCCGTAAGGCCCGCAAGAAGCTCACAACTCAAATCGGCTTTACTGGCACAAAACCTGTATTGGTTTTGCCACAAGACCAATATGAGGAGTTGGCAGGTCGTCGTTATGGGGATACTGATACTCGTACATTGTTGCAAATTATCAACGAGTATAATTGGTTCTCCGATATCCGAGCTACCCAAGCGTTGAAGGGTATTGGAGACGGTGCTACAGATGCAATGTTGATGTTTAATAATGCACCAGATGTCGTAAAGCTGATTTTGCCATTGGATAATGCAATGTTGCCACAAGAGAATTACTCAACACGCACTGTGGTTGGATTTGAAGAACGTACAGCTGGTGCTGTTGTTCGCAATCCATATCAAGTCTTGCGTGTGTCAGGTATTTAGTAGGAGGTAAGGTTCATGATTGTTTCTAACAAAGGTGATTTTGTTCGATTTATTGGAGATATCCGTTTAGTACCTGGTACGAATGATGTTTCAGAAGCCGAGCTAAAAAAGTTGAAGGCGGTTGATTCTTCAAATCCAGTATTTGCAGCTGTGATGGAAGACCTTGTTTTACCAGAAGGGGAAACGAAGCTGTCTTCATACAAGGTGGATGATGCTAAAAAGTTGATTGATGAGACTTTTGATGTTGCTCTACTTGGTAATTTCCGAGATGAAGAAGCTGCCGATGCAAATCGTAAGACGGTTCTTGATTACATCGATAAGAAAGTCGACGAGATCATGAATGGAGATGAAAAGGAGGCTTAATTTATGAGCTATACCTTTGATAAAGAAGCTGTATCCAAGTCTGCTAAGTTGCGACACACTTCATTTGCTGAAATTCCAGACGATGTGTCTGTTGAGTTGGCGAGTGAAGCGTATGGCATTGTTCAACTTGATAGGGTTCCAGATAAGATTATGGAAATGGCAGTTAAGCTCTACACTGCGCATTTAATGTTCACGTATCAAAATGGCGGTATTTCATCAACGTCAACAGGCGAGAATACTAAAGTTAAGGTTGGCCCAATTGAGACTTCAAATTCAGGAGGTACAACTTCATTTGATACGAAACAGGATGATATTTTTTATCGTGACTATAAGACACTTATTAGCGGGGGTACTCGTCGCTACGGTGCGGGATTGGTTGTAGTTAAATGAGCGTTGTTATTAAGGATGACAATCATATTCCGGAAATTATCATGCAGTTGGAGCATTTGAAGGACTATCATGTACGAGTTGGAATACTTGGCGGCGGAGAAATTGGAATGATTGCGGGAGTGCAGGAATTTGGTGCACATATTGTGGCTAAGAACCCAAGTGGTTATTTATGGATACCTACAAAAGGCGAAAACGGCGGCAAAGATGGTGTTCTTAAACTGCGTGAAGTAACTATCCCAGAACGTTCGTTTATCCGGTCTACCTTTGCTGAGAAGCAAGGGGAGTGGAATACTTTTGCTGAAAAGTTAATATTCGAAGTTGCTAATGGCAGCATTGGCGCAAGAATGGCTTATCAGCGACTTGGAGAGCGGATGGCAAGAGATATTCGCAACAAGATTAAAAGTACACACAGCCCTGCGAATGCGCCACTGACAATCAATAACAAGGGTTCATCAAGTCCTTTGATTGATACGGGCCGGCTTCGTCAATCGGTAACTTATGAGGTGATTTAATGAGTTTGTATGTTAATGCAAGGTCAATCCTTGATAAGGTTCAAATGACTAACCCAATTGAGGTTTTGCTTGATGAACCAATCATTTCTTATGACCCCTTTCTACCTGCAAATAATGTTGAATCTACAGCAACAACCATGACGCAATTTGTGCAAGGTGACGGCGGGTTTGATGATGTTAGCAGATATGAATGGATTACTACGCTTGATGTTCCAATTGGGACAAAGTTAAAATTTGACGGCAAGATTTGGACCATTGTTGGCAAAGATAACTACCAAGCTACAGGCTTTACTGATGCCATTATCTATAAGGCACAAGAAGCTGATTCAACACAACGAAAGGAGGCAGATAATGGAAAGTGGCAGTAATAGTTACACTAATCTAGCTAGTGCTATCGAAACTATTGTTAAAAGCGTGCTGAATTTAGATTTAGTACCGCACAATAGCAATAGCAAACGACCAGGCGATGAATTTGTAACCTATTCGCTTACTTCGCCATATTTGCCAAATTCAGTTAATCATTCAATTGAAGATGGCTTTAGTGTAGAAGTTTCACTTGCGATACACGGAAGCCATGAACAAGAGAATAATTTAAACGCTCTTAAGCTAAGGTCAGCTTTTGAGCGTTTTTCTATTCAGGATGAATTGAAAGCAAAAGACATATATTTCGAACGAATAATCGGGCATTACACGCAACCACAGCTAATGCTTGGAGAGTCATACGAGCATATTGTAAGGCTCGATTTACGATTCGGAATAATGCCTTCAAATTTGGAAGTCGATACAGATGTAATCGACGAAATCACAATCTCTAAGGAGGAGAACTAATGACATTATCAGATGTTACTGTCTCAATTGAAGTGCAACAATCATCAGCGTCTGCTGGGTATGGAATTCCTGCTTATTTTGTACCTGGTGACACGAATACTTATAAGGAGTATTCAACGTTGGAAAGTATTCAAGCTGCTTACAAGCCTGCCGATTCAGTGTATGGCTTTGCTACAGAATATTTTGCTCAACCGGATCATCCACAAGTCATGGCAGTTATCACGTTTGCGGACTTGGAAGAAGCAATGAAGTTGTTTGATAACAAGGGTTGGTACTTTGCCATTCTTGCAGACGAGGCGATGACCAAGGATATCAAGCCACAGAATGATACTAAGGTATTGACGCTTTCAAATATCATTGAGAGTTCTCAATACCGAATGATGATCGTTCTTGACCGTTATGCTAATGCTGATGCAATTGCGTCAGATGATGTTTTGAAGGGTAGCCTTGATGGGAACGAACGTACAATTCTGATGGTTAAGAAGTCATCTACTGCAACTGCAAGTGATGCACAACGACTTGATGCAGCATTAGTTGGACGTTATGGTGCATATACTGTTGGAAGTTTGAATTGGCATGACCTTATTGCTCCAACAATGACCGCAGATGATTGGGACGCTATCAGTTTGAATGCGATCTTGAAGTCGGGTTCAATGGCCTTTGTAAACAAGGCAAACAATGTTGCACAAACTACTAGTGGTGTAACAATGTCTGGTCAATATATCGATGTAATCATGGGTATTGATTGGACTGGTTCTAACATTAAGGCAAGTTTGCAAAATATCTTAACTCAAAGTAACAAGGTTCCGTATGACCAAGCCGGAATTGCTTTGCTTAAGGCAACTGTTGAAGGTGTACTTGCAAAAGCATATACCAATGGAATTATTGATGCTGATGACGCAGGGCAAGCCTCTTACTCAGTAACCGCAAAGGACCGTAGTGAAATGCGAGAATCTGATCAACAGGCTCGTGTATTCACGGGGCTAAGTTATCAATATGTACCTGCAAACGCCATCGACCAAATTAAGGTCTTTGGCGCAATCAATATGTAAGGAGAGTAACCAATGGTTGCACAAAATCAAAAGACGCAATATCAACCAAGTTATAATGCGCAAGACGTTCATTTATTTGTAAATAACGTTGAAATTAATGGTTTCCAAGAGGGAACAATGGTTCAAGTCGCATTCCAAAATCAACTTGTGACTATGAATGCCGATGCCAAGGGCGAGGGTTACGCGACAATTAGTAACGATCATCGTGGAACTATTACCGTCAATTTATCAGAGTTATCTGTTGATAATTCAATGCTATCTAAGCTGGCAACTAGCAAGCAACAATTCCCAGTCAAGTTGGTACACCATGATGAGTCGTGGTCTGGACAAGGTTGGGTTCAAAAGATGCCGGACGCTCAATTTGGTGCAACTGCATCAGGTCGTTCATGGCAACTTATGGTCCCTGAGCTGAATTATTTGAACGACAACGTCTAATTGCAAAATCGAAGTAACTAAACATTTGAATTTCTGGAGGAAATAACTATGACTGAGCAAAACGAAACAATCGGAACTTTGGTAACACCTGAAGCTGGACAAGCACCTGCCGCTACTGTACCAACTACACCGGCAACACCCACTGCACCATCAGAGCCAGTGGATCAACTCTTGCAAACTTACCGTGATAATATCGCTAAGCGTGGAGAGACTGGTGGACTACGTGGACAAATCAAGGAAATTAATGTTCAAGGTAAACCAGTGATTTTCACACATCCAGGAATTCGAAAGGCAATGGAGATTATTGCAGCAGGTAACATGCAAAGTTATATCGCAAATCCAGGATACGTTGACACTTTAATTAAGACAATGGTTTCTTACCCTGAAGAAATTCGTAAGGAAGGTTTAGATTACTTTGATGATCACGTTGATATGTTTGAAGAATTAGTTGGTGCGGCCGACGAATTTCTTGGCAAGTTTGTTAACTAGAAGCCAAGGTGACATAGAGTTTAGTAATCGTTTCGACGAGGACTATCAGTATGATTTTCCAATAATGATGGGGTTGGCAACGAGAGAAGACATGGAATATATGTCGATTGACGATATTGCGTATCTGAACTACAAGGCGAATGCTTTGTATAAGATTCAACATCCGGAAGTTGAATGGGAAAACTAGAAAGAAAGGCTTAAAAATGGGAGATATTCGTAAACTATCGATCGGGGTCGCTTTTGATGTTCAATCTGCTGCTTTACGTGAGGTAGATAGTGATATCACCGGCCTTATACATAATTCAGAACGATTGGATAGTTTTGCAACAAGAGCGTTTGAAAAAATCAGTGCTGGAGCAAGCAAGGGAAAGGCTTCAACTGCTGAACTTGGCGGAGCAGTACAAAAGTCCGCAGCATCCTTTGAAAAATTGGAAGCCGGAGCAACCAAAGCAAGTGAGAAGTTAACAGTATTATCAGAGCACGGGAAACAAGCTGGTAGTGGTATTTACGAAGGCCTTAATAGGGCAGATGGAGCGGTTACTCGATCATTAACCGCAATGGAAAAGCTCAAATATGTGCTTAAAGGAGTTACGCCCGAAGGCAAGTCAATCGGTGCAGGGATTGCTTCGGGAGCAAATAAAGGTATTGAGGCGGTAGACCGAGAGATTAGCGCAATAGGACGTTTGAAGTCTGCTCTTGGTGGAATAAAGGGGTCTAATAATCTAGGTAACGTAAATACCGGCAATGTATCAACTTCTGAAAAAGGCGGCAAAGTATCAGGCGCCTTCAAAGATAGCATGGCTATGTTTGGCCCTGGAATGCTACTTGCTTCAGGAGTTATGGGTCTAGCTAATGGCGTTGGAGGAATGTTTTCCAATGGTTGGGAAACGTTAAAAGAACGTCAATCTGGTCAGGCTATGTGGGCTACATCAATTCAAGATGCGCACAGCAATGTCAAGGGTCGGCAATTAACGCTACAGTCGGCACGGGCAAATGATGCAATTATGGATACTGCCACCAAAGCTGGAAATGATTTTTCAGAGGCAAACTCAATTGCAAAGCAAATTTACTCATCAGATGGTGGTGTCTATGCTGGTAATCTAGGGAAGACCCAAAGTATGCTTAAGGGTATGTTCAATATTCAAGACGCCAATGCATTGAACACCCGTGAAATGGAGCAATTTAAGACAGCTGTCGGTAATATTGGTGATACCGGTAAGATGTCCGGAAATGCTGCTAAAAGTTTGAATTTGCTCGACGGTAAAATCACACGGAAGATGCGTGATGAGTATAAGAAGCGTAATGGTCATGAATTAGGCAAGAACAAGAATGGTGGCTGGGATTACAGTCAAATGGATGCCGAAACTGCCTTCGCAGCAATTGACGGTTATGGAAATTCAGGTGGTGTAGGTAAGGCTTCTGATCGGTATAATTCAACCTTGCCAGGTGTATTGCGAGCTGGTAAACAAGCTAGTGGAACCTTTGTTTCACAGATAATGGATACTTTTGGAAAACAAGTTGCAAAAGGTGGAGCATTTAAGGACGTCCTGGGAGGACTTTCGAATAGCCTTACAGATTCTAAGGGCCTTCGATCTAAAGCTGATGCAGTTGCTAAAGCGCTAGCTGGCGTTGCTGATATATTTGGTAAAATCATTCAAGCAACAACGCCTCTGGTTGGATTGCTTGGTAAAGTTTGGGATAAAACAGCCGCCTTTCGAGGTGGCTTTTTAGATGGAATTGTTTCAGGCTTGGATAAAGTTAAAAGCGGGATTGATAAGTTAAAAGAATGGGGTGGCAAGGCTCAAAGTGCAATTGAGAAAATGTTACCAAAAGGATTCGATAAGGACTTTGATAAAGTTACCGGTGGGTTAGGTAAATTCTTTGGAGAGTTGGCTATTGGAGTTGGCGTCATTAAAGGATTGACTAAACTGCCAGGCATTGGTGGACTTTTAAAGGGTGGCCTTGGGTTCGCTGGAAAGGTTACCAAATTAGATAAAGTACCTGGCTTGAGTAAGTTATTTGGCGGCGGAAAAACACCAAAGGGTAGCAATCGAGATTTAAACGAGAATACCTCTGCACTACAAAGGTTGACAGCTGCTCTTAATGGTAATGGAGACGGTTCATACAATGAAGATGGTGACGGATATTCCGAAGGTGGAAAGAAGGGCAAGAAATTATCTACTCGTTCCAACCGTAAATATAACAAAGCGGCTTCGAAGTACGAACGTCAAGTTGAAAAGTATGGAGCAGAATCTAAGCAAGCAAAGCGTGCAGGAAGCAAGCTATCCAAGTATTCAGATAAGTCGGGTTCTTATGTTGGAAAGCTAGAATCAAAGTATGAGCGTGTTGCAGGTCGTAAGGGTGCGCATTCACGTAAAGCTACGAAACTTCGTGGAAGAATTGCAACGGCAAGTGATGAAGCCCTTGCAATCGGTGGCAGAGTTGAATCGACGAGAGCAGGCTCTGTTGCAACGAGAACAACACGTTTAGCAGCTTCAAAGGGTGGTCGATTAGGCCGTGCTTTTGGTCGTGTTGGCGGAGTAGTTGGAAAAGCTGGCGGTGCGTTTGGTAAAGTCGGTGGTGCTGTTGGTAAGATTAGTGGTTTTGCTTCTAAAATACCTGGTGCGGGACTTGTTAGAGGAGCTGGTAAGGTAGCTGGAAAACTTGGAGGAGTTGCAAATCTAGCCTTTATGGGATTAGATGTTGCAAGTGCTGCAAGCATGAAACCTGGTAAGACTAGACGTAAAGCCGTGGGTGGCGCAGTAGGATCAGGTGTTGGTGGAGTTGTTGGTGGAGCGCTTGGTTCTTTGCTCGGGCCAGTCGGAACCGTTGCTGGCGGTATGGCTGGTTCATGGTTAGGTGAGAAGGCTGGTAAGGCAATCGGTGGGCTTAACTTTAAGAAGATGGCAAAGGGCGCTGGAGAGTTTGGTAAGTCTGTAAAGAAAAATGTATCTGGTGCAATGGAAAGTGCTGGAAAGGTTGCCGGAAAAGTAGGCAAGAGTGTCGGTAATTTCTTTACATCGCATAGTAAGGCAGGCGCAAAGATTGGTTCAAACCTTGGGAAGGGTCTGAAAGCATTTAAAGCAAACCCGCAAAAGGCGATTAAATCAGAAATGAAGTCTCTTGCAAAGAGTGGACCAATTATGGGACCTCTTAAACTGATCGGAGACGCTGGTAAGAATATATTTAAGGGCGTGAAAATGCCAAAGTGGATGACAAGCATTGGAAATACTTTCAGCAAGATAAAGATGCCAAAGCTATCAAATCCATTTAAGGGCTTCAAGATGCCCAAGATTAAAATGCCAAAGTTTAAAAATCCGTTCAAGGGCTTCAAGCTACCAAAAATTAAGAATCCGTTTAGCGGTTGGAAACAACCAAGCTGGATGAAAAATATTTCTAAGTGGTTTGGTGGTGCTGATAAGGGCGGTAAAAAGACATCTAAATCAGCTGATAAAGCAACTAAGAGCACAAAAAAGACCGGTGACGAAGCTAAGAAGACCTCAAAGCACGTTGAAAAGGTCGGCAAGAGTGGAGACTCTTCATTTAAGAAACTTGCAAGTGCTGCCAAGTCGTCGTCATCAAAGGTAACCAGTGCGTTCAGTAAGGTTGGTAAAAATACAAGCAAGGCATTTTCTGGCATCAGTAAGAGCTCTAAGAAGGAATTTAATAAACTATCCACCAGTGCCAAGCAAGGCATGTCAAAGGCATCAAAGGCGATGAGTTCCGGTGGAAAGGGTATCAAGAAAGCTGTTACTAGTAGCTTCAAGGGAATAGGAACAGCAGGTAAGAGCCAATTCAATAAGCTATCAAGTTCAGTTAAATCTGGTATGAGTAAGGCTTCCTCAGCTGCTAAATCAGGCGCACATAAGATACCGACGGCGGTTAAGTCTGGATTAGCTGGAATGAACAGCATTGGTAAGGGCACGTTCAACAAGTTAACTTCATCAGTTAAGTCTGGAATGAATGCAGCCAAAAACGCTGCAAAATCTGGCTCTAATCAGGTTGTGAGTGCAGTTAAGAGTGGGATGTCTAAGATGGGAAGTGCTGGAAATTCAGCATTCTCAAAGTTGGCAAGTGCTTCTACATCTGGCATGAATAAGGTAGAAAATGCTGTCCAAAATGGTGCGAACAAGGCAGCTAATACGTTCAAGTCAAGTTTCAATAAGATGGTATCTACTGCTACATCAGTTAGTTCCAAGGTTTCGTCATCAATGGCAACTATCGGAAATAGTGCCGGAACTGCGACAGGTAAGGTTAAAACCCTAGCGGCAGCAATTTCAGCCTTAAAGGATAAGAAGGTAACCATCGATGTAGCCGTGAAGGGGGACACTAGTAAATTAGGTGGTAAGTTTGCAAACGGTACACCTGGTGCAAGGGCTGCCTTTGCAAAATATGCCAAGGGTACGCCTGCTGGGGGATCACACCCAGGCGGCATGGCATTGGTTAATGATGAACAGAGTTCAACATTCCGAGAGGCATTTATGCTACCAAATGGACTTGTAGGTTTGTTCCCTAACGAGCGGAATATTATGGTTCCGCTACCGGCTGGTTCACACGTATTGAACGCACAAGATACTCGTCGTAAATTTGCGAAGTTGAATGCGTATGCTAAGGGTACTCCTAAAGCAATTCAAGCATTTAATGCAATGAGTGAAGCTCAACCTGTAAAGAGTAATGCAGATAAGCGGAATATTGAAATTAATATCAAGCCTGAGATTAACATTAGTGGTGTCGCAGGAGCTGGGCTTGAAAAAATGGTAATGGCAGCAGTTATGCCTTACCTTGAAGCGATGTCACAGAATTTGTCGGACACACTAGGATTGATTTAAGGAGGTAGATAATGGGTGCTGATCAACACTTAGTTGGATTTAGGATGACTGAACATCCTAATTCTCAAAATAGTGTATATATCGCAACTGATGAAGATGGAGAGTCGCTATCCAGACAATTTGATGTTGCACAGAATGCCGTTGAAAGTGGCTCGGCTATAACGGATCACATTGGAATGACGGAAGATTCTGGGACAATAACTGGATATTTACTTGGTGACGGTGGAAATAATGTGGACGGGCAGAATGCTCTTGCTCAATTAATGTTGTGGCAGGAGCGTGGTACAGTGCTGCAATTCTTTGGTAGACGTTTTGTTGCACCTATGATTATAAGTGGAATAGAACATAGTTATAACAATAATGCGGTTAATGCTACAAAGGTGTCCATTACATGGAAATTTTTACGAGTTGTTCAGAGGCCGGAGCAAATAGTTGTTGCAGTGAAAAAGCCGGTCGGTGACGGTGACGGCGTTTGGGTTACGGTGCAACCTGGCAATACTTACTGGGGCTGGATGATGCAATATGGAACTCCGTTGGACACATTGCGAGGTTGGAATCATTGGCCAGATAGATTTATACCAATCGGAGTGAGAGCGAGGGTTAAGTAAATGTCATTAAGACCTTATATTCCAATTGAAAAAGATAATTTACCCGAAAAGTTTGAATTTCCCTTTGGAATCCAAACTTTTATTTTTGGTATCAATTACAACTCTTCGGAAGGCTACTTTACAGTTGATCTATATAAAGCGGACGGTACTGCATTAGTAATAGGCGAGAAAATGGTTGCAAATCAACCATTATGGAGCGATGTTATTAATCCTGATATGCCTGCTGAAAGGATTATCCCGATGGATGAATCGGACCCGACAACTGACATAACTTTTGATAACTTTGGGACAAATGTACGCCTTTATATTGATAATCTGGAGGAAGTAAATGACTGATCAATTTTTAGGTAAAATCAGACTGGAAATAACTACTGGAGAACATAAATCAACATGGGAGTATTCTTCATTTGGCACATTGATGATCAACTTCACATCATCATTCAGTGATGACTCTGAACCTTCATCAACGACAGTGGATATTTTTAACTTGAGTCAAGATAGTCAAAACTTTATTCAAAAAGGATCATACGTTGTGCTTTCAGCTGGGTATCAAGATGACATTGGTGTCATCAGTGAAGGAACTATTAACTACGTTTACCCAAGGACCTCTGATGGAAATGGGGAAATTAAGTCCTCATTCACATTCTTGGAAGGGGAGGATTACTCCAAGAAAGAGATTAATTTATCACTGTCAAATGGTATTTCAGCGCAAGACGTAATTACAAGAGTTTCTCAAGCAGCAGGTATTCCAATATCAGAGATTAACCTACAAAAGGAGAAGAGTTATAGTGACGGTTACAGCGTTGAGGGTTCAGCGATGGATGCTTTAACTGAAGTAGCAGAAGATGCTGGCAGTAAGCTGTTTTATAAGCGTGGGCGAATTATCATTAACGCCGTGACAAATAGTAGTGATAACGCATTGGTTTATGACGCTCAACATGGATTGATTGGTTTCCCACAGCCCCTTGATTGGTCATCCGATGATGATATAGCGGGGTATAGCGTGGAGTTGCTATTAAATCATCGAATTACAGTCGGGCAAGGAATCAAATTGAATTCTCGATATGGTGGCGGTGGAATTTATCACTTTAGAAATGGCGAACACAGTTTTGATGGCACCAGTTTTAGAACTACGGGAGAAATTATCTAATGAGAAATGTTGATCCGATTAAATCATGGAGTAAGTTATTTGATAAGCTAAAGTCTAAAATCATGAGAGATTTACACGTTGCATCAATTGGGCGTGTAACCAACGTGAATAGCAACAAAGCAAACGTTCAACTCTTAGCTAAAGAAGCTGATAAAGATAAAACGGCAACGATTCACAATGCTTATATTCTTGACCATGTTGGCACTCTAAATGTTGGCGATATTGTGGCAATGGTGTTTACTGATTTGCCTTTGGAAGACTTTAGTGGAGATAAGGAAGTATACAATTTAACGATTAGTCGTCGGCATAGTATTAATGATGCAATTATCATCGGAAAGGTAAAGGCATGAAAGATTTTAAAGTAAATCAAGACGGCGACCTGACGCTATTCCAAGATATTGTAACTGTTGAAGATAGTGAGCAAATAAAGCAAAGTGTTTATATAATTTTGAAAACGCATCTTGGTGAAATGCCTTTTGAACCAAATTTTGGTCTTAGTTGGTCGAACATTTTTGTTAAACGTGTTGTCCCTGATTATATCCTTCAAGATATTAAGACGGCGATTTTAACAACTTCAACAATTATTTCATCGGTAGGTGATTTCAAATTTACACAAGATAGAAAGACACGGGCATTGACCGTGTCTTTTACTTTATCTCTAGTTAATTCAACAAATATAGAAACGGAGGTGGTATTAAATGCTGGATAGTTCAGGACTAAAACGGCGACGGCGTGATGAAATATTAAACGATATGATAGCTCAAGCGCAGAGTACCATTTCAACCGATGTGGCAGTTGGTCCGGATAGTATGGTTGGAATGTTCCTTAGAGTTGTGGCAAGCGAGCTCGCCAAGCAAGAAGAGTTACAGGAGTCCGTGTGGTTTAGTGGCTTTGTTTCTCAAGCAACCGGCATTTCACTAGATCGCTTGGCTGGAAACATAGGGTTATACCGTAATCCGGCAAAGAATGCGACAACAAATTTAACGTTGAAAGGTAAGGCAGGAACAAAGATCAACGAGCAAACATTGTTCGGAACACAGAGCGGGATAAACTTTTTTGCTGCTGAAAGTGGAGAGCTCCAGCCAGTAGGAGTAGCAACTTCTGATGGCGAAGATGTACCTGGAGAGTTAGAAATTTTAGTTGTTTCAGTTGAACAAAATTTGAAAACTAATGTTGCAGCGGGCAGAATTAATAAAATTGTTGAAGCTGTGGATGGTTTAACAGAAGTCGTAAATAAGGAAGCGGCTGTTGGTGGTGTTGCGTTAGAGAGTGACAGTGACTTAAGAACACGACTACTTGATAATTACCGTCGATCTGCGAACGGAACGCCTAATGCACTAATAACGGCTGTTGAAAATGTAGTCGGTGTCCAAATGGCCCACCTAATTGTGAATGACACAATGGAAGTTGATAGCAATGGGAATCCACCTAAATCGGTTCATTTTTATGTTCAAGGTGGAGATGACTACGATATTGCGAATGCAATTTTTAATGCTGTTGCTGCGGGCGTATCTACGACTGGGGCTTCCGAAGTGGAAGTTCCGCTTATCAACGGAACGCATAAGCAAGTGATTAAATTTGATCGACCAACTCAAAAGGCAGTGGATGTGCAGTTAACCTTGGTCGTATCTGATAGCTTCAGCATTAGTGGAAAGGATAATGTAAAGGCGAATGTGACAGATTATCTTACGAAGCTAACTATTGGAGAAACGCTACATGTAACCAAGCTATACGGCATTATTTATGAAGAAGATGGAATTGTAGACGTTGACGTAAAGCTCACTGTAGATGGCAGACCTGTTACTGGAAATAAAGTTACTGTTGAAGAATTTGAGTACCTTTCGCCTGGCGATATCGAGGTGACAGTATGAGTACAGTAACCAATGATATGGTGGCAATGTTGCCGTTGTTTTTACAAAAAGGGTCAACGTCGAACAATTACAAACTACTAGATTTAGTTGGTGGTCAGATTGACGAACTTAACAGGTCATCAATCTACGCTGCAAGGTCACGTTCAATTGATGAAGCAAGCGGAAAAATACTTGATGAAATAGGTAAACAATATGGTGTCACTAGATTAACGACGGATGATAGCTTTTATCGTTTTTTGATAAAGTCTCATATTGAAATGAGTTTGCGAGTTGGTACGGCTAACGAAATCATCAATGTTCTTTCAAATACCAGTGGATTACCACTTAGTTCTTTCAACGTGGAGAATGGGGACGAATTATTATCTGTGAGAGTTACAGATATACCGGCTGCACTTACTCCAAATGAAGATCAACGAGAGTTGGTCATTAGTTGGATAAAAAGTATTCTTCCAGCAGGTATTCGGCTAGAAGGGGTTAGCTTCAAGGAAGCCAGTGCAAGTGAAATTGCTATTGGTGCAGTTATAGAGCAAGCTGCATTCTTTAGCTCACCAGTTGTGACAATGAAGATTCCAGGTGTATAAAAATGGCAAAATTAAAAGGAGCACGATTTACTGATGCTGGCCTTGCGGCGGCAGCGGACTTGTTTAATCATAAGCAAGAAAACAAAGTAACAAAGATGTCAATTGCATCTGTGAGTTACAAGGATAAAGACATATCGAAGTTGACTCGGTTGTCTGATGAGATATTGACAGCATTACCCAGCGACATTGTTCGCAACGGTAATGTTTTTTCATTTACTGGAGTATTTGATAGCACAAGAATTTCAAAAGATAGCTACATCAATAGTATTGGTGTTTATATCTCAGATATAAATAACGTTGAGACACTATTGGCGGTTGTTGATGCTGAAACCCCTGATTTTATTCCGGCAGGTGGTTTAGATAATCAGAACTCAATTGTTTACAGCGTGAATTTATCTGTTACAAATTCGAACGTCACTTTTTCTTTGGAAATTGATGACAATGCGATTGCGCAAATGAAAGATTTAGCTGAACTATCAGATGTCGTTGATGGCAAACTGAAAACACTACATGATCAAGCTGTATTACTAACAGGTGATCAATCAGTCGGTGGGGTTAAGATTTTCAAAGATGGGGTTGTCGGAAATCTTTCAGGGCGTGCAACGGCAGCAGGATACGTTTATGGTCAAGAATTATCAGCGGGTACTGATATAAATTCATTAGGTAGTGGGCGATACTTCGCAAAAAGGGGGGTGCCTTTAGTGGGATTGCCTGCTAATGCAAAAACTCCGTTTGTTCTTGATATTTTTGAATCAGATGATAAATCTGATGGATTGCTCGGAAATGCTAGGCTGTCAGATTTTTCTAACAATGTATTTATTAAAGTTAAAAACACTGTTTGGGGGTCTTGGGGGCAGATCACAAGTGAAGTAACTGATAACACTTGGACGGGTACTAATAAATTCACTCAAACAATATCTGCATCGATTACGGGTAATTCTGGAACTGCCACAAAACTCTCAGCAGCAAGAACCATGATCACTGATTTAACACAATCATCATCGGTTACTTTTGATGGAACAAAAAACATTGTATTGGGAATTCAAGGTGTTTTACCAACTGCAAAAGGCGGTACGGGTAATGCCAACGGATTTGTAAATGGACTAAATGTGCAGAAGCCTTTGTTCACTGATTTAGCAATTGTGGCAGCTGGAAAGATGGATGTTTATCGTGGTCAATACGCAGTTACCACTGAAAGCCTGTCCGGTTTACCTACAGGAGTGGTTCAGTGGTTTAATCTTACGATTATGCCAATGTCCGGCAATGATAATGGAATGATGATTATTGTTCCATTATTTACTGGTGGCTTTTGGTATACACCTGTTGAAAGTGGCAAAATTGTCGGCTGGGTTAATGTCGCTGATGATAAGCAGGTAGTGCATACTACTGGAGCTGAAACCATTGATGGAATTAAAAAGTACCTCGTTCCCATTACTGGAAGTTTTTCAACACGGCAAGCATCATTTTTGGATTTTGTCGATGTAGCAGCTGATATGCATAAATATAATGGGAATTGGGTATCAGGAAATAATGCTATAAGCAACGCTCCTTTCCAGTCGAACTACACGGTTACTGTGATAGAAGGTGCTGATAAGACGAGCGGCGAAATTGAAGTTACATCACTAACGAACGGCAGAAAGATGTATTCGGCAGTCAGCGGAGGCAAGTTACTTGGGTGGAAAGAGGTAGTATCCACTGACGTAAATACAATGTTAACGTGGCAACCTAATATGAAAATTGAAGCCGGCCAAATGATTACATTTTCTAAAGTGGGGGACTTAAAGACTGGTCAACTTACTAACCCGATTTTTAAAGCAAAGGTAGCACATACCACTGGAACAACATTTCCAAGTGCAAAAGATGCAGCTACGTTATGGGAACTTGTAAATGTCGAGAGTTACAAAATATCAACACAAAGCATGATGTTTTATGGTTTAACAGCTAGATGGCATCGACAAGGCGATAGAGTAATGCTAAATGTTGGTGGGACATTTAATACCGATAATGTTAATCAAATCGGTTCTATGACCGTTATTGGCGAAAAAGTCCCTTCAACCGCATTCTATGTAGCAGATTATTTGCCAGGTACGGATGCAAGGCAAGTTGTAGTTGCATTTTTTAATTTCAATAATCATTCTGATTGGCATGCGCAAATCAAATTAGGGACCAATGATCCTTCAATTTATGTTTCTTCATGGCTTGGTAATGGACAAATGGGTAAGGGCGATAGTGGCGATATTGTGCCTGTCACATATTATGCTGATCCTTTAACAAGAACATGGAATGCTGGGGTGCCTACTATATAGGGAGGAATGTAATATGTTTAAAAATTTTATTCGTGATACTACAAGCAAGATGTTGCGAAATGCATTTTGGATCATCACTGGATTTGAGACGGCTTCTGTAGGTTTATTAATTTCTTTTGCGACGGCGAGATTAGATGACCATACACCATTCTTCTTTAATCAGGCCGACACGCACGTTTTTGCTATTGTCATGATGTATTTTGGGGTTCTAATGACGGCTAGTTTTATATTAGATTTAAAATTTTGGTATCTCAGAACTGTATTTGCTAGTGTGTCGACGATGTTTTGGTCTTATATAACAATTAGTTTTTTCTTGTCTGATATTTCATCAGCTCGAGGGAAAATTGGTGTGCTAACCGTTTTTAGTTTTTTCATTGTGATTAGAATTATTGTTGAAGCAAGGCGTGAGCCGTCAGCTCGGATGAAGGGAGAAATATAGATGAATATTGATACCGTCATCGTGAGTTGCATTGCTGCAATAGCAGGAGCAGTGACGGCGTACTTTGGCTTTAGAGGCAAACAGTCAGATAACGATACCAAAATAACGACAAAAACATTGGAAGGACTACTTTCACAGGTTGCTGATTTAACAAAACAAGTTGGGCAATTACGAGAGGAAAATGCGGAAATAAAGTCACAATTGAACCATGCTGTAAGATTGTTAGACAAAAATGACATAGATTTTTCGGAGGGAAGGATAGTTGAAAGTTAGTATTTTAGATTTATTAGAATTTCTATGGTGGAGCGGGATATTAACGACTCTGTCTTGGCGTGCGAATGAATTCATTAAGTCGCACACAAAGAACAAGAACTTATTGTTACTCAATACATGGGCAGCACAAGCTATCACATTTGCAGAAAATAATGCTGGGAACAATATGGACCTAGCAACTACATTCATTCAAAAGCGCCTCGCAGCAAATAATTTGCAGGGGCGCTTTTCTAATCAACAAATTGAGGCTGTGATCTTACAAGCCAATAAAGCAATTAAAGGAGAGTAATTATGACAATGAACGGAATTGACATCGCTAATTATCAAGCATTATTGAACGCCGGTTCAGTAGAAGCTGATTTCATTATCGTTAAAGCGACCGAAGGGCTATCATACATCAATCCGGTAGGCGACCAACACTATCAACAAGCTAAGTCAGCTGGTAAGTTGTTAGGGGTTTACCACTTCATGACTGGAGAAGATCCCCGATTACAAGCAGAATTCTTTGTAAATAATATCGGAGGGTATATTGGCGAAGCCGTACTCGTACTTGATTTTGAAGCTGGGGGATTGGCACTTGGCCCAAACGGAGCTAAAGCATTCTTGGATCGAGTGAAAGAATTGACTGGTGTTGCGCCATTGATTTATATGTCAAAGTCAGTAGTTAATCAAATGGACTGGTCAGCGGTTGCGCCGAACTATGGACTATGGGCAGCTCAATATGCAAACTACACGCCAACAGGCTATCTTGCAGAACCTTGGACAGATAATGCTGGTTGGGGAGTGTGGGGACAACCTGCAATTTTACAATACAGTTCAACTGGACGTTTAACTGGTTATAATGGTGACTTGGATATGGATATTGCATATATGGACGCTGACGCTTGGCACAAGTATGCCGGAGCTAATACCGATAATCCAGTAATTGATGATGGGCCTAAGCCTGCACCTATTGTTGTCCCAGACCAAATTTTGAAGGTTGGTGATACATTCAGCTTTACCAATCAAATTTATCGTGTTGATGAGATCAGTGCTAATCGTGATGAAGTTATTTCATACGAATTAGCTGGTGATGGTAATGCTAATTGGGATAATAATGGAGTACCAGCATCCATTGTTGATGAAGTAGCTGTTGGAACCCTTAACTCGGACGGTCAAGACCAGATCTTGCAAGTTGGCTCTTGGTTCAAGTTCAAGCAAACAGAGCCATGGACAGTCATTAAAGTTGATGCACCTTCTAATGGAGTAAAATTCGATGTTGGTAATGGAGAGACAATGTGGGTAGACGCCACTAGTCTTGTAGAAATTTAGTAGTACAATAAAAACAAATAAATGGATTGGATAATCCCTTTTTTTAATTTCATGTCAAAGACCCCTGTTAGGTAGATTAAGTTTTACCTGGCAGGGGCCTTTTTTGTGTTTATATACAAAAGTGAACATCAGAATTTATTGCGACTAAATTTATATAGTTTTGAACTCTTTAAGTGCCTTTATATCAATGTTTGTTTGTGACAGTGGTAAAATTTTAGAAAACTTGTAGAATGGTAATATCGATAATGAGAATATATAAAAAAGATTGATTGTGATTTGATGTTTTTTGATCGTCGTTGACAATCGATAGACGCTGAAATAACTAATTACGTGATCTTAATATTAATATTAAGAAATTCTTTCTTCCTATATAATGGTATTCAAAAGTTTGTAGGTAAATGTAGGCACATTTGTAGGCAGGCTCAAAAAGTAGTATTTAATAGTATTTAATAAAACGACAGCAAAACGCTGTAATATCAGCATTTTTTATTCAATACTGTTTTGTGCTATACATTAAATAAGTCCACCAGGTACATAAATTTATAGTCGTGAAGCCTTTATAAATAGGGCCTTACGGCTTTTTATTTTCAAATGCACCCTTAATTCATAGCTATGTAGAACACGATGATTTTGAAGGAAGCCAGTTAAACTAGCATAATTGTCTTGATATGTATCCCGTCAATTGACGGTTGGTTATTTAATAACCGTATGAACTATACGCGTTATAGGAATTAACAAATGACGAAATAATAGCTGCAAAGAATAAAGCATAGAACGCTAGAATGATCATCAGGACAATGAATTGGACTAATCCAGCGCGATTCCATGTCTTTTGAACCGCCTTAAATGTGTCGATATCTTTATAGTTACCATCTCGCCAGGCCCATTCATTACCTTTTGCTCCAACGATGAAAACCCAAACGATGTTAAAGAGTGGAATGAGTGCTAATAGAGGCAGGTATGTCTTGTTTGCAATACCCCAAATCCAATTAAAAGAGAAGGCGCCCCAGTTCCATCCCTTAATCTCATCCGGAATCGCTACCGATACCTTGGGCTCAATTGGTATCTCAATTGAAGAAATGTTTGCTTGTTGTTGAGATTGAGACGCACTTATCGCTAGCATTTGATTGTTAGCAAGTAACTCCTTGGCCTTGTCGACGGTAATGCGCTTTAGCAAAACTGAAATTCCCGTTGTACCAGCGACCAACCCTAGTCGAGAGAGGCAGTTGGCACAAATTTTCCCGTCTGCCAGATTTTCAGAACTCATCAAGCTTAGTTTGTTTGTTTCACACACTGGACATAAGTCATTTGCCATAATTAACTCCTAAAATAATGATGCCCATATCACTATAATGCAGCGCTTTTAACGTGAATCATGCTTGCACGTATGTGTGTTGATTTACCCTAATCACGGATGTTCAATAAATCACATTCAATCACAAAAATAAAACGCTACTCAAGGAAGAAGCGTCCATCAATTGGCGTTCAGTGTAAGACCGACAGCTATAACAGGAACATCCACATATGTTCTTGCTTTTGCATGAAAGATTATATATAAATTTAAAGGCAACTAGCTACTACTAGGTTGAAATTTATCTACAACTAACTAAGCACATAGTACTTCTCAGCTTAATTGGATAGGTTTCGCGGTCAGTTATAATCCACTCAACACAGTTAGGCTTTATCATACCAAAGATGTGTTAATAAGCTCGAATAGATGCAGGCTCATTTTCTTGGCTAACTATTTTACCTATAGGGCGATAATAAATTTATTTTAATATACTATTAATTACATATATACTACACAACCGTGGGAACCGGTGCAACTTTCGCCAGCATGATTGTAAAAAAAACTTTTCTATTAATCAAAATATGTTTTTCGAAGTCAAAAGAATGTTGATACTTTGAAAAGTTAATAGTTTCGAATGTTCGCTGGGTTGAAAGAGCATGCTTATTCAAAAAGAGAGCAAATTACCTGATAAAAACATGCTAGACAAATGGCGTACATATGTCCGATAATATATTGCAATGAGTGTAGAAGAACTCTTGGGGGAAATTATGGGACTTAGAAAATATTTATTTTTAACGGTAGTCGCTTTGAGTAGTGTCGTGATAAGACCGGCCTTCGCCGATGATGAAGTGAATAATCAAGTGGGAACTAATCGGGCCAATGTTGCATTGGCAGACGTACCGACCTATGACCTGAATATTGAGACAACTTATGCTTCGGAAAGCGGCGTAGAGTTGAGCAAACCGCTTCAGATGACCATTAAGCCTGGTGAAAGATTGCAATTTGGAAATGTTATCGATGTTGAGGGTTACCATGTGAACTTTGATAAGACGCAAGTTAACCTTGATGGTTATGAAGGTACTTTTAGTCAATTGGCAGGTCTTTTGGGGATGGATCCAGTGACGATGATTGATTACATGAATCAGCATACTTGGGATGGTACAAAGCAGGCACCGGATCAATACATCCATTTTGTCTATGATCGGGATGTTGTAAACAGCGGAAATGTAGTCGTTAAATATCAGGATGAGTCGGGCAACCAGATTGCTGATGAGAAAACATTGACTGGCGACATTGGCGCTGAGTATTCAAGTAAGCAGTTACAATTAGCTGGATATACTTTTGAGAAAATCGAAGGCGAGGCAACAGGAGTTTTCAGTAAAGATTCGAAAGTAGTTATTTATATCTATACTAAGAATATTTCTGAAGTTCCTGCTTCGTCGAATTCCTTGCCGACAACCGGTAATGCTTTATCAAGTACGAATGAGGCTAAAGAAACCGATAATGATAATCAACAAAAAACATTGCCAAATACTGATCTGAAATCAAGTGGTGACCTTTCAGTGATGGGGGGCTTGTTAACGATTGTGGGTGTTGTTGGGTTGATAATGACATATATTAAGCGCAGATCGTAGGACGATTAAAAACGGTCATTCACGAGTGAATGACCGTTTTTATATGAAGATACAAACTCATAATCAACGAAAGAGTCGGATATATTTAGTTAAAGTTTCTCGATATAGACGGTGGTCCCGTAAGTGGCAACGGATTCGCCAAATTTGGATGACGCTGCACCAAAGTGGAATATTATAACGGTGTCAGTGCTTCCATCCTGAGCTGCATTACGCAGTCGATAAAGGGCTTCGTCACGAGCGACATGTTGAAGTTTTGTATATTCTCGAATTTCACCACTAATTAAAGTTTCTAAACCCTAGCCGAAATCCGAAAAGGTTTTTCGAGCGCGGCTGGTTAGGCCAAGTACTTCACCTAAAACCTTAGTGATTTTATAACCACCGATATTTTTAAAAGATTGTTCGTGTTAATGATCTCTTGACCTAGAGGTACATTATTGATGGAAGACACCTATTAAGCCAATGAATAATAAGAAATATAGGGTAAAGATAGAAGCAACGACAATGAAGTAGACTAAACCAGCAAAATTCCAGGTAGCTTGAACGGCTTTGAAAGTTTTAATATCGTCATAGTTACCACTTTGCCAAGCCCACTCGTTACCCTTGAAACCAACCACGAATACCCAAAATAAATTGAAGATTGGGATCAGAACAAGCAAAGGAAGATAGGTTTTGTTGCCGACGCCCCAAAACCAGTTAAACATAAAGGCACCCCAGTTCCAGCCTTTAATTTCTGCGGGGGTATTTTTATTGGTATTATTCATATTTCTTCTCCTGTTTTATTTTGTTTTCCAACCTATACAATACCTAAGTATTATATTTGAATTATATCACGTCAGGAAAGAGTTTAATATTCGAGATGTGTTATTAAATGTATTTTATTGGTCTTGTTAAAGGGAACTTGTAAATAAGTAAAAAAAAGGGTATACTATCTGAGTTGTGTTTGTGGATTTTCACAAACTGCAACCACCCGTTGTCTGTTTTAAGTCATCATTTGATGCGCGGGCACGGTGAGTCTAAGTTTTTATACAAATTTATTAGGAGGTCTACAGACTCATGGCAGAATATGCAATCATTGAGACTGGTGGTAAGCAATATAAGGTTGCCGCTGGAGAAGCTATTTACGTTGAGAAATTGGACGCAGCTGCAGGTGATAAGGTTGTTTTTGATAAGGTCGTCTTTGTTGATGGCAAGATCGGAACACCTTTCGTTGAAGGTGCATCAGTTTCAGGAACTGTTGAGAAGCAAGGTAAGGAAAAGAAGGTTGTTACTTTCAAGTACAAGCCAAAGAAGCACTCACACACTAAGCAAGGTCACCGTCAACCTTATACTAAGGTTGTCATTGACACGATTGCCTAAGACATCGGAATAGGAGGATAAAATCATGCAATTGAATTTGACTAACTTGACGATGCTTTCACACCACAAGGGTGGTGGTTCATCATCTAACGGTCGTGACTCAGCAGGTCGTCGTCTTGGAACGAAGCGTGCTGATGGACAAGACATCAAGGCTGGATCAATCATTTATCGTCAACGTGGAACTCACATTTACCCAGGTGTAAATGTTGGTCGTGGAAACGATGATACTTTGTTCGCTTTGACTGATGGTGTGGTAAAGTTCGGCCGTTTGGGTCGTGACCGTCGCCAAGTATCAGTTGTATCTCGCGAAGAGTACAAAGAAATCATTGCTAAGTAATTCGTTACTTGGTTAAAAAGCTTGTTGGACCATCTATGGTTTGGCAAGCTTTTTTACTTTATCTAATGACTAAAGTTTATCCGATCGTTTATTAGCGAGTTTAGGCTAGCTTCATAAGATTTTATTTTTGGGACAAAGTAGTGTTATAGCCCTAATGATGATAGGGCTGCAGTTCTTTAATTAAGCTGAACTCACTGGACTCTTCTGAGAAACAATGGCTGAAATGGATATTACTTATTTAGAGCTTATTTTAGTAGACTTTTTTGCTATTAAGTGAAGGTTATAAGCATGCATGTGACCGAAAATAAGCCTAGAATCGATGTTTGATATGTATGAGAGGTAATCATAGGGTTGCGGCGTGATAAGTGTTAACATACTTATTTGTTAGGGTAAGCCCCAATTTCGGTGGAATAAAGAATACTCAATTGTTGTGTATTTAAAAAAAGCACTTGAACGTCATTTTTGACATTCAGGTGCTTTTTGTTTGGTTTGAATTAGAAATAAGTTTAACGAAGCTATGCCGATTTGACAGGTTTTAATGATATTTATCTGGGATATTCGTTAAAAAAACATAAAAAAGCTAATCTTTTCACCCAAAAGTGATGAAACAGGAGATAAGCGAAATAATAATGTTTTTAAATTAAATACATAAGAATATACGCTGCAGAATAACTCGCTGAATTGCTGCCATGCCATTAACTTGACAGGACAATATCTAGATATTTCCAAACATACATTTAATGATGGTTTATATCGGCTTTAAGATGGTTTACTGGTGAATTATAATCTTTTGAATTTCTTTAAATTATAAAATATATTTTATTGATTTAAATTGGATTAACCGAAAAAGCGCCTTTTCGAGAAGTAAATATGGTTTTTAGACTCTACCCTAAAAACCACTTGCCTAAACTCTCAACAAAATACATAATACTATTTTTTATTCTTCTTGTAAATACATAAAAATGTTATTGTTTAAAACAATTATTGTAGTTTATAAGTAATAAAGTCTGCCGGACAACCTTAAAATAATTGATTTTAATCATACAAACATCATTCATCATATTGGCTGAATGAAATATATTTCAATAGGAAGATCGTTATTTGCTCACAGATGAACAATGCAGGCAAATGAGATTAATGTATATCTTATGTCTGAATAAATTTTAAAAGGGACGTATTCCAAACGTATGTTTTTAATTGACATGGAATGTGTTTTTTTGACTAGGCCCTAAAGAATATGATGTGTTCACAATTGCTTCAAACTTTCGCAAGTACTAAGCGGAGGGATGTGATAAGTACAATTTACGGTTTTGCTGATTGAGTAAAGTGATTTCAGAGAGAGAAGGGAATACGGTGAGCCAACTGAAAAATTGCTAAATGAATTACCAACTTACTGAATTAGGAAATATGTACTGAGGTACCTATCACAAATTTGCAGAGTGCTAGGTAGTTGTTTAGGAAGAATATTTTTGAAAATTTAAGGAGGTATCTAATGGCTGAAAAATTAGTTCAAATTAGAATTGATAAGGAGATTAAGGAGCGATCCGATAAGGTCTTCAATAGCAGCGGTATTACGACCCAGGTTGCAATCAAGATGTTTCTCATGCAGGTAGCTAAAACGGGTGAGACGCCCTTTGATGATCTCTTTATGTGATCTGGCTATCAATGTCTTGCATGACTTGAGGCTATCTAATGGTAGCTTGGGTTTAGATACTAGGAATTAGATTAATAATCATTAGTGGCAGTGGAACATACAGACTGGTTTAATCATCGTGGGTGTTGCTGAATTTCAGGAGCATTTTGGACTGGATAATCAAGATATAAATGTTAATTGCAAAGTAAGCTAGTTCGAAAAGATGATTTTACCAAGATAAAGGCAAGATTGATTTGGGACGATTAAGCCTTACATGTGTGAAAAACTGACAGGTTTTAAGTGCAGATGATCGACTAGATCATTATTAATATAGATATTGGAGTGTATTTTCATGGGTATTAAATTAAAGCAAGGTTTTGCGGCAACAGTCGTTGCTCTAACTTTTTCAGCACAAATTTTACCAGTTGTGGCATCGGCAAACACAGCGGCTGATTCATCGACTACAACAAGTGCTAAGACTAGCGATGCTGGAACAACTAGTACAGCAGCTGACAATCAAACATCAGCAGCTGGGCAAACAGCAACGGGTGCGACTACTGATAGTAGTAGTTCAGATACAACATCTGTTTCACCATATGCCTTGAACCTAATTTCTTGGGGAAGCCTGGATTATGTAGGGATGTCTAATAACGCGCAACAGGGGTTGACCATTGAAAATGGCGTGACCACTGGTGTGATCCAAATGAAGTTTGATATGCAATCTGTTGCGGGAGCAAAATGGGGTGACAAGAGTCAATTCGTGATGAAGTTACCACAAGAATTCGCTGAAATTTCTCAAACTAAGGAATTCCGCGATAACATTACAGGTCGTTACCGTGCATGGACTGCTGGAATCAAGGTAAAAGATTCCAACTACAAGTCAATGGATATCAAGGTGGAAAATAACCAAATCATCATTGATAACCCCAAGACAACTGATGTACTTGGAGTTTTGCCACATACAACGATCGACTTGAGCATTGATCTAGGTAAGGCGGTCACTGATTCTGGTGTACGTGTAATGAACTCGAATAGTGGTTTCTATGACTTCCAAGCCGCTCTTCGTGGTGATGAGAACACAATTGATTGGACGATTGGTAGCAATGAGTCACATACCAAGATTCCAATCGGACAAATCGACCCTGGTTATGGCAACAGTGTTCCAGTAATTAACACTGATAAGTTGGATACTGATATTCCTTTGGGATCAACAGTTGATGACGCACGTTTGTTGGAGAATGTTACTGCTACCGATAAAGAAGACGGTAATATTACGAACAAAATCACCATTGAAAAGAATGATATCAAGCCAAATACGGTTGGTGAATATGATGTTACTTACGCGGTTGTTGATTCAGTTGGTATGAAGACAACTAAGACAGTAACGTTCGTTGTTTCACCAGCAACGACTGGTAAAATCACACCAAATGATGCTCAAGAGGGTGCTACAAAGCTAACTGGTAGTTACACCGGCGATGTAGCATCAATGGATTTGATGGTTGGTACGACCAAGGTTGAGAGTGGTGGAATCTTTAAGAATGGTGAATTTACATTCTACGTTCCTGAAAACGTTGACCTAAAGAAGAGTGATGACGTGTCTTTGATCGCCTATGATAAAAATGGTCGTAAGTTAGATACGAAGACGGTTAAGATTGTTGATAAGTCAGTGTCAGCTGGAACAATTACACCAAATAACTATACTGTCGGATCTGGTAATATTTCAGGAACTTATACTGGTGATGTTACTTATGCCAAGGTTTACGTTAATAATCAACAAATCTCTGTTGGTGGAGATTTCTCAAATGGTAACTTTAGTTATTACGTAGGTAATGCAGTTGCCAATGGCGACAACGTACGGATTGATGCATACAATGCTGATAATCAAATGGTCGATTCAAAGGCAGTTACTTTGTCTACACCAAGCGTAGTTGGTAGCATCACACCTGCTCCTTATACCGTTGGATCTGATACAATCACAGGTTCTTACTCAGGGGCAGTTTCATATGCCAAGGTATATGTTAACGGTCAACAAATTTCAGCAGGTGGAAACTTTGCAAATGGTTCATTTAATTATTACGTAGGTAATGCGATTGCTAGCGGAAACGTGGTAACAATTGAAGCATATTCAGCAGATAACCAAAAGCTTGATTCAAAGACGGTTACAGTGAACACACCATCAGCAACAGGAAGTATCGCACCAGCACCATATACAGTTGGAAATGGTTTGATCACAGGAACATATTCTGGAGCAGTTTCATATGCCAAGGTATATGTGAATGGTCAACAAATTTCAGCAGGCGGTGATTTCGCCAATGGTAGCTTTAGCTATTATGTAGGTAATGCAATTGCCAGTGGAAACGTAGTAACGATTGAAGCATATTCAGCTGATAATCAAAAGCTTGATACAAAATCAGTTACAGTGAACACACCATCAGCAACAGGAAGCATTACACCAGCTGTTTACCAAAGTGGTTCACAGTTTATTACTGGAACTTATACTGGTGATGTTTCAACGGCCCGTTTGTACATTAACGGAGTTCTTACAACGATGGGTGGAGTATTTGAGAACGGTAACTTCACTTATTATGTAGGTAATTCAATTTCAAAGGGTCAAAATATTGTGCTTGAGGCATACTCAGCCGATGGACAAAAGTTAGACAGTAAGTCAATTACGATTAACTAATTAGTTACTGATTAACTATTACTCAGAGTGGGACGTGTCCGTGAAAGATACGTCCCATTTGGTTTCTTAACAGAAACCTGCTGTAAGAAAAGCATTCCGAGGAACAAGATTAACGAGGCGATGAAAAATACGAAGGTAAAGCAGCTATTTAATAACACAATTTTATTTGGAATTGGAAATTTTGGCAGTAAGATCTTGGTCTTATTGTTGGTGCCAATCTATACTGCCAGCTTAACGACAAGTCAATATGGATTCGTTGATTTAGTAATCAATGTTGTTAACGTTTTGACACCAATATTTGCACTTAGCGTCTATGAAGCAGTGTTTCGTGATCAGTTGGATGGCGAATTGGATCAAGTCAAAAAGGAGCGCGCATTCTTTTTAGCGATTGAAATAACTCTGGTAAGTCTGGTTTTTTATGCGCTTGTTTTACTTGTCGGGGCAAATTGGTTGCCTAGGGGAATGAGCTATGTCGTACTTTTAGGCTTGATATTAGTATTCTTACAAAATATACAAAACTTATTTGGACAGTATGTACGGGGGAATGGGCACACAGTCCGTTATACCTTAAATGGGCTCATAACGGCCGGAACCTTGTTCGTTATTTCAGTCTTGCTAGTCTATTACTGGCACATGGGGGTCGTTGGGTATATTTGCTCAATTATATTTTCCGTAGTTGTCTCAATTTTGATATTGGGGCCAGCCACACCGCGATGGCGTTTGACTAGCGTTTTCAAGCGAATTAGCCTCAGCGAGCTAAAAAGCATGCTTCGATATTCAATTCCGATGATTCCAAATGCGATTATTTGGTGGTTATTCAATGGAGTTGTTCGTTTTGGAATTTTATTTGCAGTCGGTGTTAGTGCGAATGGGTTGTTTGCTGCGGCCGCTAAATTACCAAGTATTATCTCAGTTGTGGTTTATATATTTACGCAGGCTTGGGAACTAAACGCAGTGCAGGCAGCGGAAGAGGATGATAACCAATTTTATACATTGATTATTAACGGCTTTATCATTGTTGAATTTACGATTAGCCTATTTTTAATCATGTTTAGTCAGCCAATTGGTCAAATATTTATTGGCGGTGAGTTTGCCTTGGGATGGAGATTAATTCCGGGATTGTTAATGGCAAATTTTTGGTATGGTTTGGCAACAATTTTAGGTGTTAATTACATGGTAAGTCGTAAGACAAGTGGTTTAGGACTTAGTACAGCATTGGGATTTATTGTGACGGTAATTGGTTTATCAATCTTTCTACCGCTTTTTAAGATCTACGGTGCAATCATCGCTTTGAATCTAGGATATTTAAGCATGGTTGTATACAGAATTATTGACACAAAAGAGATGATGGAGATTAAGTATCTACAGCTTGCTATCAGTGCGGGCGTATTGCTGGTTGCAACGATATTAGTAACTAATCAGAACAAATTTAATATGCTTGAGAATTCAAGTTGGTTTGGACTGGGAATGATGCTTGTACTACTAGCTTACTGGCGAATCATCATCAAAGTTTTTAAAGAGATAATTGGGTTTTTAAATGACAGATTTTTATAACATGACAAAACGGGGGGCGGATATGTTGCTTTCATTATTTGCTCTGGTTATTTTAAGTCCTGCTTTATTAATGATTTGGGGATTAATCAAACTTGGCGATCGAAAACATGGTGCTTTTTTTAGTCAAGTCAGGGTAGGTAAGGATGGCAATCGGTTCGAGATATATAAATTTAGAACGATGGTTGTTAACGCAGAAGATCAGTTAGACGAACTGCTTAAATATAACGACGTTGATGGAATTACTTTTAAGATGCGGCGCGACCCTAGGGTTACCAAAGTTGGTGCCTTTTTACGCAAGACAAGTTTAGATGAGTTACCACAATTTTTGAATGTGCTACGTGGCGATATGGCAATTGTTGGTCCACGTCCGGCTTTGGAAAGAGAAGTTGCTGCATATAGTGAGCACGATTTACAACGTCTCAATGTTTTACCTGGGATTACCGGATTATGGCAAGTTTCTGGGCGAAGCGGGACAACCTTTGAGTATATGGTTGAGAAGGATTTGGAATATATTCGAAAACGAAGCCTATTACTGGATTTGAAAATAATTATGCAGACAATATTTGTGGTGGTGGTACCGAATGATGCGTATTAAGAACAAGATTTTGGTTGTTGGGCCGGATATGGCAGAATCTGGCGGAGTAGCAACTGTTATGCAACATTTCGCAGACCAACAAGCCAACTTAACTGATTTCGATATTCAGTTGTTGGTTACATGGCGACAACGCTGGATTTGGAATTTTATCAAGGTGGTATTAAGATATCGAATCTTATTGCATCGGCGAAATATTGACTTGGTGCATATTCATGTATCTGAACGTGGGAGTTTTTGGCGGGCCGCAATTATAACATGGTTAACCCCTAGGCGGATTCCAGTAATCCATCATTATCACGCCGCAGAATTCGACGTCTTTTATAAGTCTCAAGGGCGGCTTTTTAAGTGGATTATTCGAAAAACAATTGATCGAGCGTCTCAGGTAATTGTGCTAAGTCAATCTTGGTTAACCTTTTTTACAGCGTTGACCAAGACGGACATTCTAATTATTCACAATGGTGTACCAATCCCCAATGAGCAGTTACAGGTCAATGAAACAAGTAAAAAGGTGGTTACGTTTGGCCGAATTGGTAAACGGAAGGGCACTTATGACTTAGTGAGGGTTGCAAAACAGGTCCATCAACTGGACGCAAATATAACGTTTGATGTCTATGGGGATGGAACGACTACTGATTTGGAGAACGTGCAGAATCAAATCAAATTAGCTGGAATGGCTGAAGTCATCAGGCTTCACGACTGGGTCGATGATGTATATGAGCCCATGCAAGATGCAATGTTACATTTTCTACCTTCCTATCATGAGGGCTTGCCAATGGCGATCTTAGAAAGCATGGCATATGGTTTGCCAAACTTGGCAACGCGGATTGGTGGAATTCCAGAACTGATCGATGGAAGGTCCAATGGATACTTGGTAGATGCCGGCTCAATTGAACAAATGACGAAGCTTATTTACAAATATGCCCAAATGGGAATTGATGAAAAGCTTATCACTAGTAATTTGGCGCGTCAGACAATTATTGAGCAATATTCACTTGGAAAAATGTTTGAACAAGTTACCAAATTATATGAAAGGATCTTACGATGAAAAAACATGTAATGTTAGTTTTTGGTACGAGACCCGAAGCAATTAAAATGGCTCCAATTTTATTTGAATTGAGAAAGCATTCAGAAATCAAAACAACTTTTGTTGCTACATCTCAGCATCGTGAAATGTTGGATCAGGTGCTGGAAGTCTTTGATATCCATTCTGATTATGATTTGCAGATTATGAAGGATAATCAAACTTTGGAAGATATAACTAATAATGTATTGGACAAATTGGGACCAATTTTGAACGAAGAAAAGCCAGATATTTTACTGGTACACGGTGATACAACAACTACGATGGCGGCAAGTCTGAGTGCCTTCTACCATAAAATTCCAGTGGGGCATGTCGAGGCAGGTCTAAGAACATGGGATAAGTATTCCCCATATCCCGAGGAAATGAATCGGCAGATTACTGATAATATCAGCGATGTGTATTTTGCACCAACTGAACAGAGTCGAATCAATTTGTTAGAAGAGCGACATGGCGACCAGAATATTTATGTTACAGGTAACACGGCGATTGATGCATTGAATTTGACTGTCAGGTCTGATTTTCATAGCTCCTTGTTAGAGCAAATACCAGCAACCCAGCGGATCATTTTGTTGACAATGCATCGTCGCGAAAATCAAGGCACTGGTATGCGAAATGTTTTTAAAGCGGTTAAGGCAATCGTTGAGCATTATTCAAATGTTTCGGTTATATTTCCAGTCCATTTGAGTCCAGCCGTACAAAAAGAGGCGAATGAAATATTAGGAGCAACTCCTAATATTCACTTAACAGAGCCATTGAACGTTGTGGAATTTCATAATTTCGCAGCAAAGAGCTATTTGATTTTAACGGATTCTGGTGGTGTGCAGGAAGAAGCACCCTCTTTGGGGAAGCCAGTCCTTGTTTTGCGTGATACAACAGAGCGTCCTGAAGGGGTAAATGCGGGGACATTGAAATTAGTTGGAACCGAATATGACAACGTCTATCGGAACATTGCTTTACTGTTAAACGATGATAAAACGTATGCTCAGATGGCTGCAGCAAACAATCCTTATGGTGACGGGCAAGCTGCCCAGAGGATCGTGGCAGCCGTGATTGAGCGATTGGAACGGATCAACAGATGATGAGACGAAATTTATTTGGGTTAGAAGTTGATGATTTGACTCGACAAGAGACAGTTAGCGTGGTCGATGAGTATATCCAAAATGGTAAGCCGGCCCACTTGCTAGGAGTTAATTCTGATAAGGTAAATGCAATTCAAGATGATCTACGGTTATTAGAAATTTGTAAAAAGGCCGCGATTGTTAATCCAGATGGAATCTCAATGGTGTTAGCATCGCGTATGCTCAAGCAAGCTTTACCAGAACGTGTAGCAGGAATTGATTTGATGGATGATCTGTTGAATTTGGCTGCTCAAAAAGGCTATTCCGTTTATTTTATTGGCGCAAAGGAAGCGGTAATCAGACAAGCTGTTACGAACATTGAAGCGAAATATCCAACACTAAGGGTGCTGGGCTATGAGAATGGATACTTTGGTAGTGACGTTTGGTCTCAAAAGGCTGCGAAGCTGAAGGACATTCGAGCGGATATGGTGTTTATTGGGATAACGTCACCACAGAAGGAATATTTCATCCAATCATTAATGGATGCGGATGTGTCTGCCATCTTTATGGGGGTTGGCGGAAGTTTCGACGTGATCTCTGGAAAGCTTTCACGAGCGCCCCGCTGGATGCAAATGGCAGGGTTGGAGTGGTTCTATCGGTTTTTACAAGAACCGCGGCGAATGTGGCGACGCTATTTCTTTGGCAATCTAAAATTTATTAATTTGACAATTAAAGAAGCAAGGAGCATTAAACAATGAAGCGTTCAAAGATTTTATTAACAATTGGTGCAGTGATTGTTGCAATTGGTTTGGTGATAGGAGCATTTATGTTTGGTAAAGGTACAAAGAATACAAGTAGCACGCAGGGAAAGAATGATTATCAGTTAGTTTCGACAAATGATCAAAGTAGCGATCCAGTTGCAGTAGGTAATTTTAAATTGCATTTTGGCTCAGTTGAGAAAACAACATTAAATGATAAAGACAAGAAGGCTAAGTTGTACGTGATTAAAGTCGACTTTGAAAACATTAGTAATGATGCGGCCGGAATAGGTGCCTTGGACTTTAGAATTAAGGACAACAAGGGCAAGTGGCATAATATTTCAAGTAAATACACAGCCTTTGGCAAGTCCTTCGACAGCAACGCTAAGGGACAAGAAAAATTGTATTTTGAGCTCGATAATGGTTTGACACCAGCTAAATTGCAATACAAGACCGTTAGTGAAACAGCAACGTGGGATTTCAAACGTTAACAGATTTCGAGAGAGAGTCGGGAATGAGCTGATTTATCATGTAGCCCCTTGCTGAAGAAATAGTAAATCTTATGTGGATGAAGACGCCGGTTAATTCAAATCGGATGTTGGCAACAACGAATTCTATGATCGACAGGTGATCGTGAATCGTAATTAGTTGCAGGCCAAGTAAGTAAACTAATATCGTTGGCTGATCGGGTGAGAACCAATTTGAGGACAAAGTAACGTGTATTTCAAGAGAAGTCAATATAACCTTGTCAAGATAGTTTTATATATGTTGGCGATATTTCCGTTAGCTGATGCCGCAAGTGGTATGGTGCTGCAAGGAGGGATTTCTTATGGTCAGGAATCCCTCCCAATTGGCATAATTTTCCGGCTGATTCTGTCAGCTTTGATCATTGGATCAATTATTATTTACAAAAATTGGCAAGCAATTTCGATTAGCTTTGCAATCTGTTTTGGTGGAACCTTAACGGTTATTTTAGTTCAAGGAATTGTATATGATTATAGTTTTGCACAATTAATTAATGAAGGTCGGATTTTTGGGAAATATATTGTGTGGGCAGTCATCATCGTCTTTTTCTATTCATATCGCCAGCTTATTAGTAAAGAAACACTGACGCAAGTAACAAATATATCAAATTTATTATTAATACTAGGTTTGATTATTCCTAAACTTCTAGGTGTAGGAACCAATACTTATGACGGTACAGTTGGTTTTAAGGGATGGTACTACGGACCTAATGATACAACCTACTGTTTAGCATTTTTAACAATTTTCTTGGTTTTAACGGTGCAGATAAATCGGCCGAATCGGAGAAATGTCTTACTATTTTGTTTATATTTCGGGGATCTATGGGCATTGCTAATCATCGGGACAAAGATGGGTTTGCTGGCATTGGTTATGTCAGTTGTGATTTTAGTGATTAGGGCATTACAAACATGGACTTTACCGATCCTTTTGATTGTTATTTTGGATATCGCGGCAGCCATCGGAATTGTGATCTATTTTTATGGGGCCTCAATTTATGAAACCGTGTTTCTTCCGAATATAAAAAGAATCCAATACTTCTATCAACTCTATAATGGTGACGTGCTTCGGGTGCTTTTCAGTGATCGACTGGGACGTACTAGTAATGACCTGGCAATTTTAGCGACGAAGATGAAGAATTTTGAATTGTTGAATTTCATTGGTTACGGCTATGATTTTAGGAAATTTATCATTGTAGAGGCTGAAGGATTGATTGAAATGGATTTTATTGACACGTTTTTCAGTTATGGCTACTTAGGGCTAATGTTTTTAATAACCTTTGTGGTAACGGTCTTTAGGAAAATCAATATTTTGCAGAATAAAAGCATCTTTGCACTGTTCTTAATGTCGATTATATATGCCAATATTGCTGGACATGTTTTATATTCCGCAATGGCCGGAACAACGTTGGGAATGCTCTGTGGTTTTTTGTTAGTGGAAGGTTAGGATCTTATTAAAATGAAACGAAATTTAAAAATATTGGGAATTTTAATTATCTTGTCGCTGTTTGGTGGAATCCTTACAGGACAAGTTTTACATAGAAGTGTCTATGGTTCGAACTATACGGCATCAATCGATATGGTAATTCCTTATGCAGGTAGTGACAACAATACAACGACCAGTGATACCGTGAAAGGCATTATTATGTCCGGAACCTATGACCAATTAGTCGCGAAGAAAGTCAATCAGGTAAGTAAAAAGAAAGTTACGGCTAGCAAAATCGCAAAGACAATCAGTGTTGAGGGGGTCGAAGGATCGCAATTAATCACAATCGGGATATCTTCAACCGACAAGCAACTGACAACAGAAATTGGGAAAACGATTCTATCTGAGACCGGTTCAGTTGTTAAATCAGCTGTGGGGGAGCAATACACGCCACGAGTCTTGATTGATAGTAAAAACTTAACTGTTCAAACAAAGAATGTCTCTGTGGTCAAAATTAGTGTTTTGGCCGGATTAATAATTTTTATTGTCGGCTCAACATTGACCTTGTTGGCCTTGGCAATTCGTACCTATCAGCAAACTGAAAAAAGTCGCTAAATAGGTGAAAGCAGGGATAGAAACAATTGGATATTGGATGAAACTATGAAGAAGAGAAACGCATCACTGGATATATTTAGAATTATCGCCGCACTATTAGTAATATTAATTCACTTTTCGGGAAACTACTTTCCACAAGTCGCCTATGTATTTGGGAAGATTGTAGTACCAATTTTTATGATGATTACGGGGTATTTCTTTTTTAGAAAGGTACAACGCTTGGGTATAGGTGAGGAGACTGATCGGTATATTCGTGCAACATCAATTAAGATTTTACAATTAATTATTTTTTGGTCGATACTATATATTCCGCTTGCTATAACAGAATTGCATGATAAAAGCTTACTAGTAATTGTGGCATATCTTTTACGCTCGGTCTGGGGAATCAATATGTTCGTTGGTCCGGCGTGGTATCTGATTTCAGTTTTATGGGGCTTAAACTTTGTTTATTATTTTATGAAACATACAAAGATGGTAGTGCCAAATATTGTTGGAATAATCGGGTTGTTGGTTGGAATTATGACGACTTATTATGGAAATTGGTTAAACGATTTCCCATCGCTTGCTAAAGGAGTCGAATTTGTCTACCCGGCTTGTTCATTGCTGATTGGTATCTCATGGATAACCTTGTCTTTTTACCTAGTGAAATATAAGGAGCGCTTAGATTACTTGGCACGAGGCTGGATCATTGTTTTACTCTTCATCTGTGGGGAGCTTGAATTGCTCCTAGTTCGACATTATCACTTGGTATTTAAGGATACTTATGACGTGTCTTTCACGGCAGTAGTCTTGGCACCATTAGTGTTTTTGTGGATTCTGAATCATAATTTTAATGTTGGATCGCAAACTTTACAATTACTAAAAAGGTTGTCAGCACTATTTTATTTTACACACCTAATGGTGGGGGACATTATAATTCATTGTTTGGAACAATCCTCACTTCAACTAACCCATCTGACTGAATATTTGTTGATTGTACTGGCCGTGACGATTGTATCATTTGTTTACTTAGGATTGATGAAGTTGACGAAGTGGCAGTTATTGAATATTGGATTGGGAGAGTAATCATGACAACTTTTCTTACTGAAAATGAAATTGCCGACTTAATTTTTGATGACGCAACGATAGTTGTTGAGGGGTTTATGGGATCAGCTAATCCCGATGGAATTCTAAAGAGATTAGAGCAGCGTTATTTACAAACTCAACATCCCAAATCTTTGGAGTTGTGGAATGTTTCTGGGGTTGCCACGAGTCCGAATAATGGGATTAATCGCTTGGCACACACTGGTCTGTTAAGGCGTGTGGTAGGCGGATTTTATGGACCACACACGGCCCTAACCCCATTAATTAAGGCGAATGAGTTTGAGGCATATAATTACCCGCAGGGTGTTGTGAGCAAAATGTTCAGAGACATCGCCGCTGGACAGAACGTTCATCTAACGAAGACAGGTCTGAATACTTTTATTGATCCAGAACTTGAAGGGGGTAAGTTGAACCAACGAGCGACCGCAGATTTAATTAAGAAGGTTCAGATTTTAGATGAAGAATATCTGGCTTTTACTTTGCCCAGGATTGATTTTGCAATTGTGCGAGTCCCTTTTGCTGACGAACTTGGTAATATTGCTTTAAACGAGGAGCTCTTGATTGAAGTGCAAGATATTATCTTAGCTAGTCACAATGGTGGCGGTAAGGTACTAGTAGAAGTTGACGAAATAATTTCACATCAAGCATTACTCCAAAAAGTACATCGTTTGCCAAGTGCTTTAATTGATTATGTGAGTGTACGGCAAAGCCTTCCGGAAAAGAGCGAACGGGGGCAAGGTGTTGAACAACCTCGAGATCAATTACGAGATTTGATGGCAAGTAAGGCGCTACAAATTTTGCGGAGTTATGATCTGACAGGCCGTTTGATCAATTTTGGTGTTGGACGTTATCCAGAGGCGGTGGCCAAGCTAGCAAAGAATATTGATGCTTTAACAAGCGTTGAATCAGGAGTGATCGGCGGTGAGATTCAATCGGGGATGCTTTTCGGTTATGCAAAAAATCCTTTAACAGTATTTAGTCAACCTAGTATGTTCGACTTATATGATGGTGGTGGGCTTGATGCGGCGGTGCTTGGCTTCGCTGAATTTGACCAAGTGGGCAATGTAAATGTTTCCGCGTTCAATCATTCAATATCGGGGGCTGGTGGCTTTATCGACATTGCAAGCAATACGAGGAACATAATCTTTATTGGAACAATGACGGCAAAAGGATTAAAAACAAGTTATGAAAAAGGCCGAGTTGTAATTCAACAAGAAGGACTTGTAAAAAAAGCAGTTACAATGGTTGAACATATCACCTTTTCGGGGAAAAGGGCCTATCAAAACCGACAAAACGTCTTTTTCGTAACTGATCGGGCAATTTTTAAATATAATAACCAACAGCGGATTGAAATAATTGAGATATATGGTGGGATCGACCTTGAAAGGGATATTTTGAGCCAGATGAATTTTGTACCAGACGGGGTTGAGAAATTTCGAAGCACAAGTCTGTAAAATAAGTAAGGGCAAATTCATACAAATTAAAGCTTTTTGCGTTAGCTGAAATTATGATCGTAAAAAAGCAGATTAACGAAGGCATCGCAGTTTAGCGGTGCTTTTTTTGAGGGCGAAATTTAAGGATAAATAATTACAATAGCAAGTTTTATTTTTCGGAAAATATTATTTTTGATATAACAAAACTAGTCCGTGATATAATTATCATATTGAATAATCAAAAATGGAGTAGCTTAAATGAAAAATTTACATGATAAAATTAAGGCAATTGTGTTGTTGTTAGTGTTGGTGGGTGCGACGATTGTCGGCGTGGTATTTAAGCAGCCGGTTTTAGCAAAGGCTGGTGATGATCCAGGTGTGACACTGTCAGGACCGACTGTAATTAATTCTAAAGGTTTAGTTGAATTAAACGTTACATTGGCTGCATCTGCAGGTAAGCTAACCGCGGATGATGAGATTGAGGTTGTAATTCCGCAAAAGATTGTTGCGGATCCTGAGCAATTAACATCGATGCTTGGATTGGAGGATCCATTTTATTTAGCAGATCCGGCTTACACCACGGATAGTCAAGGTAACTACCTTTTGCATGTAAAGTATGATGTCAATAAGATTGATCCAAATGAGGCGAATGGGTATACCTTTAATGTGCAGTTCCGCGCGCCATATTTTACTGATAATTCAATCGTGCCACCGATGGTCAATTTCTCGACGAATTTGATTCAAGGTAACAAGGTTGTCAGCTCGGATCAGACAGTTTCGCAGACGCATCCAGATGGTGTTGGAAGCCCAGCATTTACAAAGTATAGTAACGCGAACTCATTAAATATTGACGGACAACAAAAATATGTGATGTCGCCAACTGATCCAGGTTCAAATAATTTCGCACTGGTAGTTAACTACAATCAGCAAAATTACGACAATCTGACAATCACAGACACCATGCCAAAAGGGTTGTCCCTGGCAGATTCATATAGTATTTTTCCAAGTGCTAGTGGTGATAGTACAGATATTCAACATTTGAAGATTTATAGGATCAACTGGGACACCCAAGGTAATATTGCTGGAGTTGAGTATGTGACGGGACAATTTGCTGATAAAATAACTAGTACAGCAAGTACGTTCTCAATTAATTTTGGGAAGGTAACATCTGACCAATCCTACGCAATATCATATGGGGCCGCAGTTGATAGTGGTCTAAACGAAGAAAATTTTGGTACGCGTTATAATCATGCAACCATGAGCAATGGACAAAACAGTGTTCTTTATGAGGCAAATGTACCATTGATCATGCACGAGGCGACAACCGGTGCAACGAGTCTTAGAAAAACTGTTGATCATGCGGTACTTACCACAAATAGCTCGTCTTTGTTATATACATTAAAGTTGTCGAATAATAATGGTACGCTGAAGGCAGGGACGGTTGTGACAGATCCGTTGCCAGCGCATACAAAATACCTTAGCACAACGGAGCATCAAGGCTTTAGTGCTGGAGTGTATGATGCAGAGAAGAATACGATATCTTACACTTTGCAAGAAGATATTGCACAAGGCGATAGTAGAGAAATTAAATTTGCCGTGCAATATGACAATTCACAGGCGCATGTTGGTGATAAAGTTGTTAATCGTGCTGGATATTCGTATGCCGGATCAACGATTTATAGTAACGATGCAACAACTTTATTGAGTGGCTCGGCGGTGTTACAAAAGTTAGATCGTAAGACTGGTAATCCGCTGGAAGGAGCAACCTTTAAGATTGTTGATAGTGATGGCAAACTCGTTATCAATGATTTGAAGACGAACACCCAGGGAATAGTAAACTCGGGGTTATTGGCACCAGGAAAGTATGCCTTCATTGAGACAAGCGCCCCAAACGGTTATGCCGTGGACTCAACGCCAAACCCCTTTACAGTTGTAAATGGTCAAGAAGCAGCAGTTGATTTGATTATGTATAATAGTCAGGCGACAGAATTATCTGGTAAGAAGTATTGGCAGGATAATGATGATGCTGCAAAGTTACGACCAAGTTCGATTACGGTTGATTTATATCAGAATGGTTTGAAGATCAAACAAACAACGGCAACTGCGACAAATGGCTGGCAATATCATTTTACTGATCTGGCAAAGTTTGATCGTAACGGAAATCAATATCATTACACTGTTAAAGAAGAGCCTGTAGCAAATTATGCGGGTGAACAGACAGGGAATGACTTTACCAATACTTTGGAGGCACATCCGACGGTGACACCAGAGCCACCGTTGGAACCGTTAAACCCTGAGATGCCAAATGAGGGAACAAACAGTCAAAAGGAGTTACCGCAGACGGACCTAAATCTAACTAGCTACCTATCCTTGTTAGGAATTGGGATTCTGTCGATAATTGGTTTTGGCGCATTGAAACGTGAACATTAATAGATGAAGAACATACGCTGGTGGCGTATGTTCTTTTTTTAAGATTTTAGTTACGCACATCGGTTTTTTGCAGCTGGCAAAGAAGCATGCTAGAATAGTTTTTTGCGTGAATCGAATGCTAAGACTATACTAATTATTATGAAAACTTTTAAGGAGTGATTTGTAATGCAAAATTATTGCCTGATTTAAGGTTACTATCTAATTTTGACCATGAATGAGGATCAATAAAATATACAAATCAAGGGTGTACAATGAGTGAAGAAGTAGGAACAGATGCTAACCAATTAAGGCGAACGATGACTTTAATTCCAGCCATTTCAACGGTTATGGGAACCGTCATCGGGGCCGGTGTATTTTTTAAAGCCTCAACGGTGGCACAAGGGACTGGATCAACAAGTATGTCAATGTTTGTCTGGTTCTTCGGGGGGTTAATCAGTATTGCAGCGGGACTAACTGGTGCAGAACTAGCAGCAGCAATCCCTGAGACTGGTGGAATGCTGGTTTATATTGAGCGAGCCTATGGTAAAATCCCAAGTTATTTATTAGGATGGGCGCAGGTAATTATTTATTTTCCGGCAAGTATTGCAGCAAAGGGAATTATCTTCGGAACCCAAGTAGTCAATTTATTCCACTTAGGAACGAACGCAGTTGTACCAGTGGGGATTTTGGCATTGCTGTCAGTGACGGGAATTAACTTCTTAGGTTCTAAAATTGCGGGACAGTTTCAAGCGTTAACACTCTTTTTCAAGCTAATTCCGTTGGCCTTGATAATAATTTTTGGGCTACTTCAGTCAGGTGGCGTGACAGTTAGTATTTTCCCTGTAACCGAGGGTGCTGGTACTGGTGGTTTTGCAACTGCGATGGGTGCGGGCTTACTAGCAACGATGTATGCTTACGATGGCTGGATTCACGTGGGTAACATTGCTGGGGAAATGAAAAATCCATCACGTGATTTACCACGCGCAATCGCTGGTGGGTTGATCGGAATTATGGTGATTTATTTATTGGTTAACTTTGTATTTCTACATACTTTGCCACTACATGCGATTGCCGGTAATGAAAATACATCAATGGACGTGGCCAATGTCATCTTTGGCGATTTTGGTGGGAAGTTGGTAACAATTGGAATTTTGGTTTCAATCTATGGAACATTAAATGGATATACAATGACCGGAATGCGGTTGCCTTATGCAATGGCGAAGGAAAATGAATTACCATTCTCTAAATATTTTGTTCGGCTAAATCGTTTTCAAATTCCTTATATAGCTGGACTTTTTCAGGTTACTCTATCGATAATCTTAATGTTGCGAGGTGGTTTCGATCAATTAACGGATATGTTGATATTCGTGATTTGGATCTTTTATATCTTGGTCTTTGTTGCTGTTATTCGGCTACGGCACAAAGAACCTGATTTGTTCCGACCATATAAGGTTCCGTTGTATCCATGGATCCCATTAGTTGCAATTATTGGTGGGGTATTCATTGTTGTCATGACGCTAATGAGTCAATTTGATTTGGCTATGATTGGTTTGGGACTTACATTGCTTGGGTTACCAATGTACTTTATCATGCATCGCAAAGATCAAAAGAATAGTTGATTAAGTAAACAAATCGAGCGCTTTGGCGCACGGTTTGTTTTTTTTCAGGCACTTTAGTTAAACTTGCTTTTACAGCCGGCTATATTTATGTAAACTTATTGCCGTAACTGCCATAATTATCGTACACTTAATATAATGAATAAAGTAAAAGGACTTAAAATTGGCATACAGCTGACTTGTGAAATAGAACAAATCAAACAACCATAGGGAGTAATATGAAAAAACGACTAAGTAAACAGCTTTGGTTTCAATTGATTGCAATTATTGTTGCACTGGAGATTATTGCAATTGCAATTAATTTCTTTTATGCACCAATTAATGTAGCAGCGGGGGGCGCAACTGGAATTGCAATTTTATTGGATGCAACATTTGGAATCAATCGTGCGTTGACCGTGTTAATTATTAACACAATCATGATTATTATTGCGGCGATCTTCCTAAATCGAACGACCGTCCGGAACATAATTTTCGGAAGTTTTATGTTGCCGCTACTCTTGTTTGTTACACCGAGTTTTAAATTAGTTGAGGATTCAGTGCTGGCAGTAATTATTGGTGGTGCAATCTTTGCGACCGGAATTGCAATTCTGTATCGACTAGAGGCGTCGAGTGGTGGTACAACGGTCCCACCAATGATCTTGAAGAAATATTGGCGCATTAACCCGGCTAAATCATTGCTGGCAATTGATCTAGTCGTAACGTTCTTTAATTTATTTGTGGCTGGTACAAATGCATTTTTCTTGGCAGCTTTTTCTTTGGTAATCACATCAATGGTGATGCGTTATATTGAGACTGGGCTAGACTTAAAGCATCAAGTAACGATTATGAGTAACCATAAACTGGACGAAATTAGAGCAATGCTGCTAGATGAAGAACATAGTTTGACGGTGTTTAATGTTCAGGGTGGCTATACTGATAATGACAAAGATATGTTGATGGTAATGGTTGATAATAGTAATTATGCTCATTTACTTAGGTTAATCCATGATGTAGATGAGAATGCCTTTATTGTGACGACCAATGTCACGGAGGTTCATGGCGGAACTTTTGGTATATAGTAAATAAATGTAAGGTCAACGACGCGGACCTATAAATAGTTGATATAATTGACATAAATGAGAATGAGGTGAATGATATGGCATCACGTTTAGACTTAGTTAGGCAGACATTTGATAAGTTAGCAATTGATGGATTGTTAATTACTGATGGAGTTAATATGAAGTATTTAACTGGTTTCGATGGTGGAACTGGTGATGGCGTTGTGTTAGTCGGAAAAAATGGCGCAGCTTTGATTACTGATGGGCGTTATGAAGAAGCATATCGAAATGCGCTACCAGAGGGCATCGAGTTATTGATTACACGTGATTATTTTGGTGTTGCAATGATGGCGGCTAAGCGGTACAAAATCGCACGCCTCGGCTTTGAGGATACGATCACCTACCGTGATTTTGATGTAATTGACGAGACCTTTGATGGTGAGGATATTGCCCCTGTTCCAGCTTTACTTGAAATGATTCGAGAAGTTAAAGAGCCAGATGAACTGGTGAAGTTACGCAAGGCAGCTGACGTATCGGTTGCAGCATTTAATGAGCTCTTACCTCAGTTACATGTAGGCATGACAGAGCGCGAAGTTGCGAATTTGTTGGATCAAATTATTAAGAGTAAGGGCGCAGAGAAGCCATCCTTTGATACAATTGTTGCTTCGGGATTCCGAAGCGCTTTGCCCCATGGTACTTCAACAGAAAAGGTGATTGAGGCTGGTGAACTAGTTACAATTGACTTTGGCTACTATGTGGATGGATATACCTCTGATATTACGAGAACGTTGGCTTTTGGTGAGATTGCACCTGAAGCCAAGAAAATTTATGAGGTTACCAAGCAGGCACTAGATGCAACCATCCTTGCCACAAAGGCCGGAATGCTGGCTAAGGATCTAGATGCAGTCGCACGTGATATTATCACGGCGGCTGGCTATGGCAAGGAATTTAATCACTCAACTGGTCACGGAATCGGATTAGATATTCACGAGGGACCAGTGATTTCGGCGCGTGCAAGCGAGGCAGATGTGTTGGCTGAAGGAATGTTGCTGACCATTGAGCCTGGAATTTATGTTGCTGGTTTGGGTGGGGTTAGAATCGAAGATGATATCATTCTGACTGGAAGCACTAGCGAAAACTTGACTAGTGGTATTTCGACCGACTTAATTGTAATTGAGAAGTAATATGACAGTTGAATATTTTGAATTCTACCGTGGAAATATGACGACTGGCTTCGATTATTTTTATGGCAAACAAACTCAGCAAGGTGCTTTCATCTTAGGCACACCAAAACAAATGCACCTAGAACCATTAGATATTACCGATGAAAAGCTTATATTTGACAAGCAAAAGCCTGAGCCAAGTCTGGCTAAATACAATGGTTTGGTTAGGCCAATGGCTTTTCAATGGGAACCATTAACAGAGCACCTCTTGGATGAAGTCCGCGCTTGGAATTTAAACTATCAAGGGAATGTTGGTAGTGAAAATGAAGAATGGGGACTGCGCCTTAAACAGACTGAGTCCGAGCATGAATTACGAGTTTGGGGATTAAATGATTACCCTAGTAATTTTGAAGATGTCTACCAATGGTTGAAGACACTAACAACAGGACATTTATAGGAAATCGAGGGGCTTATGGATTTTTTTACGTCAGATACACATTTCTTCCATGAAATTTTATTACAGAGTAATAATTTTTCGCCACGACCTTATGATAATTTAGAAGATTTCCATAAAGGCCTAATTCAGGCATGGAACGAACGAGTTACAAATGAGGATGTCGTGTATCATTTGGGAGATGTGGCCTTTCTAAATAAGATTAAGCCGGTTCAACGTGGTTATGATTTGACGTTAGAGATCCTAAAAGAACTACATGGACAAATTCAATTTGTTAAGGGGAATCATGATACACGTAGTTTCTTTAAATACCTGGAGAAAAATAATTATCAGTTGGCAGATGGGAAGAATAAATTTGTTTTTCATGATGTTGGATTAATTTTGAAAGCTAATGGACATCAGTTCTTTATGACGCACTATCCGCTGATGTTTGGACAGACACAAAATTCTATAAATTTGCATGGGCATATTCATAATTCAATGGTAAATGTTCCGGAAAATATCAATGTTGGTGTTGATAGCGCGGATCTGAATTATTTATTTGATGACGAACGGCCGACATGGGGAACGCCACTAAGTTTAGCTGAAATCGAATTGATTATAAAAGCCAAGCATGATGATTTTGCAAAACGGAGGTAAGGTCTTATGGAACGGATTACAATTCTACATACGAATGATTTTCATTCGCACATAGAACGTTGGCCAAAGATACGGCGGCTTTTGCAGAATCAGAAGCGCAATCTATTACGTGAAGGTCAGTCAGTGTTGACGTTTGATATTGGTGATTTCATGGACCGAGTTCATCCGCTAACTGAGGCTACAATGGGGCAAGCCAATGTAGATCTGATGAATGAAATTGGTTATGATGCGGTTACGGTTGGTAATAATGAGATGTTAGGTTTTCCTCATACGGTGATGAATCACATGTATGATCGAGCTAACTTCCCTGTATTGCTTGGAAATGTACTGGATCGGGAAACAGATGCAATACCCGACTGGGCTGAGCAATATAAAATAATTGAAACCAAAGGGCATACTAAAATTGGAGTAATTGCTTTTACAGCCCCTTTTATCTTGACCTTCCCACTGTTAGGTTGGAATCCTGAAGCTGCCAGTGAAGCGTTGAGAAAGTTGCTAAAAGAATTGAAGCCCCAAGTTGATGTAATCGTACTTTTGTCACATTTAGGATTACCGACAGATCGTTTTTTGGCGGATCATTTTTCAGAGTTAGATTTGATAATTGGAGCACATACGCATCATTTATTGCCAGTTGGCGAAGAAAGAAATGATACTTTACTAGCGGCAGCGGGCAAATATGGACAGCATATAGGACAAATCACGCTTACATTAGCGGATCGAAAGGTAGTTGCGAAATCAGCCAGAACGATTATTACGGATGAATTACCAACACTGCCTGAGGACCAAGTCGAAAATATTTTGGCCAATGATACGGGTCGAACAATTTTGACGAGGCGTCAGTTAGGTGCATTGCCAGTTGAGTACTCTAACGATGTGAATGCTTCTTATCGACTGGTTGATTTAGGACTCAAGGCTCTTGAAATGAGGACAGAGACTAGTATTGCTATGTTGTCCACGGGCTTATTCTTGCGTAATTTACCGGCAGGAGCAGTTAACGCTTTTGATTTGCATGAGCTATTGCCACATGCGGTCCATGCAAACAAAGTAACGCTTAAAGGAACCGACCTACTGAGATTGTACCGAGAGGTTGAAAAAAATCGAATGTTTATGAAGGCGGCGAAAATTCGTGGAATGGGCTTCCGTGGTGATACGTGGGGAGAAATTGTTTGGGATGGTTTGGAAGTAGATGGTCAAGGCCAGCTATTGGTTAATGGGCAACCATTGGATCCACTTGCGAGCTATCAAATTGGGTCATTAGATCATTACTTGTTTATCCCATATTTTCCAACTTTGGAAATTGCTGGTAAGAATGAATTACTATATGACTCTGTTTTTCGAGAAGATTTTGGTAGTTATTTGTCGACACAATTTCCGATAACATAAAGATTCGAAAGGAGTTCATGAGTGAATGGATCGTGAACGGATGAAAGAGCTGACTGAGGCACAAGTCTTGGAAAGAGCTGCAGCAAACACAATTATTCAAAGCAATCAGGGCGAGGAAATTCAAATTAATGAGCGCGCTTATTTGTTATTGAAAAATTATCGTGACGCGTATGATAGTCAGAAGCTGGCAACACGTTTTAGTGTTTTCCTTGAAAAGTACGATTATTTGGTGGGTGACATTGCGGCCAATCAATTGCGCTTGAGAGGTTTTTATAAAGAAGGTACTGATGGTGTACCGCGAAGTCAGCAAATTAATACTCTTCAAGATTATTTATACGAAGAGATTAATTTTGGAGCACCTTATTTTGTTTTGCAAAATTTGGAACCGCATATGGTTGATGAAGGTGAGGACGTTAATCAGTCATCTCATGAACGAAATAAGAAACAACATTCTCGGTCAAAGCATTCTAAAAATGCCAATTTGCAAGCCAAGACGGGGGCGGTTGCTGAGAAAAAGAAAAGAGTTAGTCCTAAAACCCCACGAGATAAACAAGCAGGTAAAAAGGTCGAGACGAAGGGTAATAATGGGCATCGTCGTTTTCAAGTTCGTGAGCGTAAAGTGGGGGAAATAAAGAAGGATGAGTAACTATTCAGGGTATTTCATTGATCTTGATGGCACAATCTATAAAGGTCGGGAGCGTTACCCTAGTGGGAAGCGATTTGTTGAACGGCTACAAGCCGCCGAGATTGATTATCGGTTTGTAACCAATAATTCGACAAAAACACCTGAAGAAGTTGCCCGAAATTTAACTGATAATCATGACATTCCGACTAGCCCAGAACAAGTCTATACTTCGGCAATGGCCACGGCAGATTTTTTGCGAACCCAACCAAAGATTGAATCGGTATTGATCGTAGGGGAAGGTGGACTAAAGACGGCGATTGAACAAGCTGGCTTTCAGTTAGTGGCAAAGGCGCCAGCTGATGCTGTGGTTATTGCATTAGATCGAGACGTCACTTACGAAAAATTGATGGAAGCAACGTTTGCCATTCAGGCCGGTGCGCGATTCATTGCAACTAACATTGATACGAATTTGCCAAATGAGCTTGGCATGACCCCTGGTGCAGGAGCTTTCGTAACATTCATTGAGACGGCAACTCAAACGAAGCCAGTAGTAATTGGGAAGCCTTCAAAGACAATTATTGATTTAGCATTAGCACGGGTCGATAAAAATGCGAATGAAGTGATTATGGTTGGTGATAATTATAATACGGATATTAAAGCAGGACTAAATGCTGGAATGGATACCTTGTTAGTTTATACGGGCGTCGCGGTTAAGACTGATGTTCAACAGTATGAAGCCGCCGTCCGGCCAACTTATGAGGTGGATTCATTAGATGATTGGATCCTTTAATTCTTTTACTAGGCGTCCAGGTAGATCTGGGTTAAAATAATACTGTTGAGAGATTAACACTATATTTTAATATGAAAGAGGAAGAGAATTATGGCAACAGTACATCCTTATCTAACAATGGTGAATACCAAAGAGGCTTTGACCTATTATGAAGATGTCTTTGGTGCAAGCAATATTGTAAGAATGCCGGTTGCTGAGGCACAGGCTGAACAGTTTGGTGTATCAGCAGAACAAGCGGCAGAAATGACGATGCATGGTCAATTCGATGTGCTTGGAACGACTGTCATGGCTGCAGACAATTTTATGGGTGTTGAGAAGTTGGATTATGCGTCAGTTGCAATTTTGTTAGATCTGAACTCAGAAGACGCTGACGAATCAGCTGCGGCAGATGCCTTTTGGAAGAAAATTGCTGAATCAGGGCAAGTAACAATTAATATGCCATATGAAGAACAGTTCTGGGGCGGTAAGATGGGCGATTTCACTGATAAATATGGTGTTCGTTGGATGTTACATGCACAACCATATTCACAAATGCCAGGTCAAAATTAATTGAAGATTCGCTTACTTTAAAAGAAGCCCAAATAGCTAGAAAATGTTAAAAAAGATTTCGTTGTTGATAATGAAATCTTTTTTTTTGACCAAAATATTATGCGCTATTAGATAACTTGGTTATAATTTAACTAAAGCGCTTACAGATGACTTATTCGGAAAATATTTTTGGAGGATATGGAAATGAAAATGAATATATTTTTGACTTTGGCAGAGACTTCGGAACAGGCAATGGAATTTTATACGACAGTTTTTCCACAAACTAAGATCGAGAAAATCGATCGATATCCTAAGGGAATGCCCTACACGCCAGATAGCATGGTTGGAAAAGTCCTACATGGTGTATTGAACTTACAAGGTAATGAAATTTATTTTATGGATATGGACAAGCAACAAGCGCCAGAAACAAGCTGGGCGAGTTCACTTTATCTTGACCTAACATCTGAGGCAGAGTTTGATGATATATTCAAGAAATTGGCAGATAAAGGTAATGTTATGATGGGACCGGAGGCGGTTGGTGACTTGCGAAAGGTCGCGTGGGTTGTAGATCGTTTTGGAATTACATGGCAGTTAATATGGGCATAGATTTTAGAAAAAGGCTTTCTCAATGAGGAAGCCTTTTTTCAATGATTAGCGAAATAGCGCGTGGGTAGACTATTTTTATCAATGTAAAGAAAATCTTTACATAACTCCCGAAAGAACGTTACATTTTGAGAGCATAATAGGAACTAATAGTTGAGATAAAAATAGGAGGCGTTCGTATGAAGCGCAGTTGGTTAATAAGCGCAGTAATTGTCATAATTGCTGGGGGCCTATTAGCTTTCGGATACTCTACGCGGAGTAAAGAAAGTGGTACAAATATCACGGCGGTCGGGTCAACTGCCTTGCAACCTTTGGTCGAGGCGGCTGGTGAACAGTTTGCGGCAGATCATTTTGGTGTCTTTGTAAATGTTCAAGGTGGTGGAACTGGTACTGGATTGGCGCAAATTCAATCTGGGGCAGTGGATCTTGGTAATTCAGATTTATTCGCGCAGGAAAAACAAGGAATTAATGCTAAGCAGTTAATCGATCACAAAATTGCGGTTGTTGGTGTTGCACCCTTGGTGAATAAGCAGGCTGGTATCAAGAATTTGACTACTGAGCAATTAACCGAAATCTTTACAAAAAAGGTGACTAACTGGAAAGAAGTTGGCGGAAACGACTTGCCGATTGTACTTGTCAATCGAGTTGCAGGTTCTGGGACGCGTGCAACCTTTGAAAAGTGGGGCTTGAACGGAGCGCAATCAGCTGAAGCTCAGGAACAAGATTCATCAGGGATGGTTCGATCGATTGTTAATTCAACACCGGGTGCCGTGTCGTATGCAGCTTTCTCATATCTAGATAAAACGGTTGACGTACCAACTTTGAACGGTGTGACGCCAAACAATGCGAATGTTCAAAGCGGTGCTTGGCCAATTTGGTCATACGAACACATTTATACGAAGGATCAGCCAAAGGGTGAAGTAAAGGCCTTTTTGGAGTATCTTACATCAACAAAGGTACAAAGTACGATTGTGCCACAATTGGGTTATATTTCAATTCATGATATGCAAATTGAACGATCTGTTGACGGCAAGATTACACAGGTTAAGTAGTTAAATTGTTTTGGGTTAAGAAAAAAGAAATAGGAGCGTCGAACATGGATGAAATCCGTGCATCACTTTTGCGAAAGTCAAGAGCCAGCAAATTAGATCGTTTTGGACGGTATGTGTCACTCTCAGCCTTGTTGCTAATTGTTCTAGTCGTTGTCTCAATATTTTACTTTGTGGCAACAAAGGGTCTAGCAACATTCTTCACTGATAAAGTTAATTTTTGGTCATTTTTAACCAGTTCAACTTGGTCGCCTGGACAGGTAGATAAAGCTGGTAATCCGCTAGTTGGAGCTGCGCCGATGATCGTAGGTTCATTTCTAGTAACATTACTCTCAGCTTTGATTGCGACTCCGTTTGCAATTGGATCGGCAATCTTTATGACAGAAATTTCGCCAAAGCGGGGAGCTAGAATTCTTGGGCCAGTTACAGAGCTTTTGGTTGGAATTCCATCTGTTGTATATGGATTTATCGGCTTGTCAGTGATTGTACCAATCATGAGAAATATCTTTGGCGGTTCTGGTTTTGGAATCTTAGCTGGAGCCTTGGTGCTATTTGTAATGATCTTGCCAACGATTACTTCAATGACTGTTGATACATTGAAATCCGTCCCAAGACATTATCGTGAATCAGCACTTGCGCTTGGCGCAACGCGTTGGCAGATGATTTATAAAGTTATTTTGCGGGCAGCGACTCCCGGTATTTTGACGGCAATTGTCTTTGGAATGGCGCGGGCCTTTGGTGAAGCATTGGCGGTCCAAATGGTAGTTGGTAATGCGGCCTTAATGCCAAAGGACTTAACATCACCCGCAGCAACATTAACATCGGTTTTGACACAGGGAATTGGTAATACTGTGATGGGGACTTTGCCAAATAACGCGCTTTGGTCACTGGCTTTGATTCTATTGACGATGTCATTGTTCTTCAATCTAGTTGTTCGAGCAATCGGTAAGAAGGGAGCATTGTAAGCATGAACGCAAAAACTGCGAATAAGGTTGCCACAGGAACGTTATACTTCATTGCTGGCTTTGTGATTTTGATTTTAGCTGCTTTATTGGGCTACATTTTGGTTCAAGGTGTACCACATCTGTCATGGCACTTTTTGACGGCACCAGCAACAGCTTTTACCGCTGGTGGTGGAATCGGCGTCCAACTGTTCAATTCCTTTTATCTCTTAATTTTGACAATGATTATTTCCTTACCAATTGCTTTGGGAGCAGGAATTTATCTGAATGAATACGCCAATCCGAAGAGTCGGGTAACCGGCTTGGTAAGAACAGCAATTGAAATCCTATCTTCGTTACCTTCTGTTGTGGTTGGACTGTTTGGATTTTTGTTGTTTGTAGTGCAATTTAAACTAGGCTTTTCAATTTTGTCGGGGGCGATAGCCTTAACATTCTTTAATTTGCCATTGCTAACGCGTTCCGTTGAAGAGTCCCTTCGGACCATTCCGGACTTACAGCGTGAGGCTGGCTCAGCGCTTGGATTATCACGCTGGACGACTGTAGGGAATGTAATTTTACCAGCAGCATTGCCTTCGATTGTAACCGGGGTGGTATTATCAGCAGGACGTGTCTTTGGTGAAGCGGCCGCTCTGATTTATACGGCAGGCCAATCGGCTCCAGCATTAAAGTGGGGTGATTGGAATCCGTTCAATATTTCAAGTCCGTTGAATCTAATGCGCCCAGCAGAAACATTAGCGGTTCATATTTGGAAAGTTAATTCCGAGGGAATTATGCCAGATGCTGCCGCCGTTTCAGCGGGAGCTTCGGCGGTTCTAATTATTGCGGTGCTCTTGTTCAACTTTGCGGCCCGTTATTTCTCTAAGGTCTTGTACCGGCGTTTGACAGCATCTAAGTAGGAGGCTATGAAAAAATGACTGAAACAAATGAACTGGTCTTCAACGATGAGATGCCTGAACGTTATCTCTATGAGATGGATGAAGATAAGCACGAAGTAGCTTTGTCGACGAGTGATTTAGCTGTTTATTATGGCGGCGACAAGTTGGCGCTGAGTGATGCAGATTTGAAATTTGAACGTTTTAAAATCACGTCACTAATTGGTGCATCTGGATCCGGAAAGTCGACCTTTTTGCGGTCGCTAAATCGGATGAATGATTCAGTTGCCCGGGTTGATGGAAAGATTATGTACCGTGGCTTGAATATTAACTCGTCAGATATTGATGTTTATGAAATGCGTAAGCATATCGGAATGGTTTTCCAACGACCAAATCCCTTTGCCAAATCAATCTATGACAATATTACATTTGCGCTGAAGCAACATGGTATTCGCAACAAGGCCGAGTTGGATGAAATCGTCGAGACATCACTCAGGCAGGCGGCCCTGTGGGACGAGGTTAAGGATGACTTGAATAAGTCGGCATTGGCGTTGTCAGGTGGACAACAGCAACGATTGGTAATCGCACGGGCAGTTGCAATGAAGCCAGATATTCTATTGTTAGATGAGCCGGCATCAGCCCTTGATCCAATTTCCTCGTCGAAGATTGAAGATACACTGCTGAAATTAAAAGATGAATACACAATTATTATTGTTACGCATAATATGCAACAGGCTGCGCGAATTTCAGACTATACAGCTTTCTTTCACATGGGAAAGGTCATTGAATATGATCTGACGCGTAAGATTTTTACACGACCTAAGGTGCAACGGACAATTGATTATGTGAATGGAAACTTCGGTTAGGGGAATAGGATGACAGACAAGATACTAACAACTGAGAACGTCCGCTTGTATTATGGAAAAAAAGAAGCGCTCCATGGAATTAATCTGGATTATGATCAATATGGGATTACAGCTTTAATTGGTCCATCTGGTTCTGGTAAGTCAACTTATTTGCGAGCGCTTAACCGAATGCATGATCTAAATGAAGGTGTGACGGTGAATGGTACCTTTTTGTTCAAGGGGAAAGATATCTATTCTCCTTCCACGGACACGGTTGAATTGCGTAAGCAGATTGGTATGGTTTTTCAACAACCGAATCCATTTCCATTTTCAATTTATGACAATGTAGCATTTGGTTTACGGATTTCGGGGATGAAAGATAAGGCGCAGGTTGATGAAATCGTGGAGACTTCTTTGAAGCAAGCCGCGGTTTGGGATGAAGTTAAAGATACTTTGCATAAATCAGCACTGTCGTTATCTGGTGGACAACAACAACGTGTGTCAATCGCGCGAGCATTAGCAACTTCACCAGAAATTCTTTTATTGGATGAGCCAACGTCTGCTTTGGACCCTGTCTCAGCGCATTTGGTGGAAAACACTTTGTTGGAGATTCGTGACAAATATACGTTGATTATTGTTACTCATTCAATGTCGCAGGCATCGCGAATTTCAGATCGGACAGCATTCTTCATGAATGGAAATTTGGTTGAAGTAAACGATACAAAGAAAATCTTCTTGGATCCGGATCAGAAGGAAACACAAGATTACATTTCCGGCCGTTTCGGGTAGAATGTTTTAAAGAACATTTGTTGAGAAAATAAAGGAGACTAATTATGCGCCGATTATTTGATGATGAATTAGCAGATTTGGATACATCTTTTAAAGAGATGGGACTACTAGTTGCTGAACGATTGCATGAGGCCGTTCAGGCCTTCTTGGATCATGATCGAGAAGCTGCACAACGCATTATTGATGATGATAAAGCAATCAATCAACGTGAGATTGCATTGGAAAAGAAAACCTTTGAAATGATTGCTCTGTATCAGCCAGTGACAACCGACTTGCGTGAAATTGTGACAATTTTGAAGGCTGTTTCGGTTCTGGAACGGATTGGCGACAATGCACGTAACATTGCTTTGTCGACGATTGCAATCAAGGGGACCAAGCGAGTACCAGAGATTGAAGAGTTGATTGGTTCAACCGGGGAAATTGTTGCCAAGATGGTTTCTGAAGTATTAACATACTACGTTAATGACGACGCACGTGGTTCACAATCAATGGCAGAAATTGCCTTAGATGTGTCACAACGGACGGCTAAAATTCGTGATTTGGCAGTTGATAGTATGAAACTTGATCCTGAATTGGTTTCAAGTTCAACCGATTACTTAGTAATTGGGGGGTATCTGAAACGAACGTCAGATTATGTGACCGATATTGCTGAGTGGATTATTTATAAGCGAACTGGTAAGATCGTTGAATTGAACCCAGGTCAATCTTCGTTCATCTAAACATAAAAAAGCACAGCCATTGCAATTAATGGCTGTGCTTTTTTAACGATCATCACGACGTTTTATTTCTTGATAACGTCGGAACCACAAGTCGACGTACTCACGGGAGAAAGGACCATTATGTTGATTAATCCAATCAACTAATATTTTGACGTGCTCCTTCACAATGAAATCAATATCAGCAGGATATTGCCACTGCTCTTTGTGTAACTCGTACTCGTCAGTATCAAGAAGTCGCTTTTCCCCGTCTGGGAATACTTTGACATCAAGATCGTAGTCAATGTACTTCAGCGCTTCTTTGTCGAGGACGAAGGGCGAGGCCAAGTTACAGTAGTAGGAAACACCATTATCTCGAATCATCGCAATTATGTTGAACCAATATTTACGATGAAAATATACTATCGCGGGTTCACGGGTAACCCAACGTCGGCCATCATCTTCAGTGACTAGAGTGTGATCATTGAGGCCGATGATTGCGTTCTCGCTGGTCTTAAGAACCATTGTATCCCGCCATGTTCGGTGAAGACTGCCGTCGTGCTTGTAGCTCTTGATCGTAATAAAATCCCCCTCACGAGGTAAACGACCATCTTTCATAATCTTATTGAGCCTTTCTACGGCATATAAACCTAGTATCGCTTTAAATTGTACCACACAATCAATGATTGGCTAACGCTTACTTGTTGTTTTTTGATAACCATTGATTGATTAAGTCACCATCAAAGCCACGGCGATATAAAGCAGTCTTGAACCGACGTGTGAAATCCCAGCCCGTATACTGACTATAGCGGTCCGCAAGTTTTTGCGCTTCTCGGTCAAGGTTCTCCCATTCAGCAGCTTGCTGTTCGTCTTGATCAAAGTCAGCAAGGTAAGCTTTGATCAGTGGCTGGAAATGTTGTTGGTCAAATCCATTTTGAATTAATTTCTGGGTAACCTTTTGTTGTGCAAGCATGCGGGATTGATGATGGTACTTGGCAAAAAGTTTTTCAATTTGTTTTTGGATATGTTCCTCTTGGTCGTCATCAGGGTAATCCGCTAAAGCATCAGCAATGATATTACTATCAACACCAAAGGTTTTTAATTTACGAGCAATTCCCTTTGGACCTAGTTTGCCGGCGTTAATACTAGATGCAACATAGGCTTGAGCATAAGCTTGATCGTCAAGAATGCCGGCATTTTCTAATCGATCGATAACACGGGCAATTACGTCGTTAGGAAAGTCACCTTGTTTTAATTTTAAAACTAATTGTTTTTTTGCAATCAGGCGGCCTGTCGCAATCGTTAGTCCTTTGATATATGCTTTCTGTTCGAATTCGGCGGCAGTTACTTCAGCGATTTCCGCTTCAGTTAGTTCGGTGCCCTTAAAAAGGTTATATTGGATCAGGATCTTTTCATCGACGGCCATAAAAAACTCGTCGTCAAGATAGATATTATAGCGTCCTGGACGCCGTTGTTGTGTAACGCGACTGATTTTTTGCATGATTTAAACTCCTAATATTAAGTTTAAGTTGAAGTAAAAAGATAATCAAGTAAAAAAGCTAAGTAGATCAAGGCTAAAGCCATGTGAAGGACTTGTTAAGAAAGGGGAAATTCGCTATACTAAATTGTTAAGAAAAATAAGATTATTTTAAGATATTAAGGGCGGATTAAAATGGCGAATTTAGAAGAAGAATTGCAGACGCGCCGCACGTTCGCAATTATTTCCCATCCTGATGCTGGTAAAACGACCATCACCGAACAAATGCTTTTGTTGGGTGGCGTGGTCCGAGAAGCCGGTACAGTTAAAGGACGCAAAGGAAACTTTGCCAAGTCAGATTGGATGGAGATTGAGCAGAAACGTGGAATTTCTGTTACGTCTTCAGTCTTGCAATTTGATTTTGATGATAAGCGGATCAACATTCTGGATACACCAGGGCATGAGGATTTTTCAGAAGACACGTATCGAACTTTGATGGCGGTTGATTCAGTTATCATGGTCATTGATTCTGCAAAGGGAATTGAGCCACAGACAAAGAAGTTGTTTGAAATTGTTAAAGAACGGCATATTCCAATTTTTACTTTCTTTAATAAGTTAGATCGTGATGGTCGTGAGGCTTTTGATCTAGTTGATGAATTAGAGTCTACTTTGGGAATTCAAGCTTATCCGATGAACTGGCCAATTGGGTCTGGTCAAATTTTGGCGGGACTTTATGATTTGTATCATAAGCAGGTTGAAGTGTATCGACCAGCTTCGAATGCTGAACGCTTTTTGCCTTTGAATGAGGCGGGAAACGATCTTGCACAAGCAAATGCATTGCAAGAAAATCCACTTTGGGATGAGGTTCGTGATGAAATCGAGCTTTTGCAGGATGCTGGTAACGAATTTGATGAGGATGCAATCCTAAGAGGTGAACTAACGCCGGTATTCTTTGGATCAGCATTGACAAATTTTGGTGTCGAAACTTTCTTGTCAACTTACATGGATTATGCGCCGGCACCAGCTCCTAAAAAGACAGCGACTGGTACATTAGTTGAACCAACTGACGAGAACTTTGCGGGATTTGTTTTCAAAATTCAGGCGAATATGGATCCAAATCATCGTGACCGTATTGCCTTTGTTCGAATCGTTTCGGGTGAGTTTACACGTGGTATGGATGTGACTTTGCAACGTTTGAATAAGAAGTTACGACTTTCAAATGTTACTCAATTTATGGCCGATTCGCGCGAAAACGTTCAAAATGCCTATCCGGGTGATATTATCGGGGTTTATGACACAGGTAATTTCCAAATTGGCGATACAATTTACGCTGGGAAAAAGGCCGTTGAATTTGAAGAATTGCCAACTTTCACGCCTGAAATGTTTATGCGCGTGCGGGCCAAGAATGTTCTTAAACAGAAGTCTTTCCACAAAGGAGTTACACAATTGGTTCAAGAAGGAACCATTCAGATGTATACTGCCTGGGATTCTGGTGAATATATCTTGGGTGCCGTTGGTCAATTGCAGTTTGAAGTTTTCCAATTCCGCATGGAAAACGAGTATAACACTGAAGTAACATTAGAGCCGATGGGAGCAAAAACTGCGCGTTGGGTCAATGCAGAGCAGCTTGATCCAAGAATGGCTTCATCACGTAACCTATTGGTTCGTGATCGAAATGATGCGCCGGTCTTTTTGTTTGAAAATGCTTTTGCTGAACGTTGGTTTAGTGACAAATACCCAGATGTAGAATTGGAGACAAAGTTATGATGCCATTATTAACTGAGAGTTGGGCTGTGGGCGTTGAGGCATTGGCCATGGTGCTATTGTTACCAACTGGTCTGTATTTCGCTGGTCACGCCCTGTTACACCCATATCCAAAGTTATTCAATGCTTTGCACTGGTTGTTTGGTACTTATATCGTTTATGTATTAGCGGTTGCTTTAGGGTTGTTGATATTGGGTTAAATTTTAAAAAAGAAAGTAATAAAGAATTACTTTCTTTTTTTGTATTAGACAGGTATACTGAGAAACATATAATACGTTGATGAAGACACGTCGGTAAATAAAAAACAATGTTAAGCGAATCTGGATGGTGTGAGCAGATCTTTGTTATTTAGCGGTACTACTTCTGATGTGGATTGTGAAAACAGTTCCGTCTCCCGCGTTAAGGGGTGAAGAGGCAAGGGAAGACCCTTGCGAATTCGGGTGGTACCACGTGGAAACGTCCCGTTGCATAATTATATATGCAACGGGACGTTTTTTATTAACGTTGAGCTGATCAATTACGTCAATTTTAAGGAGCATTAGTATGGCAGATGTAAAGATTACTTTTCCTGATGGAGCTGTTAAAGAGTATCCAGTAGGTGTAACGCCTTTGGAAATTGCTGAGGGAATTTCAAAGTCTTTGGCGAAGAAGGCCGTTTCAGGTAAGTTGAATGGTGAATATGTTGGAATGCATGATGGAATCAGTGCTGATGGTGATTTTGCATTGATTACCAAAAGTGACGAAGAAGGCCTAAAGTTATTGCGTCATTCTGTATCGCACTTGTTGGCACAAGCCTTAAAGCGTTTGTACCCTAATATGCATTTTGGTGTTGGACCAGCCATCGACAATGGCTTCTATTATGATACAGACAATGCTGATGGTAACCAGATTTCAGTGGAGCAGTTCCCTGAAATTGAAGCAATGATGAAAAAAATCGTTGAAGAAAACTTGCCAATCGTCTCTCGTGAGATCTCACGAGCCGAGGCACTTGAGATGTTTAGTGACGATCCATTCAAGGTTGAATTGATTAATGATTTGCCAGCCGACGAACGGATTACGATTGCAGTTCAAGGTGAGCATATTGAATTAGATCGTGGCGGATTGGTGCCATCAACTGGTTGGATTAAGTTCTTCAAGCTAACATCAGTTGCTGGGGCTTATTGGCGTGGAAAGTCTGAAAACCAAATGTTGCAACGGATTTACGGAACTGCATTCTGGAATAAGGACGATCTCGAGGCCGAGTTGCAACGACGTGAGGAAGCCAAAGAGCGCGATCACCGTCGAATTGGTGCTGATATGGACTTGTTCTTTACCAGTCAAGAAGTTGGTGCCGGTTTGCCCGTTTGGTTGCCAAATGGAGCCGCAATTCGTCGAACATTAGAGCGTTACATTGTTGATCGTGAATTACAAAAAGGTTATCAACACGTTTACACTCCAATTATGTCTAACTTGAATTTGTATAAGACTTCTGGTCACTGGGATCACTACCAAGAAGATATGTTCCCACCAATGGACATGGGGGATGGTGAGATGTTGGAGTTACGTCCAATGAACTGTCCATCACACATTCAGGTCTACAAGCACGTGCCACGTTCATACCGTGAGTTGCCTTTGCGCATCGCTGAATTGGGTATGATGCACCGTTATGAGAAGTCAGGTGCCTTGACTGGTTTAGCCCGTGTTCGGGAAATGACTTTGAATGATGGACACACATTCGTAACCCTTGATCAAATTGAGGATGAATTTAAGCAGATTTTGGATTTGATGATTGATGTATACGCAGATTTCAACATCTCTGATTACCGTTTCCGTTTGTCATATCGTGATCCTGAGAATACTGAAAAGTATTTTGATGATGATGTAATGTGGGAAAGCTCACAGGCGATGTTGAAGAAGGCTATGGATGATATGGGCTTGGATTACTTTGAAGCTGAAGGAGAAGCCGCATTCTACGGACCAAAGCTAGACGTTCAAATTAAGACGGCCCTTGGTGGAGAAGAAACGCTGTCAACAATTCAATTGGACTTCTTGCTACCTGAGAAGTTCGACTTGGAGTATGTTGGGGCAGACGGTGAGAAGCACCGTCCAGTTATGTTGCATCGTGGAGTGATCTCAACGATGGAACGCTTCACGGCCTATCTAACAGAAATGTATAAGGGAGCTTTCCCAACATGGTTGGCACCTCGTCAAGTTCGAGTAATCCCTGTTAATCGCGAAGCACATGCAGCGTATGCACATGAAATCGTTGATCATTTGGTGGATAATAATTTCCGAGCTGACTTTGACGGTCGAAACGAAAAGTTAGGTTACTTGATTCGTGATGCAGCTAAAGATCGTGTTCCATATACATTAGTAATTGGTGATGAAGAAGTTGAGAACCGTTCAGTAACGGTTCGTCGTTTTGGGTCAACTGACACAGCAGTGATGACGCTTGATGAATTCTATACAGCGCTAAATGCTGATGTTGCTAATTACTCAAGAGTCGTAGCTGAAACGGCTGAATAATTGAATTAAGAGTTTGAAAGCTGAGGTGTCGATAGGTACCTCAGCTTTTTTTGTACAAATAGTTTACGGGGGTTGAATTGGTCTAGGAATTGGTCTATAATTTGGTCTATACCAATTATAAGCGAGGGAATTCTGAAATGATGAAGATTATTAAAGTTAAGGATCAAATTGAGGGTGGTCGCGAAGGGTTCAAGGTTTTTAAAGATGCTTTGGCGGACGGCGCAAACGTTTTTGGCCTTGCAACTGGGTCAACACCAATCAGTGTCTATGATGAATTAACAAATTCTGATGTTGATTTTTCTGAGAAAACTTCCATCAACCTGGACGAATATAAAGGTTTGAGCGGTGATCATCCACAAAGCTACCGCTACTTTATGAATGAGCATTTGTTTAACAAGAAGCCTTTTAAAATGAGTTATGTTCCTGACGGAATGGCCGATGCCGCAACTGAAACAGCTCGCTATGAGAAGATTATTGCCGATAATCCGGTTTATCTACAATTGTTAGGTTTAGGACAAAACGGACATATTGGTTTTAATGAACCAGGAACGCCTTTTGAAATGGGGACGCATGAGGTGGCTTTGACTGAGTCAACGATTCAAGCAAATGCGCGCTTCTTTGCTAGCGAAGCTGAAGTACCCCATTTTGCGTATTCAATGGGAATTGCTTCAATTATGAAAGCCAAGGAAATCTTAATCATTGCTTATGGCGCTGCAAAAGCAGATGCCGTGGCGGCGATGATTGAAGGACCGGTTACTGAAAGCGTGCCAGCTAGCGCTTTGCAGCAACATGCTAATGTTATCGTGATTGTCGATGAGGCGGCTGCAAGCAAATTGAATAAGAATTAATTTGGGGTTTAGGGTTGACCTATATCGGTTAATATAATAGACTATTGTTTGTAGGGGTTAATACCTATACACAACCAATTCTCTTTCTCTCTCTTAGCCGCTATGACCTAACCAGTTATAGTGGCATTATCTTTTTAATGGGGATTTCGAGTGACCAAGTTGGATTGTTTTTCAAATTGATTTCAAAAAGCGTTGGACCAAGGGGTACAACGCTTTTTAATTTCTGGTTAATTGTGGACAGCCCTTTGCTTGCTAGGCTACAATAAGGATAAATAACTTTTTAAAGGGTGGGGCTAATATGGCTTATCAACATTTATTTACTTTAGGATTCAAGGTTAACGATGGTACATCAACTGATTGGCGCTACCGCACCGTGACGATTGAGTCAAACAACTCAATGGCTTCAAGAAGTGAACTAGATGAGGCGAAGGTCGTCATCAAGGAACAATTTGATCGTCAAGATAAGTATGATGTTTCATATATTGTGATGAGTATTAGTACAATTACTTTGGGCTAATCTTACAAAAAAAGCGTTGAAGTTAAGGGCTCACCTTAGCTTTAACGCTTTTTTAATTCATGATTTGGATTAGCATGATTAGAATACTTGATAATGATAGAAACAGCATGAAAATTACAAAAATCTTGATAATAACTTGCAGTGGTGTCGTGCGCTTTTTTGTGTGTTGAGCCATTTTTCTGCATCCTTATTCTTAATTACTATTTATTATAGCAGGTTTTCGCTGAGGTGTAATATGATAGTGATGTATTTTGTCATCTTTCGAATCAATCCTCTTCAGTGGTGTTTTTACCATACTAACGTTCCTTTGGATTATACTTGACTGAGCTTGCTGGGCGGAGTTGGTTAACCTAGCCAAGTGAGGTCGCTAGATGAGTGTTTCTCTCGGAAAACAAGATATTTAAAATGTATGTAACCTTGTCAGATGTTTATAAAGATAGACTGACAGGGATTACTTATTGCTTAACTGACAGCAAGTAAATAAAAGGCGTTGATGTCAGCCTAACACTAATTCAAATCGATAATTTAATGCGGAGCGTGAAAAAACTTGGCTAAGTTAGGTATAATGGAAATAGAACTCATATAGGGGGTCAAAATGTTTACATTTGTCACCTGGCCGATTGCGTTGCTTAGCTTGAGTGCGATTTGGTTAATTTTGTTATTTGGGCGTAGAAGTTTCCTACGAACATTTTTAAATTCAAAAATAAAAAGTTTTGATCTCTTATTACCAATTTTTTTGTGGGTTTTGCAAAGTGTTAGTTTCCAGGTTTGGCGGCTTGATATCTTAGCACCATTATTATTGGTCTTTGTACTATGGGGGATTGGAATGGCTTTGTGGCAAGGCTTTGTGTCGCAGAGGTTTACAACAAAATATTTTTTTAGAATTTGGTGGCGCACGATGGGTCTAGTTGCCTGTTTGGTCACAATTATATTGATTGCTTTAGCTGTATTAAGTTAACTAGAAATTGAGGGTAAGATGCAAAAAATTGATGGAATCGTTAGAGCGTGGAATAGTGAAAGTGGCTTCGGTTTTATTGAAGTAAAAAATGAAGATGATGTATTTGTACATTTCTCTGGAATTGAGACACCAGGAGTGCGCGATTTAATCCCTGGGAGTGAAGTGAAGTTGATGGTGGTTGCGGGAGTTCGTGGTCCACAGGCAACGGGAGTCGAGGTTGTTGATGATGAAGAGTGATGATCAATTTGTTGAGAAAGTTGTTGAAGAAGTCGAAAAATTTCAAGGGAACATCATTCGAGTTACCGAGCAAGTTGTAGAATTGCCTGATGGGCGGACTAGTAAGCGTGAAGTTGTCTATCATAGTGGCGCAATTGCAATTTTGGCGTTGACTGATCAAAATGAGATGATTGTGGAACGCCAATGGCGAGCACCAATTCGGGCGGTTAGCTATGAAGTGCCAGCTGGTAAGGTTGATGAGCGAGACACAGAGATTATCGATACTGTTAATCGTGAGTTAAATGAAGAGACGCGACTACAGGCTGGTAAGGTCGAAGCGGTTGCCGGTTTCTATACCTCGATTGGTTTCTCAGATGAATTTATGACCCTGTATGTCGCAACTGAGCTCACACCTGTGGCAAATGCTTTACCGCAGGATGATGATGAAATGATTGAATTGGTGTATTGGAATTTCGATAAGGCGACAGAGATGTTTAACAGCGGGGAAATGAATGACGCCAAAACTGTCATGGCTTATTTGTATTGGAAAACATTACAAAAATAGAAAAGTTGGTAGATAAAAGATGAAGCTAAAATTGTGGCCACACCGTAAATCTAAACAAACAGATGAAGTTCAGCCGGAAGATACACTTCACCGTTTAAGTCGCTTGAGTGGTGAGGTGGAACCGTCGGATCAAGTTTTGACACGACGGGAATTTAAGACGACGGATAAGGGGAAGTACCCCCTTGATCCGGCGACTAGAAAGCTGACACCAGAGGGGAAACGGTTGCGGCTGCGACATCGGCTGAACATTGCGATTATTGTTTTAGTAGTTGCAATTATCTTGGTTTATTTGATTTTATTTTTCATGTAAAGAAATAGGGAGTTTTTATGCGATACGGAATTATTAATGCAATGCCAGAAGAGATGGTGACACTTGTCGCTGCTATGGATGAACAGAAGCAATCAACGATTGCTGGTAAGACCTTTTATCACGGTAAAATTGGTAGTGTTGATGTGGTAGTTGTTGAAGCAGGAATTGGTAAGGTTGCGGCCGCAATTACAACAACATTGCTGATTACTAATTTTGCTGTCGATATGGTCATTAACTCTGGTTCTGCTGGGGCGATCGGTCAAGGATTACACATTGGTGATGTGGTTGTTGCGAGCGAATTGGCTTACGCTGATGCTGATGCAAGGGCGTTTGGTTACGCCTATGGTCAGGTGCCCCAACAACCAGCACGCTATCAAACGGATGCTACTTTATCAAAGGCTTTGATTGAACAATATCAAGGTGATACTAGTACACAAGTTAAGGGTGGCTTGATTGTAACGAGTGATTCTTTCATTGCAAGCGATGCGCAAAAACAAGTAATTTTAGAACATTTTAGTGATGCTCAATCAGCTGAAATGGAAGGTGCTGCAATTGCCCAAACTGCACATTATTTTGATGTACCTTTTGCCGTTGTCCGAGCAATTTCTGATGACGCTAATGGTGATGCTGGGGTCACTTTCGATGAGTTCATTGTTCAAGCTGGACGGCAATCGGCTGAGGTATTAGTGAAGTTTTTCAAAGCGCAATAGGAGGAAGTATGGCTGACTTAGAGGGAATGGATCCACATCTGCAAACTGGGCTTTATGGTAAGAAGGAACTTAATCCGGATGAGCAACACCATTTTTTGGGGACTTTTCGTGAACGTGTCTATATGGCGCAGCGGGTTAAGACTTTTGGTGAGGAACAGTATTTAGCCGTTTGGGAGACCGTGTTGTTGGATCACAGTGATGGAATTTTATTGATTAATGGCAACCTGGATATTACTGTAGTTAACAAGTACATCCAGTTGGCAACTAAATATCAAGTTTCATTTACCTTAGTTACAGATGCGCTTTATCATACTAATCCTGAAGATATGGCAGTTGTATTAGCTGCCCATACAGCAGTAAATGTTGATCGAATTAACATTGAAGATTTTGTGGCTGAGCAGCCTGCTCAATCAGTGGAACCGGTGAAGCATCACTGGTACGACAAACTGCTTGGTCATTAGAAAGGACCAATATGCAACAGCCATTAGCATATCGTATGCGGCCAACGAAAATCGATGAAATTGTTGGACAACAACACTTGGTTGGACCAGGGAAAATTATTTGGCGGATGGTAGAAGCTAAAATGCTATCGTCAATGATTTTATATGGTCCTCCGGGAACGGGAAAGACTTCGATTGCGTCGGCGATTGCCGGGTCAACTAAATATGCATTTAGGATGTTGAATGCTGCTACCGACGGGAAAAAAGAGTTGCAGCAGATTGCCCTAGAAGCAAAGATGTCGGGGACCGTCGTACTATTGCTCGATGAGATTCATCGATTAGACAAAACAAAACAAGATTTCTTGCTACCACATTTGGAATCAGGAGCAATCGTTTTGATTGGTGCAACGACTGAAAATCCATATATTACAATTAATCCGGCAATTCGTTCGAGAGCTCAAATCTTCGAAGTTAAACCTTTAGCTGAACATGATGTTGAATCAGCAATTCAACGAGCCTTAATGGATGACGAACGGGGATTGGCAAGTTTTAATGTAAATTTGCAACCAGAAGCAATGCGGCAACTTGTCTATGCAACGAATGGTGATTTACGTTCAGCTTTAAATGGGTTGGAGTTGGCAGTTAAATCGACCCAACCAAATGCAGATGGACAAGTTGTGATTGACCTACCAATTATTGAAGAGACAGTGCAACGTAAGGCTTTAACGGCCGACAAGGATGGCGACGGACATTATGATGTAATCTCGGCTCTGCAAAAATCAATTCGTGGATCAGATGTCGATGCGGCACTCCACTATCTTGCACGATTGATTGAAGCTGGTGATTTACCAACAATAATGCGACGCTTATCCGTGGTTGCCTATGAGGACATTGGGGTTGCTAATCCAGCAGTTGCAGCGCGGGCGATTACGGCAATTCAGGCAGCAGAACGTTTAGGCTTTCCTGAAGCGCGGATTCCTTTGGCAAATGCAGTTGTCGAGTTAGCATTATCACCTAAATCAAATTCGGCCTATCTCGCGATTGATGCTGCGTTAAGTGATGTTAGGAATGGACAAACCGGCGATGTACCAGATCATCTTAAGGATGCCCACTATAAGGGTGCAGAGAAGCTCAATCGGGGCGTTGAGTATCTATATCCACATGACTATCAAGGCGATTGGGTCGCCCAGCAGTACTTACCAGATCGTTTAGCAAATCGGCAATATTGGCAAGCAAAAGGAAATTCAAAAGTTGAAACAGCTTATTTGGAGCGTTATCAAAAATTACACCAAAGTCAGCATGATCAACTAAAGAAAAAGAAGTAGGGTTAATACTTATCAATTTACTGAGATACGTGTATAATTATTTTAACGAATTACTTGAGCGTACGAGAATTTCAGTTATACAATAAATGCTTTACAACCAACTTCTAGGGGATGGCGGGAGGTTAGTGCGATATAATGCTTGATAGTATTTTCAACACTAATCTACTTAATTACCCACGTCCATAAACTTGGAGCCATTTTTGTTGAAAGACCAACGGCGCTATGCAAGTGTTCGTAGGTTGAAATGGTTATACCGTATCAACCCAAAGGCCGGATGATTGAATTAAATCATTCGGCCTTTAAATTTTCAAAATAAGTTATACCCAGATCGAATAAAAAAGTTAAGTCAGGATGAATTATGATTATTTTTGTTTTTATACTATTCGCGATTGTATTGCTCGCCATTGCGGCCTATTTGCTGATGCATCAGCAGAATTTATTTGGGGTTAATGCAGAGAAGCTCGGAAAAGCTCCTGCAATTTATGGTTGGTTACTACTATTGTTAGCGTTGGCAACAATTGTCTCGACGATTATTTATCGGGATGCGGCCTTACCAACGACTATATTCATCATTATTGGAACTGTCGTAACTACAACAATGACCTTTTCTATTAGTCGACGGTTATTCCTATAGGACAAGCATAGAATATTCATAAAACGATCGTTTAAAATCCCTTTTGAATAATATGTAAGCGTTGTATAATTAAGTTATTAAACATGACTGCAATTAGGAGGCGTAACTATGGACGAATTAAATTACAAGAACATTTTAGTACCAGTTGATGGTTCTAAAGAAGCTGAGGCAGCTTTGCGTAAGGCGATTTCTGTGACTAAGCGAAATGGTGCAGGCGCTTCACTACACATCTTACATGTTATTGATACGCGGGCCTTTCAAAACGTTTCAGACTTCCGAACTACGATGGTTGAACAAGTCTCTGCTACGGCGGAAAAGACGATGCAAGCCTATCTAGAGGATGCGAAGGCTGAAGGATTGGAAAACGTTGATTATTCAATTGAGTATGGTTCTCCTAAGGATGTGATCGCCTTTCAAGCACCGGAGAAGTTTGGTGTTGATCTAATTGTAATTGGTGCAACTGGTTTGAACGCGATTGAGCGTTTGTTGATTGGTTCGGTTACTGAGTATGTCACTCGAACGGCTAAGGTTGATACCCTAATTGTTCGAGCTAATAATAATAAATAAATAAAAACCTAGTTGATTAGTTCGTTGATAACTAATTAACTAGGTTTTTAGTTTGAATAATTTTAAGTTTTATCGTGATATAATCAATACGGAATATATCGAAAGAGAGCAGATTATGTTAGAGAAACAGGTTGTTATCATTACCGGTGCATCAGCCGGAATGGGTTATGAGGCTACAAAATTATTTTCGAGCAAGGATTGGTTAGTCTTTGCCGGCGCACGGACGGTGGCAAAAATTCCGGCGGCTGATAATATTGTGCCATTGGAGCTGGATGTTACAGATTCAGTTAGTATTCAGGGCTTTATTCAAGCAGTATTGGCGCAAACCGATCGGATTGATGTGTTGATTAATAATGCTGGCTATGGCGAGAATGGACCAATTGAGGAAATCTCGATGGGAAACATTCGTAAACAATTTGAGACTAATTTTTTTGGAGCGGTCGAGCTGACACAGCTTGTGTTGCCGATTATGCGCGCAGCTAAGAATGGACGCATTATCAATGTAGCAAGCGTAGGTAGTAATACGTTTTTACCATTGGCTGGGTATTACACTGCAACAAAAGCTGCATTGCAAATTTGGTCTGATACGTTGGATCTTGAGGGAGCCGCTTTTGGGATTCGCTCTTTGATAATCCAACCAGGCTCAACGGTTTCCAATTGGCGAGAGATCTCACGAGGTAATGCCAGAAGTAACTTGAATTCAAATTCAGTTTACCAGGAGTTGACCGCTAAGACTGACAAGGCGTTGAACAATCGTCCACAAACGGCAACTTCTCAAGATTTGGCACGCTTATTTTACAAAGCAGCAACGGATGCTAAGCCAAAGTTGCGGTACTTTAATAATTTCGCGGATCACAGTATGGTTTTTGTTGCGCGAACATTTCCAACTTTATGGCGTAGCATTGTTCAAAGAATTTTACGAAAGACCCTTTAAAAAGGTATTTTAATAGATAATAGGGGCAAGTCGCATTAATTGATAATTGATGTGGCTTTTTTAGTTGTAAAGGATTATTTCGAATAAGTCTGATAGTTGATCATTTTATTGGTTACATGCTTGATGAAAAGATCATAAATTGAAAATATTCTAATTATTGCCTTAAGTTTTGATCAAGTTTGTATTAAGTGTGCACAAAGGTTAGCGGGATATTGTAAATACCAAGATATCAATGCGAGAAAGCCAGGTGAGATGTATGAATTTTATCAAACGTGCTGGAATTACATTGTGGGCAAAAAAGGGACGAACTATTTTACTAATGGTGACTTCATCGGTAATTTTGCTTTTTGTAATGGCCGGCTTAATTATTCAAAGTGCTGCTTTGCAGGCAGCCAAGACAGCTACTAATTCAGTAGGGTCAACGGTTACGTTGACCACAAATCGCGAAACTTCTTTTAAAGCCATGCAATCGGCTATGAGTAGCACTTCGAGCGATAGCGATTCGACAACCACAACGCGACCTAAGATGACTGAGTATACGACTTCGTTAAGTAGCGTTGAGAAAATTGCTAGTTTATCAAATGTTGCGTCTTATAACATTACTAATACTGCTCAGGTGGCAGCGAGCGGTTTCTCAGCCGTTGAAAGCACAAGCAATTCAATGCAAGGTGGACCAAGCGGCGACACTAGCAGTAGTAGCAGTGATATTAGTATTTCAGGTGTAAGCACGACTGCAGCTACATTCACCTCAGGTGAGGAAAAGATTGTTAGTGGTCGTGGAATTAAGGCTAGTGATCAAGATACGACTAATGCGGTTATCTCACAAGAGTTGGCTAAGAGTAATAATTTAAGTGTTGGTTCAACAATTACTGTTAAATATACAAATGACAGTAGCGAAACGAGTTCATATAAGCTTAAAATTGTTGGGATTTACAAGAGTACTACTTCAAGTTCAAGTGATTCTTTCCGCGATCCATCAAATACAATTTATACAAGCTACACGATGCCAAATACGATTAAGGATACTAAGGATCAAGTATCAAATGTAACCTTCATCATGTCTGACTCTTCAAAGACTAAGAGCTTCGTTAAGGAAGCTAAGAAGGATATTAATACAACCCAGATGCAAATATCTTCAGATACTAGCATGTATGAACAAACTGCTAAGCAAATGAAGACTGTTGCAAGCTTTGCAAATAAGATTGTCTGGATTGTAACGATCGCTGGAGCTTTGATTCTGGGCTTGATCATCATTTTGATGACTCGCGAGCGACGCCGTGAAATCGGAATCTTGGTTGCCTTAGGGGAAAGTAAGCCAAAGATCATTGGACAATATTTCGTTGAAATGGTGATTGTACTTTTGGTTGGGCTTGGTGTTGCAACTGCATCTGGACAAGCAGCCAGTGGGGTAGTAAGTAAGCAGTTGGTATCGCAATCATTAACGGCCTCTCAATCAAACCAAACTGGTGCCAATGGTGGTGGTGCTCAAGGTGGCACACCTGGTGGTAACGGTGGTGGCCGGATGGGCGGTACGATGAGGGCTACACAAAAGGCGACAACACTTAAGACAGTCGTGACTCCTGGAACGATCCTTGAGTTAGGTGGCGTGGCAATGTTGATTGCAGTCCTATCGGTTGCGGGTGCTAGCTCAACCATTCTGCGCATGCAACCAAAGAAAATCCTACAAGATGATTAAGGAGGAGCTGATAAATGACATTAGCTGTAGAAAATTTAAGCCACTGGTACACAACTCCTGATGAAGCGCTATACAAAGATGTAAATTTAACCTTTGATAATGGTAAGTTTTACGCAATTGTTGGTGAGTCAGGGTCAGGTAAAACAACTTTGTTATCGTTCCTCGCTGGACTAGACATGCCAGCAGCAGGCGACATAAGCATCGACGGCAAGTCGTTGAAGCAAATGGGTTTAACTAACTATCGACGGACAAGGGTTTCAACAATCTTTCAATCATATAATCTATTAAGTGCGATGACTGCTTTTCAAAATGTTGCAACGGCTCTGGAAATTACAAAATCTGAACATGCCGGTGATAAAGAATTTATTTTTGCATCATTAGCTCAAGTTGGAATAGATCGAACAAAAGCAGTTAAAAATGTTCAAAAACTTTCCGGTGGAGAACAGCAACGTGTTGCAATTGCTCGTTCGCTAGTGGTTGATGCACCGATTGTGCTGGCTGATGAGGCAACAGGTAATTTGGATCACGACAATTCGATTAAGATTATTGAGCTATTTGAAGCGCTAGCGCACGAACATGGTAAGACAGTTATTCTAATCACTCATGATCGGGAGCTTGCTAAGATGGCAGATGAACAGGTGTTGTTGAAGGATCATCAGTTCACACAATTAACGGCAACAAAGTCATAAGTTTATTTAAAAGATGTAATGGAAATTCTAATCGGCACATGCTTGATTAGAATTTTTTTTGCATAAAAGCTACAATGAAGTAAGTAGAAAATGGATGGAGACCGCGTATGAGTAATGAAAATATCGCCCTTGTGGCATCAGCGTTAACAAATAGTCGTGGGACGACAATTTTAGGCCACGTTACACCTTATCACGCAATTGTCAGGGTGACTTTGCCAAATGACCAAAAAATTAATGTTAATGTTGATGTAACAGGTGATTTTTTGGTACCGGTACCGGCGCATGTAACTGAAGGCGTTGCAAAGATTACAGCAGTTCTACCAGAGAATAGCGATTCTTTGACAATCGTTGAGGCTGTGATTAAGGCACCAGCACCCGTTGTAACCGGTGTTTTGGCGACGCGTGGTGGTCGACGCTTCCTCGAGGGAAGTGTAAATCAGGCTAATTTGGAGGTAGTCCTATGGATTGCCGAGCAAAAAGAGCCTATTTATATTACAACAGATCGGCATAATGACTTTGAAATTGAAGTTCCAGAGCATGTGACTGCCAGTATGCTGCATGTGATTGCGACAAACCCCGTAACTTCAGAACAGGCAGTTGGTGATATTACGGTTGGGGTAACGACTGAAACGACAACCGTACCAATCTTAACCGACGAAATCATTGCCGCCTATGTCAGTCAGGCCTCGCAACCAACCTTAGTTGGAGGTGCTGATGATGCCGAGACAACTGTGGAACCAGTTGTCGATGAAGAGGAGATCGCAGCTGCACGAGTGGTTGCACGACAGGCGCGGCGTGAGAATCATAACATGCAAGAAGAAAGAATGGAGCGCTCACGACAGAGACAGCCTCAAAAAGGAAAAGAAGGTTCAGCATTGGGACGCTTTTTCAGAGGATTGTTCGGGCGTAAGTAAAGTGCTAGTAATCGCTCGTGAAATCGTTTACAATTAATATTGTAAACGATTTCATTTCATTAAAGGTGATTATTATGCTAGAACGGACATTGATATTAGTTAAACCCGACGGCGTGGAACATGGCCATATTGGCGCTGTGATCAATCGAATTGAGCGACGTGGGTATAAGCTTGAAGCGTTACAGATGATTCAAGCCACTGATGAGCAGTTGGCACAACATTATGCTGATAAAGTCGATAAGCCATACTTCCCAGCACTGGTTGAATATATGGAGCGGACGCCCTTGGTGGCCATGGTTGTTTCAGGCGTCAACGTGATACAAGCTTTTCGAACGATGGCCGGTGTTACCAATCCAACTGAGGCGTTACCAGGTACAATTCGAGGAGATTTTGGTGCCGAAGTTACTGGAGATGGGATCGAGAATGTCGTGCACAGTTCAGATTGTGTTACGAATGCAGAGAAGGAAATTAAAGTCTGGTTCGGTAATCTTGATTAGTACCAATCAGGTGCAACAAGGAAAACTAACGCATAACATTCAAACTAGAGTGTTATGCGTTTTTGTATACAACAAGATCAAGGCGCGATGACAACAAATTCTGAATGGAAGTGCTAAAATAAAGTGTGGGAGAGGAGTACGCAATGTTAGACCAAAACAAAATGACCCAACTTGAACAGTTTTCGTTGTTTGATGGGCTAAATGAATTAGGCCGGTTGGCAGTTGCAAACGTGGCAAGCTATGCCTATATTGACCGTGGAACTCGTGTTACTAATTTAGCGACTAACTTTCCCGTGCTGACGTTGGTTGTGAAGGGCGAGTTGAAGGTAGTTGAAATAACTAGTTCAGGGCGTGAACAACCTATCTACTTTCTGAGGGCTGGCGATGTCGAAGGCGAAGAGGCGGTATTAACGCAAACGATTGTTGATAATATGTTAGTTGCAACAACTGATAGTATTGTGTTAAAGATTGCTCGCGATGATTTAATGGTGCTATTAGATGTTTATCCGCAATTAAGCAGGCAGTTAAGTATTAGTATGGCGCAGAAGTTAATTCGACTTAGTAAACAGCGAACATGGCTGCTAGCTGAGAACGTTGAAGATCGCCTTTGGAACTATCTATTAGATATTGCTCAACAATTGGGGAAAAACAATTTTACGTTGCCGATTTCAAAGAAAGATTTGGCAGCTTACCTAGGTACTGTACCAGAGACATTGAGTCGCCGTTTCGCCAAACTTGAGCGGGACGGTCGATTAAAACGTGGGGCTCGTGGACAAATTACCTTGTATTTATAGTTGGGTTTATGTTGATTATTGAACTAGTGTTTTAACGCTTAGATTAGCTCTAGGCGTTCTTTTATTTTTTTGAACTTTCGGTCAAATCGCTGTTGAAAAGTCTGGTAAGACAATCGTTATCAAATTAATAACAAATATTAGAATCTGAATTTCATCAAATAAGGGATTAATCTAACAAAACATTTTGAGAATATGCTGGATAAATATAATTGGACATAATTATGCGTTTTTAAAAATAATTGACTTAAATCAATTACTTTGTGAAAACGTACACTTAGAATATAGATATAGCGCTAAGAGAAAAGAAAGTTCAAATTGCTAAATGGAGGCATTGTCATGAAGGTTGGAATTATTGGATCAACACACGCAGGTGTTTTTGCCGCTAAGTCAATCAAGGGTGAGCACCCTGATTATGATGTAACGGTCTTTGAGAAGAACGATACAGTATCATTCTTGTCCTGTGGTATTGCTCTATGGGTTGGTAACAATGTAAATGACCCACAGAACATGTTTTATGAGTCACCTGAGTCGTTGGTACAACAAGGTATCGACATGAAGATGCGCCATGAAGTAACAGTTGCTGACTTGGCAACTAAGACGTTGACTTACAAGAATGTTATTTCTGGTGAAGAGACGACAGAGCAGTTTGATAAGTTGGTGGTTGCAACTGGATCGGCTGCAGTTATTCCTGACCTTCCAGGTTTGGATAGCGATAAGGTTTACTATGCGAAGAATTGGGACGATGCAAACCGTCTTAAGGAAATTGCAAACGACGTTAAGCGAGTTGTTGTTATCGGTGCTGGTTACATCGGAGCAGAAATCGCTGAACAATTTGCTTTGTCAAACAAAGAAGTTGTTTTGGTTGACGGTGCCGATCGTGTATTGGCAAATAATTTCACGGCTGAATTCACAGATCGAATCGAGGCGAAGTACCAAGAACATGGTGTTCGTCTAGAACTTGATCAGTTCATTACTGGCTTTGAGGATACTGACAATGGAATCATTGTTAAGACCACCAAGGGTGAGTATGAAGCTGACATTGCAGTTCTTGGAATTGGCTTCCGTCCTAATACGACCTTGTTTGAGGGTCAAGTTGATATGCTTAAGAATGGTGCAATTATCACTGACAAGTATATGGAATCATCTGTCCCAGGTGTTTTCGCTGCTGGTGATGCAAGTACGATTTTCTACAACCCAACACAAGCCAATGATTATATTCCATTGGCTACCAATGCAGTTCGTCAAGGATTGCTTGTTGGTAAGAATATCGATGGTAAGAATGTTGCCTACATGGGAACTCAATCAACTTCAGCTGTTGAATTATTTGAAACAGCAATGGCCGCAACGGGCTTGAACCCAGTTACAGCTGCTAAGCGTGGTATTGAGGTTGAGCAGACAGTGATTGAAGAAAACTATCGTGCCGAGTTCATGTTGACAAATGAAAAGGTGTTAGTTGGTTTGACTTGGGATAAGCAAAGTCGCAAGGTATTGGGTGCGGCCTTCATGTCACGCCACGATATTACACAAGCCGCAAATGTAGTTTCTTTGGCTATTCAAGCTGGTATGACGGTTGATGAGTTGGCATTCGCAGACTTCTTCTTCCAACCAAACTTTGACCAACCAGTTAATTACATTGGTGCCGTAGCAATGGCTGCAGCTGCTAACTAAGCTTGATTATTGGATAAATAAAAAGATGAATCACTCCTAATCTTTGGGCAGTGATTCATCTTTTTTTGTTGGGTTATCCGTTGATTATAAGCAAACAAGCCGTGTACTATGGAGCTTTTGTAACATGCTATAATAGAGCTATTATTTTAGTCTGAGTTTTTAATTAGGGGAGCAGGATAACATGCAAATAAAGATTCCAGGAACCTTGGGTGGATTCGGCCCTGGGCATAATTCGCTGGGTTTAGCAATCAATAAATATTTTGAAGTAGAAGTGTTAGAGGCACAAGAACATTGGCTTGTTGAGAGTGATAGCCTTGCATTTAGACAAAATGATGAAAGCAACTATGTTGTTGCAGTAGCAACAAAATTGGCGCACGGGTTACAACCGCACCATTTGAAGATCAGATCCAAGTTAGATGCAAATCTAGGTGAAACGGTGGCGGCATTAGTTGCTGGAATGGAATTAGCCCGGCTTGTTGGGAAGGCAGAGCTAGATCTGTATACCGAAATTACTTTAGCTGCAAGAACCTTCGGTAGTGGGAATCAAGCAACCGCGGCTCTCTTGGGTGGTGTAACAACAAGTTTTTTTGAAGATGATGAGGTTTTTGCGAGCGGGTTAGCAACGCCGGACTATCAAGTGTTATTGTACTATCCAGCTGAAAAAGAAGCCGGGACCACAGCAAATGAGACAATGGTCAGCAGGACGGTCGCGGAACAGTATGGTGCCGCCGGTAATATGTTGATTGCAGCTTGGCAGAATCAGCAGACCCAGTTGGCTGGTCGGTTGTTGGAGCGTGATTTATTGGGGCGCGAACCATCACTGGAATTGACGCGTATTCGGCAAGCAGCAAATGCATTGGATGTCTACGGGACGGTCTTTGCAAATGGTATGATTATGACCTTAGTTGCAAGAGAGCAAAGTCAGGATTTGCTAGATGTTTTAGCTTATGCAAAAGATTTACGAGGGCGATTTGAGTTGCTTGAATTAGCAAAAGAGGGGATAATAATAGAGTAGCTTACAAAAAATAAGGTGCGATTTAATTTGAATATGTAATATTTAACAGGAGAGCAGTGTCATGCAGAACAATCGTTTGAATAATAGCCGGAAATTAGTTTTAACGGCATTATTCACTGCAATTATTTTATTGCAATCGATAATTCCGGGATTAGGAACCATTTTATTCAACTTTTCTGGTGTTTCGGTTACAATTATCACCTTTACTGTAGCAATTGGGGCAATGATTTTAGGACCGAAAACAGGTGCTTGGCTAGGCTTTGTTTGGGGGGCCTATTCACTTTGGATGGCCTGGACGGGTCCACTAAGTGCTACGATTGGCGGATTGATCTTCCGCAACCCAATTACGGCGATTGTGCCAAGAATGTTGGTTGGGCTTGTAATCGGCTACCTTTACTTATTAATTAAGCATAAGGCAGTCAAAGGGCAAGCTAGTTGGCTGATTTTGTTTGGGGCTTTATCGGCTTTTATTAATACCTTTTTTGTTTTACTGTCAACGTGGATTGGATTCAAAGTAATGCATACAACTTTCACTGGGATACCTCAATCTGGACTAGCCACTTGGTTGATCGTGTCATTGGCCGGTGTAAATGGTGTCTTTGAGATGATTGTAGGTGCAATCCTGGTGCCCTTAATTGGCTTGCCAGTATTAACATTTTATCGCCGTAATATGAAATAATAACGTAATAGTAAAACCCCAGATAAGCCAGCTAGTAGGCTGGAGCTTTTCTGGGGTTTTTAGATACTGTTCTATGTTGAGCAGAGAGAGTATGGTGCAGTCTTTAGATGATTAAAATTGGACGTAAATATTTGCAATTAGGACCAGTTTTGTTTGCAATGTTTTTCTTGTTAGTGCAGGTGGTGGCCGATTTATCGCTACCGACTTTGACGGCAAAAATCATTAATGAGGGAATTGCAAAAGAGAATCTCCCATATATTTGGCAAATGGGTGGGATCATGTTGGCAATTGCAATTACCGGTTGGTTGGGGGCAATTTTAAACGTATACTTCGCTTCAAGCCAGAGCCAAAGACTGGGGATGCGCCTACGACAGGCACTCTTCAATAAGGTGTCCTATATGGATACTGATAACGTCGCAAAATTTGGAAACGCAACCTTGATTACGCGAACGACTAATGATGTTACACAGTTGCAGAATGTTTTTCAAACCGCGTTACGAATGATGATGATGTCACCTTTGCTTTTCATTGGCGCGTTCATTATGGCTTGGCGTCTGGATGGACGGTTAACCTTGGTATTTGCAATTGCTTTGCCAATTTTAGCAGTTGTGACGCTTATTAACATGCGTATCTCAATCCCACGTTTCAAGGTTATGCAGGAGAAAGTTGATCGAATTAACTTACTCTTTCAACAGGGATTGACAGGTGTTCGGGTGATTCGTGCTTTTAATCGTGATGATTATGAGATTACGAAATTTGATGATGCCAATCGTGATTTGACGCATAATGCGCAAGTGGTTTTTACAACAGTTGCAATGCTCCTGCCAATTATGACGGTGATTTTATCGTTTACTAATATTGGAATTGTTTGGTTCGGAGCGAAGCTGATTGGTGCACAAATGATGCCTGTCGGTAATTTGGTTGCATTTTTAACATATGCAACTCAAATTTTGATGAGTTTTATGCAACTTTCAATGGTAATGGTAATGATCCCAAGGGCGCAGGCTTCGGCGGGGCGGGTTAGTGAAATTCTTAATACCACGGATCAGATTACCGATCCAGCAGTGGCTGAAGAGTTGACGACAGCCGAGGTTAGCTTGGACTTTAATAATGTGACTTATCAATTTGCTGAAGCAAAGCGTCCTGCATTAGATTCAATCAATTTGCATGTAACCAGTGGGCAAACCTTAGCAATTATTGGGGGCACCGGAGCTGGTAAGTCGACATTAATCAACTTAATTCCGCGTTTGATTGATCCAACAATTGGTTCGGTTATTTTAAACGGTACAAATGTTAAACAATTGCGACAGGCAGAGGTACATGATCTTGTGGCAATTACGCAACAGAGCGCAGTTCTTTTTTCTGGAACAGTTCGATCAAACATGCTTTTCGGTCGCCCTGAGGCGACTGATCAAATGATTTGGGATGCGTTAACAATTGCTCAAGCAGCAGACTTCGTTCGTGAGCAAGGTGGGCTAGATATGAATGTCGAACAGGACGGGGTCAATTTCTCCGGCGGTCAACGACAAAGAATTGCAATTGCCAGAACGTTGATTAAAGATGCCGCAGTTTATATTTTTGACGATTCATTCTCAGCCTTGGACTTTAAGACAGATGCACTGCTCCGGCAGTCGATTAAGCAGGAATCACGCTTGAAATCTGCAATCAAAGTTATCGTGGCTCAGCGGGTTGCAACAGTAATGGATGCTGATCAAATTTTGATTTTAGAACATGGTATGGTTGTTGGACTCGGTTCACATCGCGAACTGATGAAAGATAATCAGGCTTATCGCACAATTATGCAAAGCCAACTTTCGGAAGCTGATCTAGAGGAGGTGGGACTCAATGCGTAATTATACAAGTGGACGTGGCAATCGTAACGGACTTGGTCGGACGCCAGATAAGGCGACCCATTTTTGGACAACGGTGATACGTTTATTTCGCTATTTACGAAGCGATCGATTGGGAGTCATCTTTTCAATTTTAATTGCGGCTATTTCAGTGATTCTGTCGGTTCGGGCGCCCAAGATGCTCGGTGCGGCGACTAATGTGATCTTTGATGGCGTTAAAGCAACTGTGCATGGCGGAAAGATCAGCATTAACTATGGTCAATTGGCTAATATTTTAATGATGGTTGGAGTAATTTATCTAATCGCCTTCGTCTTTTCAATCAGCCAGCAGTGGATTATGACGCGAGTTGCGCAAAAGACGGTCTATGCGTTACGTAAAGAATTTAAAAGCAAATTGGCCCGCTTACCAATTAGTTATTTTGATAGTCACAATAATGGGGATATCATGTCACGGATGGTAAATGATATGGATAATATCGCTGGTTCGTTGAGCTCATCATTGATTCAATTAGTTACATCAACCTTGACCTTTGTGGGTGTAATTTACTTTATGTTGTCAATCAATGTTGTCTTGTCACTGGTTGCGTTTGTGACAGTCCCTTTGTCCTTGATACTTGTTCGAATTGTTGCGCCCTTGTCCCAAAAGCTTTTCCGGCGGCAACAGGCAACTTTGGGTGAATTGAATAATCAAGTTGAAGAGACTTTTGGTGGCCATACGGTTGTAAAGACGTTCAATCAAGAGGCACAGGTAATTGAAAAATTTGAAGAGCAAAATGAGCAATTTTATCAATCCGCTTGGCGTGCACAATTTATTTCGACCTTGATTTTCCCTTCAATGCGATTTTTAAATAATTTAGATTATTTGGCAATGGCTGTGATTGGTGGGATAAAAGTTGCCACAGGCAGTGCCAATTTAGGTGATGTTCAGGCGATGTTGCAGTATACAAATCAGTTCTCGCAACCAATTACGCAAATGGCAAACTTGATTAATACAATTCAGGCGACCGTTGCGTCGGCTGAACGGATTTTTCAAGTTTTTGATGAAACGGAAATGCAGACAGTATCAGCGGCTGATGATATTGATACACAAACGATGATTAGTTTTGATCATGTAGCATTCAACTATCAAGCCGATCAACCATTGATGACAGATTATTCGATGCAGGTGCAAACTGGTGAAATGATCGCGATTGTTGGTCCAACTGGTGCAGGTAAATCAACAATTATTAATTTGCTAGAACGATTTTATGATCCGACGTCCGGCGTGATTCGTCTGAAGGGACAAGATACACGTAAGTTAACTAGGACACAATTAAGATCACATTTTGCGATGGTATTGCAGGAATCATGGCTTTTTGCAGGGACCATTTTAGAGAATATTCGTTATGGTAACTTAGAAGCCAGCGAGGCAGAAGTTATTGCAGCGGCTAAAATGGCCTATGCTGATGAATTCATTATGAGTTTGCCAGCTGGTTATCAGACACTATTGAACGAGGAAGGTAGCAATATTTCACAAGGGCAGCGACAATTGTTAACAATTGCGCGGGCCTTCATTGCGAATCCTGAAATCTTGATTTTAGATGAAGCAACCAGTTCGGTTGATACAATGACCGAGCAATTGATTCAGGCTGCAATGGGACGTTTGTTACATGGTCGAACAAGCTTTGTGGTTGCACACCGATTATCAACGATTCGGAATGCTGATCAGATTTTGGTGATGGATCATGGATCAATTGTAGAGTCCGGTAAGCATAATGAATTACTGAAAGCCAATGGGCGCTATGCAGAACTCTATAATTCACAATTTGATACTCTAATTGAATAGAGTCAACTAAAAAACCAGCTTGATAGGCAGAATGTCCTACACCAAGCTGGTTTTTATTTGGTTTAAATCACCAAGGCTGACAAATCACGAGGAAGCTTAAACTAAGCGCTAAGACACCAATCGGGATTAACCATTGCCAAAGTGGTAGCGGAATCGTTTGATAATGACTGCGTGAAAAACCTTCTGAAAAGCCATGTGATGTCATTGCCTCTGCCAAATCACCTGACCAGGTCAATGCGACGATGATTGCCTTGAAATATAGTTGGGGTTGCCAGAAATGATAAGTGATACCGCGAACCTGACCTGCGTAGCGAATAATTTTGACTTGGCGCCGAATTTTATTTAATAAGTTAAAGGCCGCTAAAATTCCGTAAGCAAAAGTTGCTGATAGGCGGATATTTTGAACGAGTGAGAAAAGTAATTCATCAACTGAATTGGTGAAGGTTAACGCAATCCCTAACCACACATAGGCATAGATCCTAGTTGAAAAGATCCAGGCATTATGCCAAGTATCACCAGTTCCGTAGACAATAAAAGACCACCATGTTCCAAAGGCGAGTGGTAGGACAAATAATCCGATCAGCAAGATCTTTTTAAACGCAGGTCGATTAAACACCAAATATAAACTGGCTCCGATAATCATGGCGAGATTTAGCCAAACGGAACGTGTAAAGGTGAGTAAAATCCCTAGGCTTAAAATGGTCACTAGTAACACTGTTGGATTGATTTTAAGATTCATGGCTCAGACCTCGTAAATCTACAATTTGCTCATGATCGAGTCGCAACTCGTAATCAAGGTAAGGTTGTAGTCCAGTTCGCTGATGCGAAATCATTAGGGCAGATAAGTTCAAATCATGAACCACTCGTTGAATGAGGCTGAGAAGAACTTGGCTCGATTGGTAGTCTAATCCGGCAAGCGGCTCGTCAATTAAAAGAACCTGAGGTGCCATGATGAGCATGCTTAATGTTTGCAACTTTTTTTGCTGGCCACCCGAAAGTTGATAAACTGATTGCTCTAAGACAGCTGTTAGATTCAAATCCTGAATAGCTTGTTCAATAACCGTAGTTGTCCAATATGCTGGGTTGGCAGAATGTCGACTCGAAATAGCAAGCTCGTCGCTAACAGTTAAAGTAATAAACTGATCACGGGCATTTTGCATTACCCAAGCAACTTTAGAAGTCCAATTCTTGAGCTTGATTTTCTCACTAACCTGTTCAGCAAAGGTGATTTGGCCTTGGTAAGGTTGGAGATGCGCAAGTGCCTTGAAAAAAGTTGATTTTCCGATCCCATTCGGCCCAGAGAGTAACCCTAACTGATTTTCAGGAAGTTGCCAGCTCTGTTGATTAAGTAAGCGTCGTGAACCGACCTCAATTGTTAAATTGTGCCAAGCTAACTGCCCTGATTCTGGTAGCTTATTTTGGGCGTGCCAAATGAGGGTATCACTTGGCAGATCAGTTAAAATTCCGAGAGGCTGGCGTGTCAAATGTTGCTGTTCTAAAGTGAAAACGGCATCCGCTAAATCGATATAATCATGTAAATCATGATCAGAAATAATGATGGTTTTACCATGTTCAATTTGTAAGAGTTTAAGTTGGCTTAAAATAGTTTGACGCCCAGTTGGATCGACATTGGCAAACGGTTCATCTAATAAGATGATGTCGCTATCGAGCGCCAAGATGTTGGCGAGTGCAACTCGTTGCTGTTCACCACCTGATAAGGTTTGCAAAGATTGATTGCGGAGCTCCCATAGATCGAATTTTTGCAAAGCATCCGTTGCTCTTTGTGTGATAAGTTCTGGGGAGAGTTGCAGGTTTTCTAAGCTGAAAATTAGTTGCTCCCAAGCTGTGCGCATTGCAAACTGTCGATCTGGATTTTGAAATAAAAGGGCGATCCGCTGGGCTCGTTCAAATGGCACAATCGGGCCAATCTCCTGACCGTTTAACAGAACTTGCCCAGCAGTAATCGTGCCGCCAAATTGTGGATATAGACCGGCCATTATTTTTAATAGCGTCGATTTACCACTACCAGATGAACCTGCCAATAAATTGAAGCTTGCTGGTTCGGGTGTGAAATTAATATTCTCGATAATATTTGGACCACTGTTTTGGTAACGAAATGATAAATTTGATACGGTAATTGCAGTCATTATTTTAATAATCCTGATTTTTCAACTAACAACTCGATCCAATACACTAATATGCCGGCAAAAAAGGCAATTGATAAGAAGCGAACGATTAATAGAGTCGCTAATAGGCTCAAAGAGTATTGGCTGTACCCAGAAGCAAAGAGATCATAGGCAAAGGTAATGATAGTACTGGTAATAACTGACAGAGTTAAGCCGAGACGCCGCCAATTTTTATAACCAGTAAATGCAAAACCAAGTTCGGAAGCAAAGCCTTGAATGAAGCCGGAAATTAGGGTTGAAACACCCCAACTGGAAAACAGTAGCATCTCGACTGTTGCGGCAAGTAACTCGCCCAGCGTTGTTGCACCGGCTCGTTTAAGTAGCACTCCTGCGACTGGTCCAGCCATGAGCCAAACACCTAAAGTGGCGTCATTTGCGACTGCTTTAAGTGGGGTTGCTGCTAGAGCGTAATAGGCAAAAGACCATACTTCATAAATAATCCCAAAGAAGATCGCAATGATGGCTAAAAAAATGACTTGTCGTAAGGTCCAGCGACCTTTGTTTTGCTTAACTGTTTGCATGATGCAAACCTCCTAAAATGTTTTGCGAATTGTGGAGGGCAGAAAAGAACCCACAAAAAACCGGATCGCTGGTCTTTTGTGGGTTCATTACATGCTTAGTAATAGAATCCAAGCTCCCTACGCTAGCGTTAACTAGATCAGGTTCAATGGGTAAATCTCAGCCATTTGGCACCCCAGCTCACATATTCGTTACCAACAGTATAGGGGACACAATGCCGATATGCAAGTCACTAGCAAAGAGTTTGTTCAGACCAACTGAAGGTATTTGACGATTAACGTGATAAAAGTTTCCGAAGGTTGGTGTTTTACGGTAGAATATAGATAGTAAAAAAATTGGAGGATCCCATGGAGTCAGAAATTAAGTTGTTCGGATTGACGGCTAATCATAGCCTAGCCGAAGAAATTGCTGAATATCTTGACTTGCCATTGACGCCGATTGAGATTCAGCGGTTTGCCGATGGTGAGATATACGAACGAGTATTGGAATCAGTCCGGGGTGACGATACTTACATCATTGCTCCAATTGCCGAGTCAATCAACGATTCATTTATGGAAATTATGATTTTGGCAGATGCCTTGCGACGGTCATCGGCCAAAACGGTTAATGTAGTATTGCCTTATTATGGTTATGCCCGTCAGGATCGAAAGGCTCGTTCACGTGAGCCAATTACGGCTAAGTTGATTGCTTCAATGCTAGAGATGAATGATGTTGATCGAGTAGTGGCATTAGATTTACATGCCGCTCAGATTCAAGGATTCTTTGACATTCCAGTGGACCATTTGCAAGCTGCGCCACTTTTGGCAGATTATTTCTTCCAACGAAAAATTGTTGATGATATTGTGGTTGTATCTGCTGATCATACTGGAGCAGGACGTGCACGTAAATTTGCTGAATTACTTGATGCGCCTTGGGGCGTGATTAACGATCGTGCAGCGATTGAGAATCCAGAGGGGCCAGATACAATTGTTGGCGATGTGCGTGGTAAGCGTGCAATCATCATTGATGATATTATTGATACAGGTCGGAGAATGCAGATTTCAGCGAAAGCATTACGTTTTGCTGGTGCTACAGATGTTATCGGTGTGGCAACGCATGCAGTTATGTCAGATGATGCGGCGCAACGTTTGGCGGCGGATGATTGCATTTCAACGATTGTAACCACTAATTCATTGGATTGGCCGGCTGATAAAAATTTTGCCAAGCTCACGCGTTTGACAGTGGCACCATTGATTGCCGAGGCAATTCAAAGGATTCATGACAATACACCAATTGAGGGGCTATTCAAGAGCCCCCGTCGTCCAGATGTGAATATCTAAAACTTGGAGGGATGCTAATATGGTTTATGCAGCGGATGAACAACGTTACGAAAAGATGCCTTATCGGCGGGTAGCAGACACCGGAATGATTTTACCAGCCGTGTCATTTGGTTTGTGGCGCGGGTTGGGTGATGAACGCCCACTGGCAAACTCACGGGAAGTGATGTTAAAAGCCTTTGATAATGGGATCTTTTCTTTTGATAATGCGTCGAATTATGGACCATCTAATGGTACAGCTGAGGAGACTTTTGGGGCAGTTTATCAAAAAGATTTACATCCTTATCGTAATGAACTAGTGATTACAACTAAGGCTGGTTACCATATGTGGCCTGGACCGCTAGGTGAATTTTCTGGAAAGAAGACCCTTGTTGCGGCCTTGGAACTCTCATTGCAAAGAATGCATTTGGATTATGTTGATATTTTCTATGCGCATCGTTGGGATCCAAATACAAACTTACGCGAAACAGCTGAGGCGTTGGATTTGTTGGTCCGTCAAGGTAAGGCTTTGTATGTAGGAGTTTCGAATTATACGACTGAGCAAACAGCGGCGATTGCTGAGATCTTTGAGGAACTGCATACACCATTTATCGGTAATCAGGTTTCATATAACATGCTGAATCGTGAGGCTGAGACGACTGGCCTGTTGGATACACTTGGAGCACATCATGCGGGGCTAGTTGCATACGGGCCGCTTGCAGAAGGCTTGCTGACTGATCGTTATCTTGGTGGTATTCCTAGTGATATGGCGGTGCATCGCACGAACGATTTTATCAAGGATGATTTAAGTGGCTCAGTAATGAAGTTGAATCGGTTAAATGATCTGGCAGCTGAACGTGGTCAAAGCCTGAACCAAATGGCAATGGCTTGGTTGCTTAGAGATGATCGCGTTGCTTCAATTGTAACTGGTGCAACATCGATTGATCATTTGCTTGATAACATTAAATTCACCTCAAACATGGATTTTAGTGAAAGTGAACTTGGCCAAATTGATGCGATTTTAAAATAAGCTAAAAAAGAAACGGTCAACCAGATTATTTGGTTGACCGTTTCTTTCTACTATAATAATGATGATTTATCCTTCAGCGATTGCGTTTGCTAAATTCTTTGGTTTAGGAAGAATAATATTCAATAGTACCGCCAAAATTGAAGTTACAACAACTGCATTCGTTACGACTAGCTTAACAGCGTCGGGGAGGTATTGGAAGATTTGAGGATAGACCGTAACCCCAATCCCACTACCAACAGATAATGCAACAATTAATAAGTTTCGTTCACTGTTTAAGTCGACGGTTTTCAAAATACTGATTCCTTGGACACCAATTGTGCCAAAGAGGATTAACATCGCTGCTCCTAGAACGGAACTTGGAATGACTGTCACTAGAGCGCCGAATTTTGGAATTAGGCCAATTAGCAACAAAAGAGTGGAGGCGTAATAAATTGGGCGTTTTGAGGTAACCTTTGAGAGACGCACAACGCCAACGTTTTGTGAAAAAGTTGAATAGGGGAAAGTATTGAAGATTCCGGATAGAATTACGGCTAAGCCTTCAGAACGATAACCACGCGCCAAATCATCTTGACTCAACTCACGACCAGTTAAATCGGCTAGGGCAAAGTAGACACCAGTCGACTCAATCATTGAAGTTAACGCCACAACGATCATGGTGATAATTGCCGAACTGTGGAAAGTCGGCATCCCCAGATAAAATGGAGTTGGCAAGTGGAACCAACCGGCTTGTCCGACTGAGTTAAAGGAAACAACCCCCAGGATTGTGGCAAAGATAGTTCCTAGAATAATTCCGAGCAATATGGCGATTGACTTTAAAAATCCTTTAGCAAGCATTGTGATGATAATAATAACGACCATCGTAAATAGTCCAATTAGTAGATTGCTGGCTGATCCGAAATCCTTTGCAGTTAAATCACCACCACCGAGATTCTGAATACCAACAGGAATCAGAGCAAATCCAATGATTGTAATCAAAGATCCGGTTACGACTGGTGGAAAGAAATCACGCAAATGTGCAAACAAACCGGCAATTAAGAATACGAAAATACCGGCTGCAATTGTTGCACCGTACATCGCACCAATACCCAAGGTTGAACCAATGTTAATCAAAGGCGAAACGGTTTGGATTGCGGAGCCTAAAACAACGGGCATGGCAATTCCAGTGATCCGAGTTGCCTTAAGCTGGAGTAAGGTACCGATTCCGGTCATAAAAATATCAGCAGAAATTAAATAGGCCATTTGTTGAGCATTGAAGTGCAGAGCTGCTCCGACCAGAAGTGGGACCAGGACCCCACCTGAATACATAGCAAGTACGTGCTGAATTCCTAGAATTAATGACTGTGCCCAATTGGGCTTGTTAGCTCTGTCCACGAGGTTCTCCTTAAAAATAAAAAACCACACATCCAGTCTAATGCACAGAATGGATGTGTGGTTTTAAGCGATAGTCCCAAATAGGTTTGGGGTAGAAACGTTCGGCCATTCTCCGAAGATATATCACAAAATATTTTAATATGTTAAAGCATTATAACCGCAAAAAAGCTTTAATTGCAAGTTTAATTTGGTTAACGAAACTTTTTTTGCTTTGGCAAAGATTTGTGCTATTCTATGAAAAACAATTTTATCGGGGGTTGACGATCATGAAGATGTTAGAAAATCGGATTATTGCAGAAGGTCGGGTACTTGGAGAAGATATATTGAAAGTTGATTCATTTTTAAATCATCAAATTGACCCGGTTTTGATGCAGGCAATTGGTCGAGAGATTGCTAGATTATTCGATCATGATCGAATTGACAAGATTGTGACAGTTGAGACATCAGGGATTGCACCGGCTGTCTTTGCGGCTGCTGAGCTGGGTGTACCAGTTGTTTTCGCCAAGAAGAAGGCGGCCATCACGATGACTGATGAAAACTACGTTGCAGACGTGTATTCTTTCACGAAAAAAGAGACAAATCATATTATTATTGATAAAAAATTCCTGAACGCTGCTGAGCGGATTTTATTGGTTGATGATTTCCTTGCTAATGGGCAGGCTGTCAACGGTCTATTAGAAATTACAGATGCAGCCGGGGCAAATGTTGTCGGAGCGGCGGTTGTAATCGAAAAAGCTTTCCAGCCAGGTCATGAGATCTTGGAGCAGCGTGGGATTCGCTTAGAATCATTAGCTAAGATCAGCGACTTCAAGGATGGTCAGGTTGTGTTTGCGAAGTAAAGCGGAGTATAAAGTACAATGAGGTAATCAGGGATGAAGAGAAAACTAATTGGAATTGACTTGGATTTTACAACCTTGAACAATCAAGGAGCGGTTTCTAAGCGCACACAACATACTTTGCAAGCAGCTCAGGCTGCCGGCCATATCATCTCGATTGTAACGGGACGCCCAGCTAGGTTGGCAACGGATATTTACGATTATATCGGCTTAAAGTCACCAATGATTAACTTTAACGGTGGTTTGGGACATGTGCCACATTATGCATGGGAGCATGAGTATTCAAAGGTAGTTGATCATGAAATTGCTTTTGACATCTTTGACTTGGCGGCAGATATGGGCGTGGATATGGTAGCTGCTGAAAGTAAAACTAATGCGTGGTCACGGGCAACTGGGATTCGTGATGTGCAACACTTGCCTTTCTTTCCAAGCGATCAGGGTCAATTACATGAATTGAATCGTTCAAATCTTAAAGAAGACGTTAATGCAATTATTTTACATGGTGAGGATCCCAAACAAATGGCGCTTGTGCAAGCGGACTTGCAGAGTCGATATGGCAGTGAATTTGTTAATGTAAAAACATGGGGCGATGATCATGTCGTTGAGGTAGCTGCAGCAGGGGTTTCAAAAACAACCGGCCTTGACTATTTGCGGCATGTTTACAAGATTGATCATGATGATATATACGCCTTTGGCGATGAAATGAATGATTTTGAAATGATTGAATATGCCAGTCATGGAGTAGTGATGGCGAATGGTAATCCGCAACTAAAAAAGATTGCCAATGATGTCACTAAGCATACGAATGATGAAGATGGTTTGGCGGAGTATTTGGAGCAGGTGTTGGCATTGTAAAGTGCCATTAAAATAATATGGATAATCCTTTTTGTGATATTATTGATAAATTTTCAAAAAAATATTAGGCGGCCTTATTAGCAAGCATGATAGCATAAATCTGTTGAGTTAGACGTATTTCTCTTTCTCTCTCTCTCAGACTTATGAAATTATGCGCATATTGCGCGTATCCCATATAGTTTAAGTCTGCTCAACATGCTCTCAAATCAGAAAAAAGACGATTGAATTTCAAGATTCAATCGTCTTTTTTGTTGTTCAAGATACTAAGGCTTTTTTCAAAATAGCTTGAATGGTAAAATTATGTACAGTATGTAATTATGAGGAGTAAATGGCATGATTGAGCAATTACCGCTAGCGTTCAGGGAACGTTATCAAATGCTATTGGGTGATGAATATCCAGCATTCGAAGCATCATATAATAAACCAATTATCAAGGCATTTCGAATTAATCCTTTGAAGGCTAATTCAGAACTTTATGATACCAAAGCGAGCGGTAAGGTTGCTTGGGGAAGTTGGGGCCGAATTGGTAGCGTCGCTGGTCATTCGGTTGATCACACTAACGGAGTGATTTATTCGCAGGAGCCCTCAGCTCAGTTTGTAGCCGAGGTTGCGCAACCCCAACCTGGAGAGCGGGTCTTGGATTTAGCAGCAGCGCCAGGGGGGAAGACGACCCATTTGGCATCATTCATGCAACAAAAAGGTCTGCTTGTTTCGAATGAAATTTTTCGCAAACGCGCCCAGATATTAAGTGAGAATGTTGAACGTTTTGGGATTCAAAATGCGCTAGTGACCAATCATGCGCCAGCCGAATTGGTCGCACATTTCCCGAGCTTTTTTGACAAAATTATTCTAGACGCCCCTTGCTCAGGTGAAGGAATGTTTCGTAAAGATCCAGCTGCCATTCAATACTGGCATGAACATTATCCAGAAGAGAATGCTCAGCGTCAACGTGAAATTTTACATGAGGCCATAAAGATGCTACGTCCTGGAGGTGAGTTGATATATTCAACTTGTACCTTTGCACCAGCAGAAGATGAGCAAATTATTGCCTGGTTGCTTCAAACATATCCCGAATTAACCGTTGAGACGATTGATAAACCTACTAATATTGATGATGGTGTTCCTGCTTGGGCGGATAATAACCCTGAGTTGGCAAAAACGGCGCGGCTTTTCCCACATCATTTGGATGGAGAGGGGCATTTTGTTACGAAATTGGCGATGAGTGTTTCAGCCGAGGTTACTGGTAAAGCTCCTCAGTTGGTCAAAAGTAATCTGACCAAGGAGCAACAGGCACTTTGGGAAGCGTTCAAAGCGGCAAACTTACCAAATTTTGCAACAGAACAGTTATATGCTTTTGGTGATCAAATCTATTCATTACCAGTAGGGACGCCTGATTTGAAAGGACTACAAGTTTTAAGAGCAGGTTTGCACCTAGGGACTGTTAAAAAGAACCGTTTTGAACCGTCATTGGCGCTAGCACTAGCAGTTCATCCAGTTGAATTTACAAATCGGTATGTCTTAAATGATCAAGAGTGGGCACAATATGTCCATGGTGATACCTTTTGGGTGCGTCAACCCGAGCAATATCAAAAGGGTTGGTATTTATTAGAGATTAACGGGAACGGCGCTGGCTTTGCTAAGTTAGTTGATGGGCAGATGAAGAATTTTTATCCAAAAGGCTTGCGCTTTCAAGTTCGGGCGGATCAGAATAATTTAGCGGATGATATGTATTAATTTTGATTAAATAACGGGATTTAGCAGAGTTTAAGAATGATTTTTCTGCTAGAATAAACCTTAAACTGATTTTGAAAGGAAAAAATCATGGCAGAAGAAATGATTACCCGCCAAGAAGTTATGCACGTTGCTGAATTAGCAAAGTTGTCATTAACTGATAATGATGCGGCAATGTTTACAGACCATTTGGAAAAGATCTTTGAAATGGTAAATACATTAGGAGAAGTTGATACAACTGGAGTTGAACCAACTTTTTCAGTAACCGATATGGATACAGTTCTACGCGAAGATGTGGCAGTCAATGCTCAGCAAGCTGATGCACTATTGGCAAATGCACCTGAACGTTCTGAGACCTTAATTAAGGTACCAGCAATTTTGGATGATGGGGGCGAAGGCTAATGGATTTTTTGCAAAACGATCTAACAACTTTGCATGAAAAGCTGTTAAATAAAGAAGTATCAGCAGTTGAGCTGACTGAAGCAACTTTGGCAGGAATTAAGACCTCTGATCAAAAGTTTGAGGCGTATATTAATTTGATGGAAGAGCAAGCATTACAAGATGCCGCCGCTGTTGATGCTGCTGGAGTTGATGCTAATAATGTTCTGTCAGGAATTCCTTATGCAATTAAGGATAATATTCTAACAAAAGATGTTGAAACGACAGCCGCTTCACATATTTTAGAGGGTTTCAAGCCGGTCTTTGATGCGACCGTCGTTGATAACTTACGACATGCTGGTGCAATCGGAGTTGGAAAAACAAATCTTGATGAGTTTGCGATGGGATCAACAGGTGAGACTTCTTACTATAAGACAACTAAGAACGCTTGGGATCAAAGCAAAGTACCTGGCGGCTCATCTTCGGGTTCGGCTGTTACTGTGGCGGCTGGGCAAGTGCCATTTGCGCTGGGCTCTGATACGGGTGGTTCAATCCGTCAACCGGCAGCCTTTAATGGAATTGTTGGAATGAAGCCATCTTATGGTCGCGTTTCTCGTTGGGGCGTGATTGCGTTTGCATCATCTTTGGACCAAGTTGGACAATTTACTCGAACTGTTAAAGATAATGCTGCTGTTTTGAATGCATTGGCAGGTCATGATCCACAAGATCAAACGACTTCACAACGTGCTGTTCCCGACTTCACCAGTTCTTTGAACGGTGACATTAAGGGCTTGCGAATTGCTGTTCCAAAAGAGTATTTTGGCGCAGGGGTCAATGCAGAAGTTAAGACAATTATTCATCAAGCAATCGCACAACTTGAGGCTCTTGGGGCTAAGGTTGACGAGGTTTCTTTGCCACATACTAAATATGGGGTTGCCGCATATTATATTTTAGGTTCTGCCGAGGCATCATCAAACCTTCAACGCTTTGATGGAATTCGTTATGGCTTTAGAGCTGAAAATGCTAAGAGTTTGGAAGAGTTGTATGTACAAACACGGACGCAAGGATTTGGTGATGAGGTTAAGCAAAGAATCATGCTTGGAACTTATTCTCTGTCAGCGGGTGCTTATGAGACTTTCTTTAAGAAGGCCGCACAGGTTCGGACATTGATGAATCGTGATTTTGAGAATGTTTTTGCTAATTACGATTTGATTGTTGCGCCAGCAACGCCAAATGTTGCCTATGGTTTCGGACAAAATGAAGATGATCCAGAAATCACTTATATGAATGATGTATTAACGATTCCTGTAAACATGGCTGGATTACCCGGATTGTCAATTAATGCAGGCTTTAGTAAAGGTTTGCCAGTTGGAATGCAACTAATTGGTAATCGTTTTGCTGAGGAGACGGTTTATCGTGCAGCCTATGCATTTGAGCAAGCAACGCGTTTATTTGAACAAGTTCCAGGAGGTAAGTAGTCATGACCATTCCTAATTTTGAAACGACGATTGGACTCGAAGTTCACGTTGAGATGAAAACTAATTCCAAAGCAATGTCACCTTCACCTGTTCAATTCGGGGCGCAACCAAATGCCAATACGAATGTAATCGACTGGGGATATCCTGGTGTGCTACCTCAGGCAAATAAAGGTGCCTTGGAATTTGGAATGCGGGCAGCTTTGGCGATGGGAGCAACCATTCGACCAGCGCTACACTGGGACCGTAAAAATTATTTCTATCCTGATAATCCAAAAGCCTACCAAATTACACAACAATTTGAGCCCTTGGCATACGATGGTCAACTTGAAATCGAAGTTGATGGCGTTAAGAAGACGGTAGGGATTACTGAGCTTCACGTTGAAGAAGATGCCGGTAAAAACACCCACGGAACTGATGGATATTCTTATGTTGATTTGAATCGTCAAGGAACGCCGTTGATTGAAATTGTTGGGGCGCCGGATCTGCATACTCCAGATGAGGCATATGCGTATCTTGAGGTATTACGACAAACAATTCAGTTCTCTGGTATCTCCGATGTTAAAATGCAAGAGGGTTCAATGCGTGTGGATGCGAACATCTCAATTCGGCCAATCGGTTCGAAAGAACATGGTCAACGTGTCGAATTAAAGAATTTGAATTCATTGAATTATGTTCGTAAGGCTTTAGCTTATGAAGAAGACCGTCAAGCTAAGATTTATTTAGCGGGCGGTACGCTTAAGCAACAAACACGTCGCTATGATTCAGCTGCAAATGTAACTGTATTGATGCGTGAGAAGGAAACTGCTGACGACTATCGTTATTTCCCAGAGCCTGACTTGGCACCGGTACATATCAGTGCCGACTGGATCGAAGAGGTCCGTGCCGCATTGCCAAAGTCTGCCCCTGAGCGTCGCCAATATTACATTGATGACTTGGGCTTGGAGGCTTATACGGCTGAGGTTCTAACACAAACTTTGGAAATGTCTGATTTCTTTGATGCAATGGTTGCGACGGGTGCTAATCCAGTGCGTTCCGCAAACTACGTTATGGGTGAAGTGAATGCCTTTTTGAATGAGGCACATCTTGATTTGGAACAGACAGAGTTAACGCCAGATAACTTGGCCGCCATGATCAAGATGATCGAAGATGGTACGATTTCAACTAAGATGGCAAAACGGGTCTTCACGGCCGTTACTAAGGGTGAGGATGCGGTTGAGTTCGTTGAGGCGAATGGCTTGAAACAATTATCTGATCCAGCAGTTTTGACACCAATTATTAGTGAAATTTTGGCTAAGAATGAGCAATCAGTAATTGATTATCATAATGGTAAAGACCGAGCGGTTGGTGCTTTAGTGGGGCAAATCATGAAGCAAACCAAGGGTAATGCGAATCCGAATGTTGTTAATGAAATTCTGTTGGCAGCGTTGCAGGCTAGCAAGCCGGAATAAAAAATCATGAAGTAGACTGGCAATTCAAGATCCTTTAAAGTTTGATAGGTTATCCTAACAGGATTATTTACGAGCTTTAAGTTACTGAGAATTGTCAGTCTAATACATAATAAAATTTTTCTTAGGAGGGACCTTGTATGAGACGGCGAGCGCGTATTATTTATAATCCTACGTCAGGACGAGAAGCAATTCGTCGTGACTTAGTCGATATTTTACATGTATATGAAAAAGCAGGATATGAGACTAGTGCTTTTGCAACAACTGCTGAGCCAAAGTCAGCGGAGAACGAAGCTCGTCGAGCAGCTGAGGACGGTTTTGAACTATTAGTTGCTGCAGGAGGCGACGGAACAATCAATGAGGTGGTAAATGGAATTGCGCCATTAGATGTTCGCCCTAAATTGGCAATTATTCCTGCGGGGACGACTAATGACTATGCCCGCGCGCTTTCAATTCCGCGTGATAACCCACTTGAAGCAGCTAAGATTGTTTTGAAGGGGAAAACTGCCAAAATGGATGTCGGTCGAGCTAATGAGACCTATTTCATCAACATTGCAGCTGGTGGATCGTTAACTGAACTAACTTATCAAGTGCCATCACGTTTGAAATCGATGTATGGCTATCTAGCATATGTGGTTAAAGGCGCTGAATTAATTACGCATGTTCGGCCAATCGAAGTGCGCATTGAATATGATGAGGGTGTTTATGAAGGAGCAGCTTCAATGTTCTTTTTGGCTCTAACAAATTCAGTTGGCGGATTTGAACAAATTGTTCCTGATGCTAAGTTGGATGATGGTAAATTTACTTTGCTAATTGTGAAAACGACTAAGTTACCTGAAATGATGGGTTTGATTGCTGAAGTTTTGGCTGGCGGAAAACATGTTGAGAATGAGAATTTAATCTATGTTAAATCAAAGAGTGTAAAGATCACGCCGCTAAACGGTTCATCAAAAATCTCGATTAATCTTGATGGTGAGTATGGTGGGGATGTTCCGATGGCCTTTGAAAATTACCAACAGCATATTGAAATGATTGCTAATACGGACGAAATGTCGGATGACGTACTGATCGGTGAAACATTGAATTTATTGAATTAAAAGGTCACCAACAATGAAAATTGTTGGTGGCTTTTTTGTATTCTGACAAATTGTAATAATTAAGTATGATAAAAACGTGGGATTGAGTGATATCATGAAGCAACGAAGATTTTTCATATTATGAGCCTAATGTGGGAGTGAAGATTTTTGATATTAAGACGCAATGATTTTAATCTAGTTTAGAAAGTGGTATAACATACTATAAGAGTTGGAAGAAAGTGTGAATATTTTATGGATAAAAAAGGAATAAAGAAAAGTGCAGAATAGTTAGCTGGTTCAAAATAATGAAAAAGAATGTATTATTAGTGATCTTGATCCTGGGTTTGGTTGCAATTGCTTTTGTAAAACTTTCCAAACCAGCTTCGACTGGCGTTATTGATCCAACATTGTATGTGACAGGTTCTAGTGGAAAAATTGAATCGATTCAAGCAATGGTTGATGGGGCCATTAAGGCAAATTCAGTGGGGGCTAGGCCAGGTCTGTCGATTGTGGTGATGAACAACGGTAGCTTGATGGTTGATGGGACGATTAGTCGCAACAATCATTATCCGACGATTGCAATCGGGATGGAGACTGGTACAGAAAGTAGTAAGAAATATCTACCAGCATTAACGCGTGTGATGGCTTATTTACAGAAGCACTATCATGTTGGTTACGTGAATATTTTAGGTTATTCATCGGGTGGGTCAGGCGTCTTGCGGTATCTCGTTGCCTACTCAGACGATTCGAAGTATCCGCGGGTTAATAAATTTTTGTCCTTGGATGGTCAATATAATGGTTCCGTCCAGCAGGATGGTCAAAGTTACCTTGATGCAATTCAACACGGCCCAGCTAAGCAATCGAAATATTATCAGTATTGGCAAAAAAATTATCGAAAAATCGATTCAAGAATTCAAGTTGATTTTCTAGCCTCAAATTTTGATCCTGCCAAAGAAACTGACGGTGTTGTACCGTGGGCGGATACTTTTGCACCAATAAACCTCTTGGTTAAGAATTCCAATCCGGTACAATACCATATTTTTAAGGGGACACCGTTGGAACATGGCGCGGTTGCACAAAATCAAGAAGCAATTAATTATGTAAAGGAATTTTTTTATGGACAATAGACAGATACTTCGTTTTATTGCATTAACAATTTTTTATGTAGTGATTATCTTAGTGCTCATCTATTTTTATTCTTATGCGGTAACTGGACCAGAGCACTTTATTTATAACGAGTTTTAAACGGGAGTGAAGAAACAAATGTTAATTGAGAGAATAATGAAGAAGGCGCAGACTATTCCAGCGCAAGCAGCCTTTACTGAGGCTGACAATTCGTATACTTATCGAGATTTGGGTGATGCGGTTCATCAGATTGTCGAGCAACTTAATCAGCTTGCACTAAACGATCGACCAATCTTAGTTTTTGGGAAGAATAACTTTCTGAGCTTGACGGCTATGCTGGCGTCGAATGCGGTGGGACATGCTTACATACCGGTTGATGAACATACACCACTTGAACGGGTTGCGGCGATTGTTGAGGCTTCCAAGCCAGCGCTGGTTATCAGTACGAGCGCAATTGATGGATCGACCAAGCAGGTTTTGGGCGAACCCCTACTAATTACAGAATTCCAAGCCAACCCAGCCTTTGATTTTTCAATGTTGGACTTATCAAAGGCAGTTAGTGGTCATGCGACTACTTATATCATTTATACTTCTGGTACAACCGGAGTGCCAAAGGGAGTTGAAGTGAGCCATGATAATTTGGCGAGCTTTGTGGCTTGGATGTTAAGCGACTTCGAGCAAATCGTCGATAATAAATATTTGGCCCAACCATTGTTTAGTTTCGACTTATCAATCTTTAGTCTTTATCCTAGTCTTGTCTCAGGTGGCGAGTTAGTTTCCTTATCACGGGATGAAGTTGGTAATTTCAAAAAGCTTTTCGAACGCTTGAATCAGGCTACTATCAACACATGGATTTCAACGCCCTCGTTTGTTGATATGCTCTTGGTTGACCCTTCGTTTAAACAAGCAAATCACTCTGCGCTACAACAATTCATCTTTTGTGGCGAAGAATTAACCCTCAAGACAGCACGAAGATTACAAGAGAAATTTCCAGATGTTAAAATTTATAATACTTATGGACCAACTGAAGCAACGGGGGCAATTTCAAGTGTCTTAATAGACGATAAGTTGTTGGCGGCTAATGATCGTCTGCCAGTTGGTAAGGCTAAGCCTGGTGTTAAACTAGCCGTTGAGCAAGGTGAAATAATCATTATGGGTGATTCCGTCGGGAATGGTTATTTTGAGAACCCGCAGAAAACGCGCGCTTCTTTTGTCACTATTGAGGGACAACCGGCCTTTAAAACAGGTGATGCAGGCTCGCTTGATGCCGATGGAATGTTGCATTATCAAGGTCGGATGGATTTTCAAGTGAAATTTAACGGCTATCGAATCGAATTACAGGACATTGAAGCAAACTTAGTAATGAACGAACATGTTGAACAGGCGGTTATGATTCCTCGATACAATGAAGATCATAAAGTGACCGCTCTGATTGCGGTGATTAAGCCACATGCTTACTCGACAGATAAGGCTACAATGCGACAAATATCAAAAGCAATTAAAGCGGACCTATTAACGCGAGTCATGGATTATATGTTACCAACTAAATTTGTCTATTTTGAAGAGTTACCGCTAAATCAAAATGGCAAGATTGACCGGAAGTTGTTGGCCGAGAAGGTTGCAGGTTAGTCTTATGCAACCATATTCAACTCCATTTTATTTTATTGTTTTAGGCTTGGCGTTAATTCCCCTGATCGTTAGCATCAGTCTGGGTAAGAAAATGTTATGGTATCAAGTCCTTGTTACAATCATTTTCTTAGGCTGGAGTTTTTCAGGAAGCGTGACATTATGGGCATTACTTGGTTACGGTGTGTATCAATCGGTTTTGGTCAAGGCATACGAGTATTATCGAGTAAAGCGAGCAAGTAATAACACCTGGGTCTTTTACGCAACCGTGTTATTGGCAATTCTACCGCTTGTAATCGTCAAGGTAACACCCACCGTTGATCCGAGTCGACCAAATTCAATTATTGGCTTTTTGGGGATCTCATATCTGACTTTTAAAGTGTTGAATGTTGTCATCGAGTTACGTGATGATTTAATTCACCAGGTACCGCTTCGCCAGTTCATCTATTTCTTGTATTTTCTACCGACGATTTCGTCAGGGCCAATCGATCGTTATCGACGTTTTGAAAAAGAATATCAGAATCGGACAGTTGAAAATTATCCGACCTTACTTGGCCATGGAATTTTTCAGATCTTTTTAGGATTTTTATATAAATTTATTATTGGACATTTGATTGTAACCTACATTTTGCATAACGTAGCAATTACGGCCACTGTTAATCCTAATTTTCTTACGATGGTTGAGGCCATGTATAGTTATGGCTTATATCTTTTCTTCGATTTTGCGGGATATTCGTTGTTTGCGATTGGAGTCTCCAATATTATGGGCTACGATATTCCAATAAATTTCGTTCGTCCATTTGCTGCGAAAAATATTAAGGATTTTTGGAATCGTTGGCACATCACTTTGAGTTTTTGGTTCCGTGATTTTGTCTATATGCGATTGGTTAAAACAATTATGGTTAAACGTTGGTCAAAGAACCGAATTTTAATCTCCAATGTGTCTTACTTTGCACTATTTGGGCTAATGGGACTTTGGCATGGGCTGACGTGGTACTACATTGTTTATGGACTATACCATGCGGTACTGATGGTCAGTTATGATGCGTGGCTACGATACAAGCGGCGACACCATCTTAAAATTGCTGATAATTGGCTTACAAAAGGTTTGAGTATAGCGCTTACCTTCAACGCTGTTTTCATTGGTTTTCTGATTTTTTCAGGGATTCCAAATTTTGCAATCTTGCATAGCATTAATCCATCGAACCCCTTACCGAACTTTTAAATTTAAATTTTTACAGGAGTGTGTATTATGAGAAATGAAGTATTTGACGTTTTAGAGGAAGTTATCGAGACAGATGAATTTAGGGATGATTTAGATGCGGACCTATTTGAGGAGACGCTCTTGGATTCTTTAACAGCCATCGCCTTGATTGTTGAATTAGAAGACCGTTTTAAGGTATCTTTGCCACCTTCAGAGATGGAACGTGATGAGTGGAATACTGCGAATAAGATTGCCGATCGAATTCAGGAAAAGGTCAATGAAAAAGCATAGTATTATAATGGCGTTGGGGCCGTTATTATCGGCATTTGTGATTGTTGCGATAATTTTGTTTGCACCCTTCAACTTCGGCAAGTTATATTCGCAGGCTGAGCAGAAGGCGATGGCTGCAAACCCGCTTAACCGTACGCAATATATTGGTTATGCGATGCGCTCACAGGCGTTGGCAAATAAAAAATTTCTACCAATCATCGGATCGTCGGAGCTTGAAAAGATTAGTCCGTATCATCCCAGTTCTTTTGCGATGAAATATAATGTTAATGGTTATACGCCATATTTAATTGGACAAGCTGGGACACAATCGTTACCACAATTCTTCTATATCGATTCAGTTGCTAAGCAAATGAAGAATCGCAAGATTATCTTTATCATCAGCCCGCAATGGTTTGGTCGACAGGGAGTGCAATCTGGACAAATGGATCAATTCACTTCGCATGGTGCATTCTATACCTGGATCGAAAAGGCTGATCCTAAAGATCCGTTAACACAGAGCATTGCCAAACGTCTTTTGGGTCTTAATACTGACACGACCAATACGACGTTAAATGATGCCCTTAGTGATTTGGCTGATGGTAAGGCGGTAGCTCCAACAACCTTGACCAAGATCGAGTTGTTATCATCATTGTGGGTTCGAGAAGATTATCTTTTCTCGGGCGTTGCAAATCTGCAAGCGCCTGATACGGGTATGCTAGGTAAACTCGAACAGGATAGTCAGCAGTTGCCAAAGAAGCTTGATTATCAGCAATTGGATCAGGATGCCTATAAATACGAGGCCGGGCGCTCGACGAATAATCGTTTTCAAGTCTTGAATAGCGTTTGGAACCAAAAATTTAAGCAACATTGGCGGTCAATGCAAAACTATCAAACGAAGTATCATTATGATCAAAGTCCAGAGTTTTCGGATTTTCAGTATGTTTTGAATGAATTTGCTAAGAATCATGATCAAGTCGAGTTTGTGATTCCTGCTGTGAACGATAAATGGTATCGTTATACTGGCTTGCCGATGTCGGCAATGACTAATTTTAGTAGCAAGATTAAATATCAGTTACGTTCACAGGGCTTCAACGATATTGTTGATTTCACAGATCGGTCTAGCGAGTCGTATTTCATGCAAGATACAATTCATTTTGGTGCGCGTGGTTGGGTAGCATTTGATAAGTCGATGGTTGACTTTGCAAATCAACCAAATCAGCAACCGACCTACAAGATTGATAATAAAAAGTTTTTGTCGAAGACTTGGCAAAATCAACGAGTTACACAAAAATAAATAATTGCGCTGGGCAGGGATGATTTGAAATCTTTGCCCGGCTTTTTTTGAAAAGAAGCGTCCGGTTAGCGTAGCGAGTTAAAAAACCTTTTAAAACGTGGTCCGTGGTATGATTATTTATAGTAAGACCAGTCTAGTTTTATGCTAAAATTAGAAATTGGAACTATCGATATAGTTGTGGGAATAATCTTTTAAACTAAGGTGTATGTTATGGGTAAAGCAGAGACGTTACAGCAAATTACAGCACGATTGGATGAACATTGGTGGCCAGATGATGTTGATGGTGGCAGTCGAATTGCGATGCTACAGGAAATTTTACATTGGCTCGGTGACCCGGATCGTAAATCTAGGATTATTCACATTACAGGAACAAATGGTAAAGGGTCAACTGGGGTCATGACAGCAGATATTTTGATCGCTGCTGGGTATACAGTTGGTCATTTTTCAACACCTGCAATCATGGACGATCGCGAAATGATCGCAACAAATCATGCCATGATCTCAGAATATGATTTCATGCATTTATATAGATATATCGAAACGGTAATCGAAGAACACGGCGGCCATCAAGGAACCCTATCTGGACAAGAATGGTGGACCTTAATTGCACTATGTCATTTTGCTAGAGTTGGGACCGATTTTGTGATCTTAGAGGCGGGCCGTGGTGGCATCAATGATGCAACGAATATGGTTACAAGCCCCTTAGTGATCGCAATTACCAAAATTAATGAAGATGATTTAGAAGAAAATGAGAATACACTCCTGGCAATCGCAAATGAAAAGGCCGAAGGAATTAAGGCTGGTGCAGTGGTCGTGAACTATCCTGGTCAATCCGTTGAGGTTGCCAAGGTTCTCCAGGCCAAAACAGAGGCCGCTGGTGCACGTTGGAATACCCGTCCGCGACCAAAGATTGTCTTGTTATCAGGAAGCCCAGATGGTTTGGACATCAATATTGACGCGTTGGAAAATGTCCATCTAGGTTTAACAGGGGCATATCAAGTTCATAATTTGAGTACAGTAATGCAGATCATCGGTGTGTTGCGGGACTTAGATTGTATGATCTCTGATGACGCAGTTCGTCAAGGGTTGGCAGATGTTAAGATTCCAGGTCGGATGGAATATGATAATGTGCGGAATATCTTGTATGACGGAGCACATAATCCGGATGGAATTCGAGCACTTGTTGCTTCAATTCGGGCATGGCACATGCAATTTAAACCGACCGTTATTCTGGGATTGCTTGAGAATTCGAATACGCAAGAAATCTTGGATGAATTATTGCCAAATGTCGGTACGATCATTGCAGTTACGCCGGATGCGCCGGCTTATAAGCATGTAATTTCGGCAGATACTTTGGCAGCACGGATTGTGATGATGAGTAGTAGCACCGTTGATGTTGAAATTGCTGACGATCCAAGTGCGGCAATTCAATTAGCACGCCGTGTTCGTGAATCATCACAAGCTATGATTATTGTGACTGGCTCGTTCTTTACACTTCGCGCAATTCAGAGTGATGAGAAAATATAGAAAATTGGGGGCACCAAATTTGACTTTATCAGCAGAACAAATTAATCAACTATTAGCGGAGCAAGATTTATTAATTAGTGCGCCCGATTATGACGGTCAGCTAGAAGGGCTGGCGTACAATTCACAAAAAGTGACTGAAAATAGCCTCTTGTTTATCAAAGGACGTTTTAAGGCGGCATACTTAGCGGATGCGCTTGAACGCGGATTGAGTGCATTGGTGGTACCAACTGATTTTGATTTGAGTACAGATTTACCAGTTTGGGTTGTTAAGGATGTTCCAGCGGCAATGTCAATTTTGGCAATGGCATTCTATGACTATCCACAAGATCAATTAAAGTTGATTGGAATTACTGGAACCAAGGGAAAAACATCAACGACTTACATGGCTTACGAGATGTTGAAGCTGGCAACCAATGATCATGTTGCACTGTCTTCGACCTTGGAAGTCATTACTGGTAATGAACCTGAAAATCATTACCGAGCGCATTTAACGACGCCTGAGTCACTTGATTTATTTGCTTGGATGCGTGAAGCGGTTAATAACGGAATGCAGGCAATGGTGATGGAGGTTTCCTCACAAGCATATAAGATGGAGCGCGTTTTCGGATTGCGTTTTGATGTGGGGATTTTTCTAAATATCAGTCCTGATCATGTGGGTGAAAATGAACATCCAACCTTCGCCGATTATTTGGAATGCAAAATGCAGTTATTAGATCATTCTGACCAGGTTATTATCAACGCTGATTCAGACCACTTTGTCGAACTAATTGAGCGGGCAGAACTCGATCATTCACGAGATGCGATTTGGTTATACGCTCGTGAGGATGAGGATGGTAATCAGGCTGACTTAGCTTACCAGACAGTCTCAGCTGACCTTCGTCGTTCAACCTTTGCTGTCTTTGAGAATAATCAGCAAGCACGTCGGTTAGGAATTGCTGGTGAATATGAACTTGACATACCAGGAGACTTTAATCAGGGAAACGCCGTTGCTGCAATGATGGCAACCCGAATTTTGGGAACTGATTCAAGCGCGATGAAGGAAGCTTTGCTAACGGTCAAGGTTCCAGGACGAATGGAGGTATTGACTTCTAAGACGCATGGGACGGTTTACGTTGATTACGCACATAATTACGCTTCAATTGCGGCTTTGCTCAATTTTGCTAAAGCAAATAGTCACGAAGGCCAGGTACAAATTGTGGTTGGCGCGACGGGGAATAAAGGCGTATCACGGCGACCTGGAATTGGTAAGGCAGTGAACCAAGCTGCTGACGTGGTTTATCTAACAGCGGATGATCCGCAGTTCGAAGACCCGGCAGTCATTGCTGATGAGATTCAACTTGAATTAACTAATCCAAAGCTCAAAATAATTCGTGAAATGGATCGAGTTACGGCAATTACAAAAGCGATTGCGGCTGCTGGCCCAACTGATGTAACGGTTTTGGCTGGTAAAGGCATGGATGAATATCAGAAAATTAACGGTGTAGACACCCCTTATGAAAATGATTTGGCAATCGCCCAAAGATTATTGGAAAATGCATAAAAATTCATAAAACGTGTGTTATAATGAATAAAATATCCAAACGCCTGAAAAATGATGAAAGATTATGATAATTTTGCTATAATATAGCAACTTGCCGAGTTTCGGCTATTAAATGTGATAAGGGAGCTTGGATATTATGGCTAAAGAACCTGTTGAAAATATGTCTGAATTTGATCTAGGAGACTTCGTTGCAGGAAAGAAGTTCGCAAACTTCGAACATGACTTTAAAGGGATTGTTGAACGAATTTATGAGCATTCTTTGTTGGTAAACATTACAGAATTTGATCCAGAGGACACCGCAACTGTTAATGAATATAATCATCGTGCAGTTGTCCGTATGTCGGAGACAAAGATCTTAATTAAGACTGACAATCCAGCACCTCGTCCTAGCTTGGATGATGAAGACGAAGACGACGAAATGCCAGCCGACTTGGTTGAAGAAGATGAAGACGAAGAAGATGAAAAGGAAGAAGATTAATTATGGATTATAAGCAGATCGTTGCTGATGCCATTGCCGTTGCAGTTCCGGACCTTGCCGTAGCTGATATTTTGGCTAAAATTGAAGTGCCAAAAGATTCAAGTATGGGTGATTTTGCCTTTCCAACTTTTGTGTTAGCAAAAGTAAAGCGCATGGCACCACAGCAAATCGCGGCTGAATTGGCAACGCAAATTGACCAAACTAATTTCAAAAGTGTCCAAGCAGCAGGACCATACGTTAACTTCTTTTTGAATCAAGCTGATTTTGGTGCTGACGTTTTGCATAATGTTTTGTCAAATAATGCATATGGTAGCAACGCTGATGGTGAGGCTGGTCACATTACAATTGATATGTCATCACCAAACATTGCCAAGCCAATGTCGATGGGACATTTGCGTTCAACAGTGATTGGTAACTCAATTGCCAACATTGCCAGCGCCAATGGTTACCAACCGGTAAAAATCAATCACTTGGGTGATTGGGGAACCCAATTTGGTAAGTTGATGTCTGCGTATAAGCGTTGGGGTTCAAAAGAGGAAGTTACTAACGATCCAATCAATACATTGGTGAAATATTACGTCCGCTTCCACGAAGAAGCTAAAGAAAATCCTGAATTAGACGATGAAGGACGCGCTTGGTTTAAGAAGCTTGAAGATGGCGATCCAGAAGCACGTGAGTTGTGGTCATGGTTCCGCGAAGAATCTTTGAAGGAATTCATGGAAATCTACGATATGCTTGATATCAAGTTTGATTCATTTGCAGGTGAAGCATTCTATAACGACAAGATGGACGAAATTGTGGACATCTTGACTGAGAAGGATCTTTTGCATGAATCAAAGGGTGCCATGGTTGTTGATTTGGAGAAATACAATCTAAATGTTGCGATGATCCAACGAACAGATGGAGCAACTTTGTATATCACACGTGATTTGGCGGCGGCACTCTTCCGTAAGCGTAATTATGACTTTGTTAAGTCATTGTACGTGGTTGGTGGAGAACAACGAAATCATTTCATGCAACTCAAGGCCGTTCTTAAAGAGGCCGGCTTTGCCTGGTCAGATGATATTGAACATATTCCATTTGGCTTGATTACAGTTGGTGGTAAGAAGTTATCGACCCGTTCAGGACGGATTATCTTGTTGAAGGATGTTCTAAATGATTCGATCAGTCTAGCGGCTAAGCAAATCGAGGAAAAGAACCCAGAATTACCAAATCGTGACGTTGTTGCGCATGAAGTAGGTACTGGAGCGGTTGTATTCCATGATTTGATGAATGAACGTAATGGTAGTTTCGACTTTAATTTGGAAGACGTTGTCCGCTTTGAAGGTGATACTGGTCCATACGTGCAATATACAAACGCTCGTGCGCAATCAATCTTGCGTAAGGCAGGGATGCCTGAACTTGATTTGACTAATCTAAGTATCGACGACGAAGGTGTTTGGGAAACTGAAAAGCTGTTAGCTGATTACGGTGAAGTTGTTCGGCGCGCTTGGCGTGATCGTGAACCTTCTGTAATTGCTAAGTATGCTTTGACTTTGTCACGTGCATTTAACAAGTACTATGGTAATTCAAAGATTTTGACAGAGGATGCTCAGCTAAATGCTCGTTTGGCTTTGGTTCAATCTGTGTCACAAGTTTTGACAAATGCTTTGGATATCCTTGGAGTTAAAGCACCAAAGGAAATGTAAGATTTTAAAAAGAGACATCACAAATGTGATGTCTCTTTTTTAGCGATTTCCAATATTACCCAAAATAGGCGAAGGGTATATTTCATACGTTTATTAAAGTAGTTGATAGCATGGAAATATTAAAAGTGCTCGAAGTAGCTGGATTTTAAGTGAGAAAATTTGGATGAGACCTTGCAGGGTGATTATTTTAACCGCTCAATAATGACATTCTGAAGTTCAGGATCGACGTTAACCATGCCAAAAAGAAAAAGTTCGGTAATTTGTGGGAGTAACTCAACGATGATTGGTTGACCACTTTTGTTCAACTTATTGCCATCCATGAAATACGAAATCCAAACATCGAAATAGATCAGTAACGCCTCATCAGAAAGACTTGGTCTAATAAAATGGCCTTGGCGAAGTTTACGGATTAGTAAGCGCCAAAAATGTTCGGTCTTAGCATGGTAAAAATCAGCAACAGTATGATCATGCTCATAGCCGGTAAACTCTTTAACGATATCAGGATATAGAAGCTCGCTAAAGGAGTCAGTATTTGTACGGTTAGCAAAAATCGTTAGTAAATCTTGAGGTTGAATGGCCGTAATGGAGTTCAAATGTTCGGTGGCATGATCAATTTCGGCCTCGATATTTAGGATCAAGATTGCTTGGAAGAGCTTACGTTTATTTGAGAAATATTTATAAAAGCTTGCAGTGGAGATGTTTGCGGCAACGATAATATCAGTAATCTTGGTGTTTTGAAAGCCCTGAGTATTAAAGATTTTCAGGGCGGTTGTTAAAATATGCTGACGACGAACAATTTTATTGGCTGTACGACTTGCCATATTGTGAGTGCTCTTTTCTTCAAGTTTTCTCTGCATAGTATACCGCTAAAATTCATATTTTTGTATTATAATCTGAGGTAATCATTGATGACTGCTATTTTACTTTTAGACTGGGTTGTTTAAGGGATAAATGTTGTTAGGACAGAAAGATTTTAGTTTTTGGACGCTGAAAACAAAAATAATTGCTCTTTCATTTCACTTTTGCTTGTTAATGAAAATATATACGAGCATACTAAATTAACACAGCATGCATTTATAGAGATTGAGGAGAATAATATGGTTAAGGTACTTGAATTAGCTGGGGTAAATAAGTCTTTTGGAAAGTTTCAAGCACTGAAAGACGTAACATTTTCGATTGAGGAAGGGGAAGTTTTTGGTTTCCTAGGTCCTAACGGTGCCGGAAAATCAACAGCGATTCGGACGATTCTAGGGCTATTAAAACGTGATAGTGGAAAGATCGAGTTAATGGGTGAAGATGCAACTAGTAATGTGCTAGAGAGTCACAAGAAGATTGCGTATGTCCCAGGGGATGTGTTCCTTTGGCCCAACCTTACTGGAGGTGAAACGATTGATCTACTTTTGCGTCTTGGAGGGCATGAACGCTCAAAGCACACCGATGAACTGATTAAGAAGTTTGAATTGGATCCGAAGAAGAAGGCACGGACATATTCAAAAGGAAATCGGCAGAAGGTTGCCTTGATTGCTGCATTTTCGGCCGATGTTGATTTATATATTTTTGATGAGCCAACTTCTGGCTTGGATCCACTGCAAGAGCGTAATTTTCAAGAAGAAGTTCTTAAATTAAAGGCTGCTGGCAAGACAGTTTTGCTGTCATCACATATCTTGTCGGAAGTTGAGAAAATGGTTGATCGGGTGGCAATTATTAGAACTGGTGAGATTGTTAAGGTTGGGGCGCTGACTGAGATGCAAGAATTGTCGGCCGTCAATGTTCGTGCGGTGATAACTGATTCGGAGGTAGTTACTGGGTTCGCAGCTTTGGACAACTTTACGCAACAAAATTCAAAGATCAGTTTTACTGTAACTCATGAACAATTACCAAGCGTTTTGGCAGAATTGGCGCAGGCACAGGTACATGATGTTCAGATTACTCCGCCGACCTTGGAAGATATGTTTATGCAGTTCTACCTAGATAATGGGGTGACGGCAAATGATCAAAAATAATTTTCGTTGGTTATTAATTGCTAATCTCAAGCGAGACACTAAAGTAATCGCACTATGGATAGTGATCAATGTTGCGATGGTGGTATCAGGAGTATCAAAGCTGGCGACTTTGTATGGTACAAATAGTGAGATCGCCTCATTGAAAAACATGATGGATTCGCCGATGATTGCGGCATTATTTGGTCGGCTACCAGACGTGCATCCGATGACGACAGCTGTGCTCTTTGGTGCATTAATGATGGCGATGATGGGGGTGCTAGCGGCAATCATGAATATTCAGATTGCGATTCGGGGAACCCGGGGTGATGAGGAATCTGGTGCGACTGAGTTAATTCGTTCGCGAGCAATTAAGACGACGCTCCCATTATCGGTTATGATGACAGAGTTGCTCCTGGTAAATATTTTGTCGGGATTGTTTATGTTTATTGGTTCGGCAACAATTGCGATGAATGGTGCGAATTTAGCGGGTTATGCGCTTTTTGCAGGTTCATTAGCAATCTTTGGACTGATGTTTGGTGCAATTTCCGTTTTGGCTGCGCAGCTTTTTGCGGAGGCACGTTCGGCGTCCCTATTTTCCTTTGCCGTATTGTTGTTGACATATGGAATGCGTTCAGTGGTCGATGCCGAAAAGCATTACCCAGCTTGGCACATTGTCTCGCCTTTTAATTGGTTGGAAGATATGCAGATCTTTGCGCAAAATCGGATCAGCTATTTGGTACCAATGTTGCTGGTAATTTTGATTGCATTTGCTGCTAGTTATTGGATGATTCAGCAGCGTGACTTGGGTGCCGGAATTATCCAAGGTAATGAACACGGTCGTGCAAAGGCTGGACCGATGTTACGAGGTTTTGTGACATTATTTATCCGGTTGGAACGTAAATTGGTATTGGGTTGGACGATTGGATTAATCTTTTTGGGTGGTATGTACGGTGGATTGTTTGCTCAAGTTGGCAAAATGGTTGATACTTCACCGGAACTACAGCAAATTCTAGGAGTGAATGCAATTCATCGCTTGCAGAATCAGGTGTACAGTTCATTTCTGGCAATGATCATTGTCTTTATGGCGGCAATGGCAATCTTTGCGGCAGTCATGGTTATGCAACGGCAAAATAAAGATGCCCGATCCGGGGCTTATGACCTCATTAGTGGTAGCGCGGTTACAAGAACACGTTTGTTTTGGACGTATACAGTGGGAGGCGTTGTTACCGGATTATTGACGTGGACGGCTGGATTACTAACCCTATGGTTTGCAGCTAGCCAAACTGTGAGTCAAAAAATCCCACATAGCATGTTTATCAAGGCATTATGGGGCTACATGCCAACAATTGTGTTGGCAGTCGGCATTGTAGCAATTTTCATTGGCTGGTTTCCGCGGTTAATTGGAATCTTATACGGTTATTTTGGCGTCTTTTTCTTGTTGACCTATATGAAAAATATGTTTCACGTTCCAGTTAGACTGCTTAAATTCTCGCCCTTTGGTTGGACATACCATTTGCCAGTTACAAATGTAGGTATGACTACGCTTGCGGGGATGTTGATGTTAGCGATTTTATTAATGATCGTGGGTTACATTGGTTATCGTCGGCGAGATCTTGTTTAGAACGAGGCTACCGGTTTTAGTAATAAATTGACCGTTATGGTCATTTTATTATTAAGGCCGGTGGCCTTTTATTTAAATTTGCTTAGTGATTAAGAAAATATTAAATAAATCAGGTATAATACTGATAATGAGATCGGTCCATGGGGGTTATTCAAATGGCACTGCGCAAGAAAGAACGACAAGCATTGATTCTGAGATTAATTGAAGATGAAGTGATTGATTCACAAGAAGAGTTGATGTTGCACCTTGAAGAAGCAGGGATGGAAGTTACCCAAGCAACAGTTTCTCGTGATATTAAAGAATTGATGATCATTCGACGTCCTGATAGTCAAGGTCAAATTCGGTATCAATTGATGACCATCGATGGTAATTTAGCTGAAGATGGTGATAAGCTAGCAAACTTATTTGGTGACTTGGTGCAAACGATGCAACGCGTTGAGTTCATGATTGTTATTAAAACCTTGCCTGGCTATGGTAATCGTCTTGGTGCCGCGTTGGACGATGAAGAAATGGATGATCTGCTTGGCACGTTAGCAGGTCACGATACAATTTATGTGACGGCGCCATCAGTTGAAGCAGCTGAACGCTTAGAAGCATTATTTAATAGTTGGAATTAGTATGAAATCAAAGAAAAATATATTTAAACGATGGCGTGCCTGGCACAAACGGCACATAACGCCGTGGTTTGCTAAGCATGTGAAACCATGGTGGTATCGTTTTCAAATTAACCGTTGGCTGGTAGCTGTTATGCTAGCTATTTTTTTGACTGTCAGTGTATTGGGAACCTTTGAGGCAAAGACTACGGATGTCCGTGATTTAATGAGCCAATTAAAAACTCCGACGACGGTTTACGACGCCGACGGCGCAAAGGCAGGCTCGATTGCTGGTCAAAAGGGAAATTATATTGAATATAGTAAGATCTCGCCCAACGTGGTTAATGCGTTAATTTCGACTGAGGATCGCAATTTCTATCATGAACCAGGTTTTTCAATAACTGGGATGACGCGGGGAGTTTTAACAACGATTTGGTATCGAATTCGCGGGGTCAATGCTGCTGCTGGTGGTTCGACCCTAACTCAGCAGTTGGTTAAAAATGCCTTTTTGACACAAAATCAAAGTATTACGCGTAAGGTACGAGAATTATTCTTGGCTATTCAGGTAGAGAAGGTTTACAGCAAAAAGGATATCTTGACCATGTATCTGAATTCTTCATATTTTGGTGAGGACGTTTGGGGAATCCAAGATGCTGCTGAAAAGTATTTTGGGGTGAACGCAGCTGATTTGACGGTTGATCAAGCGGCCATGTTAGTCGGCATGTTGCAGTCACCAAATGGTTATAATCCGTTTAATAATGCTAGTGGTGCATTAGCACGTCGAAATCAAGTTCTTGAGAACATGGTTAATAATAAGAAGCTTTCAGCAAGTGCAGCCACCGGTTATAAGGCGACAGCACTTGGTGCTAGTGAACATAATCTTGGTTCAAATGGCTATGATTATCCATATTATTTTGATGCAGTCTTAGAAGAGGCAACCTCCAAATATGGGATTTCCCAGGCTGATTTGTTGAATAATGGTTATCGAATTTATACGACCTTAAATCAAAAGGATCAGACGAACGTTCAAAATGCCTTTGCTGATGACAGTTTAAACCCCATTGGCGAGAACTCGCAGGCAGCCAGTATTGTTTTGGACGCCAAAACGGGGGGCGTACGAGCAGTTGTTGGTGGTCGTGGTGATCATGTCTTCCTGGGGCTCAATAGAGCGACGCAATCATATCGGCAACCAGGATCGACGATTAAGCCGATTGTGGATTATGCACCAGCACTTAGTCGTGGCTTCAGTTACGACTCAATGTTAAAGAATCAGCCGACTGCATTCGGTTCAGATAGTTACACACCAACCAATGCAAGCAACTATACTTCGGCAGATGTACCAATGTATAAAGCGATTGAGAATTCTTATAATATTCCGGCGGTTTGGATCTTGGATCAAATCGGTGTATCAGCGGGTTATGATGCTGGTGTAAAAGCTGGATTACCATTGACCAAAAAGGACAAGAATTTATCAATGGCAATTGGTGGATTAACCAAGGGTGTCACCCCAATGCAATTGGCGCAAGCATACACGAGTTTTGCCAATGGTGGGGTGATGTCAAATGCTCACTTCATTACTAAGATCGTTGATTCTTCTGGGAAGGAAGTGGCAACCTATCAATCAAAGCAAACACGGGTTTGGTCGGAGAAGGTTGCTAATCAAATGACACAGATGATGCTGGGAGTTTATACTTACGGAACCGGTGCTTCTGCTAAGCCAAGTGGTTACACCGTTGCAGGAAAGACCGGTACGACAGAAGTTGCTGCCGACGAGAACACGGCGGCGGCGACTGATTCATGGGCGGTGGCTTATACGCCGGATATTGTTAATGTAACCTGGGGTGGTTTAGATTCAACCTCAGAAACAGATTATATCTCGCCATACTTGTCGAAGACGGTTGGGCCACTAATTAAAACTGAGTTGGAGGATATCATCCCCAACACGGATCAAACCAAATTCGGTGTTTCGAGTGTTGAAACGACTCTTGCAAATCAAGCCGCTAGTGCTTCATCAAGTGCTAGTTCAACAAGTGATTCAGTGTCAAACGCCACAAGTAATATCACGAAAAGCATTAAGAGCGGCCTTGAGTCAGCATGGAACGATATTAGCAAGGGGGCAAATAATTTGGTTCAGGGAATCTTTGGTAATTAGTAATTAAAGTATGCGATAATAGCTAAAAAGGATGGTAAGAATATGATTAATATTTATGATACAGTAAACAAGTTGCAGGGCGAACTAGTTGAGACGGCGCAATATAAGACTTTGCGTGATGCCTTTGCGGCAGTTCAAGCAGATCCTACTGCGTCTGAGGTGTTTGGTCGTTTCCAAACTGCGCAAGCGGACATCAATGCAACCATGCAAGCAGGTCAAGAACCAAATGAAGAGCAAGTTAAGAATTGGCAAGCAGTCGCAACCGAGATGGATGCAATTGAGCCGTTGAAGAATTTGATGCAAGCAGAGCAAGCTTTGAATGCCTTGTTGATGGAAATCAACGACATTATCACAAAGCCAATTGCACAACTTTATGCAGCTAAGTAAATCTAATTATTAAAGAGGTGGTGTTCATTCAATTAAATGGACACCACCTTTTTTTCGAAAATGCCATGTAGGGCAGAATAGTTTTAATCAGCATGACCTAGTCAAAAATTTTGTGTATCATTAATATTAAGAAACAAGCGTTATTGAGGAGCGAGAGATGAAATTCATTCATGCAGGTGACATTCATTTGGGAAATCCATTTTTAGGACTGAGAAATTTACCGAATTGGGTGCAAAATATTGTACAGGACGCAGGGAATACTGCTTTTCGAAGGTTGATTGCTGACGCGATTGCGGAGCAGGTTGATTTTGTTTTGCTACCGGGAGATCTTTTTAATTCGAATGAAGTAGATGCGCAAATCGAATTGACGGTCTTGAAAGCATTTGATGAATTGAGAGCAGCATCAATTACAGTATTTTTAAGTTTTGGAAATCATGATTATCTTGCTAGTAAAAGGGTTGATTTCCCATGGCCTAGCAATGTGCATCTGTTTGATGAGTCAGTCACGACGATGCAGTTAACTACTAAGGCGGGGGAATCGGTCGCTATATCAGGCTTTTCATATGGTCAGCAGCATATTGAGACTGCAATGATCGATCAATTTCCGGTCAAACAGACTGGCAGTAAATATCATCTTGGGATGTATCATGGTGAGTTAGGCCGTGCCGGTAGTGGCAATTACGCCCCATTTGCATTAACAGCGATGAATGAGAAGCATTATGATTACTGGGCGCTAGGGCATATTCACTTACGGCAGACCTTACAAACGGAACCTTTTATTGGTTATTCTGGTAATTTGCAAGGCTTAAATAAAAATGAGTCAGGTGATAAGGGATATTATTTGGTTACAGATCAAAATGGGCAGCTTATCCCAACGTTCGTAGCAGTTGCTCCGATTATTTGGGCAGAAGAAGAACTTGAGATTCCAATGAATCTTGCTACCAATGAATTAGTTGCATATATCAGAAAGTCTATCCAAGGCGATTCCGAGAACTTCTCTTTGATTAACTTGCGTATTATCAGCGATGATGCACGGGTATTGTCTTTGATTGCGAATGGGCAACTGCAAGCCCAGCTTGCACAAAGTTCTCAGACACGTGACCCTTGGTATATCTGGCAAATCAGTTTGAAGGAGCTACAGAAAACAGTGCAATTGCCACATCTGCCGGTGGATGCTTGGGATAATAATGTTACAGAAATTTTTACGCTTGATAATATGCAGGCGGCAGGTTTGAAACAAGTTCATGATCCCGAGTTACTAGATGAATTTTTGAATGATGAAAAATTAACCGAAATTATGGATATGGTGAAAGTGAAATTACAATTGTTAGGTAAGGATGTAAGCTTAGATGAAAATTGAAACGGCAAGCGTTAGAGGTTTTGGTCAGTGGCATGATCGAGAATTTGATTTTGCGACAGGTTTGAATGCAATTTATGGGCCAAACGGGAGCGGTAAGACGACACTGCACCAGTTTATCGTGGCAATGTTATACGGTTTTCCCCAGAAGCGTGGTAATCGCGTCAACACCTATCAAGCTGCCGAGCAGGATGTTTATGGTGGGAAGATTATCTTTGAACATCAGGGGGTGCGATATGAGTTAAGTCGTTTTGGCCGAACCAAGAGTGAATTGAAGATTACCAATCTTGTAAATCAGCAGGAACTTGCAGATCCTGAGAACTTTTTGGCTGAGTTATTAGGGCCGATTGATCGTGAAACTTTTGAAGCAGTCTTTTCTTTCAATCAAACCGATTTATTAGCAATCTTCTCGTTGAAGCCGGACGAGTTTGCAAAACGTTTGCGACAACTTGCAATGCCCGGAAGTGATAAATGGGTTCAGATCGCAAATGACTTGGAACAGACGGCAGCAAATGAGTTTGGTGCAACAAAGACAGCCAAACGTCCCATGAATCAATTATTAAAACAAGTTGATGATGCTAAGCAGGCGATGCAGAAGCTAATTACTGGTCAACCATTAACGGCTAGCTTGTTGCAGGAACGAACGGATCTACAAAGCCGACTCGAGCAACTACAAAGTACAGCCGCGACAGTTCGTGCTGATGAACATGTAACCTTAGCAAATCAACATTTATTGCCTGTATTACAGCGTTTGGAGATCGTTGAAGAACGGTTGACGAAATTACCGGTGATGTTGGATCAGCAATTAGTGAATGAATACGATGCCGTAACAGCTAAAATTGCAGTTCAAACGCCAAATGAAAATGATGAGCTTCCCAGTGCAGCTGCAATCGGTCAAGCTAGTGATGTAATCGCACAATTGGCAATCAACGACCGCGAACAAAAATTATTGGTCCAGCGTCAATTGGATCTACAAGCTGAACGACAGCATATTATGACGCAACATGGCTGGCAAACAGTACCAGTTGCAACTACCGAGCAGGGTGCATCAACTGTAACAACGCCAGTGCTTAGCAAAGTTATGTGGGCTTTGGCTGGGTTAGCACTTGTGGTCGCAGTGGTCGGACTGCTTGGTCAACAGACTCTGTTGGCAGGGATTTTTATGCTTGTCGGGTTAATCAGTGTTGGGGTTGGTTTTCAGAGTCGGAATCAAGCACAGACGGCTTCAAGTGAGCAACAGCCAATGACTGATAATTCGGATGAGGGACGTCTAAAACAGTTGGATCAGAGTATTACAGAAAATAATGCTCGGTTGCAGGAATTGATGCCAAAGATGAGCGAACTTCGTGAGCAACTGGCGTGGATTGGGCGCGACCTAAGTCCAGAAAGTTATCAACAGAAACTGGCGAATTTTCAGGCAGAAGTGACTACTCGGAATCAGCAACGTACGCAATTGGCTCAGCTACGTGGGCAACAAGCAACGTTGTTAGCCCAATTAGTGGTTAAAGATAGCACGGATCTTACAATTCGACGGCAAGCAGATGAACAGAGGCGAAATTTGCATCACGAACAGCAAACCTTGACTGAACAACTTGGTGGGGCAGATCGGAATGTGCTGAGAGAAACATTGGGTAAGACACCTCAGACGAGCGATGTTGAGTTGAATACGGCAATGAATCAGGTGCAACAGGAGATCGCAACAATCGACGTTCGGTTGGAACGGCTGGCAAATGACGGACAGATCCAACAAGCAAAACAAAAACTGGCTGATTTACAAGCTGAGGCTAGTTTTGAGTTACAGAACATCTTGGTTGAGCGGCTGGCAGCGCAGTGGATTAATGCAACTTTGAGTACAACGATTGGTGATCGTTTACCGGATATGCTGAGACTTAGTCAACAATATTTTGCTTTTTTGACTAACAATCGTTATCAGCAGATCGACAGTCATGGGAAACAATTACAAGTTATTGATCAAAATGGTCAGGCAATCAAGGTTATCGAACTATCGAAAGGCACGGCGGAGCAATTATATGTCGCAATGCGATTGGCTTTCAGTCAAATTGTGAGTGCCAATGTAAATCTACCACTTTTGATTGATGACGCCTTTGTTGATTTTGATGCTGAGCGCTATGAGCGTATGATTGACTTATTAGCTGGTCTAAGTGAAGACCAACAAATTATATACTTTACAATTAAAGCGCCTAAATTTGATGCCAAGGTGATTGATTTAAATACAGCGAGGTAAATAATCAATGGATGAGAAAGCATTGCGCGATGTCGCATTAAATGAACATTTTAATACTTTTGCGGTTCTAAAGGTTTTGGATCAACGTGTAACACAACAAGGTAAGCCTTATATTGCAGTCACCATTAGTGATCAAACGGGTGAAATCTCGGGCATGAAGTGGGATGTTACTGCTGATGAGGTTGCTCAACTGAAGGCTGGACAGGTTGTTGCCGTATCGGCCGTTCGCCAAGAGTATAAAGAAAAACCTCAATTAAAGATTATTAGTATTCGACCAACTCGGGATACAGAACCACAGAATCCAGCTGATTTCATGCCAGCGGCGCCGATGAAAAAAGCTACAATGGAAGAAGAAGTCTCTGAGTTGGTCTTCAAAATTGTGAATCCAACCTGGAACCGGATCGTCAGGTATCTGTTGAAAGAATATCAAGATGCCTTTTATCAATTTCCAGCTGCTAAAAGCAATCATCACGCCTTTACCGGCGGATTAGCTTTTCATACTTTATCGATTTCTCGATTGGCACAAGCTGTCGCAAATCAGTATGAGGATATTGACGAGTCCTTACTATATGCAGGCGCTTTGTTACATGATTTAGGAAAAGTCATTGAACTTTCGGGACCGGTGGCAACGACTTACACAAGAGCTGGAAACCTTTTGGGGCATATCACATTAATTGACGAGCAAATTGTTTTGGCAGCCAATGAAATGAAGATTGATCTATTCAGTGAAGATATGGTTCTTTTGCGACACGTGGTTCTTTCGCATCATGGGCAACTAGAATGGGGTTCACCCGTACGGCCTTTGGTTAAAGAAGCTCAGATCCTACATTTGTTGGACGAACTGGATGCCAATTTACAAAGTTTCGACAAAGCCTTGGCTGATACAAAACCTGGTGAGTTCTCTCAGAAGGTTTTTGCGTTAGATGGTCGGATGGTTTATCGACCAGAAGATGATCATAAGTAGATATATATTAAATAACATAGATTTCACCCAGTAATTGCCCATAGTTAAGTCTGTTTTACGCCTGGTTATGGCATATAATTTGTTGAAGTCGTGAAATTTTTTTACAAAAAAAGCGCTTGCAAAATGAAAAAAATTTCCTTAAACTGTTATAAGTTAATAATAAATAGATGAACGTTAAAAATTTGCGGGAGAATATTATGGATTACTTAATCGGAGTTGATTTAGGGACAACATCCACCAAGGCAGTTTTGTTTGATACTGCTGGTAATGTGATTGCGAGCTCGAACAAGGGTTACACTTTGTATCGTGATGAACCTGATATGGCTGAAGAAGATCTTAATGAGATTTTTGAAGCCTTTATGGATGCAATGACTGAAGTAGCGCGAGCAGCTAAGGATGGAACAATTTTAGCCGTTTCATTTAGCTCAGCGATGCATTCATTGATTGCGCTGGATGAAAACTGGACGCCATTAACACGCGTTATTACGTGGGCTGATGCGCGTGCGGTTAAGTACACGGAAGAATTAAAGGAGAGCGGAGTTGGTAATGAAATTTATGCCAAGACCGGAACTCCGATTCATCCGATGGCACCATTGTCTAAGTTGCGCTGGTTGAAGAATGAGAAGCCTGATATTTATAACAAGGCAGCTCACTACTTGGGAATTAAGGAATATTTGTTCCACCGTTTGTTTGGTGCAAACAAGATGGATTATTCAATCGCATCTGGAACAGGAATGTTTAACATCTTTAACCTAGATTGGGATGAGCAAGCGCTTGAATTAACCGGTGTAACAAAGGATCAGTTACCTCAACCGGTTGAGCCATATGAAATTGAGCGTGGTATGGATGAGGTATATGCCCAAGTTATCGGAATTCCAGCCGATACACCATTCGTTTATGGAGCTGGTGATGGTCCATTGTCAAACCTTGGGGTGAACGCAATTCAACCTGGTGTGGCTGCAATTACGATTGGTACCTCAGGTGCAATCCGGGTTGTTACCGATAAGCCACGGATTGATCCAAAAGCTCGGACATTTACCTACGCCTTGGACCGCGATCACTGGGTTGTTGGTGGTCCGGTTAATAACGGTGGTGATGTCTTCCGTTGGGCACGTGATAAGATGTTCGATGCAGAATCATCAACAGCGGCGCTTTTGGGAATTGATACCTATGATCTATTAACTGAGATTGCCTCTAAAATTCCAGCTGGATCTGATGGTTTGATCTTCCATCCTTATTTGGGTGGTGAGCGAGCTCCAATCTGGGACGCAAATGCACGTGGTTCTTTCTTTGGCTTGAACCATGGGCACACACGAGCACACATGGCGCGGGCCGTTTTGGAAGGAATTGTGTTTAACATTTACATGGTTTCTTTGGCCCTAGAAGAAGTTGTTGGTGACTTGAAGTCGATTCAAGGAACCGGTGGATTTGCACGCTCACCATTGTGGCGTCAGATGATGGCTGACATTTTTGAGCAGCCAGTTACCGTACCAACGGCCTTTGAATCTGGTGCTTTGGCCGCAACAGTCATGGCACAAAAAGCCTTAGGGATGATTGACAGTTTGGATGTAATTGGAGACATGATCGGTTCTTCAAACACATACGCTCCAAATCCTGAGAATTATGAAGCGTATCGTGAATTGGCACCAATCTTTATCCGTCTGTCACGTCAACTACAAACCGAGTACAAGAATATTGCAGACTTCCAGCGTAAGCACGTTGCACACAAGTAAACATTACGTGTTTATGTGTGACGAGACTGCGAAGTTGATTGGTTGATTGGGTATTTTTTGTACTTGAACGGTCGCTTTGTTTTATATTGGTATAGTATAGTTGCATTGACAATTTGTAAGTGTACTAGGATAATAACCCGAGATCGACTCAGGTCGGTCTCTTTGAAATTTTTCATCTAATTTTTGGTTAGATATTTTTTAGTTCTCCTAAGGAGGGAATGTGTATTATGTTTACGTTGTTAGCTGGGTTATCGACTAACCCAACAACGGGACTTTTTCAATGGATGATGAGTGATGTCAATGTTTGGCCATTTATCATTTTGGTTTTGGGAATCGCGCTGTTGTTATTCTTCATTTTGAAGATGAAGGTCAATACTTTTGTATCTTTGATCATTGTTTCAATTCTAGTTGCACTTGCTTTGGGAATGAATCCTGCTGGTATTGGTGATGCCTTGAAGACTGGTATTGGTGGCACAATGGGCGAGCTGATTATTGTGTTCGGAATGGGCTCAATGATTGGTCGTCTGGTATCTGATTCTGGTGGATCATACCGTATCGCGTCAACTTTGATTAGTCGTTTTGGTAAGAAACGTTTGCAATGGGCTGTTGCCGGAGCATCGTTTATTATTGGAATTTCATTGTTGTTTGAAGTTGGTTTGGTTGTTCTAATCCCAATCGTGTTTACGATTGCTTTGGAAGCAGAAGTGCCACTACTTTACTTGGGAATTCCAATGGCGGCCGCTCTATCAGCTGCCCAAGGATTCTTGCCACCACAGCCATCTCCAACAGCTGTTACAAATTTGCTAGGAGCTAACATCGGGGTTGTCTTGATGTATGGTATCATCGTTGCGATTGTTGCAATGTTGGTAGCTGGTCCAATCTTTACTCGATTGGCGCAAAAGTATGCTCCAGGTGCTTTTAAGATTACTAAGACTTTGGATGCCTTTGGTGAAGTGAAGACATTCAAATTGGAAGATACACCAAGCTTTGGCTTGTCAATCTTGACTTCATTGATGCCTGTTATTCTGCTATTAGTTTCAACAGTCTTTACGTTGGCTGCAAATGGCGGAAAGCAAGTTTATGGTGGTAAGATTGGTGATGCTGCTTGGAAGCTAATGTCACCAGCTACGCAAAATGGTTATGTCTTGCATCCATCTGGTTGGGCACATTTCTTTGCCTTCATTGGTAACCCAGTGATTGCAATGGTTGTGGCAATGTCATTTGCAATTTGGTCAATGGGACCAAAGCAAAACCGGACAATGGGTGAAGTTGGAACTTCAATGTCAAACGCTTTGAAGTCAATCGCTAACTTGTTGATGGTTATCGGTGGTGGTGCAGCCTTTAAGGGTGTTCTTACCGCTGGTGGAATCTCAACTGCGATTGCAACTGCCTTTGCTCACACAAACATGTCACCAATTTTGTTTGCTTGGTTGATTGCGGTAATCATCCGTGTATCTGTTGGATCAGCGACCGTCGCTGGTTTGACCGCTGCCGGAATCGTGGCTCCTTTGGTTGCTAGTTCATCAGTTAACCCAGCCTTCGTTGTTTTGGCAATTGGTGCTGGATCATTGGCTGCTTCGCACGTGAATGATGCTGGATTCTGGATGTTTAAGGAATTCTTCGATTTGGACGTTCCACAAACATTGAAGATCTGGACTGTTCTAGAGACAATCATCTCAGTTGTCGGCTTGTTAGTCGTCTTGGCACTGAGTGCAGTCTTCGGATAAAAGACGTTCTGAATATTAAAAGCATATCTTATAGTGAGAAACCCGAAAGTTATTTTAACTTTCGGGTTTTTTAGTTGGAATTTTAAAATAGAACGGGAATTGTATTTATGCTAATCCAAAGGACGAGTGCCTTCAATCAATCTTTTGAATAGATTAATTAGTTTCGTCAGGTAATGTGTTGCGAGATTTCATACTAATAAATCAATTCAATTTATGTGAAGATACTTATTATTTGCAGTTTCTCCGTATAGAATCCGCCTATCTAATAACATATAATATCGAATATAAAAGGATATTTATGACATTTAAAATATCTGCATTTTTGTATATAATCAATTGATAGTGGTACTTTTTAGGAGCTTGCTTTTTGTGAACGCAAATTTGGTTTGCAAATAGATTGATTGGAGTAGAGAGATGGATGTGAAAAAACATTTTAAAATGTATAAGGTTGGCAAATATTGGGTGGTAGCGGGAATGTCAGTCTTTGTATTTGGTGTTGCATTGACAGTTAGTGAGGGGGTGGTAGTTCATGCCGACACAACATCAGTCAGTGGTACAACGGTGCCAAAGACAGTTACCTTAACAAATGCGAATGCAATTAATATAACTTTGACAAGTGCCACCGATACATATAATTTTGATTCGAGTGTGCAGGGTGTTAATGCTAGTGATGGTTCAGTTGTGACGGCGACCATTACTGATAATACTGGGGCAGTTGTAAATACAACTAGTGGGACGAGCTATACCTTAAAGGCCGGAACTTATACTGCGACCTATAGTGACGGGACGGCGACACCGGTGATCCAAAGCATAACTGTGAATGCATACGTGGCGCCAACACCAACGTCGAATCCTGTAGGTCATTCAATGATGATGGCGCCAACAGTGGCGACGCCAACGACCACAGTTATGACCCAACCTAAGAATATTGAATACAAATTACCAACGGGTTTGATAACTTATAATTTCAATTCTGCTTTACAAGGAGTGGCATCCTCAACAAATGGCGTTGTGAATGGTAAAACTGTCACGGCAGTAGTTAAGAACAGTAGCGGAAATGTAGTCAGCGCAACAACTGGCACGAGTTATGATTTAGCTGCTGGTGCTTACACTGTTACTTATACGGATGGTAGTTCAACTCCTGTGACGCAAACTGTTCTAGTTGAGAACGGTCTGGTAAGTGTTACAGGAACTAATGGCCCATATACCATGCTGGCTAGTGATACGATGATTGGTGATCCTAGAAACTTCACGCCTTATCAGCCAAACAGCACCGCTGATAGTGTCCAATTAGGTTTGTTTGGTAGGATTATGCCATGGTCAGAGGGCGCACCAACGATTACAGGTGCTGGTACGGTTCAGACGGGGAACTATTCTGGATCATCAGTGACCGGAGCAGACGGAAAATCATATGGCGCAAATTGGGGAGCAGCCTCATTGTTGACTACCACAGATGCGTATGTGGCTTCTGGTCTATCTGTAGGGAGCCAAGTCACTCAGACTTGGCCCTACATTGGTACGTTAAATGGTCAACCAATTGGTGTGGCAATGACATTTACGGTTGATAAATTACAATCAACAACCCAATCAAGTTACTTGACGATTTCCAAAGATTTGAATACTTTTGTTTCGGCTCACAATATTAACGGACATTTTACATTGAGCTTTTATAAAAGCGATGCAACATATACTGATACAGGTATTTCAATGCCTTTAACGTATTTGGACACAGCCTACGCTCAAGATACTATGAAGCAAACAACGGCACCGTTAACGGGTTCGTCACTTTCCTTAGCGGAGGTTCAGAACATGGCCCTTTTAGGGGCATCTCTTACAGCACCATCAGAATATCTAACAACTAATGATGCAACAGATGTTTTGCTATCATCAAATCCGGCATATCCAACTGACATTCAACCTGTATCAATCAATCCAAATGCCTTAGGAATTGGTAATTCAGCGGTCAAAACAATCTTTACATCTAAATCTGTTGCTAATATGAAGGCGGCAAACGATTCAGATTATGATAATTACGCCTATTTATATGGGGCATCATTTCTGAATTTTAAGACAACCACCCCGACCTTTTATTTTGGCGGGTTTACAGGTTCAAATTCAACGACGGCAACAGCCAATATTGGTACAAATCATCTAATGTTTGAAATTGCAGCCTCGCCTTTTAACGTTGCTGGAAGCATTCAAGGTTCTGGTGCGGCAACTTGGGTACCAACAGATACTACGGTCAATATTAAGAATACTGTGACACCAACATCTGGAGCGGTTATTACTAATGCAGTTGTTGGAATGGTGCAAGAACAAGATGGAACGGTTATACCAAGTAATGAAGTAACTGCCACAACAGATGGAACGGTCGTTTTTGCCGGACAGTCAAATCCGGGCGTGTATACGATCCCAATCACTTACACGGATAATGTGGGCAATACGGTAACAGTACTTGATACGGTATCAGTTAGCACAGGGAATATTGTGGGAACGGTAGTGAACGTGCCCGTTGTAGCGCACAATACACCTAATTTATCCGGAACAATCACCAATACCCAGGTTGGGGTGGTCTATGATCCAACAGCAGGGACATTTACGAACATTCCGGTTTTAGATCCAAATGGCAATAATGTACCGATTACTGGTATTAATAATCAGGTAACGGTTGATCCGACGAACCCAGATAATTTAACTTTAGCTGGACAAGTAACACCAGGGATTTATAAAATTCCAGTGACTTATACTGACATTAATAATAAATCCGTCACTGTCTACGACTTTATTTCAGTTGGGCAGGGGCAGAAGATAACTAACACGATTGGCAAGGTAACAACTTTACCTGCGAATGTTATTGATCCTTTGCCAGATGGCACAGATATTAGTAACTCTTCTTTGGATCAAGGAACACTTGGTCAAGTCATGTTGCCGGATGGAAGTGTAGTTAGCCCAGTTGGGGTGGCTAGCATTGATCCTATAACTGGTCAGGTCTCGTTGGCATCTCAAATGGTGCCGGGGGTTTACACAATTCCAGTTACCTACACGAATACCTACACCGATACTGAGGGGATTGCACAGAAGATTGCGAGTACAGTTGATGATGTTGTAACCCTGCTCGCATCAACCACCGGTACTGGAACGGTTGAAGTCGGAAATGGGCCAATTACGGTGATGCCAATTCCAGTCGCGGGTACTGTGTTGACAACACCAGTGATTGCAACCGGAAATACTAGCATTAAAGGACGCAATACGGGCTCAACAATTCCGCTGAGTGATATTAGTTTTGACAATAATGGAAACCTAATCTTCAATACGACGTTTGGAGATGGAACTCCGCCACTCTTGCCAGATACTTATGTAATTCCAGTGACTTATCAAAGTAACAACGGACCGATTCAAGCTAACTACACGATCACGGTGACACCAAAGCCTTTGACGGAAGTTGTGCACAATTCAACACTACTTGTGAATGATCCGTGGTTACCAACTGATAATTTTGATAGTGGGACTGACAGCGTTGGTAACCCAATTGCTGGCTTAACGAATGTGACTGTAACAGTGACACCAGCTGGATCAACCACACCGGTCTCAACTATAGATACAAAGACAGCTGGTAACTATGATGTAACTTATACCTATACTGATCCAATCACTAGTCTACAAATTAGTAAGGTGGCTTTAGTTGGTGTAGTTACAGAGCCAGCGGTTACCTTGCCGACGGATCAAACGATAGTAACAAATACGCCGATTACAATTTCACCAGTGGTGACACCAGGTAGCGCTAATGTAACAACTAATACACCAATAACGACGGTTGAGACTCCGGATGGAACGATTATCACGGTGATTGGTACAAGTTATACGCCGACGACCCCAGGTACTTATACGGTGACGACGACGGTGCCATACACAAATCCTGATGGAAGTACTGGTACAACGCCACCTGCGACAGAAGTGATTACGGTAGTAACACCACCAACAGTCACGGTGCCAGCGGATCGGGTGGTAGTGCCGAATATGGTAGTTGATATTACACCAACCATTACGCCGGGAAGCGCTAATGTAACGACTGGAACACCAGTTACGACGGTCACGACCCCGACAGGTACAACGACGACGTTAACAGGTACAAGTTATACGCCGACGACCCCCGGTACTTATACGGTGACAACGACCGTACCATACACAAATCCTGATGGAAGTACTGGTACAACGCCACCTGCGACAGAAGTGATTACGGTAGTAACACCACCAACAGTCACGGTGCCAGCGGATCGGGTGGTAGTGCCGAATATGGTAGTTGATATTACACCAACCATTACGCCGGGAAGCGCTAATGTAACGACTGGAACACCAGTTACGACGGTCACGACCCCGACAGGTACAACGACGACGTTAACAGGTACAAGTTATACGCCGACGACCCCAGGTACTTATACGGTGACAACGACCGTACCATACACAAATCCTGATGGAAGTACTGGTACAACGCCACCTGCAACGGAAGTGATTACGGTAGTAACACCACCAACAGTCACGGTGCCAGCGGATCGAGTAGTAGTGCCGAATACGGTAGTTGATATTACACCAACCATTACGTCAGGAAGCGCTAATGTAACGACT
>NZ_SDGZ01000012.1 GCF_008107635.1 Weissella muntiaci | reverse complement strand
GAATTAATTCATACTGTCAATAACCTAAATTATTGAATTTTTTTTGAACATTTCAAGTATTTTTTCATCGCCGAAACAACTTAATCTAAATTACAGGATGCTTGTACGAAAGTCAATAGGAAAATTAAAAAACCATGTAAATTCGTCATTCACATGGTTTTAACTGTTAATCTTTACTAACAACAACCGTAATCCGACCAGCATCCCAGCTATGAGTTGCTTCGACTCCAAACTGATTAACACCTTTATGTGTAGCATGATCTTCAAGAGTTGCCATCATTGCCTGATAGAAACTCGATGATGACCAGCCCATACCACCTTCAAGACCCTTAACAAACATTTGATAATAGACACCTTCAACCTGATCATCATCAAGTTCAAAGGTTATTTGACTAACTTCATCCCCATTGAACTTTACATCCATTGTGCTATCAGCGTCACCGACCATAACGCTACTTTCTTTCGGGCTCACTGGCAAACGGAGTTTTTCCGGTACTGCTGGGTTATATTTCTCAAGTAATTCTTTATAACTTGTTAGCATTATCTTCCCTCGAATCGATTAAATTTCTCTGTATCATTATATAACAAATAGGCTCAACAAGAAAAAAGACCAGTTAGCGACATGCTTGCTGGTCTTTAATTATGCATTAATCAATCTCAATCTTTTTACCGTGATCAAGTTCAGGTTCCCGATCATCCTTTGGCAAAATCACTGTTAAAATACCATCTTTCAATGTTGCAGTAATCTTGTCCTCATCGATCCGCGGAATTTGAAATGAACGTGCCATTTGTTGCGTAGACCGTTCAGTATGAATCATGTCCCCATGTTCATAATCCTCAAATGAATGTTTTTGAGCAGAAATTGTCAGAATGTCATCGCGATAACGTAAGGTTACGTCCTCCTTTGTCATTCCAGGCAACTCTGAAACTAATTCATATTGTGATTCTGTCTCATGCACGTCCGTCCGCATGCTCTCGTGAATATGATTTACTGCCGGGGCATTATCGGTAAACCAATCAAACGGATTCCAATTATTTCGTGGTCCTAAATCTCTTCGCATATCTACCTCCTTGTCGTTCACACAATCAGTACATTTACAAAATTATTGTCTCAAGTAAGTATGAATTTGCTCTGGCGATTTTGGTGCAGAACCATGAACTTTTTGAAGATTTACCAATATCTTTTAAACTGGTCAATTGTCTTATCGAGATTTCTGCTACGCGTCAACATTGATATAACAGCGACTCCATCTAGCGACGTTCTAGACAACAAACTAAGATTATCCAGGGCAATTCCGCCAATCCCAACTGTTGGCAACTCATTTAAAGCTAGTATGTTCACCAAGCCGTCGATCCCTAATGCAGGAGCGGCATCACTCTTTGAACGAGTTGGAAAGATTGGCCCTACACCTAAGTAGTCGGCTCCACTTGCCTGCGCTGCCTGCATCTCTACTGCATTTCGAACTGACAATCCAATCAGCATACTTGCTGGAAGATCTTGGCGTGCCTCCACAAGTCTTGTATCGGCCTGACCAATGTGTAATCCGTCTGCATTAACTGCCTTAGCCAGGGCAACATCATCATTCATAATAAACATGACTTGTGCCTCATCAGCCAATTGGCGAATTTGGTTGGCGAAGGCTAACCGTTCAGCCGCACTAGCATAAACAGCTCCCTTATCTCGAAATTGAAAGGTTGTAATGCCACTATTCAGCAGGAGCCGCAAACGCTCAGTAACCTCAGCTAATGAACGTCCCGGAAAATCCTGCGGTCCAGCAACCAGATAACGCCTTAATATATTACGTTCCATTTTTACCCCTTAACCCAATGATTCAACGGTCCATGACCATGACCAACTGCAATACCGTCTGCAATTGCTCTTTGCATAAATAACTTCGCCGCTGGCATGATTGCCTCTAAGGTCTTTCCTTGTGCTAGACCAGCCACAATATACGATGAAAGTGTATCACCGGTACCATGTGTTCGCTCAGTTTCAATCCGCTCACTTTCATAATAGCGGATACGTCCATCTGCTAATAGCAAAGCATCTCGAATCTTTTTACCTTGACCGTGACCACCTTTGATCAAGACATTTTTTGCCCCCATCGCTTGTAGATCGTGGAGAGCACGTTGAATAGCTCCTTCATCCACCAACTCATATCCAACCAAAACTGCTGCTTCGGTTAAATTCGGTGTAATCAATTCAGCAAGCGGAAATAGGAGCGTTTTAACTGAATGAATTGCTTCATCTGTCAGAAGTTTTGCGCCACCTTTAGCGACCATCACTGGATCAACCACCAAATTTTGCACATGCTGTCGTTTGAGATTAACAACAACTTCCTTAACCGTTGGATCATCAAACAAAGCCCCGGTCTTAGCAGCTTTGACATTCAAATCACCAAAAACCGAATCAAATTGTTCAGCAATAAATTTCGCCGGCGTTGGCAAAACGTCCTGTACTCCGAATGTATTCTGTGCAGTCAACCCAGTAATAACACTCGCGCTATAAACACCTTGATTATGAAACGTCTTTAAATCTGCATTGACTCCGGCACCCCCACTTGAGTCAATTCCAGCAATCGTTACTACCTGCGCAACTTCTTTCATATTTTCTTTCCTCAGTCCCTATTTACTTAGATGTAATTGATTTAAAAGTTCATCAATGAACAACCCTGGTCGATGATCCACTAATATTTCCGCTAACTGTCCGCTCTCACCAAATAATTTTGTCGCAGCAAAGGCTGCACCAAAATAATCTTCTGTAACTGCTGAATATGTCGCAATCAACGCTGATAACATATCCCCAGCACCTACATTAACTTTGAACAAGTCGCTTTGTGCCTCCACCGTTAAAATCTCATGTCCATCAGAAAGGACATCGGTCACTCCCGATTGGACAATCACCGCGCCCGTATTATTTGCCGCCAACTTCACAATGTCTCGATCTGGTTGTGCTACTAAAGCATCAATTCCCTTACCCGCTAGCTTAGTCTGTGCGAACCAAGCAATCTCTGACGCGTTTCCACAAATAACTGCAAATTTTATCTTTGCCAGCAATTCTTTTACAACTCTTCCTCGATAAGGGAGCATAACTGCAACCGGGTCTAAGATTACTGGCTTATTCATCTGATTCGCTAACCTACCAGCTTCTAAATAAAGTGGTAGTAGATTATCGTTGATCGTGCCGATGTTAAGCACCAGTGCATCTGAAATTCCTAATAACTCCTCCAGCTCATCCATTGAAGTTGTCATCAATGGTGAGCCACCGACATAGCTGATTACATCAGCTACACGCTGTTGTGTGACTGAATTAGCTAGATTCAAGATCAACGGTTGTGCTACCCGAACTCGTTTTGCAAATGTCATATTCCACCCTCGTTTCGATTGCTTCCTTACCAGAAAAAGACACAAAAAAACCAAATCAAGTTAAAAACCCAATTTGGCTAAATTTATTTCCCAATCTTTTTGATCGAAGAATGATAAATTTACTTCCCTACGCAAGTGCTAGCTTAATCAGGTTCAAAGGGTCCAATTACTTGTCTCAGGCATAGCCTCCCCTAGTAAGAATATTATATTGTCATCCCATTATCGCATTCTAATCGAGCGTTTTCAATTCTAGACAATTTTCAGCAATCCTGCATCTTGTTAAATTAAGCAAGCATCTTCGATTACTTAAATGCCATTGTCCAGCGTTTGCCCTTGAAATCCTCATAAAGAACTGAATCCACCGTCATTTTCAAAATCATCATGTTGGCAGCATTTTCATGTAGGTTTAAAATGTTGGGCTCTGTCTCAACTAATAACTGCGCCTTCTCATTCTGCAAAGTCTGTACCCGCGCTTTATTTGATGAAATCCGCATCCCTTGACTTAGCTCATTAAACCAAGTCGTAAAACTAACCTGCTGTTGATGTCTTAATAAGTCATGTGCTTTTGTACTTTGAGGTTCAGTGACCATGTAAAATACGTTCTCAGATCGCGAAGATTGCACAAAACTCATAATCGCTGTAGCTGGATTAGCATGCTCGTCTTGCCAAGTAAAAACAATATACCCTGGTAACTCATTCAATATTTTCGTTAAACGCCCCGCTTCGCCATAACTCCCTACACTCTCTGCTTTACGACGTCCCTTCATCAAGGTCAGCACAACCAGTGGCAATACTAGCAATCCATAACCAATGGTCATTGCTACAATAAAACTCGCTAGTTGATTTCCTAAAAAGTTGCTCTGATACAACCACACCCAAAGAATTGATGAAATAATAAACACAACCAATAACTGTATAAATCTTTTTAAATACATAATCTCCCTCTACTTTCTAACCAATTTCCATATTCTATAGATAAGTATAACATATATAAATAGGGTTAAAAAAGTCTATATAAGGGATTTTATTCACATGCAACCTAAAAATAGTTACACAAATTTGAATAATATTATTTTCTTATCAACTTCAATCCTCGCCATCCCCACTTGTACTCACCCTAATGCTTCCCGAGAATTTATCGTTCATCATTCAGCAAGAAGCGTAGAATTGAAAGAAAGCTCACTAGGGGGATTTCATTATGATTAACATGGCAGATCGGATTAAAGGTTCATGTACAACAATTCTAGTTGGTAAGGACGCATCGTTAGACGGCTCAACGATGATCGCTAGAAATGACGACGGACACGAGGCACTTGATCCACAACGTTTCGTGGTTGTTCATCCAGCAGATCAACCGCGTCATTATCAAGCGATTCTTTCTGGCCTCCAGCTAGATTTGCCAGATAATCCACTGCGTTATACATCAATTCCAAACGCAAATTTAGTTAACGGAACATGGCCCGCCGCCGGCATTAACAGTAAAAACGTGACGATGTCTGCAACTGAGACTATCACTACTAACCCACGCGTATTGGGATTAGATCCCTATGTTGAAGCTGGAATGGGTGAGGAAGATTTGGTTACACTTGTCTTGCCTTACATTAATTCAGCACGGGAAGGTGTTATCCGCCTGGGTGAATTACTAACTAAATTTGGTACTTATGAGCCAAACGGGATCGCCTTTTCCGATAATCAAGAAGTTTGGTGGTTAGAGACCATTGGTGGCCATCATTGGGCAGCCGTCCGGATTCCTGACGACGCTTATGTGATCGCACCAAATCGTATGAATATTGATCAGTTTGATTTTGCCAGCCCAGATTCACTAGCTTCCGATGATTTGAAGGACTTTATTGATGGAAATCAACTTAATCCTGATTTCAAAGGCTACAATCTACGCCATATCTTTGGATCAGCTTCTATCAAGGACACGATTTATAATAATCCCCGGACTTGGTTTGGACAGAAGCATTTCACTCCTAGTGTTGAAAAAGATTATGAACCAGGTGAGCAGGATTTACCTTTTATTGCCTACGCAAACCGTAAGATCACCATTGAAGATGTGAAATATGTTTTGAGTAGCCACTTTGAGAATACAAAATATGATCCTTACGGGCATGGTGATGCTAGTGATCGTAAGAAATTCCGTCCAATTGGGATTAACCGTAACCATAATGTTCACGTGCTTCAAGTTCGAAATAACGTACCAGCTTCAATCGCTGGTGTGCAATGGATTGCTTTTGGGGCGAATACATTTAATACGATTGTTCCATTTTATACGAACGTCAATGACACACCGGCTTGCTATCGAGATGCGACAGATACCTTTGATCCAACGAATATGTATTGGTTGAGCGCTACTACGGCATTGCTGGGCGATACTAATTATGAGTTCTATATGGATATGCGTGATAATTATACGTTGGAAGCAATGAGTGCTTATCATGCGGTACACCACGAAGTTGATAGCGTTGTGCATGGGGATGCTGATGTTACTGGATTATTATTTGAGGCTAACGAACGACTTGCTAAGATTGCTTTGACTAAGCAGACTGAATTGTTGGGAAAGATGGTTCGAAGCGGGTCAGAGAAGATGGTGTTGCGATTTAGTTTTGATGATTAACACAAAGAAACCAGTCAGATAAAATCTGGCTGGCTTTTTCAGTGATGAACCACCTCTATATTCGATAACACAAAAAGCGAAAGTTTCTATTTCACATAACAGAAAGAATTAATGTTAATTTAATTCGCCAAATTCACACGAAACAAGGAATGAACGAATTGATTCAGAAATACATACTATAAGATACTGAAACAGCAAATTATTCGGACTGCTACGCCAACAAGTGATCAATCGGATAAATAACTTGCCACACAAAACTCTCAATTAACAATCAGCAATAACATACTTATCGCAGGCATTTCGTCTAGATTCATGATCCACCATATTATAAGTTCCCTTCATCTAACCGTTAAACGAAACGTTCCCCTTTGTTCCACACTAAGAAATACATCAGCTTTCAAAATATGATCAATTTTGCTAATCCCAAGCATTTATTTTTTCTCTTGCTTCTGCTAATCTCCTCTGATTTTTTCCAATTACTCTCAGCGTTTGTTTCAGTATCACCGACTTCGTACCGTTCCCAATTTCGCCCATAATTCTATCTGATCTTACAGCGTAATCCATAAATGTTCCGTGAAACTCTAAAAGATTTCTCTGCTTCTCAACTCTATGCACCAAATACTTAGATACATTCTTATTTTTCACATAGAATTTCTTAGATGTTAGTAATCTGCTTTTAACTTCCCTATACAGCTTCCTCCGATGATCAGCCTCCTCCCCTTGGATTAGAACTCTATATAAGCCGTAAACCTCATTATATTTATATTTATAGATTGGCATCTCATCAATTTCTCTAATGGATAGAGTACTTACCTTTTTAATATCGTGTTCATCACGTATAACGTAATTAGTGGCTTTCTTACCTCTATATACAAATTTATATATGCTTTTTGATCTCAACGAAATCGTTAGCCCGTCAAATTGATAACCCAAATAACTTAACGTTGTCCGTCTTTTAAGTTTTACATCTTCCATTTCAGTCCCATTATAATAAAGCAATCTTGTCTTACTTTTCTCAATGGTTAGACCTAGCATTGATTCACTCATATTAATTATTTCATCACTAATTATAGAAATTTTCGAATCATCCATACCATTTCTGGGCAAAATTATAATGAAATCATCCGAATATCTACGATACATACCATTTAGATCTTTCATCAACCTCATCATGCTTTGGTCGAATTCCAACATATATACATTAGCTAGGATTGCACTTAATGCTGTTCCTTGAGGAATTCCCTTCACATTATGTTTAAATATCCTTCTATGAGAGATCTTTTTCCTCTTCTTAACGAAGTCACCCAATGCTTTTCTATTTTTAAATCTGGCACCGTTGGGCGAAAGTTCGTTAATCATTATCTTTCTCAAGTATTCATCCTCAACGACACGATAATCAGTTAATGATTTTAATACGCTTTCCCAATCGTCTGTTAATCCTGCTGTTCCCAAAATCGTTGAAACTTGACTCCTCAGTACCATCCAATCCAGATTATCAAAAAAACCTTTGAAGTCACCTTTAATTATATAAGCGTCCTTGTAATCTGATATTGTCTTAAAAACTTCCTTTGCGGAATATGTATTTGATCTATTCACCTTGGCGTCAGACTTCATATACGCCGTTACAGTATCATTTAGGTCTCTTGTTGAAAGAAATTCTTCATATTTTAGTGATAGAATCTCACCATAATACTTATATATTATGCCATCATGGTGACTGGCTACCGTAATTGGCCTTTTCTTAATATGAATTTTTTCACCATCATTTTTCTTGAGAACTTTATAATATCTGATAAACGGATAAAAACGATAATTAGCTATATTTTTTGGACTTTGAATATAAGATATATACTTTCCCATTAATCTTTTTGGGATTCTAAAATCAAAATGCCAGAAATTATTCTGAGATAAATAATATTCATCAATTCTACTTTCGTCTATCATATCTTCACCTTTCAAAACCAAATGAAAAACGAGTATGACAGTGAAGCACTATTTCACATTCGGGGTCATACTCGTTTGTATCAATGTTCCTAAGCAGTTTTGATACTTCAATTCAAGTTTGTGCTAAATTCATAATGAAATTATCAACTCAAAGGAGCAAACAGTTATGTTAGTCTTAGTCATCTTACTTTCATCATTTGCCATGAACGGTCTTTCTGCTAGCAGTTTCACCTGTCCAATGGTTCTTGATTTCTCTATTGAAATCAATTATTGATATGTCAATGGAACACATGTCTGCTCATCCATGTTTTATCCACTGGTAATTATAATCTATCATATATTTTCATCTCCAACAATCAAATATAATATCTAGACACTCTAAATTTAATATATGGCAAGTTATTATGACCTACCTAAGTACAAAAAAACGCACTCCGCTCAACACGGAATGCGCTTTTCAAAATCAAATTCATAAAACCCAAATTCGACAATACTGTAATAAATACAAATATTAACGCTTTGAGAATTGTGAAGCCTTACGGGCTTTCTTAAGACCTGGCTTCTTACGCTCCTTCATACGAGCGTCACGAGTCAACAATCCAGCAGCCTTCAAGGCAGCACGGAAGTCAGGATCCACTTGCAACAAGGCACGTGAGATACCATGACGGATTGCCCCAGCTTGACCTGAGAATCCACCACCGTTAACGTTAACCAATACATCATAGTTTCCTAGAGTTTCAGTTACGTTAAATGGTTGAATCATAACCTCACGCAAGTTTGCGAAAGGAACATATTGTCCTTGGTCACGACCGTTGATTGTGATCGTTCCGTTACCAGGTACCAAACGTACACGTGCAACAGAGTTCTTACGACGACCAGTTCCGTAATATTGTACAGTAGCCATATTTTACTTTCTCCTTTCGCTAGTTTAGATAAGCTTGTTGATGTCCAACATCTCAGGCATTTGGGCTGCGTGGTTATGCTCTGAACCAGCATAAACATGCAACTTCAAACCTTGTTGGCGACCAAGAGTTCCCTTTGGCAACATTCCATGAACTGAAAGCTCAATCAAACGTTGTGGGTTCTTCTCACGCAAATCACCAGCCTTACGCTCTTTCAATCCACCTGGGTGGTTTGAGTGGTGATAGTAGATCTTGTCAGTTGCCTTTTTTCCAGTCAAAGCGACCTTCTCGGCGTTGATAACGATTACGTTGTCACCTGTATCTACGTTTGGTGTGAAAGTTGGCTTGTTCTTTCCACGCAAAATTGATGCTACGACAGTTGATAGACGTCCCAAAGCTACATCAGTAGCGTCGATGACATACCACTTGCGATCAATTTCGCCTGGCTTTGCCATATAAGTTGTACGCATGGCGTATTCCTCCAATAATTCTGTTTGTTTACTTTACCTATAATTAAAAAGTCGTACCAGGACATTCCCATTGCGGTTGGTAAACAATACCGTTGTCTATATTACTAGTTTCTTCATAAACCGTCAATGCACAATCACTATATTAATCGTTTCTCTTGGCTAATTTTTAACATTCATTTCATTTGCGATCAATAATCAACCGACTTTAGATATAAACCAGATGCTGGTGCCGTAAAACGAGCCTCCTGCCGATCCTTAACTGTGAAAAGTCGTTGAATGTCATCAACCGGTCGAACGCCATTCCCAATCTCCAAGAGCACGCCAACCATGATGCGAACTTGATTATACAGAAAGCCACTTCCCGAGAATTCAAACCAAATTTCTTCATCTTCAGGATGAACCGACATCTTTGCACTATAAACTGTCCGCACAGTTGTCTTAGCTTGGAAACCAGACGCCGCAAAACTCACCCAGTCATGTTCTCCAACATAGTCACCAATTGCGGCGGTCATCTTATCAACATCCAATTTGCGATGCCAGTGGCCCGTGTACTTATGTTTAAATGGATCTTTGAATTCGGCCGTTGAGAAGCGATACCAGTAAGTTTTGTCATGAGCGCTATACTGGGCATGAAAATCATCGGAAACCTTCTCCACCGCCGTAACAGTTACATCAAACGGCAATTTTGAACTCATCCCTTTTCGGAGCCCCTCAGTTGGAACATCAAAAGGAAAATCAAAGTGTGCCACCTGTGCCAGCGCATGAACTCCGGTATCCGTTCGGCCTGACCCTTGCACCCGAATCCACTGGTCTGGGTTTCGTGCCATCATATTTACAACTTTTTCAAGCTCGCCCTGTACCGTCCGCTTCTCCGGCTGGACTTGCCAACCGAAAAACTCCGAACCATCATATTTTATCAATGCCTTATATCGCGGCATAATTTCCTCCATTTTATCAAGCTTTTACCAGCCCATTACACGCACCAATATTAGGACTAGGGCAAAAGCCAAAAATCCTAACATTGCGACCGTATCTTGTGTATGCCACGTTAATACACGGTACTTAGTGCGTTGTGTGCCACCACGATAACCACGGGCTTCCATCGCATCGCCCAATTCAATTGCGCGTTTAATCGCATTAACAAATAACGGGATCAACAATGGCACATATGCTCGTACGCGTTTCACAATACTACCTTCGTTGAATTCAACCCCTCGAGCTCTTTGCGCATTCATGATTGTCTCTGCTTCATCCATCAGAGTCGGTACAAAGCGTAACGCTATTGAAACCATCAATGCCAAATCATCGACCGGTACTTTGATCACTTTCAAAGGCTGCATCAAAACTTCCAATGCATCTGCCACACCTAAAGGCGGTGTCGTCAGCGTTAATACCGTCGAAAAAAAGATGATCAAGGTAAAACGCACAAAAATTGCAACTCCGTTAGTCAATCCATCCGAGGTAATCGATAAGAAGCCCCATTGAAACCAAACATGCCCTGTTTTAATGAATAAAATTTGAAGCCCTACCGTAAAAAGCATTAACCACATTAACGGTTGGAGTCCCTTGGCAAACACACGCACGCCCAAACCAGTTAGTTGAATTACCAGTGCCGCAAAGACGATTGCGATAATGTAACCGACAACTGAGTTTGCAATAAAGACTGCCAGAACAAAGAATACACTCAACATCAGTTTGACACGTGCATCCAGGCGATGAATCCATGAATTTCCAGGCATATACCGCCCAATAATCATATTATTAAACATGCCTTCCGCCTCCTAAACGCTCAGCCAGTTGATCTGCTAGCTGATTCATATCTAGTACATGCTCCAGCACGATGCCCTTTTGTGCCAATTGATCAGCAAACTGCCGCGCTAACGGCACATCTAATTGGCGTTCGTGTAACCAATCGGCATCCGCAAAGACTTCCTGTGGCGTTCCTTGCCGCACAACTGTACCACCTTCAAAGACAATCACTTGATCAGCATATTCTGCTACATATTCCATTTGGTGCGTAATCAAGACAATTGTTAGTGCCTGTTCACGTTGCAAAGTTGCGAATAAATTCATCAATTCTGTCTGTCCTGCTGGATCAAGTCCTGCTGTTGGCTCATCTAAAATCAACAAATCTGGCTCCATTGCTAGAACTCCCGCTAAAGCCACACGTCGCATCTGTCCACCTGATAAATCAAACGGTGTTCGCTCATCAAACTCGGCTGCCATGCCAACTAAACGTAAAGCTTTGACCGCCGCATCACGCGCCTCTGCTTCTGTTCTACCAAAGTTTTTAGGTCCAAACATCACATCCTTCAAAACGGTTTGCTCGAAGAGTTGTGCTTCTGGAAACTGAAAAGCCAGCCCAACGTGCGCCCGCATTTGATTTAAATCACGTGGACGCATGTCTGGCTCAATTGTCACCTCGCCATGCTCGATCACCCCACTGGTTGGAATTAACAGTCCGTCCAGATGTTGCACCATTGTCGACTTGCCTGAGCCTGTATGCCCAATTACCGCCGTAAAGCTATGCTCGGCAATTGTAAAATTAACATCGTGAAGCCCTGGCGTGGCAAAAGGCGTTCCTAATTGATAAGTAAAGCCTACTTCTTTGAAATTGATTGCCATAACCAAGCCACCATTCCTTCCATCGTCAAGTACTCCGTTGGCACGGCAATCCCTCTTTGTGCTAGCTGAGCTTTTAATTCCTCAGCAAACGGCACTGCCAACCCATGCTCGCGTAAGATTGCAGCATCTGCAAAGATCTCAGCAGGTCGGCCACTGTTAATCAAACTACCATCATCAAGTACCAACACCCGATCGGCACTGGCAGCTTCCTCAATATCATGCGTAATTGAAATTACAGTTAAGTCTGCACCCATACGTGCCTTCAGCTCACGAACAATCGCAATCATTTCACGCCGCCCCTGCGGATCAAGCATTGCAGTCGCTTCGTCTAAGATAAGTACTTGTGGCTGAATCGCCAAAACCGAGGCAATTGCCACACGCTGCTTCTGGCCACCGGACAAGCGTGCTGGTTCACGATCCACAAAATCGGTCATCTTAACTAATTTCAGGACTTCCTGCACCCGTTCAAGCATCGTTGCCCGGTCTATTCCGCGGTTTTCCATGCCGAAAGCGACATCATCAGCAACCGTTGCCCCAACAAACTGATTGTCTGGGTTTTGAAAAACCATCCCCACTAAATCACGAATTGTCCAAAGGTTGTCTGGTTCAACCTTAACACCAGCGATTGTAATATCGCCACTATCGGCCGCCAATAAATAATTTAATAACTTGGCGAAGGTCGACTTGCCCGAACCGTTATGGCCGATCATCGCCACCCATTCGCCTTGATTAATTGTTAAATTTAAATTTTTCAATGCTGGCACTGCGTTATTAGGATATGTATAAGATACATTCACTAATTTAATCAGTTCGCTCATGGCGCCAACCTCCTTTAAAATCAAGTGTTATTTTACCAAAATTTAGCCCCTTTAGGATAGTCTTTCCCTCTAAGGCGACAAATTAAAAAGCCCTACTGTTAATTCAGTAGCGCCTTTTAGATCATCTCATCCTATTCGACAGGTGTTCATTCCAAACAAAATAGACCAAAAAAGGTATCAGCAACACCAGCCAAATCAAGCTCATTAATGGCAACCCAACTACACCATGTTGCCAAGTATAGCCAAAATAATCCGCAAAACTGGCTCCAATCGGTCGTGTCAAAATATAACGCACTTTTGTGCCTACAAACGCCGGTATATCAACATCGAAATTAGTTGTATTATGCAAAGGACTCACTAGGGGACTCACTACTTTTTGTAAGTAAAAAAAGCATCTGAATCTCATTAGAAATTCAAACGCTACCTATTATGAATAGATTCTAAAATAACCCTCATCGAGTAATGTCGTCATTCTATCTTGAATGGCGTTTTTTATTGCTCTCCCGATTCGCGTTCTGCCATTAATTGTTTTAGTTCTTCTATATCATCATCAGTCGCTAAGTTTCTGATGAATGACCGTGCATAACTACGATACTGCAAATACTTAGCTTGTTCCTTATTCTTTTCTTGCCAGCGCTTGTTGCGCTCCGTCTGAGTATTCTTTTCGGACATTATTTTACCAACCCCACAATTAAAGTGATTATTTGGATAACTATCATCAAAGTAAGTAACTTTTCTGTTCTATTAAATTTCTTCATAATTATATGTTAATATGGATACACCAAAGGAAGGTCATCTCTGACCTTTCTTTGACAAGAGCCCTATGCAAGCAACTCTTTGATAAGTGCGATTAGCGAGATTCCTACACCTACTAATGTTAACTTATCTGACCTTGACCAAGGCTCTTTTTGTTTGCGCTTGGCGTGTTTAGGTTTGTATCTCATATCCTCCTCCTTTCTATATATTAATAATACTATATATAGTACGGTTTGTAAAGTGTTTTCTTGAAATTAATTATCTTTAAAACCATCAATATGGAAATAATTAAACTCGAAACTAAGTTGTAAATGCTCAAAATTGGCAAAATAACAAATTAGAACAAAAAAAAGCCCCGCCAAGTAGAAATTAATCTATGATGTGAACCCCGTAAGTTG
>NZ_SDGZ01000011.1 GCF_008107635.1 Weissella muntiaci | reverse complement strand
TGATGTGAACCCCGTAAGTTGGACAGAAATTGTCTGACTTACGGGGTTATTTTTTTATGACAAAATATTCAAATGAATTTAAGTTAAAGGTTATTCATGAATATCTAGATGGAGATATTGGCTTTGCAGCATTAGCTGAGAAATACAATATTGCCAGTAAGAAGAATATTACTGAATGGGTTAATCAATACGAAGTAACCGGCTCTATTGGTCGAATTAAGAATGAATCATATTCATTTGATTTTAAGAAAATGGTTTTAGAGTATTCATTAAATCATTCATATTCAGAAACCTCGAAGAGGTTTAAGGTATTTCCAAGTGCAGTTATTAGCTCTTGGCGTGCTAAGGTAGATAAATTTGGGTATGATGGATTAAAAAACAAAGTCCGAGGAAAGCGCACTATGCCTTATGATAAGAGAGCTAGTGATATGTCATATGAAGCCGATCAGTTAGCCAAGGTTATTGAGGAGAATCGTAGACTACGCATGGAAAATGCTGTCCTAAAAAAATTAAATGCCTTAGTGATGCAACGAACCGAGAAAAACAAGAAGTAGTTGATACACTAAGGCGTACACCTGATTTTAAATTATCAGAATTGCTAACTTACGTTAGCCTTACTAGAAGTACTTATTACTATCTAAAATCACATCCAAAAAATACAATACGTGATGATAAACTGGCTGCTTTAATCAAAGAAATAAAAGCACCAAAATTTCAAGAAGAGTACGGTTATCGACGTGTTACGGGCGAGCTACATGATAATGGGTATCAGGTTAATCATAAAAGAGTATTATCAATTATGCGCCAATATAACCTGCTTAGTAAAAAATATAATACACGCAGACGCCGATATAATTCATACAGAGGAACTGTTGGTCGTATAGCTGATAGACTCATTAAACGTGATTTCGCAGCAGACAAACCCTACCAGAAGATAGTGACGGATATTACTGAAATTAAGTACAATGGTCAACAGAAAGCCTATGTTACTGCCTATGTAGATTTATACTCATCTGAAGTGTTATCTTTTAACGTTACAAAAACACCATCATTAGCATTAGTTGTTGATCCTTTATTAGAACTATCAAATATAGATAATGCGATTATTCATAGTGATCAAGGATTTCATTATCAAAAACCAGTATTTCTCAGAGCACTAGATAGATTAAACTTACGTCAGAGTATGAGCCGCAAGGCTACACCACTTGATAATGCTCCTATTGAGAGTTTCTTCCACATTCTCAAAGTGAATGTTGTATACGATAAAAACTATGAATCTTTTGATAAATTTAGGTCTGAAATTAATGATTTTATCTATTATTACAATAATAGACGGAGAAAAGAAAAACTCCATGGTTTGTCACCAGTAAAATACCGACAACTCGCCATGGAGATTGCTAATTAATATTATATTGTCCAACTTTTGGGGTTCACATCA
>NZ_SDGZ01000010.1:75127-237743 GCF_008107635.1 Weissella muntiaci | reverse complement strand
CCATGACGGAGCGTTGGTCGTACAACCAACTGATCCAACCAACGGAAGTTGGGCATTTACAGGCTGGTATAGCGATGCGGGCTTAACGACACTATGGAATTTCACGAGCGATACGGTTCCCGCTGGGTTAGCGAATAACACATTAGCGCTGTATGCAGGCTGGCAGACAAATGTGACCTACGATGCTAACGGTGGAACTGGAGCACCAACGGATACGGCTAACTATGCGCCGAATGCAACGGTGACTGTACCAACAACCGTACCAACGAAAGCAGGTTATGATTTCACGGGTTGGTTATTACCTGACGGTAGCACGGTAGTCCAACCGGGCGGTAGTTTTACAGCGACAACTGCTAATCCAATTTTGGAAGCGCAGTGGAAAATGAGTGCTGTAGTTCAGATTGTGGATGGCAATTCTAGTGAAAGGATTGTGAATAACACGACCAGCAACTCTGCTAACTTAGCAGAATCAGTGCATGTGGATGGGATTGAGACTAAAGCAAAAGTACTTCCTGAGACTGGTGAGGAGCAAGGTGAAACGCTTGTATTTGCAGGAGTCTTGACGTTAGTTAGTGCGATCTGGTTGATGCTCTTAGGTAAGGATGTTTCTGAAAAAGGGCGGGATTAAAATAATTTGAAAGACTGGCTTGATGAATCGGAGATCGGTTTATTAGGCCTTTTGATTTACTTGGGAGTATCAGAATTGACTGACAGAACTACAACGTTCATTGGATAAATGAAAGCGTTTCAGATGGCAGTAATCATGAATATCCTAAATATCGTACTTTTAGACCAAATCGCTATACCAATTTATAGAGTTGAAAAGTTGGACACATTTATGACAAAGGTTCTATCTTTTTGATATTTCAATATTATAAATGTTGAACAATATATTTGTTTTTATTCAATGTATTGAAAAGCAAAAATAATCCGAGCAAAATGTAATGATAATCTATATACATTACCAAAGTGAGGTTGTATAACTATTATGCTATTAATAGTTTCAAGCAAGGGACGCTTTGTTTAAAATTTCTGATATTTTGCATGAGAGCATTTAATAAAGAGGAAACAACTATGTTAGGCATTAATAAGCGAAGTAACAATCAGCGTGATTACTTAAGAGAAGTTTTAACAGGAGCGGATGAGAGCGCACTTGAACAAAAACGACGTAATAATGGTGCGAATTCAAATGATTTAATTGATACGAAATTAAACTATTTATTAGACTTAATCACTGATGAAATGGGCTTGGATATAGATAGTGAAGATTATGATCTAGCAGGTATTTTGATCACTAGTGATGAGGCGTTGGCTGTTATAAAAGATATTTTGACGATTAAAATTGCATATGCCAAAAGCACTGAGTTGGCTGGAATTAGCTGAATTTAGAAAGTGACTAAAATAATTGGATCAGTTTAAGCAAAACGTGTTGACAAATCCATGAGAAAATTCTAATATAATTTTAATGATTAGCAAATAAACGAGTAAGTAGGAGAGTAGCTAAGAAGAATTTCTAAAGCGAGCGAGATGTTTGGTGAGAATCTTGTGGAAGGGAACTTAGTGAAGATGGCCTACCTATTGGCTGGTACGAGCGATGAGTAAGTTCCGGACGGGTTTGGTCACCGTTATCAAGACACACGTATAGAACGCCGGCTTTTGTACGTTGTGAGGGGTGGTCAGTGATGACTGCTTTAAAGAGAATGGTACCGCGTTTAAACGCTTCTCTATGTTGTTGGGTTCAATAACATAGAGAAGCGTTTTTTTGTTAATGATAAATAAAAGAATTGAGAGGTTTGAAGAAATGGAAGTTTCGAAACTAGAACGAACAAAATTCTTGCTTGTTTTTATAAGTATGTTGGGGTTGCTCTTGATGCCGTTAGTTGCCCATGCGGACAGCGATACGGTTAAAGTCGGTTTGGTAGGAACGGCAGATCGGCCAGTTTGGAATCAAGTTGCCAAGGCGGTTAAGAGCAAATACGATATTAATGTTAAATTCACGACATTTACAGATTATAATCAACCGAATCAAGCGTTAGTGAAAGGTTCGATTGACTTAAATTCATTCCAAACATGGAACTTTTTTGCGGATCAGAATAAACAATTAGGCGACAAGTTGGTAGGTCTAGGGAAAACTTATATTACGCCGATTAAGTTGTATTCTAAAAAGTTAACTTCGATTAAAGAGTTAAAACATGGCAGCACGATTGTTGTACCAAATGATCCTTCGAATGAAGTTCGGGCATTGAAGGTTTTGGCAGACGCTGGGTTAATTAAATACGATCATAAGATTACGTATCCGACAGTCAAAAATATTACCGATAATCCAAAGGGCTTGAGTTTCAAAGAGGTTGCGGATGATCAAACGGTGGCTAGTTTAGCATCTGAAGATGCGGCAATTGTTAATACGAACTATGCGCTTGATGCGAAGTTATCACAGAAGGAGGTTCTATACACTGAGCCAGTTAATAAACAAACTGCAGGATATATTAACTGGATCGTTGCCAAAAAGGATGAGCAGCATAATAAAACGTACGCAAAGATTGTCAAAATGTATCAAACGGCTGCGACCAAGCGACAAATGAAACAACTTTATGGACAAAATGAAATTGCTGCATGGGATATTACTTTAAAGTAAGGAGTGGATTTGTAAGATGACAGAAAAGATAGCAATATTTGCTGGTGGTTGCTTTTGGTGTATGGTTGAGCCATTCGAGAATTTGCAGGGAGTTAGGTTGGTTCGGTCAGGTTATACTGGTGGACATAAAGATTATCCAACTTACGCCGAAGTGAAGGCACATTTGACGGGGCACACAGAGGCAGTCAAGATTTGGTTTGATGATGCGATTTTGACTTATGAAACTTTGCTTGATTTATATTGGCAGAGTGCTGATCCGACTGATGCGATGGGGCAGTTCCAAGATCGCGGTGATAATTATCGACCAGTGATTTTTGTCAATTCAGAGGAACAAAGGTTGTTAGCTGAAGCTTCAAAGGATGCTTTGGTACAGTCTCAACGTTTTGGAGATGCAAAAATTGTTACCAAAATTGAAGTTTCTCAACCTTTCTGGGAGGCTGAAGAAGAACATCAACAGTTTTATCAGAAGAATCCAACATTATATGCGCGTGAGCATGCAAGTCGAGAACGGTTTTTTAATGAACATTGGCAAGAAAAATAATGTCAGATTTAAGATGAGACGTCATAGATTTTCTATGGCGTTTTTTATATGGATTACTCTCAAAAAACACTAAGGGGAGAAATTTGTCCGGTACTTTGGATAAAGAAGCTCATTTTTTTGATTGGGTAGATAATAAATTTGCGTGGTGAAAACAAAACGCTTTATTTAGCAAGTAGAAAGTAGAGGTTAATATTTATTATGATGAATCTATGGTTTGATGGTGGTTATGGCAGATTTGATTCTTTAGGTAGTAACTTGACGCTCTTACTGTTTATAATAATTGGCGTGATCATCTACTTGATTTGGCGAGATAAACGGCATCATACGGATTCGCAACATCTGAATACAGTTTCAACGAAAGATCTTGAAGATGAGTTAAAACGGCGTCAGAGTAACGCGGATTTGGTACAACAGATTGTGGATTTGAAGGGGCAGTTGCAATCGCTAAAGGATCAACAAAAATGAGATTAGCTACCAAGATTATTCTGACGATTATTTTGGCGGTGATTGCGATTGGGCTTCTAATGGGACAGTTCTGGGATTTGCTATTTAGTCCGTTTGCTGCAGCGGAAAAAGGAGCGACGGACCCATATAATATTACAAAAGTACGACCGCAGTCGAAATATACAGTTAATATTATTAATACGAAGATGAAGTTCAACAGCCAAACGATTAATCGGTATGTTTATTCAAATAGCCAAAATGTAATTTATCCCGCTGGTCAACCGATCGTCCTTGCGGCTGGTAAGCGGGTCACTGTGAATGTTAAGAACGCATCTGGTACAGCGACTAATGTTCATTGGCATGGCTTGACGATACCAAATAATATGGACGGAGCACTCGATAAGATTGATAATGGCTCAAGCAAAACTTTCGTATTTACACCAACAGAGACGGGAACATATTGGTATCACTCGCATTATCGTCCTGTTGAGACGCAAGTTGGGAAGGGGATGTTTGGACCTTTAGTTGTTAAGTCGGCGGTCGATGATAAATACAATTTGGATGAGTTGTTAATCTTATCTGACTTGCCAAATGGTTATAGCGGAATGATGGGCAGTCATGCTGATACAAACTTGGTTAATGGTCAATTGGTACCACCAGCTTTGCAATTGAAAGGTGGTCAGCTTGGTCAACTTCGATTCATTAACGCTTCTGCGGATAATTCGAAGACAGTTAAATTACCATTTTCAGTTAAGGTTACGCATAAGGATGGTTATGCCTTGGCAAAGCCTTATTCAACTCATACTTTGAAGCTTTATCCAGGGCAAAGAATTGACGTTGAGGTTGCTTTGGCTGGAACGGAGAATCGGCACTATCAAATTCTGGACGGCTCAGTCAAGATTAGCCTAGATTATATTGGTAATCATATCAAAAAGGGAAAGTCCCTCTTTACCCCAGCTAAAGCGAGTCCAGTTGATCAAGCGTTACTTGAGAAAACGCCTGACTTTACACTAGCTTTAGCGGGTAATATGAATGGGTGGACGATTAATGGTCAAGTCTATCCAAATTTGCCAACAATGCAGGTGAAGGTGGGGCAAACGTATAAGGTTCGATTTACTAGTCCGGATGGAATGATGAGCTATGACCATCCGATGCACATCCATGGAGCACATTTTCAGGTGATTGCGGTGGATGGACGAGCAACCAACGACGAGACTTGGTATGACACTTATCCGATGAAGGCTGGTAAAACAACGGATATAGCTGTTAAGTTTGATTTGCCAGGAGTTTGGGTGGTACATTGTCATATTTTGGGGCATGAGGATGCGGGGATGATGACGAGTTTTACTGCTAATTAAAATGAAAAAACGATTTGGAAACTGTTAAAGTTTTTCCAAATCGTTTTTTTGATATAAAAGATTCGATTGTTGAATTAGAAGGTAATCATACCAGTGAATAAGCCAATTAGGCCGATAATCGCTAAGGCGATTACGATCAAGCTAGCACCCCACTCAATCCCAGTGAGGTGTTCGCGACGCTCGGCCTTTCCTTTGAAGAAGAAAGGAAGTCCAGCTGACCACACGATTGCGGCCAACAATAGGTAACGTAACCCAGCGCCATAAATCATGAAGATTACAAAGCTGACGGCAATACCAGCAAAGATTCCTTCACGAATCCGACCATGATTATCTTGATAGCCTTTGCCGGAAATGGCTGACTTAAGTGCATAAATTGAAGAAAATAGGTAGGGAATCAAAGCCAATGAAGTTGAAAATGATAGTAGAACGATATAACCCGCATTCCAAATTCCAGCGATGATCATTAAGACTTGGGTAATCCCAGTGGTGATCCATAATGAATTAATGGGTGCTTCGTGACGATTGAGACCGTTAATCCACTTAGTGGTAGAACCACCGCGACCTGATAGGCGGACCTCTTCAGCGCTGAGTGTAACCCAGGCGATTAATGCCCCTAGAACGGAAATGATCAATGAAATATTGATGAGCATTCCACCCCAAGGACCAACCATTGATGACATCAAGCCGGCCATTGAAGGATGGTGAAGTAAGGAAATTTTTGAGGGAGCCATTAATCCTAAAGCGAGGACCGTTGTACCAACTAGTAATGTAATTACAATTACGGCACCGATCATGGTTGCTTTTGCGACGTCGCTAAGTTTACGAGCACGCGTAGCGAAGATTGTACCAGATTCAACACCAATCAAAGTCCACATTGTTGCTAAGAGGACGGAACGGCTTTGCGTGAAAATTGATGCATGTCCATATTTGCCAGTGACTGGATCTAAAATTGTCGTTGAGCCAAATGTGTTTAAGAATGTGTGCACATTGAAATGAAAAATTGCCAAGATTATGAATAATGCGATTGGAATGACTTTAGCGACCGTTGTAATGTTGTTTACGGTTGTACTTGAACGAACACCGCGTAATACCAAGAAGTTGATTGTCCATAGGACAACCGAGGCAACGATCACGGCAGGCCAAGTCGTTCCTTCACCAAAGAATGAAAAGGCACCGAAAGCACCTAAGGCGGAGAAGATGACGACTAGATATGAAGCATTACCAATTGCGTCACCAGCGCCATGCCCAAAAGCACCAATGAAACCACCGAAGTGTCCAAAGGCACCTTTAGACCAACCATAAATTCCATCGTCAATATCTGGTTGGCGTAGGGTTAAATTACGATAAACGGAAACTAAGGACAGCATCCCCATTCCGACAATTAGCCAACCAATCAAGATTCCTTCAGCATTCGCACCAGCCGTTAGTGTGGCGGGCAAGGCGAAGATTCCAGATCCGATTGATGAACCCACGATTAAAGCAGTCAGCCCAAATAAGCCGACCTTACCATCTCTCTTTTCCATGTTAATCAATACTCCTATAAATCAGAAAAAAATATATGTTTAAGTTCAAATGAACTTGGATTGTAGTAGATTGAAGACTTGTTCTCTCAATAAAGACCTCAATTAACGTAAGCGCTTACATTCGTATCATACGCTTTTAAAAAAGTTTGTAAATGCTTTAACATATCATTGATATGTTTTTCATTTCTTAAGATTGTTAATTTTGAGACTTGAAATAGTATTTTCTCGTTTAGTGGTGTATCTTGGATTGTTTTAATTAATGATTAATCAAAGCGAAGCATAATAAGGATGATTTAACGCGGTGTCTCTTTGGCATATCAGACTGTTGCTGAATTTTTGTGAGATTAAATATATATTTATTAAATAAATTTTATGAAAAAGTGTGGTATTATTATTTCTATATATTGATTATTTATCTTGGACTGAATATCAGGAATTATGTGATCTACTACGATGAATATAAAATGCTCATAACGGGGGGCGAGGGTTCGCTCGTTTATGACGTGAAACATAGTTAAGAAGTTCGCATAAATTTCTCATTAGAGAATGTACATAGCGTTTTGCGTGTACTTAAAGAGCGAATGGTGTAAAAAAGCAGTATCAGGCATTAAAAGTGACTTCATGGGTCGATTGAATACGTACTGTTTTGTATAAGAGGGTATGAAAGATGCATTTAATAGGATTATCAAAAAAACGTTCAATTCAAGCACTTGGTGTGATTGGCTTTTCAAGCTTTATCATCTTTTTTAAGTCGGACGTTTTTGCTGATAGTGTATCGACTGGTAACATAGATGGACCGGTGGCTGTTGCGACAAGTGAGGGCGGAGCGCCAATTACAAGTACTGTAGTGTTAGCGAGCACCGCGTCAACCACGGTTGATTCATCAGTGGCAAGTTTGGATAGCGCTGATTCATTGAAAGCAGCTAGCTTGGTTGACGCATCAGCGGCCGCAAATACTAGTTCAATGGCAGTTAATGGAGTCGCTACCAGTCAAGCGTCTAGTACACAGAGTGCTGCTGGTGCACTTAGTTCAAGCGTAGACTCCATAAATGAATTATCTAATGTTGCGAGTGCGATTGATTCAAATTTGAGCACCGATGCCGTTGGGGTTCAGGCAAATGGTAATGTTACCGATGATTTTACGGATGTAACATCTTCGACAGCCAGTTTGGACTATTTAGTTGTTGGCGATACAAATGACGCAAATACGATTCAGCCAGTGACGGCGACTTTAACAGATCAAACAACTGGTCAGATTCTAGATACTGAAAATAGCACTGCGTTTGTTGATAATGCCGGAAACGCAAGTGGAACCATGGCATTTAAGTTTGCCACGCTGGCGATAGCAGAGGATGTTCTCACAGCGACCATGGCATTTGCAGACCCGATAACGCCGACGGGAACCGCCAGTACAGCTCTAGGTTTGAATAATACAGGTTCAACCGGCATGGTTGGTGGAAGTGCTGACCCAAATAATCCAGTCTTTAGCCCGGGTAACTTTATTCCAGCAACGGTGTTGGCAGGTACCAACACAACTGCACCAAGTACGTTGCCGAGTTTTACGCAAATTACTTATTATAATTTTCTAATGAGTAACATTTCTTCTGGTAGTACAAAGACGAGTGCTGTGACAAATGCCGCTTCAACATCCACTTTAGGCGCAATTACGCCGATTGTTAATGCACTGGTTTATGTTAAAGATCCAGCTCAAGCAAGTCCTATTGAATTCGAAGTGAACTATCTGACAGGTGTTGCGACGCCAGTTACGGCAGCTGTTGATGGTGGTGTCTTAACGATGTCAGTTCTTAATCCAGATGGAACAACGAGTTCGACGATTAATCCACTTGTGGCAGGGGCCTACCAAGTTACCTACACCTATCAACCTGCAACGGGAGCGAATGCAGGAATAGCAGTTTCAACAGCTCCAAGTAATGCTGTCCATTCGACCACTCCGCTAACGATTCACGTTGTTGCTTCGCAAATCCAGTTTCCGGCATCAGCAATAACATATACGCCGGCAAAACCAATCAATGTACCTGGCACAATCATGGATTGGACTGGGGTTTCTGGAGTGGGTCCGGCAGCAGTCGAAGCACCAGTAAGTATGCCGGCAGGAAACTATGGTACTGAGGTTGCAAATGGTTTTCCGACCGGTCCGGCAGCAACCTTGACAGTGCTTGATGCAAATGGCAATGTGATGCCGTTGACTGTGGCGGCCAATGGTGTAGCTTCCTTTGTTCCGGCGGCAGCGGGTGCAACTTCTTATACGATTAAATATTCTTATCAATCAATTCATGACCTCAATCCGATTACTGGAACGCAGGTCATAAACGTTGCGCCAAGTTTTATTTATTCAATTTCACAGACCACGAGCACGGGTACGTTGGTTAGTTTTAGTTCCGCAACCTCGGGACAAATTGACACGATACCAACTTTAGCGCTTCGACAATTCGTATCAACATGGGTGGTTGGTTATGGAGATGGTGGATTATTGCCATATCCGACAATTGTAGTTAATGACCCTTATAATGGTTCCGCAGCAGCAGTTTCTTACACGTTGACTGCGTATGCAACTGGTGGGGTTGTAGCGCCACCAGCTGGTTTTACACCGGCAGATGGTGGTGTTCTTTCAGTGACGATTGCAGGGCCGAACAATGCAACAACCTTTAACTCCAATATTGCTGGCGTCTACACTTATACTGCAACTTATTCCTATACTGATCCGATTACAGGTTTAGCTCAGCAACGGGTGGTTGGTTCGTGGCCAGTTACTGTTTACGGTTCGGCGATTTGGGCGCCACCTACCGCTACAGCAACTGAAGGAGTCCCGGTTAATCTAGCAACCTTGGCTGGTACGACAAGTATCACGCCAAGTACACCAGTTGTTGCAAATGGGCATGTTACTTTACCAGCTACTAGTCAACCAAGTATTCAAGATTTTACTAGTTCAACCAGTACAAATATGTATGGAACTACGCCGGTGGTTGGCAATTATGGTGTTGAGTATACGGACGGTCAAACGCCAATGGCGCATGGAACAGGTGCCGCGGCAACAATCACAGTGACTGATCCAACAGGGAGTTTGGTTACTGTGAATGCTGATGATACATTTACACCAACTTTGCCAGGAAGTTATACCGTAACATATAGTTACCAATCGACAGCTGATACAAAGCCACGGACGGCCGTGACAGTTATTAATGTGGGGATCGCAAATGAGACGATCGCTGCAACTACGACTGGATATATAACGACAACTGGGCCAACTTCACTGACTTTTGATGATACTGGAGCAAGTGTTGATACAACCTTCACCGGCACAGATATTACGACCGGGGCAACTGATACAGTTGTTTTAAGTAAAATTCACTCATTGGGTAATCAATTGACGGCAACGTATACTGTGCTCGATGCTAGTGGAAATCCAATGCTTGATGCGAATGGGGCGCCGTTAGCAGGTAGTGCGGTTGCTTTGCAGGATGCAAATGGAAACTGGAATTTTAATTTGATCTATGTTTCTGCAAGTGGTTATGATGCAGTTGGACCACGACCTTACACGGTTGATCCGACCGGTAATACAGTCACCTACACAGCAAGTAATGGTCATATTGTGACTGAAGATGTTAGTGGATTAAAGGTTGGGGTGCCAACGGTGGTTGGTTACCAAGACAACACAATCAACTTAGCGGTAGCGAATTTTGGATCAATCACGCCTGCCTTACAGAGCGTCGTTACGTTGAATGCGGATGGGAGTTATACCATCAATAACCTGCAGGCAACATATGAGGGTGGGAGTACTTTGTATCCGCTCGTCAACGCGGCGCAAGGGACAACTATTGATAGTACCGGTAAGTTACTTACCGGAGTTCTTTTGTTGGTTGATGCACCGAACCCGTTAGAACCAGGACAAAATCAGGCGACGATTCAGTTAGTAGGTACTGATGCAGGTGGGACGACAAATACCTTCCAAATTGTTCCGGCGGCGCGTATTCAAAGTACGACAAATTATCTTGGAGACCTAAGCCAACAGCCGAATGCGGCTGATCTGATTCCGTATCGGCCGACTAATTTCATTAGTTCAGACAGTTACATTAACGAAATTGATGGCGTTGATAATTTTGTTGCACAAAAGGGGATCTTTACCAATAATTCGATAATCACAACGATCAATAATGGTTACTTTACAATGAACACTGCTGAGTGGGGGATGCAGAATCTGAACAACAATGGTTGGTTGAACGGTGTATTCTTCATTTCATCGAGCACTTCAGCCAATGGGTCGCAGGCGTATGCAGTATCGAATAATACTAGTATGGTTGGTGGATTACAGTCGGGTCCGGGAAATGTGGCTGGAATTACTTATTTACGTGATAGTAACGGGAATATTACTGGAGCAGAGCCATTGTTGGTCAATTTGATTCCGCTTGCAGCTGGACCAGTCTCTAGTCCAAGTGCTGCTGGTTATACCTATAAACTAACGCAAAATATGGCTGCACCAGTTGTTCCGGCAATTGGAACTTTTAATGCGACAACTGGTGTTTGGAGTTTTACAGCAATTAATGACGGTGTATTGTTATCGCAACCAACGCTTGCTGGTACTGTTAGTTTAGATGCAACGGCCAATTTGACTTCGGAAAATGACGCAAACTATATCGTGACTTACGATGGTCAGACTTACCAGATTGTTAATTCAGCAACTAATGGATTTGTCCCAAGTTATACGACTGATAGTACTGGAAAGATTGTAACTGGTGTTGCTTCGGGAGCTTATATGACGCCGGTCACCGTGTCTTCAACTGAGAGTGCAGTGATTAATTTCACGGTTAGCTATTCAGCAGTCAGCGCGAGCGGAACGGTGCTGGGTACTGGAACACTTACATCGTTGCCGATTTCAGCTAATGTTGACGAACAGGGTAACTTGAGTGGTACTCTGACAGAAACGGCACCTTATGGTGTCCCAGGGACTCTAACGTGGACGGTTAGCGGTACAACAGCAGCGCCGATTGTGACAGCAACCGTTAACACGCAAGCTAGTGGTGGAAATACTTATCCAATGACTGCGGTCAATCCAGTCGCAACGGTAAGTCTGCAAAAGAATTATGCGGCCGCAACTGGACCGACTTATAATGTTTCAGCTAATTTTGATACAAATAACAATCAGTGGATCTTTTCATTAGTTCCAACTTTAACAACTAGCAATGGAACGGTTGATCAGGGAACGACGGTAAATGTTGGCGATTATGGAATGGTCAATGATTTGAATGATAGTTTAGCTGGCACGACTTTTGGTGTCCCTGATGTAAATGGTGGCTTGGTTACTATCTCATATCAGGGACCAGATGATAGTACAAGCACGATCTTGCCATCTGGGGTAAGTAGCTTTGTTGCGAGTGAGTCCGGTAACTATACAATTACCTATAACTATTCCAATGCAACGACCGGTCAGGTGGCAACAACTGCGACTGCAACGGTTAATGTGATAGCGGATCAAGCTCAAATTACTGCTAATGACAGTACGATTGATCAATATAGTACGTTCGATCCCTTAGCTGATGTGACGGTTTTGAATTCAGACGGATCGGCCTTTGCTGTTAATGGTCTGGTAGTATCAAGCTCTGTTGATACAACAACCCCTGGCGTCTATCCGGTGACTTATAGCTTTACAGATCTTTTTGGCAATTCGATTAGTAAGACGGTTAATGTAACGGTGGTAGCAGTTCCAGCTACTACTGATATAAGTTATTTGAACAATGACAGTGCAAGTTCTGCGGTGGTTGATAATCCGGCGACAGTTGTCGGAAATGTTGGCGATACCATTTCGGTACCAGACGCTCCTGTTGCAACGACGGTGGTGCCAGGTAACAGTGTTGTTACTGGTAAGTTAGTATCAATTACTTATAATGGTGTGCCAGTAACGGTTGGCGGTAAAATCGTGCTAACGCAAGGCGGCGCACTTATTTATAATTACAGTTTTAAAGAGCCAGCGACAACGAATGTAAGTTATCTAGCGAATGGTACAACGGATCAAGCAACGACGACGCAACCGGTAACGATTACAGGGGATGTCGGTGATACGGTTATAGTACCAACAGCGCCCAACGCGACAATGGTAGCGCCCGACGGAAATACCATGACGGGCGAGTTGGTGAGTGTAACGTATAATGGCGTGCCAGTAACGGTTGGTAATGGTATTGTGCTAACACAGGGTGGTGAGCTTGTTTATAACTATACCTTCAAGGAACCAGCGGCGACGAATATAAGTTATCTAGCAGATGGTACGACGAACCAAGCAGTGGCGACGCAACCGGTAACGATTACAGGGGATGTCGGCGATACAGTTATAGTGCCGACAGCGCCCAACGCGACAATGGTAGCGCCTGACGGAAATATCATGACGGGCGAGTTGGTGAGTGTAACGTATAATGGCGTGCCAATAACGGTTGGTAGTGAAATCGTGCTGACGCAAGGTGGCGAGCTTGTTTATAATTACAGTTTCAAAGAACCGGCGACAACGAATGTAAGTTATCTAGCGGATGGTAAGACGGATCAAGCAACGACGACGCAACCAGTGACAATCACCGGAAACGTCGGCGATACGATTACAGTACCAACAGCACCAAATGCGACGATGATAGCGCCTGATGGAAATGCCATGACGGGTGAGTTGGTGAGTGTAACGTATAATGGCGTGCCAGTAACGGTTGGTGCGGGAATCGTGCTAACGCAGGGTGGCGAGCTTGTTTATAATTACAACTTCAAGGAACCGGCGACAACGAATGTAAGTTATCTGGCTAATGGCACGACGGATCAAGCAACGACGGCGCAACCGGTAACGATTACAGGAAACGTTGGCGATACGATTACAGTACCAACGGCGCCTAATACAACGATGGTAGCGTCTGATGGAAATACCATGACGGGCGAGTTGATAGGTGTAACGTATAATGGCGTGTCAGTAACGGTTGGCAGTGAAATCGTGCTAACGCAGGGTGGTGAGCTTGTTTATAATTACAGCTTCAAGGAGCCAGCAACAACGAATGTAAGTTATCAAGCCAACGGTACGACGGATCAAGCAACGACGACACAACCAGTGACAATTACCGGAAACGTCGGCGATACGATTACAGTGCCAACAGCACCTAATACAACGATGGTGTCATACGATGGAAACATCATGACAGGTGAGTTAGTGGGTGTAACGTATAACGGCGTGCCGGTAACGGTTGGTAGTGAAATCGTGCTAACGCAGGGTGGTGAGCTTGTTTATAATTACAGCTTCAAGGAACCAGCGACAACGAATGTAAGTTATTTGGCCAACGGTACGACGAATCAAGCAACGACGACGCAACCAGTGACAATTACCGGAAACGTCGGCGATACGATTACAGTGCCAACGGCACCTGATGCGACGATGGTGTCATCCGACGGAAACATCATGACAGGTGAGTTAGTGGGTGTAACGTATAACGACGTGCCAGTATCGGTTGGTGCGGGAATTGTGTTAACTCAGGGTGGTGAGCTTGTTTATAATTACACCTTCAAGGAACCAGCGACAACGAATGTAAGTTATCTAGCCAACGGTACGACGAATCAAGCAACGACGACGCAACCAGTGACAATTACCGGAAACGTCGGCGATACGATTACAGTGCCAACGGCACCTGATGCGACGATGGTGTCATCCGACGGAAACATCATGACAGGTGAGTTAGTGGGTGTAACGTATAACGACGTGCCAGTATCGGTTGGTGCGGGAATTGTGTTAACGCAGGGTGGTGAGCTTGTTTATAATTACACCTTCAAGGAACCAGCGACAACGAATGTAAGTTATCTAGCCAACGGTACGACGAATCAAGCAACGACGACGCAACCAGTGACAATCACCGGAAATGTCGGCGATACGATTACAGTGCCAACGGCACCTAATACAACGATGGTGGCACCCGACGGGAATATCATGACAGGCGAGTTGGTGAGTGTAACTTATAATGGCGCACCAGTAACGGTGGGCAGTGAAATCGTGCTAACGCAGGGTGGCGAGCTTGTTTATAATTACAACTTTAAAGAACCGGCGACAACGAATGTGAGTTATCAAGCTAACGGTACGACGGATCAAGCAACGACGGCGCAACCGGTAACGATTACGGGGAATGTCGGTGATACGGTTACAGTGCCAATGGCACCTAATACAACGATGGTGGCGCCCGATGGGAATATCATGACAGGCGAGTTGGTGAGTGTAACGTATAATGGCGTGTCAGTAACGGTTGGTGCGGAAATCGTGTTAACGCAGGGTGGCGAGCTTGTTTATAATTACAGCTTTAAAGAACCGGCGACAACGAATGTGAGTTATCAAGCTAACGGTACGACGGATCAAGCAACGACGGCGCAACCGGTAACGATTACGGGGAATGTCGGTGATACGGTTACAGTGCCAACAGCGCCTAATGCAACGATGGTTGCTCCTGACGGAGATATCATGACAGGCGAGTTAGTGAGTGTGACGTATAACGGTGTACCAGTGACAAGTGGTGCGGACATTGTATTAACGCAGAATGGCGAACTTGTTTACAACTATAGTTTCAAAGAATCAGCGACGACCAATATCAGTTATATGGTTGATGGCACGAGTAGCTTGGCGAATGTAGGGCAACCGGTAACAATCACCGGGAATGTTGGCGACGTGATCACGGTGCCGATTGCACCTAAGGCAACAATGATAGGATTGTATGGCATTGAAATCGGTGGAGTGTTAGTTTCTGTGAGCTATAACGGTGTAGTGGTTGAGCCTGGCTCTACCATAGTTTTGGTTCAGAATGGTCGGTTGGTTTACAGTTACTATTTTGCGTCCGCAATTCTACCTACCCCGGGCGGTGTTGGTGATGCGATTAGTTCTACACCTAACTTGAGTTTATCTGAAAAAGAAGCTGATCATCAAAATATCGCAGCCGAGGTGCACCGACACCAAGAATCGTTTATCTTGCCGAAAACGGGTTCTACCTCGGGTAATCGGTTTGATGCGATTAGATTGCTCGGGCTTGTATCAGCAGTGATTGGCGGTCTCCTGAACTTTGATTTAATCAAGACCCGTAAGAATGACGATTGATCAGTGTGGATCTAATTTAATTGTTGCAAAACCACTTATCATGTCATATTTGTTAGTGATGGGCATGATGCGAATAAGAAAATAGTTATGCAAAGCTGAACTCTTAATTTGAGTTTGGCTTTTTGTTTAGAAGGGATTTAAATAAGTTCTATGGTGCTGTCTGATAAAACAGACTTGGTTAGTTATGATTCATAAGAGATTTACTGATTATGATATGAATAATGCTAATCGCGGAACTGGATGGAACCTTGGCTTAATACCAAAATTACCTAAGCCAATAGTCAGATAAGTAAATTCCTTCTGCATATCTATTGAAGACGTCTTGTTTGTTTTGATTGATATGGAATATAACTAGTATTTTTATGATAAAATACAACGTGAAGTAATTCGGAATTTAAAAGACTGAATAGAGTGATATACAAGTCAGATATTATTTCGGCCCAAAAGTAGAAGGTTTTTGTTGTTGATGGATTGAAAAGGAGCAATGGTTATGGAAGTTGATGAGCAGGTGATGGTGCCGGATGAGGTTAAAGGGTGGAATTGGGGTGCGTTCACTTTTAGTTGGATTTGGGGGATTGGTAATAAAACATATTTGCCTTTATTATCACTGATTCCATTCTTTGGTTTCGTTTGGATCTTCATCGTTGGCGCAAAGGGGAATGAATGGGCGTGGAAAAAAGGCGATTATCGAGATGTTGAGACGTTCAAGGCGGTGCAAAAAACGTGGAATCTAGCCGGCTTGGTTGAATTCTTTTTGATTATTGGTTTGATTGTGCTTGAAATTATTTTCTTTGCTGTTGTTGGTAGTTTGATGATGAATGCATATCGGCAAGGGTATTAACTTAAAATAGAAAAACTAGCCAAACTTCGAGTGAGAAGTTTGGCTTTTTTGAATAAAAGCTTAATTAAAGAGGTCTATAAGCAGATAAGTGGCATTGAAATGTATGCGTAATTATACTGAAAGTAACCGTAGTAATGGAGGTGGAATGATGTTAGAAGCGTGGGAGATTTGTGAGCGTCCAGAAGTTACAGTTGCGGCCTTGGCTGCCTTCGAAGAGGCGCGTGATGGGCTTGAAGGAGCGATCGGAGAGCCATTTGCACTGTTGGCACAGCGCCACAGTGCGGATAGTGATGAATATCGGATGTTGTTCAAAGCCCTTTACCGCAAAAGTAATAATGAAATGGTAATGCGCTACGAACTGGCGGAAGTTGTTAAACATGCAACTGGCAAGGCAAAGTTCAAGATGATTGCAGGGTTGGATGATGAGTATGCAGTCACAAGTGATAATCTGACGATTAATTAGGGGTGTCGTTATAGTCGCTCTTCTGATGGGAGGTCGGTATGCATAAATTTATAGCCGTTTTACCAAAAATCTTAAATTCATCAATTTCAATCTTTATTTTTATTTTTCTGTTTATCTATTTAGTTATTTTTGGCTTGATTGGCATGGTGTGGCCAGCCTTACAGCCAAGTGCTGATGTACAACTGGTCCTGGGAAATTATACAAATGTTACAAGCGCTCTAGGCGCGGCAATTGCGGCGGGTGCCTCAACGGCTTCGCACCGTGCGGCAAAGCAAATGCGTAAAAGACATGATGAGTTGCAAAAGTCTGTGGATTTACTTCATGAAAAAATTGACCGTTTGTAGCCTAAAGTGGATTCTTACATATAATTTTAGTTATATCTAGCAATTCGAATATAAATGACTTAGAAAAATAAGTGTTTTGCTTGTTTTCTGTCAATGACGACTTTCATGGTGGAGTTATAAAACTGATTTGTTAAATAAATCAGCTTTGAAAAGTAGGTTAGTTTGTGAAAATCTCGTGTTAATAAGTTCACACAAGTAGTGGAATGTGCTATCATAATGCTAAGTTGTGTTTTCACAATGGTTTAAATAGTTTGTGAATAATAATTGAGATAAAAAAGCAGGAGGCACTACATGGCAGAACATGAGATTCCACGAGCAACCGCTAAAAGATTGCCGATTTACTACCGTTATTTAAAGTTGTTACTTGATTCAGGTAAAACACGTGTTTCTTCAAATGAATTGGCTGAAGCAGTCAAATTTGATGCTGCAACAATTCGTCGTGATTTTTCGTATTTTGGTGCGTTAGGTAAGCGTGGATATGGATATGATGTAGAAGCATTAATGAATTTCTTTGGTGAGATTTTGGATCAAGATACACTTGAATCCGTAGCGTTGATTGGGGTTGGTAATCTTGGTCAAGCGCTATTGAATTTTAACTTCCACCAGAGCTCAAATGCACGTATTTCAGCCGCATTTGATGTTAATGAGGATATTATCAATTCGATTCAAGCGGGCGTTCCAGTCTATGCGATGGACGACTTAGAAGATCAGATTGCCGCGCAACGCATTGAAGTTGCAATCGTAACGGTGCCTTCGGCTGCTGCACAAGAGTTGGCTGACCGGCTTGCAAAGGCGGGAGTACGTGGGATTTTGAATTTCACGCCGCTTCGCTTGGATGTGCCGGCGGATGTTCGAGTACAAAACGTTGATCTAACGAACGAGCTACAAACGTTACTATACTTCATTAATAATGTTTCGTTGCCTGCTGACAAATAAACATAATTCACTAAAAAGCACCTCGAGTTGAGGTGCTTTTTTATTGGCTTTGTAATATTTGTAATTAAGAGTCTCACCTGCATTATAATTATTGATTACTTATTTTTAGTCTATAGATAGAATAAGTTTTTGTTAAATATTTAGTTATAATAGGCCCTTTGTGATCGTATATTAGTTTAAAATAACTTTAAATATTACAGTAACGTAGATTTGTGTTTGATTAATGCCGTTGTTTTAAAATACATTTGTAACATTGATTCGCTATTCTTACTACAGTGATTAAAGCAATTAGTAGTAGAAGGAAAATTAAAATGACTAAAAAAATGTACAAAGCTGGTAAAAACTGGGTTATTGCGACTGCTTTAGCAGTAGTTGCGGCTGCACCATTATTGAATATGACAACGGCATCAGCTAACAGCACAGCTAATAAAAGTGCTTGGAAGGCTAATTCAGTTGCCGATGTCAAAAATTCGATGAGTAGCACTGATGGAACATATATTGTTAAGAGTGGTGATACGGTCTCAGCAATTGCAAGTGCGCGGAATGTGTCAATTGATCAAATTGTGACAGCCAATAACTTGGCAGACGCAAACATGATTTCAATTGGAGAAACATTGAACTTTACGGCGTCGCAAACTGCTAATAATTCATCAGACGCCAACGTAACGGCTACTGAGTATACTGTGGCGCAAGGTGACACTTTGTCAACAATCGCTGGTGCTACAGGACTTACAGTTGATCAGTTGATGGCTTTTAATGGATTGACTAATGCGGATTACTTATCTGTTGGGCAAGTGTTGGAATTGACTGGTAACAGTCAGACAACTGATGACACAAGTGCTACAGCGACAGTTGATAATTCAACAGCGACGGAGACACCATCAACACCGGCAGCAACCCCGGTTGCTCAAGTTACGACACCATCAGTTGCGACTAGCACAGCTGATACAACTAGTTCAGCTGATGGAACGTTGAATGCTTTGAACGCCTTGCGTCAAGCTAACGGCTTAGCACCGCTTCAGTGGGATGCAGGATTAGCAGCGCGCGCAACTTCACGGGCGGCTCAGACAGCCGCTTCAGGTATTCCTGCAGATCACTGGCATACAGGTGGTGAAGTGATCGCAATCGGATTTGCTGCAGGTAATACAGTTGTAAACGCTTGGTTCAACGAAACAAATATGACAACTGCAACCGGTAGCGGACACCATGATTGGGAAATGAATAGTGGCTATACACATGTCGGCTTCGGTTATGTTAATGGAGTGATTGTGGGAGAAGCCTACTAAGCTTTTGATTATTTGACTAAAAAACGTTCTGATCCTTTGGACCAGGACGTTTTTACTTTGTTCGAGAAATCTTGTTACAATGAAAGGAGTTAAAAACGGAGAAATTTTATGATTATATTACAAGCAAGTGATGTTGCTCGCCGATTTTCGGGAGTAACTTTTTTTGAAAATATTTCCTTACAGGTGCAGGACAAGGCGCGGATCGCGCTTGTCGGCCGTAATGGTGCAGGAAAATCGACTCTTTTAAAGATGTTGATTGGTGAAGAACAACCGGATGAAGGGGTTGTTTCAATGAAGAAAGGCTTGCGGTTGGCATATTTGGCGCAGAATGCAGGCCTAGAAACCGATCGTAGTGTCTACAATGAAATGTTGGAAGCATTTAGTGAAGTGATCAAGATGGAAACGCGGATGCGTGCATTGGAGACTAAGATTGCTAATGCAACCGACTATGAAAGCGAGCAATATCAAAGCCTACTGAGTGAATACGATCAGGTTCAGTACGACTTTAATATGCGCAATGGGTACGGCTATGACGCGACGATTCGAGCGGTCTTGCATGGTTTCGGCTTTGATGAAACTTTTTATGATCAGAAGGTAACATCATTATCAGGTGGGCAGCGGACGCGCTTGGCAATTGCTAAGCAACTGCTTGAGACGCCTGATTTACTGATTTTAGATGAACCAACCAACCATCTTGATATGCAAACATTGGCATGGCTTGAGCAGTATCTACAGAATTATCAAGGGGCTTTGCTGATTGTCTCGCATGATCGTTATTTCTTAGATCGAGTGGTTACAGAAGTTTACGATATGCATACAGGGCAATTGGATCATTATAGTGGCAATTATTCCTCGTTTATGGAGCAGAAAGCTCAACGACTTCTGAATGAACAGAAGGCCTATGATAAGCAGCAGGAAGAAATTGCAAAGCTTGAGGATTTCGTGAATCGTAACATTGTCCGTGCCTCTACGACGAAGCGGGCACAATCGCGACGGAAGCAACTAGAGCGGATGGAGCGCATTGAAGCACCTAAGAATGAAAGTGGTGTCGCCCATATCACTTTTGCTGCCAATGAAGACAGTGGTAAGGAAGTTTTGCAGCTAGCGGATGTTCGATTAGGCTACGATCTCACACAGATTTTGGCTGAAAATGTTACCTTTAACGTTGATAAACAGCATGCTGTTGCGCTGGTTGGCCCAAATGGCGTTGGTAAATCAACGCTGATTAAGACCATTTTGGGGCAATTACCCGCACTGGGTGGAACAATCAAACTTGGTGCAAATGTCACGGTTGGTTACTATGACCAAGAGCAGGCCACACTGGATCCAAAGAAAAGTGTCTTGAACTCAGTTTGGGATGAACATCCAATGGTTTCAGAAAAAGATATTCGTTCAATTTTGGGCTCGTTTCTATTTACGGGTGAAGCGGTTGAGAAAAATGTTGCTTCGCTTTCAGGTGGCGAACGTGCGCGGTTATTGATGACTAAGCTGTCAATGCAGCATGATAATTTTTTGATTTTAGATGAGCCAACTAATCATTTGGATATTGATTCACGTGAGGTGCTGGAGACGGCATTAAATGAGTATAATGGGACGATTTTCTTTGTCTCGCATGATCGCTATTTCATCAATGCAGTGGCTACTGAAGTGATTGAGTTGTCGAAAACAGGTACACGCTTTTTTGATGGCGATTATAACTATTATTTGGAGAAGACCCAAGTCAAGTCGGATTCTGAATCAAGAGCGAAGGCTTCCTTTGAAGTCGATAAAGTGGTTGGTGAGCCGGTTAGCGTAGCAAGTTCGCAAAGTGATCTTAAAGAGCGACAGCGTGAACTAAGGCGTATCAATCGTGCGATTGCAGCGGCTGAAACTGAGATGGAAAAGTATGGCGAACAGCTTGGCTTGGTAGAAGCGCAACTAAATGATCCGGCAAATGGTTCCGATCTTGGTAAATTAACAGATTTGCAAAAAGAATTAGAAGAAACGCAGATGTTACTGGCGCATGCAGAAGAGACTTGGACTGAATTGAGCATTCAATTGGAAGCGTTTGAATAAAGTGCGTATTTTTAATCAAACCACTTGAAATTTGTGGTGGTTGCGGTACAATTATTATTGTTATTAGCACTTAGGTATTTAAAGTGCTAATTATCATAAATCAAAAAATTAACTATAATGCTGGAGGTTTCTTATGATTAAGCCATTAGGTGATCGTGTAGTGTTGCAGGTGAAGGAGTCAACTGAACAATCAGTTGGTGGGATCTTGTTGGCAGCGAATGCTAAAGAAAAGTCAACGGTCGCAACAGTCGTAGCTGTTTCAACTCAGTCAGTTGGTGATTTACAGGCACCGAGCCAACTTAAAGTTGGCGATGAAGTTATTTTTGATAAGTTTAGCGGTTCAGAGGTAACGATTGATGGTGACGATTATTTGATCGTGCATGAAAAAGATGTAATTGGTGTTTTTTAATTAATTTATCTAAGAAAGGAAATCTAAAATTATGGCAAAAGATTTGATGTTCGCCCAAGACGCACGTGCAAAGATGCAAGCAGGGGTTGATAAGTTAGCAAATACGGTTAAGACAACGATGGGTCCTAAGGGACGTAATGTTGTGATCGAACAAAGTTACGGTGCACCAACAATTACAAATGATGGTGTGACAATTGCTAAGGCAATTGAGCTTGAGGACCATTTTGAAGATATGGGTGCTAAGTTGGTTGCCGAGGTCGCATCTAAGACTAATGATATTGCTGGTGACGGTACGACAACGGCAACTGTTTTGGCACAAGCAATCGTTAATGAAGGCCTAAAAAATGTGACCGCGGGTGCTAACCCAGTTGGAGTACGTCGTGGAATCGAATTGGCAACTGATGCAGCCGTTGATGCTTTGCATAAGATGTCAAAGACAGTTTCAACAAAGGAAGAGATTGCACAAGTGGCATCAATTTCTGCAGCTAATCCAGAAGTCGGTGATTTGATTGCCGAAGCAATGGAGAAGGTCGGGAATGATGGTGTTATTACCATTGAGGAGTCAAAGGGGATTGAAACAACCCTTGATGTAGTTGAAGGAATGCAATTCGATCGTGGTTGGATGTCACAATACATGGTGACGGACACAGACAAGATGGAAGCTGCCTTGGACAATCCTTATATTTTGATCACTGATAAGAAAATTGGAAATATTCAAGATATTCTACCTGTTTTGCAGAGTGTTGTTGAGCAAGGACGAGCTTTGTTGATTATTGCTGATGATATTACTGGTGAAGCTTTGCCAACTCTTGTATTAAACAAGATGCGCGGAACATTTAATGTTGTCGCAGTGAAAGCACCTGGTTTCGGTGATCGTCGTAAGGCGATGCTTGAAGATATCGCAATCCTAACCAATGGAACTGTCATTACAGATGACCTTGGCTTGAATTTGAAGGATGCAACATTGGAGCAACTTGGTCAAGCTGGTAAGGTAACCATTGCTAAGGACAATACTACGATTGTCGAAGGTGCTGGAAGCAAGGACGTTATTGCTGAGCGGGTCGCTTTGATCAAGGGCCAAATCAGTGAAACAACTTCTGATTTTGATCGTGATAAGTTACAAGAACGTTTGGCAAAGTTGTCCGGTGGTGTGGCGGTTATTAATGTTGGTGCGGCTACTGAAACTGAACTAAAGGAACGTAAGTATCGAATTGAAGATGCTTTGAATGCTACTCGTGCAGCTGTCGAAGAAGGTTTCGTTGCTGGCGGTGGAACAGCCTTGGTCAATGTGATTCCAGCAGTTGCTGAACTTTCAGAACAAGGGGATGTTCAAACGGGTATTAACATCGTTTTGCGTTCGCTTGAAGAGCCGGTACGACAAATTGCTGAGAACGCTGGTCTTGAGGGTTCAGTGATCGTAAATCGTTTGAAGACTGAACAGGTCGGAATTGGTTATAACGCAGCTACTAATGAATGGGTAGACATGATTGCAGCAGGAATCGTTGATCCAACTAAGGTAACGCGTTCAGCTTTGCAAAATGCTGCTTCAGTTTCAGCTTTGTTATTAACAACCGAAGCCGTGATTGCTGAGCAACCTAAGGAAGAGATGCCAATGCCGGCAGCTCAACCAGGCATGGGTATGATGTAAATCTAAATTCAGAAAATCCCACTAGACACAAAGTCTAGTGGGATCTTTTTTGAACGACAGATTTAATCAGCACATTTGGTTTTAGGGACAAAACGTTTTCAGTGAAGTGCTTGCAGTGCAAGGTTGTGTGCACCACGATTTTGTTTATCAGGAATCCATTCCGTTAAAACTATGTGATACCGATCGATTAAGCGGGTTAGCTCCTGAAAGCTATCACTAAAGTTCTTAGCATATTGTTTACCCACTGCGTCGGCAACGATGCGAGAGTCAGTATAGAACATGATGGTATCATCAGCATGAGCATAGTGGGCTAGTTGCTGGAATCCCCAAATAGCAGCTTGGAATTCAGCTGCATGATTATTAGCCTGACCAAGCTTTGATTTAAGTTGAATTTGTTGTCCGGCGACTACAATAATTATGCCAGCGGCACTTGGACCAGGATTGCCTTGAGTGGCCGCATCAGTAAAAATTTTAATTAACATCAAGAACTTCCTTGTTTTTGGTATAATTTAATCTGACGGATAATAAAGAAAAGAGGTTGACCATGAAGGGGTACTATCAACCAGCAGGAATTGTCGGCTGGGTAAATTGGGCATGGGTCTGCATGTTAGCATTACTTGCATTAATTATGCAACTCGAAGTAACTAAGTTCAATGTTTGGACAGCAGGATTCTTGTTTGCATTTATCCTTGCGGCATGGATCATGATCAGACGTCGTAAGATGGAAATTATCGAAGATAATTCTGCGATCCGCATGAAGCAATTAGGTTCATTACATAATGTTTACATGCCGATCGCGGACATGAAGTATGTACAATTTACAAAGCGCGGTGTGCTATTTAGTTTTGAGGGCGAGAATTACAATCTTTGGTTGAATCGACGTTTTCACAGGCAATTAACAGATTTATTCAAGGAGAAATGATGGAAGAGCAACAGATAAAGATTGAACAACAAAGCGGACGACTGGACAAGGTCATCGCTGATGAATTTGCCGAATACACGCGAAGTCAGGTTGTTGAGTGGATTAAGGATGAGTTGGTTACAGTCAATGGCGCAATCAAAAAGGCCAAGTATTCTGTTAAGCCAGGTGATTTGATCAAATTCACCGTGCCAGAGGTAAAAGAGCTGGATTTGCAGGCTGAGAATATTCCACTTGATATTGTCTATGAAGATGATGATCTATTGGTTGTGAATAAGCCTCAAGGGATGGTTGTACATCCCTCAGCTGGCCATGAAGACGGTACGCTGGTGAACGCATTGATGTATCATACGCCACTTTCGACAATTAATGGGGTCTTCAGGCCTGGAATTGTTCATCGGATTGATAAAGATACGTCTGGTTTGCTGATGGTTGCGAAGAACGATCAGGCGCATGAGGCATTGTCGGCTCAATTGAAGGCTAAAAAGAATTTGCGACAATATATCGCATTAGTACATGGTGAATTCCAAGAGAACGAGGGAACCATTAAGGCTCCAATTGGTCGCTCAACAGCTGATCGGAAAAAGCAGGCGGTTATTAAGGACGGACGCGATGCTGTTACCCATTTCAAGGTCCTACAGCGCTACGTCGGTTATACCTTGTTGGCAGTTACTCTGGAGACTGGACGAACACATCAGATTCGGGTGCACATGCAATATATCGGTCATCCCGTTGCCGGAGATCCTTTGTACGGACCTAAGAAAACCTTGCCGGGTCAAGGTCAATATTTGCACGCGGCAACCCTTGGACTTACGCAACCTAAGACCCAGGCTGAATTGGTATTCGAAGCGCCATTACCAGCCAATTTTTCAGCAATCCTTGAACAACTTGAACCATATGCAGACACTAACGGAGACTAGGAGACGGTTATGACTAAAGAAATCGTAGACGCGATGGCAATGCAACGTGCATTAACGCGAATTACTTATGAAATAATTGAAAAGAATAAGGGTATTAACAATTTGGTGATTGTTGGTATAAAAACTCGTGGTGTTTTTATTGCGCAAAGAATCGCCGAGCGTTTGCAACAGTTGGAAGACGCTAATATCCCAGTTGCAGAACTCGATATTTCATCATATCGCGATGATCAACGGTTAATTGATCAAATCAAGGTCGATTTAGACTTGGAGTTAGATGGTAAGCGTGTAATTTTAGTTGATGATGTTCTTTATACTGGTCGGACGATTCGTGCTGCATTGGATGCTTTAATGGATAATGGACGTCCAGCTGTTGTTAACCTAGCTGTTTTAGTTGATCGCGGACACCGTGAATTACCAATTCGGGCCGACTTCGTTGGGAAGAACATTCCAACAGCAGCTTCAGAGCATATTAAAGTTAATGTTTCTGAAATTGATGGGCGCGATTCTGTCGAAATTAACTGACAATTAGAAACTTCCTTCAGTGAGAGGAAGATTAGGGAGGTCGCTCATGAGTAAGCGGTTCTTAATTTTACAGGATGGTACGGTTTTTAGTGGCGAGGCGTTTGGTGCGCCCGCAACAACTTTTGGCGAAATCGTTTTTTACACAGGAATGACTGGCTATCAAGAAGTGATCACCAATCCGATCTATCATAATCAATTTATTACTTTTACGACGCCGACAATTGGCGCCGCTGGGATCAATCATCGAGCGGATGAGTCAATCACGCCGGTTGTAAAGGGTGTTATCGCAAGAGAAATTGCTGAAGTTTCAACGAATCGTTTACAGCAAATGACGCTAGACGCTTATTTAAAGCGCCATAATATTCCCGGTGTGTCAAAAATTGATACGCGTGCTTTGGCGCGGCATTTGAGAAAGACTGGGACGCAAAAGGCATCGATTGTGGATGAACCTGATCAACATGCTTTCGACCAGCTATCTGCGATGGTGCTTACTACAAAACAAGTCCAACAAGTTGCGACGCCAAAGGCATATGCCAACCCTGGCCGTGGTGCTAACGTGGTTGTGATTGATTTTGGTCTTAAGAGTGGTCTTTTACGTGTTTTAAGTGATTTTGATGCAAATGTGACCGTGTTACCAGCAACGGCAACCATCGATGAGGTCGCCAACCTTGATCCAGATGGATTGGTACTATCATCGGGGCCTGGGGCGCCACAGAATGTTCCAGATGGAATTCTGACTTTAATTAGATATTATCAAGAACGCGTGCCTTTATTTGGGGTTGGACTTGGGCATGAACTGTTTGCACTTGCAAATGGGGCGAAGTTGAATAAGATCCCGGTTGAGCGTCATGGTATGAATCATCCAATTCGTGAACAAATCACTAATCGGGTGATCTTTGCCACCCAAGGACAAGGTTTTGGTGTTGATATTGCATCATTGGCCGAATTGCCCTTGTTAATCACCCATATTGATCTGACTGATAACTCTGTTCAGGGACTGAGACATCGAGATTTCCCGGCCTTTTCTGTGCAATTCTTTCCAGATGCTGCACCCGGTCCGTTAGAAGCAACTCAGGTTTTTGCTGAATTTATGGAAGTTGTCACGATGCGTAAGGAAGGAGCTGTTTAATGGTTGAGCGAATTCTATTAATTGGCGGATCGACAAATGACTTCGGTAAAGAGACTGAAGGTGATGCGGCAAGTTATCAAGTCGTGGATATGTTGTTAGCACGCAATCATGCTGTTTTCATTATTGATGATAATCCCTTCAGCCTGACCTTAGGGCGCAAGGATATTGTCACAATTCAAAAATCAGTAAACACAACTAATATCTTGCAAGCAATTGAAGATTTTAATATTACGGCAATTATTCCGACTGTTGGTGGACTAACTGCAATTCGACTGGCGGCGGAAGTGTTGGAGGTTTTGGAAGCTCAAGCGCCTAAAATTCTTGGAGTTAAGCCGGCTTTGATGGATGCTGTCCAAAATTCAAAAACACTACAAGAACGACTGTTACAACTGAAACAGCCAGCAATCAAAACCAAATTGGCTTCAAATATGAGTGAGGTTTTCGATGCCGCACGTGATTTTGAATTCCCAGTTGTTGTGCGACCGGTTGCACCGATTGGGCAAACTTTGCGCCTGCAAGTTGAGAGTGCAGATGATTTGGAGTTGGCGGCTGAACGTGCATTTGCTCGTTCATTGACGAAACAAGTTAACATCGATCAAAGCATTGCCGGTTATCAGGAAGTTTCATTGGTGGTTGTACGTGATCGTCGGGACACAATGTTGGTTGTTGGTGGAGTTGAGGATTTGGATCCAGTTGGAATTCATACTGCGGATTCGATTGCCATTACACCGATCCAAACAATACCTGATCCGCTATATCAAAGAATGCGTCAGACTGCCTTTATTTTGGCGCGTGGTTTTGAGGTGACGGGACTTTTGGAGGTTCGTTTTGCGGTTGCAAAGGATAGTGAACGATATGTAATTACCCGAGTGACTCCATATTATGACCGTGGATCAGCGTTAGTAACAACCGCAACTGGTTATCCTTTGGTGCCAATTATGACTGGTCTGATGTTGGGCGAAACATTGGCCGAAACCCAAATCCCTAAAAATTATCCCAAATATACTGCGCTTATGGAGCCGTCAATGGATCATATCGTAATGCGTTTTCCGGTCTTTCCGTTTGATGAGTTAGAAGATAATGGGGTGGCTGCACAACATCGTCTGGATACGGTTCAAAAATCAGTTGGTGCGACGATTGGTGTTGGACGCTCATTAGAAGAAGCCTTGGAAAAAGCTTTGCGGGCTGCGCACTTTTCGAATCGTTCATTTTCACCTACGATTATGAATGCACTTAGCGATAATGAGATTATTGAACAATTAATTCATCCACGAGATAATCGGATTTTGGTATTACTTGAGGCTCTTAAACGCGGTTATACGGTTGATGAATTGGCAGAATTGACCAAAATTGATACCTTTTATTTTTATAAGCTTCGAAAGATCATGGAACTCGAACGTGCAGTGAGTGAGCATCAATTTGATGCGGAAGTGCTACGCGAGGCTAAATATTATGGCTTATCAGATGGCTTAATTGCGCGTCTTTGGCATGACGATTATCCTAAGATTCGCCGTTACCGTTGGGATAATGGAATTTTGCCAACCTACAAGGCCTTCGAGCCGTCGGCGGGTGAGTTTGAAGAATCCGTTTCACAATTTTACTCGACCTTTGAGCAAGAAAATGAAACAAATCGTTTGGGCGAAGATTCCGCATTGGTTATTGGAGCGGGTGCTTTTCGTTTAGGTGATGGTGCGGCGGCTTCAAACGTAATGGCATCGGTTGCGGGGGAATTGATTAATAATGGCATTAAGACGATTATTATGAATAATAACCCCCATGATTTAACGGCCATCCCTGATTTGGCAGACAAGCATTATTTTGAACCATTAGAGATTTCAGATGTGATGAATGTGATTGAGGTTGAGCAGCCGACACGAGTGTTTGTACCAGGCAATCGTATAAAATTGATTACTTCTTTACGTGAAATGGGAATTCGTGTAAAAGTAATTGCTAAGGATAAGTATTTGCCAACCAGCATGGCGGGCGAAACCGAACAGACGCTCATTAATTACTTCTATGATGGTAAGGAGCTGCACATTATTGCGTTGGGACATCAGGATAATCTTGGAATTGTGTTGGATCGTGAAGCCCTGACAACTAGCTTGTTGGAAAGCCTACCTAGACCAAAGTTGAATATTGCAAGTCCAGGGATGTACCAGTTGGTTGTAGACCGTTTACCAATTGATGGTGAAATTACGGCGGCTGATATTCGTCCAATGCCATACACACATTTGAATTTCTTGGAGAAGGTAACTGGTGTGCAGTGGACTCGTCTGACAGTTCGCTTCATGATTGAGCGGGTTACGGACGCCGATCGATCATTGTTGGCCAATTGGTCAAACTACCAGTGGATTTTCAATACGGCTCAGTTACACTACGCCAGAGTTGATATGATTGGACATTTGAGAATTGCAGAAGAGCTGGATAATGGGCTCTTTGCAATGGGTGCAAGCTATCGAGAACTGACTAGCGACTAAGTTAATTATGTATGCTAAACTAGAAAGTTGAGTAGTGAAATATAGAATGAAAGAGGTTGATTTCCAATGTGGAAAAAAATAATCGCAGTTATTGTTGTTGTCGGAATTGCCGTTGGTTTGGCAATTTGGGGGTTAGGTGGCAGTAAGTCACTTGCCACTTCAAATGCCGGATCAATTACTGAAGCAGACTATGTAAGTAGTGTGAAGCAAACGTCCGCTGGACAACAAACAATGGCAAACATGATTATCCAGAAAGTCTTGGATAAGAATTACGGCAAGCAAGTAACTAATAAAGCTGTTAATGCATCATATTCATCAGTTGAGTCTGAATACGGTTCTTCTTTCTCAGCTCAATTGGCATCAAACGGTTTGACGGAGACTACTTTCCGTGATTCAATTCGTTTGCAGGCCTTGGAACGTGCGGCTGTGAAGGCTAATAAGAAGTTCTCAACAGCTGATCTAAAGGAAGCATACGCAAGCTATACACCAAATATGAATGTCTCTGTGATTGAGGTTGCTGACGAGAGTACTGCAAAGGATCTTATTAGTAAGCTTGATGACGGAAGTGATTTTGCAACACTTGCAAAAGACAATTCAACTGATAGTGAGACAAAGGATAATGGTGGTAAAATGCCTGCCTTCGACTCAACTAGTCAGACTGTTGACGCAAATGTTGTTAAGGCTGCTACTGAGTTGAAGAAGGGTGAGTATACTAAGACTGCGGTTAAGTCAACTAGTGGTGCATACTATATCATCAAGATGAACTCAATTGCTGAGAAGAAGTCATTCAAGTCACTTAAGTCTAAGATGGAAGAAATCAAGTTGGACGCTGCAATGCAAGATCAATCAACTGTTCAAGGAATTATTGGTCAAGAATTGGCAAAGGCTGATGTTTCAATCAAGGATTCTGACTTGAAGAACGTCTTGCAACAATATTCAACGGCAGCTGCTGCTATGAAGACAAGTTCGACATCAAGTTCTAGTTCGTCATCAAATTAACTTTTAAAATAATTAATCAATAAAAGCGATTATCCTAAATAAAGGATGATTGCTTTTTTGTTTAGAATGATCAACTATGAATTGTGCGTAAGGTAACATACTTGCGTAATAAAGATGATTGAAATCAGAAAACAAGCGATAAATAGATATAATTTTGGCTATCTTTAAGCTTTTTAGTACTATTTACAGGAAGCCCTCCATGAGTATAATAAAAGAAAAAATGTTATATTTTTCACTATGTTGAAAAATCTTTGGAGGATTAAGATGACAAAAGTAGCTTTCGTAACTGGTGCCGGTCAGGGAATTGGTGAAGCAATTGTGAAACGTTTGGCAGACGACGGTTTTAAGGTCGCAGTAGTTGGTCGAACATTGTCAAAATTGGAACGAGTGATTGAAGAAATTAACGCGGTTCATCCTGGTGCAGCATTGGCGATTGCCGCTGATGTGGCAAAGCGTGATGAAGTATTTGCGGGAGTAAATCAGACAGTTGAACATTTTGGTGACTTAACAGTCTTGATCAATAACGCGGGTGTTGCTCCAACAACGCCAATTATGGAAGTGGATGAAGCAACAATTGATTGGACTTTTGATATCAATATTAATGGTGTAATCTGGGGGACGCAGGCGGCTGTGAATGCATTTAAGCAACTTAATCATGGTGGCAAGATTATCAATGCGACTTCGCAAGCTGGCGTTGAAGGAAATCCTAACCTGACCGTTTATGGAGCTAGCAAATTTGCAATTCGTGGGATTACCCAGACGACTGCCAAGGAATTAGCACCACTCGGAATCACAGTTAACGCATTTGCACCTGGAATTGTTAAGACACCAATGATGTTTGACATTGCCCATGAGGTTGGCCAAAATGCTGGTGAGTCAGATGAATGGGGAATGGCACAGTTCTCAGAAGGAATCGCTTTAGGACGTTTATCTGAACCTGAGGAGGTAGCGAGTGGAGTTGCTTTCCTAGCTGGGGCTGACTCAAATTATATGACCGGGCAAACATTAGTTACGGATGGTGGAATGGTCTTCCATTAAGCTTAAATATATTAAGGAACTCACTCAGTTAAAAGAGTGAGTTTTTTGATTTTATTGATAAATTGCTGGGCAATGTACGTATTTTGCTGTAAAATTAACTTATCAAATGATTTAATATTCGTAATTTTAGGAGATGCAATGTTAGAACGTTATACGAGACCAGCGATGCAAGCGATTTGGTCGCTAGATAATCAGTACCGAACATGGCTAGATGTTGAAATTGCTGTCACAATTGGTTGGAATGTGGTTGGTTTGGTGCCAACAGCTGATTTGAATGCAATTCAAAAAAAGGCGAATTTCGATTCAGCGCGCATTGCCGAGCTTGAGCAAATCACGAAACATGATGTGGTAGCATTTACTCGGAATGTTTCTGAATATTTAGATGCCGAGAAAAAGTGGATTCATTATGGTTTAACATCGACTGATGTGGTCGATACGGCCCAGGCTTTGCGTTTAAGGCAGGCGAATGCTCTAATTAAAGCTGATTTGGATGTGCTGAAGGAAACCTTGGCAACTTTAGCGTTACGTTATAAAGATACGGTAATGATGGGGCGGACTCATGGCGTTCACGCAGAGCCGACAACTTTTGGATTAAAGTTAGCGCGTTTTTATGCCATGATTAATCGAGATATTGCGCGCTTTGAAAGAGTGGCTGAGGCAGTTGCGACTGGAAAACTTTCAGGTGCGGTTGGAACTTTTGCTAATATTCCACCAGAAGTAGAAGTTCGGGCAATGCAGGAATTAAGGTTAGAACCACAGATGATCGGCTCGCAGGTTTTGCCAAGAGATTTACATGCAGATTATTTGACGACCCTTGCTTTGATAGGGACCACTTTGGAGGAGCTTGCAACAGAGTTAAGATCTTTGCAACGCTCAGAGATTCATGAAGTGGAGGAAGGTTTCGGTGCAGGGCAGAAAGGTTCCTCGGCGATGCCACACAAACGTAATCCAATCTCTGCTGAAAATATAACAGGCCTGGCACGGGTCTTACGGGGCTATGTTGTGCCGGCATTGGAAGACGTATCTTTGTGGCATGAACGAGATATTTCGCATTCATCGGCTGAGCGGATTATGCTACCTGATGCAACCAGTCTATTGGATTACATGCTAAACCGGATGAATAATATTTTAACTGGGCTGCAGGTCTTTCCTGAGCAGATGTTGAAGAATATGGATCGAACCTATGGATTGATTTATTCGCAGCGGTTGTTGTTAAAGTTGATTGATCGCGGAATGTCACGTGAAGCGGCTTATGACACGGTTCAGCCCCTGACAGCACGGGCGTGGGATGAGCAAATTCAGTTTAGAACATTAGTAGAACAAGCACCTGCAATAACTGAACTTTTATCTGAGACTGAGATAGCGGATGCCTTTGATTATCATTGGCATTTGAAGCATATTGACGAAATCTTTCGACGTGTTGGTTTATTAAATTAAAAATACAAAGAATAAGAAGGACCTGATCTAACTGATAGATCAGGTCCTGTTTTTATATACACATGTTATGATGTTTGTCTAAAACAAGACAGTTGACAAGTAAATGTTCAAGAATTATGATTTGATTATCGATTATTTCGATGATCGAACTATTTTACGAAGAAAGGAGTAAAGTCCATTGGCAGTGTTAAATGCAACAGAGATTATGCAGTTAATTCCGAATCGTTATCCAATTCTCTATATGGATTACGTCGATGAAATGGTTCCTGGCGAAAGTTTGATTGCAACTAAGAATGTCACGATCAATGAGCAGTTCTTCCAAGGCCATTTTCCTGGAAATCCAGTGATGCCAGGAGTATTGATTATTGAAGCACTAGCGCAAGCGGCTTCAATTTTGATTCTGTCATCGCCACAGTTTAAAGGGAAAACAGCCTACATGACGGGGATTGATGATGCAAAGTTTAAGCAAATGGTGCGTCCGGGGGATGTTTTGAAGCTACATGTTGAATTTGGTAGTTTACGAGAAAACATGGGAACAGTAAAGGTCGAAGCCAAGGTTGCTGATAAAACGGCGACGAAGGCGGAGTTGATGTTTGTGGTTTCCCCCGATCAACAGTAACTAATGGAGCGTTAGGATTATGACTGAATCAGGAGAAATGACCTTTGAAGAAGCTAATGATGCCCTAGTTGATGTTTTTAATAATGTGATGTGGATTGAAGAGGCCTCACTGAGAGCCTCACAATTTAAGGATATTACGATTAAGGACATGCATATGATTGCGGCGATTTCGATGTATGAACGCAAGAGTGCTTCTCAAGTAGCAGAAAACGTTCATTTAAGCCCCAGTGCTACGACCAGTGCTATCGATAAGCTAGTAAAAAAGGGATACGTTGAGCGACACCGTGATGATCAAAATGATCGGCGCGTTGTATTTCTGTCATTAACCCACCGAGGGCGGACGGTCTATCGAGCACATGAAGCATTTCATCGAGCGTTAACCCATCAGTTACTTGATGGTACGTCAAAAGACGATGCTATATCAGCGAAGCGGATTATTACTAACTTACAGAGTTATCTCCATTCTTTGTATGATTCTAGTTTTTAGGTGGGCTATGGAAAGATTTGACATTACACATTCGGCAGTTGCAATCCCAGAACGGAGCGTTTCAAACGATGAATTAGCTACAATTATGGATACATCTGATGAATGGATCTACAGCCGAACTGGTATTCATCGACGACATGTTGTGACTGATGAAAATACTAGTGATTTGGCAATTGAGGTTGCTCAGAAGCTCCTGGCAAGCAGTGGCTTGAAGGCAAACGATTTGGACTTTATCATTGTTGCGACAATGTCGCCAGATAGTTTATCACCAAATACTGCTTCAATCGTCCAAGGTGCAATCGGCGCTAATAATGCATTTGCCTACGATATTTCAGCGGCTTGTTCTGGAATGGCCTTTGCCATCAGCACTGCAAGCGCCCTGTTGGCAACACGTTATCAGCAAGGACTAGTAATTGGTGCGGAAGTACTGTCAAAACTTGTTGATTGGCAGGATCGTTCGACAGCTGTTTTGTTTGGCGATGGTGCCGCAGGCGTTTTGATGAGACGGACAGATAAAGGGCAGGGTTTGCTTGGTGAAGATTTGGTTTCACTTGGTGACAAAGGAGCATTTTTGACGGCTGGCACGTTGGCGAATACAAATGCATTCACTAATGCCGAAGCAGTCGCAGATCCGTTTTTTAAAATGGATGGGCGCGAAGTTTATAATTTTGCCAGTCGTGAAGTTCCAATATCAATGCAACGCGCTTTGAAACGTGCGGAATTATCGGCTGATGAGATTGACGTGTATATTATGCACCAGGCAAATAGTCGAATTATAAAGGCAATTGCGAAACGTTTTGAGCAACCAATTGAAAAGTTTCCGATGAATATGGTGGAGTACGGTAATACTAGTGCTGCTAGTATTGGTATCCTACTGCATGAATTGAGAACAAGCGGTCAGGTGCAGTCAGGTCAAAAGATTGCGCTTGTTGGCTTCGGTGGCGGTTTGACGATTGGTACATTAATTATTCAATTATAAGATGCATTTATTTAAGCAATTATTTATTTTATTCAAATGAAAAGAGGAATTTTATCATGACAGACGTAGAGATTTTTGACAAAGTTAAGGAAATTTTGATTGACCAATTCGACTTAGAGGCTGATGAAGTTAAGTTGGAGACTAACATGGCTGAGGATATCGATGCTGATTCATTGGATTTATTTGAAGTTCTGAATCGCGTTGAAGACGATTTTGACATCAAGTTGGCGGTTGCTGAAGAGATTGCAACGGTGCAAGACTTGGTTAACAAAATTAAAGAACAAGTTGAAGCCAAGTAATTACCAAAAAGAAAGAGGAAGTAGATGAGCATCGAGCTGAATAATCCATTATTTGAAAAATTAGGAATGAAATACCCAATTATTCAGGGTGGAATGGCCTGGGCTGGAACTGGGCGCTTAGCAGGTGCCGTTTCTGAAGCTGGCGGTTTGGGAATTATTGGAACTGGTTATTGGCAGGCTGATAAAGTTCGCACAGAAATTCGTCGTGCACGTGAGATAACTGATAAGCCCTTTGGCGTTAACGTAATGCTGCTGTCCCGTCATATCCGCGAAGTCTTTGATGTCATTATTGAAGAGGGCGTACGAGTAGTTGCGACTGGTGCAGGTGATCCGTCACCGTTTATCGATGAATTACATGCGCACGGTATTCTAGTGATCCCGGTTATTCCATCAGTTGGCTTGGCTAAGATGATGGAGAAGAAGGGCGTGGATGCTGTTGTGGCAGAAGGGATGGAGTCGGGTGGTCATATCGGTATGTTGACAACCATGACGTTGGTGCCACAGGTGGTAGATGCTGTGGACATCCCAGTCATTGCTGCCGGTGGAATTGCTGATGGGCGTGGCGCTGCAGCCGCATTCATGTTGGGTGCCTCTGGTATTCAAATGGGCACGCGTTTTCTTGCTTCTGAAGAGTCTGAAGTGCACGCTGACTTTAAGGCCGCAGTTGTGAAAGCCAAGGATATTGATACCTTGGTGACTGGCGAATTAATGGGAAATCGCGCACGCGTTTTGAAAACGAAGATGTCAAAAAACTTTGTTAAACAAGAACGTTTTGAAATTCAGAAAGAGAAGCCGGATGCTCAAGCAATTGAGAATTTGGAAAACGGTGCATTGCGTCGAGCAGTCGTTGATGGCGATAAAGAGAACGGTGCATTTATGGCCGGTCAAATCTCAGGAATGATTCATGAATTGAAGCCAGTCGCACAAATTCTTGACGATGTTTGGACTGGTGCAACTGATTTGATGGGAATTGAAAAGTAGGTAATCATACAGTGGAAGTCCACGTTTAAAACCCTAGCTAATTGGCTAGGGTTTCTGAGGAATAAGATGAATATTGGAATTTTAATGAGTGGTCAAGGCGCACAAAAGGTCGGGATGGCAGCGGATTTATATGCCAATCTACCAGCATATCGTGCAACAATTGACCGTGCTTCTGCGGTTTTAGGCTATGATCTGCAAGCGACAGTTAACATGGACGAGGCACGCTTGAATCAAACTGCATATGCGCAGGCGGCGATTTTGGCAATGAGTGTTGGAATCTACAACACTCTGGCGGACATATTGCCAGAACCTAAAGCAACCTTGGGGTTGAGCTTGGGTGAGTATTCGGCACTAACGATTGCAGGAGTCTTTGATTTTGAACAAGCAATTGCGATCGTACGCGATCGAGGTGCCTACATGCAAAAGGCCGGGGAAGTTAATCCCGGTAAAATGGTTGCGGCGATGACCGAGGATCAAACAATGGTAGTTGATGTCTTAAGTGAACTAGCGGCAGCCGGTAAACGTGTTTATCCGGCGAACTATAACACCTTTAATCAACTTGTTTTTGGTGGTGTGGCGGCAGATGTTGATGTGGCAATGGAGGTCTTAGCGACAAACGGAGTCAAGCGTTTAATTGAACTGCCAGTTACCGGAGCCTTCCACACACCGCTTTTAACTTCAGCCGCTGAGAATTTAGCAAACCGCTTGGCAAGTGAATCATTTGGTGAGGCACATTACCCGGTCTATTCAAATACAACTGGACGAGCCTTTATTGATGTACATGCAACTTTATTAGAGCAGATCACTGCACCAACTTATTTTGCGCAAGCATTGCAGAATATGGTTAAGGATGTCAAAGTCGATACGCTAATCGAGTTTGGACCATCAGATACTCTAAGTAAATTTGCACGCAAGGTTGTTGATAAGACAGTGAATCGTTATAGCGTTTCAGATATGGCATCATACGAGAAACTGCGGAACATGCTAGAGACGCAAGTTTAAGGAGTGTTTATGAATTTAAAGGATAAGGTAGTTTTAGTAACCGGATCAACGCGTGGAATTGGTTTGGCAATTGCAAAGTTGTTTAACCAATTAGGTGCACGGGTGGTTCTGCATGGTCGAACGAGTGTTAGTCAAGATTTGTTAGCCGATTTTGACGAGGCGACATTGACGATGACCGCCGATTTAGCAGATCCGCAAAGTGTGAGCTCGGCAATTGAGGAGCTGTACACCGAGGTTGATGGAATTGACATTCTCGTAAATAATGCCGGTATTGTCGATGACAAACTTGCAATGGGCATGACACCTGCTGAATTTGCAAATGTTATTAATGTTAATCTCAATGGAACTTTTAATGTTAGCCAACCGATCTTCAAAAAGATGTTGCGGGCTCGGACGGGTGTGATTATCAACATGGCTTCAGTCGTTGGCGAGATGGGAAATGTTGGGCAAGTTAATTACGCAGCATCTAAGGCTGGTGTCATTGGAATGACTAAGAGTCTTGCCAAAGAAGGTGCCAAACGCGGAATCCGCGTAAACGCGATTGCGCCAGGAATGATTCAATCAGATATGACTGCAGGTCTTTCCGAGAAAATCCAAGCAGCGATGATTGATGCGATTCCTTTGCATCGCATGGGTGCAGCAACCGAAATTGCCCAAACGGCAGTCTTTTTGGCTCAAAACGAATATATTACTGGACAAGTCATCACTGTTGATGGTGGTTTGTATATCTAAGCGAACTAGTATTTTCTGCACTTATTCGATTTTTATTTTTTTACTAGTAAATTGGAGGAACAAACAACATGACAAGAGTAGTTGTAACTGGTCTAGGAGCACTAACCCCCGTTGGAAATACGGTCGATGAATTTTTGGATGGTATTTTTTCAGGTAAGGTGGGGATTGCACCAATCACAAAATTTGATGCCAGCGAAACCGGGATTACCGTTGCTGGTGAAGTGAAGGATTTTGATCCTGCCTTACGGGTTGGTAAACGTGAATCAAGGAAAATGGATTTGTTCTCACAGTATGCAGTTCATGCAGCTGGTGAGGCAATTGAAAATGCTGGCTTAACGGCTGGTTTTGATGATCCTGATCGGGTTGGCGTAATCATGGGAAACGGAATCGGTGGTTTAACAACGATTGAAGAGCAAGTTATCAAGATGCATGATAAGGGACCACAGCGTGTGAGCCCAATGTTTGTGCCGAATGCTATCCCCAACATGGTTTCTGGAAACGTATCAATGCGCTATGGAGCAAAAGGGATTAATTATACGCTTTCGACAGCCTGTGCTTCGGCAACCAATGCAATCGGTGAAGCCTTTTGGCGGATTCAATCAGGCAAATATGATGTGATGATTACAGGCGGTGCAGAAGCAACCGTTAATGCAATGGGAATCTCAGGCTTCGCGGCATTAACAGCGCTATCGACTGAGACGGATCCAAACGAGGCTTCAAAGCCTTTTGATACTAATCGTCACGGATTTGTTATGGGTGAGGGATCAGGCGTGCTAATTCTAGAGGCGCTTGAACACGCACAAACTCGCGGGGCAAATATTCTGGCGGAGATTGTTGGGTATGGAGCTAATTCGGATGCATATCATTTGACCAGCCCAACTCCTGATGGAAGCGGACCAGCTGGCTCTGTGAAATTGGCTTTAGCGGACGCAGGTGTTACTGCCGATGCAATTGACTATGTCAATGCGCACGGGACAGCAACGGGAGCCAATGACGCTGCAGAAGCTAAAGCCATGGAACTGGTTTTTGGCGATAATAATGTATACGTATCGTCGACTAAGGGAATGACTGGGCATCTTTTGGGTGCAGCCGGAGCAATTGAGGCGATTGCAGCAATTGGTGCTTTGACGCGTGAGGAGTTGCCAGTTAATGTCGGTTTGACGGAACAAGATCCAGCAACAGCTGGAGTTACTTTGGTCAGTGAAACAAATCGCCATGTTGCCCCAGAATATGTTCTATCAGCCAATTATGGTTTTGGTGGGCATAACGCAGCCATTATTTTCAAGAAGTGGGGGAAAGCTTAGAATGACGATGAGTTTGGAAGAAATTCGAGCTTTGATACAAGATTTGGAGCAGTCATCGCTGCGCGAGTTCGCACTTGAAGATGGTGATTTCTCACTTCACTTGAGCAAGAATGAATTAGCGCCAATTACGGCCGCACCAATTGCTATGGCAGCAGCTAATCCGGTTAGCGCCACAAGCGATTCAGTCGCGATTGCCGATCCTTTTGAGAAAACTGAGACGACTACGGTAACGATTAACTCGCCACTAGTCGGCACGGTCTATCTACGGGCAAATCCTGATGCGAAGCCGTTTAAACAAGTCGGTGAGCGGGTTGTTGTTGGTGAACAGGTTGCAATTGTTGAAGCAATGAAGTTAATGACGCCGGTTAAATCTGAGGTTGCTGGGGTTATCACCGAAATCTTGGTTGAAGAGGAACAGGTGGTTGATTTTGATAAACCGATGTTCCGTGTCGACCCCAAGGGTTAAGGAGAAATAAATGTCAGTTTTAAATATTCAGGAAATTCAAGCAATCTTGCCCCACCGTTATCCAATGTTGATGCTCGACTCAGTTGAAGAGCTCGAACCAGGTGTGCGGGCGGTTGCGCTGAAGAATGTGTCAGTTAATGAAGAGATTTTTCAAGGGCATTTTCCGGGTGATCCAACATTTCCAGGGGCTCTTTCAGTTGAAGCATTGGCACAAACTGGTGCAATTGCACTACTTTCAATGCCTGAATTCAAGGGGAAGACGGCTTATTTTGGTGGGATCAAAAAGGCTCGATATCGTCAAATGGTACGTCCGGGTGATCAAATTAAACTGGAAGTGACCTTAGATCGGATGCGCGGACCAATCGGAACTGGTAAGGGCGTCGCTAGTGTTAATGGTAAAAAAGTTGTTACTGCAGAGTTGACATTCATTGTTGGAGATTAATATGTTCAAAAAAGTGCTGGTTGCGAATCGCGGTGAAATTGCGGTTCGAATTATTCGCACGTTGAAGGAAATGGGCATTCAATCAGTTGCAATTTATTCTTCAGCGGATGCGGAAAGCCTCCATGTTAAATTAGCGGATGAGGCAATTAAAGTTGGTGGGCCACGTTCAAAGGATTCTTACCTTAATATGAAGAATATTGTTTCAGCAGCTCTGCTAACGGGTGCAGAAGCAATTCATCCCGGCTACGGTTTCCTAGCTGAGAATGAATTGTTTGTTGAAATGGTTGAAACAGTTGGTATCAAGTGGATTGGACCCAGTCCAAGAGTTATTGAATTGATGGGAAATAAGGCTAATGCGCGTGAGTCAATGCGTAAGGCTGGCGTTCCGGTGATTCCGGGCTCAGATGGGTTTATTAAGGATGCTGGTGAAGCGAAAGTTGTGGCAAGTCGGGTTGGCTATCCACTACTACTGAAGGCCGCTGCTGGTGGTGGCGGTAAAGGGATGCGCTTTGTCTATTCGGATGATGAGTTAGCTGATAAATTTGACGATGCCCAACGCGAGGCTGAGGCTGCCTTTGGCGATGGCCATATGTATGTTGAAAAGGTTATGCAAAATGTTCGGCATATTGAGATGCAAATTATGCGTGATCAATATGGGGCAACGGTTTACTTCCCTGAAAGAAATTGTTCTTTACAACGGAACAATCAAAAAGTTATGGAAGAAAGTCCAGCACTAAGTGTGACGCCGATAATGCGCAGTATGTTAGGTGAGATTGCGGTTAAGGCAGCCACGGCATTGGAATATGAAAATACTGGCACATTGGAATTCTTGCAGGATCATGAAGGTAATTTCTACTTTATGGAAATGAATACGAGAATTCAGGTTGAGCATCCAGTGACCGAGTTAGTTACAGGATTAGATTTGATCAAAATGCAGATTGAGGTTGCGGCAGGTGAACACTTGGCGATTCGACAAAGCGATGTGCAAATTATCGGGCATGCGTTGGAGATTCGATTGAATGCAGAACAACCTGAACGAAATTTTGCACCAAGTGCTGGAACGATTGACTTTGCATTCTTACCAACCGGCGGTCCTGGTGTACGGATTGATTCGGCCATTTATAACGGTGACAAAATTCAGCCGTTTTATGATTCAATGATCGGAAAATTTTTGACGCACGGTGCTGATCGTTCACAGGCGATTGTTAAGATGAAGCGTGTCTTAAATGAGTTAGTGATTCACGGTGTGAAAACTAATGCACCATTTCAAGCAGCATTATTGGAAGATCCAACGGTTTTGCGTGGATATTTTGATACGCGCTATTTGGAAAAGGAATTTATGCCACGCTGGGTTGCTAGTCAACCAACTGAGGAATAGGAGCTTGTAATGGATTTATTTGCAAAAAAAGCTGAACAGCCGAAGTTGTTTCGAGACAAGGAGCTTAATGATCGAATTCCGGATGATTTATTTTTAGCCTGTCCTTACTGCGGTGCGCAAAGCTATTCGAAGGCTTTGGGAACGTTCAGAGTTTGTGGTAATTGTGGCTATGGTTTTCGATTGCAAGCACGTGAGCGTGTTGCCTTAATGACGGATGAATTTACAGAGTTTGATGCTGATATCAAGGTGGATCCAACGGCCTTTCCAGGCTATGAACAAAAGCTAGAACGCGCTCAGCAGCAAACCGATCTGAATGACTCGGTTTTAACTGGATTGGCACGGATAGAAGATGTACCAACGGCATTGGCAGTTATGGACTCATATTTTATTATGGGATCACTTGGAACAATAACTGGTGAGAAAATTACCCGCCTTTTTGAACATGCAACAACTCATCAATTATCGGTTGTTTTATTTGCCGCTTCGGGTGGTGCACGAATGCAAGAAGGTATTATGTCGTTGATGCAAATGGCGAAGGTGTCAGCTGCCGTTGCAGAACATCAAGAAGCTGGATTAACGTACTTGGTGGTGTTAACTGATCCAACCATGGGTGGTGTTACGGCCTCTTTTGCTATGCAAGGTGACATCATCTTGGCGGAACCGCATGCATTAATTGGATTTGCTGGACGGCGAGTGATTGAACAAACAATTCATGAACAGTTGCCAAAAGAATTTCAACGAGCAGAGCAATTGCTGGAGCATGGTTTTGTTGATGCAATTGTGCAACGGGCGGATTTAACAGCAACAATCGCACACCTATTACGATTGCATCGTGTACCTGCGGAGGATTAAAGAATGGCTTTATTTAAACGTGAATTAACACCAGCGCAGGTTGTTAAGAAGGCTCGTGAGGACCGTTTTGCCGCTCGAGAATTGATTGATGGTATTTTTGATGGTTTTTTTGAACTACATGGTGACCGTTTCTATGGTGATGACGCCAGTGTAATTGGCGGTGTAGCAGAACTGGCTGGTCGACCTGTGACAGTGATTGCAATTGATAAAGGGATCGACTTAACGGATAAGCTGGCTAAGCGGAACGGATCGCCAGAACCGTATGGTTATCGAAAGGCTTTGCGTCTGATGGAGCAAGCTGCTAAGTTTCATCGGCCAATTATCACGTTAATTAACACCCCGGGAGCCTTTCCAGGGAAAACTGCGGAAGATCAAGGGCAGGGAGCTGCGATTGCAGAGAGTATTTTGGCGAGTTTTAAACTTCCTGTACCAATGATTGCAATTATTTATGGTGAAGGTGGATCCGGTGGCGCATTGGCATTGGCAACTTCTGATCAAGTGTGGATGTTCAAACACGCGACCTATTCAATTTTGTCACCAGAGGGCTTTGCATCAATCTTATGGAAAGACGCCAAACGTGCCGATGAAGCTGCTGGTGTGATGGGTCTGACGCCAAAGGATTTGCTAGAAAAACAAGTGATTGATCAAGTGATTCCAGAAGGGCGTAACCATGTGCGGGTCTTTGCGACCATTCAAAGTTTGCTGGTCAAAGAAGTTACCGCATTAGAACAATTGACACCACATGAGTTGTTGGCTCAACGACGAGCCCGTTTTCGTGCTTTTTAATTGATACAGAAAAGACCCCTGATTTCTAACTGCCTGATGTTCAAGGTATTTTAGAAAGCGGGGTCTTTTTATTCCTTAATAAAGATAAATTCGTTCGAACTGGAGCGGGCGGGATGAAAGTGGAACCCGCGAGAATCAAACTGCTTGAGGGCTTCGCCATCGGTAATTTGGTTTTCCGCCATAAAGCGGACCATTTCGCCACGAGCGATTTTTGCCTCAGTAGCTTTAATTTTCAGCTGCTTAGTGACTGGGTCAATTGAAGCAAAAGTACAAGTTAATAGCCGATCGGATTCCTCAAGATAAGGGATAATCGCTTTGCTATACTCCTTTGAGGCTAAATTGACAATTAATCCGTCATCATTTTGGTCAGTGACGTGTTGATAGATCAGTTTTTGCCAGAAGGGGTAAAGCTTGGTAAATCTCGTCCCATTATGGATGAAATCGACCTTGCTTTGTAACTCTAAGCGGTATGGAGTTACGCCATCGAATGGCCGGAGGCTACCATAGAAGCCAGAAAGAATGCGTAAGTGTTCCTGCAAGTAGCTTAAAGCTGGTTGGTCCAATAAACTTGGGGCCATATATTGATATTGGATGCCGTCGAAAGCCATCAAGGCAGGGGCGACATTCTCATATAAATTCATGGTTTGAAAACGCTGATAGTTTAAGGATGTAATTTGGTCATTGCTTTGCCAAAGTACCTGGGCTTGTTTGAAACTAAGTTGCTGAATGTAAGTTTGTAAAATCTGAGTATGTGCCAGGAGTGCTGGTTGATCAATTGCCGTGAAGTCGTCATTAGCAAGATTCATTTTTTGAGCAGGCGAAATAATTATACGCACAGTTTTGAGCTCCTTAAACATAGAAGTTTGTACGTTATTATAACACGGCCAAATTAGAGCGTATCACCATTCCAAATTGAATTTTTAACGATCACATAATCAACCTTGGTTAAGCCATTCAGGTCACGGCCACCAGCATAGGAAATTGCGCTTTGTAGATCCTCTTCCATTTCATTTAAAGTGTCCTGCAGAAGGCCTTTGTGTGGAAGAAAAATTTTCTTTCCTTCGATATTGCCACGGTGCCCTTTTTGGTCAGCACTAGCCGAGCCAAAATATTCTTTGTACAGGACACCATCACGTTCAACTGTAGCACCGGGTGATTCTTCATGTGCCGCAAAAAGTGAGCCAATCATTACCATGCTAGCGCCAAAGCGAATCGACTTAGCGATATCACCATTGGTGCGGATCCCACCGTCTGCAATGATTGGCTTTGAGGCGGCTTTTGCACACAGACGGACAGCGGCTAATTGCCAACCACCTGTGCCAAAGCCGGTCTTAACCTTAGTGATGCAGACTTTACCAGGCCCAATACCAACTTTAGTTGCGTCAGCTCCAGCATTTTCCAATTCGCGAACGCCTTCAGGTGTGCCAACATTGCCGGCGATCACAAATGTTTGGGGCATCAATTGTTTAATATGTTTGATCATGTTAATAACGGCATCAGAATGGCCGTGTGCAATATCAATGGTAATGTAATCAGGTTGACTGATCGGACGCCGGGCTAATTCGCGAATAAAGTCGTATTCGGCTGGCTTGACGCCGACGGAGATCGAAGCAATTAAGGATTGTTGATGCATTTTTTCAATAAATGGACGACGTTGCTCAGGTGTAAAGCGATGCATAATGTAAAAGTAGCCTTGCCTTGCAAGATATTCGGCAAGTTCTTCGTTGATAATTGTTTGCATATTAGCTGGAATTACGGGTAGTTTAAAGGTGTGCTGACCCAGAGTAACCGAGGTGTCGGCTTCGCGTCGGCTCTCAATGATACATTTATTAGGGATCAATTGGATATCTTCGTAGTCAAAAACGGGAATGTTCGTCATAATAAAATCCTTATCTGAAATAAATTCGTCTATTAGTCGCTTATGTAACTTATTCTAGCATAATCGTTCGTATGTTTGTTATTTAATTAGTTGCAATATCTTATTTTTCAATCAAATGACGAACTATGTGCGATTCGTTTATCGGCTTAAGGCGCTTAGGGATAATCAATTAGTGGATAAGATGTTGAGATAAAGTGGATAAATTATCCCTGATCGGAGTCAAAATGGCTTAATATGATACAATTAAGTCAAAATTCATAAAAAACAATGGAGACAAGTTAATGGCTTGGAAAGATATTTATCAGACATGGTTGAATGAAGCGAAGATGCCAACGGACCTAAAAAATGAGTTGGTCAATATGGATGAGGCAAGGCAAGAAGATGCCTTTTATCAGCCACTATCATTTGGTACCGCTGGTATGCGTGGCCTTTTGGGTGCTGGGATTAATCGGATGAATGTTTTTACAGTTCGGCAAGCAACAGAGGGGTTGGCGCGCTTGATGGACTTACAAGTAGAAACGGTTAAAGATCGCGGTGTTGCGATTTCATACGACTCACGTCATTTTTCGCGTGAATTTGCTTTTGTAGCAGCTGGTGTATTGGCAGCTCATGGGATCAAAGCCTATGTTTTTGAGAGTTTGCGGCCAACACCAGAGCTTTCTTTTGCGGTCCGGTATTTGAACGCTTATGCTGGAATTATGATTACAGCATCACATAATCCAAAAGAATATAACGGCTATAAGATTTATGGTGAAGACGGTGGTCAAATGCCACCAAAGGAGTCTGATATCGTAACTGCTTCGATTCGTGAAGCTGATATGTTTAATATTGCAATGCTTTCGATCGAAGAAATGCAAGCGCAAGGACTATTAGAGATTATTGGCGATGCAGTTGATCAAGCTTATCTAGCTGAGGTGAAGACTGTGACAATCAATCAAGAGTTGATTGATACAGTTGGTAAGGGTATGAAGCTAGTTTATTCGCCCCTACATGGTACAGGAGCTAAGATTGCCGGAGCTGCATTGAAGAATGCTGGCTTTGAAAATGTCTTAATTGTGCCAGAGCAAGCTGAACCGGATGGTGATTTTCCAACTGTTAAGTTACCAAACCCTGAGGATCATGCAGCACTTGCGATGGGGATTGAGCTTGCGAAAAAAGAAGATGCTGATGTTGTAATTGCTGTGGATCCAGATGCTGACCGAATGGGAACAGCTGTGCGGATGCCATCTGGTGAATATCAGTTGTTGACTGGAAACCAAATTGGTGCGATTTTACTTAACTACATTCTGACTGCTAAGCAAAATGCCGGGACTTTGCCTGCTAATGGGGCAATGGTTAAGTCGATTGTTTCGTCAGAATTTGCGGCTGATATTGCAAAGCATTTTGGAGTGACAACAGTTAATGTATTAACTGGCTTCAAGTACATCGCCGAACAAATTGAGCATTATGAGCAAACTAACGAGCACACCTTCCTCTTTGGCTTCGAAGAGTCATATGGTTACTTGGTAAAGGGCTTTGTCCGTGATAAGGATTCAGTTCAGGTAACAGTCTTGTTGGCCGAGGTTGCGGCATATTATAAGTCACTTGGTAAGACTTTATATGATGGGTTACAGGAACTCTTTGAAACATTTGGTTATTATGTTGAGAAGACGAATTCGCTAACCTTTGCTGGAATTGATGGTGCTGATAAGATTGCAGCTTTGATCGCTAAGTTCAGAGCTGAGACGCCAAACGAATTTGGCGGCGTTGCAGTTGTGAAGGTCGAGGATTTTGTTGCTCAGACTGAGACGGATTTGCAGACTAAGCAAATTACACCATTAACTTTACCAACTGCAAATGTTATTAAGTATTGGTTGAGTGATGGTTCTTGGGTTGCAGTTCGCCCATCAGGAACGGAGCCTAAGATTAAATTCTATATTGGTACAAAGGGTGCAACGGCCGAATTAGCTGATGCCGAATTGGCTGCAATTGAACAGTCAATCGAGCGTTATCTATAAGACATGAATATCTAATAAAGGAAGATCCAGGTATGTTAGGCATACAAGGATCTTTTTTATGCTTGTCAGACTGGTGTAAGGTCAAGAAAAGTTATAAAATACTGTTATTAAGTAAGGAAAAAAGGATTATGACACAGTATAAATTTTTAGAGTCATTTAAATTAGCGAATGGCGTAACAGTTAGAAATCGTGTGATCATGCCGCCAACGACTTTACGTTCCTCATATGCTACTGGTGCGGTTACCGATGCGGAATTACGATATTATCAACTAAGGTCCGGTGGTCCCGGAATGGTGATTACTGAGATGGCGTATGTGTCAGGACTTGGCAAAACATATGTTGGCCAAATAGGCGCAGATAGCGATCGTCAGATTACCAGTTTGCATAAACTGGCGCAGACGATTAAGGCTGAAGGGGCGCTGGCAGTTTTGCAATTATCGTTTGGCGGCCGAATTGCGCAACCAGCTGTTATGCCACATGAGGAAATTGTTGGTCCATCGGCGCTTCCAGGGCATCAACCAGGAATGCATACACCAAGAGCGATGACGGATGCAGAAATCCGGCAAAGTATTCTTGATTTTGGTCAGGCAACTAGGCGCGCGTATGAGGCCGGATTCGACGGAGTTGAGTTGCATGGCGCCAACATGTATTTGATGCAACAATTCTTTTCGGCCCATGCCAATCAGCGGACTGACGCCTGGGGTGGAAGTGAATCGGAACGAATGAATTACGGCTTGGCAGTTTTGGATGAAGTGATTCGGATACGGGACGAAATTACGGACGAACGGTTTATTATCGGTTACCGTCAATCATCAGAGGAGCCGACTGAAATTGGAATCCGCCATTCCGACGCTCTGCGGATGGCAAAAGAAATTGTTAAGCGACCAATTGCATATTTTCATTTATCATTAAAGGATGCTTTTCAGACGCCGTTCATGGATAAAACGGATCTTGAGCCATTGTATGTAAAATACCAACGTGTTTTGGGTGGGATACCTTTATTTGTGGCAGGATTGTTACGAACACCGACTCAAGTTGAGGAGTTGGTTCAGCATGGTGTAGCCGGCGCTGCAATTGGCCGTGAACTAATCGTTGATCCAAACTGGGTACAAAAGGTGCAAAATAGTGATGAAAAGGGGATTCGATATGCACTATCACCAAGTGATATGATGCTCCTTGGAATACCGGATCCTTTGGTACCATGGTTAATGACCCGCTTTAAAAAGGGCTTAGTTGTTTCAACTGATGAGGCATTTGATTTGACCGTGCCTTGGCAATATTATCGGTAATTACATTAGAAAAACAACAAAATATTCGCGAAAAGCTAGAAAACTCTGGTATCATCTTATAAAAGGGTTTTGAAAGGAGCACTTAACATGATGTTTTTGATAATTTTAGTAGTAGTGATCTTATTAGCCGTAATGTGGATTTCAATCTACAATGGTTTGGTTAAGTCACGAATGTATACAACTGAGGCTTGGAGCCAAATTGACGTGCAATTGAAGCGTCGAAATGATTTGATTCCAAATCTGTTAGAAACCGTTAAGGGCTATGCTCGTTTTGAGCAAGGAACTTTGGAAAAGGTGATTGCATTACGTAATCAGTTGGTAAACACGCCAACTGGCGCTGATCCACAAAAAACGATGGAAGTTTCAGATCAGTTGACAGCTGGATTGAAGTCAATCTTTGCGGTTGGTGAAGCATATCCCGACTTGAAGGCTTCACAACAATACAATAAGTTGATGGAAGAACTTTCAAACACCGAGAATAAAATTGCTTATTCAAGACAACTATTTAATACAGCAACAGCAAACTATAATATGAAACTACAAAGTTTCCCAAGTAATATAATTGCTGGAATTCACGGCTTTAAGCCTAGTGAGTTCTTGGCAACTCCTGAGACTGAAAAGAGTGTTCCAAACGTTTCATTTACTGACGAAGGTATGTAGAAATAAGGAGTAAGCGATGCTATTTGAACAGATTGCGCGTAATAAACGTAAAACTGTTGGATTATTTTTTGGCTTCTTTCTCTTTGTTGCCTTGGTTGGGGCTGCCTTAGGTTACTTTTTATGGCGGTCAATGCAGACTGGGATTGTGATTGCTTTGGTTGTGGGCTTGGTCTATGCAGTATATATGTTTAGTCAGTCGACTGAAGTAGTAATGGCAATGAATCATGCGCAGGAAATTACTTCGGCTGATCAGGCGCCTGAGCTATGGCATATCGTTGAGGATATGGCTTTAGTGGCACAGGTGCCAATGCCTAGAGTGTTCATCATTGATGATCCAAGTCCAAACGCATTTGCGACTGGTAACAATCCAGAACATGCAGCGGTTGCCGCAACGGCAGGTATTATTGAGCGGTTGAATCGTTCAGAGCTCGAAGCGGTAATGGCCCATGAAATGACCCACGTTCGAAATTATGATATTCGGTTACAAACGTTGGCGGTTGCCCTATCTTCGGCGATTGCGTTGTTAGCAAATCTAGGGACTAATTTCTGGTTCTTTGGTGGTTCAAATCGTAACAGTCGCAACAATAACGATAGCAATATCATTGGACTGATCTTTTCGTTATTGGTACTAGTTTTAGCACCTTTAGCAGCGACGATGGTTCAGATGGCGATTTCACGAAATCGTGAATATCTAGCTGATGCAGGAGCCGTTGAATTGACGCGAAATCCAGAAGCAATGATTGCTGCTTTGGAGAAGATATCGACTAGCGATCCGATGAAGGCAAGTAACGTTTCATCCGGCAGTGCTGCGCTTTATATCTCCAATCCATTGAAGGGTGAAGGGATGAGTTCTCTATTTGATAGTCACCCACCAATCGAGAAACGGATTGAAGCATTACGCAAGTTATAAATTTAAGAAGTTTGTTTAGGGGCATTATGATCGGGCTCTTGAACAAACTTTTTTACTGCTTCAAAAAATTAACAAGATGTTATAATTGTGTCAGAAAGTTAACAAGGGGAAGAGAAGATGGAGTATATTGTAAAATTCATGAAACGCGATGACGTTCAGATGTATGCCACATTATTTTTTTTGGTAGCGCTGATCTTCATCTTTCATGAAATGATTTCAATGGTGTTGCTGTTGATCATTTTTTCATATTTGGCAATTCAGGTCAGCGATCAAATTACGAGGCGAACTGGCATTCCGTACCCTTTGGCGGTGATTGCAACGTTTTTGTTGGCGATTGGTTTGCTGGTACTAGCAATTGATTACATCGTACCGGTTTTGTATAGTCAAGCTATATTAATTCCGGACGCGATTATTCAAGGCCTAAAGGAATATCCAGTCTTGGCGAACTATGCTAATGAGCTGATTAGCAAATTAGATATTGTGAAGCAAATCAGTACAAATTGGCAAAGTTGGGCAACCCAGACGTTACACACGGTTGGTTATGTGGGTGACACGGTCTTGATGGTCTTGTTATCAATTTTTATGTCGTTCATTTTTGCACTGACACGATTTAGAATTGATGCATTTGGTCGCCAGTTTTTAAATTCTAACCATCCAAAGTTCTTTGGCAATATTTACTACTTAAGTTCTAAATTTGTTGCACATCTTGGGGCGATTATTGAAGTTCAATTGAAGATTAGTATTATTAATACGATTCTAACGGTGATTGGTCTCCTATTTATTGGGATGCCCAGTCCATTTGTAATGGGAATGATTGTTCTGATTTTGGGATTAGTTCCAGTTGCAGGGGTATTGATCTCAATTATTCCACTCTCAATGATGGCGTTTGTTACTGGTGGAATTTGGATGTTTATTGAAGTGATTATTCTAATTGTAATCATTCATTCCTTTGAGTCTTACTTCTTGCATCCTCGTTTGATGGCTGGAAGAACCCATTTGCCAATCTTTGTAACCTTTGTGACCTTGATTGTGATGGAACGTTTATTAGGGGCGTGGGGCTTGATCGTCGGTGTGCCAATTGTCTCGTTCTTCCTAGACGTGTTTGGTGTCCAGACCATGCGCGTTAGAAAAACAATGTAGACCTGCCAAAAAGAAACGGGGAGTAGCCATGCTTGTAGAACAATATGATTTCCTGTCGGACAAAATTACACTCTTTTATTCTGAAAAAGGTTTGAAGTTTATTAGTTTAGCGGATGATCCAATTACTGAATACACGGCTTGGTTTGGGGCTAGTGATTTTAAATTCACGGATCAAAAGCGGTATGCAGGGGTGGTCTCGGCTTATTTGCAACATCGTGATTTACCAGCAATTTTAGTTGATTGGGAAGGAACAACTTTGCAAAAGCAAGTTTGGCAGTACCTTCAAACGATTCCACAAGGCGAAACGATCAACTACTCAGAGTTGGCGAACGCGGTCGGGGCAGCGCAAGCAGTCCGGGCGGTTGCATCAGCCGTTGGGAAGAATCCTTTGTTGGTCTTGGTTGGATGCCATCGGATCGTGCGGAAAGATGGCAGCGTCGGTGAATATCGTGCTGGCAAGGATTGGAAAACTAAGTTAATTGACTTTGAACAAAAGGTTGATTAAAAATAAAAAACTTGGATCAATTTCGATCCAAGTTTTTTTATAGAAAGAGCATTGAGAATAGCGAAATGTACATTAATGTAACACCACCTAGGACGAAGATATGCCAGAAGACATGGCCCATTGGAATCTTAGGGAATAGATATACTAATGCACCAAGTGAATAAGTGATTCCTCCGGCTAGCAGTGTATTAAAAGCGAACGGGGTGAGCGTTTGATGTAGTTGTGGAAATGCTAGCACAATTAGCCAACCCATCAGTAGATAGATGGCGGTAGATAACCAAGGCCATCGTCCAACGAAAAAGATGTCGTAGATAATTCCGGCGAAACTGAGAAAAGCGATGATTCCCCAGATAATCCAACCAATCCGCGTTGGCATAAAGAGCCAGGTGTAGGGCGTGTATGATCCTAAAATAACCAGATAGATGCCGGAATGATCTAAAAATTGAAATATTTTCGATGCACGTGTAAATACGAGGGCATGAAAAAGGGTTGAGGCGAGTAAGAAAGTAATGATTGAGGCGGAGTATAAACTGAGGGCGGTGATTGTTAATGGTGATTTATGCATGATCACTGCAAGGACAAGCATTAAGGTTGCCGCAGAAACAGCTACTAGGGTTCCGATTCCATGTGTGAGGCTATTTAAAATTTCATAGACTATTTGATAAGTACGACTTGAACGAAAATCTCTCTTGGGCATAATGGCTTTCATGATGACCTCCCTTGCATTTTTAATAATCATAACTCTAACAACTGGTTTTGTAAACTAGATGATTGAGAGTTGTGGTTTGAAACGCGATTAATTTAATGTTTGAGACTCAGCCTATTGCATTTAACTAAATTTAACCGTAAAATAATGCGTAGCATTGCATTAGAGAGTACCCTTAATTTGATTCTTCAGCGAGTACATGGTTGGTGGGAATGTACGGATGATTGAGGTGGAAGGTAGCTAATGGGCTGTGTTGGTGAATTGAGTAGCTACACCGTGTTGGACGCGTTAAGTTCACAATGAGATGAATATTTAATTATTCAATTCAGGTGGTACCGTGACTTTAGTCGCCCTGATTATCCAAGTGGATAATTGGGGCTTTTTTATTGTTTTTAGAAAGTAAAGAGGAAATAAAATGCGTGAAATTGAAATGCCGGGAAAGTATAACCCAGCGGCAGTTGAAGCTGGGCGTTATGATAAGTGGGTTCAAGAAGGACGCTTTAAGCCGTCAGGCAATGCTAAGGCTCGCCCGTATTCAATCGTCATTCCACCGCCAAATGTAACTGGAAAGCTGCACCTGGGGCATGCTTGGGATACCACTTTGCAAGATATGTTAATTCGACAAAAGCGTATGCAAGGATTTGATACAGTTTGGGTTCCAGGGATGGATCATGCTGGGATTGCGACGCAAGCTAAGGTTGAACAACGATTGGCTGAAGATGGAGTTTCACGATATGATCTTGGTCGTGAAAAATTTGTTGATCAGGTATGGGACTGGAAGAACGAATACGCCAGCACGATTAAATCACAATGGGGTAAGATGGGCTTGTCTTTGGATTATGACCGTGAGCGGTTTACTTTAGATGAAGGCTTGTCAGAAGCAGTCCGTAAGGTCTTCGTTAATTTGTATAATAAAGGGCTGATTTATCGGGGTGAGTATATTATCAATTGGGACCCCAAGGCTCGAACAGCCTTATCAGATATTGAAGTTATTTATAAAGATGTTGAAGGTGCTTTCTACCACGTTAAATATCCATTTACTGACGGAACAACCCTTGATGGCAAAGATTATATTGAAATTGCGACAACGCGACCTGAGACTATGTTCGGGGATGTGGCAGTGGCCGTTAACCCAAACGATCCTCGTTATCAAGGAATTATTGGGAAAACAATTAAGGTTCCGTTAGTTGAACGGGAAATTCCAGTGATTGCTGACGAATATGTCGAGATGGATTTTGGAACAGGAATGGTAAAGATCACGCCTGCCCACGACCCAAATGATTTTGAGGTTGGTAATCGCCATGACTTAGAGCGCATCAACACAATGAATGAAGATGGTTCAATGAACGAACGTGCTGGCAAGTATGTCGGCATGGATCGTGACGAAGCGCGTAAGGAAATTGTGGCGGATTTGACCGCAGCTGGTTGGATGCTAGAAGTTGAGCCATACACACACTCAGTTGGTCATTCAGAACGAACGGGTGTTGTGGTTGAGGCTCGTTTATCAACCCAGTGGTTTGTTAAGATGAAGCCATTGGCCGAGCAAGCCTTGGCAATGCAAAAGACTGATGATCGGGTTGATTTCTATCCAGCTCGTTTTGAGGATACCTTTACGCGCTGGATGGATAACATTCACGATTGGGTTATCTCGCGACAATTATGGTGGGGTCATCAGATTCCAGCTTGGTATCACAAGACAACTGGTGAAATGTATGTTGGTATGGAAGCACCAAGCGACCCTGAAAATTGGACTCAGGATAGTGATGTGCTTGATACATGGTTCTCATCGGCCCTTTGGCCTTTCTCAACAATGGGTTGGCCAGATGAAGATTCTGCCGACTTTAAGCGTTATTTCCCAACAAACACATTGGTAACTGGCTACGACATTATTTTCTTCTGGGTTGCCCGGATGATGTTCCAGTCAAAGGAATTTACTGGTCGTCGACCATTTAACAATGTGTTGATTCACGGTTTGATTCGTGACGAAGAAGGACGCAAGATGTCAAAGTCTTTGGGAAATGGAATCGATCCGATGGACGTAATTGAGAAGTATGGGGCTGATGCCTTGCGGTGGTTCTTAGCAACCGGTTCAACGCCAGGACTTGATGTGCGTTTCTCATATACAAAGATGGATGCTGCCTGGAACTTTATTAATAAGATTTGGAATGCGTCTCGTTATGTAATTATGAATTTGGACGACCAAACTGAAGTTACGCTACCAGATTTGATGCAGGCATCCTTAGCTGATAAGTGGATTTTGTCGCGTTTGACAGCGACAATTGAGGCGGTTAATAAGAATTTCGAAAAGTTTGAGTTTGGTGAAGCTGGCCGTGCATTGTATAACTTTATTTGGAACGATTTTGCTGATTGGTACATTGAAATGACCAAGGAAACTTTGAATGGTTCTGATGAACAAGCAAAACAGGCTGTTCAAAACGTATTAGCATACGTATTGGATCAGACCCTTCGGTTGCTCCATCCAATTATGCCGTTTGTTACTGAAGAAATATGGTTGACGATGCCACATCAGGGAGATTCATTGGTAACGGCAGCTTATCCTGAACCAGTGATGGACTTTATCAATCCGGCAGTTGAGGCTGATTTCCAAAGCTTGATTGACCTGATTAAGGCAGTCCGGTCAATTCGAACTGAGGCGAATGCGCCCATGTCGACGCTGATTGACGTCATGATCAAGACTGATGATGCTAAGCTACAACAAATCTTTAACGATAATGCTGATTATATTAATCGTTTTGTTAAGCCAAAGAACTTAGTGATTGCGGCAGAAATTGAAGCTCCTAAGCTAGCGATGACACAGGTTATTTCGGGCGCCGAAGTGATCGTACCATTGGCTGAGCTAATTGACTTGGATGAAGAGATTGACCGACTAGAAGGTGAGTTGAAGAAGTTCCAAGGTGAAGTTAAGCGTGGTCAAGGTAAATTGGGTAACGAAAAATTTGTTAATAACGCCCCAGAAGCGGTGGTTGCTGAAGAGCAGGCTAAACTAGCTGATTGGGAGGCTAAATTACAAGCTACACAGGCCCGTTTAGCTGAGTTACGAGCTGTTAAATAAAAAATATTGATTTAATCGCTGGAAAGAAATATTTCTAGCGATTTTTTCATCATTTCATCATCAAATACATATCATTTAAATCATTCTGTTTGATATTCTATAAAAGTAACCAAGTAGTTTGATTTAAACGAGAGGAGTTTGGCTGATGAAAAAGCAATTACTTTTAACAGGTGTACTAGCTGGTGGGCTATTGTTGATGCCTATGGGTGTTTTGGCGTCAACAACGGCAGACAGCACGGCAACGATTACTTACACACAACCGGATGGTGCACTAGCGTTGACGGCAGTTCCAGAGTTTGAATTTGGTTCATTTGTCCGCGATCCTGCTCTAGGAGCAAACCCAACTGCAAATAGTAGTGGGATTAGTGTTCGGGATGTCCGAGGATTAGAGGCGGACGATGCGACTGCTGGCTATTACGTGACAGCCCTTTTGAGTGGTCCATTTGTTACATCCGATAATAATTCAACCCTTCAGTTGGGTGGAATTAATTTGAATGTAGGCAACGGTGCTGATTTAGGTTCTGATAGCAATGCTGTTTTTGCCGGTACAGGCAGTCAAAATATTACCACTACAAATACAATTGCAGTTGGTAATTCTGAAGCGAGTGCTCTGAATTCAACTTTGACGACTGGCTCAACGAATTTGGCAATGAGTGTTCTTGGAACAACTGGTGCACTAAATAATTTCTGGAGTATTCTTACGCAGGAATACGTTGGAGAAGTCACGTATAACCTAGTGAGTGGTCCAACCGGATAGCAAAAAACCTTGTGACTTGGTCACAAGGTTTTTAATTTGGTCCGTCGACTAAATTCCATTGAATTGTTGCATTGTAGGTTCCCTTTTGTACGGCAGGCGAATCAAGCTGCAATTGAACTCCTTGATCAGCTTGGTATGATTTTCGGTAGGTAAAGGGTGCAAGTAGTTCGAGGGGGCTGTCTTGCGTGAAAATATTAAATGGAGTCGCGGATAGGGTGTTATTATTACCACTATCAAGCCAGTGGAGAGCCATTCCAGTTGGTAAATTGTCGCTAACAATACTAGCTTGAACTGAGAAGTTAGGCATCTCGGCCCGCGAGTCAGTAATCACGAAATCCATTGCATTGTTTGTGCCATTACGTGGAAGTAAACTACCACCGGGGCTAATCATATTAGTTTGATAGTTAAAGGTTAAGGCGGTATCAAGTGGCGTACTGGCAAATGTTAGCATCCCGACATTGCGCGTGAATTCGAGTGCAGGGGCACTTTGATATACTTGGACGCCGGTACTGGTCGGATATTGACCATCCGGACCAGTCGTCAGGCCACTTGCAAGGTTGCCAAGAGATGGGTAGAAACTGCCAACGACGCCAAAAGCAGCGTTGGTGCTGTTGGTTGTGCGCCCGATTAGTGGATTACCGTTGAGGGCGTAACCCGTAATGTCATAGCCCAAGGGACTGGTTGTTGAAATCGTAATTGGCATGCTAGTATTGCCACCGGTTGAACTGTTGCGGAAGACGGCTGATTGTCCAACCGGTGTGCCCGCATTTTGTGTGTTGAAGCGGACACGGTCCGCGTTTTTAATCGTAAATGAGTCGTTACTATCAGGGTTGTTATACCAGAAGGCATTTGTTAGTGAAGTATAGGTGAATTGAGCATGGTTATCGAAGAGCGTATTTACAGGGCTTGTTGTGGCATAGTTAAAGAGATTATTAGTGTTTATATTGGTTGAGCTAGTCGGACCAAATGTATAAGCAATCGGAGTATCAGTTGTGCCACTCATAAAGTTAGTGATACTTGCCAAGTTCATTTGTAAATTTCCCTGATTGATTAAACTGAAATTATGTCCGTTAGAATAAAAAAACGTACCAGTTTGGTTAGGGAGGTTAACGGTCAATTGAGCACCGGCATTTACGGAAATTCCCCCTACAGAACCGGCTGTACCGTTTGTAATAGGCACGTAGCTTGAATTGCCACTACCGGTAATTTGCGTTGTCCCATCCAAAACGGAAAAACCCTGACCCTCCATAAATTCTTGACGTCCAGCCGGGAAGTTGAAATAGTTATTACCTGAGAAATTGACCGGAAGTCCACGGGTATAGAATGGCTGCCCACCGCTGCCACCCCAGGTAGTGATTGAACCCAGATTCATTTGGACGTTTTGATAGGTCAATTTAGAGCCAGCAGAATAATTTTGATCCGCAGAATAGAAAAGACCGTAATAATAGTTATATCGGACGGAGCCATTCATAGTTCCATCGGGCTTGGGGACATTCGGATTATTAACCAGTTCGTTGTTATTTCCGGTTGCAGTCATCTGCATATTGGCTAATCGAATGGTTTGATTAGTACCAACGTGAAAGATGCTATCGTAACCGTAGCATGAATATAGAGCAAAATTATTCATATCAATCGTTAGGGTTAAACCATTTGGAATGGTCACCGGACTAGTCGGTAAGGTTAAATCACGACTGGCTCGAATATTCATTGGACTCGTTGCACTACTTGTTAGGAGGGTATTGAAATCATTTCCAGCGGTGATTACGTACCAGGTCACTCCGTTACCATCAGTTTCCTGGGTGATTGAGGCTTGACTGGATTGAATGAAGAAAAGGCTGGTTAGAGCCCAAGAAAGTAGTATGAGGAAAAATTTACGCATAGTTTGTCTCCATGTTAATTTCGTTTCGCCTTACGCTGCCGGTAGATTAGCCAAATAATTAGCAAGACTAATCCAAGAATCAAAACTCCTAATACAATCAGGCAGAACATGAGCGGATTTTTGATTTGCAAACCACTTCGAACCGTGTCGGTCTTTGAAACCGTAAAGGGTGCTTGAGTGCTGGTTTCATGCTGATCAATGGTGGTCGTGTATTTTAGATAATATTTGCCGGCTGGTAGAGCATCTTTCAAATTGACTAACGTGTTGGTAGTTGTTCGAGGCGCAATTGCTCGATGAACGTTTTCTTCGGTAAAAAGGACTTTTTGGTCCGCTCGTCGAAGAATCTCAGTTTTAATTTTCAAACCGCTACGGTATGCTTGGGCCGAATTAACGAGTGTACCATGGACTTGACTACCGCTTTTAGTAACCTGATATTTAGCTTTGGTCAGTTTAAGCTTCGGCTTGGTAGCCATTTGATCGCCTTGGCGCAGGATGACGGCGCTACTAAAAGAAAATTCGTTCTTAATTGACCCCGATACAGGTGCTTTCTTGTCACTAATCTTATTGATGTGAATGCCACCCATAACCTGACCTTCAAAGGGTACGTCGGGCATTTTGACCTTGAAATAGATGGTTTGATTGCTTTTAGCGGCAAGCTCAATGCTACCAGTCTTTTCACTGACCAGATCAGTAAAGTGCGGTCCTTCAACACGCTGTTGGCTAGTCGGGTGGCCAGCATAGTCAATAATAATGTTTTCGTTAGTAAATGCGTTTGTTGCCTGATATTTGAAAGTGGCTATTTGATCAGCATCATTACTGATCATTAGAGCAATCGTCGTTTCTGCACCAGGCTCAAGGGTTAAGTCGGAATAACCACTGCCAGCGTTTTGATACGGGTTTGGTAGGGTTTTTACCGAGAAAGCAGGCTCGGTCCGGCTCGTATTTGCAGATAGGGGTGTTGTCATTAGGGTGAGGCAGCTTAATATGGGGATGATAAAGCGTAAAATTATTTTCATTTGATACTCCTTGAGATTATTTATATATTAGATCAATTAAATTACATTTGAATTATCTCGCAATTTGTTGGATTAATTTCAGTTAATTTATGTCTTATTTTGGTATCCTTGATGAAAATATTGTTTTTGTAATACGCCGAACCGTTTTATGGCTAGATGATGGCGAATTACAGATTTTTAATATCACGCAGCGCTTGAAGCAGACGAATTGAAGTAAGTCCTTTTACTTAACTAGTAAAACTCGTATAATTATTTTTAATAGTATTAATCTAAGGAGGTAATCATGGTTGCACGTGGAGAAACATTTACAAATGAGCAATTTGGAAAGTTAATCGCTCAAAATACACATATTAAAGATGCCAATGCTAAATGGGTTAAAGATAGTTTGATTAAGACGTATCGACTTTTGCCAGATCAAGGACGCAAGTGGTCACAACAACGCGTTGAACGCTTTTTGTTCGAATTGGCCTTTGTAAAGCCAGACAAGATTGATTGGACAATGAAATAATGATCGAAACATATGCAGATGCGCTGGCATTCATTCATGGACGCCATAAGTGGAAAAAGACCGCTAGCTTTGAACGAATTGAATTGTTATTGGCGCGCCTTGGAAATCCACATTTGCAAAGTAAATATGTTCATATAACTGGTACAAATGGAAAAGGTTCAACGAGTAAAATGCTTGCCCAAATCTTACGGGCAACCGGCTTATCGGTGGGCCTTTTTACATCGCCATTTATCATGCGATTCAATGAAAGAATTCAAGATGATGCTGGTGAAATCAGTGATGAACGGTTATTACAGCTGATGCAAGAGATTGCACCAGTTGTCGAACAGCTTGACATTACCCTAGATGGTGGCGGACCCACGGAATTTGAAACATTGACCGCATTGATGTTTCTTTACTTTGCACGTTTTCCAGTTGATATCGTTGTGTTAGAAGTTGGAATTGGTGGGAGTTGGGATACGACTAATATCGTTCCTGCTCAACAGAAGCTCGCCACGGCTGTAACATCGGTTAGTTACGATCACATGGCCGTTCTAGGTGATACTTTAGCTAAGATTGCAGAGCAAAAGGCTGGGATTTTACGAGCAGGTGTACCAGTTGTGTTTGGTAAATTACCAGCTGAAGCGACAAGTGTTATGGCGTTGAATGTTGAACGTTTAGGACTGCAAGCGAGTTGGTTAGGCCAAGATTTCTCGGTACATGGAAGTAGCAGCTTGGACTCGCAAACGTACTTTGATTTTGACTCGGTGCATACGTTCGAGCAGGTTCCATTAAATTTGCGAGGACAATATCAACTAGGGAATGCAGGTGTGGCACTCCGCTTGGCGGAAATTGTTTTGGATAAGTTGGGGCGGTCACTAATCCGGCAAGATGTAGTGGAGGCGTTGGCGACGGTTACTTGGCCGGCTAGATTTGAAATGATTTCAAGCACTCCTGAAGTAATCATTGATGGGGCACATAATGTGGCTGGTGTGACACTTTTGGGACAAACAATTCGCCAGTATTTTCCACAACAACAGGTAAATGTGATTTTTGGCGCTTTGACGGACAAAAATTACATCGAAATGTTGGAGATCTTGGCAAGCATACCTAACGTGAAACTAACGGTGGCTGGATTCCAAGCACCAACAGCACGTCAGGCGATTGATCCCAGTGCTGTGGTGGCATCAATCTCCCGGACAAATGTTAGTGCCGCCCCAAATTGGCAAGTGGCCTTTGCGAAGTTATCAAGTGAACAGCCAATCATCATTACTGGGTCGCTTTATTTTGTCGCGGAGGTACGGGCGAGATTGCTAACGCAAATGAATTAATCATTCATGATATACTGTTAGAAGCATGGGCGTCGCAAAGCTCACAAAGGAGAAATTTATGAAGACGAAATCCCCAGTGGTAAAGAATCAAGAGTTTGAAGGCGAAGTTATCGATTTAACATACCAAGGTCTTGGTGTAGTGAAGATTGATGATTTTCCAGTGTTTGTTGTCAATGCGATTCCAGGTGAAATTGTAAAGGTTGGTATCACAAAAGCCCAAAAGAATTTTGCTTTTGGTCGTGTGATTAAGCGTCTAAAGGACTCACCAAACCGTAATCAAGATGTTGATCAAGATGCAATTACAACTGGAATTGCACCACTGGCTAATTTGAAATATGATGCACAGTTGGCTTATAAGCAGTCACAAATCGTGGAATTGTTTAAAAAAGTTCATGTTGATGCGAATGTAGCTGAGACGATTGGGATGGAGAATCCAGTCGGATATCGTAATAAAGCTCAAATTCCAGTTCGTGAGATTAAAGGCGAGTTAACAACTGGTTTCTATCGTCGTAATTCACATAATTTGGTTGCAATCGAGGATTATTATATTCAAGATCCTGAGATTGATAAGGCAATTGTCGTTGTCCGTGATATTTTGCGTAAGTATCACGTACCGGCCTATGATGAGTTTACCAACCAAGGTGTTATTCGGACGATTATGGTGCGCCGTGGTTATTACAGCCATGAAATGATGGTTGTGCTAGTGACTCGAACTAAGAAGCTTCAATTGGTTGATGAAATTGTTCGTGAAATTAGCGAGGCTTTGCCTGAAGTTAAGTCAATTATCCAAAATATTAATCCTGATAAGACTAATGTAATTATGGGACGGGAAAATAATGTTTTGTGGGGAGCAAAGATTATTAAGGACACGCTGTTTGATAAGCAGTTTGAAATTGGTCCACTATCTTTCTATCAAGTTAATCCACAAACAACGGAACGTCTTTACAGTTTGGCAGCTGATAAGGCCAATTTGCAAGGCGATGAATTAGTGATTGATGCTTATTCAGGAATTGGAACAATTTCGTTGACGATTGCTGATCGAGTTCGTGAAGTAATGGGTGTCGAGATTGTTGAAGGCGCGGTTGAAGATGCCAAACGGAATGCCAAAATTAATGGTATTAAGAATGTGCACTTTACATTGGGAAAAGCGGAAGAACAAATGGTTGCCTGGCAAGAAGCCGAGGTACAACCAGACGTAATCTTCGTTGATCCACCACGTAAGGGACTTACGCCTGAGCTGATTGACGCCGCGACTGCAATGGCACCAGCTAAGTTAATCTATATTAGTTGTAACCCAGCTACGCTAGCGCGTGATGCTGTTCAAATCTTGGCGAATGGTTATCACATTAGTGGTGATATTCAGCCAGTGGATCAATTCCCACAAACAACACATATTGAATCAGTTACGGTGTTTGAAAAAGACGTTTAGAGGAGGCTTTATATGACTTTGCAACTTGGAATAATTGGTACAAATTGGATTACAAAAATGTTTGTCGAAGCGGCACACATTACTGGTGATTATCAGCTAAAGGCTGTCTACTCACGCCGAATGGAGAGCGGGCAAACATTTGCTGATAATTTCTCTGGAGATATCGAAGTATATACCGATGTTAATGACATGCTAACCAGCGGGATTGATGTAGTGTACATTGCATCACCTAACAGTTTACATTTCATTCAAGCAGCCATTGCTATTCGCAATGGTGTGCATGTGATTGTTGAAAAGTCGGCAGTAGCCAATACAAACGAATTCGAACAACTTTATAGCTTGTTGCGTGAACATCCACAGGTGCGTTTCTTTGAAGCCGCCCGCCATATTCAACAAGATAACTTTAAGGCCTTGGAGACATGCGTTAATTCAATGGAGCATATTTCTGGAGCGACTTTTGTTTATGAAAAATATTCTTCACGTTTTGATGCTTACCTAGCTGGCGAGGAACCGAATGTTCTTAGTCCTAAGTTTGCTGCTGGGGCGCTAGCTGATCTCGGGGTTTATCCACTGTATGCGGCAATCAAATTGTTTGGTTTGCCAAATTCTCAACATTATTTTGCAACTAAATTGCGTAATGGTGGTGATGGCCGGGGTGTTGCGATTTTACGCTATCAAGACTTTGATGTGACGCTAATTTTCGGTAAAGGTGCTAATTCATATTTGCATTCTGAGGTCCTTGGATTACGGGATACAATCTTGATTTCTAACATTGCCGAGCTTGAAGAAGTTAAGTATAACGATGGGCAGGGGCAAGAAAAGGTGATTTCCAAGCCCGGTCCGGCAAATCCAATGGTTGATGAAGCAGCTACTTTTGCAAGGTTGATTAATCAGCCAAGTGAAACTGAAGCGGAGTATCAGGATTTGTTGTTATTGAGTCAGCGGGTCAATCATGTGTTGACTGCGTTGCGGATGGATGCGGGAATTGTTTTTCCAAACGATAAGAAGTAGTTAATTTGTAATAGTAAGGGTCAAACAAAACCAGCGATGGGGTTGTTTGACCCTTATTTTGTGTTTAGCAAGTTCGGGATTCAGGGATTAACAGTGTTGTTAGTGGTCCTTTTTTGTTATAGTGGTGGATAGTGATAATGAAAATGAGGATATAGATATATGGATGCTCGGTTTGAGACACATATGATTGAGGTGGGCATTACTCAGGCGACACCAATTCAGGTGGCTACTGCAGAAGCAATGGCAGCAGGAAAGTCGATTGATGCACTTGCGCCAACTGGAACAGGAAAGACTTTGGCTTTTACTTGGCCGATTTTGCCACGTTTGGTTGCGAACGATGCCGAACAAGTATTGATTTTGGCGCCTTCACAAGAGCTGGCAATGCAAACGACTCGAGTGATGCGTGAATGGGCCGCTTTGTTAGATTTGCGTGTGCTAGCATTAACGGGTGGGGCGAATGTTAAGAATCAATTGGATCGATTAAAGAAACATCCTGAGGTCTTAGTCGGAACCCCAGGCCGTGTTGCTGAATTAGTGGACAGTGGCAAGTTAAAACTGGGGCGTCTAAAGACTTTAATTTTAGACGAAGCAGATATTCTGTTGCAGGAAGAGACTGCTGATCAGATTGATCACATCTGGGATGCGATTGATAACCCGGAAGTACAAGTGGCGATGTTTGGTGCTACCGAGCTGAATCCAGCGATTGCTGCAGGCCTTTTTGATCGTGATTTTGAACGGATCGATCAAAGAGATGTACCAATGCCAACCAGTATTGCTCACGAATTTTGGTTGACGGCTACTGATCAACGCGCAAAACGTTTGCGACAATTAGCAGCGCAAAAGAAGTTCCAGGCGATGGTCTTTTTTAATACAACTAAGCAGTTGAAAATCACCGCTTCATATTTGGCGCATGAGCACGTTGCTATGGCGACGCTTGCTCGAGGGGATTCGTCCTCGACACGTCAAAAAGCATTGGAAGATTTCCGTAAAGGGAAGGCAAAATTCTTGCTAACAACCGATGTTGCCGCACGAGGATTGGATATTGCTGATTTGACGGCCGTAATTAACTTTGATTTACCAAGGGATGGTGAGACTTATACTCATCGAGCTGGTCGGACTGGTCGGATGGGTAAGGCAGGTCAAGTGATTTCCTTTGGAAATGACCACGATTTACGTGATCTGCGCCGGAAGGTCGCAGTTGAGATTAATCTAACTGGAAAACCAGGTATGGCTGCAAAACCAAAGGTAGCGCTTGAGGAACGTCAGCTAAAGGAGACTGAGGCGAAACCCTCTGCATCGCAAACAGCGGCAAATGACGTTCAACAAGTTGTGGTGGATAAAGTTGAGACGCAGGTTGTTGAACAAAGGAAGTCGAGCCCAAAGCCAGTGAAGAAGCCGGCTAAAAAGGTCCGTAAGAATGTTGAAACAGTTAGTCGGCAAGACCGATTTGCAAAGGAAAAGCAGGCTAAACGAAAGCATTCTAAGAACAAGGGTAAGCCAAAACGTTTTACGGGTGAATAAAGTCATTTTCGACGAGAAAATATTTTAAGTTAAATGTATGGACAATTGTGAGTTGCGGTCATACAATTAACCTGTGATTACTTAGTAAAATACTTTAGAAAATAAATCTACCTGGGTCAGTGACCTAGGTGTTTTTACATTAGGAGAGAAAAAATGTGGCGCTTTTTAAAGCGAGTTTTAATTGGAAAACCACTTAAAACCTTGGACGAAGGGGGACAACACTTGAATCGATTCAAGGCGTTGGCACTTCTATCCCCAGATGCTTTGTCATCAGTTGCATATGGACCGGAGCAAATTACGATTGCCCTGGTTGCAGTTAGTGCATTGACGCTATGGATGCAGATACCAATTGCGTTATTGGTTTTGGTTTTGTTGGCGGCAATTACTTTTTCCTATCAGCAGATCATTCATGCATATCCGGGTGGCGGAGGAGCCTACATGGTTTCCTCGGAAAACTGGGGTAAGCGAGCTGGACTTGTAGCCGGTGGGTCTTTGCTGGTTGACTACATGCTGACAGTTGCTGTTTCGGTTTCTTCAGGGATGGATGCGATCGCTGCGGCAATTCCTAGCTTACGACCATATTCAATTTTAATTTCAATTTTGATTGTACTAGGGTTGATGGCAATCAATCTGCGAGGGGTGCGGGAATCCGCAACCTTCTTGATGATTCCGGTCTATCTTTTCATTACAACGATTGCGATTATGTTGGTTGTCGGTCTTTATAACGTTGCTACGGGTGCGGTTCCATATATGGCGACTGCCCACATTGGTCAGTCGGCTGGTGGAATTTCGTTGGTATTATTCCTTCGTGCATTCTCAAGTGGTTCTTCATCTTTGACCGGTGTTGAAGCTATCTCAAATGCCGTGCCAAACTTTAAGGAACCTAAGTCGCGCAATGCAGCGGGAACCTTGTTGATGATGTCGGCAATTCTTGGCTTCTTCTTTGCTGGAATTACATTCTTGTCATATTACTATGGCATCATTCCTAAAAATGATACGACCGTCTTGGCTCAGATTACAGAAGTGACTTTTGGCGGTCGGGGCGTTGCGTTCTACATTATTCAACTTTCGACGGCGCTAATTCTGGCCGTGGCAGCGAATACTGGTTTCTCTGCCTTTCCACAGTTGGCCTTTAACATGGCTAAAGACAAGTTCATGCCACACAGTTACATGGATAAAGGGGATCGTTTAGGTTACTCAAATGGTATTATCTCACTTGCTTTGGGTGCAATTGTGCTGATTCTGATCTTTAAGGGTTCAGTTGAGCAATTGATTCCACTATATGCGGTGGGTGTGTTTACACCGTTTACATTGAGTCAGTCAGGTATGATTATTCATTGGTACCGTCTACGTGGACCACGCTGGATTTTCAAGTCGATGATCAACTTTATCGGCGCTGCGATTTCAGCAATTCTAGTGATCACCTTGTTCTGGTTGCACTTCGGTTCGGCATGGCCATATTTGATTTTGATGCCGATTATGGTCTTGATCTTTACCAAGATTAACCATCATTATAAGTTAGTCGCTAAGCAGCTACGTGTGATTTCGCAAGAGCCAATTAAGCGTCATCGTTATGATGGTGCGACTGTCGTTGTGCTAGTTTCTAATCTAACTAAAGTTACAGCGCAAGCGATTGATTACGCGCAATCAATTGGCGATCGCGTTTTGGCAATGCACGTGTCATTTGATTCAAATCCAGAGAAGGAACATCGTTTAGGTGTTGAATTCAAAAGTGAATTCCCAGATGTGCGTTATGTAGATATTCATTCATCATATCGTTCCATCACAGAACCAGCGATTCGATTCGTGGATGAAATTGCTAAGGGTGCCAAAGAACGTAATCATTCTTTGACGATCTTGATTCCACAATTTGTGCCTAAGCAAGGTTGGCAACATGCCTTGCATAATCAAAACTCGCTAAGGTTGCGGACGGCCTTGAGTAGCCGTGATGTGACAGTTTCTACTTATTACTTCCACTTAACCGAGTAATTGTTTCATAAGTAAGCGCGTGAGAGTTAGCGAACTCGCTTGGCTATATGAACTTTCTCGGGTAAGTATCATTAACTATTTTCAAGAATTTCGAGAGTGAGCCGTTATGGCCTACTCTTTTTCTTTTGGGAACAGGCATTCAGCTTGTATATCAGATCAAGTTAAGCCACAATGAATTGACGGTAGGACGTTGTTATTTACATTATTTTTGGTTAGCATAGATATAAACATTGAGATAGAGTGGAAGGAGCATTATGGATTATACATTAGAGGACTTTCGCCAAGCCTTACATGATCTTCGGCAGCGGGTTCATGATGGTGAATTATTTGACAGTTTAGGCAGTGAGATTGGTCGATTGCTTGATGAGATTGAGTATGATGAGCCAACGCCTGTAGCACAATTAAGTGGCACTGAAGTCGAAAGTTTGCAAAATCTGTTAACAGAAAAGCAAAGCCAATTGATGAACGATGAAGAAACTCAGGTTGAAGATGCGGACGTAATCGAAATCTTGAATGGTTTACGACAAACAGATCCAGCAATCCGTGATCAAGGGGTCTTCTTCTTCATCACGGATGCCTTGCAACATTCAATTTTCTCGCAGCGACAGTTGTTATTAATGACGCGCTATCTGTTACAAGATGATGTTTTGTTCTCGCATATTGATGAGAAATTAAATGATGGGATTTTTCTACGATCATTCTCAGTCTTTCTGCTTTCAATGCTTAATTACGCAAATCGCAATCAGGCTAACGATATTTTAGGTGATCAATTGCGCGAAACGTTGGTGGAACAATTTGCGCTCTATATTGCGCTTGAACACGATTATCGCGGTTTTGTGGGTGATAATGGTTGGGCGCATGCCTTTATGCATATTGGAAATTTGGCTGACGAATTGACGGCTGACAATAATATTCTGCGGGCCGATAAATTATTCATCCTGACTTTAGTTATCGAACGTATTAAGCGCCTCGATGGGCCGGTTGTAATGGGCGAGAATCGCCGTTTGATTGGGTACATTGCTCATATCGTGAATATGAATCCATTGTATGCAGATTACTTCTTAAAGCAGTTAAAGCAATGGCGTCAGGAATTTACCCGCCGGCCACAGCCAACTAATGAGCGCGAGTGGCATCGCTTCTACAATCAAAATCGTTTTTTACAAAATCTACTTTTGCGAAATGATCTGCCAGAGGAAATTCGTGAGTATCTGAATGAGGCTCGTAATTTCTTGGTTTAAAAGTAGGCTACAGAAGACGAATTATTTTTAAAGCATGATGCCTGTTCCTGGTAGGCAAGTATGGTATAATAGGGGCTTCAATAGGTACAGCTTGACAGGAGATGAAATGATGTCAAAAAAATTAAATATTGCTCTGTTCTTCGGAGGGAATTCATCAGAACATGATGTTTCAAAGCGCTCAGCACGTAATATCTATGAGGCAATGAATAAAGAACGTTACAATGTAACAGTTTTTCTGATTTCTAAGGCCGGTTATATTATGAATCAAACCATCTCGCAACAAGTCTTTGACGGTGCGGATGAGGATCCATTGGTTGCAGCAGCCATGGAAACAATCGATACTAGCAATCCACTAGCGCCAATTGCCGCTTTGGCGGAGATGCAAGATATTGACTTATTTTACCCAGTTGTACACGGTAACTTAGGAGAAGATGGCACATTGCAGGCTTTGTTTAGAATCTTGCAGAAACCATACATCGGTGCTGGGACTGCCGCATCAGCGATTGCATTTGACAAGGACTTGACAAAGCGAATTCTGAATCAAGCTGGAATTCGTAACACCAAGTATGTATTGTTGACTGACCAGAACCGAAATGAATATACTTACGAGATGCTGGTTGAACAACTAGGCACGGATGTGTTATTTGTCAAAGCCGCTAAGCAGGGATCTTCTGTCGGAATTCACCGAGTAACTAATGCATCTGAGTTCCAAGCAGGTCTAGATGATGCGTTCTTATACGATTACAAGGTCTTGGTCGAGGCTGGTTTGAATCAGCCACGCGAAGTCTTCGTGTCAATTCTGGGAAATGAGCAACCAGTTGCTTCACGAATTGGTGGAATTGTGCTGCCCGACAAGGACGGCTGGTATGATTACGAGAATAAATTCGTTGATGCCTCTGGAATGACTTTTGAGTTACCAGCAGTGATCAGTGACGAGCTGGCAACTGAGATTACAACGATGGCCTTAGATGCTTATCGTGCATTGGGCTTGGTTGGCTTAACACGGATGGACTTCATGGTCGATGCGTCTGGGGTGCCTTACTTGGGTGAGCCAAACACACTACCAGGTTTTACAAATATTTCATTGTATCCACAAATGTGGGAAGTATCTGGTTTGAGTTATACCAAGTTAATTGATGAAATTATCAATTTTGGAATTGCCGAATTCGAACGTAATGCAGAACTTTCATACGAGTTCGTTGCATTGGGTGAGGAAAAAGTTGGACATAAAGAGTACAACGCTGAACAAGCAAAATAAATAATATAGAACTACCACTTAAGATATTGTTTTTTTGAGATTGATCTGAAAGTGATTCAAGAGGATCAATCCGAAAATCGACCACATCTGACGCTTTGTCGCAAGACTCGTGACTTATAAACGTCCAACATGCTGGTCTGATATGAAAATATTCTAAGGGTAGTTTTTGTTTTGGATGCTATGACTTTGTGTTCAGCATATAAGTTGCGTATAATGTAAGAGACAAATTATAAAAGGAAGAGTGTGCATGACTGAAAAGTTTACACCAACTTGGATGGTCGATGCCATCTATAAGTTAACACCAGAACAACTAAGAAAACACGGAATCAAAGCGGTTTTAACGGATTTGGATAATACGTTGATTGCTTGGAACAATCCGGACGGAACGACTGAATTACATGAATGGCTACAAGCGATGCGTGAGGCTGACATCCCAGTCTTGATCGTATCGAATAATTCTTCAAAGCGGATTGCGCGCGTGGCCAGTCCTTTGAAACTAGCCTTTGTTGCACGGGCTTTAAAGCCAATGACCTTTGGCTTGGCAAGTGCAGTTAAAGAACTTAATTTGACAAAGGCAGACGTAGTCATGGTTGGCGATCAATTATTAACAGATGTATGGGCGGCCAACAACTATGGCGTGCGCTCAATTCTGGTAAAGCCTTTGATTGAAACAGATCAGTGGAATACCCAAATTAACCGTTTTTTTGAGAAGGGCGTAAAAAAGTCAATGTTGGCTGCAAACCCTGATTTAACATGGAGGAGTCACCTTGATTAGTGAAAATGATGTACAAAAATATCTTGATGAAGGACTACGTTGTGTGGGCTGCGGTTCTTTGATTCAAACGACTGATAAAAATGAAGCTGGTTATACGCCCATGTCAGCCTTAATTAAGGGCCTTGAAAATGGGGAAGTAATCGATCAACGTTGCTTCCGGCTACGGAATTATAATGAAATTCAACCAGTTTCATTGACAGATGATGATTTCCGTCGGATGCTTGATCAAATCTCTGGTACAAATTCGTTGGTTGTTTATGTCATGGATGTTTTTGACTTTTCAGGGTCATTGATTCCTGGACTACACCGCTTTGTCGGTGATAACCCGGTTCTTTTGGTTGGAAATAAAATTGATATTTTACCAAAGTCGCTAAAGCGTAGCAAGATTCGTGAATGGATCCGACAACAGGCAAACATGGCCGGTTTACGACCAGTCGATATTGCCCTGACTTCAGGGAAGAACGGCGACGATGTACCAGCTTTGTTAGATTTGATCGAAAAGTATCGTGAGGATCGTTCAGTTTATGTTGTCGGTGTAACAAACGTTGGTAAGTCAACTTTGATTAACCAAATTATCAAATACGTTACAGGTGAGAAAAAGGATGTTATCACAACATCACGTTTCCCCGGTACAACACTTGATCGGATTGAAATTCCGTTCGATGAAGATACGTCGATTATTGATACACCGGGAATTATTCACCAAGATCAAATTTCCCATTACTTAACGGCTAAGGATCTAAAGTACGCGGCACCGCAGAAAGAATTGAAGCCGCGGACATATCAACTGGACGCAGGTCAGACACTATTCTTTGGTGCCTTAGCTCGCTTTGATTACATTCAAGGCGATCATGCTGGAATCACAAACTATTTCGAAAACAATTTGATGATTCATCGGACCAAATTGGCGAAAGCTGATGAATTCTATGCAAAGCACGCGGGTGAATTGTTGGCACCACCAACGACTGAAAACTTAGCAGATTTGCCAGAATTGGTTCGACATGAATACAAGACGACAGAAAAGACCGACTTAGTGATCGATGGACTAGGTTGGATTACAGTACCGGCTAACTCTGTGATTGCAGGTTGGGCCCCAGCAGGTGTATCGGTACTTATCAGAAAGGCGATGATTTAATGATTACTTTACGAGGAAAACAAAAGCGTTTCTTGCGCGCTGAAGCGCATACGATGCGGCCACTTTTTAACATTGGTAAGCAAGGATTGACTGAAAACTGGTTGGATCAACTGGCAAGTGCAATTGATAAACGCGAGTTATTCAAGGTTGCAATCTTGCAGAATTCTGACGTTGAAGTCAGTGAAGCCAAGGAATTCATTGAGACTAATAGTGATATTCAAGTTGTTCAAACAATTGGACACACATTGGTATTGTTCGGTGAGTCTAGTGAGTTCGAAAATCGGAAAATTTCAGCCCAAGTACAGAATATCTAAGCTGGAGGGATAATATGGCGGGTTCGGTAATAACACAAGCACAGACAAAAGTTGAATTTGATTTTACTGGTGCTAAAAAGAAAGTTGGGATTTTGGGTGGGACATTTAATCCACCACATATCGGACATTTAGTGATTGCTGAACAGGTTGCGAATGTATTGGGCTTGGATTTAGTTATGTTCATGCCAAATGCAACACCGCCACATATTGATCCTAAGGGAGCCATTGCTGCAAAACATCGTGCAAGAATGGTGCAAGCGGCGATCGCTGGTAATAGTCATTTCGATATTGAATTGCTAGAAGTTCAACGTGGTGGAAAGAGTTATACTTTTAACACGATGCTTCAATTGCGGTTAGAACATCCAAATTATGAATACTATTTTATTATTGGTGCAGATGAAGTAAACTATCTACCAAAATGGTATCGGATTGACGAGTTGGTAAAATTAGTTAATTTTGTTGGTGTTAATCGACCAGGACAAAAGATTCGGACCAACTACCCTGTGACCTTTGTTGATGTCGTTGATGTTGATATTTCTTCAACGGATATTCGTCGGCGTTTGGCACAAGGGAAGAGCATTCGCTATTTGGTCCCTGATCCGGTTGCCGCTTATATCTTTGAAGAGGGGCTCTATTTAAATGACTGAAATTGATTATCAAATGCATATCTATGCTGCAAGTAGGGCTGGTTTATTAGAGAAAATTGCAGCCGCGATGTCAGCGAAACGTTTCGAACACGTATTGCGGGTCGAAGAAATGGCTTTAAGATTGGCTGAATGCTGGGGGGTGCCTGCAGAATTGGCATCACTTGCTGCGTTGGTTCATGACTATGCTAAGGAACGTCCTGACGCCGACTTTTTATTGGTAATTGAGCAGGAAGGACTTGATCCGACACTGCGCGATTGGGGGAATAATGTTTGGCATGGGGTCGTCGGTGCCGAACTGGTCAAAAGTGAATTGGGAATCATGCATGAAGAAATTCTTGATGCAATGCGCCAACACACGGTTGGCGCGGCTCACATGACGAAACTGAGCCAGATTCTTTATATGGCGGACTACATCGAGTTAGGACGAACATTTCCAGGTGTTGAGGAAGTTCGTGCATTGGCTTTTGATGATTTGGCTGCCAGTGTTGGTTGGCAAACACAACACACCTTAAAATATTTAATTGAAAAGAGTGTTCCGGTATATCCGGGAACACTGACAACATATAATGCTTGGAGCGTATAGATGACTTTAGAAGAAACCATAGAAATTGCCGTTAAGGCGGCTGATGCAAAACGTGCTGAAAACTTGATTGCTTTGGATATCCACGAGCAAAGTTTAGTAGCAGATACATTTTTGATTATGGAAGCCCCAACAAATCGTCAAGTAATTGCAATCGTTGACGAGATTGAGGACAAGTTGGCCGAAGCCGGCGTTACTTTGCGGCACCGTGAGGGTCGTGACGAAGCTGAATGGGTTCTCTTGGACTTTGGTGATTTGATGGTTCACGCCTTTAAGAGCGATGCCCGTCAATTCTATAACCTTGAGAAACTTTGGAGCGATGCCCCTGAAACAAGCATTGATCAGTGGCTAATAAAGGAAGAAATGTAATGAACTATACCACTTTTGCCAAGTTGTATGACGACTTGTTCGATGAAAGTGCTTATGAGGATTGGCTGGACTATACTAAGAAAACAGTGCGGATACCTCAAGCACCATTGTTAGAATTGGCAGGTGGCGCAGGTCGCTTGGCGATTATGTTAAAGCAAAATGGCTTTGCTGATGTAACGGTTTTTGATCTTTCTGAAGAAATGTTGGCTTTGGCGGCTCAGCATGCGCAGACTGCTAAGACTGATTTACCGTTAATAGCTGGCGATATGCGTGAATGGTCGGATTTTGACGCTAAGTTTGGAACAATTACATCCTTTGCAGATTCATTTAATTATTTGGCTGATCAAGAAGAGGTCTTAGCGGCTTTTAAGCAAGTTGCAGATCACCTAGTTGATCAAGGTCAGTTTGTTTTTGATGTAATCTCACCCTATCAGACTGATGTGGTTTATCCGGGTTATATGTATAACTGGCATGATGAAGAGACCGCCTTTATGTGGTCTTCATATGGTATTCAAGAACAGGCTCATACGGTTGAACATGAATTAACTTTTTTTGTCTATGAAGAAGCGATTGATGGTTTCCGACAATTACAAGAGATTCACACAGAGCGAACTTATGATCTAGCGACTTATCAGCAGCTATTGATCGAAGCTGGCTTTAAGGATATTGAAATTTCTGCGGATTTTGGTCGGTCGGCGGTTGATGAACAGACGACGCGTTGGTTCTTTAATGCAACTAAAGCATAAATGAGGTGGCTGGGATGAAGGCAGTTGGTTTAATAACTGAATATAATCCCTTACATAATGGGCACCTGTATCACCTGCAACAGGCGAAAGCACTAACTGGTGCAGATGTGGTTGTAACTGTCATGAGCGGTAATTTCGTCCAACGAGGTGAACCTGCGCTGGTTGATAAATGGCGCCGGGCACAGGCAGCCCTTAATAACGGCGTCGACGTTTTATTTGAATTACCCTTTTACTATGCAGTTCAACCAGCACATATCTTTGCTCGTGGAGCTATTCGACTATTGGCGGCCGCTGGGGTAGAAACAATTGTTTTTGGTGCGGAACATGCAGATTTAGATTTTCTTGGGCTAGCAGAACAAGCTAGCAAAGCACTGCAACAGGCAAGTCATTTCTCAGATTTCAATGAAACTTATGCTACCTCATTTAACCAAACAATTCTGGCAGCAACTGGTGTTCGTATAGAGGGGCCTAATGATATGTTAGGATTTGCATACGCAATGGCAATTGTGGAGTTGGATTTGGTTGGGCGGATAAATGTACAACCAATTCAAAGAATTCGGGCAGATTATCATAGTTTAACGATTACTGATCAGACGATTGCATCAGCGTCAGCGATTCGCGAGGCTTTACAATCCAAGGCAATCGTGGAACTCACGGACTATCTACCGGCCTCGATGGGGGCAGGCTTAGTGAACGGGATGCAAGTGCAGCCATGGGGGCTAGGATGGTTTGAGTTTTTACGCTATAAGGTTTTAACGACGCCGGTTGAAGAGTTGGCTAAAATTTATCAGTTAAACGATGGGCTAGCCTATCGGATTAAGAAAATAATGACGGTGACGATTGATTGGGCAACGTTTAAGGATGCCTTTAAAAGCAAGCGCTATACTTGGTCGCGGCTGCAACGGACATTACTATACGTGCTAATGAATGTGTCCGATATAGAGATGCGTGAGGCATGGGATGAACCTTATTTGAGGCTATTGGGTACTAGCGCTAATGGGCGTATGTATCTAAAGGCAATTCGTGATACGGTTGAATTACCAATTATTCATCGAGTCGCCAAAGCTGATGTGACGGGCCGGATGCAACTTGATGTGCGTGCCGGACGCCTTTACCAGCAGTTAAGTGAGCCAGCTGGCCAGGAAATTATGCAAGATTTTAAACGGCAACCCCTATTTTCAGAAGGAGACTAAATCGATGTTAAAGTGGCAATTTAATGAATTAGCGAAATATAAACAAGAAGCACTTCCTTTCTCAGAGACGGTTGATATTAAAGAGGCTTTGTTACGCGACTTTGGTGACTTAGTTTTGGATGTGACACCACTAGAAGTTAAGGGATTTGCGCAAGCTGATCAAGAGGACATCATCATTCATGCAAATGTAACAGGTGAATTAACGGTACCTTCTTCACGTTCACTAGCGCCTGTTAGTTTGCCACTTGATTTTGCAATTGATGAAGTATATCTACAGAACGTTGCACATGAGGAACGTTATGAATTGGAAGACTCAGTGATGCTTGTTGAGGATGGAATGGTGGACTTTTTGCAGGCAATCGTTGAATTCACAGTCCTGCAAGTTCCATTGCAAGTTTTGACTGAGGAAGAGGCATCAGCCCCAATGCCAACAGGTAGTGGTTGGGCCGTCCTAACAGAAGATGAATATGCGGATCAGCAAGTTGAAGAACCAGTGGCAGCGAATACTCCATTGGCCGGTCTGAAGGATTTATTTGATTCAGAGAAAAACTAGCCTTAATAGACGCTTACTGAATTCTTTTTCAGTGAGCGTCTTTATTTGTAAATATGAATTGCGGTGTATGTAGACGAAATGTTCCGGTATGGTCATAGCTTGATAATCCGCGATATAATACATACAAGAAGTAAGATGACTGACGATTTAAACAGAATTGAAAACAAACTTGTTAGTAACAAATGCTGGGAACTAGCTAATAAAAACTATGTGAGGAAGCAAATGGCAAAGACAAAAGAAACGCCAATGATGCAACAATATAATCAAATTAAGCAGAACTACCCGGATGCCTTTTTATTTTATCGGCTGGGTGACTTCTATGAGCTGTTCAATGATGACGCAATTCTAGGATCACAGCTATTAGAATTGACTTTGACACAACGAAATAAGAACGCTGACAACCCGATTCCAATGGCTGGTGTTCCCCATCATGCAGCTCAGAACTATATTGATATTCTGGTTGATAAAGGATATAAAGTCGCGGTTGTTGAACAGATGGAAAATCCCGCTGAGGCTGAGGGGATGGTTCGACGTGATGTTGTTCAATTGATTACACCTGGGACACGGATGAACACATCGGCGGATGAAGCCAAGGAAAACAATTATTTAGTTGCTTTGTATCATGCACCGGCTGGATCGTTTGGTTTAGCTTATTCAGATCTTTCAACTGGTGAATTGAAAACATCAACGGTTGCAAATGTAAATACGGTTTTGAATGAGCTTAGTCGACTGGAGACAAAAGAAATTGTGATACCAGCGCCTTTACCAGCCGACTTACAAGCAAATTTGACCACATTGGGAATTATGGTTTCGCATCAGACGACAACAACAGTCAATGCTGAGATATCTTATTTGCGTCAAGAAATTACAGCGGTTGAACAACTGACTGCCTTGGACACACTGTTGAGCTATTTATTTGCAACCCAAAAGCGATCGTTAGACCATTTGCAGATTGCAAAGGCTTATGCAGTTTCACAATATTTAAAATTAGATCGTAATTCACGGGCTAACTTGGAATTGACCGTAAATTTGAGAACCCAGAAGCGTTCAGGAACATTATTGTGGTTACTTGATCGAACAATGACGGCAATGGGTGGCCGAGCACTTAAACAGTGGCTTGAGCTACCATTGCTTGATCGGGCAACCTTAGAGCAAAGATACGATAAAATTGGTGAATTAAACACGGAATTCTTTGGGCGAGATGCTTTGCAGGAAGCTTTGAAACAAGTGTATGATTTGGAGCGACTGGTAGGTCGAGTGGCTTATGGAACTGCGAACGGACGTGATTTGCTTCAATTGAGAAATTCGTTGCGCCAGATTCCAGATATCATGGTTACGCTTGGTAATTTCGATCCAGCAATCTTCGGTGATTTATTGTCAAAGCTTGATCCGGTTACTGATATTGAAAAGTTAATTTCGCAAGCAATTGCTGAAGAACCACCAATCTCAGTAACTGATGGTAGCGTTATCCGTGACAGTTATAATTCACAACTGGACACCTATCGTGATGTAATGAAGAACGGTAAGCAATGGTTAGCCGAGATGGAGGCCAAGGAGCGGACTGCAACTGGGATTTCATCATTGAAGATTGGATTTAATAAAGTCTTCGGTTATTATATTGAGGTTACAAAGGCAAATATTGACCGGCTTGACCCAACGCGATATACGCGCAAGCAAACCTTGACCAATGCAGAACGGTTTATTACGCCAGAATTGAAAAGACGTGAAGAGCAAATTCTGGAAGCTGAGGCTAAATCGAGTGAGTTGGAATATCAACTTTTCACACAAGTACGTGATCGAATTAAGCAAAATATTGCGCGCCTACAAAAACTGGCGGCAACTTTGGCAGAACTTGATGTCTTACAATCATTGGCAACGGTTGCAGAAGAGCAACAATTCGTGCGGCCAACATTGGTTGAAGATCATCAACTCGCCATCACTGACGGACGACACCCGGTTGTTGAAAAGGTTTTAGGGCATCAAAGTTATGTTGCAAATGATGTTGATATGGCGGCCGATGATACAGTTATGTTAATTACGGGACCGAACATGTCGGGTAAGTCAACATATATGCGCCAATTGGCTTTGACAGTCGTAATGGCTCAAATTGGTTCTTATGTGCCAGCAACAGCAGCGAGCTTGCCAATATTCGACCAAATCTTTACTAGAATTGGAGCCGCTGATGATTTGATTTCAGGGAATTCGACCTTTATGGTTGAAATGGCAGAAGCCAACACGGCTTTGCAGCAAGCAACGGCAAATTCGTTGATTTTATTTGATGAGTTGGGGCGCGGAACGGCGACCTATGATGGAATGGCTTTAGCGCAGGCAATCATTGAGTATGTACATGACAATGTTCATGCAAAGACGCTTTTTTCAACGCATTATCATGAATTGACAGCGTTAGAGAGCGAATTGGAACAGCTAAAGAATGTCCATGTTGGTGCGACCGAGGAAAATGGAAACTTGGTCTTTTCCCATCGTGTATTACCTGGCCCAGCCGATCAAAGTTATGGAATTAATGTAGCGAAGTTAGCTGGATTGCCTAATCCACTAATTAAACGGGCTGCAACAATTTTGGCAAAATTGGAAGCGCAGGATGTCACATTGAGCGAGCAAGGATCGTCATTGGCAGAGCCAGCTGCAGTAGTGCCAAATCAGACGACGGAAGCGGGCGGGCAATTAGATTTGTTCGCAATTCCAGAACTTGATCCAAAGACGCAAGCAATCTTAGACGCAATTAAGAATTTAAATTTGGCAACAACGACGCCGTTGGATACTATGTTGAAAGTCCAAACGTGGCAAAGTGATTTACAAAAGTAAAGTGTGGAGGGAAGGAGTAATATGGCAGAAATTCATGAGTTATCAACGGTCTTAGCAAATCAAATTGCAGCCGGTGAAGTGATTGAGCGACCAGCGTCAGTGATTAAAGAACTTGTTGAGAATGCAATTGATGCTCAGGCAAGTAAAATTGATATCCTGGTTGAAGAAGCTGGCACAAAGTCGATTACAATCATTGATAATGGTGATGGAATTGCGCCGGAACAAGTGACGCGAGCCTTTTTGCGCCACGCGACTTCTAAGATTGTCGATCGAAATGATCTTTTTCGAGTGCATTCATTAGGCTTTCGTGGAGAAGCATTGCCATCAATTGCATCGGTCGCTGATGTTGTTTTAGAGACCGCAGTTGCTAGTGCAAAGCAGGGTAAAAAGGTTCATTATCGTGGTGGCGAACTGATTGAAGAGATTGGTACGAGTGCGCGTCAAGGAACCTCGGTTAAAGTGACTGATCTCTTTTTTAACACACCAGCACGCCTAAAGTATTTAAAATCGCAACATACTGAACTGGCACAGATTGTGGATATCATTAATCGTTTATCATTGAGCCATCCCGATATTGCTTTTAGGTTGACGCATAATGATCATGCAATTCTTACTTCAGTTGGGAATGGAAATGTTCAACAGGTTTTAGCGACTATTTATGGGGTCCAGCAAGCGCGAAAGATGGTCGCCTTGGAGGCTGAAAATGCTGATTTTAAATTAAAGGGTTACATTTCGCTACCTGAGTTGACTCGAGCAAGCCGTAATTATATCTCAATTTTAATTAACGGGCGTTATATTAAGAATTATCAGCTAACTAAGGCACTGGTCAAAGGTTATGGCTCAAAACTGATGGTGGGGCGTTTTCCATTGGCAGTTCTGGAAATCGACATGGATCCGTTGTTGGTTGACGTAAATGTGCATCCACAGAAGCATGAGGTACGCCTGTCCAAGGAAGAACAATTGATGAGTTTAATTGAGGAGGCGGTTGCCCAACGATTAGGATCTGAAAATTTGATTCCAAATGCCTATGATAATTATATGGGTGGTCGGAACGAAGAAGCTGGACCACAGGATAAAGATGCTTTGATCATGCAGTTGAATGAAAATTCGCGCGTTCATGAGGCGGTATCTCCAGAACCTGAGATGACAGGAATAATTAATCAGGCGGTTCAATTTGACACGGACGAGCCCAAAACGCTTGAAGTAAGGGTGAGTGATGATCTCACTAAGGAGCCAATGCAGGCCTTTGCGGCTCGTTACGCCCATCCTGAGACAATTACACCCTTTGATAACGTTGGTACGCCAGTGGCTGGAAAACAGGCTGAATTAGAGCTGACAGCTAATGCAGCTGTTGAAGATACCCAATTGCAAGGGCAACGTTTTCCAGAGCTGAGCTATATTGGACAAATGCATGGGACTTTCCTGTTTGCCCAAGCTGAAGATGGTCTGTATTTGATTGATCAACATGCTGCGCAAGAGCGAGTTAAATACGAGTACTATCGTGAAGAAATCGGTACACGTGGGCGAGAGTTGCAACAGTTGGTTGTGCCGATCATTTTAGAATATTCACAGGTCGACTTATTGAAAATTCAAGGGCACGCAGATCAATTAGCAGAGGTTGGGTTATTTTTGGAGCCTTTTGATACTAATTCAATGATTGTACGAGAACATCCAGGCTGGTTTATTCCCGGCCAAGAGGAGAGTACGATCCGTGAAATGGTTGATTGGATTTTGCGGGAGGGAAGTTTAACGGTCGCGGATTTCCGAGAGCGTACGGCGATCATGATGGCATGTAAACGTTCAATCAAGGCTAACCACGCCCTAAATGATTTCGAAGCACGGGGATTAATTACGCAATTAGCTAAGAGTGAAAATCCCTTTAATTGTCCACATGGTCGACCAGTGGTCGTAACCTTCTCCTTAACGGATATGGAAAAGATGTTTAAGCGAATCCAAGATTCACATGAGTCATGGATTGAATATGATAACCATCCTTTTTAGATGGTGATAGAGTGAGGAACGTTAATGAAAGCGCGCGTATTATTTGCAACAATAACTGGGAATAACGAAGATGTTGCTGACGAAATCATCAAGACCTTTCAGGCCAAAGATGTTGAAGTGACCAAGGAAGATATTTCTAACGTTGATCCCTTTGATATTAAGCCGGAAGAGACTGATATTTTAGTGGTCGTACCTTATACCTTTGATAAAGGATCTTTACCAGATGAGGCCCTCGATTTCTTTGAAGATCTCAGTGATGTCGATTTATCTGGAATTATTTTTGGAGTTGCTGGTTCTGGGGATACTTTTTATGGTAAGGATTTTGCTGTTGCCGTCGATAAATTTGAAACACAGTTACTGAAAACGGGAGCAATCAAAGGCGCCACAGGGGTTCATGTTAATTTGAGTCCAAATAAGAGTACAAAGTTACAATTGGCACAATTTACTGAGGCGTTAATTGCATCAGCAGTTAAATAATATAAAAAACACATAAAAACGGCTTCAAAAAAATCAAAAATTTAGCAGTATGAATACTGAATAATATAAGATTTTTGGGAAATTTTAATTAAGTTGCCCTAAAAGGTTGTATTTTTCTTGATAGTATTAGTATAATAGGGCTACAAACATGAAAGAGGTATTTAACATGAGTTTGTCAAAGGCAGAATTCGTTGCAAAAGTTTCAGACAAGACAGAATTGACTAAGAAAGATTCTGAAAAGGCAGTTAATGCTTTCTTGGAGACTATCCAAGAGACTATGGTTGCTGGTGATACAGTTTCATTCGTAGGTTTCGGTTCATTTGAAGTACGTGAGCGTGCTGCCCGTAAGGGACGCAACCCACAAACTGGTGAAGAAATCGAAATTGCTGCATCAAAGGTTCCAGCTTTCAAGCCTGGTAAGTCATTGAAGGACGCAGTTAACAAGTAAACTTTTGTTTACATTTTGGGCCGAGCCGTATTAGGTTGGGCCCTTTTTATTTGAGGAGCGATTTAGATGGCATTTGAACATTCTGTTAAGGTAGCTGGTGATTCGAGTACCTATACTTTTAATCCCCAGCTTAAGAAATATGCCCTAGGTGATACTGGCTTTGTACAGAACAATGCTGGTGCATATATCATGCAGCGGGCGTTGCAACCTGAAAAAGGCTTAGCAAAGTCAATCAAACTGAAAATAGTGATTAACAAAGAGTTGACAGGAATGAAAATTAAAACTGTTAACGCAAATGGGACTACTTTAGTTGATATCTTTAAGCTAGCCTCAAAGGAACCTGAGTTGATTGAGTTATATCGATTCTATTTAAACGAATTGGTTGAGCGTGAAATTATGACGGTTGATTAATTGAGCAAAAAAAACGGACGCCTGAGCGTCCGTTTTTTAGTTAGCCTGGGTGTATTCTTCAAGGCGTTGAACAAGTGCATTGAAGATACGCTCCACGTCCTGATCGGTACCCCGTAGTTCATAGTCACCAATCACGGGGGCATCGAAATAGTCACCATAACGCCGGGCCGTTAGAATATATTGAATATTGAAGTTCTTATTGCCTGAACCGACAATGCCAATCAATTGATCCCGGTTATTTTGATACTCAATTTGTTCAAAAAGTGGGTTGGTCATAATTTCTTTGACCCCATTATCGATTCCGTTGCCACCATCTAAGTAAGTTGGCACGAGCGCGAAAAACGGTGCTTGCTCCAGTTTGTCAAAACTCGCATCGGTAATCTCTTCAGCATCGATTTCGACGGTTGAATGAGTTTGAGCATAGGCCTGCATTTTTTTAATAAAGTGGTGGGTATTCCCTCCCAATGAAATATATAAAATCCGAACGATCATCTGAAACCCCATTAAATATTAAGTATGTCACTAAGTTGAATAAGTAGTTTCAACGTTACGCTATTTAATTTGGCTTTTCAATACCCTTGAAACAATAAATACAGAACAAAATATCCACTTTTTTTATCAAGCGGGCGTGAAAGCAATCGTGGTGCGGGTTGATCTGATCTTTGCTAACGGAAAGTTATGTTGGATGAAAAATATTCCTCCGATAAACCGGCTTAATTGCCGGTCTATCAAGGTTTTGCTTTGAAGATTAATAATTTGCATTCTGTTATGTTGGCTGGTAAACTCTAAAGCAAGGAAATGGAATTGAAAATAAAAAAGACGTTAAAGGAGTATGGGATTATGCCAGAAATAACAGTATTTACAAAGGATAACTGCATTCAATGCAAAATGACGAAAAAGACCTTGGAACAATATGGGGTAACTTTCAAGGAACGGAATGTATCGGCTGATGAAAGTGCCTTGGCTTATTTGAAAGAGCAAGGTTATCAATCAGTTCCAGTGGTTATGTCGAAGCTTTTCGAACCAATCAATGGTTTTCGACCAGATTTACTAGCAAATCTTGCCCAGGCGATGTAGGTAATTTAAATCTTATTCCTAGAAAGTCGGTGCAATTTTCGTGGAATTCCGCTCAACCTTAGGAATAGAAATTGAGGAAATTATGGCTTTATCAACACTCGATACAAATAAAGTGACTTATTTTGATTTGAACAATCAAGTGAACATCCCACTTAACAATAGCATCCAATTGCAAAAAGACGCTGAAGCCCTGACAGCATTCATGGCAGAAAACGTCGGTCCAAATACTAAGCGTTTTGCGACTTTGCGTGAACGGTTTGATTATATGGTCGAAAACGATTTTTGGGATGCTAATGTGATCAACCAGTATGACTTTGGCTTCATTGAGCGTCTTTATGATTTTTTAGCTGAGACGAACTTTACTTTCAAATCGTTTATGGCGGCGTATAAATTCTATGCTCAATATGCTCTCAAAACTAATGATGGTGAATGGTACTTAGAGGGTTACGCCGATCGGGTAGCGATTAATGCACTTTTTTATGCTGGTGGCGATGAAGAGTTAGCACTACAGCTCGCGGATGAAATGCTTCATCAACGGTATCAACCAGCAACCCCTTCATTTTTGAATGCTGGTCGGACGCGACGCGGAGAATTAGTTTCTTGTTTTATCTTGCAGGCAACTGATGATATGAATTCGATTGGTCGGACGATTAATTCAGCTTTGCAACTTTCAAAAATTGGTGGCGGTGTAGGAATTAATCTATCAAACTTGCGGGAAGCAGGTTCAACGATTAAGGGGATTGCCAATGCAGCATCTGGTGTGGTTCCAGTGATGAAGTTATTGGAAGATTCTTTTTCATATTCAAACCAAATGGGACAACGAAATGGAGCTGGAGTTGCTTATTTGTCGATTTTTCATCCAGACATCATGGAATTTTTTGCAACAAAAAAGGAAAATGCGGATGAAAAGATTCGTGTTAAAACTTTGTCTTTGGGAATAACGGTTCCTGATAAGTTTTATGAACTATCAAAGTTAAATGCTGATATGTTCCTTTTCTCGCCATATGATGTTGAGCGAGAATATGGTACGCCATTTAATTACGTTGATATAACTGCGGAATATGACAACATGGTTGCAAATCAAAATATTCGTAAGAAGAAAGTACGCGCCAGAGATGTTGAAAATGAAATTTCAAAGTTGCAGCAAGAATCTGGCTATCCTTACGTCATCAATATTGACACTGTTAATGCAGCTAATCCAATTGCCGGTAAAGTGATTTCGTCGAATTTGTGTTCAGAAATTCTACAGGTACAACGCCCATCACTTGTAAATAATCGTCAAGAGTATGATGTAATGGGAACCGATGTTTCTTGTAATCTAGGTTCGACGAATATCGTTAATTTGATGGAGACTCCTGATTTTGAACAATCAATCAATGCGATGGTAAAGGCTTTAACATTTGTGTCCAATAATTCGCAGTTGGATATTGTGCCAAGTGTTCAAAAAGGGAATAACGAATTACATGCGATTGGGTTAGGCGCAATGGGACTGCACGCCTTTTTTGCCAAGAATAAAATGATGTACGGTGATGAAGAGGCGCTAGACTTTACGAATGCTTATTTCTTAATGTTAAACTACTATACACTCAAGGCGTCTAATCAATTGGCGATCGAACGTGGTGAGAGCTTTGTTGGGTTTAAGGACTCAAGTTACGCCTCAGGTCAATATTTTGATAAGTACCTTAGCCAAGATTGGCAACCCAAGACAGCGAAGGTACAAGCCTTATTTGCTCGGCATAACTTCCCAAGTCAAGAAGATTGGGCAGCCTTAAAGGCTTCAGTGATGGAGCATGGAATTTATAATGCGTATCGTTTAGCGGTGGCTCCGACTGGTTCGATTTCATACATCAATGATGCAACAGCATCGTTGCAACCAATTGTTAATCGGATTGAGGAACGTCAAGAAAAGAAGATCGGTAAGATTTATTATCCGGCACCATACTTAAGTAATGAAACGTTACCATACTACGAGTCTGCTTATGATATTGATATGCGTCGCGTTGTCGATGTCTATGCGACGGCTCAGGAGCACATTGATCAAGGGATGGCGATGACGTTCTTTATGCGGTCAACCTTGCCAGAAGGATTGTATGAGTGGAAAAATGGTCGAACCAATAAGATGACAACGCGTGACTTAAACATCTTGCGGTTGTATGCTTATAACAAGGGTGTGAAATCGGTTTATTATGTACGGACGTATACGGATGATATGGAAGAGTTTGGTGTTAACGAATGTGAATCATGCTCAATTTAATCGTTTTGCCGTGCAATAAATTAAGATGAGCATTTGAATAACTCGCTTTTAGTAATGGTCGTTGTCGATTGTTAATTAAAGCGAGTTATTCGGGATAGGATAGAGTTGGTCGTTTAAGTAAGCAGAGGGAGCACAAATGAGTGATAATTACATTGCAATTAACTGGAATGCAATTGAAGATGCCATTGATAAGGCAACGTGGGAGAAATTAACTGAGCAATTCTGGCTTGATACCAGAATACCGCTATCGAATGATTTGGACGATTGGCGGACGTTGAGTAAGCCAGAAAAGGATTTGGTTGGGCGCGTGTTTGGTGGATTGACCCTACTTGATACACTCCAATCACAGGATGGAATGGCGTCATTAAAGGCTTCAGTCAGAACGCAACACGAGGAAGCTGTTCTTAACAACATTGAGTTTATGGAATCGGTTCATGCCAAGTCATACTCTTCGATTTTTGAAACTTTGAATCAACCAGCAGAAATTGAAGAGATCTTTGCTTGGACGAATACAAATGAGTTCTTGCAGTATAAGGCGCAAAGAATTCAACAAATTTATGCAGAAGGATCTGCCTTGCAGAAGAAGATTGCATCGGTCTTTCTCGAAACATTCTTATTTTATTCTGGTTTTTATACGCCATTATATTATCTTGGACACAATAAGTTGAATAATGTTGCCGAAATCATTAAATTGATCTTACGCGATGAATCTGTCCATGGAACGTACATTGGTTATAAATTCCAACGTGGTCTGGTTGAATTACCAGAGCACGAGCAAGATGAGTTAAAGATGTGGATGTATGATTTGCTAATGGATTTGTACAGTAATGAAGAGCGTTATACACATGCAATTTACGATGAAGTTGGCTGGGCGGATTCCGTTTTGACCTTCTTACGCTACAATGCAAACAAGGCTTTAATGAATTTGGGGCAAGACCCACTTTTCCCTGATACAGCTGATGACGTTAATCCAGTTGTGATGAATGGAATTTCGACAACCACTTCTAATCATGATTTCTTTTCACAGGTTGGTAATGGATACCGTCTGGGAGAATTAGAAACCATGGAAGATGATGACTATAATTATGGATTGAATAAGTAATTTTTTTAAAATAGTTGACAAGGGCTAAACGAGGATATATGATTTAGACCATAGATATTATTACTAAAGATTAATCGAGGAGAAACTTATGATTAAGCAATTTTCACAATCAAATAGTTGGTGGCGCCGTTAACACGGCCGGACTGTGAAAAAACAGATTCGGTACGTGCTCTTTTTAGAGCTCGCATATCGAATCTGTGCTGACATTAGGATTTCCTTGAGGGGTCTGCACGGAATGCGTGCAGACCTTTTTATTTTGTCTGCATGCTAGTTTATAACTTAGGAGAAGAGAGACATGGACAAGCGTATTGTAGGAACTTTATCAGTAATTGCAGCAGTATTAATTGGGGCCGGAATTTATTCCGGTGTGCAAACCCAGAAGGCGAAAGTGCCGACGGTAGGGGTTTTGCAATTTATGTCACATCCCGCATTGGATCAAATCTATAGCGGAATCAAAGAAGGTCTAAATGATTCTGGGTACAAGGTTGGCAAGAATGTTAAGATTGATTTCCAAAATGCCCAAGCAGATCAGAGTAATTTGAAAACAATGTCAACCAAGTTTGCAAATGAAAAGGCTGATGTATCGGTTGGTATTGCAACGCCTGCGGCAATTGCAGTTGCAAACACAGTTACAAGCAAACCAGTTGTTTTCTCTGCATCAACTAATCCAATTGGCGCGAAGTTAGTTAAGTCATATAGCCATCCTGGCGGTAATGTGACAGGGGTTTCAGATCAAGCTCCGTTGGCTTCGCAATTAAAGATGATGCAAGCCTTTATGCCAAATCTTAAGACGTTGGGTATTATCTATACTTCGTCAGATGATTCAGCAACCACTGAGGCTAAGAAGATGGCAACTTTGGCCAAAGCGGCTGGGATTGAAGTTAAGGAATATACAATTGCCTCGTCAAACGACTTGAATCAAACATCTCTGCAAATGGTAAACAATAATAATGTACAGGCGGTATTTGTACCGACCGATAACACAATTGCTGGTGCCTTTACGACGTTGATTAAGAATACGGATAATGCAAATGTGCCAGTCTTCCCAACCGTTGATACGATGGTTGAGCAAGGTGGGGTAGCCGCAGAGTCAATTAATCAAAAGGAAATTGGAATCAAAACAGGAAAGATGATTGCCCAAGTTTTGAAGGGCAAGAAGCCAGCTGATTTGCCAGTACAATTTATGAAGAGCGGTAATTTAATTATTAATAAGGCTAAGGCGGATAAGTTTGGTTTGACAATTCCAAGTGCTTATAGCAAAGCTAAGATCGTAGGAGAATAGGATGCAATTAATTATTTCGGCAATTGGTCAGGGATTACTATGGGCAACTTTAGGAATTGGCTTATTTCTTACCTTTAGAATTTTGGACTTTCCAGATATGACTGTTGAAGGTACCTTTCCATTAGGAGCCGCCACGGGAGTAACCTTGATCGCCCAAGGTATGAATCCATTATTAGCGAGTTTGATTGCGGCTTTAGCGGGTGCCTTAGCCGGTTTGGTAACTGGATTGCTTTATACAAAAGGACGTGTGCCAATCTTATTAGCTGGTATTTTAACGATGACGGCGATTTACTCAGTTAATCTCCGGATTATGGGGCAGGCGAATCGTTCATTGCTTGGTGTAACAACGATTTTTTCTGGAATGGGTCTGAATAAGTTATCAGCCAATATGTCGGCAGTGTTGGTGGGGATGATTGTGATAGCGATCATTACAGGAATGATTGCTATCTTCCTACAGACTGAATTAGGCCAGGCATTTATCGTTACTGGCGATAATGAAACTATGGCACGATCGTTAGGGATTAATACAGATCGCATGACAATCTTAGGATTGATGTTGTCAAACGCGCTGATTGCTTTTGGTGGCTCACTAGTGGCACAAAATAATGGTTTTGCGGACGTCAATATGGGAATTGGGATTATCGTGGTTGCATTGGCATCAATTATTATTGGTGAGGTAAGTTATGGTGGTGAACTTTCGCTAACCAATCGGCTGGTGACCATTATTATTGGATCGATCTTATACCGCTTTGTCCTAGTTATTGTTTTGGCAATCGGATTCTCGGCAAACGATTTAAATCTATTTAGTGCTGTGATCCTAGGACTTGCATTAATTTCGCCACAATTACGACGTTCGTTACATTTGGAAAAAGTGATCAAGAAGGGGGTTGCAAGTCATGACTAAAACGGCGGTACGGCTAGTTGATGCTACAGTGACAGTCAATGCTGGCAGTTCAAATGAAAAGAATATTTTAGATCACGTTTCACTTGAACTCCAACCGGGTGATTTTGTAACTGTATTAGGTTCAAATGGTGCTGGTAAGTCAACGCTCTTTAACGTGATTGCAGGATCGTTGGCTTTGACTTCGGGGCAAATCTACTTAGGTGAGCTTGATGTTACCCATATGTCTGAAATAGACCGAACGAAGTATCTATCACGAGTGTTCCAAGATCCGAAACTCGGTACTGCTCCCAGAATGACGGTTGCAGAAAATTTACTGTTAGCTGAGCGACGTGGAAAGTCACGACGACTCCGTAATCGAAATTTAACCAAAACCAAAATGGCTGAGTTTGCAACTTTGGCCGCCAAGATGGGGAATGGTTTAGATAGTCGTTTGGAGATGGCAACCGGGGATTTATCTGGTGGGCAACGACAGGCATTATCATTTTTAATGGCTACACAAAGCCAGCCAGAGTTGTTGTTATTAGATGAACATACGGCTGCACTTGATCCGAAGACATCTGCCCAGTTGATGGCAGTGACTGACCAAAGTATCAAGGCGGAAAAGCTAACTGCATTAATGATTACGCACAATTTGGAAGATGCGCTTGAGTTTGGTGATCGATTGATCATAATTGATGCAGGTAAGATTGCACTCGATGTACAAGGCGCTACAAAGCAGGCGTTGACAATCACTGAGTTGCTAACGTATTTTAACCGATATTAAAACATAGTAGAGATTGGTGCTGTTGGTACCAATCTCTTTTATTTTGATCAATGAGAATGATCATCACAAATAGGCGATGTTGATAATTTGACCAAAAAGGTTTTCCTTGAAGTGCTTTTATGTAGTTCTTAGTAATTCTGTCAGGGCGCCCAGCAATAAATGACAATATTAGATTGGAGTACATTCATTGAGATAGCTATTGCAATAAGTATACCGGGGGGTATATTATCGAAAATGTATCAAATTTCTTGGGAAAATGTAAATTAACAGATTAGGATGGCAGCAAGTATATGCGATATTGGCAGCGAATCATAGCAGTCGGTTTTGGAGGCTTTTTTGGGGGCGCACTGCGCGAGGCAATTGAATTATGGCTAGCAGGACCGTTTCCGTGGGGAACAATTGTAATTAACTTGCTGGGAACTTTTATTTCCGCATTCTTGGTGGTGTTATTTGCGCGTAAACTTAATTTAAAGCAGACGACGGCTGATTTTATCATGGTTGGAATATTGGGTGCGTTCACAACCTTCTCAACGGCAGTATTGGATATGGTTAAATTAGGTCAAATCTGGCCGGCTTTGTTATACTTTTCTATAACCTTAATCGGCGGGGTCATGGTTGTATTCTTGGCGCGTTGGTTGGCCAAAAGGACGGTAGCATAGATGATGTTGATTTTATTAGCCGGTTTTGGCGCGATCTTTGGATCGATTTTACGTTTTCTAATGCTTGAATTAGCCAATCGTTGGTTTGCTGATATTGCAATTTGGATGGTTATGATCATCAATTTAAGTGCGTCCTTGTTAATTGGAATTGCGTTTGGGATGCACTTACAAGCAGGAGTCAACGTCTTTTGGGCGACCGGGATTTTAGGAGGATATTCAACCTTCTCAGCTCCGATTGTGGAACTAGCGGATGCGCTTGAAAAGAACGATCGAAGCCAACGAAATTTAGTTGAGCTTAAAACAATCATTGCTTTTGTTGGGGGGATTGGAATGCTTCTTTTAGGAGTTGCATTAACGAAGTTATTTTAATTGATAATTAGGAGATATGGGGATATGACGAAAATAGCGGTTCTGACGAATAGTTCAAGCTATCTGACAGCTGAGGAATTGAAAGCTCTAAATATAACAACTTTGAATGATCCAATCATGATGGGATCAAAACAATTTTTTGAGGGCGTGAGTTGGGCAAGCCAAGCTGAATTTTATCAGTTCCAGAAAGAGGCTGATCCTGCATTGACAACGTCACAGATCGCGCCAGGGGTGATTGAGCAGAAATTGACTGATCTAGCCGAGGCTGGGTATACAGATGTAATTTTTGTGGCAATTTCGTCGGGAATCTCGGGCTTGGTTTCAACATTGACGGCGATGGCGGACGCGGCCCCTGTTAAATTGCATGTATGGGACTCTAAAATTGCAGCAAAGGCAGCCGGAAACCAAGCTAAATTAGCAGCAATCTTAGTGCAGGCGGGTAAAAGTGTGTCTGAAATCTGGGAGCAACTGACAATTTTGCGAACTAGCACCGATGTACGCTTTGTAGTCGACGACGTACGCCATTTACAAAGAACGGGTCGCTTATCAAACGGTGCGGCACTGGTGGGATCACTTTTGAATATTAAGCCCATGTTGACATTTAATGAAGAAGCTAAAATTGTGGCGATCGGCAAAGAACGTCAGATGAAGCGAGCTTGGAATAATATTCAAAAGGTCTTGGCCGAAGAATTAGCGCGAGTAACATATCCAATTCGAGTGACAATCGTTGACGGTAATAATCCTGCCTTAGCTGATGCTTGGGCCAAAGAACTTGCGGCTAGTCAGCCTAGTTTGATTGTTGAACGTTCAATCATTGGGCCGTACATTGGAGTTCATACGGGTGAAAAGGCGATGGGCGTTATTTGGGCGCGTGATTATGAGTCATTATTGTAAATAAAAAAGAGTTGCGACCATTTATTTAACGGTTACAACTCTTTTATTTGTTAGCAATGACTTCGATATGGTTACCCTCAAAATCATCCAAATGAAAAATAATATGGCGTCCATCAGGCGTTTCACTGATTGGTGCAACTTGTTCGACATAGTAGTTGATCAAATGATTTTCAACAGTCGCTTGATGATCACGAACAACAACAGTTACAGTAATTGGTTCGGCATCAACTTCATCAAATACAATGGCCTCTTGGTCAAAGAAAAGATGACGGTCCTCATGCTCGCCAAATTCTGTCGGTAAATCAAAGACTTCACGGTAGAAGCGAACGGCTCGAGCAACATTCTTGCTTGGAATATAATTAGGACTAAATTTGCGGACACGCATAGTTTGGAACCTTCTTTCAAAAAAATACTTCTTCAAGTATAACGCGTTTAACACTTTTGATTAAATAGCACGTCCTATTAATTTAGAGGAACGTTTAATATGGAGCGAGTTAAATCGGTTAAGGAACTTGGTGAGACGCTAATTGTTGCGATGGGTAGTGCACTTCAGGAGGAGTGTTGGGTGATCGGCTTGTCGACACAAATGCAAGTATTATTGATGAAGCGAGTTGCACTGGGAACGGTTGATGGGGTTAGTGTGCATCCACGCGATATATTTAGAGATTTGGTGGCGGTAAACGCTTATGGTTTTGTACTAGCACATAATCATCCGAGTGGAATTCTGACGCTATCTGAGAGCGACGAACGCTTTAAAGTTCAGCTCGAAATCTGTAGTAAGTTGATGCAATATCATTTTCTTGACTTCATAGTCGTAACAAAGCAGTCCTTTTTGAGTCAACGTGCCCTGGGGAAAATGCCGAAGGTTAGTTTAACGGATGTTTTCAAACCGTACTTGAGTTCGAATAAATTCAAGCCTCCTAACACCAGAATATGACCTAGAAGCAAGGTTAGATGAATTTTGCCCGTGAATAATCAAGGATTCATAATATTTTAATATTTCAACGGCCAAAAAAAGTTATAATTGATTAATTCCACCAGAAAGCTTGATGGATCCGCAAAAAAATCATAATTGAACCAATGATTTGCTAAATGATTGGTTGACGATCCGTAAGACTGAGCAAAACAGATTAGGGGTAAAAGATTTCCTGATTTTGATGTCTTTCAGCCATTTACGGACGTATTAAAGCTGTGCTAGAATAGGTAGAATATGTATTTTAGACAGTGTGTAAAACTGTTTACAATTTTGGCATGAGATAAAAAGAAGGAAAAGGGATATATACCGTGTTTTCATTTGGGACTCGAAATGTGGGTATCGACTTAGGTACCGCAAATACGCTTGTTTATATTGAAGGAAAAGGAATAGTATTACGAGAGCCATCTGTTGTGGCTCGTAATACACGCACTGATGAAGTTGTTGCTGTCGGAGCGGCTGCCAAGGAGATGCTTGGACGTACTCCGGGCTCAATTAAGGCGATCCGTCCAATGCGCGACGGTGTAATTGCTGACTATGAGACAACGGTAGCAATGTTGAAATATTATCTAAATAAGGCACTTGGCAACGGAAAGACGAACCCTAAGGTAGTAATCGGTGTACCTTCTGGTGTTACGGCAGTTGAGCGCCGAGCAGTTACGGATGCAGCTCGTGTCGCTGGTGCTCGCGATGCCTTTGTGATCGAGGAACCATTTGCCGCCGCTGTTGGAGCTGGCCTGCCCGTGATGGAGCCGACCGGATCAATGGTTGTTGATATGGGTGGTGGAACGACTGACGTTGCAACCATTTCTTTGGGTGGAATCGTGTCATCACGTTCAATTCGGATGGCGGGTGACCGTTTAGACGACGCAATTATGACGTACATTCGTCAAAATTATTCAGTATTGATCGGTGAGCAATCAGCCGAGCGTCTAAAGATGGAGATTGGCTCAGCTGATGTTGAGAAGGCAGCTGATATGGATGGTACAACAATCCGTGGGCGCGACCTAGTAACCGGTCTACCAAAGACGATTGAGGTCTCAGCGGTTGATGTTGCTGAGGCAATTAAGGATGTAATTGCTGAAATTATTGTAGCAATTAAGGAAACGCTTGAAGAGACGTCACCAGAAATAGCTGCGGATGTCATCGATCATGGAATTATTTTGACCGGTGGTGGCGCTATGCTGCACCATATTGACGAAGTTATCGCAGATGCAACTAAGGTACCTGTGCTTATTGCACCAGAACCATTAGATGCAGTTGTCTTGGGGACAGGCGAAATTTTGAAGTCAATCGACGTTCTGAACAATAATTAAGTTTGATGGAGCATCACATTTTCGGTGTGGTGCTTTTTTAGATAAATGACTAGAATGTTTGATGATTTCTAGTTAGTAATTAATTGATTAGTTCGGACGGACGAAGGGAGTAATAATGAAAAACCCATTTTCTTCACGGCGTTTGGTAATTGCAGTGGTAATCGCAATTCTGACTATTGCAATTATTACAGTAAGTTCCAATGCGCGTAGCTCGCAATCTGAACCATCATTACCAAGCCGTGTGTTATCAGATATCACGGGGTGGACGGCTCAGGTTGTTGGTACGCCGGTGCGAGCAATTGCTAATAGTACACAGTCGATTCAGCAACTGCTGAGTACGTATCAAGAAAACGAGAAATTAACAACCCGTGTTGATGAGTTGGCACAGGCAAAGGTACAGTTACAGACTTTGCAAGCAGAAAACAAGGCGTTAAAGAGCCAGTTAGAGCTAGATAGCACCTTAACTGACTTCAAGGTGGTTAATGCAGTCGTTATCTCACGTTCACCTTCTAATTGGCAGTCTCAGATTATTATTAATAAGGGAACTGATGCTGGGTTGAAGAAGAACATGTCTGTCATGGGCTCAGGTGGCTTAGTTGGTCGGATTGTGCAAGTTAATACGACAAATGCCAAGGTTGAATTGATTTCTGATAATAGCCAGACAGCTGACCGCTTTGCAATTCGAGTTACGGCAAGCAACGGCGATGTTGTTGACGGAATTATTTCTGGCTTTAACCAAACAAAGAATCAAATTATTATGAGCAACATCACTTCACAGACTGATGTTAAGAAGGGTGATTTGGTTACGACGTCTGGTCTGGGTGGTGTAACGCCGTCTGGTCTTTACGTTGGTAAGGTTGAGTCAGTTACGAAGGATGATAGTGGTGCGTCAAAGCAAATTTTGATTGAACCAGCAACTGATTTCAATAATATCCCGGTTGTATCTGTAGCGATTCCACAGTCATAAGTAAATAGACGACTCCTCCAGACGAGGTGGTCGTTTTTTTGTCGGGTTGGTAGGTAGATAACAGGAGTTGATGTATAATGTTTATATAAAGTAAGAGGCAAAACGGGGGTATGAATGATATGACAACAGTTAAAGTCAACGATCCATATGAGATTGTGCACACCGGTATCTTGAGTCGTAAAATTGTAACAGTCGGTGATGCTGCTGAAAAAACAGGATTGAGTCGTGAGCAAATTATTAATTTCGTTAAACAGAATGATTATTTACGAATCTATGATGAGATGAATACAGAATGGTTTAACGAAGACACAAATGGTCATTGCTAGCTAAGTAAAAGTGCAACTGGATGGTTGCTCTTTGATTGAAGGGTGAAAGAGGGGCATATATGCGAGTTTTAGTAATTGGTGCAACTGGACGTGTTGGAACAGAATTGGTGCCAAATTTGCTGGCTGCAGGTCATACGGTCATTGCGACATCGAGAAAGGGCAATGATCAATTTGGAACACAAGTTGAACATTTGGCCTTTGATCTTGAAGCATTGACCAGCGAAATGATGGTCGAACAATTGCGTTCTTTGAAGATTGACGCGATTTACAACGTGAGTGGCGCTCGTGGCGGTAACCTTATTCAGATTGACTTGTTTGGCTTTGTAAAGTTACAAGAAGCTGCCGAACAAGCCGGCATTACCCGCTTCATTCAATTAAGTACGGTCTTTGCTTTGAAACCTGAGCGTTGGACGACACCTGGATTTAAGGCTTTGGCAGATTATTATGTGGTCAAGCATTTTGCAGATCACTATCTGGTGCATAACACTGATTTAAACTACACTGTTTTGCAACCGGGTTATTTGACCGAAGATCCTGGAACTGGTGAAATTGGGGTCAACGATGAGATTTCGGCACCAGCGACAATTCAAGACGTTGCGCTGACCTTGACTGATTTATTGGCCAATGAGGCGACCTATCGAAAGGTCATTACGATGCATACAGGCGGACAACCGATTGTTGAAGCCTTGGCTACTTTAGTTGACTAAAAAAACTGGAACATGATTATGTTCCAGTTTTTTTTATGGGCGATATAAAATTGGTCGATCATTGACGGCCTGTAAATCTCGATTATTTTTCGGCATTAAGGTTTGTAAAAAGCTCAATTGCTCTGAACTCAAAGTCACGGGCTCTTTAATAATGTACCATTCAACATTTTCGGTTAATGGTGGTGTTGTCAATGATCCCAGATAATGATAATAGGCCGGATCGGCTGGAATGAAATCGGTCAGCTTAATTGCAAATTGGCCCGGTTTGGACCAATGTTGCATGATTGAATCAATGACAGGATCAGGTGCGCCGAGTTCGAAAAAAACGCCAATGACGGCTTTAGTACCATTCAAGGCTTGATGTACGAAATGTACTTCAGCGGCAAAGGTATGCTGATTGAGCTGATGTTCGCTCGGTGTGTGAACGTGGAATTGAAGTAAATTAAATTTGCGGTAATTGAGAATGGCAGTTCCATTAACTAGCACTTCCAGACCATTGCCTGAATTGTGCGCTTCACTAACTTGATTTTGATAGTCAATTTCGATGGCGGAACCACGTTGCCAGTCGATTACGGATTGATCATCAATATTAATTGGTGATTGATGCTGACCACTTTCAAAGTGCCAATTCTGTTGATGTGAATAGTCAAGTTGCATAGCAAACACTCCTATTTTTTTGTTCTTGGGTTGATTTAATGATAAACTAGTTTTTATAACTAAACTAGTTAAAAAAACAAAGATTTTATGATGATTTCTTTGACCGGAGTGATTCAAATGAAGTATATTCCAACCAAGTGGCTACATTTCTTTGTTGTATTCGTTGCAATGCTTTTAGATGGGAGCATTGCACTTAATGCAGCCCCTGTATTATACCATCAACCAATGTTTGCGAGTCCCTTCTTGACCTTGATTGTTTTACTAATTCCAATTATTGGTGGGATGCAAAATCAATTTTCTTTGCGTGTTTTATACGGCACCGCTGCCGGCGCGGGCTTATTGTTTGACTTGTTTTATAATGGAATCGTCGGGATTGCCATGATTGGCTTCCCGTTAGCCGTTTGGATTGCCTTAGTAGTCAAAAAATATTTTGAGACTAATTTTGGTTCGGCAGTGTTGACTTGGTTCATTTCTTTGAGCTTTTACTTGGTATTTGACTACCTAGCTTTTGGAATTATTAATCTTGCGAACGCAAATATCACTGATTTTATTCTATTTCATTTATTTCCAACGCTTCTTGTAAACCTATTAATGTTGTTAGTTGTATATCAGTTCCTAGTCTGGCTTTATGGTAAAACCATCCATAAAGCTGTTGGCGATTATACAATGAACGAGAAGAGCCTTGATGATCGGTTGCCATTGAATCGCAAATAGGCTATTGACATTTGGTATAGATGATCGTAGAGTTAACCATAATATAAATAAAGATAGATTGGACGAGTAGTTTAGTAGGTTTGCCCAGAGAGTCGCGCAGAAGTTGTGAAGCGATCAAGCCACTAAATGAACCACACCCATGATATTCGACTTATGTAACGTAAGTCCGGTTAGCAACCGTTAACAGCTGGTCTTTTAGATAAGATCGTGAGAGCCAGTTGGTAACGATTGGCGAAAACTGAGGTGGAACCGCGAATGAACTCGCCCTCAAGTAAGTTAGAAACTTACTTGAGGGCGTTTTTTTTTTTTGATAAAGAGAGCATGAGGTAGCGAAGATGGAATATATTTTAACAATTTTGCCCAGCCTATTGGATGGCTTAAAGATGACCTTTGGAGTCTTTATTTTAACGCTGATTGGTGCGATTCCTCTGGGAATTATTATTTCAACAATTTTAAAAACTGATATTTACTTACTTCGTTGGTTAATTAATGGCTATGTATGGATTATGCGTGGAACCCCCTTGATGTTGCAAATTGTGTTTGTCTACTATGGGTTGAGTTTGGCACATATTGCGACCTTGCCACGTTTTGAGGCCGCGGTTGTGACATTTATTTTGAATTACGCAGCCTATTTTGCCGAAATCTTCCGCGGAGGTTTACAATCAATCCCAGAAGGGCAGTACGATGGGGCGAAGGTTTTAGGATTCACTCGTTGGCAAACTTTGCGTAAGATTGTCTTACCACAGGTTACGAAAATTGTGATGCCTTCAGTTGGAAACGAAGTTATTAATCTAGTTAAAGATACCTCATTGGTATATGTCATCGGATTGGGCGACTTGATGCGTGCTGGAAGTATTGCAGCAGCGCGGGACGTTACCTTGCTTCCTTACCTTTTGGTAGGATTATTGTATTTGATCTTAACTGCCGTTGCTACAATTGTGATGCGCAGAATCGAAAGTAAATTGAATTTTTACCGTTAAAGAGAAATGAGGCAGTTATGTTAGAAATCAAGAATTTATCTAAGAAATATGCAGAGCAGACGATTTTTAAGAATTTGAACTTAACAATTGCCGATGGTGAGGTATTGACGATTGTTGGTCCTTCTGGAATTGGTAAAACAACATTTCTACGAATAGTGGCGGGCTTATTGGCAGCTGATACTGGTGAGATGCAATTAAATGGTCAGGATTTAGATCTGTCAGGCGAACGAACTGGTGCTGATGTTGGGGTAATCTTTCAGGATTTTAATCTATTTCCACAATTTACAGTGAAAGAAAACATTACTTTGGCACCTATAATGGTAAATAAGGCTGCTAAAAATGATGCAAATGATTTAGCTGATCAATTAATCGATCAATTAGGTTTAGCCGATCAAAGCAATCAATATCCGTTTCAACTGTCTGGTGGGCAGAAGCAACGAGTGGCAATCGCACGGGCCTTGGCGATGAAGCCAGGTATTTTGGCTTATGATGAGCCAACCTCGGGCTTAGACGAAGAGTCAACTGATCGGGTGATCGGGGTTATTCAGCAACTTAAGAGTCAAGGTGTTACACAGTTGATCGTAACGCATGATTTACAGTTTGCGCAGGCAATCGCTGATAAGACATTTGATTTTGGAACTGACGTTGAACGTTAAGGTGAATAAGATGAAGAAGAAGATAAATTGGAAGCGTCAACTGTGGGGAAATGGAATTACTTTAGCGATTGTCTTATTAATAATTGGGGGAATTTGGTACCGTGTTAATCATCAAAATGATACATGGAAGCAGGTGACAGCTGATAAGACAGTCGTGATTGGTTTAGATGATACATACGTGCCAATGGGCTTTCGTGATAAGTCTGGGAAGTTAGTTGGTTATGATGTTGATCTAGCACGTGAAACATTCAAACGCTTAGGATTGAAAGTCAAATTCCAGCCAATTGACTGGTCGATGAACGTAACAGAGCTCGATACGGGACACATTGATATGATCTGGAATGGTTTTACAATTACACCGCAACGTGCGAAGCAAGTTGCCTTCTCAGTGCCATATCACTTTGACACGCAAGTATTGGTAACGATGACCAGTAATGGCATTGATCAGGTGGATCAGATGAAGGGACAAACTTTGGGAGTCCAAAGTGGTTCATCAGGCTTCACAGAATTTACGCAATACCCAAAGCTTTTGAAGAATAAAATGGGACAAAGTGGTAGCGTCGTGCAATATGATACTTTTGATAAGGCTTTGAATGATCTGCAGGTTGGTCGAGTTAAGGCTGTTTTGATCGATAGCGATTACGCGCGGTACTTTGTGGCTCACGAGAAAAATCCGGCTGATTTTAAAATTGTTAAAACAGATTTTCCAAAGGATCAATATGGTGTTGGTTTCCGAAAGGGTGATGCGACATTAAGAAAAGAAGTTAATTCAGAACTATTGAAAATGAAAAAAGATGGTACAATTGATCAAATTTCAGAGAAATACTTTGGAACACCCAATGCGCAATAGAAATTTTAATTAAATTATGTAGGTTAGTTGTCGAGAATGTTGGCAGCTAACCTTTTTCGTTGTAAATGGAAGTTGCACGAATGATTAGTTGGTCTGACTATTTTTGAAAGATACTTTGTTACAAGTTGGATTCACAGAGTACAATTAATAGAGACATTAACAGATAGGTGCTCATTTTTGGTAAACTTATCGTTAAAAGCTCATTTGGGATGAGGTGAAACGATGTATAAAATAAAATTGAATAACATGCAGTTTTCAGGGCATATTGGTGTTTTGCCAGAGGAGAAAGTTGTTGGTCAAAAGATTGAAGTTGATCTAATTGTAGAAACGGCTTTTGATTTTAATGGTGGTGATAACATCGATGATAGTTTAAGCTATGTGCCATTCTACGAAGTAACCGAGAAGATTGTCAGTGGTTCACGAGTTAATCTAATTGAGAAACTTGCATATGACATTATTCAAGTGGTTAGGGCACTCGACAGCGAACGGATTGCGGCAGTCGAAGTCCATGTGCGAAAGATTGCGGTACCAATTGATGGTATCTTTGATCATACGGAGATTGAAATGAGAGGTTAGGCGATGGAAAAAGTTTATTTGAGTTTAGGGAGTAATATTGGTGATCGTCAGCGCTATTTGGATGAGGCAGTTCAAAAATTAACCGAACACGCGGAAATCCTCCTATTAAAGAAATCGAGTTACTATGAAACGTCACCGGTTGGTGGAATTGTGCAGGACGATTTTATTAATATGGCGGTTGAAATTGCGACAACCCTGACGGTTCCACAATTACTTGATGTTATTCATACAGTTGAACATGCATTGAATCGGCAACGTAAGATTCATTGGGGACCAAGAACCATTGATATTGATATCATCTTCTATGGTGAGCAGGAATTTGACCAAGATGATGTACATGTTCCGCATAAAGAGGCTTTTAATCGTTACTTTGTATTGCGACCAATTGCGGAATTGATTGTTGATGAGTCGCCGTTGCGTAAGCGCGTACAGGCTGGAATCCAGGCGCTTGAACAACAGGCGACGGGGCAAACCTTACGAAAGATTACGACGGGAATTCAAATTCTGGGAGATGGTAGCCTTAATATGGTTATTACCGAGTCAAATCCGATGCAACATTCCTTGCAGGCAATTGGAATTCAATTTGACGAAGTTTCAGGTACAGTACGTGAGCGCTTGGAGGAACTTCTCAGGCATAATTTAAGTGTGACCGAGATTGGACAAACGGCCTTGTTGGCCTTTATGACTGTTTTTGAGTTACGAAATTTAATTGCGGCCTGGCCATTTCTTGCGGGTAAAGAACAATTATCGAAGATCTTGGAACGTAATCGGGTGATATGGTCTGGCAAAAAGTTCACTTTTGACTTAACTTTTCAGCCGATTGTATATTCAATTATTAATATTACGCCGGATTCATTTTATGATGGTGCACCACAAAATCTAACGCTAGAATATATTGAACAACGTGTTCGTGATGATTTAGATGCTGGTGCGGATGTAATTGAATTTGGCGGCAAGTCCTCGCGACCGGGCTATGAAGACATTAGTCCAGAGGTTGAATGGCAACGCCTTGCAGAGCCCCTCCGGGCAATTAGAGCAACCTTCCCAGCGGCTGTGATCGCAATTGACACAGATGAAGCGTATGTTATGGAACAGGCTTTGCTGGCTGGAGCGGATATTATTAATGATATTGATGGATTTGATACCGAAGCGAAACTGGCGGTCTTGGCAAAGTATCATCCAGCTGTGGTGGTTATGAACAACGGCCGAGCTGGCTTTACTCATGCAGATAATGTCTATGATGAATTGCCAGTATTTTTTGCGGAAAAGCAAGCGGAATTGTTGGCGCACGGTTTGCAGGCAGAGCAGATTGTAGTCGATCCAGGCGTGGGCTTCTTTGACAAAAGAAATGGGATGGATTCTGTTGAACGGATGAAGACAACCGGATTATTGACCAAACTTGGTTTGCCAGTGATGATTGCAATCTCGAGAAAATCATTTATGTCGAAAGTCTTTAATTTACCAGTTGCAGAACGCCTATATTCGACATTGATCTTTGAGCAAATGTTGTTATCTGCGGGTGGGCGTATAATTCGTGCGCATGACACTCGCGCAACGCGTTTATTAGTTGATGGTTATGTTGAATATCAGGAGCATTAGCAGATGGAAAATCAAGATTTAATTGCTTTAATTGATCAAATTAAGCATCCAATTGATATTGACCAACAGAAGATGATTCGCGAACAATTAATGAATTGGTCGAAGGAATTGCGTGGTCGAGTCAATCCGGATTTACAAATATCAGCTAGTGCGGTTGTTTTTAAGGATACGAGTATCTTTTTCATTAAACATCCGTATTTAAAGACATGGTTATTACCAGCTGGTCATGTTGAACTTGGAGAAACACCACTCGAAACTGCTCAGCGCGAATTTTTTGAAGAGACCGGTCTAACTGTTAAGGGTGGGCAAATTATTGACGTAAACGTAATTGAAATTCCAGCCAACCCAATTAAAGAGCAAGGTGCACATCAACACGTTGACTTTCGGTTCTTGTTTGAATTGACGGATGAAGTCGCGCATACGGCAGAATTACCAGTTAGGTTGATGACAAAGGATGAAGTCACAGCAGAATTTAAACCATATTTTAGTATGTGACGGAAAAGAGACGTAATGAAGAATGAAGCAGCATGGGCTTGGCTGAATGGTCGAGCAAAATTCAACATTCGACCGGGGCTTGATCGAATTCAAGCACTCCTAGATTCATTAGGTCATCCAGAGCAAATGACACCGATGATTCATATTGCAGGCACGAATGGAAAGGGATCTACGATTGCTTTTGCCCGTGAAATACTACAGGCACAAGGATTAACAGTGGGAACTTTTACCAGTCCGGCAATTGAAAAATTTACCGAACAAATTGCGATTAATGGGACTGCAATACCAGACGACTTACTTATCGGTTATCTCGAGCGATTAAGACCTTTGGTTGAGACGTTGGATCAGGATGAACTAACAGCTGGGACGACTGTTTTTGAGCTGACAACTGCAATCGCATTTTTGTATTTTGCGGAGAGCAAGTTGGATGTTGCAATTATTGAGGTTGGGCTTGGTGGATTAGAGGACAGTACTAATGTAATTACACCATTGTTAGCAGTCATCACCACTATTGGTCTCGATCATGTTAATATTTTGGGAAACTCATTGGCGGAGATTGCTCATCACAAGGCGGGGATTATCAAGCCAGGAGTACCAGTTGTAGCTGGCCGAATTGAGCCTGTCGCTATGGCTGTGATTGCAGCTAAGTCGGCTCAGGAGGGCGCAACTTTATATCAGTGGCAGAGCGATTATCAGGTGACCGTCATGGCTAATGAGCATTTTGCTTTCAGTGATGATGGGAATACCTTCCCAGACTTATATAAGGGATTAGTTGGTGTTCATCAAATTGATAATGCAGCCGTCGCAATCGAACTTGTGTTAGTTTATGCAAAGCTGACGGGCATTACAATTACTAGCGATATCATCCAGCGTGGATTAGCTAATGTGAGTTGGCCTGCTCGAATGGAGAAGGTCCAGATTAATCCGCTGGTTATACTGGATGGGGCGCACAATGTACCGGCAATTAGTCGCCTAGTTGAAAATATTCAAACACGTTACGCAACGCGACCAATCACAATCATATTTTCAGCGATTGTGACTAAGGATATCGAAACCATGTTAACGATGCTAGCAAGCCTGCCTAATGTAAATTTGATTCTAACAAGCTTTGATGATAACCGTGCAATGAAATTGACAGATTATCGGGGTTGGGAAGGCGCACATGTCCATTTGGATGCAGACTGGCCAAGGTTGATTGAAGCTTTATTACAAGCCAAATCGACTGATGAGGTTACAATCATCACAGGGTCTTTATATTTTATAAGTCAAGTTCGTCAACGCTTTTATGTGAATGGCACAGTGAATGTGAAGGAGGAGTAGGATGAAGACAGATATTGAAATTGCTCAAGCAGCCGAGCTATGGCCGATTAACAAAGTTGCAGCAACCGTTGGAATTACGGAAACAGAGCTTGAACCGTATGGTTACGATAAAGCCAAAATTGTGCTTGACGAAGCAAAGGCGACATCAACCAAGCTGGGGAAATTAATTCTTGTTACCTCAATTAACCCAACAGTTGCCGGCGAAGGAAAGTCAACGGTAACCGTGGGATTGGCCGATGCGCTCGCCAAAATTGGCCAAAAGGCAATGGTTGCCTTACGTGAACCTTCGATGGGACCAGTGATGGGGATGAAGGGGGGCGCAACTGGTGGTGGAATGGCACAAGTCGTGCCAATGGCCGACATTAATTTGCACTTCACCGGTGATTTTCATGCCCTTACAAGTGCCCATAACACTCTGGCAGCGGTAATTGATAATTCACTACAGCAGGGGAATCCTCTAAACCTAGACCCACGCCGGATTATCTGGAAACGGGCCCTAGACGTAAATGATCGGGCGTTACGTCACATCACGATTGGCCTAGGCGGTCCTACAAGTGGTGTTCCACGTGAGGATGGCTTTGATATTACAGTCGCTTCAGAGCTAATGGCGATTTTGACATTGGCGCACGATTTAATGGATCTAAAAGCACGAATTAAGCGAATTGTAATTGGCTATAACTATGATAAAGAGCCAGTCACGGTTGCCGATCTGGGTGTTGCTGGGGCACTGACGGTTATGTTGAAAGATGCAATTAAGCCAAATCTAGTCCAAACTTTGGCCCATACACCGGTCTTGATTCACGGTGGACCGTTTGCAAATATTGCTCAAGGGACTAATTCAATTAAAGCGACCAAAACAGCACTGCAACTTGCTGATTATGTTGTGACCGAAGCGGGCTTTGGTGCGGATTTAGGTGGCGAGAAGTTTCTTGATTTTAAAGTGCCATTATTAGGCAAGACTCCAGATACGATTGTGATTGTGGCGACAGTCCGGGCCTTGAAATTGAATGGTGGTGCCGATAAGAACTCATTAAAGAATGAGGATTTGCCGGCCTTGGAAAAGGGCTTGGCCAATCTTGGGCAGCATTTGAGAAGTATGGCTCGCTATGGTGTACCGGTTGTGGTGGCAATCAATCGCTTCACAACGGACACTGATGCAGAGTTGGCGTCAATTGAACATTATGTTGTGGAGCACGGTCATGCAGCATATCCAGTGACTGTATGGGCTGACGGTGGAGCTGGCGCTGAAAATCTTGCGCAGGCATTGGTAGAAACGACCCAGCAAGCTCACGTATTTAATCCTCTCTACGATTTTTCTGAGCCGGCGCTTGATAAGCTTAACAAAATTGTTCAAGAAATTTATGGCGGCGCAGGTGTTGAATTATCATCGAAGGCGGAACAACAGCTACGAACTTACGCTAAGTTGGGGTGGGATCGACTGCCTATTATTATGGCCAAGACTCAGTATTCACTGTCGGACGATGCGAAATTATTGGGAGCACCACGTGACTTTAAAATTCATATTCGTGAATTTGTGCCTAAGTTAGGAGCGGGATTCTTAGTTGCTCTGACTGGTACGATTTTAACCATGCCTGGATTGCCTAAGCATCCAGCGGCCCTAGATATTGATATTGACGAACATGGTGTTATTACAGGATTATCATAATTAGAAAATTAAAAGGCCCTTCAGTTTTAAACTGGAGGGTCTTTTCTATAAAAAAGGTTTGAAATGGAGAGTGCTTCATTTCAAACCTAACTAGTTTTTTGAGTTAATACCAGGAATTTCTGAAAATGACGCGTCGACGAAATTCTTTAGCATATTTAACATAGTATATTTCGGTGTAAGTCAACCAGATTAACGCTAGAATCCAGCCCCCCAATAGGTCGCTTGGAACGGCATTGTTCTTGCCAAGTTGATTGACCAAAATTAGGGCAAAGAAGATTAGGCAAACCGTCTGAAATAACAGTTGATAACGGATGCGTTTGATCTCGGGTAGGATGATGTTAAAGAGGTATGCGAGTAATAGTGTGCTGAGAAAAATTGCTTTGTTTGGGAAAACTGTCTGACCACCGGAAACCTGGTGATGTAAAAATAGACTCAAAATCGAGATTAATAGCCAGCCAGAAATATTGGTAAATAGGAGCCAGGTTGCCGGAATTTTATATTTAAACCCCCATAATAAAAAGACAAGTGCCAGGATTAATAGTGCGTTACCAAAGCCGGTTGCAAACCAGGAAAACGGTGTAGATATCAGCAACAGCCAATGTGGTAATAGCCGGCTTTGAAAACTGAAGGCCAAGTTGTCAATAATTGAGAATACTGGCATTGGAAAAATGATATTAAAGGCGACGATTAAAAAAATAATCAGCCAAAGCAGTAAAAGTGGCTTGCGCCAACGATCAGGACCGATAATCATAGTGTAATACTCTCCCAAATTTCACAAATATTGATTTTAGTTTACCATATCAACGGTTAAGTACTAGGAACGCCGGGCGAATTATAACCTTTCTTTATTAAAACCGATTTGTCCATATTTGTATTTGTTTTTGACGGTTTGCTGAAGTTTATCCTTGCCAAAACGAGTTGGACGTGTGATAATAAAACCCATAATTAAATACGACATAGAGGTCGCGATGAACATGAGTACTTATTTTGAACCGACAGGTAATGATGGTAAGGAAAGGGGCAGTCGCCGAAATCTTGATTATGGTAATAATCGAGGTTGGTCCTAACGTTAATAGCGTTAGGACTGTCGCAGCAAAATAAGTCGGCTGCGGGGAGCTATCGACACATACTAAAGACAATTTTGTCCCTAGTTTTCTCGATGGAGTGAACTAGGGATTTTTTCTTTGGTAGCTATTGACCTCTTACATTTTAGGAGAGTTTATGTCAAATGATGGAACAGAACAGACCGGTGATTTGAAAAGGACGCTGAAAACACGGCATCTTTCGATGATTGCTTTGGGTGGAACAATTGGAACTGGACTTTTCGTTGCTTCTGGAGCAACGGTTGCTGAGGCCGGTCCGATGGGTGCGCTTTTAGCCTATGCCGCGATCGGTGTAATGGTATATTTCTTGATGACTGGACTGGGTGAAATGTCAGCCTACATGCCGTTGTCGGGTTCATTTGCCGCTTTCTCGGGACACTTCGTTGATGACGCGTTCGGTTTTGCGATGGGGTGGAATTATTGGTTCAATGCCGCCATTACGGTTGCGGTTGAGGCAGCAACGGTTGGCGTCTTAATGAGCTTTTGGTTGCCCCATGTTTCGACTTGGATTTGGTCGGTGATTGTGCTGGTATTGATTCTAGCTATTAACTTAACTTCTGGAAAAGCGTACGGCGAATCAGAGTTTTGGATGGCGGCGATTAAGGTTACCGCTGTGCTTGCGTTTTTGGTCATCGGTTTGATTACAATCTTCGGGGTTCTTTCATATAAGCCGGATGTGATGCATAATCTGACAGCTGGTAATCATGGCTTTGTCGGTGGAATCACTGGCATGTTGGCTGTCTTCATGGTGGCTGGTTTCTCATTCCAAGGGACTGAAATCGTCGGAATTGCGGCGGGAGAGTCAGTTAATCCAGAAAAGGCTGTTCCAACTGCAGTAAGACAGGTCTTTTGGCGAATTTTGATTTTCTATTTCTTCTCAATCTTTGTGATTGGTGCTTTGGTTTATTATAAGGATCCAACGCTACTAAGAGCGGCCAATAATTCAGATATTACAGTTTCACCATTTACAACGGTCTTTCAAAAGGCCGGTTTGGCAGCCGCTGCTTCGATTATGAACGCTGTGATCCTAACATCGGTGATTTCGTCAGCAAACTCATGGCTCTATGCTGCCTCAAGAATGTTGTACTCACTTGCGCAAGAGAAACATGCGCCCAAGATTTTTGGACGTGCAAATATTAAAACAGGAGTACCGGTGCCGGCGGTCTTAGCAACCGTAGTAATTGGTGCGTTTGCCTTTCTAACAAGTTTTGCCGGCCCAGATATTTACTTCTACTTGGTGGCTGCTTCTGGTTTGTCAGGTTTCATTGCTTGGGTTGGAATTGCGGTCGCACATTTCCGTTTCCGTCGAGCCTTCATTGCCCAAGGTCATGATTTAAACGAGCTAAAATATCAAGCGAAGTGGTTCCCAATTGGTCCGATTATTGCCCTAGTGCTTTCGATTGTTATTATTATCGGTCAAGATTTGAGTTCGTTCTCTGGTCCAATTGCTAATTGGAATTGGTCGGGAATCGTGACGACATATTTGGCATTGCCATTGTTCTTCATTCTTTACTTCAGTTATAAAGCAGTTAAGAAAACAAAATTGATTCCGCTTAAGGAAGTCGATTTAACACCACGCAAACGTGGGTAAAATTATAAATAATAGTGCCAGATTACGTTAAATTAATCTGGCGCTATTTTTTATTAAAAAAATAGATATTTGCTATGTTTTTGATGAAAGCGTTATCAATAGCAAATGCCGGTAAAATAGTAATAATAGCTATACAATTCACAAAATGCAGTGTAGAATACTAGTCATTGATATAGATAAACTTTCTAGGAAATTAAGGAGATTTTTCAGACATGAAGAAGACCAAGATCGTTTCTACGCTTGGACCAGCGAGTTCAGACGTCGACACAATTGCTAAGTTAATCGAGGCTGGAGCGAATGTTTTCCGTTTCAACTTCTCACACGGTGATCACGAAGAGCATATGGCTCGTATGAACGCGGTTCACGAGGCGGAAAAGATTACAGGCAAGAAGGTTGGTTTCTTGTTGGATACTAAGGGTGCGGAAATCCGTACTACTAAGCAAAACACACCAACTGGTAAGATCGAATTCAACATTGGTGATGTAGTGCGTATTTCTATGGATGCTTCTCTTGAAGGTACCAAGGAAAAGATCGCTGTTACTTACCCTGGTTTGTTTGACGATGTTGTTGAGGGTGGTCACGTATTGTTCGATGATGGTAAGATCGACATGTTGATTACTGAGAAGGACGCTGCAACTAATGAACTAGTTACAGTTGTACAAAACAACAATACTTTGGGTTCACGTAAGGGTGTTAACGCACCTGGTGTGGCTATTAACTTGCCTGGTATCACTGAGAAGGATGCTGACGATATTCGTTTTGGTTTGGACCAAGACATTAACTTTATCGCCGCTTCATTCGTTCGTAAGCCTGAAGATGTTGAAGAGATTCGCGAATTGTTGGTAGAGGCTGGTAAGGAAGATGTAATGATCTTCCCAAAGATCGAATCACAAGAGGGTATCGACAACTTCCCAGCAATTTTGGAAGTTTCTGATGGTTTGATGGTTGCTCGTGGAGACATGGGTGTTGAGATTCCTGCTGAAAATGTTCCTTTGGTACAAAAGAACTTGATCCGGATGATGAATGCAGCTGGTAAGCCAGTTATCACTGCAACTGACATGTTGGACTCGATGCAAGAGAACCCACGTCCTACACGTGCCGAAGCTTCTGACGTTGCCAATGCTGTCTTTGACGGTACTGATGCAACAATGCTTTCAGGTGAGTCAGCTAATGGTGACTACCCAGTTGAAGCTGTTGCAACAATGGCACGGATCAACGAGAAGGCTGAGTCATCATTGGCACTTAACGGACGCCATGTGGATGATTTTGACGCAACTGACGTAACTGAATCAGTTGCTGCAGCTGTTGCTACAGCCGCTGAAAACTTGAACGTTAAGGCAATCGTTGCCGCAACTACTTCAGGTTACACAGCTAAGATGATCTCAAAGTATCGTCCAAACGCTGATATTTTGGCATTGACATTCGACGAGCGCGTACAACGTTCATTGATGATGTACTGGGGTGTACAACCTGTTATCGCAACAGCACCTGCAGATACAGATGCAATGATCGAAGCTGCTAAGAAGATGGCAGTTGAGCAAGGTTTGGCACAAAAGGGTGATACAATCATCGTTACTGCCGGTGTTCCTGTGACTGAGTCAGGTACAACTAACTTGATGACAATCCAAACAATCGACTAAGCTTAATTAAAATATTTGAAGAGGTGTGATCATTGCTTTGATCACACCTCTTTTTTGTTGTTGATGAGATGATTTGCTATACTTAATTTGACTATAAAAGAATGAGGGATCGATATGAGCTGGCAACAAATTATTGTTGAAACACAAAGTGAAGCTGTAGAAGCTGTGAGTAATATCTTAATGGAAGCAGGTGCACAAGGTATTCAAATTGAAGATGCAGCTGATGTTGATAATTTTGAGCCGAATGATCCGACTGTTTGGGTAGATTGGGATCAGGTCGAACACTTGGAACAAGGGGCCAAGGTTGCTGGTTTTTTTGCCAGCGATGTTAATCTAGTTGAAATAATTGCTGAGATTAAGCAACGGGTTCAACAATTGGAGACATTTGGTTTAAATGCCTTTCCAGGTCTTGTAACGGTAGCGGGGGTAGAGGATGCTGATTGGGCAACTGAGTGGCAGAAATACTATCATCCAGTTCGGATTACGCGTTATTTGACAGTTGTCCCTGATTGGGAGGAATATCAGCCCACGGATGTACGTGAACACCAGATTATCTTGGATCCGGGGATGGCTTTTGGAACTGGTACACACCCAACAACTCGACTAATGTTACAAGCGCTTGAAATGACAGTGCGAGGTTCTGAGAAGGTTTTGGACATCGGGACTGGATCGGGTGTATTAGCAATTGCTGCTAAGTTATTAGGGGCCAAGGAAGTTCTAGCGACTGATATTGATGAAGTCGCTGTGAAATCTGCCCAGAGTAATGTCGATTTGAATCCAAAGGCGGCCGAAGGGATTACGATTATTGCATCTGACCTGCTTGAGGCTGTTCCTGAGCAACCGGTGGATATCTTTGTGGCGAATATGTTATCAGAGGTTTTGGAATTATTAATTCCAAAGATGGATCAGTATATCGCACCAGCTGGAAAGATTTTGTTATCCGGAATTTATTATGATAAAGCTACTAAGATTACAGAACTTCTAGCAGAACACGGCTACTTACTTGATGAAAAAATGCAACTTGGTGATTGGTATGGTCTAATCGCGCATAAGGCAAGTGCTGAGGATAAGTAATGCAAAGATATTTTTTAACTGAGAATATCCGTATTGGTGCAACCTTTATGTTGCCAGATGATATTGCACATCATTTTATGACGGTTTTACGCTCAAAGGTTGGTAGCGAAGCTGAATTTGTTTTGGCTGATCGCGAAGAGGTCGTCTTAGCGAAGGTTCAACAGAGTGATGTAAATGGAACTGAGATGGTGGTGCTTAGCAGTAGTCGACCCCAGGTTGAATTGCCGGTTGAGACAACTTTGATTATTGCGCTGACGAAAGGGGACAAGCCCGAATTAGTTACGCAAAAGGCGACTGAATTGGGTGTGCATCGTTTGATCTTTGTTGAAACGGCGTGGTCAGTGGTTCATTGGGGGAGCAAAGCCGAGAAAAAGCTGGCACGCCTGCTGAAGATTGCCCAAGGCGCCGCGGAACAAAGCCATCGCTTGGTCGTTCCATCGGTACAATACGTGAATAATATACGTGATTTGGATCTACCTGTTGATATGGTTAAATTAGTTGCCTGGGAAGAAAGTGCTAAGAACGGTGAAACTGGTCAACTAGCACAGAGTTTTGCGGGGCTCACAGCAGGGCAGTCAATTGCTTTTATGATTGGCCCTGAAGGTGGATTAAAGGAAAGTGAGTTAGACTTTCTAAAGACTGTCGGTTTTAAAGCAGCAGGATTGGGTCCACGAATTCTAAGAGCTGAGACGGCACCGATGTATGTGCTAAGCGCCCTGAGCTTTGCTTTAGAATTGAACCGATAATTATTAGGAGAAGGAATATGTCGCGATTAAAAGAAGTTTTTGATTGGCGTTTTTGGATTTGGCAACCAATTTTGGCCTTTTTGTTGCCGTTTTTGATTGATCAAATTCACTTTCTGGGAACCAATTTCAAAATCATTGGTCTGTTGTTTATTCTTAACAGTGCTTTTAGTGTTTTTGTGGGATTGTACTTACGATCACACGGTTCTTTTTGGTACTTGTTAATTGTCTGGCCGTTGATTTTTGCGTTGGCGACTTGGCTTGGTTTTAATGAAAGTTTGTATGGGTACTTTTTCGCCATATTATACTTGGTCATCGGGATCTTTAGTTACACGCATGGTCAGACGGAAGAAATTGATTATAATGATCAAATTCCTGTTGATGGTGGCTTTAAGGGTGATCGTTAAGCAAAATCAAAGAAGTTTAAGGATAAGTCTGACGGGCGTACGTTTCCGTCGGGCTTTTTTTTTGCGTAATATTCCGATTTATTGGGCAGAGCATGTTCGTTTTGGGCGAAATTAGAGATGGACGCCCCACTAGGCCCCACAAAAATGTCACGAGGTCTAAACGGCGACCTAATAACACTTCAAGTGCTAGGTTAAGAAAATGTTAAGAGGTCTTAATAAATAGAAAAATAAAATATAAAAGGGTGAAATCCCTTTAAATCAAGTAATAGACCGAATCAATGAAAAAAAGTTCCAAATTAGGTGGTGGGATAGGGTGGTTGATGGTGGGGGATTGTGGTAAATTAGAGAAGTTGAAACTTCATAGGGATAACTCTATCGTTTTGCGTAAATAAACTAAGGAAAGGGGATTATTGCTAATGTTCATGGGTACATTTCAACATACGTTGGATACGAAGAATCGGTTAATAGTTCCCGCCAAATTCCGAAACCAACTTGGTGAAACATTTGTGGTCACTAAGTGGATGGAAAATTCCTTACACGCATTTACTTTAGAAGGATGGCAAGATTTCTCTGAAAAATTAAACCAATTACCAAATACAAATAAAGATGCCCGACGTTTCCGGCGGTTTATCTATGCTGGGGCAGTCGAGGCTGAATTTGATAAACAAGGGCGGATATCTTTACCCGCTGATTTGAAGGAATATGCTGGGATTTTGAAGGATGTAACACTGTTTGGAAATGGTGACGATAGCTTTGAAATCTGGTCTGCTGAGAAGTGGACTGAATACAATAGTGAAACAGCAGATGACTTTGACGATATCGCAAGTGGTTTGATGGATCTTGGTTTTTAAGATGGGGATAGGTAGAAGCAATGGCAGAATTTAACCACATAACAGTGCTTTTGAATGAAGCGATTGATTATCTAGCTGTTAAAGAAGATGGCATTTACGCAGACGGAACCTTGGGTGGCGGTGGACATTCAAAATTGTTGGCGAGCCATTTAACGACTGGTAAGCTCTATGCCTTTGACCAAGATATTCGAGCAATTGAATATAATCAAGAGAATTTGGCCCAGCAAATTGCTCAAGGACGTGTTGAATTAGTCCAAGCAAATTTTCGTGATTTGAATGAGGCGCTGGCGGAACGTGGCGTCACAGGATTAGATGGAATGGTCTATGATTTAGGCGTATCATCGCCACAATTTGATGATGGTCAACGTGGTTTCTCATATAATTATGATGCTGTGTTGGATATGCGAATGAATCAAGACCAGGCTTTGTCAGCGCATGAGGTGGTTAATGATTGGTCGTTTAACGATTTGATGCGAATTCTCTCGCGATACGGGGAAGAAAAATTTGCCAAGCAGATTGCACGGGCCATTGAACGAGAACGTGCAATTAAGCCGATTGATACAACCTTCGAGCTGGTTGAGGTCATTAAATCGGCAATCCCGATGGGGGCTCGACGGACTGGCGGGCATCCTGCTAAAAAGTCCTTTCAAGCAATTCGAATTGCTGTTAATGATGAACTTGGTGCAGTTGAAGATTCGTTAACGCAGGCCCTTGATATGTTGAAGGTTGGCGGACGAATTAGCGTCATCACTTTCCATTCTTTGGAAGATCGTTTAGTTAAGACGATGTTTAAGGAAAGGACTTCGTTACCGGAATTGCCGGCTGGATTGCCAATTATTCCAGAGGAAATGCAACAAGACTACCGGGCAATATCTCGTAAGCCGATTTTGCCAAGTGCTGATGAGATGGATAACAATCATCGGGCGCACTCAGCAAAGTTACGAGTAATCGAACGAATCAAGTAAAAAACAGGGAGTAATGAAACGATGGAAGTTCCAAACTATAATCGTGATGCAACGGCAAGACAAGTTGCTCAACCAAATATAAGACCACGCTTAAATCGACCAGCTCGGCGACAGGTATTATCGACGACTCCCTGGACTTTTCAAGATAAATTACCCTACTTTGTGGCGGTAATTGCCTTGATTGTTGTAGCGTTTTCAGTGATTACGGTCTCTAATCAGAAGGCAACCGCGCAAAAGACGCTTACAGCAACGAATAGTAAGATAACAGCAAATCGAAATAACAATAATAATTTAAAACAAGACATCGCCACATTGACAAGTACGGACCGCTTAACTCAAATTGCCCAAGAGTTTGGTCTGTCGATGAATGTAAGTAACGTGCGTAACGTTCGGTAGTCAATGTTTAATTTATTTAAAAAGAATGTGACGCCGAGACAATCAAGACAGCGGAGTTGGGTATCTGGATGGATTCTCCTAACAATTATGCTGGTCGTTATTGGTTGGCTCGGCTTCGTTTTTGCTAGAACGGCAATCACTAAGGAAGCTGACGGGCAATCACTTTCCAAGGATGCACAAAAATTATATCAGCAAGCAAATTATGTAGCTGCCAAGCGTGGTACTATTTATGATTCGGTTGGTAATGTAATCGCGGAGAACACCACCACCTACACTGTTGCTGTGGTGGTCAGCTCTAAAAGTGGTGCAAATGAATATGCTAAGCAGTCAGACTATAGTCGAATTGCGAAGGACTTTGCCACGGTGCTTGGCAAAACACCAGATTACTATGAGAATTATTTTAAGAAAGCAAATAAGAATACATATCAAGTTGAATTTGGTAATGTAGGCGCTAATTTATCTTCTGCAAAATATGAGAAACTAAAATCTTACAATTTGCCCGGAGTGACGTTCTCGACTGGGACAGATCGGTTCTATCCAAATGGTGTATTTGCTTCGCATTTGATTGGGCTTGCACAGACGAAGGTGGTCAATGGTCGGACAACACTTGCAGGGACTATGGGAATCGAAGCAGCCTATAACAGTAAGCTGAATGGAAAAGATGGTTCGACAATTACATCAAGTGATCCGACCATGAAAGCAGCCAATAAGGCGGTTAAGAATGGGGACGATATTTATACGACGTTGAACTCAACCTTACAAATTGCGTTAGAGACGAAGATGGATGAGTTGGTGAAGGCCGAAAATCCTAAATCGGCGATTGCGGTAGTGATGGACACTAAGACCGGTAATTTAGTCGCTGTCAGTCAGCGACCTAGTTTTAACGCAACAACCGGAAGTGATTTGGGATCATATTGGACGAATTTGTTAACCGAGGATCAGTATGAGCCGGGTTCTGTTATGAAGGGAATCACGTTAGCCTCAGCAATCGCAACTAATAATTGGAACGCTAACGCAACTTACAAGTCTGGTACGTTGGAAATTGATGATCAAAAGATTACCGACTGGAACAACGGTAAAGGTTGGGGGACGATTTCCTATGCTGATGGGCTTGCCCTGTCATCAAATGTGGCATTCTCCTTAACAGAACAGAAGATGGGCGCAACAACCTGGGGCAAGTATATTAAGGCTTTTAATTTCCTGAAGTCAACAAATTCAGGACTTTCCGGTGAACAGGCTGGGACGTATCAATTTAAGTATCCAATTGAACAAGCTAATACGGCATTTGGTCAGGGAATTTCTGTAACGCCGATTCAGATGATCCAAGCGTATTCAGCAATTGCTGGAAATGGTGATTTGTTGAAACCAAACCTGATCGAGAAAATTGTTGATCCAAATACACACAAAGTAGTTTATCAATCAAAGCGAACAAAGGTTGGTAAGCCAATCTCGAATGCCGTGGCGAAGGAAACGCGGGTGCAATTGGAAAATGTATTGTATTCGGATCGTTCGATTAACAAGTCATTCGCATTGACTGATACGGTGACTGCAGGAAAGTCTGGAACGGCCCAAATTGCTACAAGTAGTGGATATAGCCAACCAGGTGATACAGCTAATGAGATTTTCTCATGGATGGGGATGGCACCAGCCGACAATCCGCGTTATCTAATGTATATCGTAACGAAGCAGCCACAGACTAATGCAGATAAAATTAATGATTATCAATCAGACATGTTTAAGTCCATTATGGAACAGGCATTAGCCATGTCAGATAATGACAATAAGATTACAATTAGCGCAGATCAAGAGCGTAAGGTCCCAACGACCGTTGGTGAAGATCAAGCCCAAGCTCAGAAAGATGTTACAGCTGCTGGACTAAAGCCGATTTTGATGGGGAGTGGTTCAACGATTAAGTCACAATCACCGATTGGCGACACTGAGGTTCTATCAGGACAACGAGTCTTCTTGAACACTGGTAGTGGCGTTGAAGTACCAAATATGCAAGGGTGGACTAAAAACGATGCCATGGCATGGGGAAAGTTAGCCGGAGTCGATATTGTGATTCATGGTGATGGTTTTGTGGCTACACAATCGGTCAATGTTGGGACTAAGTTAAGTAGTGGCGTGAATAGTATTTCTTTGGAATTAAAGAAGCCTACTGATTAAAGTAGACGTGGAGGAAGTAAAAGAATGATCTGGCTCATAGGTTTAGCAGTTGGGTTTGGGGCAACTGTTTTAGTTACACCAGCATTAAGAAACTGGTTTAAAAAGATTAAGGTAGCACAATTAGTTATGCGCACTAATGGTCGTGGACCGGATCATGCTGCAAAGGCTGGTACACCAACAATGGGTGGTGCTGGTTTTGTGTTGGTCGTTGTGATTGCGTACATCATTCTAGCGTTTATCTTAGGATTGCATAGTGCAACTGGCTGGGCAGTTTTGATTGCGGTTGTGGTTTATGCAATTGTCGGCGGTTTTGACGACAGTATTAAAATTTGGAACCATCGTGATGAAGGATTTCGCTTTTTACCAAAACTGACAGCGCAAATTGTTGCCGCAATTTTAGCAATCATTGTGCTTGCATTGGGGCATTTCGATTTCGTATTGGCATTACCATTTGGCTGGGGTAGCTTACATGGTCTTGCAATTTATACGATCTTTACAATTTTCTGGTTAGTTGGTTGGTCGAATGCGACTAATTTGACTGATGGGTTAGACGGGCTTGCTTCGGGAACAGCTGTAATTGCTTATATTGCTTATACGTTGATTGCCTTACAACAGGCTAATCAGGCGTTGGTATTACTTAATACATTAATGGTTGGAGCCTTACTAGGCTTCCTGGTCTTTAATCGCTATCCAGCATCAATCTTCATGGGAGATACAGGGTCGCTTGCATTGGGAGCTGGATTAGCAATGAATTCATTGGTGCTGCATGTTGAGTGGTCATTAATTCTGATCGGATTTGTGTTTATGATTGAAACACTGACGGTGATGATCCAGATCACTAGCTTCCGATTGACTGGGCGACGTGTGTTCTTAATGACACCAATTCACCATAGCTTTGAAAAGGGTGGCCTCTTGGGCAATCCGAAACATCCATGGTCAGAATGGAGAGTTGATACGCTATTTTGGTCAGTTGGATTGATTGCAGCGGGGCTGTACTTCTTGATCCAAAAATAAAAGTTTGTTCTAAACTGGAGTGCAAACGCACTCCGGATACATATAAATTATTAAAGGAGTAGAAACATGACAAAGCGTGTATTGATAGTAGGATTTGCTAGATCAGGGGCGGCTGCGGCCTCGCTGCTTGTTGCAGAGGGTGCTAACGTCATTGTTTCTGATCCAAAGCTTGATTGGCAAGATGAGCGCGTTATTAATCTAAAAGATAAAGGCGTTAGCTTTACAGATCAACAGACGGAGGATTTGTTGGTGGGGGTTGACTTAATTGTTAAAAACCCGGGAATCCCTTATCAAATTCCGATTTTGCGAGCCGCATTGACTGAGCAAATTCCGATTTATACGGAAGTCGCGTTGGCACAACGATATATTCAAGGCGAATGGATCGCGTTAACTGGTTCAAACGGTAAGACAACATCGGTCGAAATGATTAACGCTGTGTTAAGCCAAGCGGCGACTGATCAGCATCGTGTTCTAGTGGCAGGTAATATTGGAACACCGGTCAGTGAAATTGCAAAACAAGTCCGTCCCTCAGATACGTTGATTACTGAATTATCGTCATTTCAGTTGATGGGAATGCCAACGGCTAGGCCACATATTGCCATTATCACAAATATTTTTGCGTCGCATCTTGATTATCACGGAACCCGCGAAAATTATATTCACGCTAAGATGGGAATTACGCGAAATCAGACGTCCGAGGATTATTTGGTGTTGAATGTAGATCGTCCTGAATGGGTTGAACTGGAAAAGCAAACAGTTGCTCAAATTGTACCGTTCTCACGACTAGGCTTAGATCAACGTGGTGCATATCAAATGAATGGTGAACTATATTTCCGTGGTGAGTATATTATGGATGCCAATCAACTGTTAGTGCCAGGTGAGCATAATATTGAGAATGCGTTAGTGGCAATTGCAGTTGGCCGATTAGAAGGTATTTCAGCAGAGCAAATTAAGCAGGCGCTTCAAGCTTTTACTGGCGTTGAACATCGACTTCAGCTAGTTGGAAATTTTGCAGGACGAATTGTCTACAATGATTCTAAGGCGACCGATATTGAAGCGACTGAAATGGCCTTGAGTGGATTTGATCAACCAGTTGTGTTGTTGGCAGGTGGTCTTGATCGTGGTGATGATCAGGGTCGATTATTGGCGGCAATTAAAAAGCATGTCAAGGCATTGATTGTCTTCGGGCAGACTGGTCCGAAATTAGCCACAGTTGGAAAAGCTGCAGGGATTCAAGTTATTGAAGTGGATAATGTCGAGGCAGCCGTCAAACCAGCCTTTGAATTGGCGCAACCTGACGAGGTGATTCTGTTATCGCCGGCGGCGGCGTCTTGGGACCAATATCCAAACTTTGAGACGCGTGGAGCATTATTTATGGAAGCGGTCCGCGACCGGCAGGCTTTGAATTAAAAGGGGATTGAAATGCGAATTATTATTTCGGGTGGCGGAACTGGTGGACATATTTATCCAGCGCTAGCAGTATTGAATAAATTAAAAGAACAAGATCCTGATGTCGAAATTTTATATGTCGGCGGTGAACGCGGGTTGGAAGGTAAAATTGTGCCGGATGCAGGGTACAAATTTGCCAGTGTTGAGGTACAAGGTTTTAAGCGCTCATTGTCAGCAGATAATTTTAAAACAATTTATCTTTTTTTGAAGGCAGTTCGAGCTGCTCAGAAAATTGTACGCGAATTTAAACCCGATGTGGTCGTCGGAACTGGTGGCTATGTAAGTGGGCCGGTTGTTTACGCTGCACAACGTTTAGGTGTTCCAACGGTAATTCATGAGCAAAATTCAGTCATTGGTGTCACTAATAAATTCTTAGCACGTAAAATCACTAAAGTCGGGGTTGCCTTTGCGGAAGCATTGAAAGCCTTTAAGCCAGGAAGTGCAGAAGTTGTTGGTAATCCACGTGCCCAAGAGGTTGTTGAAGCTCAGGGAGCTTTTGATTGGAATGGAATTGGTCTGGACGAAACGCAACCGACAGTGCTCGTTTTTGGTGGATCTCAAGGTGCATTGAAGTTGAATCGTGCAATGATTGATGCAACAGAATCATTTAGTAAAAAAGATTACCAGGTGATTTTTGTAACTGGTGGGAAACGCTACGATGATGTAGTTAATACGATGGCGACTGAGAAGATTAGTCCCGCCAAAAATATGGCAGTTGTGCCATACATTAGCAATATGCCCCAACTGATGCCTAAAGTAGATCTGATTGTTGGACGAGCTGGGGCAACCAGTATTGCAGAACAGACCGCTCTTGGAAAGCCAATGGTTTTGATTCCAAGTCCATATGTGACTAACGATCATCAAACCAAAAATGCACAGGCATTGGTTGATGCGGGTGCTGCCGCGCTTATTACAGAGCCAAACTTAACCGGTCGGTATCTCTTCGATGTTGTAAATAATTTGATGCAAGATCGTAATAAGCGGGTGACGATGGCAGCGGCCGCAAAAAAGATTGGTGTGCCTGACGCGGCTGATCGTTTTGTTGAGTTAATTAAGAGTGTTATCAAGAAGTAAGATTGGAGCTAGGTAGGCATGGTCGAAAAAGATAAACATACAAATCAAACCAAACCTAGCTCGGCAGAACTGGCGGCTAGGCTGGCGAAGTTGACTGAGAGTGAAAGTTCAAGCGCAGGAAAGTCAGTCAGCAAGGCTACCAGAAAAAAAGTTCAAGCAAAACAACAACCTAAAACAAATATAAAACCAAAAGTTGCCAAGGATGATCCAACCCCTGTCACGGCAGAGCGACAGGCAGTGAATGTGAGAACACCAAAAAAGCGCGTGCTATTCAAACATGAACGTCGTGCGTTAGTTTGGGTTTTGATATTAGGTGCTTTGGCGATTATCTTAGGTTATTTTCTATCGCCCGCTAGTAAGGTACATAGCTACACGGTTAATGGACTGGAAGATATGTCGAAAAGTGAGGTGCTCAAGGCGGCTGGGCTAGAAAAAAATCAATCAAGTTGGTTACTGCTTGTGGAACGCGGTTATCTGGAAAAGCAAGCCGAAAAAAATAACGCTCAAGTTAAGTCCTTGAAGATTGATTTTGTTAGTCCGACCAAGGCAAAGGTTACCGTGGTGGAAAATGTTAAAGTAGGCTATGTTCAAGATGGAACTAAGTATTTCGGCTTATTATCGGATGGAACTAAGTTAACAAATGGCACAACTAAATTGCCTAATACCGCTTTGCCGGTATTTGAGAATTTTAAGAGTGAGAGCGAACTAAAGCTTGTTTTAAAACAATTTGGTAAACTAAAACCTGCGATTCGTCATTCAGTATCTGAAGTCATCTGGTCACCGAATGATCAAAATTCTCAGAGATTGATGATTTTCATGCAAGATGGTAATGAAGTGCTTGCAAATGCAGATGATTTGGCTAGCAAATTAAAGTATTATCCAGCAATGGCAGCTCAATTATCAACGAACGGTACCGTTGATTTGCAACAAGGGGCGTTTGCAATTCCGTATGGATCACAGTAAATTCTGGAAAGCCTTGTTAAAACTGGAATTAATACATTAGATTATGGTATGATTTTAACAAATTGTTGATTCAATTTTGTTAAAATAGGAAAAGACTAGCCGTGCTGGCAAACTTATAAAAAATATAGTAAAAGGGAAGGGAAAATATGGCCAATCATGGTTTAATTGTTGGATTAGATGTTGGAACTAATACCATTAAAGCGCTTGCCGCCGATGTTCGTGATCAGCAGGTAAATGTCTTAGCTGTTGGGCGATCAGTGGCGCATGGCGTTAAAAAGGGTGTCGTTGTTGACATTGAATCAACTGCTAAAGATATTCAGCTTGCGATGGCGCAGGTAAACGAACAAAGTGGTCGATCGGTAGTTGATGTTATTGCAAGTATTCCAGCAAATAACATTCAAATTCAAAATGTTAGTGGTTTGGTAACGGTCCAAGATAGTCAACATATCACATACGATGATGTTGCAAAGGTCATCCATGATGCGATTGCGGTCAGCTTACCGGCAGATCGGCAAGTGGTCGATATTATTCCAAATGAATTCTCGGTTGATGATTTTGATGGAATTCAAGATCCTAATGACATGGTTGGAATGCGACTTGCAGTGAAGGCAACAATTTATACTGCACCGCGGCAGGTTTTGGGGAACTTACAAAAAGCAATTGAACATGCTGGGTTGCGCGTGCGGGACTTCGTTCTAGCACCGTTGGCCGATATGACAACAATCTTAAGTGATGCTGAACAAGAGTTTGGTACAGTTATGCTTGATATGGGCGCTGGTCACACGACGGCGACCGTCGTACAAGATCGTCAATTGCGTTTTGTAACAGTCTTTCCAGCCGGAGGAGAGCACATCTCAAAGGATATTAGCGCCGTTTTGAATATTCCTTTGCATGAAGCTGAAATGTTAAAGCTTGATGCAGGAAATGCGCAACCTAATACGGTTGGAAATAATCCGTTAGTTATTACACCATTAGGTGCGGATGCACCACAAGAGATCAGTGAACAATACTTGGCCCAAATCATTGCGGCGCGTGTTGAACAAATTATTGCCAAGTTAGGTGAGAAGTTGAACATGGTTTCAGCATTTAAGTTAACTGGTGGAGTGGTCTTGGTTGGTGGGACGGCTGCGTTGCCAGGTTTGTCAGAAACGGTTCGGGCAATGTATGGCACAAAGGTGCGTGTCTTTGTACCAGATGACCTCGGTCTTCGACATCCTGGTTTTGCGCGAAGTTGGGCTTTGATCCAGCATGCGGCGCAACAATCAACTGTGCAGTTGGCGACGAAGCAGGCTTTGTATAATTTGCCAATTCAGACATTACGTGCGAATGCAATTGTGAAGGTTCCAAATATGAATCAACCAGAGGCAAATGCAATTAAGCCAGCTCCAGCTGAGGAACAAATGTATGATGCTCGTAAAAATGACCAAACTGACAAGAATGTACAAGCTGATACCAATACAACTGGTCGAGTTGCTAATTGGTTTGGCAAGTTTTTCGACTAATAATCTAAGAAAAAAGAAATTAAGAGGAGCTCGTTATGGATTTCCAAATCGACAATAACCAACAATATGGTGCGACTATCAAAGTTATCGGTGTCGGTGGCGGTGGCGGTAATGCCGTCAATGAAATGGTCAATGAAGGTGTTGGCGGTGTTGAATTTATCGTTGCAAATACTGATGCACAGGCACTAGAACGCTCACAAGCAGAGCACAAGATTCAGATCGGGGCAAAAGCAACTCGTGGTCTTGGTGCTGGGGCACGACCTGAAGTTGGTGAGACAGCTGCAACAGAGAGTGAACAAGAAATTGCTGAAGCACTTAAAGGTGCTGATATGGTCTTTGTGACTGCTGGTATGGGTGGCGGAACTGGAACTGGTGCTGCTCCAGTAGTTGCTCGAATTGCCAAAGATTTGGGTGCATTGACAATTGGTGTTGTTACACGGCCATTCTCATTCGAGGGGCCTCGTCGTGGGACAGCCGCTGCTGAAGGTTTGGCAAAGTTAAAGGATAATGTTGATACATTGATCGTGATTGCCAATAACAACTTACTACAGGTTGTTGATAAGAAAGCTCCTATTCTAGAAGCATTTAAGATGGTTGATAATGTTTTGAAGAATGGTGTCGCTGGTATTTCAGATTTGATTACAAACCCTGGTCTAATCAATTTGGACTTTGCGGATGTTAAGACAGTCATGGAAGACCAAGGAACTGCCTTGATGGGAATTGGGGCCGCTGAAGGTGAAAACCGGGCGGCTGAAGCTACTCGTAAGGCAATTGCTTCACCATTGTTGGAAGCTAAGATTGAAGGCGCTCAGAACGTATTGCTATCAATCAAGGGTGGCATGGATATGTCTTTGTTTGAAGCACAAGAAGCAGCTGATGCTGTAACAGCTGCTGCTGGAAATGACGTAAATATTATTTTCGGTACAACGATGGATATGGACATGCAAGGATTACAGGTAACTGTAATTGCAACCGGAATTGATCGTCCTGTAACTTCACGTCCTGAACTACAAGTTGGTAACCAAAGTACTGTGAGCCCTTTTGAGCAAGCAGCGCCTCAGGTTGAACAACCTGTAGCTCAACCTAAGTCGACGGATCCATTTGCGGACTGGAATGTTGTTAACACTCCAGCAGTTGATAATATGCCACTTGCTGGTAATGAAGCATTTGGTTCAAGTCAACCTGCACCGCAGGCGATGCCACAGACTGATGTGAATGCTGATGCAGCAGTTGATGCGGAAATCGAGCGTCCTGCTTTCTTTTCATGGAAAAACCGTGGCGATAAGTAAGGAGAGGTTCTAAGATGGCATTTAGTTTTAAAAATTTGTTTGGTGTAGATGAATACTACGAAGAAGATGATAATCAAGCTGAGACTTACATTGATGAAAGCGAAGCATTGGATGAAACGGCAACTGCAGCAAATGCAAGTTCTGCCCGTCCAGCTGCTAGTCGACGACCAAATGTGTTAAATATGGACGGACAACGTGACGCTTCTTCAAAGATCTCGTTGTATGAGCCACGCATTTTCTCAGATGCCAAGGCGATTGTGCAACAAGTGCTATCTGGCGAGGCTGTAATTGTAAACTTTGGTTCGATTGATGAGACCCAAGCTCGTCGTATTATTGACTTTATGTCGGGAGCGGCTGAAGCCATCGAAGGTGATGTCACAAGAATCGGTGAGCGAATCTTCTTATTTACACCTAAGAGCTTCAAAATCTCTGGGGCGGTTTCACAAAATTTGACCCAACAGTTTAGTTAGGACAGCAACTATGATTTATATTCTATTGGCAATATCGCTAATTTTGCGAGCCTTTGAATTTATTATTTTGATTTGGGCATTGATGAGCTGGTTACCAGGCGCTAGTCAATCTAGTTTTGGTCGTTTACTCGGCCGGGTAGCTGGAATCGTCGTTGACCCGATTCGGCGGATTATGCCAAGAACGGGAATGCTTGATTTCTCGCCATTGTTGGCAATTATTTTACTTCAATTGGCGCAGATGGGCGTTCAGATGATTAGTCGAGGGTTTTAGGAATGAATGAAAATGTTTTTCAACATTTTCGCCCTAGTGAAAAGACATTTATTGAAATTGCGCAGGGACAGATTCGACAGGTGCTCGATGAATATCGACCGGTGTTGACAAAATTTTTAAATCCCCGCGAAAGATTTATATTGGAAACTTTAGTTAATTCATATGATGAACTAAAGTTATTACATAATGGCGGAAATGCAAGCGCTGAAATGGCGCGAGGATTAATCTATCCTAGTTATTATGAGCCAACCGTGGCCGATTTCGAATTGGCCGCAATTGAGATCAGTTATCCAGCAAAATTTGCAGAGTTACATCATAGTACGATTATGGGCGCCTTAATCCATAATGGATTAGAGCGTGATGCATTTGGGGATGTAATTGGCACAGATGATGGACATTGGCAATTTGTAAGCACGACTGCAATGGTTTCCTATATTGAAACGACCATGGATCATATTGGTAAAACCAAGGTGAGGTTTATCCCGATTGACTTGTCCGATTTACAGACCGCACAAGACGATTGGGAAACGCTGGAAATGACAGTTTCATCCTTGCGATTGGATAACATTGTAGCAAATGGGTATAATGTTTCTAGGGCTCATGCGAAAGAGTTAGTTGAGCGTGGGCAAGTTCGGGTAAATTGGACGACTGTTGATCGACCTGATTATAGCTTGGCGATTAATGATATGATATCAGTACGGAAGTTTGGCCGAATTAAGATTGTTGCAGAAAATGGATTAACTAAAAAAGAAAAGTGGCGGGTAACCTTATCCGTCATTAAGAAATGAGGAGTAGTATTATGGCATTAACACCACAAGAGATTCACGCTAAGGAATTTACAACCCGCTCTAGTAAATGGTATGACCGGACAGAAGTTAATGAATTTTTGGATCAGGTTGTAACAGATTATGATGCATTGATGCAAGAGAACGCAATGTTGAAGACTAAGTTGGCAGATGCCGATGCAGCTTCATCACAGGTTGAAGAGATGAAGCAATCTGTTAATTCATCAATTTTGATTGCCCAAGAGGCTGCCGATCGTTTGAAGAAGCAAACAGAAGCTGAATCAGAAGCAACCTTGCAACAAGCACAAGCTGAAGCCCAACGGATCGTAATGGAAGCCAACACTAAGGCCAATGCATTGATCAGTGATAGTCAACGTAAGAACGAAGGCTTGGTTGTACAGCATGAAGCCTTGGAGAAGGACATGACTACTTTCAAGTCAAAGCTTGAAGGTATGCTACAAGCTCAGATTGATCTATTAAAGACTGACGAATGGGCTAGTTTTACAGCACCAGCAAAGTCAATGTCACAACAAAGCACACCTGTTCAACCAGTTGCCTCTGCAGCACCAGTTGAGCCAGCAGTTGAAACTGTTGTAGTTTTCCCAGCCGACGAGCAAAAGTAATTTTTTACTTGAACTTGTGGGGGGACTTGAGTATGATTGGTATTAATCTCTTAATTAAACGGTTATTTGTATTCTTTAAAGCGAGCTGGGGATGGTGTGAGTCCGGCAAAGTTACGCAAATTACTTATCGGTAAGAGAACATTTAAATACACAATGAGGTGGCAGAAGACTGTCATGAACTCGGGTGGTACCACGTTACAAGTGACGTCCCGCGCTAGCATTGCTGGCGCGGGACTTTTTTATTTAATGGCATTTTAATCTATAAATTTGACGAAGAGGTAAAACGTATGAAACTCAAAGATACTTTGAATCTGGGTAAGACCAAATTTCCCATGCGGGGAAACTTACCTCAAACTGAAGCTCAACGAGAGAATGTTTGGTTTGAAAATAAAGTTTATGAAGCTCGCCAAAAGTTGAATGAAGGTAAGCCATCGTTCATGTTACACGATGGACCTCCATACGCGAATGGAAACATTCATTTGGGGCATGCACTAAACAAGATTTCGAAGGACATCATTGTTCGATATAAGTCGATGAATGGCTTTTATGCGCCTTATGTACCAGGTTGGGATACCCATGGTTTGCCAATCGAGCAACAATTGACAAAGGCTGGAAAAGACCGTAAAAAGGTTGGCCCCGTAATCTGGCGGAAGATGGCAGAAGAGTTTGCTCGTAAGCAAGTTAAAATTCAGATGACAGATTTTAAGCGTTTAGGTGTTTCGGCAGACTGGGATCATCCCTACATGACATTGTTACCAGAGTTCGAAGCTGAGCAACTACGTGTCTTTGGGAAAATGGCCGGTAAGGGCTTGATCTACCGAGGTAAGAAGCCGGTCTTCTGGTCATGGTCATCGGAATCAGCCTTAGCAATGGCTGAAATTGAGTATCATGATGTTACAGCCCAAACAGCCTTTTACGCAGAACAGGTCAAGGATGGTAAAGGCATTCTTGATAATGACACGTATTTTGTGGTTTGGACAACGACACCCTGGACGATTCCAGCTTCACGAGGAATTTCAGTTAATGCTGATTTCGACTATGTCGTTGTACAGCCCGAAGCTGATCAAAAGAAATATGTGATTGCTAAGGAATTGTTAGAGCAGGTAGCTGACAAATTTGAGTGGGCTAACTACGAAATTGTTAAAACACTTAAAGGGCATGAGCTTGAGTATATGACGGCGCAACACCCATTTATGGATGTTGAGTTGCTGGTTATGAACGGTGATCATGTTACATTAGAAGCTGGAACTGGATTGGTGCATACGGCGCCTGGTTTTGGTGAAGATGATTATTTGATTGGACAACGTTATAACTTGGAAATTGCTGTGCCAGTTGACGATCAAGGACGGATGACCGCGGAAGCTGGAGCTGATTTTGCTGGGTTGCTATATTCAGATGCCGATGCAGTTTCATTGCAGAAATTAGCTGATGCAGGCGTACTTTTGAAACAGGAAGAACTTTTGCATTCATATCCATTTGATTGGCGGACTAAAAAGCCTGTTATTTTCCGTGCTGTGCCACAATGGTTTGCTTCAATTGATTCGTTCCGACAAGATATCCTGGATCAACTTGATACAGTAGCTTTCCAACCCGAATGGGGGAAGAAGCGTCTGTATAACATGATCCGTGATCGTGGCGACTGGGTTATTTCACGCCAACGTGTATGGGGTGTACCGCTACCAATCTTTTATGCTGAAGACGGAACTGCAATTGTTGATGAAACAATCATCAATCACGTCGCAGAATTGGTAGCAGAGCATGGTTCAAATATTTGGTTTGAAAAAGAGGCTAGTGAACTTTTGCCGGCTGGTTATCAAAATGAGCATTCACCAAATGGGATCTTTACCAAAGAAATGGATATCATGGATGTTTGGTTTGATTCAGGTACATCACATCAAGGAGTCATGAACGCTCGTGATTATCTCAAGTTCCCTGCCGATTTGGTCTTGGAAGGATCTGATCAATATCGTGGTTGGTTTAATTCATCATTGATCACATCGGTAGCGGTAACTGGTCAAGCGCCATACCGGAAGGTTTTGTCACAAGGCTTCACCCTTGATGGAAACGGCGATAAGATGTCTAAGTCATTGGGTAACACAATCTCACCGAATGAAGTTGTGAAAACAATGGGAGCTGAGATTATCCGTTTGTGGGTAACTACGGTTGATTCATCAGCTGATATGAAGGTGTCGATGGAGATCTTAAAGACTGTTTCGGAGTCTTATCGTAAGATTCGTAACACAATGCGGTTCTTGTTGGCCAACACAGCTGACTTTACGCCGAGCGAAGACGCGGTAGCATATGCTGATTTGACGCCGGTGGACCAATATTTCTATGCCCGTTTTAATGAGTTTGTCGCTAGTTTGAAGACTGCGTACGATAATTTTGATTTCCAAGATATCTACAAGCAATTGATCAACTTTATTAATGTTGACTTATCTGCATTTTATTTGGACTTCACAAAGGATATTCTTTACGTTGAAGCAGCCGATAGCCATGTTCGTCGTTCAGTTCAGACAGTTATGTATAAGGTATTGGCTGATTTGAAACAATTAATCTTGCCGGTTTTGCCACATACGGCTGAAGAGATTCATGAGTACATGGAGTTCGAGACGAGTGATTTTGCTTACTTGGCAGAGATGCCAGTGGTGGAAAACTTGGGTGATGTGTCAAAGCTATTGGCTAACTGGAGCGAATTCATGGTTTTGCGAGATGCCGCGAATAAGGCTTTGGAGGTTGCTCGAGATGCTAAGTTGATTGGTAAGCCAGCTGAGGCCGCTTTGACACTTTATCTAACTGATGCCCAAAATGACTTATTAGAAAGTTTAGGACAGGACGTACGGGTTGTCTTGATGGTGTCACAATTGCACTACGCCAAGGCTGTTGATGCGCCAGCTGATGTCGCAGAATATGACGGTTATCAGTTAAGCGTTGCCAAGGCTGCTGGGGCGATGTCACCGCGTGATCGGATGTATCACACTGACTTGGGAATGGATCCAGATTTTCCAATGTTGTCAGCACACGAGGCAAGTATTATTCGTGAGAATTATCCATTAGCCTTAGAAGAAGGCTTTGAAGATTAATTCTTAGATAGTATCTAAAATAAAACCTAATTGAGTATAGGGTGATTGGAATGTTTGGGCCAATTACCATATTCAATTAGGTTTTTTATTTCAACGTGAATTTTGAGGAAGGATGTTGCTTTTTTTACGGGCCAATAAATTGTTATAATAGAGACTAGTTAATTAGAAATGGAGTACAGGATGACAACGTTATATTTTATTCGGCATGGTAAAACAGAGTGGAACGAAGAGGGCCGCTTTCAAGGGGCGAGTGGTGATTCGCCTTTATTAGCCGAGTCATTACAACAGATTTCCGTGCTCGGCCAATATTTAGCAGACATAAATTTTGATCATGCATTTTCTAGTCCGATTAAAAGAGCAAAAACGACAGCCGAATTAACGCTTAAAAACTTGAAGCATATTCCTGAACTTACAGAATTAACCGGTTTAAAAGAATTTACAATGGGTGTTTGGGAAGGGATGACCTTTGACGATGTTAAGGCCAAATGGCCACGGATGTATGATGCTTATCGCCATCATCCGGAACGTTTTGAGGCTACTCAGGTTATAGGATCTGAGACCTTTGAACAGGTGCAAGCACGCTTTACGGCAGCAATTCAGATGGCAATTGAGCAATATGGTGGTCCTGACCGAACCCTGATTTTTTTCAGCCATGGGATGGCATTGACTGCAGGAATGGGTGCGTTATTAGGTATTCCATTGGATCAAATTAGAGCACGGGGTGGCTTAGGCAACACAAGTACCTCAATTTTAACAACAGATGATGGAATTAATTTCAAAGAAGTTATTCGCAATGATACTTCGTATCTAGGTGTTGAATCGGATGCATCCAACACAATTTAAGGAGGTTGTCAGATGACGCCAGCAGAAGCAGCACAATTGGATATTAAAAATTTAGTGGCAAAGATTGATCAAGAACCAAACAATTGGGAGGCTTATATTGATCTAATCAATGTGTTAATGATTACCGAGAATTATCCAGAAGCAGAAGAGTTGGCGTTGAAGACCCTTGGCTTGTTCGAACAGGATAAACTGGCCCGGCCACATATTTTCTATGCTTTGGGAAATGTGTACTATTCGGCTGGGGAATATGCGCAGGCAAATCAATTTTTCAATCAGATTGACGATGCTAAATTGACGCATGACGCAACGATGATGCAGGCTCAAGGGTGGTATGCGCAGAATAAGTTCCAGCAAGCCCTTGTTTTTGCATTGACGGGGGTTGAACAAGATGCAACCGATCTAGATGCACAGATCCTGTTGGGCAATATCTGGCTGGCTCTACAAAATAGTTGGGAAGCACAAGAAGCCTTTGATGCAGCGTTGGTAATCGAACCAGAGAATTTTGACGCCAATTTTGCACGGGGAATTGTCGCTGTTGTGAAGGGTGACGTAGATAATCACTGGCTAATTAAAGCTAAAGAGCTTGACGCTTCGAAATTTCAAGTGCAGGCAGAACGGCTTGACGAGATCACCCAATTATTAGCGGGGCAATCGGATAATGAATGATGATGAAGTCTTTTTGTTTGATGAAGATGTGAATCAGGTAACTGAAAATCAAACAGAACCCTTTGTGGCAGGACAAGTGCAGGCAATTATGTTTGCAGCACAAGATAGTTTTTATAAGGTTTTAAGGATTCAGGTCGTTGAACAGAATATTGATTTTGATGAGGAAGAATTGGTTGTAACAGGTTCATTTGGCGATATTCAGCTTGGCGCGGGGTATGAGTTCAAAGGGCGTGTAACTAACCATGCTCGATATGGAATCCAGTTTGCTGCCAGTAACTATACAAAGCAGGCCCCATCGACATCATCAGGTTTAGTTAATTACTTATCATCTGAGCAATTCAAGGGCGTCGGTAAGGCAACTGCTAAGAAAATTGTTGATGCATTAGGAATTGAAGCGATTGATAAAATCTTAGCTGATGAACAAGTTTTGGATGATTTAGAGCTATCAAGTAAATTAAAAGAGACGTTGTTAACTCAATTGCGGCAATCTGATGGTATGGAGCGTGCAATTATCGCTTTAAATGACTACGGATTTGGCGCGGCACTAGCAACTCAGATTTACCAAAGATATCAATTAGAAACCTTACCGACTTTAAAAGAAAATCCTTATCAGTTGATCTTAGACATAGAAGGGGTATCTTTTAATCGAGTTGATCAGCTTGCACAGCAACAGGGCATGGACCCCTTAGATGCACGGCGAATTCAGGCCGGAACGGTTGCCGCACTCAATGCAGTGACCTTCGGGGCGGGAGATACATTTGTTGAACTTGATCCTTTGATTGTGGCTGTACAGCGTCTTTTGGAGCAAAGTCAAAATGTCGCAATTAGTTCGGCGTTGATTGAACGTGCGCTAGTAACCTTAACAGCTGCCGGAATCATTGTTGCCGATGGCTCACGCCTCTATATGCGGCCAGTTTTTGAAGCAGAGCAAGTCATTGCGGAGAAGATGGTGACCTTAACAAAGCGGACAACCGGCACCTTTAAACGAGCGGATGTGGTGACAGAACTCAAAGTTGTGGAGCAAACACAAAGTTTTGCTTATGACGAGGCCCAAGAGGATGCGATGGTTGCAGCTTTGACCTCGAACCTGTTTATTTTAACTGGTGGACCAGGAACTGGTAAGACCACGATTGTTAATGGAATTGTAGCAACATATCGACGATTGCTAAGGCGTGATGGGCTGAAGCCGGACGAAATTGATCAAGCAATTTTGCTGGCTGCACCGACTGGGCGCGCTGCTAAAAGGCTAGCAGAAGCAACGAGTCTACCTGCTTCGACCATTCATCGGTTACTTGGAATCACAGGCAGAGAGAGTGGTGAAGCCTTAGATATTGAAGAATTGACCGGACGGCTACTTGTAATTGACGAGATGTCGATGGTTGATACACAATTATTTGCTTTGTTGCTGGAAGCAATTCCCGCTGGAATGCAAATTATTCTCGTTGGCGATAAGGATCAGCTTCCTTCGGTCGGTCCTGGCCGAGTATTTTTTGATTTATTAGCAACGGGTCTCTTAAATTATCGTGAACTAGAATTAATTCATCGACAAGGGCAGGGGTCAACGATTGTTGAACTCGCTTCAGCTGTTAAGCACGGTGAGTTGCCAGCCGATTTTGCCGTGCGTCAAACTGATCGTTCGTTTTTTCCAGCAGCCTTGAAAACTGTTCCTAAATTGGTGGGAAAGATTGCGGAATCTTGGCGTGATAAAGGTAATTCGGTTGCCGATATGCAGATTTTGGCACCGATGTATAAATCAGCGGCCGGTGTGCATAATTTGAATCAGATTGCACAGGAGATTTTCAACCCTCTGACACCCAAGAAACGAGAAATCAACATTAAATATGGCGATTTAAACTTTTCATTTCGGGTAGGCGACAAGGTGATGCAGACAAGTAATGATCCCGAGCATAATGTATTTAACGGTGACATTGGCTACATTACCAGTATTTTATATGCTAAGGATGAGGTTAACCCGGAAAAAGTTGATGTGATAACCGCAACCTTTGATGCGGGTGAGGTAACCTATGTGCGTCAGGATTTCAATCAGCTAACCTTGGCATACGCAACAACGATTCATAAAGCGCAGGGAGCCGAATTTAAGTTGGTAATCATGCCTTTGGTCAATTATTTTAGTCGGATGTTACAGCGAAACCTGTTATATACGGGTTTGACCAGGGCGGCTGAATCGCTTGTATTAATTGGTGAGGAAAGTGCCTTTCAACGGGCAACGGCTACTGAGGGCATAAATCGTCAAACAACCCTTCAAGAGCGAATCAAACAGGCGCAAACAGGTGAAACGGTCGTACTAGAAGTTGAGCAAACGGACGACCATGTGACAACGGATGAGGTATCGCTGGTGGCTCCGGTGGTTACGGCTCCAGAGGTGGTTGATTATAATTTAACCTTGGCTAAAATTGATGGAGCTGAAATTGATCCAAATATTGGGATGGATCAATTGTCACCGTATAGTTTTATGAATTAATTTGCAAAAAATAAAATAAATATGATAAAATAAAGCGTTATAATTCGATTGAAAAGGGGTTTCTGACATGTCAGGACACAGTAAGTGGCACAACATACAAGGGCGTAAAAATGCCCAAGATGCAAAGCGTGGAAAGATTTTCCAAAAGCTTTCACGTGATTTGTATACAGTAGCAAAGTCTGGTGGAGCTGATCCTGATTCAAACGCAGCCTTGCGTTTGGTAATGGACAAGGCTAAAGCTGCCAACATGCCAAAGGATAACATTCAACGTGCTTTGGATAAGGCAACTGGTCTTGGTGGTGCGAACTATCAAGAGTTGACTTATGAAGGCTATGGACCAGCTGGTGTCGGTGTCGTGGTTGAGGTTTTGACCGATAACACAAACCGTACTGCAGCAGCTGTACGTTCAGCATTTAAGCACTTCGGTGGTGAGCTTGGAACGAGTGGTTCGGTTGCTTTCCAGTTTGACCGTAAGGGTTACATGGAAATTGAGCGACCAGAGGATTCTGATTTTGATGAAGATGAAGTCATGATGGCAGCATTAGAGGCTGGTGCTGATGATGTGAAGACTTTTGATGATCAATTTGAAGTTTATACTGATCCTAAGGCTTTCCCAGAAGTTCGTAAGGCTTTGGAAGAAGCTGGTTACGTTTTGCAAAACGACGAAGTAACTTTGGTTGCGCAAAATCCAATGGATGTTCCTGAGGACAAGCAAGAATCATTGGCTCGTTTGGTTGATGAACTTGAAGAGCACGACGACGTGCAAGCAGTTTTCACTACAGCTGAGTAAATAAGCTAATGGAAGAATTCGATGTGGTTTGGCTACATCGAATTTTTTTGTGAGCAGAATTTGTAAAGGTAATTGACAGATCAAAGTAATCGCGTTAATGTTATAAGAACAAATTCATATAGAGTCGTTAACGTGTTTTGCCACAGACTCCTTAAAAGGGAATCCGCTTTGGATTAACGGCGCTGTGCATTTTTGGATGCTTTGCGCCGTTTTTTCTTTTTTTCAGTCGTGGCAAAAGATGGATGGCTGATATTTTAGGAGACCGAATCGTGTTAGAGCAATTTTTTAAGTTATCTGAGAATAAAACAACCGTGCGGACCGAAGTGGTTGCAGGTATTACAACCTTCGTCGCAATGGCATACATTATTTTCTTGAATCCGGCAGTGTTGGCTTTAACCGGAATGCCTAGTCAAGGGGTTTTCTTGGCAACAATTCTAACGGCCGTGACTGGTACATTGATTACTGGGCTATTTGCCAATCTACCTTATGCTTTGGCACCCTCTCTCGGGATGCAGGCGATGTTTACCTATACCATCGTATTTGGTCTCGGGTTCACTTGGCAACAAGCATTGGGAATGGTTTTCTTGGTTGGTTTAGTTGATGTTATTATCACTTTGACTAAAGTACGTTCGATGATTGTTAAAGGGATTCCTGATCAATTAAAGCATGGAATTGCAGCCGGAATTGGGCTATTCATCGCTTATATCGGTTTGAATAATGCTGGCTTTTTAAATTTCAATATCAGTAGCTCAAGTATTTTGAAGGTAAATGATGTTGCTTATCATGGACAAAAGGTTCATGACAGTGTCACAAGTGTTGTATCAGGTTCCGGTACGACACCAATGATTACATTATTTAATACACCAGCAGTCCTACTGGCCTTGATTGGCTTAATCGTTTTAATTTTGTTAGTAATTAAGAAGGTCCCTGGAGCCTTCATTATTTCGGTAATCATTACAACGATTATTGGAATTCCAATGGGTGTTACAAACACACATATTGGTGGCTTTGCAGCTTTCGGAACAACTTTCAAAGATTTCGGAATGATCTTCGGTCAAGCGCTTGGTAGTCAAGGCTTGTGGTCAATGTTTGATACACCAGCACATATTTTGATTGTTATCTTAACTGTATTTTCAATGGGACTATCTGGTTTGTTTGATGCAATCGGAACGTTTATCGGAACTGGAATATCAACGGGGATTTTCTCAGAGGCCGATCAAAAAGAATTCTATGAAGGTAAAGGCTTTAAATCAAAGATGGATCGTGGTTTAGTTGCTGATACTTTCGCAACAATGTTTGCTGGAATCTTTGGTACTTCAAATACGACAACCTTTATTGAAGCATCAGCGGGAATTAAGGCTGGTGGTCGCACAGGTTTGACTTCGGTTGTGATTTCGATTGGCTTTTTGATTTCGATTGTCTTTGCGCCATTTGTAAACGTAATTCCAAGTGCTGCAACAGCACCAATTCTCGTGATGGTTGGAATTATGATGATGAATGAGTTTACACAAATTGATTGGAATGATATCGAAATTGCAATTCCAGCATTTTTCACAGCAGCTTTCATGGCATTCTCTTATTCAATCTCTTACGGGATCGCTGCTGGTTTCATCTTCTACATTTTGGTGAAATCACTTCGACGTAAATATCACGAAATTAGTCCGGTGTTGTGGGTCATTACGGCACTCTTCTTAATTAACTTCGTTGTACTAGCGTTAAATAGTAAATAAAGTTCAAGACGTCGACCAAAATTTGGTCGGCGTTTTTTTGATATATGCTCGTATACTGGTGTCATTTTAAAGTGAGGAGGTAGGATATGGAGTGGAGTGAGAGGTTTTCTGGCTATATGGACACTGCCATTCAGCAACGGGCGAGTGATCTTTATTTGATTCCGGGTGTGGCTGGATATCGACTCATGCTGGCGAATGGTATGCGTTTTGAACAACTAGCAACTTTGTTACAAAGCGAGGGTCAACAATTAATTCAATATATCAAATACCAGGCACAGATGGATATCGGTGAGTGTCGCCGGCCACAGGTTGGTGGTTGGGCTTTTACCAGTGAACGTTATATGATCCGGTTACGGGTTGCTGCTGTTGCAACGGTAAGTGGGTTAGAAAGTTTAGTTGTCCGGCTTTTGTTTCCATTAGCGATGACTGAGTTGAATTGGCAGAGGCGAGCGGATTTTAGAAGACTTTGCCAAACCTTGTCGAGTCAACAAGGACTGGTATTGCTGGCCGGTCAGATGGGGAGCGGTAAAACTACAACTCTACATGCGGCGCTTAATGAATTGGCGGAAGAACGACTAATATTAACGATTGAAGAACCAGTTGAATTATTCAATAGCAACTATATTCAATTGGAGGTTAACCATGCGGCTGATCTAACCTATCATGCACTTTTAAGGATTGCATTACGTCAAAGAGCTAATGTCATCATGATCGGAGAGATTCGTGATCAAGATACCGCCAAGTTAGCAATAGAGGCGGCCCTATCAGGACACCTAGTTGTTAGCACAATCCATGCTCGATCCACTCGCGGAATTTGGCTTAGACTACTGGATTTAGGAGTTCAAGAACAACAGTTAACGGAAGTTATTGTTGGCATGGGCTATCAACGGTTGATATTCCAGGAGGGACGAGCGGTAGTTGATCTTGATTTTGCTGGATTTCAAATGACGCGACAACTGCTAAAACAGAAAAAGGATTTCGCCTATGAAATACACCAGACATAACCGGTGGCCATTACAAAGACAGGCGTTCTTTCTCACGGAATTAGGTCAATTAGTGGTAGTTGGGTATTCACTTAAGCAGGCACTTGATTTGATGATGGTCATCTTACCAAAGCAGAAAAAAGCTCTTATCGACATGCAAAAAGCCCTGCAAGCTGGTGATTCTTTTGCGTTAGTGCTTAGACCATATCTAAGTACGACCATAACTGTTGAATTGGAATTTGCACAACTCCATGGCGACTTGGTTAGTCTATTGAGAACTTTGGGCGGACGGATTACGACGAACGTCGCACAGTGGCAAAGATTAAAACAAACCATGTGTTATCCGATTTGTTTGCTGTCAGTTACAGGTTGTCTGATGCTGATTTTTGTAACATACATTTTCCCATTGAATAAAGGAGCAGGTGTGGATTACTTGGATATGAAGACGCTCTTATTTTCTTTTGGGATTATGTTGTTGTTGGCGGTGCCAGTAACGTGGTTTACTTGGTGGACCTTTCATAAGGTGTCCGCAATTGACCAGATGCACCGTTTGATCAAGTTACCAATATTCGGCACCTGCTACCGGATGTGGCTAACAGCACGATTCGGTCTTCACTTAGGTCTGCTTTTGCAGAATGGTGTAGGGCTAGCCCAGATTATTGAATATGGGGCTGGAACAGCAAAAAATAGTCTCTTTCGCGAATTAGCACGACTAGCAAAGAATGAGTTGTTATTAGGGGGCAGCTCGATGAGTTTAATTCAACATAATGATTTGCTGCCGGCTGGGATGGCTAATTTGTTTCAAAGTGGTCGAAAGCCTGCGGCGATCGGTGCGGATCTACAACGGCTTGCAGAGTATGAATTTGACGCACTCAATCAACGAATTAATCGATTAATTAATGTCGTGCAACCAGTCTTTTTTGTTGTGATCGCACTGATTGTGATTTGCTTATATGCAATGCTATTAATTCCGATGTACGCCAAAATGGAGGGGATTCTTGAAGCCTAAAAAATATTCTCGGAAGGCATTTACCTTAATCGAAGTACTAACAACGATGTTTATTATTAGTCTTTTGCTGTTATTAGTAATGCCGAATCTGGCGCGGGTTAAACAACAAGCCGAAGCTAAACAAGCTCGGGCAATGGTTCAGACATTGCAAACGCAGATCGAGCTGTATCAAGACGAATATGGTGAGCAAGTGGTCACGATTGATAAATTACTAGCCGGAAATCGGTATTTGACGAGTGCACAGGGCCAGCGACTTCGCCAGTTGAATATTGGTATTGAGAACAACCTTGCTAAGTATGCTGAAAAATAGGCGTGGATTTACTTTGTTTGAGTCTTTGCTGGCCTTGATGATTGTATGCAGCATTACATTGTTCGGATGTTATCAATTAGAAGCAAAGCGATCGGGTAACTGGAGGAATTTTGAACGCGAATTTCATTATAATTTCATTCAGTTACTTGCACGACAAGCACAATTTAGCGTTAGGACTAATGGTAACCATAAATTATGGTTAGCTGAGACATCAATCTGCTTGCCGGTAAACTGGCAGATTGTTAATGAAGGTTTCTTCACGGTAATCAGGCGTGAGGGGCTTGGAACACGACCGGCAACGCTAAAATTTAAAGAGAGGCTGTCCGGACGGACAAAAAAACTGGTTTTTCAGCTTGGAGGTGGGACCTATGATTTTAGGTAAGCACAAAGCTAGTGCAATTTTTGAGGGATTGGTTGGTCTATGTTTATTTACGTTGGTTGTGGGCTCGGTCTTACAATTTGTACAGCAGACACTCAGATATCAAAATATACTGAAAACTGAAACAGCGACTTCGCGCGACCAGGCTCAGACAATGCGTAGGAGATGGGATGAAGAACAGACGAGACGGGTTTTGCCTAATTGAAGCGATGGTAGCCTTGGCCATCTTTGCAACCGTGATGATTTCGTTTAACGAATTGATGATTTTTACGCATAAATTAATTGTGCGACAAGATCGAAAACGAACCGGTGTGCAAATGGAACAAGTATGTCAAAGAATCAATGCAATTTTAAAGGTGAGTAAATTAGAACAACTGGCAAAAGAATATCTAGTATTTACCAATCGACAATATGGTTGTTGCACATTAATAGTGGTTAGAAATAATTTGGTTTTGAAAACACAGGCGGGTGGACAGCTATTTATTGCCAAAACCGTTCGAAATTTAGTTTTTGAAAAGGATTTGAAAAACCATCGAATTTTATTTCGAATCACCATTGATCAAAGTCATTGCCGAGGATATTTGTATTATGGTCAGAAAAGCTAGTGTGTTGCTTGCATTCGTTACATTGATGACAGTGCTGTTGGCGGTTTTAATGTTTTATTGTCAACTGGCTACTATGCTTAATCAAAGCATGCTCAATCAAAGAAATTATTATCTTTGTGAGCGCGATCTATATAAATATTTGTGTGTAAAAAAGATGCGACCGCCGGTTGGGATAGTTTTCGGTGAAGCAGGACGCAGCATATCTTATGTAGGTGGAGAAACTTTTCGATTTAAAGGGCGGAGCTTTGATTATTTTTATTCTTTACCGAAGTAATGGAGGTAACACTTGTTATTTATACAGTTTAGGGCTTAAACTTGAATATATTATTCGAGTTTAGGAGATCAGTATGTACGAAGCAATTGAGAATACGATTGTCAACTTGAAACAGGCTCAAACAGAGATAGCTTCAGCGCTTGACTTATCAGCAATTGAGGCAGTTTTGATTCTGTTTGAATTGATGTTAGGGCAAGAAGACGAGCAATTAGCCCTGCTTGATCGGGAAAAGATTGATCGTATCAAAGATACAGTGGAGCAAGCTAAATTTTCTGAACTAGCAGGGGATGGTCGACGCCAGGTTTTGCAGTTATTATTAGTCGCTACTCAACGCCAAGATCAGTTACAGGCTAATTATCAAGTGACTCCAGATGCAATTGGAATGTGGTTTGCGTACTTAGTGAATCATCTAATAGGCGATAAGCAAAATGCAAAAATTCTGGATTTGGGCGTAGGTTCGGGGAACTTGCTTGCGACAGTTTCTCAGAGCCTGACAAACGTTAATGAGTACGTTGCTGTTGAAAATGATGATACGTTGATTACGTTGGCTAGCGGAGTTGCAGGCTTGCTAGAACAATCATGGGAATTGATCCATGAAGATGCAATGCAACTGGATCAGGCTGATACATTCGATATCGTAATTGGTGATTTGCCAGTTGGATATTATCCTAAAACGGCACCAGCTAATTTTGTTACGGCAAACCAAGCTGATGAATTATCGTACGTGCATCATTTGCTAATCGAAAAAGCAGTTGAGTTGCTTAAAGCAGGTGGAACGGCTTTACTCTTGGTGCCAGCAAGAATTTTTGAAAATGAGGCAACTGATTTGCTGCAATTGATCCAAGCAGATCATGTTTATATGCAGGCATTTATGCGCTTCCCAGGTAAAATGTTTGCCAATGCTGCAAATGCAAAAGCATTATTAGTCTTGCAAAAGCAAGGGTCAAGTGTGAAGCAAGCAAGTCCAGTGCTACTGGCTGATATTCCATCTTATATTGATCAAGAAGCAACACAGCGTTTCTTGTCCGAATTAACGGAATGGTTGACTGATAATCAGTTGTAAAAGATATTCAGGTAAGAATTTACCGCCTTGGCGGTTTATTTATGCTAAAATGGTATAGATATTTTGAACAAGTTACAGAGGAGACAACAAACATGGCAAAGATTATGGCAGTTAATGCCGGTTCTTCATCATTGAAATTTCAATTGATTGAGATGCCTGCTGAAACAGTAATTGCAAAAGGGCAAGTTGAACGGATCGGATTGAATGATTCAATCTTCACATTGAAGTTCAATGGAGAAAAAGTAGAGCTAACGCAAGATATTAATGATCATGCAGGAGCAATCAATTTGCTTTTGAGCCAATTACAAGAGCATGGTATCATCGAACAATTCAATGAAATTGTGGGTGTAGGACACCGTGTTGTTGCCGGTGGTGAGTGGTTTAATAAGTCACACATCATTGATGAAGATGCTTTGAATAAGATTGAGCGTTTGGCATCATACGCACCATTGCACAACCCAGCCAATGCCATGGGAATCCGTGTGTTCCAAGAATTGCTACCTGATGCAGTTGCGGTTGCGGTTTTCGATACAGCCTTCCATCAGACATTGCCACGTGAGCATTATCTATATGCCTTGCCATACGAGTATTACACAAAGTATGGAGCACGTAAGTATGGTGCGCATGGTACATCACACCGTTACGTTGCTCATCGTGGTGCTGAAGTAATGGGTCGTGACCTAAAGGATCTTAAGATGATTACCTTACATTTGGGAGCTGGTGCATCTGTAACAGCAATCAAGGATGGGGTTTCATTTGATACTTCAATGGGCTTCACTCCGTTAGCCGGTGTAATGATGGCTACTCGTACTGGAGACGTTGATCCATCTTTGGTATATTATATCCAAGAGCGTGAGGGTTTGACTAACGAACAGATGTTGAATGTTTTGAACAAAAAGTCTGGTTTGTTGGGAATTTCAACGATTTCTTCTGACATGCGTGATTTGGAAGAAGTTGAGGAAACTAACGAACATGCTGCCTTGGCCATCGAGATGTTTATTAACCGCGTAGTTCGTTATGTTGGTGAATATACTGCTGAAATGGGTGGTTTGGATGCGATTGTCTTCACTGCTGGAATTGGTGAAAACGGTGCGGAGATTCGTGAGAAAATCATGGAGCGTTTGGCTTACATGGGCATTACGATTAACCTTGAGGAAAACAAGAAGCGTGATGATGAGATGATCATTTCTGGTGCAGATTCAAAGGTAACTGTAATGAAGATTGCTACGGATGAAGAATTGATGATTGCACGTGATGTGCAAGAATTGATGAAAAAGTAGTCTTGATAAAATTGATTTAACGAAGGACGAATGATACCGAAGTTAGCTTTGGTATCATTCGTCCTTTATTGTAGTGGGGCAGTTGACCGGTAAAATTAGGGAACTTTTGACTTGTTTGTTAAAATGATTAGAAAGTGAATTATTTGATAGTTAGATTTCAGAGGAGGCAGATATGAAGCATGCATCAATAATTGTAGATGTACCAACAATGCAGACAAATCAGCCATATACTTATCTGATTCCGGCACAATTGGAAATGCTAATTGAGACAGGAATGCGTGTTCGAGTTCCCTTTGGACGCGGAAATCGTTTGGTTCAGGGTTTTGTAGTTGAAATTGTTGAAGATGTAGTCGAGGACGAAAAGTTGAAGACAGTGGTCGACTTGATCGAACCAACATCAGTCTTGAATGATGAACTATTGGCTTTGGGAGCGTGGCTGGCTGAACGGAACTTTGCTTTCAAAATTAGCGTGCTACAAATGATGCTACCGAATGTTATGCGCGCAAAGTACTCGAAAGTATTGCAAGTAATTGATTTGAACTTAATTGAAGATCCGTTGGTCAAACAGTTATTTGTCGATCGAAATGCAATTCCATATGATGCCGACAACGTTCCGGATATCTTGTTAACAAACATTCAACATGAACTTCGTCTGAACCATATTCAGATTGGATATGTCGTTGATAATCAAGCGAAAGAAAAGACAGTTCTTGCAGTGAAGCCGTTGCTCGCTACGCAAGCCTATGATGATCTACGGAAGGCCCTACGTCCAAATGCCAAAAAGCAGGCCCGACTACTGAGCTACTTGAAAGACATGCCCAACGATTATCAGCCACAAAGTGAAGTGTTAAAGATGATTAAGGGGGATGCTAGTGTAATCACCCATGCAGTTGAGGCTGGTTGGCTTGAAAGAACCAAGATAGAGGTGTATCGCTTACCTAAATTGACGAGTCCAATTGTGCCAACGCAACCCTTAACGTTGAATTCGGAACAAATGGACGCCTTTCAAAAGATTGCTAAGGCGACCGATTTACGCCAAACAAAAACTTTCTTACTAGAAGGAATCACGGGCTCGGGAAAGACTGAAGTCTATCTGCAGGCAATTGCTGCAACCCTTAAACAAGGGCGAACTGCGATGATGTTGGTGCCCGAAATAACCCTAACACCTCAGATGATGCGACGAGTTCAAGGCCGTTTTGGCGACCAAGTTGCCGTGATGCATAGCGGTCTCTCCGATGGTGAACGGTATGATGAATGGCGTAGAATCAAACGTGGTGAAGTCAGCGTCGTTGTCGGAGCACGTTCGGCAATCTTTGCACCGCTAGAGAATATTGGCTTAATTATCATTGATGAAGAACATGAAGGTTCATACAAACAAGATGAGAATCCCCGGTACCATGCTCGTGATGTGGCAATGTGGCGGGCCGAATATCATCAGGCTGTTGTCGTTTTAGGTTCGGCAACGCCATCGCTAGAAACGCGTGCGCGTGCACAAAAGCACCGCTATGAGCTATTACAATTAACGAAGCGTGCCAAGCAAGGTGTCTTGCCGAATGCGACAATTGTTGACATGCGCGAGGCTCTGCAGAATGGTTCGGATGAATTATTTTCACCAATCTTGGCTGAAAAATTAGTTGATCGCTTAAATAAGGGTGAGCAAAGCGTGTTACTCTTGAATCGGCGAGGGTATGCTAATTACCTAATGTGCCGCGATTGCGGATATGTGCCACGATGCAAGAACTGTGATCTAGCATTGACGATGCACAGTGACACTGGGAAACTCGAGTGTCATTATTGTGGATATTCTGAGCCAATTCCACACGAATGCCCAGTTTGTGGCTCAAAGCGGATTCGTCCTTATGGAGCAGGAACCCAAAAAGTGGAAGCGGCTTTACAAGCGTACTTACCACAAGCACGAATTATTCGGATGGACGTGGATACAACGAGAAAAAAAGGCGCAATTGATCAAATGCTAGCTGATTTTGGTAATAAAAAGGCTGATATTTTACTTGGAACGCAAATGATTGCCAAAGGTTTGGATTTTCCAGATATTACCTTGGTAGGAGTCTTAAATGCCGATACGTCTCTAAGTGTGCCAGATTATAGAGCGGCTGAACGGACTTTTCAGTTATTGACCCAGGTGGCCGGTCGAGCTGGACGGGCGGAAAAGCAAGGCGAGGTTGTAATTCAAACCTTTAACCCAGACCATTATGCCATCCAGCTAGCAAGTCAGCAGGATTTTGAGGCCTTTTATAAGTATGAGATGCAATTGCGGCATACTTGGCAATATGCGCCTTATTTCTACACCGTTCAGATTAAAATTGCACATGAGGATCAGGCAACGGCTGCCAAAGTGGCCTATCAGACCGCTAATTGGTTAAAACAAAAGCTTGCTAGCGAATCCACGATGCTTGGCCCGGCTGCTGGTGCAATTACAAGGCTTAAGAATAAATATTATTATCGAATTTTAATTAAATTTAAAACCGACCCAGGTTTAAATGATGCACTTAGTGAATTAATGGTGGCAGCGCAACGGCTACAAAAGCAGGGCGTCATTTTAAACATTGATCGCGATCCAAATAATTTCATCTAATTAATCAACATGAAGGAAAATAACTATGACAACAAGAATTGTATTTATGGGAACGCCAGACTTTTCAGTACCGATTTTGAAAGCCTTGATTGATAATTCAGCTTATGATGTGATCGCTGTTTTGACACAACCGGATCGCCCAGTCGGCCGTAAACATGTTTTGACTGCCACACCCGTTAAGCAGGCGGCGGTTGAGGCCGGCATTCCAGTCTTTCAACCAGCAAAGTTGTCTGGAAGTACCGAATTAACGGAGATTATTGACTTGGAGGCGGATTTGTTGATTACGGCGGCATATGGTCAGTTCCTGCCAACGAAATTATTGAAATCAGCGAAAGTTGGGGCAATCAATGTGCATGCATCTTTGCTGCCTAAGTATCGTGGAGGCGCACCGATTCATTATGCAGTGATGAATGGCGACCAGGAAACTGGGGTTTCAATCATGTATATGATTAAGGAGATGGACGCAGGAGCGGTACTGTCACAGGCAAAGATTGCTATCGAGGCAGATGATAATACTGGTACAATGTTTGAAAAGCTAAGCATTCTCGGTCGTGATCTATTACTGGAGACCTTGCCAGAATTAATTGCGGGTACCAATGTGGCAATCGAACAAGATCCAGCGCTGGTAACCTTCTCGCCAAATATTTCACCGGAGCAAGAAGTGCTTGATTTTACCAAGGATGCAATGACAATTAACAATCATGTTCGCGGACTATATCCGTTTCCAATTGCACATACGATCATTAATGGCGTTAGAACCAAAATTCAAAAGACGCATTTAGTTGATTTGGAGACAGTGGCTCTTCCTGGAACGGTGGTACGCAAAACTAAGCACGAATTATATTTGGCAGCAGGATCTGGAAGTGTGCTTGCAATCGACGAACTACAACCAGCTGGAAAGCCTAAGATGGACGTTACAGCCTACTTAAATGGGCGTGCAAAGTTTGACCAAGGAGATATGGTGATTTCAAATGACTAAGGGAAATAATGACACAATTGCATCGTGGGAACTATCAAACACACGGGCACTGGCGATTCGAACTTTAGAACGTGTCCAAAATGGAGCATATTCAAACTTGCAATTGAATCAGATGATTAAGCAATCGAAACTTGAGGGTCGTGACGTAACTTTGTTAACAACAATTGTTTATGGTGTTATTCAAAGGCGTATGACGTTAGAGTTTTGGTTGAAGCCATTTGTGAAAGATCCAAATAAACTTGATCCATGGGTGCGGGAATTACTGTATACGGCGATCTTCCAACTTGCCTTTTTGGATAAAGTTCCAAAACATGCAATTTTTGATGAAACTATTACGATTGCAAAGCGCCGAGGCCACGACGGAGTTCGTAAATTTGTAACTGGCGTGCTACATGCGATTGATCGGCAGGGACTGGCAGAATTTGAGACAATTGCTGATCCAATTGAACGACTATCAATTGAAACTTCATTACCGCAATGGCTAATTAAGCAATTAGAGCAAGAACTTGGTTTTGAAAAGATGGAGAAAATTGCCCGTTCAGTCAATGATGCGCCGGCTCAATCAGCGCGCGTTAACTTGGCAGTCACGACGGTTTCAGCGGCAATTGAGCGACTCATCGAAGAAGGCTTTACCGTTGAACGTTCAAAGGTCGCGCCTGAGGCCCTAATTTTACATGGCGGTCACGTTGCAAGCTCGGAATCATTCCAAGATGGTTGGGTAACATTACAAGATGAATCGGCAATGTTGATGGCGCCAAGCTTACAGATCCAGCCCGCTGATCAAGTTTTGGACGCGGCAGCGGCTCCTGGTGGTAAGACAACCCAAATTGCAACATATCTAGATACCACGCTTGGCGGAAAAGTTACAGCGTTGGATATTCATGATCACAAAGTTGCATTGATCAATCAAAATGCAGAAAGGCTTCATGTTGCCGATCGTATTGAGGCTTTGAAATTGGATGCTCGGAAGGTCGATGAGCAATTTGCTGACCAAACTTTTGATCGCGTACTAGTTGACGCTCCTTGCTCAGGCTTCGGTCTATTGCGTCGTAAGCCGGAAATCCGTTATGGTAAAACGATGGCGGATAGCATGAGCTTACAAAAGGTTCAAACAGCCATTTTGGACGCAGTTGCCGATAAACTGAAGGTCGGTGGCCGACTTGTATATGGGACTTGTACGATTTTACGGATCGAGAACGAAGATGTGATTGATCAATTCTTAGCTAAACACACAGAGTTTAAATTAGTGCCAACATATACAGAATTTGGTTTGAATGCAAGTGATGACCGTGGTATGGTACATATGTTCCCTGACGATTTTGCATCAGACGGGTTCTTTATTGCGACCTTGGAGAAGCAAGCATAATTTGTAGGAAAACAGAGAGGCCAATAACAACATGAAAATCACATATGCGTCTGATCGCGGACGGGTAAGAGCTGATAATCAAGACTATGTTGATGTATTCGTTAATACTAGTGGCAGTCAACTGGCAATCGTCGCTGACGGTGTTGGTGGCGAGTTTGGTGGTGATGTCGCTTCAACGATGGCAGTTTTACATCTAGGTAATGAATGGCGTATTACAGATGTTGCCGACGCGGCGGCAGGGCGTGCCTGGTTAGAAACGATGGCAGCGCAAGAAAATGAAACAATCTTAAATGCAGGTAGAAGATATAAGACCTTGAAGGGAATGGCAACAACCCTAGTAGTGGCTATTATTTTGGCCGACCAAGTTATTATTGCTAATTTGGGTGATTCGAGGGCGTATTTATTACGGAATCGAGAATTGCGTCAAATTACAGAGGATCATAACTTGGCGGGAGAGTTATTACGCCAAGGAGCAATTACAGCTGATCAGGCAGCTGAACATCCGGGACGCCATATTATTACGCGTTCTTTAGGTGTTGGTGAAGATGTTATGCTTGATATTTATGAATTTGCCTTACAGGCTGATGACCTATTGATGTTAACGACTGATGGACTACCAAAGATTCTGTCTGATCGAGAAATCATTACGGAAATTGAACATGCACCGTCCCAAAAAGCGGCGGTTGAGAATCTAATAACGAATGTTAACGCAGGTGGTGGACCTGATAATGTAACAGTGCTTTTGGGTTATCAGGAGAGCGAGGATCAAGTCTGATGAAATTAAACCAGTTAATTGGTGATCGATATCGAATCACTGCGCCGATTGGCGAAGGTGGGATGGCAAATGTTTACCGGGCCTTTGATACGATATTGCAACGTGATGTGACGGTAAAAATTTTACGCTTTGATCTGCGAGACAAGGATGTTGTAAGGAAGCGTTTTGAAAATGAAATTGCCGCAACTGCGGAAGTTAACCATCCTAATATTGTTCAAATATATGATTTCGGCGACGAGGATGATGACCAATATCTCGTCTCTGAGTTTGTTGATGGAACGGATTTAAAACATTATATTCAGGATGAATATCCAATTTCCTTTTCTAAGATTGTTGACATTATGAGTCAAATTTTGGCAGGTGTGGCTGAGGCACATGAACATGGAATTATTCATCGTGACTTGAAGCCCCAGAATGTTTTAATTGCTAGTAATGGTCAGGTAAAAATAACTGATTTTGGGATTGCGCAAGTTGAAACCTCGTTAGGATTGACTCAGACTAATTCAGCAATTGGCTCAGTTCATTACATGTCACCTGAGCAAGTTAAGGGGCGACCGGCAACGGTCCGTTCAGACATTTACGCGCTAGGAATTATGCTGTATGAGATGTTGGCTGGACATGTGCCTTTTGACGGTGAAACACCAGTCGCAGTGGCTGTTAAACATACGCAAGAGCCGATTCCATCAGTTCGTGAGATTGATGCACGAATCCCTCAAGCAATGGAAAACGTGATCATTCGTGCGACCGCTAAAAATCCATTACAACGCTATGTATCAGCTAATGAAATGAATGAGGATCTGGTGACAGTACTTTCACCAACCCGAGTTAATGAGAGCCGGTTGTTGCTTCCTGGTGAGGAAATGGCCGAGGCTGCTACAAAGGTGTTGCCCTTGCATGAAGTGCAGCAATTAACCAGTGCAACTCCAGAAGTTGTCAAAGCAGCAACAAATGAGGATGCACCAAAGACATCAAAGGCAGAGAATGGTAAGAAAGCCAAAATAGATCCTAAGAAAAAGAAGAAGAAGAGGCGGCGCATCATTCTGGCGATTATCGTGGCAATCTTAGTTTTGCTGGGTGGTCTGTGGGCAATTGGTGCAATGAGTCCAGATCGGGTGACAATCTCGAATTTGAATGGACAGACACAAAGCGCTGCTGAGAAAACTTTGAAACAAGACGGTTTAAAAGTTGGAAAAATTTCGACAACTGCTTCAAATGTGACAACTGGATCGGTTGTTAGATCCAACCCAGGTGCCAATAAAGTTGTTGATAAAGGAAGTAGCGTTGACCTAGTTGTCTCAAGTGGTCCCAAGAAAGAACGATTTGGCGATTATGTTAATGAACGCTATACAACGGTAGCTAGTCAGCTACGTGCCAAGGGCTATACCGTGCATAAAGAAGAGGCTGCTAGTGATATATATCCTGCCGGATATATTGTTTCACAAAGCGTCAAGGCAGAGAAGCAAGTAGTTCCAGGCGATACAAGTGTGACTTTCGTTGTCTCAACAGGGGAAGCTAAATTGACTGTGCCAGATTTTAGTAATAAATCACAAAGTTATGTGTCAAATTGGGCAAGTCAAAATGGTGTAATTGTCAACTATACACAAGCGTATTCTGACACTGTGCAAAGTGGCAATATTATGAATCAAAGTATTGCAGCTGGCACAACCATTACAAAAAATCAGGCGCTTTATGTGACGGTATCAAAGGGTGCCAATGAACAAAGTAGTTCGAGTTCGTCGGAGTCGTCATCAACGTCAACATCGTCAGGAAGTAGTTCGTCAAACACAACTAGTTCAAGTGCAAGTTAACTAATTAAGTAAATATGGGAGTAAATATGGCACAATATCATGGCCAAATTCATTTAGCTTTGGCAGGATTCTACGATGTCTTGTCCGATGAAGGCGTAATGTATCGTACACGGGCACGAGGTAACTTTCGCAAACGTGACTTGAAACCACTAGTTGGTGATTGGGTGACTTTTTCAGCCGAAACGCAAAAAGAGGGTTATATCCTAGAGATTGATGACCGTGAGAATGCGCTAGTTCGGCCACCGGTTGCAAATGTCGATCAGGCAATCGTGGTCACGGCCGTTCGAATGCCTGACTGGTCAAGCAATTTACTTGATCGCCAACTGGTCGCACTCGATGAGAAGCACATTGAGCCAATTATTTACTTTACAAAGACGGATTTGTTAAACGCGACTGAATTGTCGGAGCTTGAAGAAGTTGCGCAAGGGTATCGTGAAGCTGGTTTCCAAGTGATCCTACCTAAAGCAGCCTTTGATCCGGCAAGTTTGGAGGAAGTCGCTAATTCATTAGCAAACCAATTATCAGTCGTGATGGGGCAGACTGGGGCTGGAAAAAGTACTTTGTTAAATCATTTGGCACCAGAACTTGAATTGGCAACCGGCGAGGTTTCCAAGGCACTAAGTCGTGGAAAGCACACTACACGGCAGGTTGGTCTTGTAACCATTTTTGGTGGATTAGTGGCAGACACGCCGGGATTTTCATCATTTGAAGTCTTTGATATGCCTGCAAATGAGCTGACACATCATTTCCGTGAATTTAATCAATTAAGTGCGAATTGTCGTTTCCGTGGTTGTGTACATTTGAATGAACCAGGGTGTGCCGTAAAGGCTGCTCTTGAGGATGGCACAATTATGCGTTCACGATATGAGAACTATCAATTATTTTATGATTTGATTGAAGGTCGTCGTCCAGTTTATAATAAGCATGATAAGAAACATTAAGTTATCTAAAGAGGAGTATGTATTAATATGACAATTAAAGTAGCGCCTTCAATTTTAGCGGCCGATTATTTGAACCTTGAACGTGACGTAAAGTTGGTTGAGGATGCTGGTGCAGAAATGCTACACATCGACGTGATGGATGGTATGTTTGTGCCATCAATCTCATATGGTCCAGGCTGGGTAAAAGCTCTACGCCCAGTTACAAAGATGATCTTGGATGTGCATTTGATGGTTGAACAACCAGAACGTTACATCGATACATTTGCTGAAGCCGGAGCCGACATCATCGGGGTCCACGTTGAAGCAACTCAACACATTCATCGTGCACTACAACAAATCAAGGGACACGGTAAGAAGGCTGAGGTCGTAATTAATCCTGGTACGCCGGTTTCAGCGATTGAGTCAGTTTTGAATATGGTTGATCAAGTTTTGGTAATGACAGTAAATCCTGGTTTCGGTGGTCAAAAGTTCTTGCCAGAGACTCTACAAAAGATCGAACGTCTAGCAAGCTTAAAGAAGAGCCTTGGTTATGACTTTGACATTCAAATTGACGGTGGCGCAAATGATGAAACCAGTGCGATGGCATATAAAGCAGGGGCTACGGTTGCAGTTGCAGGATCTTATGTTTATGACAAAGTTGATCCAGCTGCTAAGATCGCCCGTTTGAAGGAAGTAACGACAGATTAATGAAACGAGTCAGGGTTTTGATTGGCGGTCCGGTCAGCGAGTGGCCAGCAGCATTACAGGCTGGTGAACTGACTGGCCCTTGGGTGGCGGCTGATCGGGGTGCATTACGCTTATTGCAATTGGGCGTGGTTCCTGAATTGGTAGCCGGTGATTTTGACTCGCTGGCACCCGCCGAGCGTAATCTAGTTGAGCAGCAAGTTCATAAAATTGTGGCTGTTCGACCAGAAAAGGATGAAACTGACACCGAGTTGTTATTACGACTGCTTGGTGAAGATGAAACAATTGATGAAATTGAGATTTACGGTGCAACTGGTGGTCGTCTAGATCAATTATTGTCAAATATCTGGATATTTACTCAACTGCGCTTTCGAGACCTTGTGGCGAAGATTAAACTGATTGACCGATCAAATGTTGTTAGTTTTTATTTGCCGGGTATACATGCAATTGAGCGTTTACCTGAGATGACCTATCTGGGTTTTATTAATTTAACAGCAGTTGAAAACTTAACATTACTCGATGAAAAATACGCACTACAATCGTGGTCGTCGACGACACCTTTTTCATGGTCGTCGAATGAATTCACCGCTAAAATCAATCATTTTTCCTTTGATAGTGGAATTGTGGCAGTTATTCAAAGCCGCGATTTACATGGTCAACAAGGTGATTGAGTAAAAAAAGGTGTAAAGTAAAAATACTTTACACAAATCCCTTGCATAACAGTTGAGGGTTTGGTAAGATAATTCAAGTAAATAAAAGCACTGAAAAAAGAGCTTAGGATTGGAGGGTCAATCATATGGCAGTTGATGCAATCACTGGAAAGCATACGCGTTTCGGTAACCAACGTTCACACGCCCTTAACTCAAGCCGTCGTAGCTGGAAGCCAAACTTGCAAAAGGTAACGGTTAAGATCAATGGATCAGCACCTAAAAAGGTGTACTTGTCAGCACGTACTTTAAAGGCTGGTTTGAAGAACGGTTCAATTGAGCGTGTTTAATAGATAAGAAGCTACCCTTGTGGTGGCTTTTTTCTTTATTATGAATCGTTTTAATTCATAGAGTGTGAGAAGTTTACAATATAGCGTATAAAGTGGTATCTTGAAATGCCGCTATAACCAAATATGCGGTTTTTAACATAAATGTGATAAAATGTTAGAAAGTATACTAACGGAGGCGGAACAGATGGCAGTTAAAATTCAAACTCCAAGCGGGATTATCGAAATTGAAAATGAAGTTATTGCGACAATCGTGGGTGGTGCAGCCACCGATAACTACGGTGTTGTAGGAATGGCTAGCCAAAACCCTTTGCGTGATGGTGTAAATCAAATTTTAAATAAAGATAACTTTTCAAAGGGTGTAATTGTACGCCAACAAGATAATGGTGTCGCAGTGGATGTGCACGTTGTTGTCGGTTATGGCATGAAAATCTCAGAAATTTCAAAGAGCGTGCAAGCACGTGTGAAAAATGATTTAAATGTGATGCTGGGAATTATTGCAACCGAGGTTAATGTGACGGTGCAAGGTGTGCGTGTGCTGGGGGATTAACCGGCTGAAGGAGATTTAACGTGGAAGTTGTTACAAGTATTACCAACGTTGAGTTTGGTAAAATGATCAATGCGGCAGCCAATGCGCTTCAAAATAACGCCGATAAGATCAATAAATTAAATGTATTTCCAGTACCCGATGGTGATACTGGAACAAATATGACATTGTCAATGGCCTCAGGTGCTGAATATGAGCGTAAAGAGGAAGACATTACAATTGGCGCACTTGCAAAAGCAACCTCAAAAGGTTTGTTGATGGGAGCTCGTGGTAATTCTGGTGTTATTCTTTCGCAGATTTTCCGTGGTTTCGCCAGTGTTGTTGAAGGTAAGACAACTTTGACGGCTCGTGATTTTGCTGATGCATTGATGGGTGGAGCTGAGACAGCGTATAAAGCAGTTATGAAGCCCACTGAGGGTACAATCCTAACCGTTATTCGTGAAGCAGCGGCAGCGGCCAATCAAGCCGCTAAAGAGCATGATGATGTCGTTATAGTTGCCAAGGCAGCTTTTGATGCATCTGAAAAAGCATTAGCCTCAACCCCTGATTTGCTACCAGTTTTGAAAGAAGTCGGTGTCGTTGACTCCGGTGGGCAAGGGCTCGTGATTGTCTTAGAGGCATTCTATGCTGTTTTGTCAGGTCAAGAAGTTGGCGAGACTGAAGTTGATAATGCCGGTCTTGAGGCGATGATTAAGGAGTTGCATAATGCTGGTGTGCAGGGTGCAATTAATCCAGCCGATATCGAGTACGGATATTGCACGGAGATCATGGTTGATATCGCTCAAGGAACAACTTATGATCATCCATTCGTTTATGATGAATTCTATGATCACTTGGCAGGCTTAGGTGACTCGCTTCTAGTAATTAACGATGATGAAGTGGTTAAAGTCCATGTGCATACAGAAAACCCAGGCGAGGTAATCAATTGGGGAACGCACTTTGGTTCATTGCGTAAGGTCAAAGTTGATAATATGCGTGACCAGCAAGCTGAGGCGGCAGCTGCTGCACAAGCTACTGCGACGCCGGTTAAGAAGGCCAAGCCAGCTGTTGACTTGGCGGTGATCACAATCGCTAGTGGACAAGGGGTTAAGGACTTATTCGAATCAGCTGGAGCGACAATTGTTCTTGATGGTGTGCAAGCACCTTCAACCCAAGATCTAGTTGAAGCGGTAAAAGAGTCTGGTGCCAAGGCAGCAATTATTCTGCCAAATGATAGCAATATCTTTATGGCAGCTGATCAGGCCGTTGACGTTTTGGATATTCCAACCATGGTGGTACGTACACGAACGATCCAACAAGGGTTAACTTCGCTTGTTCTTGGATATGAGCCAAGTGGGGAATTGACTGAAATCAGTGCAGCGATGACCGCGGCACTTGGTGATGTTGTATCGGGAGCTTTAACTACATCAGTTCGTGATACAACACTGAGTGGTTTAGAGATTCATGATGGTGATGCAATCGGACTGCTTGATGGTAAAATTACTGTGGCAGTTAAGGATAACGATATTCAGCAAGCTGCAAAAGATCTTTTGCAACAAATGTTGGATGAAGATTCAGAAATTGTAACAATTATTTTTGGTGAACAAATGGATGAAAAGGGTGCACAAGCATTAGCGGATGCAGTCTTGGAAATCAATGAAGATGTAGAAATTGAAATTCATGATGGTGGTCAACCACTTTATCCATATTTGATCTCAGTTGAATAAGCAATTGTTGAACATTTTAAAAAAATTAAGTAAAAACAAATTTAATAAAAGCGGGCTAAGAATTATTAGCTCGCTTTTTTTGAGGTTCTAATATATGAGATACTGGACTCCTTGGTAAATATGTTACGGATTTGATATTTGAAAATATTTGTTATAATAGTTTTAACTTATTGAAAGAGGGAGCAGGTGATGACATCATTATTAGATTCTGTTGGTCAATTGGCCGGAGTTGGGCCTAAGCGTGAAGAAGCGTTAAATCATCTTGGAATTTTTAACATCAACGACCTGCTCAGTTATTTTCCAACGCGTTATAACGACCTGGAACAGAAATTACCATCGGTAGCTCTTGATGGCGAGAAAGTAACTTTTAAAGGGGTTGTATCCTCGGAGCCAGTACTTGCAAGATTTGGCTTTAAGAAGACGCGAGTTAATTTCCGACTCTTAGTGGAACATGATAATGTGATGGTAACTTTCTTTAATCAGCCTTGGATTCAGGGACGGATTAATTTGGGTGACGAAGTTGCTGTTTATGGAACATATGAGAAAGCCCGTCAAGGATTGAGTGGAATTAAGTTGCTCCCAAAGAACAGCGAGGACGAATTGGAGGCGATTTATCCCTCGTCAAAGGAAATCCAACAAAAGACAATTAAGGGGCTAGTAGAACAGGCTTTGGGCAAGTATCAAGACTTGCTTGACCTGAATTTGATTCCTGATGACATTCGGAGCCGTTATAAGATATTAAATCGACGCGAGATCATCTTTGGGATGCATGTACCTAAAACGCCGTTTGAGTCTCAGCAAGCACGTCGTTCGGCGTCATTTGAAGAATTTTTTCTTTTTCAAACACGCTTGCAACTGATTAAAACGATGGATCGTTCTAATCATGGGCGGGCAATCAATTTTGATAATGAGCGATTAAAGCAATTTATTCAAACTTTACCGTACGAACTAACGAGCGCGCAAAAAAAAGTTGCCAATGAGATTGTTTTTGACATGCGGCGACCTATTCACATGAATCGGTTGTTACAGGGCGATGTAGGGTCTGGTAAGACGGTGGTAGCTGCTTTAGCAATGTATGCGGCAATCACTGCTGGGATGCAGGCAACGATGATGGCACCGACAGAAATCTTAGCGCAGCAACATGCTCGTTCGATCGGCAGTCTCTTTAATCCTGATGAGGTAAGGGTTGAGTTATTAACTGGGTCAACTAAAGCCGCGCAACGACGACAAATCTTGGAAGACCTGATGAGTGGTGACGTTGATATTTTAATTGGAACACATGCACTAATTCAGCCGGATGTAGCCTTTCATCAATTAGGGTTAGCAGTTATTGATGAACAGCATCGCTTTGGTGTTGATCAACGTGGAATGTTACGTGATATTGGGATGAATCCGGATATCTTAGCCATGACGGCTACTCCGATTCCACGAACACTAGCAATTACTGCCTATGGTGAAATGGATGTGTCAATTATTGATGAACTGCCGGCCGGTCGCAAAGCTATTAAGACATCGTGGGTGCGGCATAACGAGCTTGATCGAGCAATTGATTTGATCAAAGCACAGTTGAAGGATGGAGCGCAGGCTTACGTTGTAACGCCTTTGATTGAGGAGTCAGAGGTTTTGGATGTTCAGAATGCCGAACAGGTTTTTGCTGATATGCAGGCGGCTTTTGCACCTGACTATGAGGTGGCGTTGTTACACGGTCGAATGAATAATCAAGCTAAAGATAGCATTATGGCAGCTTTTAAGGCGAATGAAATTCAGATCTTGGTTGCAACGACAGTTATCGAAGTTGGGGTCGATGTACCGAATGCATCTGTCATGTTAATTCTAGACGCTGATCGTTTTGGGTTAGCGCAACTCCATCAATTACGTGGGCGGGTTGGTCGAGGTGAACGACAATCATATACCATCCTAGTTTCGGATCCTAAAACACAGTACGGGATTGATCGAATGGAAGCGATGGTCGCAACGACTGATGGCTTTGTACTGGCGCAGAAAGATTTGGAATTACGTGGTTCGGGGGATGTTCTAGGCGTGCGACAATCAGGACTTCCGGCTTTCCAAGTTGGCGATCCAATTCATGATATGAAGATGATGGAAATTGCACAACAAGAGGCCATCGAACTAATTTCGGAAGCCGATTGGGATAAAAAGCCAGCGAACGAGGCCTTGGCAGCTTACATGTCAGAAACAATGGTTCAATACCGTTACTTTGACTAAGTGGCAAATCCATTTGAAGTGTGGTAAAGTAGTCGGAGTTTACAAAAGACTAGAGGAAATTAATATGTTTAAGATTGCAGTTGATGCAATGGGGGGCGACAACGCTCCGCAAGAAGTCGTTGCGGGAATTGAACAAGCGCGTGATCGAATGCAGGATGTTGAATTCGTCCTTTTTGGGCAATTGGATAAGGTAGCGCCTCTGGTGAAAGACCAGACACGGATTACCTTGGTTCAGGCCGATGAAGTGATCGAAATGGCGGAGGAACCTGTAAAATCAGTTCGACGTAAGAAGCAGAGTTCATTAGTGCTAGCGGCAAATGCTGTTAAAGCTGGTGAAGCAGATGCATTATTCTCGGCTGGTAACACAGGAGCGCTTTTGGCGGCAGGAATCTTCATCGTTGGTCGGATCAAAGGAATTGATCGGCCGGCACTGATGACAGTGATGCCAGCTTTTGGTGGACCTCGAGATAATTTTGTCATGATGGACATGGGGGCGAATGCAGAGAATCGTCCAACACATCTTTATCAGTATGGAATCCTAGGATCTTTCTATGCCAACAATATTTTGGGTTATGATCAACCACGAGTAGGCTTGTTGAATAATGGTACGGAAGCGGATAAAGGGGACCAAGTTCATAAGGAAGCGCATGAACTGCTACAAGCTGGTTCTGATAAAGAACTGTTAAACTTTATTGGGAACGTGGAAGCGCGGGATATTTTACAAGGGCCAGCTGATGTAGTGATTGCTGATGGTTTCTCTGGAAATGCTGCGTTGAAGGCAATCGAAGGAACCGCATTAACTTTGTTGAAGTTAATGAAGGAGAGCATTATGAGTGCAGGTCCTTTGGCAAAGCTTGGCGGTGCATTAGTGAAGCCTGCTTTAAAGAATATGCAAGAACGCTTGGATTATTCAAAGGCTGGTGGAGCAGTTGTGATTGGGGTTAAGGCACCAGTCGTTAAGGCGCATGGTTCTTCTGAGGCAGAGACGATCGCAAATGCAATGGGGCAAATTGAAGCAATGTTGCATGCCGATTTGATTACCAAGGTGCAGGCTTTCGTTAATGAACATGCTGATGATTTAGTAGCTCGTTCGGATGAAAAAAACGCAGATTAATTAGATAAAAAGTTAGGTGAGATAATGGAACGTCAAGTAGTTTTGGATAAGGTAATTTCAGTTGTAGCAAGTCATTTTGAATTGGATCCAGCTAAAGTAACTGGGACATTGAGTTTTTTGAATGATATTGATGCTGATTCGATCGATTTCGTTGAATTGGTTTTGGAGATGGAAGATGAATTTGACATCGAAATCTCTGACGAAGATGCTGAAGGTCTTGTAACGGTGAATGACACCGTGGACTACATCATGAATCATAGCAAATAATAAATATTTACAATGAAGGGTATGTGTTGTTTAACGCATGCCTTTTTTATTTGTTCGCCTAGAATTAGCTAGGTGGATATTATAAAATATATATATAGAAAGTAGAGGTGGCATCATGATCAATGCAAATAAAGCGCAAGATGTCTGGAAAGACGCCGGTTTGAACGTATCGTTTATTGTCTTGCAACTTACGCGAAAAAATCAAGTAAGCACGCAGGAACAAATCGCCGAATTTACTGATCGGTCACAAGCAATCATTCGATCGATGCGCATTCGTAACCCCCAAGCAAATCTACAAGTTGCAATCGGTTTTAGTGCGAAAGCATGGGAATATCTTTTTCCGAATGTCGAAATGCCAAAGGAGTTAGAGACTTATACAACGCTCAGTGGTCCTGAGTATACGATGCCAGCAAGTGATGGCGATATCTTCTTACATGTCCGAGCGGGTGAAGAGGCGGTTGTTTATGAGATCGTACGGCAATTGATGGTCTTTTTAAGTCCGGTTACTCAATTACTTGACGAGACTAAAGGCTTTAGATATTTAGAAGGACGATCAATTATTGGGTTCATCGATGGGACTGAGGCACCAGCATTGGAAGATGCCGCTGATTATGCCATCATTGGTGCGGAAGACTCTAATTATGAGAACGGTTCATATGCTTTTGCGCAGAAGTGGTTACACGACATGCAGAACTGGGACCATCATTCAGTTGAAGTACAGGAAAAAGCCGTTGGCCGTCATAAATTTGATGATCTAGAGTTGGAAGATGGCGATAAATTTAAGAATGCACATAATGTGGCTTCAAAGCTTGAGGTTGACGGAGTTGAGCAAAAGATCATTCGGATGAATGTGCCCTTTTCGAATCCAGCTGCTAATCAAACAGGCACATATTTTATTGGCTACGCGCGTCACTGGCAGGTTACGAAGCAGATGCTTGAACAAATGTTGGCGCAATCTGATTTCTTATTAAGCTTTTCAACAATCTTATCGGGACAACTGTTCTTTATTCCGTCGCGAGATACGTTAGCAGATATTGCGGATGGCAAATTCTTTTAATTGAGAGTGGATTTCTCAGACTGAGGAATCCATTTTTTAGTTGTTTAGGTAGTTGCAGATCAATTTAATTTCTAAGGGGAGTTTATATCAGCAAATATCGATAGCTTTCCCGTTAATGCTGGAATCTTCTGGTATAATTACTATTATCTAACGAAAAATGGAGTGACTTATGTTCGATAAATTAGAAAAACAATTATCGGAAAAATATCAGATAGAATTTAATGATTTAACCTTGTTGCGAGAAGCATTAACACAGGCTAATTACGTTAATGAGCATACCAATTTTACAGGACGTGATTATCAACGGCTTGAATTTTTGGGTGACGCCGTCATGCAACAATCAACTGCCCTATACTTGTTTAAACGATATCCAGATTGGGATGAAGGTCGATTGACAGAGTTGCGGATTTCGATGGTTCAAACTCGCGCTTTTGCAGCTTTGTCACGTGAGTTACATCTTGATCGGTACATCCTATTGGGACGAGGCGAAGAGAAGTCAGGCGCTCGTAACCGTGATTCTTTGTTAGAAGACATTTGGGAAGCCTTTATTGGCGCTTTATTCCTAGACCAAGGTGCGGATAAAGTGATGGACTTTTTAAAGCAAGTTATGTTCGTTAAAATTGACAATGGCTTTTATGACCAATTCGTTGACTATAAGTCAAAATTGCAAGAGTATTTGCAGCGAAATGGTTCTGTAACAATTGTCTACACTAAGGTTGCTGAACGCCCAGTAGAAAATAACGAACAAATTTTTACAGTCGACGTTACATTAGATGGGAAGGTCTTGGGTAGTGGTGAAGGCAAGTCAACTAAGGACGCTGAAAAAGCAGCCGCACGAGTAGCCTTTCAAACCTTAACCAAGGGAAATTAAGAACTATGAAGTTGAAATCACTTGAGATCAGTGGCTTTAAATCGTTTGCTAATAAAACCAAAATTGATTTTATGCCAGGGATCACTGGGGTTGTCGGACCAAATGGGTCAGGTAAATCAAATATTATTGAATCGGTTCGATGGGTCCTTGGTGAGCAATCTGCGAAGGGCTTGCGTGGAGATCGGATGGCGGATGTGATCTTTGGTGGTACCGCAACCCGCGCGCCACTTAATCGCGCTGAAGTTGTGATCACGTTTGACAATAGCGATCATTATCTTAATTCGTCTTACTCAGAGATCGCTATCACGCGAACTTTGTATCGTAACGGTGACTCTAAATATCTGCTAAACGGCACTGCGGTTCGTTTAAAGGATATTCAAGAACTTTTCATGGACTCCGGTTTAGGTCGTGAGAGTTTCTCGATTATCTCGCAGGGACGTGTTGAAAGTATTTTCTCAGCAAAGGCGGAAGAACGCCGAACGATTATTGAAGAGGTCGCCGGTGTTTATAAATATAAGCAGAATAAAAATCGGGCCGAAAAAGAATTGTCGGGTACACATGAAAATCTAAATCGTGTTCGCGATATATTGCATGAGCTAGAACAACGGCTCGAGCCTTTGGCTGAACAAAGCGCTCGGGCGCAAGATTATGTGAATCAAAAAGAACAATTTGATGCGCTTGATCAAGCTCGTCTAGTGCTTGAATTGACTGATTGGTATGAAGAGCAAGGCGATAATAATGATCAAGTGCAAGTCGCCAATATTAGGAACCTACAGAGCCAACAGCTCGTCGAAGAACAGTCAACAGCATTAAGCAAATTGCATGATCAACGATCAAGTGCGGAAAGCGAGCAACAGCAGGTTCAAAATGAACTTGTCGAGTTGACTGGCCGTCATCAGCAATTACTTGGTAAGCGTAATTTACAAATTGAACGACATACGAACCGTTCGGCTGCCAAGGAAGATTTAACGAGGCAACAAATACAAGTTCAAGAATTAGTTGAGCAATTACAAGCAAAGCGAGCTACACAAACGGCCGATTTACTGCAGTTGGAGCAGGCAACTCGCGAACTTGCAACGAAGTTAGAACGGTTAATTGAACGTCACCCTCAAAAGCAGGCCAAAGAGCTTACGGCGAAGATTGAGGCTCATCGTAATGAGCTGGTTGCGGCGATGCAGGATTTGGCAGACGTGAAGAACGAGCAAAAGTATCTCGAGCGAGAAGACGCCCAATCGGATGTTGTCAGTCTACGCCTGCAGGAGCGTGGCCAACAGTTGGCCGGTCAGTTGACTGCTTTGACGGGAGAATTAGCCGAGAGCAAAGAACGGCTTGATCAAGCCCAAAATAACAAGGAAAAGTTGACTGATGAAGTTCAAGTTGCCCAGACGAAGGGAAAAGAACTGGAGGAACGGCATCAGGCAGCTCGGCAAACATGGTTTGCTGCACTTGAGGAACAACAACGCCAAAGCGTGAAGTTGGACTCAATGAATCGGGTTGTTGAAAATTATGACGGATATAATCAAGGCGTAAAGAATTTGATGAGTGCACGGGCACAGTTTCCCGGCTTACAAGGCGTGGTTGCCGAGTTATTAAACGTGCCAGCTGAATATCAAGTCGCTTTGGAAACCGCATTAGGTGGTGCATTACAATATGTCGTTGTTGATAATGAACAGGTTGCTAAGGCTGCCATTCAGTATTTGACGCAACATCGACTGGGCCGCGTAACCTTTTTACCATTGACTACGATCAAGGGCCGTTCAATTCAAGCTGATCTTTGGCAAACTGCCCAAAAGCAGCCAGGTGTACTTGGGATTGCGGCTACTTTGGTTAGAGTGGCGCCGAATTACCAAGCGGTGCTGGATAATTTATTGGGGACTACGATTGTTGTAGATACATTAGATCATGCGATTACAGTTGGTAAGCAGTTACATCACCGGGCTCGTCTAGTGACGCTGGACGGTCAATTAATGAATGCTGGTGGATCCTTGACGGGTGGAGCAAATCGCAATCACCGCAATGGCTTGTTAGTTCAACAAGGTGAGGTTGAACAGCTGGAACTGACGGTTGCTCAAACTGAGCAGGCGGTTCAGGCGGCAGAGAAGCTAGTAAAGGATCTTGCACAGCAGATCGAACCATTAGCTGCCGAGTTTCGTGAACTACAAACGGCTTTGATGAATAGTAATGAAGAAGAACAAGCGGCCAAAGCGCAATTACAGATATTGGTTGAACGTGAAAATCAATTGAAGCGCGAACAAGCAGCCTTGGCGTTTGAATTACATCAGTCTGACGATGCAACTGCTGGCAATGCCTTGCAGCGCCAAGATAATTCAAGTCAATTATTAACTTATCAAGAACGGGTAACGGATTTACAAAATAAACTGACTGCGATGACTGACGAACAGCAGGTATTACAGGTACAAATTGCAGATGCAGATGCGGATGTGGCAACGACACGTTCGGCCTATAGTGCCTCGAAGGCGCGAGTTGAGGCAGAGCGAGTTCGGATTGAGGAGCTTGAGAGTCAATGTAAACGAGAAGAAACACGTCTCGCTGAGTTGAACGGTCAGTTAGCTGATTTAGAGCGAGATGATCAGGATGTAATTGCTGATTTGGATCAGTTAATTGAGCAAGTCAGTCAGGAAAAGATGCAAGCAGAGCATCATTTGGTAGAATTAGAACAAACGATTGCCGATACCGGTAAAGCGGTTGATAATTTAGATCGTGAATTAGCGCTGGCACGTGATGAGCAAATGCAAATTATGAGTTTGCTAAATCGGTTAACTGGACGACAGGCTGAGTTGAAAACACAAATTCAACATGCGGAACAAGCGTTAGTAGACACGTATGATACATCGTTCTCTTATGTTAAGAGTCAGATGACAGAATTATCGTTAGCTGAGATCAGAACACAGTTAAAGCTGTTGCGACGTGGACTTGATGATTTGGGAAATGTTAATTTACATGCGATTGATGAATACGCTGAGGTCAAGACGCGCTTTGACTTCCTGCATCAACAAAAGACTGATCTTGAAACCGCACAGGCAAATCTTTTAGAGACGATGTCTGAAATGGATACAGAAGTGGAGAGTCGTTTTAAAGAGACTTTCGACGCAATTGCCAGTCATTTTAGCGAGATTTTTGTTAAGATGTTTGGGGGTGGCCAAGCGCAGCTAATCTTGTCAGATCCGGAGCACTTGTTAACAACTGGAATTGACATCAAGGCTCAGCCACCGGGCAAGAAGTTCCAACAAATGAGCTTACTTTCAGGTGGTGAAAAAGCATTGACAGCAATCTCGTTGTTATTTGCCATTTTGGAGGTTCGTCCGGTACCATTTGCAGTTCTTGATGAGACAGAGGCAGCCCTTGATGAGGCGAATGTCGATCGTTTTGCTCGGTATTTGCATGAAGTGAACGCACGGACGCAGTTTATCGTGATCACACACCGTAAAGGAACCATGACGCAGTCAGATGTTTTGTATGGTGTTACAATGCAGGAACCAGGAATATCAACGATGGTCTCAGTCAATTTGACAGATTTGCCAGCTGAGGTTACTAATTAAGAAAGAGGCTTGAAATGGGATTATTTGACTTTTTAAAGCGAAAAGAACCAGAGCAAGAAAAGGTAGCATCGATTAAGGTTGAGGTTTTGCAACCAACGCCCGGGATGCAATATGTTGCACCAGTTGTCAAAGAAGATTCAAATGCAACAACGGTGAATGTGGAGATATCAGATGAATTAAAGGATGTCACAACGATTGACACTCCTTCGGAAACGGCTATCATTACAGAGCCAGAGCCAGAGCCA
>NZ_SDGZ01000010.1:0-75017 GCF_008107635.1 Weissella muntiaci | reverse complement strand
CAGAGCCAGAGCCAGAGCCAGCACCGATAGAGACGACTCTGGATGAGGGGTTGACAAAAACTAAGCGGACTTGGTCAGATCGTTGGAATGCATTTATGGCTAACTTCCGTTCTGTCGACGAGGAATTCTTCGAAGACTTGGAAGAGACCTTGATTGGGGCGGATGTTGGCGCTCAAACAGCCTTTGACTTGACCGAACAACTGCGAGACGAAGTTAAATTGCAGAATGCTAAGAGCAAGGCGGAAGTTTCACAGGTTGTGGTTGAAACCTTAGTAGCCCATTATCAGGCCCAAGGTGTTAATGAAGATGCAACGATGCATTTTGCATCAGACGGTCCAACGGTCATTTTGTTTGTTGGTGTTAATGGTGTTGGTAAAACAACTACGATTGGTAAGTTGGCCGCACGTTACAAGGCTGAAGGCAAAAAAGTGTTGTTGGCAGCGGCAGATACTTTCCGTGCGGGTGCGACTCAGCAATTGCAAGAATGGGGTAAGCGTGACGGTGTTGAGGTGATTGCCGGTGAACCAAATGTTGATCCTGCATCAGTCGTCTATGATGGTGTGCGGGCGGCAATTGATCAACAAGCAGATATTCTGTTTGTCGATACAGCCGGACGTTTACAGAATAATGTTAATTTGATGCAAGAACTTGCAAAAATGAAGCGGATCATTAGTCGCGAACTGCCAGCTGAGCCGCAAGAGGTCTTGCTGGTGTTGGATTCAACTACGGGTCAGAATGCAATTCAGCAGGCTCGTCTGTTCAAAGATTCAACGGATGTTTCTGGGATTGTGTTGACTAAGTTGGATGGAACGGCAAAGGGTGGTATTATTCTACCAATTCGTAATGAGTTACATTTGCCTGTAAAATGGATTGGCTTAGGCGAGGGTGTTTCTGATCTGCAACCATTTGATGCTGATGAATTTGCCAAGAGTCTCTTTGGTGATTTGCTGGAGGGTTAAGATGGAGTTAGAGAAAAATACACGGTTAAATGCGTTGTTTGATTTCTATCAGCCGCTTTTGACTGCCAAGCAAAACGAATATTTACAATTATATTATGCTGATGATTTTTCTTTAGGCGAAATCGCTGATGAGTTTGAAGTTTCGCGACAAGCGGTCTATGATAATCTCAAACGTTCAACTCAGCTCCTAGAAGATTATGAGCAGAAATTACGTTTATACGCTGATTATTTAGAGCGTGTCCAGGCTTCAGAGTTGCTCTCGGCCTACATAACAGAGCACTATAGTCAGGATCATAGATTGGCAGAATTGACAGAACAATTGATGATTTTAGAAGAGGAGTAATATATGGCCTTTGAAGGTTTAACAGAACGCCTGCAAAATGCGTTGAGCGGCCTACGCCGTAAGGGAAAGGTAACTGACGCTGATTTGCGTGAAACGATGCGCGAAATTCGGATGGCTTTATTGGAAGCCGATGTTAATTTTGGTGTAGTTAAGGAATTTGTTCGCAATGTTCGTGAGAAAGCTGCTGGAGCAAAGGTTTTAGAAGGTTTGAACCCAGCACAACAAATTGTCTCGATTGTTAATGAAGAATTGACCGCCATGATGGGAGAATCAGATGCTCCGTTGAATAAATCTGATAAGATTCCCACAGTAATCATGATGGTCGGACTACAGGGGGCTGGTAAGACAACCACTGCCGGAAAGTTGGCATTAAAGCTCAAGACAGAGCAAAATGCGCGCCCATTCATGATTGCGGCCGACGTTTATCGTCCTGCTGCCATTGATCAATTAAAGACTTTGGGTGAGCAAATTGACGTACCCGTTTTTGAAATGGGAACCGATGTTGATCCACGTGAAATTGTTAAAGCAGGGCTAGCTGCAGCTGAAGCAGCTAAAGCAGACTATGTCTTCATCGATGCGGCTGGTCGTCTGCAAATTGATGAAGCGTTGATGCAAGAGTTGGTCGACGTCAAGGAAATCGCACAACCAGATGAAATTATGTTGGTTGTCGATGCAATGACTGGGCAAAACGCGGTTGAGACCGCCGAAGGCTTCGACCAACGTCTTGATGTGACGGGCGTTGTCTTAACGAAGTTAGATGGTGATACTCGTGGTGGAGCGGCATTGTCAATTCGCGCCGTTACGGGTAAGCCAATTAAGTTCGTTGGTCAAGGTGAGAAGATGACTGATTTGGATATCTTCTATCCAGATCGGATGGCTAGTCGAATTTTGGGCATGGGTGATTTGCTCACCTTGATTGAAAAGGCCCAAAAGGATTTTGATGAAAAAGAGGCTGAAAAGCAGATGGAGAAAATGAAGTCAAATACGTTTGACTTCAATGACTTTATTTCACAACTCGAACAAGTTCAAAACATGGGACCGCTTGAGGATATTTTGAAAATGATTCCGGGCATGGCTAACAACCCAGCCCTGAAGAATGCACAACTTGATCCAAAGGACATGGATCGCATGAAGGCGATTGTTTACTCAATGACGCCAACTGAACGTGAAAATCCAGATATTATCAATCCAAGTCGACGTCGGCGACTTGCCGCCGGTTCGGGTCGACCAGTAGTTGAGGTTAATCGAATGATTAAGCAATTCAACGAGATGAAGACTATGATGGCTAAGATGATGAATGGTAACACTGCTGGTATGGAACAAATGATGGGCGCCATGGGCGGTGGTATGCCTGGCATGCCGGGTGCTGGAAACGGCTTGAAGGGCAAAATGGCCAATGTGGCGATGAAGCAGATGGCTCGTCGGATGCAAAAAGGCAATAAAAAGAAGCGCCGTAAGTAAGGAGCACTCATGGGACGTTATCAACTCGATGATAAGCAAAAGGCAATGAATACGAAACATCAAGATGCCGATAAGGTAAGGACAACGATTACTAAGGCTGAGAAGGTTGCTCAGTTAAGAGCGCAGTATTTAAAGCAAACAAAATAAAAAACATCTGATTTTTGCACTGGTTTTCAGAAAGGTTACGATAATCTTTCTGGGAACCAGTGTTTTTTTCAGATGTTTTTAATTAAGATAGGGCGCAACTAGGGCTCTGTTTTCGGAACGTTGTTCAATCTCTGCTTGTGAAAGATCGTGGATAATCATTGCTAATGTGATTGATTGCATTTCCTTCATTGCAGCTGTTTGAACTTGCTGATAAGCCTTGTCTAGGGCCACTTGGATGTTGGCACCGACCACACAATTCGGATTAGTCTTTTGGTCAATTTGTAAAATCAAGGCCGATCCGGCGATCGCACGATAGACATCAAACAGGGTGATGTCGTCGATTGAACGGGTTAATTTAGGAGCAGGCCGACCGGTTGTTGTGACGATCAATTGTGCATTTCTCAATTGGCTCATAATTTTACGAACATTTGTAGCGTTTGTTTCAACGCTTTGGGCAATTCGCTCGCTTGAGAGCTCGGTTGTGTTTTCAAAAATCTTGATGTAGGCGAGGATATGAATGGCATCGCTTAATTGGTTTGATGGTTTCATGGATACTCCTTGGAAAATATTGCTTGACGCATGCAACGATGTCATCTAGACTTTAATTGTACATCATAAAAATACAGCTGAAAAGGACGGGGACGTAATTATGAAATATTTAGTAACTGGTGCAAGTGGAAACTTTGGTGGAGCGGCATTGAAGCATTTGTCGAGTCTTGTTGAGCAGAATGAAATTGTTGCTTTAGTACGTAACGAAGCAAAGGTTGCTAATTTGGAGGCCGCGGGTTACGAAGTGCGAGTGGCTGATTACGGCAATGAGGCAGCTTTAAAGACGGCCTTTGCTGGAATTGATCGAGTATTACTGATTTCAGGCGCCCCCGGAAATCGACAAGCAGAGCATAAGAATGTAATTGAGGCGGCCAAGTCAGCAGGGGTCACTTATCTTGTTTATACAAGTTTTCCTAAGGCGCCAGATGCGGAAAATGCTTTGGCCCCGGATCATGCGGTAACTGAAAAGATGATTATTGCATCAGGTCTTGAACATGCATTCTTACGAAACAACTGGTATCTGGAAAACGAGTTGCCTTTGGTAAAGGCTGCCTTGCATAGTGGAACATTGGCCTTCGCAGCTGGTGAAGGGCGTGTAGGTTGGGCTTTGCGTCGTGAGTACGCTGAAGCGGCTGTTAATATACTTGTCAATAAGAGCGAGACGGATGTGTTAGAGTTTGGTGGTACGCCAAGAACGTATGTTGAATTAACTGAGGCCTTAGTGGCGGCAACCGGTAAGCAAGTTTTAGCAAAATCAGTTGATGATGCTGAATTCGTTGCAAGTCTTGTCAATGCGGGTATGAATGAAGCGACAGCCAATGTATTCTTGTCGTTCCAGAAGTTAATTGAGGATCGTCAACTGGACGTGCCTTCAGACGATTTGACTAAAACATTGGGACATCCATTGGCTTCATTGACGGAGGCTTTTAAGGAATTGATCTAGTTCTCAGTTTAATACCTTCTTTTGTACTTGCTATGCTTTGGTAATTGTAGTAATATAAACAAGTCAAAGGGTGACAAGTGGTTTTACTTGACACCGATTAAAACTTTGAAGGTGTAAAGGGAAAACACTTTACACCTGTATAAGTCTTTGTTATTATAATTAAGTATAAAAATACTGGAGGAAATTAAACATGGCTGTAAAGATCCGTTTGAAGCGCATGGGTTCAAAGAAGCGTCCTTTCTATCGTGTCGTTGTTGCTGACTCACGTTCACCACGTGATGGTCGGTTCATCGAAATCGTTGGGACTTATAACCCATTGACTGAGCCTGCTGAAGTTAAGTTGGACGAAGAATTGGTAATGTCATGGTTGAACAATGGTGCTCAACCTTCTGACACTGTTAAGAACTTGTTGTCTAATGCAGGTATCATGAAGAAGTTCCACGAAGCAAAATACACTAAGTAATTTGTTTCCGATAAGATCAACGTTTACAAGGGTTTTGGTCACTTTTGGTCACTCTAGTTATCACGTTGTTCTAAGATTAAAATAGCTAGCTCAAATTGAGTTAGCTGTTTTTTTATATATTTATGGATGAATTTTAAAAGGAGTTAACTAACTTATTTAGTTAACTCCTTTTATGTCGGGATTATAGGTCAAATTCTAACCTAGTTGACCGTTGAGATATGCCATGCCAATCAAAATAGCTAAGCCGATCAGCAAGAGTAGCCAGCCAAGTCGTGCGAGTGGTTTGTTAGTCGTACGATATGGATAACCCCAACCGCCTTGCCACTTAGTAGTAAATGCTAGTAATAAAACACCGAGTCCAGCGACTGCAATGCCGAAATACATGATAAGGGTACGAATATCCATTGATGATTAAACTCCTGAACTCTTAGTTAGACATTAGGCTTTTAATGCCTAAGACGATGTTGTAAATATATAGACCGACTGAGATGACACCTAAGACTACAAACAGAATTAAAGTTGTTAGACCGGTTACACGAGCATCATTCGTAGTTAGGCCAATGACACCGATAAAAATTAAAAGGATGGCTATAAATAGAAAGGGTGGTATTTGCAACCAAAAGGCTTTCTTAGCGTTTTGGGTAACATCCGCATCCTTAGCAAGGATCCAAATAATTAATGGAATTAACACTGGTGCAACCAGAACTGATAGATACGAAATTGCATTGATTAGTTTATTGGGATTCATAAGATCAGCTCCTTTAGCTGGAAAATAGAAATGTTCGTTGCCTGCCTAGGTATAAGCGCTTGATTCATATGGTTTAAAAATCGAGCCGGTCACCTCGTTTATTATAGGATCTATTTCTTGGTTGTAAAGTATAAGATATAGAAGATTAGGCCGATTAGCAAGCCACTGGTGAAGATCAGAAAGAGAAAGCTGTCCGAGACACCATGAGAATTCATCAGGTTGTTGGCCTCAAATAGTCCTGCAAACAGGCTGACAAATAATGCCGATCGTGCAATATATTTAAAGATTCGCATTTGACCTCCTCTCTAGGTAGCGTTATTTAAGCATTGTCGTAAGGAATTTATTGATATATTTGATTATAAAGCTTATTTTAAGATAATGTCTGTGATTTGCCTGATATCTACCTGTAAAGTACCTGGGTATATGTATGTGAAATACCTGGTAGATAGTATATTAATGCTTAATTTGGACGTTTAATTGAAAATGGTAGAATAAAGGTGTTGCAAATATGAATTAGTTTAAGAAGGTACTGGTTATGAAAATTCATCATATTTCGTTACTGACGGGAAATTTTGACCGTAATTTTCAATTTTACGTTGGTATTTTAGGCTTAAGGTTAATCAAGAATTCAGTGAACCAGGGAAATATCTATATGCGCCATGTCTACTATGGTGATTTTATGGGGACTCCCGGAACTGTGCTGACTTTCTTCCCAGATCAACGCTTTGACCGACCACGTGAAGCAGGTAGTAATTTTTTGAACGGGTTAAAATTAGGAATTCCACACGGTACAAGTGGCTTTTGGGCTAAACGTTTAACAGAAGCTAATATTACTGTGAAAGAACTTGAGACGGGCTTGGCTTTCGAGGACTTTGATCAAATTCCGATCATTTTGCAGGAGACAGATAGTCAACTACGTGATTGGCACGTGAATCCACTAACTGATGTCCCAGCAACCAAACAGTTAACTGGCATCTTGGGGACAACAATGGGGGTTCCAGATATAGAAGCCAGCCAACAGTTCTTGCGTGATGTGGTGGGAACAGAGACTGGATTGGAGTTGGTCAAAACTGAGATGACGACAAAGCATGTGTGGGGTCGTGGCTCTGTTGATCATATTGCCTATGCGGTTGCTGACCGCTTGGAACTTGATCAGCTATGGGAAGAGGCGGAAAATTTGGGCTATACACGGGAAACATATGTTGACCGCGGATATTTCACATCGGTTTATCTGTTGGAGCCTGGTGGTAATCGAATTGAATTTGCTACAATGGCACCAGGCTTTACATTGGATGAGCCTTTAAATAGTTTGGGAACGACCTTCGCCTTGCCACCACGATTTGAAGCGGAACGAGCGGCCTTATTACGCTACTATCAGCGGCAAGGTGTCAGTTTTGAGCAAGTGCCAAGTTATCAAATGCCACTCGAAGATGTAAAATTTGAGATTGGTGAGCAACTACGTGATAGTAAGTTTGATTAGAAGGGATATATGTTATGCAGCGATGCCATTGGAGTGAAACAAGCGATGAAATGCGCGCCTATCATGATACATTTTGGGGGACGCCAATTCACGATGATCAGGCACTTTTTGCTAAATTGATTTTGGATATGAATCAGGCTGGCCTGTCATGGGCTACAATTCTCAAGAAAACAGCAAATTTCTATGAAGCGTATGCCAACTTTGATATTCAACAAGTTGCGGCTTTTGACCAAGAAAAATTCTTGGAATTGATGAATAATCCAGGGATCATCCGAAATCGATTAAAGGTTCAAGCGGCAATCGTTAATGCACAGAAGGTAATAGAAATTCAAGCTGAATTTGGGTCTTTTGACAGCTACATCTGGTCTTTCACGAATGGTAAAGTTGAGCAACATCATATCGTTACTGAGCAGGATATTCCAACACGAAACGACTTATCTGATCGGATGAGTAAAGACATGAAGCGACGTGGGATGAAGTTTATTGGAACGACAACAATTTATGCCTATTTGCAGGCAATTGGTGTAATTAACGACCACGCTCAAGCATGTTTTCGCTATGCGGCTTTGCTGGACTGATTTGAAATAGAAGGATAAAAGAAAACCGGAAACTTGTTGCAAGTTTCCGGTTTTCTTTTATTTTTTATAGCGAAGCGTTAGTATACTGATTAAGAAAATTATCACGATTCCTGTGAGGGCACCGATACTATCGAGCAGTACGTCTTGAAATAATGGCGAGCGACCACTAGTGTACATCTGATGTAATTCGTCGAGGCTGGCATAACCGGTCGCAGCAAGCCAAGTCGTGATTGCAACGATTGGGAGTAGTTGCCTGATATTGAATCTATTCTTAATACCTAAATATAAACTGATACCAAGTAGAAGGTAGCTTGAGAAATGTGCAAATTTACGCAGGAAGAACTCGACAAATTTGTAATAACCAAGGTGCTCAATGGATACGCTTGAACCAGCGTAGCTAAAATGAACTTGACTTAACTGTTTGGCAAATGGCTGGCTCGGAAGCAGTTGGCTAAGGTTACTGACTTGACTCTGTGATTGATAACTTTGTGAAGAGCTAAAAAACAGTGCCGTCATAATAAGCAGGCCAATCAATAGCCAGGCGTTGCCATTAATAAAATGCTTTTTCATTAGAATTGTACTCACTTTTATTTTTGCATGACTGTCCATTATCATAGCACGAATTTAGTCTGATATTTAACTTACTAATTGTAAATGAAAATAAAAGCATTATAATAATGTTAAATACTAAATTAAAGAAAAACGGGAAATTAACCATGACAATGAGAACGCATCATATTTCATTATTGACTGAGGATTTTCAGCAAAACTTTGCCTTTTATACTGGAATTTTAGGTCTCCGCTTCATTAAGAACTCAATTAATCAGGCTAACCCAAGGCGTCGGCATATCTATTATGGTGATTTTATGGGAACACCGGGAACGGTTGTAACATTCTTTCCGATTGATAATTTTCGTGAGCGGACAGATGGGAAAACTTTTTTTAGTGGCATTCACTTCTCAATTCCAACAGGCTCAGCTAACTTTTGGCAGACGCGTCTTACAGAGGCCGGATTTGAGGTTACGGTCGATGGTCTAGGGCGCCTGCATTTCGTTGATTATGACCAAATTCCAATTCGCCTTCAGGAGACCGATGATACCGCCTTTGATTGGCATATTAATTATATGAGTGATGTGCCAGCTGAGCTTCAAATTACAGGTGTCATTGGTGCCGAGATGCATGTACCCGATGTTGCCGCGACGGGACGATTTTTCGAGCAATTATTAGAAGTACCTGTAAAAGGTAACGTCATTGATCTGGGCGGGGTTCAAGCTTTGGAGCTAGTGCAAACAGCCACTGATGCGCCTGACTCTCGTTTCGGTCGTGGATCAACGGATCATTATGCTTTGGCTGTAAAGAGTGAAGCTGATTTAAAATATTATTGGGAACGTGCTGCAGTACTAGGATATACTCGAGAGGTCTTCATTGATCGTGGATATTTCCGCTCAGCATACTTTATTGAACCAGGTGGCAATCGAGTCGAATTGGCAACGACCAATCCTGGATTCACGCTTGACGAAGCACTCTTTGATCTTGGAACAACGTTTGCAATTCCACCACGTTTTGAAGCTAAACGAGCTGAATTACTGGCGCATTATGCAAAAAAGGGTGTATATTTTGATGATGTTCAATCATATACAGGCACAGGTCATCTAGAGAATGATGGTAAAATACGAGCGATTCATGATGAACAAGGCAGCACTCGCAACGATTAGACTCGCCGGGCTAATAGAATGCTTCCATTAGAAGGCGATGCTACTTTGTGGTATGATAAAAGTAGTTATTATAAAGAAGCAAGGTGAGTTAAATGCGATTGAGACAAAAACAACTGACAAATTTGGCTTCGATGATCGGAGTAATTTTGATTATCGTATCCTGGGTTAATAGTAGCCAGTGGGTTAATTTTATAGGTTTAGTTTTTGTTTTTGGTGCCGCAATTTCAACTTATTTGATTGAACGTAGCCGGAATGCGTTATTCTCGTTAGCGATGTGGGCAACTCTAATTTTGTTACAAGCATTCTTCGTCCAATGATATTAATATTGACTAGACATCCGTGTGTTTTACATGGATGTCTTTTTTTGTTCAAAGCAGAAAACTTGCGGGACTTGAAAATATGACTATAATTAAATTTAAACTTAATTTGAGCTAGAAGTGATTTACACCATTTAAGGTTGCTTTGATGATAAATATAACGATCAACATTTTAATATATTTGTTTTATCAGGCTAGATAAGGCGACTTTAAGTTTAACGCTGTATGCTCGGTTAGGTTAATATGGACGTGATTATTAAAACGAGACAGTTAATGAGGTGAGAATATGAATAAACAGGAATATTATCGCTATTTAATGCGTCAACAAAAGGTTGATTTAGCTTTACGAACTGCTGAGATTATTAAAGCTAATGAGAAGTTAGAAGATAGTGATTATGCAGGAATCTTAATCGAACAGGATATCGCCTTTCGGGGTTATGCAGTTTGATTATGCTAATGCGATGTAAAAAGACTTGCTCCGTTCTGATGGATTTTCAGAACGAGGCAAGCCTTTTTTAATGTTTATCCGCGTAAGCTGTGTTTAAACCATGGTGAAGCGAAGAGTGCGACACCATCATTTGCTAGATACATCATATAGGTAAAGAACAATACAAGAGAAGCGTCGCCTTGTGAAGCCGTAACACCCCATAGAATAACTTGAGCAATTCCTTGAGCGATCCAGAAGTAATAACTGTCTGAAAAACGAAGAGTTGTCATTAAGGCACCGACAATTCCAATTGCGGCAGTCCCAGAATCAATCAATGGTCGTGGAGAGTGGGTTAGCTTAATTTCAAAGAAATAAAGTGCCAACCATGCCAAAATAAAGATGATTGCGAAGGTAGTATACCAAAAATTTGCTGAAAAGCGTTCTTTTCGGCCACCAACTTCGGAAATTCGGCGAACGCGAGCGTTCACATTTTTAGCCCAACCAGGCATGACCAAAACCGGTAGATCCAGCAAGATAATGTAAACACCTTGTAAGATTGCATCAGCGGGATTTTTTGCGTGTAAGGCCACGACGATATAGATGACTGCCGATATTAAACCAAAGACACCATTTAATGGGCGGGCATTTGTAATGGCGAGGGTTGTTGTGAATCCTAGCACTGCCGCGAGTAAAGTCCAGATTGCAATTGGTGTGATCGGAGCCGCAATGGTTTGAGAAAGCAAAAATCCAATCCCAAAAGCTAGTAGAATATAACTAACCGTTGTCCAATTTGACATTTGTTCAACATACCAAGCTGGTTTAAAGAGATCGAAAAAGACCGGTTTTGACTGATCTACGCCTGTTTGATTTGATGTATTTTGCATGATAATACCGATTTACTAGGCTTTTAAGCCTAGCCCCTTCATAAATTTCGATCGCTTTGTAAATGGAAACGATTTTTCTACTTTACCAAATTAAACCAGGTTTGTACATAACTCTCTGTTACTTTTTTAAAGATTGACAAAGGTTTTTGATGTTTGGATAATTGAAGAGACAAAAAAAGATTATATTAGTTAAGAATTGAATTGCCGGGAGGGCACAATGGCTTTATATAAGGTTGGTACGATTGTTAATACACATGGCATTAGAGGTGAGGTCCGTGTGATTGCTACAACAGATTTCCCAGAAGAAAGATTTACAAAGGGACAAAGCTTGGTAATTGCCGGGAAGACGCCGGTTGAAGTTACGATTCAAACTGTTCGTCCGCACAAGCAGTTCATATTACTGTCATTTAAAGATTTGCAAAACATCAATCTGATTGAACAGTATAAGGGCCGTGATTTGATGGTTGATGAGGCCCAGCTGACGGAGTTAGCTGATGATGAATATTACTATCACGAAATCGTGGGCTTGGATGTAATTGATAATGCTGATGGGTCAGTTTTGGGACAAGTTAGCGAAATTCTGGAATTGCCAGCTAATGATGTTTGGGTTGTAAAGCGCGCTGGAAAGAATCCATTGTACATTCCATACATTGCGGACGTGGTGACTGAGATTGATTTGGAGCAAGGACAGGCGAAAATCAATTTCTTGGAGGGACTTGATTAATGCGAATTGACGTTTTAAGTATTTTCCCGAACATGTTTGCGCCCATGCGTGAGTCGATTATCGGTAAAACTGTTGAACGTGGCTTGGTTGATTTTAATGTGGTTGATTTCCGCGATTATACCAATAACCGCCATAATAATGTCGATGATGTTGTCTATGGGGGCGGACAGGGGATGTTACTAACACCACAACCAATCTTTGATGCAATGGATCATGTGAAGGAATCTGCTGGAGACTTTGGTCGTGTAATCCTATTGGACCCCGCCGGTAAGCCCTTCAATCAGAAAATGGCTGAAGAATTGGCTCAGGAAGAGCATCTAACATTTATTGCTGGACATTACGAAGGGTATGACGAAAGAATTCGCACGTTGGTAACCGATGAAATCTCGCTGGGAGATTTCGTATTGACTGGTGGCGAACTTGGTGCGATGGTCGTGATTGATGCAACTGTGCGCCTACTTGAGGATGCGCTGGGTGATGATATGTCGGCTGTCGATGATTCATTTTCAACTGGCCTACTAGAATATCCACAATATACAAGACCAGCTGATTTTCGTGGCATGCTAGTTCCAGATGTTTTAATGAGTGGACACCACGGTAATATTGCGATTTGGCGTAAAAAAGAGTCCTTACGTAGAACGTATTTGCGACGACCAGATTTGCTGGAGCATTATAACTTCACAAAAGAAGAGCGCCAGTTACTGAGAGAAGTCGTTGATGAAGAGGCCAGTCACGATTCAGAAAATTAAGACTTGTTTAGAAGAGTTAATTATGTTAAATTTATTTTTAGTGTTTATTCACTAAAAATATATCGGTAATCCGCTGGCCAAGGGGTATATGATTATCAGAGGAGATTAAATTATGCGTCAAAATGCTTTGCTAGAGAAGCTAACAGCATCACAACTACGTACGGACATTCCTGAATTCCGTGCTGGTGATTCAGTTCGTGTTCACGCACGAATTGTCGAAGGTTCACGCGAACGTGTGCAACTTTTCGAAGGTGTTGTAATCAAGCGTAAGGGAACGGGAATCCAAGCTACTTATACTGTTCGTAAGATTTCTAACGGTGTTGGTGTTGAACGTACTTTCCCAATCCATTCACCACGTGTTGATAAGATTGAAGTTGTTCGTTACGGTCGTGTTCGTCGCGCTAAGTTGTACTACTTGCGTGCCCTACATGGTAAGGCTGCTCGTATTCCAGAGAAGCGTCGTTAAGATCAATTCAATAAAAGACTACCCAATTAATTGGGTAGTCTTTTATTTTTTCGAGAAAATGAAGGAACATTGTCATTGCTTTATTTTAAGTGGATAGTCTGCTAAGATAAAATTAATTACGGTACACTAGGAGGAGCCTGACGAATGGGCGCGTTTTATAATATTGAGAGTGAAAACTTGCCGGTGATGCCGCGAGATATGGGTAAAAATTGGCACCAGGATTCAGTTGCGCGACAAAAGGGTTTCCCGTATTATCATTGGCTGCAGACTGAGAGCGGTATTGGCGAGTTCTTTGTAAATGATGAACGTTTTGAATTGCGCCCAGGAATGGGGATTTTAATTGCTCCTGGTGTACCGCATCGCTATCAGTCTGTATCAATTGATCAAGAATGGCGGATTAACTTTGCTACCTTTCATGGACCAATCGTGAATCAACTGGCAGATTATTTGGGTGATCAAACACAAATCTTCTTAGATGTACAACAAGGGCGCAAGCAAGCAGAGATTATTGATCGGATTTTTTACATGGTTCAAGAAGGTCGGATAAATAGTTATCAGATTTCAAATCTTGCCTATGAATTTTTTATCAAATTTGGTTTATATCAAGATTTTCGGGCAAAGTTTTCAGGTGGTGATGATTACGATCGGTATATCGTACCGGTTACGGAATATGTTGGTCAGCACATTGCTGAGGATATTCAAATATCGGATCTATCGGACAGTCTATTTATTTCACCACAATATTTACGTAGATTATTCCATGACTATCTCGGAATGGCACCAACCCAATATATTTTACAATCACGCATTAAATTTGCGAAAGGATTGTTGTTAAATAAACATAACTTAAAGATCAGTGAAATTGCGACTCAATCGGGATTCTCGGATCCCAGATACTTTGCACGAATATTTAAACGTGAGATGGGGATGACCCCATTGACTTATCGCAAATGGCAAAGCTGAAAATAAAAATGACCCCTTTGGTATAGAATTATTTCAAGCAGAGGGGTTTTTGTGTGCTTAAAAATTGGGTTTAGTTAATTGGTCGAGATTCCGAAAAGCTGAAAATATATTTCTTTTAGAATGGTATAGGTATGAAAAAGTTTGTGATGTTGCACGGTATGTTTCGAATGTTATCGTTTTTTCAGATGTTTAGTGCACTTTTTGTTCTTTTTTTACACTAGAATATTGAATGTAGTTAAATTTTACAAACAAACAGGTATGGTGAGTGAACGATTTGCAACCTTGAGATAGAGTTGTCGGACATGTATCCTAACTTTATTCAAATGGTATACCTGCAAAAGGAAGATTTTAAATATGACAGAAAAACTAAATATTTTTTTAGATATGGATAATACACTGGTAAATACGTTACCAGTTCTAAATCGAGCAACGGATTTGGCTGTTGATTTTGGTGTTGAGAAGCCTGATCAGATTCCAGGAATTTTCCGGAACTTGGAGCCGATTGATGGAGCAGTCGCTGGTGTACAAGAACTGGCGGACCGCGCAGAGTTATACATTTTGACGACTGCTCCTTGGAATAACGTGAGTTCTTGGTCGGATAAGTTAGCGTGGCTGACAGAACATTTTGGTAATGGTCCAACAAGTCCTTTTTATAAAAAAGTTATTATGGCTCATACCAAGGATGTTGCACGAGGAAAGGGTGGTATCTTGATTGATGATCGACCTTATCATGGTGCCGCAGAATGGGATAGCGAAAAGTATCAAACGGTCTGGATTCAATATGGCTACGATGAACGTCTAACTTGGGACCGTGAATTACCAGCTTTTCTAACACTTGTAGCCAATTTGGCCGCATCGGAGAGTCTAGACGCACGGACGGCCGTCGCGTCGGTTAACACACGTTTTAAGTATGCCTTGAGTGCAGACGATGCTTCAATGGAACTTGCCGATTGGGAAATGAAATAAGAGGAATTTGAGAAATGACAATTGTAAATCCAACAGAAATGTTAAATAAGGCTGTCAGTGAGCACTACGCGTTAGGGGCTTTCAATATCAACAATTTGGAATGGACACAAGCAATTTTACGTGCTGCTCAAGCAAAGCAGGCGCCAATTATGTTGGCTGCCTCAGTTGGTGCAATTAAGTATATGGGTGGTACTAAAGTTGTGGCAAATTTGGTAAAGAACCTAGATGAGGCAATGGGTATCACTGTACCAGTTGCATTGCATTTGGATCATGGTGATTTCGAGACTGCCATGGCAGCTATTCATGATGGCTTTACATCAATTATGTATGATGGATCAATGTTGGATTTTGCTGAAAATTTGGAGAAGACGCAAAAGTTAGTTCCAGCAGCACATTGGAATGACATCACTTTAGAGGCTGAAATTGGCTCAATTGGTGGTGAAGAAGATGGAATTATCGGAATGGGCGAAATTGCTGATGTTGATCAGACAAAGGAAATGGCCGCATTGGGTGTTGATCTACTAGCTGCTGGAATCGGTAATGTGCATGGTCGTTATCCTGAAAACTGGCAAGGACTTTCACTTGATCATTTGAAGGAACTCGGCAATGCAACTGGTCATAAGTTACCTTTTGTTTTGCACGGTGGCTCAGGTGTGCCTGACGACCAAATCAAAGAAGCAATTCGTTTGGGTGTCGCAAAGGTTAACGTTAATTCTGAAGCGCAATGGGCCTTCCATGAAGCATTGCGAAAGTTCATCCTATCAGATGAAGACTTAAAGGGAAAGAATTATGACCCACGAAAGTTATTGAAGCCGGGTGTTGATGCTATTCAAGCTGCAATTGAAGAGCGGATCGACGTCTTCGGTTCTGCAAACAAGGCCTAGTTGAATTTTTATTTTGAAGTTAATTAACATTTACCGTGTCTGGTGAATGTTTTTTGTGGTTATTGATGAGCATCAGATAATACCAGTGTTTGGTATGACTAGTGGAGTTCACTTTGGAGAAACGCTTATGATGGTTATAATTTTGGCGGTACTGTTTCTTACGATTTATTTTGCAATAGATAAAGGATTAGCCAATTCACGGACATTACCGAAAATGACTGATCAAGAATTACGTGACGAGTTGACTAGAAGACAGGACTTGACGGAGTTGAGCGATGAAGTTGAAAGTCTTAAACGTGAGCTACAGGAGTTAAAGAGTAGCAAGGTAGAATGATATCCGACAGCTTAAAATACGTCGAACCTTTGTATTGAGTTCGGCGTATTTATTTTTAGATAATTTCTTGAATGTGAGCCTTGATTAAAGCCTGTGTTTTACGGAATGACGTTAGGATCTCAGCATCATCACCGTGTGTTTTAGCAGGATCACTCAAATTCCAGTGATAGTGGGTGAGGTTTGCTGGAATGACGGGGCATTTGTCCAAGACGTCACCACATAAGGTGACAATGACATCACAGGCCACAAAGTAGTTTGGATCAATCAACTTTGATTCTTGTTGTGAGATGTCGAAACCATCTTCAGCCATAACCCGAACGGCGTATGGATTCAAACCATGAACTTCAACACCGGCGGAACGGACCTCCCAGCCCGGCATTAGGGTCTTGGCATAACCTTCGGCAATTTGAGAACGGCAAGCATTACCAGTACAAATGAAATAAATCTTTTTCATTAGTGAATTCCACCTAATCTTATCTGATAGTTTAATTATGGGCCGCTGTAGTAAGATTGGCAATCTGGTTTTGGTTAATTATAGGTGGGTGTTACTGGGGTGGTGAAATCTAGCCGATAAATTAATAAAAGGTGCTGGTTTCAATGGCTTGGATGTGTGATAATGAAATAATTAAAAAAGAATGGAGGGTGGCTTGTGGCTAAAACGCGTACACGCGAATATAGCATCAAAATAATTGTCTTCATTGTTTCAGCCTTTCTGGTAGCAATGTCAATGAATTTCTTCTATATTCCAAATAACATTTTCTCGGGAGGCTTTAATGGTGTCGCCCAGTTAATTTCCTTGTTCTTTCATGCAATGTTCGGCTGGAACTTACAAGTAGGGGCGATTATCATGGCCTTTAATATTCCGGTTGCCTTTGTTGGGTGGAAGTGGGCTGGACATGAATTTACGATTTGGTCCTTCTTACAGAATTTCTTTGCCAACGGCTTACAAATTCTCCTGCCACAAGTCAGTTTAGTCCATCAGGAGCCAATTTTAGCTGGTATGTTTGGTGGTTTGCTAATGGGAGTTGCGATTGGGATCACCTTTAAGTTCGGCTTCTCAACAGGTGGGATGGATATTGTTGCAGCTGCTGTTCAAAAGGCAAGTGGTAAGTCAATTGGGTTCATCACACTCTTCATCAATGGGGCGATTGTTTTAATTTCAGGAACCTTTATTGGTTGGCAGAATGCGATGTACACAATTATTGGAATCTATATTACAACGATTGCGATTGACTCGATTCATACTCGCTACCAGAAGTTAACCGCCTTTATCGTGACAAGACGTTCTTCCGAAGTTGCAAAGGCCCTTCAAGAAAGTGTTGTACGCGGAATTACGATTATGCCATCTTTCGGGGCGTATACCCAAGAGCCATCGAGTACATTGATGATGGTCCTGTCACGGTATGAATTACGTGAGATGGAGATCCTAACTAAAACGATTGATCCGGAAGCGTTTATTAATATTGTTAACACCGTTGAAACTTCAAATAACTTCTGGAATGAAGATTTACAAAGTCAAATTCGTTATGAACGAATCGCGGCTCAAGCGCAAATTACAGAAGCACTGAATTTAGATGAAGAAGCGGAAAAGTTTAAAAACTAATACAGAAATTGAGGAGATTAGCATGCCATTTATTCACGTAGAACTTGTTGAGGGACGCAGTGATGCGCAACTTAAAGCAATGATGCAAGAGATTACTGATGCCGTTGAAAAGAACACTGGAGCGCCACGCTCGGCAATCAAAGTGATTGTTAATGAGATGCGTGCAGAACGCTTTATGGATGGCGGAAAGCTTCGCTCAGAAGGTTAATATGGATACCATGATGCTTCAGCATCATGGTATTTTTTTGTCGATAATCAAGAATTGTTTAAATTAGTAGACGGTTATATAACTAGTGTCCTAAAATATAGTTATAAATATTGATTACGAAAATGAGGGGCCAAGATGACCGACCAATATATTATGGCTTTAGATCAAGGCACAACTAGCACGCGTGCAATTCTTTTTGATCACAGTGGGACAGCAATCGCAACTGCCCAAAAAGAGCTACCACAAATATTTAGAGAGTCCGGTTGGGTTGAGCACGACGCAACCAAAATTTGGGATGATGCCAGGCAAGTTATGGCAGAGGTAGTTATTCAAGCAAATGTAGCGCCTTATAAAGTGGCCGGAATCGGAATTACTAATCAAAGAGAAACGACAATTATTTGGGACCGAAAAACTGGTGAGCCGATTAGTTCAGCGATTGTTTGGCAATCTAAGCAGACTAGTCAGATTGCTGAGGAACTCAAAAAGCAGGGGTTGACTGAGCTGGTTCACGAAAAGACAGGTTTGTGGATTGACGCATATTTTTCAGCAACTAAAATTATGTGGTTGTTGGAGAATATACCTGGTGCACGCCAAAAGGCTGAGGCAGGGGAGCTACTATTTGGGACAGTCGATACATGGTTGCTGTATAAGTTAACGAATGGTGCCATCCATGCTAGTGACATGACAAATGCTAGTCGAACGATGTTGTATAACATCCATACCTTGGATTGGGATGATAAATTGTTAGAATTATTTGACATTCCACGAGCCATGTTACCTAAGGTGCAGGAGTCATCAAGTAACTTTGGTTACACGGCCGACTTTGCTTTTTTTGGGATTCAGGTACCAATTACGGGAATTGCTGGTGATCAGCAGGCAGCATTGATTGGACATAAGGCCTTTAATGTCGGTGATGTGAAAAACACTTTTGGAACGGGATCCTTTATTGTTATGAACACTGGGGATCATGTGGCGCAATCCAATAATGGCTTGCTATCGACAATTGCCTATAGCATTAATGGTGAAGTTAGGTATGCATTGGAAGGGTCGGTTTTTGTTGCCGGTGCGGCTGTGCAGTGGTTACGTGACGGTCTGAATCTGATCAAATCAGCCAAAGATACTTCGGATATGGCACAACGCGGTTATGAACAACATCCTGAACCGGTTTATTTGGTACCTGCTTTTTCTGGACTAGGTGCCCCATATTGGGACCAGCAGGCTCGAGGCGCAATGTTTGGATTAACACGAGCCACGACTAAAAATGATCTTGTACGGGCAACCTTGGATTCATTGGCCTATCAAACGCGGGATGTCTTGACCGTTATGGCTGAGGATACAGCAATTGACCTTTCAAGCTTGGTAATTGATGGTGGTGGTGCGGCTAATGATTATTTGCATCAATTCCAAGCAGATCTGTTACAAATGGAGGTTACACGACCTAAGCAAGTTGAAACAACAGCGCTAGGTGCAGCCTTTTTGGCCGGTTTAGGTGTTGGATATTGGGCATCAGTTGCCGACTTACCTGATGCAAGTGAGGTGATTGTTCGTCAGCCAGAGTATGCTAAGGCAGAAGAGCGTGAACGCGCATATCTGGGCTGGAAAAAGGCGATTGCAGCAACACAATTTTTTAAATAATTACTAAATTAGTTCTTTATTGGGAAAAATTGTGAACAAACCGTTTCCGATGGGAACATAAGGTATAATAAAATTATCTTAGCAATTATATTTATGACACTTGTTTTTATGAAAGAGGTGGGACGAACATGGGTAAGGTTTCAAAGAGAACGGTCTTTGCGGGTGTTGCCGGAACTATTGGTGTAGTAGCAACCACGCAAATTCCAGGCGTTCAAGCGGCAGTTGAAAAGTTGGCAGAAGGTCAGGTAAGCGATCCAGCAACTGAAGCAACTAGTCAGACTAAAAATACCTTCGCCAAAGTTAGCAGTGCAGACGACAAAACAAACGTCCGAACTGCGACACAAGTTGCACAATCGCAAGAAAAAAAGGCAACAAGCAAACAAAATGGGATGGTTGTCGAGAAGGATCAAACGGATAACGCTGTTGTGACAGTTGATAAGAGCGCAAGTTCGCAATCAACCAGTAGCGAGGCGGCAACGGCAACGCCATCTGAAGCACCTGTGACACCAGCGGAAAGTGCGGCGATTGCCAGCACAACACCACAGGTTAAGCCGGCTAATACTGTGCAAGTGACCATTCAAGATGGCGATACGCTAACAGCAATTGCCACACAATTTGGTGTAACGGTCAACGATATTGTTGCAGCGAACCAAACTGACTTGAGTCTGCTACAAATAGGGACGGTCATTTATGTCCCAGATGCAAATGACTCGACAAATGTAGCGACCGGGGAAAGCAATAGCAATAATTCATTAACGGATGCTGAAAAGAGCGACGTGGTTAGTGTTGCCCAGACGATGGCAAATGAACAAGTCACTGGTATCTCGGCGGCGACCTTCGTGAGTCAAGTCTTTGCACAAGCTGGAATTACACTACCTGCCTCAACGATTGCGCTTGAAGGGAGCAGTACGATTAGTACAGATACCAGCAGTGCACAAGCAGGTGATTTACTATTCTGGGGCACCCAAGGAGCTAGTTACAACGTAGCGATTTCACTGGGTGGTAATTTGTACATCGGCGTTTCACTTGAAACCGGACAAGTCCAGTTCGCCTCTTTTGATGCTACAAACGGGCCTAGTTTTATCGGCAGTGTGAATTAAAAATAAAAATACCGAAGCAGTTAACTGCTTCGGTATTTTTTAACTAACTTAATTTTGTGCATCTAGTTCCGCAAGGCGGGTATCAATAACATTAAGGACTGCTTGACGATTGGTTTCATCTTCTAAGTCATATTTTTGTAGATCAATCTTTAGTTTTGGTGAAGCGTCATATTCTTCAAACCATTGCTTGTAAGCTGACCACATCTTGAAATAATATGCACGTAGCTCATCATTATCATCAAATTGTTCGTAGTCGCGGCCACGCTTCTTGATACGATAAAGGATTGTTTCGAAATCTGCGTCCGCAAAGACCATCAAATCGGGTCGGCCTTTTTGCATAGACTTAATCTCATCCATCATGTTATTAAGCAGGGTCATATAAACATCAAGCTCAGCATCTGAAATATTACCTGAACTATGGTTTTCTTTGGTAAACAAAGCATCTTCGTAAATTGAGCGATCTAAGACGTTGTTGTCATCAGCAAGAGCTTTTTTGATCATCGCAAATCGCTTATTCAAGAAATAGATTTGTAGTAGAAAGCCGTATTGTTTAGGATCGGCATAATAGAGTGGCAAAACTGGGTTTTCACCGACTGGCTCAAAGAAAGCCTCAGTTCCTAAATGAGTAGAAATTAGTTCTGTAAGAGTTGTTTTACCAACACCGATCATACCTGCTGTGATAATCACCATGGTAGTCCTTCTTCCGCTGAAATTTTATCTTCGCTTGCCAAAATCTGGCAAGAATCAAAGCTCTGTCATTTATAATAACGGAGAAAAAAGGAGATTACAATTCTTGACATTTGATGAGAAATAGCATGTTAAAGACCGAGCTTTTTTTAAAAAGATAATATAAATATGAAAGGTATTTTTTATGCCCATGGTAATTGTTGAAATGCCATATTTTGGTACAATATAATAAGAATGTTAAGCGAGGATGAATTAATGGCCTATAAAATACTAGTTTCCGATTTAGATGAAACATTGTTGAATGACGACGGAACGGTTAATGAAAAAAATGTTAACGCAATTAAGGTAGCTAGCGCACAAGGCTTTAAGTTTGTGCCTAATACTGGTCGGTCATACCTATCAGTACAACCCTTACTGAAAGAGTTGGGACTGTATAACAAGGCTGACCAGTTTGTGATTTCATATAATGGTGCGGCAATTATTGAAAATGAAAATAATCAAGTTTTCTTAAGTCGGGCGATGGACTTTAAATTGGCGAACCAAATCTTTAAAGCGGGATTAGTTGATGAAACTGTAGATGCCCATATCTATACAATTGATCAGTTGTATATCTATAACCTATCAGCCAGTGACGAGAAATATATGGCAGAGCGGGCGGTCCCTTTTGAAGTGATTGATAATGCTGAGATTGATTTTCTTATGAACAAGCCGATCATGAAAGTGATTTTTGAGTCGCCAAATTCGGCAACCCGCGAAAAGATTAAATTAGCAGTTATCGAAGCGGTTGGAGAGACAGCCGTCGAAGCAACCTTTTCATCACAGCGCTATGTCGAATTTAATCAAGCTGGTGTTGATAAGGGTGCGGCGGCGTTACTGTTGGGAGAAAAACTAGGCATCAAGGCTGAAGAAATCATTGCTGTAGGTGACAACAATAACGATATTGCAATGATTAGGGCGGCTGGTTTAGGCATTTCAGTTGCAAATGGTATTGAGACAGTTCAGGAAGCAGCGGATGTAGTCACTAAGCGGACCAATAATGAAGGCGCAATTGCAGAAATTATTGAACGCTATGTTTTAGAAGGGAACTAAGCAAATGCGGGCGCATGCTCAACAAATTATTTTTGCGGTGGTATTATTCGGATTATTTATTGGACTAATGGTGTTAAGTTCAACTTTTGCTTGGAATAAGACGCTCACCTTTTTTGGAATTGTGATGCTATTTATCATGACTTCTGTTATCATGACTAAACTTACACTAAATGAGAAGAAACGGAAGCGAGATCGTGAAAAAAAGTAGTATTAAGATGATGTTGATTGGGGTAATTTGGGTTATTGTGGGGATGTTTTTCGACGTAATCATTCAATTGCTCGGTGTATTAACATCAAAGTTTCTTGGATCAATCAGTGGCGTTGGACGGAATACATTTGGTCCAATCTCGGCAAGTGTGCTAATGATGGTGGTGCTAACTGCATGCGCCTTTTGGGTAATTGCTAAATGGGGTATCCGACCTTATTCACCAAACTTTGGCTTTCATCGTGTTCAGGGTGAAAAGATCATCTGGATCCTTTGGGGCTACTTAATGGTTCTAGGAGTTGGTGCAGTTTTAGGGATTATCCAAACCTTATTGAAAGGGAGTGTTGAGGTTGCTCAAAACCAGCAGTCCTTGGAAGAGATGGCGAAGCAGGGACCTGGCGCATTAGCGTTCGTTCTTGCGTTATCAGTATTAGTCGCACCTTTTTTAGAGGAAATCATTTTTCGCGGTGTAGTGCTGAATTATTTCTTTAAAGGTAGTAATTGGTGGATCAATGTGATTCTATCGGGTGTGCTATTTGGTTACTTCCATTTAGCGGGTTATGGTGGTTTTGACATTTTTGCATTCTTACAATATTCAAGCATGGGAATTGTACTGGCGGTTGTTTATAAGAAAACAAAGCAAATTCAGTATTCGATCGGGCTACACATGCTAAATAACAGTATTGCGGCGATTATGTTAATTGCAATGGCCTTGAATGTTAAATAGGTAAACTGGGATGAATATTCATCCCAGTTTTTTTAGTGCCAGTTATGCGCAAAACATGAAGAGAGTATAGATAAAAAAAGAATCTGCCTGCTTTTTGTAAGGAAAAAGCCTATAATATACAATAGGACATGTAGGAGGTACTACTATGACACGTTACATTCATACTACTTTTGGTACACGAGAAGTTTTAAATGAAATTCGTAGCAAGCACTTGGATCGCCCAATTCATTTAAGCATTGACGATAGTGATCACTTGCGCGGAATGTTGATTGAGTTAACTGATGATTCGAAATCAGCTTTTGCTATGCCAACATCTTACAAGGTATTATCATCTGCTGGTGCTGATGAAGAATTGCGTGGGTGGTTGATGTTTAGCTTTATTACGTTGAACGATCAAGAACGTGATAACTTCATCAGACGTTATGAAGCATTTTTGAGCCAAGGAAACTTACATGGCGGTCTGTCATCGTTTTTGCTACAACGGACCAATAATGATCATCAGTTAGTATTACTGTCAACTTGGAATACAAAGGGGCAGTGGGAAGCTTGGTCACAAGAAGACGATTTCCCAATGAAGCGTTATGAAGGAGCCAATGCAAGTTATAATTTGCGTCGAGCAAGTTATAGTTTTGCAGCTTTCACGAAAGCTTAATTCAGTAAGTCAGATTTTACTAGGCAACGGTTCCATTTTTTGATAGAATAGGACTGTTGTTAAAGCCGCCGTGGCGGAACTGGCAGACGCGCACCGTTCAGGTCGGTGTGGGATTATTCCCGTGCAGGTTCGATTCCTGTCGGCGGCATTCTAGGGCATTTTCAATAAATTGAGCAAACGCTGATATATAGGCACAAACGCCTACATGTCGGCGTTTTACTTATTCAAATTGAAATGAATGGTGAATCAATTTGGCTGAAGTTCGCCTATGTTGAGTGTAAGATTTAAACGGAAAAAAAAGCAAGATAGTTCATTTTTTATTTATTTCATATCAAAATACCCCTAAGCAGATCAATTTCCGTTTAGAGGTGTTTTTTGATTTAAGAATGACTTGGAACAATACATATAATTAGCAATGTCCCTCGGTGCTTTCGTTGTACCACACCTCATTAACTTCGTCATATAGACGGAGGTAGTCATTCTTGATAACAAAATTGATTACCTCGTCCCTGCTTAGTCCTGTTAGTTTAACAGCGGCATGAACATTGATAATTTTCATCCTCAATATATCTGATGCTAGGCGATAGTACGTCTCTTCTTTAGTAGTAGTTGGCATGTGAATCCCCTTTCGGAATTGTTAAACATTTCACAAATAAATTGTACATGCAATTTAGCACTTAATCAAGTATGAATATTGAAGTGTTGCTAGGCTAATTTATTATTAGCTGGTCTTTTTTTGCTTGATTAAGCATCAGTTAAGTTATAGAATATTGTTTGAACGTTCGTTCTAATAATTTTGGGAGTGGTTTTATTATGAAAAAGTGGTTTGGAGTAGCCGGAACAGCGATTGTATTGGCTCAAGTTCTTATCTCTCCGTTAACTGGTGCAAAAGTAAGTGCCGCCGACTTAACGGGGACGAAGCAATTTGAACCTGTGACTTGGAGTAATGGCACATGGTCTGATGGTATTTCTACGGGCGGAAGCTATCTTAATATCGACAACAATGGTATTATAACTGGATTCGCGAAGGATCAGGATGGAAACGAATGGAATGGACAAAAATTCAAGAATATAACGGATAATTCATTAGCATATTGCCTAAACTTCAGTGAAATGACCCCAGATGGTGAATCTAATCCGGTCGATGACTTAACAAACACCCAAAAGAAAGAGTTAAGCAATTTATTGAAGCTTGGCTATACTGAGATTGGAACAACTGTGTATAAGGGGCAGGGGGTCACTACATTAAGCAACATTGATGCCTTTACTGCTACCCAATGGATGGTTCATAAAATTATTCCTACAGAGGATATGAGCAAGTTTACGATCACGAACCCTCAATTGGCCGCTGCAACAGAGAATTTAAGCAAATGGGTCGATGAAGATCTAAGCATTACTTTGACAAAAACATCAACGGATGATTCTCATTCGCAAATGTTTAAGTTGGCTGCTCCACACGATTTAACAGGAAAAGCTAAATTGACTCTCGACAAGGACGTATCAGGGGCAACGGTAACGGTTGACGGAAAGACAACAAATATTTCTTCAACAGAAGGTCCTGAAGTTGATGTTCCATCAACAATCACCTTAAATATTCCAAGTGGGACTGCTACAAATTCAGCAACACTTATTGCTACTGGTGGAACAACAGAGTTCACATTTATGAAGTATGATCGTCCGAGTGCTGGTCAACAACAGGCCCTCGTTATTGGAGATAAGACTGTTGGAAAAGATGAAGTAGCTAAAGCGCCATTTAACTGGAGTACAGAAGTTCCAGCGGTACCAGAGATTCATACAACAGCAGTGGATAATTCTGATGGCGATAAAGATATTGAACATTCAAATAATGTATCAATTAAAGATAGTGTTTCTTATACTAATCTAACTCCAGGGGAATCATATCAAGTTACCGGTACCTTGATGGACAAAACTACGGGTAAGGAGCTAATAGTAAATGGAAAAACAATTACTACTAGTAAAGACTTTATTCCCACCTCTGTAAACGGGACGGTTGATGTAATCTTCAATTTTGATGCATCTAATCTGGCAGGAAAAGATTTAGTTGTATTTGAAAAGTTGGCGATTAACGGTAGTGTAGTTGCAGTTCATGAAGACATGAATGATGTTGGGCAAACCGTCTCAGTTAAGCCAAATCAACCAACAATGCCATCGATTCGCACAACAGCTACCGATAAAATGGACGGGGATAAGTCCATTGACGCAACCAACAATGTTACGATTGTTGATAAAGTTGAATATACAAATCTGACCCCGGGTCAGCGTTATACAGTTAGTGGTAAATTGATGGATAAGAGTACAAATACTCCATTGGTTATAAACGGGCAAGAGATAACTGGAACTGCAACATTCTTGGCTACTGCGGTAGATGGATCGGTAAATGTTGAGTTCAACTTTGATGCCTCAAATCTCGGTGGGAAAGATTTAGTTGTATTCGAAAATTTAGAAACTGATGGATCTGTTATTGCTACACACGCAGATATTAACGATTCAGGTCAAACGGTTAATGTAAAAGCAGTTTCAGAATTACCAAATACCGGCATGGTAGCTACGGCATGGTTAAGTATTCTAGGATTAGTTGTCATTATCGGATTATCAGTATTTGCATTTAAAAAAGAGACTAAATAATTAAAAATGACACTTAAATTGGTATTCACCATTTAGGTGTTTTTTCATAAGCATAAATTACGAAAAAATCTTGTACGAACCATGGAAGACATAGAAGAGGGGGAAGCTAGATATTTGTAATATCGAAGCTACAAACTCTCAATCATCGAAATTTCGTCACCAAGATATTAAAGAATTAAAAAAAAAGATTGCAGGACAAAAAGTTGAAGGACAATAAAAAAAGACCCGAATCGGGGTCAGTCCTAAATAGTTACTATAAATCGTTTCTGAGTCCCATTTATAATTAAGTAGGAATATTCTTGTCGATTCCTGTCGGTGGCATCCAAAGTATCCTTGCAAACCTTTATTTTAAAGGAGTGTAAGGATGCTTTTTTAGTTAGTAGAGTCGTAATCTCAAACATTAATTTTGTGTCTTTTTTTCTGTATGAGTATGATAAAATCAATTAATTGAAAACGCTTGCAACTTGGACTCGGAACTGTTGTAATATAGGTAACGATGATTGAATATGATAATCACAGATATTGATATAGGGGGAGCATATGAAAGATTGGTTTGGGGATCGTGAAAATTGGATGACAAGCCTACTTTTAATCGTAATTGTGGTCGGATTAATTGTAATGGGCTTGTTTTTCGGCTGGTTTTAATTAACTCTCAAAAAGAGGCGCAACTTTGAACATTGGTTCATGGTTGCGCCTCTTTTTATGTATATTAATTGATTTCGTTCAAATTAGTTGTAGCATAGTCAACGGCTAACTTGAAAATAAAGATTAAGAATAGTTGTAAGAGTGCAAAGCAAAATACGAAGATGAGCAAGTCTCTTTCGTTGGCCGAAAGAATTACTTGAAGTGTACGACTGGGATTGAGCAATAAGTCACTAGAGTTCAAACGCATAAACCGGCCAATATAGATGGCGAAGGCTGAGATAAAACTAAGTACCGTGTAACTAAGGGTTTTTAAAAGAACATTCTTAACCAGGACGTTTACGATGATCTCCATGCTAATCAAACCAATGATTACAGCAAGGATGATGCTACCAGTTAAGATCGAATAATTATAGTACTGAAAGGGTGTGGCCAAGCCGGTACCAATTGATGATAAATGACTAAAGTCTGTCAGCATATACGTTGTATTAGGGTAAAAAATTAGCCAGATTAAGGCCAAGGGGATTTGCAAATACTTATGGGGAAGTCGCCGAGCCATAAGACTGAGGTTGAATGGGATCAAAGCTAAGCCAAGATTAGTAATTAGAAATTGGTAGCGCGAACCAGAGTAGTAGATAAAAATAATTAGTATTAGTGTAGTCAAGTTGATTAAAAGTGCGGCATGTTTTTTAAGGATTGGCTGCATGGTGTTCCCCCTTAACTTAATGTAAATATTATTTAGTATAGCTGATATTAGTTAGCTGGGAAAGTTGAATGTTCTTTTCTAAGAATAAACTTAATGTTGCAGGCTTTTTGAAAAAGAAATTTGACAAAAAAAGCAACAAGCCACTATCATTTTAAATTATGCTCACCCGCCTGACCAGACAAAGAAGAATAATTGTAGTGATATAGTTTGAAGTGGCTTGCTGCAATATTGGGGAAATCAAGAAAACTGTTTCCTGAATATAGATAACATTATTTATCAAATTGGATGCGGAAGCAAGCCTTTCATCGCAAATATATGGTTTAGCTTACAATATCGTGATAACAGAGGTGAAGCGATGTGTTATCATGAAGCGAAGCAGTAGTAAGGAAGATGATTATGACGAAGATCACGAAACAAAATCATAAGTATCCATTAGGACAAGAACCAAATTTTATCGTACCAAAAACTTATCAACCCTATCGTTATGTTCTTGGTCATTATGGTGAGAAGATGTTGGTTGTCCTCGGTATGAATCCGTCCAAGGCGCAAGCTGGGGTCAGTGATGCGACCGTTAATACGATCATCCGGCGTTCGATGATGTTAGATGATTATGATGGTTGGGCAACAATTAGTATTTACCCCGAACGAGCAACGAATGCTAGCGACCTTGATCCACTTAACGAGCGGTTGATTGAGGGGAATATTAAGGCAATTAGAACCTTCGTTCGTGAGTATCATGTTACTGAAGTTTGGGGTGCGTGGGGCGTACCAAAGCAACAGCAATTACTGCGGGGGCGAGATGCGGTTTTGGATTTGTTTCGTGAAGAACACGTGAGCGTCTATGGCTATGCTAAATTAAAGAGTGGAAATCCACATCATCCATTGTATTTATCATTTAAAGATGCGCAACGATTTGAGTATGATCTGTCTTATTCAAACGCGGAGTTATTTGAGTAGGTTATCTAAGAAGGAGGGGTAATGCAATATTTAGTTTTAGTGGGGGCGGTTGTTTCCTTTTCGTTCGGTTCATTTTATATATATTCGACCCTAAAAGGGCGGGTTCAGCCAAATAAGGTCACTTGGCTATTGTGGGCAATTGCACCTTTGATTGCTACATTGGCAGCAATTTCAAACGGAGTCACCTGGTCAGTTATTCCAGTATTTATGTCGGGATTCATGCCCTTATTAATTTTTATCGCATCATTTTTAAACAAAGATGCCTATTGGGATATTAGTCGCTTTGATTTGATTGTAGGAGCGGTTTCGATCCTTGCATTGGTGATTTGGCAGTTGACAAAGAATCCAGTTTTGGCAATCTGGTTCTCAATTCTTGCAGACGGTTTAGCGGCCGTCCCAACGGCATATAAGGCTTGGAAGTTTCCGGAGACGGAAACCCCAATTTTCTTTATGGGTGGGATCTTTTCTGCTAGCACAACTTTTTTCGCAGTAACAGATTGGAACTTTATTTCAATCGCCTTTCCGATTTATTTGATTAGCCTGGATATTACAATGATTTTAATCATTAATCGTAAACGCTTAATGACGCTTTTAGGAGCTTAATTTAGCCAAGAGAAAGGGATCTGACAATTTTAAATTGTTAGATCCCTTTTTTAAATTAAAAAACTAAAGCTGGCAAGGAGAAGCAAGAGCAGACCAATAATTAGTGGTATAGACAGGCGCCATGTCCCATAAGCGATACGACTCGTAATTTGCGTTTTAATACCAAGTGAAATGAATGTAACAGCGATAAACAGAATTAGGACAGCCATTGTCAATACCTCCGTATGTTTATTATTTAATTCTATTCGAAGAATCTGAATATTTAATAGTCGAACTTTAACCAATCTATGTTTGAAGTTGGTAGGAAATACGTTGATTAAAATGCTGATTATTCGCAAGTTTGAATTAAAATAGTGCCAAAAATGACAAAGGTTCTTCATAACTTGCCATGATAATAAAAGTATTATAAATCGCAAATGAAAACCAATGGAAGGAGTATTCGGATGGTCACTATTTTCACATCGCCAAGTTGTACTTCATGTAGAAAGGCCTTGGCCTGGCTAAAAGCCAACCAAATCCCAATGATTGAACGTAATATTTTTAAGGAGCCGCTTACTCGTGATGAGTTAAAGATGATTTTGCGGTTGACCGAGGATGGGACCGAAGAAATAATTTCGACACGTTCAAATCAATTCCAAAAGTTGAATATAAATTTAGATGAATTAAAGCTAAGTGAGCTAATTGATCTATTAATGAAGGAGCCGACATTATTGAAGCGACCACTGATGGTTGACGATCGACGTTTACAAGTTGGTTACAATGAGGACGAAATTCGCTGTTTCTTACCACGGACAGTTCGTCAGGAAGCACTAAACGATTTCATCAATTTAGCTGATATGCATGCCTAAGGGATATAAACACGCCAACTTACTAAAAATTTGTTATACTTACTAATAAGTATTTACTGAATTAAGCTGAAAGGGGTGTGCCCATCATGGAAATGGAACGTATTAATGAAGACACGATTCGGGTGGTTGTTACAAATGAAGACTTGGCCGAGCGTAGTATGTCAGTGATCGACCTTCTGGGCAACCAAGAGGAGATCGAACATTTCTTTTACAGTATTTTAGAAGAAGTGGATGTAGATCACGACTTTGAGAATAATGAGGCTGTGACCTTTCAAGTCCTTCCTAACCGTAATGGCTTAGAGGTTTTCATATCGAAGAATTTGAACGATCGAGATATGGTTAATGGTGTAATGGACTCGATGCTTGGACAGCGTGATGCTTCCGACGCTAGTGACGAAGTGTCAGATGCCTTATTGGAGCAATTGCTTGATCGTGACGGTCAAGAAGCACCCCATCCAGACGTCAAGCAAACAATGGCCGTGGAAGAGAATGAAGCAGTCGATGAATTGTTGGATGATGTTAAGAATAAGACAGTTGCCCAAACAACAGCACATATTATGATGAAGTTCGAGGATTTTGAACATCTAATTGGTTTTGCTAAGACAACAATGAGTATCCCCGCACGTACAACTTTGTATGAGCTGGATGCGCGATATTATCTCGAATTTTTGTTTAGTACGGCAACCCGTCAAACGGATATCCAGGATATTATGGCAGTAGCACGAGAATATGGTGAGGTCACTCCGATTTCGCCAGAGGTATTAACAGAGCACGGTAAAGTGATCTTTGCTGAACATGCGTTGGCTTCAGTTAATCAATATTTTAAATAAAGAGAACTCGGACGTTAAACTACGTTCGAGTTTTTTTATACATATCTGAAACAACATGGGTCCTATTTAGTTAAAGTGGTTTTAAAGTTAAACGCATGATATAAATGAGGGAATCTTATTGAAGTGGGCAAAGCGTGAGGATTGTCATAAATTTTCTGAATCAGCTGAGCACTTAGCGGGCAAATCAGAATTGGCAGATTATTTTAGAACACATGATTTCGATGTGCGATTTGAACAATGGTTAGCAGAAATTAAGCAACGTCCAGATTTATTGATCACGAAAGGAGCGTTAAAGATTGCTATTGAATATCAATGTTCAGATATATCCCAGTTGGTAATTAGGCAGCGGACATCTGGTTACAAGCGTTTGGGTTTACGGGTGTGTTGGGTTCCTGGGCGTCGTTTACGAGCAAAAGAACGAAGTTATTGTATTTGGAATAAGTTTAGTCAGCGATATCGAGAAACGTTAGGTCTTTTTGAATTACGGGGCGGGCGGTTGATTTTCAGAACTTGGGAGTGGTGTGACGTTTTTCAGTTCGACAGCTTACGAAAAGAGGCTGATCTCCTGCAACGGGAGGTTAGCCGAGGACACCGACAATGGCGAGCAATCATATCGGAGCTATACCAACAGAGAAGAGTATTGAGTGGCATACCATGGGAGTGTCACGTACCTAGGCTGACTTCGAAAAATCTACGGAGTCCATCATGGTTAATGAATTTAGATATTCTATTGCAGTTAGAGAAAAGCTCAATGACGATAACGGAGATTACTAGTGAATTAAGATTAAATAATTGGGATGACTACGCCCTATTATCAAGGGAAGTCAATCAGCAGTGTTATGTCAGTCATGTGTTAAAGGTTTGGTTGCTATATGGGATTGTCGAGTGTAGTGGTGGTATTTATTATTTAAAGAGTAGCCCAAGGTGGTTCCCAGATACCCTTAGTAAAATTCAGGCGCTTACCGGTTGGTTGGATCGCTTTCACTAGGAAATTAGCTTATAATACTATACAAAGAAATAGTGAAAGTGGTGGAGATAGCATGGCAAAGAATTTACCAACTAGAGCAGATCTAACAGAAAGTATGACTTGGGATTTGACAACAATTTTCGCAGATGATTCTGCCTGGGAGACGGCCTTTGATGATTTAGATGACCGGCTGGCAGGCGCTGAGTTGATTGCTAATAATGCAGCAACATCTGGTAATGGTTTGTTGATGGCACTTAAATATGGTTTGGGTCTGATGCGCGACTTGGAAAAGCTATATGTATATGCATCAATGAAAAGTGATCAAGATACTAATAATAATTTTTATCAAGGGTTAGATGCAAAGGCCGGGGCATTGGCGGCAAAGGTCTCTGCTGCGATTGCGTTTTTTGATCCATTAGTGTTATCACTGTCAGAGAAGACATTGGAGGACTTTTTTGAAGATACCCCAGAGCTGAAAGACTATCAACACTATTTTGATGCAATTTTGACTCAACGGGGGCATTTACTTTCAGCAGATGAGGAACGATTGTTGGCATCCGCGGGCGACATTTTTGGTGCGTCACAAAGAACTTTCGGTATTTTGGATAACGCCGATATTAAGTTTGGAACTGTGACTGATGATAACGGTGATGTAGTTCAATTATCTAATGGTGTGTACAGCCGCCTACTTGAATCAACGAATGGAGTAGTTCGAGAGACAACCTTTAAAACATTCTACGAATCATACATCGAATTGGAAAACACCTTTGCTTCATTAATGGTTGGAAATGTTAAGGCACAAAACTTTACTGCACAAGTTCATAATTTCGATTCTGCACGCGAGGCCGCTCTGGCACGGAATCACGTGCCGGAGGTTGTATATGATAATTTGGTAAATGAGGTTAATAAGGCGTTACCTTTGTTGCATCGTTATATTGCTTTGCGCAAGCAATTGCTTGGTGTAGAAGAATTGCACTCTTACGATTTGTATACGCCAATTTTAGGCGAACCGGATTATCAAATTGATTTTGAAGGTGCTAAGGCTGAAGCATTGAAGGCATTGGCTCCTTTAGGAGAAGATTATCTCGCAGTCGTTCAGGAAGCATTTGATCATCGTTGGATAGATGTAGTTGAAAATCAAGGGAAGCGATCTGGCGCTTATTCAGGTGGCTCTTATGATACAAATCCGTTTATTCTATTGAATTGGATTGATAACCTCAATAATTTAGGCACGTTGGTTCACGAGATGGGTCATTCTGTACATTCATATTTCACACGCCATAATCAGCCTTATCATTACGGGGATTATCCGATCTTCTTGGCTGAAATCGCATCAACTACAAATGAAAACCTACTCACAAATTACTTATTGGGTACTGTCGAAGATAAGAAGATCCGAGCGTATATCTTAAATCAATTCTTGGATGAAGTTAAGGGAACTGTCTTCAGACAAACCCAATTTGCAGAATTTGAACAGTGGATGCATATCCAGGATGCTGCGGGGATACCTTTAACAGCAGAAGTTCTTAATGAAGCATACGCAGAACTTAATCAACGTTACTATGGACCGGAACTAACTTTTGATGAAGAAATTGCGCACGAATGGGAACGGATTCCACACTTCTATTACGACTTCTATGTTTATCAGTATAGTACTGGCTTCGCGGCCGCGGTTGCGATGAGTGATAAGATCCTAAATGGTCAGGCCAAAGACGTTGATGATTACAAGGCATACTTAAAGGCTGGTTCATCAGCTTACCCAATTGATGTTATGAAGGCGGCAGGGCTTGATATGACAAAACCAGACTATTTGCAGGCGACATTTAAACTATTTGAACAGCGTTTAGATCAGTTTGAAGCGCTAGTTGCTGAATTGGCGAATTAAATTTAGAGTTAGAATAGAAAACGCTTTTATTGAAACCATTGATGAAAGCGGTTAAAATTAAATCATTAGATGATATGGAGGGTGATATGACAGCTGGAGGAATTGCATTGATTATTCTTGCGAGTGCTGTAATGCTATTTGTGATATTCTTGGGAATCTTTATGATGCGCTTAACGCAAAGCTTAGGAGTTGTTACTCGTGATGTGGACATTATTGCACGCGAGGCAAATGATATTATGGCAAACGCAAACACTTTACTAAATGATGTTAATGGCAAGGTCGCAACGATTGATCCAGCCTTTCAAGCAATCGCTGATGTTGGAACATCTGTGTCGGATTTGAATGATGCCGTTCAAAACGTGACGACGAAACTTCGCTCAAAATCATCGCATCGTGGTACGACAGGCGCGGCGGCTGTGTTCGCGGCGGTCAATGGGATGCGTAAAGCAAAAAAGAAAACAGACAAAGCAAGTAAAGAAAGCAGGTAAGGATTATGGGTAAGGGATTATTTACCGGATTGGCATTAGGTGCCGCCACTGCTACAGCTGGTTATCTAGCTTATAAGGCTTTAACACCAGAACAACAAAATGAATTAAAGAATAAAGTTGATAATGTCGTAAATGACACCCGCGACTGGGCCGAACCGCATGTGCAAATGGCTGGTGAAAAAGTCAGCGATTTATTAGATAAAGCAGATGAATTCATTGAAGGGCAGGGTTATGGTGATACTCGTGACCAAGCTTTAGAGAAGTTGGATGCACTGATGGCGACAATTCAGGCAAAGAAGGATAAAATCAAGCAAGGTTATGATGGTTTGAAAGATCAGGCCCGTGAAAAGATGGCACCAGATTTGGCTGAAGCAGACATTAACATTGTTATGGATAGTAACGATGAACAATCGTTGTCAGATGCTTTAGATGACATTTATGGTAATGATGATGAGCTAATCAATATTACAGAACCAGTTGAGGCTGCCTCACAAGTAACTGAAAAGTAAATAAAAAGACCTCTTAAAATAATTTTTAAGAGGTCTTTTATATTAATCAATAATACGTAAGTCTTTTGAAAGATGTGTAAACGAGTCTGCACCAGTGTCTGTTAACACAATTGAGTCTTCGATACGAATTCCTAAGTCGCCTGGAATATAAATTCCAGGTTCGATTGAGAATGCCATACCAGATTCAAGGATTAAATCGTTACCGCCGGCAATTTGGATACTCTCATGAACAGATGAACCAATTCCATGACCGAGACGGTGCACAAAGTATTCACCGTAACCGGCTTTTGTGATCACATCGCGGGCAATTGAATCAAGCTCGCCAGCAGTCATTCCAGGTTTAACCGCATCTTGAGCAGCTAGCTGGGCTTCAAGCACAATATTGTAAATATCGCGTTGATGATCTGAAACTTGTTTAAAGGCAACTGTACGAGTTGCATCAGAAACATAACCTTCGAAGAGTGTTCCTAAATCAAAGAGCGCTAGATCACCCGCATGTAAAGTGCTATCACCAGTTGCACCATGAGGCTCGGCAGCATGCTTACCAAATTGAACCAATGATTCAAAGCTCATGCCGACAACGCCTTGCTTCTTAAGCTCATATTCAAGTTTGGCGGCGACGGCTAATTCAGTAGTATTCTCTGCCAAGGCAGCAAAGCCAAATTCGAATGCTTGATCAACATCGCGACCAGCTTGATGCATTTTGGCAATTTCATCAGGTGTTTTGATGAGACGGAGTTGAGTCATCAATGGAGTTAGATCAGCAACGAACTCGGCATTTGAAACTGTTCGTTTGACTTCATTAGCGCGAGCAAGTGTTAGTTGTCCTTGCTCAACTGCCCAATTCTTTAAGGAATTTGTACTGCTTTGAAGATGCTGAGCAATCAAGCCATAAGCATCCTCGCCATCACGATAACCGAAAACGGGGTGTGACCAGCCAGATTGTTTGACTGCTTCGACTTCAAGTGCTGGGGCAAAGATGAATGGTTCGGCATTCGGGAAGACAAACAAAGCTAAGGTACGTTCAATTGGATCAGATTCAAAGCCAGTCAAGTACGCGATTGAGTGGTAGTCTGAGAAGTAACCCACATCAAGTTGATGTTCATTCAACCAGTCAGAAATTTGTGCGATTTGTGTCGTCATAAAAGTAACCTCCATTGAAAATAGTTATATGATAAGAGAAGTCCATTTGGCCGACTTCATGTTAATAGATAATTGTACGCTAGTTTAGAAAAAAACGCTCACATAGTTTGAAATTTGTGATATGATAGTCTAGTTTTTGAAAATTAATGAAAACATGCGGTTAAAGAATTGTAAGCGGTTGCAGTTGTTTCTGAAAGCGCTTATAATACTATTATGATTTAGATATTTGATTTATAAGAAAAATATCAAAAAAAGGGGAATAATAATGGACAAACAAACAGTAACGATTTACGATGTTGCCCGTGAAGCAAAGGTTTCGATGGCAACGGTTTCGCGAGTTGTAAATGGGAACGCTAATGTAAAACAAGAAACAAAAGAAAAGGTAGAAGAGGTAATTAAGCGTCTGGGGTACCGTCCCAACGCGGTCGCTCGTGGACTAGCATCACGTCGGACAACGACAATTGGGGTTGTAATTCCTGACGTTACAGATGACTATTTTGCGGAATTGGCACGTGGAATTGATGATGTTGCGCAAATGTACCACTATCATATTATCTTGGCAAACTCTGATGAGGCGGGGACTAAAGAGGCCCAAGTAATTGATAACTTACTTAGTAAGCAAGTCGACGGAGTCATTTTCATGGGTAACATGATTAGTGATGCAGTTCGTGAAGAAATGGTTCGTGCAGATGTACCATTTGTCTTAGCTGGGACAGTTGATCGGACAGGTGTACAGCCATCAGTAAATATCGATTATGTTTCCGCAATTGATGAGGCGACAGCTCGTCTAATCAAAGCCGGTCATAAGAATATTAGCTTTATTTCTGGGCCACTGACGGATGAAATCAATAGTGAGTATAAGTTGATGGGTTATAAGAATGCATTGACTGTTGCTGGTTATGATTATGACCCAGCCTTGGTGCTCTCAACTGGTTATGATTACCAAAGTGGATACAAGCTTGCAGATCAAGTTCGCAATACTTCTGCAACGGCGGCAATTGTTGTTAGCGATGAAATGGCGGCTGGGGTGTTGAATGGATTGACTGATGCCGGAGTTCGTGTGCCAGAAGAGTTTGAAATTATTACAAATAATGACTCAAAACTTGCAACAATCACACGACCACAACTTTCTTCAATCACACAACCAATGTATGATCTTGGAGCGGTTGCAATGCGAATGTTGACCAAGATGATGGAACGTGAAGAGCTAGCTGTTAAGAGTGTGATTTTGCCACACGGTTACGTGGAACGTGATTCAACAAAAGGGTAACTTAAGGATCAATTTCAGACGGGAAAACTTTTTTGAAAAAAAGCTTGCCTAAATAAAAAATAGCTGGTATATTAATATCTGTTGTTAAGAGCAAAGACAACGTGTTAAGCTCTTGGCCCATTCGTCTAGTGGTTAGGACACAGGATTTTCATTCCTGCAACAAGAGTTCGATTCTCTTATGGGCTATACAGATATTTAAAGGATTCAGGATTGAGATTATCTCGATTTTGAATCCTTTTTCTTTGCTTTTATACGACAAAGGTATTGAAGCAAACGCAATTTTTCGCTATACTAACTTAGTACCATTTGGAGCTATGGCAGAGTGGTAATGCAGCGGACTCGAAATCCGCCGAGCCGATGTTGAGTCGGTGCACGGGTTCAAATCCCGTTGGCTCCTTATATATTAGTGTAAAAGGTCTTTAAGTTTCTGCTTAAAGGCCTTTTTCATTTAATCAAGCAATGTACTTCAATCAGCAAGCAGGGATGTAAATTGATATGAATGTAAGGATTTGGGTACACTAGTACTTAAATATAGAATCGAAGCAACTATCAATATTAAAATCTTGAAATTGCTTCCTTATGCAATTTATTAGTTCAATCAGCAAAATATCGGTCTTTTTTACAAGAGTTCAAATACTTGCTAAAGAAAAGTAAGGGTTGTATTATCATAAAGTTGAATGAAATACGGGGGACTATAAATGATTTCAAAGAATGTAAAAATTGGTGTTGCTGGTCTTGTAACAGTTGTGGCAGCTTTCGTGGGCGGAAGCACAATGGCAGATAATAACTGGATCGGTTCAGGGGCGCTGTCGAATGTCCGTTCATCAATTGACGTACTTGTTGGGAAAAATAAAGACTTATCAAATAAATATAATCAGGCAAACCAAGAATTGAGCAGCTCGAAGAGTAGTGTCACCAGCTTGAACGCTCAAATCACAAGTTTGCAAAGTCAGTTGACGGCTAAGCAAAATGAGCTCAACACGGCGGTGAGCCAAGCTAATACTACTAGGCAGGCCGAGATTCAAAGCAAGATTGCTGAAATAAACCAAAAGATTACTGAGGGTAACCAAAAGGTTGCAGAGAAGCAGGCGGAAGTTGATGCTAAGCAAAAAGAAATTGATAGCTTAACAACGCAACTAGCAGCGGCTAATTCAAATAATGAAGAGTTACAAAAGGCATTGAAGGACGCACAAAATACTGAGAAGTATGCCAGCGACGCAGCTAATTCAGCTAGTAATTAAACTTGAAGTTTGAAAGTAACTGAAAAATCAAAAGACCGTTTGAAATAATTTTCAAACGGTCTTTTGTGTGTATTAAAAAGGGTAAAACAGAAGCCACCCAAGCAAAGAAATTAGCGCCATATGCTCTTAGAGAAGGCGATTAGTTTCTCGATTGTGAGAAAGGTGTTTATTATATTTGAAACTGAGAAAATAAAATTTGATTTAATTATCAATAAAAAGTATTTTCCAAACCTGATGTCCGTAAGCTACTGGCATTTTGGGTGTAGTATATTTTCTTCAAAATAAAAATTTTTCATAGAATTAGCTGATAAATACCAGCCATTATACTGGTAATCTAAAATAATATCGTTGAATATAGTGACTTTGGCTTGAAAATGTAATCAAAGTGCTTTAATATCAGATTTAACGTTGTGAATTATTTAATTTATATTGGGGTGTAAATATGCAAAAAAAGATGGTTGCAATTGGCTTTATCTTTTCATTGATTTTATCAATGTTTGTTTTTAGTGGCGGGCAAATTAATGCACGCACTTTTGATAATAGTCATGTTACAGATGTTAATATCACTAATGGGAGTGATTTCACTTACAGTCATGGTGTTAAGCTTACATATTCTTTTAATATGGGCTCGGAATCAGTCTCTGCCGGAGATCAGTTGGTAATTGATATTCCCAAAGAGTTCAAAACAACACCGGGAGATAAGTTCTCGGTGTTGGATAATGACGGAAATGAGATTGGAACAGCAACCTTCGGTGAAAATAACCAGTTGATAGTTGTTTTTAATGATTCTGTTGAGGGCAAGACAAATCTAGATGGATATTTGAACTTAGTTTTGAAACTGAATCCAGATGAGGTTACTGACGGAGAGAATACAATCTCTTTTCCAACACAAGACGGAAATAAGGACATCACAATCAATGTTGGATCTTCTGATCGTGACGTAAGTAAAAAGGGAAGCATTGAAACGGACGAAAATGGGAATAAGCGGATTCGTTGGACGATTATCGCTAACCGTAACGAATGGGACATCGAAGATTTGGTTATCAAGGATAGCATGATTGATGATCGTCTGGAGTTGGATATGAGTTCGGTGACTGTATCAACTGGTATGTGGACAAATGATGCAATGAGTTCTTATAAGCGGGTCAAGCAGTTGACGGCGGGTACCGACTATGATTTGGTTGCTGACGGAAGTAACGGTTTCAAGATTAACGTTCCTGGTGCAACTAATGAAATGTATATCGTCGATTTCTATACGGATGTACCGGATCAAAGCCTATTTGACGATGATTCAACCATCTTTAAAAACGAGGCCTCAATGACTTGGAATTATCCAAATGGTGACGGCTCGGATTCTGGAACTGCATCCGGTAAGGTCCCAGTTGCGGTTAATTCAGGTGGTGCAGATGGCTCGAGTAGTTCATCTAGCAGCTCTTCAAGTAGCTCTTCATCAAACAACAGTAGTGCTTCATCAAAAAGTAGCTCGAATGGCTCAAGTAGCCAGTCTTCAAGTAAGCAAGGTAATAATGACACTAATAGTGTCCTCCCTAGTTTAGGTAACTTGAAGGAGCCGTTGTTGGGGCTCGCAGGTATGATAATACTTGTCTCGGCAGCTTTTATCTATAAGAATAAGCATTAGATAAATAATTGAATTAAAAAAGGTCTGATAAGTTAGTGTTGAGGCTAACTTATTAGACCTTTTTAGATTGTATGCGACTAGAGCAAAACGGCCAATGCGGTGCCAATACCACCGAGCAAGACGATTGCAATGGAAATAATAGCCAGATTGCGAATTGTGTGATCTTCTTTTACGTTTTCTTGATGCATTTCTGCTTCGGTTTTAATCTCTTTGGTCATCAGATAACTCCTGTATCAATAATTGATATGATAAACTGCTTATCGTGGTAGGTCTAATACTTATACGAGTGTTTTGGAATGCTTGAAACTACCTTTTACTATAATAACATTGATTAATTGTAATTATACAGCCGACTTATAGTTTGTAAGGTCATTTAGGTCTTGCATACTTAATCCAAGTCCTGTAGAATACAACTTGTTATTCCGAATTAGCTCAGTTGGTAGAGCACCTGACTGTTAATCAGGTTGTCGCCGGTTCGAGCCCGGCATTCGGAGTTATGCGGATGTAGTACAATGGCTAGTGCTCCAGCCTTCCAAGCTGGGAATGCGGGTTCGATTCCCGTCGTCCGCTTAAATTGCAGACAACGTTACGAAAGTGCGTTGTTTTTTTATGCCCAAATTTCAATCTAAAGCTAATTGCCTAGAGGATATGTTATTATATTATACGAGAGTTAAGGTATTTGCCGGATAAATATATTGATATTTTTCGAGGGGAGAGTAGATGATGGAGGAACTTTTTTCTTGGGTTTTGGAACGTAAAGACTATGAAAAGTTACAGCTAAACGATTATTTTTATAGCCGTCCAGAAATAATTGTCCCGGTTAAGACAATTATGAAAGACCTGGACTGGTCACGTTATCGAGTGTTATCTACATATGAGTTATTAAGTAACGATATAAAACAACTCGAACCAACAGCAAAGCATGCGTTTAATTATGATGATGAGCTAAAGGCGGTGGTTGTTGATCACGATGTACGTTTAGATCGACAAATGTTGCAACGGAGGTATTTGGATGCATCAATTGTTTGGCAATATCTTGGTGAAGTAGTGGACGAAAGCATTGCATCCCTCGAGGATTTTGCGCAACGTCATTTGACCTCGATTCCGGTTGTACGGGCCGCCAAGCAGATTGTAGACGAACATCTTGCGCAATTAAATTTGAGAATCTCGAAGGACAACCGAGTTATTGGATCTGAAACAACCATTCGCTCTTTTTATTTTGGCATTGTACGATCAGTAAAAGGTTTGCTGATGATCTCGGCAACCAGTGATCGGTTTGACCAGCAGGTTGATCAAATCTTTCGGAAGGTTACGCAGAAGCTTAGTGGTCGGATGCGTCAAACAAATATCTTGAAATTAAAATTGACTATTTCAATTTGGTTTTTGCGAATTCGGAAGAATAATTTTGCGACGGCCGAAGATGTTACCTATGTTTTTGATGATAAAAATCCGATTGATGAGGATGATTTTCATCAGGCTATTTTAGATGTAGTTGCTGAATTGATTGAAAATGAAAATATGCGTAAAGTTGAGGCACGGTTCTTAACTGCGGCGATTTATGCGACTGGAGTAGTTCCTGGTAATCACGCACGGGTCTTTGATGAAGAGACACAACAAGTGTTAAAAGGAATGAACGATAGTTTAAAGCAGAGTTATCAAGAATTCTTTAAAGTTGCACTCACAACAACGCAAGCAGGTGAATTAGATGACATGTTGTTTGCAACGCACCTGTCAGTTCTATTTTTCCCTTATGCTCGGTTTGTAGCACGGAAGAATCATCAAATCAAGGTGGATTCATTGCCTGTTCAAAGTATATTTGCTGAATTCGCAATGCAAAGGATTATCAGTGATCACGGACTTCCATTAAAGGTGGCAGAAGCAGGTTTATTTAACGATTATTTAGTGAATTTCACTTATCTAATCCCAACGGAGCTGCTGCCAGTTGTGAATGTTGTCTTCGACTTTGCTGATAATCATGGTATGGCCAAGTTACTGTATCAGCGAATTGGAAATATTCAAGGGGTTAATATCAATATTTGCGATTATTTATCTGATCAAACAGACATCTATGTATCAGACCAAATTTTAACTTGGAATCAGGAAGTACCGGCCTTTCTATGGAATGAGTTACCAAGTGATTACGCTTTTTCACAATTTTTAAAGCGTGTCGTGGAAATTACCCGGGATCAGCTTTGACAACTGTTAAGAATAAAAGATCGCTTTTTTTGAAAATAATTTAAAAAAATCTCATGGACGCGTTTAAATGAGTTTAGTACATTGAATAGGTAGATGATTAAACATTTCTATCCGGATATGTAAATGTTATTAAGTGTTCTCTTTGTTGATAGGATTAACGAGTTTTGGGGAAATTTGTAATGAAATCTAACTGCGATCTTTAGGATTGTAGTTTGTTATAAACAAAGACAACGATTCCTGATAAAGGTCGGCTTTGCAAACGGGGGTTTGAAAAGTGAACTTTTAAGGGAAAGGTCAAAGGTTCTTGGGCGTTTTTACGTCAAGGAGCCTTTTTTCTTTTTAGCAATTTAGCAATTTGGGTTACAATAGTAAACGAGATAATTTTCTCGTGAGAATTATGATGGATATGATTGTTTTATGAAGTTGCATTCCGGTGCGGCTCTTGCCAAGGATATGTTTTTAAGGATAACAGAAAGTAAATGCGGTTGATTTGCCCATTAATGGCAATGACGCGGAGGATGCCACTATGTTTAATAACAAAAAGATTGTTCTAATTGTATCGGGCGGAATTGCGGCTTATAAAGCAGCCGTCTTTGCACGATTATTGATGAAGTCTGGTAGCCAGGTCCGGGTTGTTTTAACTAATTCAGCGCGTGAATTTGTGACAGAGAAAACCTTCGCTGGTTTGACGCATGAAGAAGTACTGACAGACTTGTTTGCGAATAATTCGGAGGTAATTCCGCATATTGCTTTGGCCGATTGGGCGGATTATATTTTTGTTGTGCCAGCCACGGCAAACATCATTGCTAAGATTGCACAAGGATTGGCAGATGATGCCGCCTCGACGGTCATAGTGGCTCGGCATACACCGCTGATTATTGCGCCAGCGATGAATGTAAACATGTTCGAGAATCCGGCTGTGCAGCGTAATCTTGCAACTTTGAAGGCAGATGGTGTGATTATTGTTGAACCGACTGAAGGTGCCCTAGCAGAAGGTTATGTTGGTAAAGGGCGTATGCCAGAGCCAGAGGAAATTCTAGCTCGGGCGGAAATAGCTTTATACCAACAGGATGGGCGACTAAAGGGTAAACGTGTCATGATTTCAGCCGGCGGAACAGTCGAGGAAATTGATCCGGTACGTTATATTTCAAATCGTTCATCAGGGAAAATGGGTTATGCATTTGCACAGGCAGCTGCTGAGGCGGGGGCTCAAGTGACATTAATTACGACCAGTCTTCGTTCAGTACCAGCTGGTGTAAATGTTATCCAAGTTGCTTCAGCCAGGGAAATGCAGACGGCGCTGACAGAGCGTTTTGAAGTAACTGATATTGTAGTTATGGCGGCAGCTGTATCTGATTATCGGCTTGCAGAGCCAGCAAGCCAAAAAATGAAGAAGCAGCCCAATCAAGAGCACTTGGTACTCGATTTGGTTGAAAATCCGGATATTCTAGCAGATTTGGGAGCTCAAAAAACGCATCAGTATTTGATTGGTTTTGCCGCTGAGACGGAAGATTTGATTGAGCATGCTCATGAAAAATTAATTAAGAAAAATGTTGACTTGCTATTAGCCAATGACGTTTCAAAGCCTAATGTTGGCTTTGGTCATGATACTAATCAAGTAACGGTGCTCAGCCCGAATGCCGAGCCAATTGTTTTACCACTACAAGACAAATTAGCATTGGCACGTGAGATCTTGAACCAAGTTGCCGATCAAATTGCGGAGGAAGATAAATGATTGCTGTTGGAATTGATAAATTAAGTTTCTTTTCACCAAATCAATATATTGATTTAACTGAACTCGCAAAACGTCGCGACACTGATCCCAATAAATATTTGATTGGAATTGGACAAAGCGAGCAGGCTGTCATTCCAGCAAGTCAAGATGTGATTACCATGGCAGCAAATGCAGCCGATCAACTGCTGACAGAAGCAGATCGTTCAGAAATAAGCATGATCATGTTTGCGACTGAGTCAGGGATTGATAATTCAAAGTCAGGAGCGGTTTATCTACAAACATTACTAGGTATTAATCGTTATGCTCGTACGATTGAGCTCAAGCAAGCGTGCTATGCTGGAACATACGGCTTAATGCAGGCGCGTGATTACGTGGCTTTGAATCCAGGGGCGAAGGTGCTGGTTGTTGCCAGCGATATCGCCCGATATGGACTGGCAACAGCCGGCGAGGTGACGCAAGGTGGCGGTGCAGTGGCGATGTTGGTTACTGAAAACCCCAAGGTTATGACCTTAGAGCGTGATAGTCAATTTATGAGTCAGGATTTAATGGATTTCTGGCGACCTGTATATGCGACGGATGCATTAGTTGATGGTCATTTTTCCCAAGATGTTTATCGAGAATTTTTTAAGGAATTATGGCAGCGTTACCGGGAACAAACTGGACGTACGATTGCGGACTTTCAAGCGTTTGCTTTTCATTTACCATACACAAAGCAAGGTTTGAAAGCCTTGAAAGATATTTTGCCAGAAGCGAATGCAGAACATGCAGAACACTTGTTGGCTGAATTTGAAGCGTCAAGGGTTTTCAATAAGCGAATTGGTAATTTATATACTGGATCACTGTATCTCAGCTTGCTATCGTTGTTGGTAAACTCGGCAACCCTGAAGGCAGGCTATCGAATTGGATTGTTCTCCTATGGCTCAGGGGCTGAGGGTGAGTTCTACTCAGGCCTTGTACAAGCAGAGTTCAAAAAAGGTTTGATTAATGAACAAGTTGAACGATTACTGTCGGAGCGTCGTAAGATGACGATTGAGCAGTATGAGAAAAATTACGGACAGGCACTAAATGGTCCACTTGATCGAGAGATTGATTTTAAAGATGACCCAGCGAAATTCGTTCTAGCTGGGCTGGTTAATCAGCAACGACAATATATAAACCAACAAAATCACGGTGCAGAGTAGGAATATGGTATGATAAACACTGACTTTTTAAGGAGGATCAAGAGTGTGATGCGTAAAGTCAGTTCAATTCTGGTTAAGTGGGGTCATCGTTTTTGGCTTCCGTTGATTTTAACAATCGGAATGCTTGGTGTAGCCCTTACTCTGATTTTGCTTTTGTTGAATCAAGATCAAGTGACAGTGGCGATTCCGAATATTCCAATTCATAAAACAGCTGGGGTAACCGGCGTTTCAGAAGGTGTGCTAAATGAGGGGGAGCATCTGACGATCTTGCAACGCCAGAATGGCTGGTATGAAGTTCGACGTTCAGATGAATCAAAAGGCTGGGTTGCCAGCTGGCTTGTTAATCGGACTAAGCCGATTAATATTACACCGCTTTCGGAAAGCACAATCGTGTTAGACCCCGGCCATGGTGGTTCGGATTCTGGAGCATTGTCGACGGGCGGCAAGGAAGAAAAAGTTTATACATTGCAACTCGCTAAAAAGGTTCAAAGTAGCCTAGAGGCGACAGGCGCTCGGGTGTTGATGACACGTACAAATGATCAGATTGTTTATCTTAGTAAAATCCCATTGGTTGGCGAGAACGCTGATGCTAACGCTGAGATTTCCTTTCACTTCGATTCTTCGCCGGATGCCAACACGGCATCTGGTTTTACGGCATATTATTATCATAAGGATAATGGATCTGACGTTTTGGCTAAATATATCAACGATGCAATGGCACCCAAAATGCCTTTGGAAAATCGGGGTGTCGAATATGCTAATTACCTTGTCCTGCGTGATAATAAGATTCCAGCGATTCTGTTGGAAAATGGCTATATTAATGATGATCATGATTTTAGTTATATCAAAAAGAGTAGCTACCAAGAGACGATCGCTAAGCAGATTACAATTGGTCTGAATAATTACTTTTCTGATTTGCAAAAAAATGCAAAGTAACTTGACCAAGCGGATATAGTAGTCGATAATATACAGAGATATTTGAACCGATAAGGAAGCTAACTTATGGTCGTCAGCACAGCGAATGGGGATTGGTGGAAGCCCATCATGGCGTAAGTGAGGTGACACTTCTTAGGTCGCTGCAAAGCGCGTTCGCCTCGTTACGGCATGAAAGATCCAAAACAAGGTGGTACCGCGCGAAAAGCGCCCTTGATGACAGTTTATCTGTCATTTAGGGCGCTTTTTTGATTGTATTACCACTATTTTGAAAGGGAAAATTATGGCTAAACAAACATTTCAAAAGCCCAAGGGAACAGCCGATTTACTGCCTGGTGATTCAGCAAAGTGGCACTATGTTGAAGAGACAGCACGGTTGCTTTTCTCAGATTATCAATACTCGGAGATTCGAACACCATTGTTCGAAAGTTTTGAAGTATTCTCACGCTCAGCTGGTGATACATCCGATGTTGTAACTAAGGAAATGTATGATTTCTATGACAAGGGCGAGCGGCATATTGCTTTACGACCTGAAGGAACAGCTGGAGTTGTTCGTGCTTTTGTGGAAAGTAAATTATTTGGCCCAGAGCATCAAAAGCCTTACAAGGCGTTCTATATTGGACCGATGTTCCGTTACGAGCGCCCACAAGCAGGCCGGATGCGCCAATTCCATCAAATTGGCGTTGAGGCGTTTGGCTCCGAATCACCAGCTTTGGATGCAGAAGTAATCGCAATGGTTGTTGATTTCTTTCAAACCCTGGGACTCACGAATCTAAAAGTAACTGTAAATTCTTTGGGCGATCAGAGTTCACGTGAGAACTATCGACAAGCGTTGATTGACTATTTGAAGCCACATTATGACGAGTTATCTGCCGATTCACAAGTACGTTTAGAGAACAACCCACTACGGGTTCTTGACTCTAAGGATCCACGAGATCAACAGTTTGTCGCCGATGCGCCATCAATTCTTGATTACCTATCAGAGGATGCACAACAACGTTGGGATCAGCTACAAGTCTTCTTGGATGCCCTTGGGGTTGAGTATGAGATTGATGCAAATGTTGTACGTGGACTAGATTATTATAATCACACGATTTTTGAAGTTATGACACAAAACGAGGCACTTGGCCAAGGTTGGTCGACGATCGCTGGTGGCGGTCGTTATGCCGGGCTCGTGGAAGAATTTGGCGGTCCAGAAATGTCTGGGGTTGGTTTTGGAATTGGACTAGAACGCTTGATGTTGCTGTTGGAGAATACACAAGCACCGTTACCAGAGACGGCACCATTGGATGTTTATGTTGCTAATCAAGGTGCGGGAACCGAAGTTGTTGCCTTACAGATGGTACAGGCAGTTCGAAGCTTTGGTTACTCGGCTGAACGTGATTATCAAGATCGTAAGTTGAAGGGACAGTTTAAGTCCGCTGACCGCTTAAAAGCACAATACATTATTACAATTGGCGAGCAAGAATTGGCAGAGCAGAGTGCCAATTTGAAGAATATGGCAACCGGTAAGCAAATTACAGTTAAATTGGCAGAATTATATACTGATTTACCAAACTTATTGGAAGCTCCGGCATTGGCAGAAAATGAGGCAGAAAAATGAAACGGACGAATTATGCAGGATTGATTGATGAAACATACCTTGATCAAACTGTTACATTGCAGGGTTGGGTACAAAAGCGCCGCGATTTTGGTGGATTGATCTTCGTTGATTTGCGCGATCGTGAAGGATTAGTACAGTTAGCATTTTCCGAAGAGCTTTCATTAAACGCCTTACACGTAGCGGAGAAGATGCGTGCTGAATATGTTGTTGAAATCCAAGGTGTTGTTAAAGAACGAGTGGCTGGTCAAGAAAATAATAAGCTGAAGTCCGGTAAAATTGAAATTCAAGTGACCGAGGCAATTATCTTGGCGGAGGCTCAGACGCCACCATTTGAAATTGATAACGCGGATAATGTGTCTGACGAAATGCGTTTAAAGTATCGTTATCTTGATTTGCGACGTCCTGAAATGCAACAAAATTTGTTGACACGTTCAAAGATCACGGCCGCAACGCACGAATTTTTGGATGCCAATGGCTTCATCGATATTGAGACCCCAATTTTGGCAAAGTCAACGCCTGAGGGTGCACGTGATTACCTCGTGCCTTCGCGCATTTATCCAGGTTCATTTTACGCACTACCTCAATCACCACAGTTGTTCAAGCAACTATTGATGGGAGCAGGTTTTGATCGATATTATCAAGTTGCTCGCGCCTTCCGTGATGAAGACTTACGTGGAGATCGTCAGCCTGAATTTACACAGCTTGACGTTGAAATGTCATTTATGACGCAAGACGAAATTATGGCATTGGTCAATGACTGGGTTAAGGCCATCATGAGTAAGACTGTTGGCTATGATTTGGATGTAACAACGATCCCAACATTGGACTACGCTGACTCAATGCGACGTTTTGGAACTGATAAGCCAGATATGCGCTTCGACATGGAATTGCAAGACCTATCTGACTTAATGGCTGATGCCGAATTTGGCGTTTTTGCTAACGCAATTAAAAATGGTGGACAAGTAAAAGCAATTGTCGTGCCAAGTGCTGCGGATAAGTATTCACGTAAGGATATTGATAAACTTGCTCAATATATTGAACGGTTTGGAGCTAAAGGTCTTGCTTGGTTGAAAGTAACTGATGAAGGCATTACTGGCCCAATTGCGAAGTTCCTTACGGCAAAGGCGGATGCCTTGCTAAGTACAACAGGCGCTACGAGTGGGGATTTGATTCTATTTGCAGCTGATCAAGCAGAAGTGGTAGCGGCAACGCTAGATGCATTACGTCGAATGACCGCTAAAGAGTTAGATTTAATCGACGAGAGTAAATGGGCGTTTGCCTGGGTGGTTAACTGGCCATTATTCGATTATCAAGCAGAAGAGGATCGTTGGATTTCAGCTCATCATCCATTTACGATGCCAAATGAAGAAGATCTACCCCTGCTTGATACAGTTGAAGGTGCTCATCAAGCACATGCACAATCATATGATTTGGTCCTAAACGGCTATGAATTGGGTTCTGGTTCAATTCGTATTCATCGAATGGATGTACAGGAGAAGATGCTGGCGGCGCTTGGCTTCACCAAGGAAGCCGCCCACAACGCCTTTGGATTCTTGTTGGAAGGGATGTCCTATGGCTTCCCTCCAATGGGTGGAATTGCACTTGGTCTTGATCGTTTAGCAATGTTGTTAGCTGGGCGCGATAACATTCGTGAAGTGATTGCTTTCCCAAAGAATTCAAAGGCAACTGAACCCATGACGGAGGCGCCACTACCTGTGGCTCAAGTTCAAGTTGTAGACGAACTTGGCTTAACTGCGCCAGTATATGCAGAGAATTCTGCGCCAAATATGGCAGAGGCATAAAAAAATGGAACGTTTTGATCGGTTTTCTGGTGAACATGAGTATTCAGCGCGGATTGGTGCAGCGATGGTTTATGCCGTTGCGGCATCAGTTGCCTTGAATTATTTCTGGACACCTGGGCATATTTACTCTTCAGGATTCACTGGAATGGCACAGCTGTTAAATACTTTATTTGACCGGCTGGTTGGTTTGACTGTCCCAGTTTATGCAATCTTTTTGATCGTAAATATCCCACTCCTTATTATTTCTTGGTTTAAAATTGGACACCGCTTTACTTTCTTTTCGGGAGTAGCGATCGTTCTAGCATCTGTTTCGATGCGAGTTCTTCATGGACCAGCAGTTCCATGGGTTCAAGATCCATTAGTTGATGCCATCTTTGGTGGCGCTCTGAATGGATTTGGAACAGGTTTAGCCTTGCGTAATGGGTTGTCAACCGGTGGTTTGGATATTATCGGCATTCTAGTTCGACGTTGGACTGGGATGAAGATGGGGGCCGCTAATTTAACTTTTAATTTCTTCATTTTGTTAGGATCAGGACTATTATTTGGACCTGAATTTGCGTTGTACACCGGTATTGGTTTAGTCGTAAATGCTCGTGTGATTGACTTGGTGTATACACGCCAACAAAAATTGCAGGTAATGATTGTAACTGAGAATCGTGAAGCAGTCGTTGATGCGCTGCAAAATAAAATGCGTCGGGGAATTACAATTGTGCACGACGCTGAGGGTGGGTTTAATCATCATAATAAAGAAGTTTTGTTCACCGTTATTTCAGAACATGAACAATATGACCTACAAGATGCAATTCATGCTGCAGATCCAGTAGCGTGGGCCTCAGCTTGGCGAATTGACCGAACCTTTGGACGCTTCTTCGAGCCTAAGTTATAGTCGATTAACAAATTACCTAATTAAATGTCTGAGTTTGAAACGGGTTTCAATAAAAACGTTGACATAGTTAGACATTCTGGTAACATAGTTAGAGGATAAAGTGTGCGACGAATATAGTTGAAAACTAACACGGGAAGGGAGGGTAAACATTATGGCTAAGACAGTTGTTCGTAAGAATGAGTCTCTTGATGATGCTCTCCGTCGTTTCAAACGCGGTGTATCAAAGGATGGTACTTTGCAAGAGTACCGTAAGCGTGAGTATTACATCAAGCCATCTGTCCAACGTAAGTTGAAGGCAGAAGCTGCACGTAAGCGTAAGAACAAGAAGAGCCGCTAAGAGCAGTTCTAGCCGGATTATCGTTTAGGCGATGATCCGGTTTTGTTTTATATCAAGAAAGTGAGAGTGCAAAATGAGTTTATTGGAACAATTAACTGCTGATATGAAAACGGCAATGAAGGCTAAGGATAAGGAAACTTTATCAGTAGTTCGAATGGTAAAGGCATCTTTGTCAAATGAACAAATCAAATTAGGTCATGATTTAACAGCTGATGATGAAATTGCTGTTTTGTCACGTGAAATGAAGCAACGTGTTGAAGAAAAGACTGCTTACGAAGAAGCAGATCGTGGCGATTTGGCAGTTGAGATTCAAAAGCAAATGGACGTTTTAAAGCGTTACTTACCTGAGCAATTATCGGCTGACGAAGTTACTGAAATCGTTAAAGCAACGATTGCCGAAGTTGGAGCAAGTTCAAAGGCTGACCTTGGTAAAGTCATGGGTGCATTGATGCCTAAGGTAAAGGGAAAAGCTGACGGAAAGTTAGTGAGCCAAACAGTCCAATCTTTGCTAAATTAAGCGATATTTACACAGCTCAGGGATTTAAAGTTACCCTTGGTTGTGATACATAAACCAGAATCCGGAAGTCTGCGGTATAATAGAAGGACTAAAGTAGATAAGGGGAAGAACTTTGACAGGATCATTCGAGAAGAAATATACATTTGAAAATGCTGAACAAGAGATAGGATTAGTGGGCGCTCAAGATGCTAATTTACGTTTACTTGAAGAAGGTATGAAAGTGGATGTCACAGTCTTTGGCGATGATTTAACAGTTCGTGGTGCCGAGTCAGCAGTTTTGGCGACGGTTGAAATTGTTCGAGCACTAACCGGTTTAATAAAAAAGGGTATTAAGCTGAATGCAACGGATGTTGTTTCAGCGATGAAGATGAGTGAACGGGGGACGTTGGAATATTTTGACGACCTCTATACGGAAACCTTGTTGCGAGATAATAAAGGGCGTTCAGTACGTGTAAAAAATTACGGACAGCGTAGGTATGTTCAGGCAATCCGCCATAATGACATTACCTTTGGCATTGGACCGGCGGGAACTGGTAAGACTTATTTAGCAGTTGTAATGGCTTTGGCTGCCCTAAAGCGTGGTGACGTTGAACGAATCATTATTACGCGCCCCGCAGTTGAGGCAGGTGAGAGTTTAGGCTTTCTACCGGGCGATCTGAAGGAAAAGGTTGATCCATATTTACGACCAATTTATGACGCATTGAATATGCTGATTGGTTCGGAACATACAGAACGCTTTATGGACCGTGGCACAATTGAAATTGCACCGCTGGCATATATGCGAGGGCGAACATTGGACAATGCCTTCATTATTTTGGATGAGGCCCAAAATACAACGCCACAACAAATGAAAATGTTTTTGACCCGGCTCGGTTTCGGATCACAGATGATCGTAAATGGTGATATCTCACAGATTGATCTGCCAGGTAAGGTGCGATCAGGCCTGATTCAGGCACAGACTATTTTGAAGCAAGTTGACCATATTGAATTTATTGAGTTTGGGGCGGATGATGTTGTGCGACATCCCGTTGTTGGTTCAATTATCAATGCGTACGATGCATATGATTTAGATCAAGAAAGTAAGAAGGAAGCGTAAGATTATGGATTTGGCAATTTATGACCAAACAACAGCGGGTGTTCCCGAAGCACATATCGAGTTAACGAAGAAAGTGCTCGATTTCGCAGGCAAGTATATTGAGTTACCAGATGATACAGAGATGTCTGTTACCTTTGTTAATAATGACGAAATTCAACGATATAATCGAGAATATCGTGGCTTGGACAAGCCAACTGATGTGATTTCTTTTGCCATCGAAGAGGATGGTGATGATTTGCCAATCATTCTGGACGAGGAAATGGCGGCTGATTTAGCCAAGAACATTGGTGATATTATCGTATCAGTTGACAAGATTGCAGAGCAAGCGGTCTATTTAGAGCATTCATATGAACGCGAACTTGGTTTTTTGATTGTGCATGGCTTCCTACACCTAAACGGGTATGATCATATGCGGAGTGAAGAAGATGAACGAGTGCATTTTGCACTGCAAGCAAAGATATTAGATGACTATGGCCTTACAAGATAAAGAACATACGCCACAAATTGAAAAGAACACAAATTTTCTTCAGGCACTAGGACATGCGCTTGAAGGAATCGGGCAGTTATTGGTGCGCGAGCGTAACATGCGCTTTCATTTCTTGGCGGCCATTGTTGTTTTGATTTTTGGTTTAAAAGTCGGACTCGGTCGCTCAGATTGGTTGTGGGTGACTGTGGCAGTGTTTACTGTAATTATGGCGGAATTCGTGAATACGATTGTTGAATCAATCGTGGATTTAATCGTAGGTGACGAATATTATACGTTGGCAAAGGTCGCCAAGGATGTTGCGGCGGGTGCAGTTTTGGCAGCGGTTGGCTTCGCAGTCATTATTGGCGCATTAATCTTTGAGCCATATGTATGGCCGTGGATCAAGATGATATTAACTAGATAAGTTGTGGGGATTCCCAGATTGGATATTAAAGATGAGCGAAGAATTTAAGTCAGGCTTTATTGCCTTAGTTGGACGACCTAACGTAGGTAAGTCAACCTTGTTGAACAAGATGATCGGTGAAAAGATTGCGATCATGTCACCTAAGGCACAAACGACCCGTAATAAAATTCAAGGAATATATACAACTGATGAAGGTCAAATTGTGTTCCTTGACACCCCTGGAATTCATAAGCCCCAAAATTCGTTGGGTGATTTTATGGTGAGAACAGCCATGTCGGCTTTGCATGAAGCTGATGTAGTTTGGTTCATTGTGAATGCTGATCAACGTCGTGGTGCTGGTGATGATTTTATTATTAATCGTCTTCGTGAGACTGAGACACCTGTTAATCTTGTAATCAACAAGATTGACTTAATTCATCCAGAAGAGCTATTAGCAATCATTGCCGATTATTCACAGCAAATGGAATTCAATGATATCTACCCAATTTCAGCACTCAAGGGGGATGGTGTTGATGAACTTTTGGGGAATGCGATGGACGGCTTAGAGGTTGGACCACAGTATTATCCAGCAGACCAAATTACTGATCATCCTGAGCGTTTCATTATGGCAGAGTTAATCCGTGAAAAGGTGTTGTTGCTAACTCGTCAGGAAGTACCACATTCAGTCGCAGTGGTGATTGATAAAATCGAACGTCAAGATGATAAGCACCTGCATGTTCAAGCGACAATTGTTGTAGAGCGGCCAACGCAGAAGAATATTGTGATTGGTAAGCAAGGCTCAATGATTAAAGAAATTGGTACGCGGGCACGCCGAGATATCGAGCGCTTACTTGGTGACAAGATCTTCTTGGAGACTTGGGTCAAGGTTGAGGAACGCTGGCGTGATAAGCCACAGGCTCTGCAAACCTATGGCTATAAAGAAGATTCAGATTTCATTTAAAGATTAGAAACATCCATTACGAGTTAATGGATGTTTTTTTATGCGAAATGAGCATTTGAATTGCACTTATAAATAATAAGTATTATAATAAAAGCGTTGACAGGAATATTTTTGGGAGGAACGAAGGATGACGAACAATCAAGAAATGATTAAGGCTGGGAACGCAATGGTTAAGGTCCTTGAAGCATGGGGCGTTGATCATTTATACGGAATTCCAGGTGGTTCGATTAATTCAACGATGGATGCATTACTTGAAGAAAAAGATCGCATCAAGTACATACAGGTCCGACATGAAGAGGTCGGTGCCATGGCTGCAGCGGCTGATGCCAAGTTGACAGGTAAAATCGGTGTTGCTTTTGGCTCAGCTGGCCCTGGCGGAACTCATCTCCTGAACGGGCTCTATGATGCCCGAGAAGATCACGTACCAGTTTTGGCCTTAGTCGGTCAGTTTGGTACTGGTGGTATGAACATGGATACATTCCAGGAAATGAATGAAAATCCAATTTATGCTGATGTGTCGGTTTATAACGTAACTGTGATGACGGCAGCATCACTACCACATATTATTGATGAAGCCATCCGGCGAGCATATGCCCAAAATGGGGTAGCCGTTGTGCAAATACCAGTTGATTTGCCATGGCAAGAAATTCCGGCTGAAAGTTGGTATGCTTCAGCAAATAGCTTCCAAAAGCCAGTTTATGAACACGTTGACGCAGCCGATGCACAAAAGATGATTGATATCTTAGCAGAGGCTGAACGTCCATTAATCTATTATGGAATTGGTACACGTGGTGCGGGTACTGAATTAGCATCCCTTGCAGAGAAGATGAAGATTCCAATGCTGAGTACTTATCCTGCTAAGGGGATTTTACCAGATCGCCATCCGCACTATCTGGGATCGGCTAACCGAGTCGCGCATAAGCCAGCAAATGATGCACTACCACAAGCTGATGTGATTCTATTCATCGGTAGTAATTATCCGTTCGCAGAGGTCTCAAAGGCCTTTAAGAATGTTAAGAAGTTCCTGCAGATTGATATCAACCCTGCTATGCTGGGAAAGCGTCATCACGCAGACGTGGCCTTGCTGGCAGATGCTAAGCAGGCGTTGATGAAATTGGTTGAGTTGGCACCAACTAAGGAAGTATCACCTTGGTGGCAAGCTAATCTCGCAAACATTCAGAATTGGCATGCTTATTTGGACAAGCTAGAGCATCAGACTAGTGGTGACTTACAAGCTTACCAAGTTTATAATGCTTTGAACGCTATTACGAACGACGAGTCGATCTTCTCTTTGGACGTTGGTGATGTGAATATGTTGGCAAATCGCCACCTATTGCTCAAGCCAACTAATCGTCATTTCACATCAAACCTATTTGCCACCATGGGAGTTGGAATTCCAGGTGCTATCGCTGCCAAGTTGAATTATCCTGATAAGCAAGTCTTCTCGCTATCAGGTGACGGAGGCGCTGCGATGGTTATGCAAGATCTCGTGACGCAGGTTCAGTATGGTTTGCCAATTATCAATGTGGTGTTCTCAAACCAACAGTTTGGTTTCATCAAAGATGAGCAAGAAGATACTAACGCAGGTTATATCGGAGTCGAGTTTAATGATATAAACTTTGCTAAGGTTGCTGATGCGGTTGGCATGCAGGGCTTCCGTGTTCAAAAGATTAGTGAATTAGCAGATGTTTTTGCTAAGGCTAAGGAAATTGCAAAGACACAACCGGTTTTGATTGATGCGCGGATTTCAAATGAGCGACCAATTCCAGTTGAAGCAATGGAGTTAGACTCAGCTCGCTTTGATGCCAAGACGATTGCTGACTTTAAGCAACGCTATGCGGCTGACGATCTACAACCATTTGCCCATTATTTGGATCAATTTGGTGTTGAAAACAGTCAAGCAGAAGCCCAACAGGGTGGCTTCTAATTAAATCGAATTAGTTTGCAAAGGGACACAGCAAAGAGTGTTCCTTTGTTTTTTGTTTTTGTAGCGGATCTTTTTTGCTAAAATAGACTTCTAGGATAAAATTAACAGGTAAAAACTGGAGGCAAGTATGCAAAACGAATGGTGGCAAAGACGGTGGATACTTGGGCTAGGCGTGCTAGGAAGCTTATTAATAATTATATTGCCTTTAGTGGGCGGAATTATCTGGCCCTTGTACAAGCCAGCAACTGCACCAATTGCAATTTTGATGGCACAGGATGCAGATTTTAATATTGGGTTTAAAACGGTTCAACTAATTGGAATGGTCTTGATTTTGATGATGCTTTTGGCATTGCGACAGCTGTATAAGCATGAAGCAAGCTTGAAATTACAACGGGCAACGATGTGGTTGTTTGTTGGCGTGCTGCTATTAGCAGGATTGAATTATCTATTGCCTTTACAAACGGTTGTTGAGGGGGCTGTTTTTAATGTTACGTGGAGCGTCCGTGACATTGTTGCGTTAATGGTTAATCTGTTCTTAGCAGTTGCTTTATGGCGGTATAGTAATGCGGTTGCCAATCATGGGGCTACCTCTCTGGCGAATGTTATGAAATTAATGGCAATCTTATTTTTGCTATTTAATGCACTCGAGTATGGTGTTATTTTACTTAATTGGCCGCTAGTTGGATTGATGGACTTGCTTAGTTATGATAGCTTGATGCTTGGATTCATGTATTTATCATGGTATTACATGCGGCAAGCGGCTTAAATAGAAGGATCGCGATGAAAAAATACTTGTTATTAACTGAAAAGCCGTCGGCTGCCCAAAATTTTGCAAAGGCCTTAGGTGGGCTTAGTGGTGACTTTGGTGATTTTACCTATCAGATTACTAATTTACGTGGGCACGTGATGACCTTAAAGGATCCAGAAGAGATGGTCCCTGAGACGCTACAGAAGCATTATAAGTCGTGGCAAATCAAGTATTTACCATGGCGCTTGAGTGATTTCTCTTGGGAGCGGACCTATATAAAAAGTCGTAACCTGAGGACAGGCAAGCTTGAGTCGACGAAGAAACTTATTGATGATTTACGCAAAGAAGTTCGTCAAGGCTATGACGCGGTTGTTATTGCGACTGACACTGATCCTTCAGGAGAAGGTGAGTTGCTAGCTTGGGAGGCCTTGGAGGCTGTTAAGTGGTCTGGTACAGTTCTACGGGCTAATTTCACAGATGAATCGACCAAGGAAATCAGGCGTGCACTGTTAAACTTACGTGATGTATCAGTGATGAATGAAGATGGCGAATACCTGAAGGGTGAAGGGCGGAATCGTTGGGATTTTGCTTCAATGCAATTAACACGAATTGCGACAACCGCAGCAAAAAAGGCCGGTTTTAAGGTGGTTGCCCGCGAGGGAAGGCTGAAGTCAGTGATTGCATGGAAAATTTATGAACAGCTGTTAGCAATCAAAAATTACGTTCGAAAGCCTTTTTTTGAAGTTAAGTTTATTGATCCGGCTGGCCATATTTTCGGGCGAAAGATTAAAAACGATGAAATCGTTCCTTGGCGCTTCGCTGAGCGATCAGCCGCAGAAATTGACCTGGAAAAATATCACGAGAGTAGGGTTGTAAATGAGCGACATGAGACGAGGCGCCAGCAGCCGGGAAAATTACTTGATCTAGCTGGATTAGCAGCCGTTTTGGCCCCACGTGGTTATGATTCAAAGGAGATTTTGGCGACATATCAAAAGATGTATGAGGCGCAGATTGTCTCATATCCACGAACGGAAGATCGCACGATCACCCCAGAACAGTTCAAAGAGTTAACGCCTTTGGCGGAACGGATTGCAGCTTTAGTTGGCGTTGATCAGCAATTGTTAACCCATCGACAGCCAAGATCAACGCATGTTAAGCCAGTCGGATCCCACGGTGCAAATCGGCCTGGTTTAACTTTGCCAAGTAGCGTAGCCGCCTTGAAAAAGTATGGGGTGAGTGGTCCTGCTATCTACGAAGTGTTAGCAAAGAATTATTTAGCAATGTTGGCAGAAGACTATATCTATGATCATGTAACTGCTGAGCTGTTCGATTATCCCAGTTTTAAAACGGCGTTTAACATAACTATTCAATTAAATTTTAAAGCAATCTTTGATAGTAAGGGTGCTTTGGATGATGATAGTGATACAGGTGAGCCGAAGGACCATACTCTTGGGCCAAGTGCCAAACCACAACTGGTGGAGGGGGCAAATCCTAAGCCGCAGCAACCAAGTACGAAGTGGATTATGGCTTATTTGGAACAACATCAAGTTGGGACTGGAGCTACCCGTGTGTCTACTTTGTCTGAAATGGCACGAGGAACTAAGGCGATGCTGAACGAACGCAAGGGGAAGTTGACATTGACTGAGACAGGTAACGTCTCAGCTGTGATGGTTAAGGATACTTGGATTGCATCGCCTAAAATAACCAAAAGACTATTTGAGATGATGGATCAGGTTGGTAAACTTGAGTTAACTCAAGCGAAGCTCCTTGAGTCAATCACATTACTTGTCGAGCATGACTTGCCAATCATGGTGGCGAATGCGGAACAATTAACGATGCTGTTAGGGGCTCCGAAACCAGTTAAAGTTCGCGTTCCGATTGAAAAGATTACTGGGCGTTGGCATGAGCAAGAAATTTCTTTCGCAAAAACTTGGAGTGGGCACACCTTCACTGATGAAGAGATTCGAGCGCTTTTAGCAGGTGAAGAAATTTCCTTTCCAGCTAAAAGTAAACGGGGCAAGGCATATAATGCAGTTGGTAAAATGGCCAAACAGAGTTATAAAGGGGCGACTTATTATGGATTTAAGTTAAACCCTAAACAGAAATAACACAATTTTATAATACGCATACTATATTTTCCCTTGCAATATGATTATAGCTCCTGTAATATGAATATTTGTAATTTACTAGCTACTGTAACGACGCCAATGATGAACTGGCTGAATTCAGCCTAGTTCTGTCGTTAATTTAGTCGTGGTCTGAGACCACAAATACATTTAAGGAGTTATGTTAATGCGCATTAACATCATTTTAGAAGCTGCCGAAACTGGTGAGCGGATCTACCTTACTTCAAAGAATCGTCGTAACACGCCTGATCGCTTGGAGTTGAAGAAGTATTCACCAAAGCTACGTCGTGTCACTACATTCAAGGAGGTAAAGTAATCATGGCTAAGAAGTCAAAGATCGCTAAGGCAAAGAAGATTGAAGCTACTGTTGAAAAGTATGCTGCTAAGCGTGCAGCCTTGAAGGCTGCCGGTGATTACGTTGGACTATCAAAGTTGCCACGTAACGCATCACCTGTACGTATGCACAACCGGGACATGCTTGACGGACGTCCTCACGCTTACATGCGTGAGTTCGGAATGTCACGTTTGAACTTCCGTCAATTGGCACACAAGGGTCTTATCCCTGGTGTTAAGAAGGCTTCTTGGTAATCTACCACCGAAGTCGAAATGTCGCACAACATTAGTTGAGTGGCATTTTGATAAAAAGGCTACTAGAAATAGTAGCCTTTTTATTTTGGCAAAACGGTAAGGACTCCGATAGTTGGCATTAAGAACTGGCTTCAATCCTGAACAAAAACCGGTATAATAAGTTAAGACTTTATGGCAGGGATGGTGCATATAATGGTAATTAATGAATTTCCGCAAGTTGTAACAATTGCTGGTAATGATAGTGATGGGTCGGCTGGTGGACCAGCTGATTTACACACCTTTTTTACACGGAACACATACGGTATGATGATTTTAACTGCGGCAGTTGCGGGAAATTCACACGGTATCACCGCTGCCCATCAAATGCCAACCGAGTTTATTGATGCGCAGTTTAAGGCAATTGCGGACGATTTTGCCATTCGAGCGGCCAAAACAGGCATGCTTGGAACTGTTGAGGTTATTGAGAACGTTGTTGCTAATTTAAAGGTGGTAGATTTTGGTTATCTGGTGGTTGATCCGGTGATTTCGACCAAACATGGCAATACCTTGCTCGAGCCCGATGCTGTAACGACGATGAAGGATAAGTTACTCCCCTTGGCGGATGTAATTACGCCCAATTTTTACGAGGCACAAATTTTAGCAGATATGACGATTGGCTCGAGTGCTGACCAAATTGAAGCAGCCCATCGACTGCAAGGATTAGGGGTTAAGAATGTTGTCATAAAAGGCCCCCATGACAACTTTGGTGCAGAGGCGCTCGTCCGTGATTTTGTTTTACTAGAGGATGGCGAGAGTTTTTGGCTGGAGGCACCTTATATTGCGACGGATCGAATTAACGGAACTGGTGATACCTTTGCGGCAGTGATCGTTTCTGAACTGGCTTTAGGGAAAACAGTTAAACAAGCAATTGAGACGGCTAAGTTTGCAACCCATCGTGCGATTGCAAAAGAAATTGCTGTGGGACATCAGTATGGTCCGATTAATCATTGGCAATTATTAACAGATATGGAGTGAATAGATTAGTGGAACCAGAGAATAATAATAATCGACTTGATCAATTGGAAAAGAGCATGCAGAATCTGCATACAGCGACCGATACATTGATGCATCATTCGTTAGTGGTTGATTTCAGGAAATTTCTCACTAATGATAAGGTGATGGGGTTTGCAATTGGTGTAATTGTTGGAAACACGTTTACAGATGTTGTTAAGTCATTCGTGAGCCTCCTTGCGGGAATCGTTAATTTCTTTGGTATATTGATCTTTTCATCGGATCATATACTAAAGTGGCAGGTGATTCCAATCTCCGGCTTTATTCAAGCCTTCTTATCAATGCTATTGATTGCGGGATCAGTCTTTTTCTTTGTAAAACTGCTTAATAATGTTTGGGCGCGTAACCCGGAGGAACAATTTGGCTATAATGCAACGTTTGTTGAAACGCAAAAGTTGCGTGAAGCTCAAGAAGAAACCAATGCCTTGCTACGTGAACTGATTAGTAAAACGAAGTAGGTGGTTTAATAATGCGAACAAAGGATACCCAGAAGGTATTGGCGTTACAGCAGGCGGCATTTGATTTGGTTGCAACGGGTGGCATTAGTAGTTTGAGTATGGCTAAGCTAGCACGAGCTGCGGAAGTCTCAGTTGCAACAACTTATGTATATTTCGAAAATAAGGCCGATCTGTTAGGAAGTTTGTATGAAGAGGCTTTACAATATCTACTAGCGGCTCAGGAGCAAATTGATTTAACGCAGCACTCGCTTGATGATGCCTTTAAAATTATATTAGAAAATTATGCCAAGCGATTGATTGAAAACCCACGTTATGCGAATTTTATAAGCGCAATGAATGCAAATCCAGAGTTTTTGCCAGTTGAACTGCGTGGGCAAGGTTCATTGATCAGTGGTGACTTTCTGTGGATGATTGGCCAGGCACAACAAATGGGTCGGCTACGTACGAAGAACCTTGATTTAATTGTTGCTCAAGTCATTCAGCCAATGTTTTGGTTGATTACTGAACGGCAACGTAATAATTTGACGATTGACGCTGAGGAAATTAAAACCTTTGTTGCGATGGGACAAAGAGCGATTTTTATTTAGGTTATAAAAACAGGGTTAGCGAATGAAGCTGACCCTGTTTTTAATATGATAATCGCCGATAGAGATCACAACTGGCCTTACCCGTCCTGAAATTGTAGTAACAATAGTGTCGTGATATAATGGAATGTCTGTATTGAATATTCTAGTAACCATTACTAGGCAATGATGAGCATAAATCAAATGATAATTTAGATTAAAATTGGCTTAATATAGCAGGATTATTTAAGTTAATGGGGAGATAATGAATTATTACGGGTCAGCGAATGTGGATGGTGATGTTTGATTAAGCAAATTAATAGCATATTTACAAATTCAATGATGGGTAGCTCGGCATTTAGCTGATCGGACTATAACTATTAAAGTAAGGCAACAAGCGTCAGATTAATATGATGTTTGGATATTAGCAAAAGGGTAGGAAATAAATGGAAACTTTACAGAACTTTATTTATCCAATGAACGCAGCTTTCGGCTCGGCTGAAAAGTACCTTCGGACCGAAGGGAGCGTACATTACAATGATACAGAGATGTTCTTGCAAAAGTATTCAAATGTCCAGTTTGATACATATTACAATGCATTTTCGATTCCATTATGGCAAAAGCGGGTTGGCTTGAAAACGGCTAGTCTGCAAATTGCAGGAAGCGGAAAAGTTGAAGTAGAGTTGTGGGAAGTGGTCCAAAGCCGGCTAGACGTTAGCTCTTACGGATACCCAAAGAAGTTGCTTGCGAAAAAGAGTATTGAATTAAGTTCAGCAGTTCAGAGTGTATTTGATATTAATATCACGGATGAACTTGAGTTTACAGGTTTGGTGTATCCTAAAATAATCGCTTTGGAAGATGTGAAGGTAACGAACCTTACTTGGAGTACAACCGACGAAAAGCGTAGATCAGTCAAGGTGGGAATTTCTGTTACCCACTTTAATCGCAAAGAATATGTGATCCCAGCAATTAAGCGCATTAAGGAAAACCTACTTGATGTTGAGGAGTGGGCAGATAAGATTGATTTTATCGTCGTTGATAATTCACAAAATATTACACCAGAAGAATCGATGGGCGTTAAAATCGTTCCAAATGAAAACACAGGTGGTTCAGGAGGCTTTACACGTGGCTTCTTGCATTATAAGTACAATACCGAGGCCACACATGTGCTGTTTATGGATGATGATGCAAGCTTAGAAGTCGAAAGCATTAAGCGTGCTTATCAAATCTTGAGCTTTGCGGTTGAAGATAACACAGCAGTTGGAGCAGCACTCTTCTATGATGAAAATCCTAATTTCTTGATTGAGCGCGGAGCGTATCTGTCAAAGCGCTGGGTTTCAGCAGACTTTCATAATGCAGAAACGATCACACCTTGGGATGTTTTGAAGACTGAATTGGGTGAGAACACTGACACAACCTATATGGGGTGGTGGTTCTGCGCCTTCCCAATTAAGTATACTAAGCGGTTGGTGCCACCATATTTTGTACGAGGTGACGATGCATCGTTTACACAAATCAATGATTTTAATATTATTTATGCTAATGGAATTGCTGCATATGCTGAAAGCTTCCTAACTAAGGTGGCAGGGATGACAACGTACCTGGACACGTTGAATCCGTTCATCGTGAATGCCTTGTTCAGTAACCATAAATCACTTATTTTTGCTGAATATATAAAGCGTTATCTGGAACAGATTGTTTCTGGTCGTTATGGCTATGTCGATGTTATGCGTTTGGCATTAAAGAATTTTGGTAAATTAGATGCCGAGCGCTTCGTTGAAAGTATCAATTTGAAGCCAATGTTCCCTGTATTTAAGGAACTGACTAAGGATAATGCGCTGAAAGAAATTGATCTGGCAGAGTTGCCAGTTATTAGTCACGAAGTCGATCATGAAAGCCGATTGAAGAAATTCGGCCGTTTGATTACATTCAATAAATTGTTCTTACCGTTGAACAATACAAAAATTGTGCAACAAGAATTTATCCACCGGGCACACTTCCGTGATATTGCTGGTTTCAGGAAGATCGTTTATTACGATATAAAGTCTAACAAGGGTTTTGTCACCGAAGTCAGCCGTTGGAAAACACTCAAGTATCTGTTGCTATTAGCTGGCGATGGAATTAAATTCATTTTCACTTATCCAGCCACTCGTCGGCGTCTTTTGAAGAATTTTGACTATCTTACGAGTGAACAAATGTGGGATGATATTTTGAAATTAGATTATCAAGCTGAGAAAAAGTAGTTATTTGTGCTAGATCAGAAGAATATGAAGGATTTGAAATTTTATTGAGAGTTCTGTACAATTATCAAAAATTAAAATAATCATGGTTGAAAACGAGAAAACAAATGACAGATAATAAAAAAACAATCATGGCCAAGGCGGAAGGGGTCACAAAGAATTTTTCTTTGTATGCCAATCAATCTGAAAAGTTGAAGTCAGTCTTCAAGGGTAATCGTGCAGAATCCAATTTTTGGGCTTTGCGTGGATTAAGTTTTGAAGTTGAAACGGGTGATGTCGTCGGAATTGTTGGAACTAACGGATCCGGAAAATCAACGTTGCTTAATATTTTGAGTGGTGTAATTCCGCAAACATCGGGGAATCTAACATTGAACGGTACGATTGGTGTCGTAGCAATTAATGAAGGTCTTAACTGGGAATTAACTGGACGTGAGAACATTCGCCTGAAGCAAATCATGATGCGTAATAATATGAAGCAAATCAATGCCATGATGGATGACATTATTGATTTTTCTGAATTAGGTGATTTCATTGACCAACCTGTTAAGGATTATTCGAGTGGAATGCGCGCAAAGCTAGGATTCTCGATTGTGACCCACAATGATCCGGATATCTTGATCATCGATGAGGCATTGTCGGTTGGTGATTCTAATTTTGCTAATAAAGCGTTGGGTAAAATTCAGGAATTCATCGCTAAGGGTAAAACGATTTTCTTTGTTTCGCATGACTTGGAACAGGTTCGTAAATTTACCAATAAAGTTATGTGGATTCAGTATGGTGAAATGCTCGATTACGGACCTACTGAGGAAGTTGCGGATGAATATGCGGCCTTTGTTAAACGTTTGGATAAAATGGATGTCCAAGAGCGTGATGCATATGTAGAGGTAGAGAAGGCTAAGCAACGCTCATTTAGTATTAATGATTTACAAAAAACGTTACGTACCGATGGATATGATGATGATGAGATTCGTGAGATTACACGTTCTCGTAGCTTTGAAGGCTTTAGCCGATTTAGTTTATATGGATCATTATTGATTGTCATCTTGCTAATGGCATATATCGTGTATCGTTTTGTCAATGGAGGTTAGCAAGAATGTGGACTGTTATTAAGTCAATATGGGGGCTTGCCGTAGAACAAGTAACTAATTTAGGGATGACGGTAAGACTGGCAATTTATGATACGCAAGCCCGAAATGCACATAAGTATCTTGGAACAATGTGGGAGATCCTTGATCCCTTGTTTCAAGTTTTAACATATGCTGTGATTTTCGGTGGTGGATTTAGGACAAAGGCCCCAGTTGAGGGAATGCCGTACTTTGTATGGATGTCAGTTGGGTTTGCGGCATGGTACCTTGTAAATCAAGGCTTTTCAGATACAATTCGCTCAATGCAGGACCAGATATTCATGGTGCGGAATGTTAAATTCCCAGTATCAATATTACCCTCAATCCGAGTGGTGCAAGTTTTCCCAGCGGTTGCCTCAATTTCAATTGTTGCGGGATTATCAATGTTCTTGACCGGTAATTTCCATCCTAGTTTATTCTGGTTGCAAATTATTTATTACGGTTTCGCATCATTGGTCATGCTATTCTTTTTGGGAATTTTCTCTGCAACAATCAATATATTGATTCCTGACTATGATATGATTATTCGACAAATCTTACGATTGACGTTCTTCATGTCAGGAATTTTGTTTCAACCGGAACCAGGTACATTCTTTAACAATATTATTTACTATAGTTCGAAGATTAATCCGTTTTATTATATTGTTAATGGTTGGCGTGAAACGTTCCTTTATCAGAAGTGGTTCTGGAATTCACCATCAATTATGGGGATGTTCTGGCTGGAAATTGCAATTTTCGCCATTATTGGAACACACCTTTACTTAAAGTTTAAAGATCAATTAATTGATTTCATTTAGTAGACGATAGGGATAACATGATTAATTTTATTAGGAAGACTAAGTATCCATTGATTATGGTAATCGTCGTGTTAATTACGGCACTGATTCCGTTAATTAAATATGATAATTTTTATTTATATGCGGATACGGTTAATGGATATGTCGGGCAAATGTACCATACTGGGTATTTAATTCTACATGGACAATTACCTGTATTTAGTACGAATTATTATGCGAGCGGTAACTTTATTGCTGAAGGACAGTGGGGGACGTTCTCACCTTTGTCTTGGCTAATAGGAGTATTTATTTACCTTTCGCCCAATGTCACATTCTCGATGACAATAGTTAAAATTGCTGCTTTGGTGGCTTTGTCAATTGGTGTTTACCTCTTAAGTCGATCATTTGAAATTGACAGACAGTGGAGTAGTATTGCTGGGTTTCTGGCACCAAATGTAGGTTTCATTCACTTTACCGATGCACCGAGTTGGATCACAGATTTGTTGAGTTTGGTCCTATTCATCTTTACGTTCTGGGCTTATCGGAAGTATGTCCATGATGGTTGGAGCATAATCGTACCATTCATTTTTGGCTTTTTCTTGGTAACGCAAGGGTATGTTTATGGTGTTATTTACTTGGTTATTCTGTTGGTAAGTCATTTCTTGGTGGTACTCTTTACCCGAAATTGGCGACAGTTAAGGCGAGTGCTCTTATTTGATATTTTAATGTTGATGTTGACGTTAGCTGTTTACATGCCTGGGATCTTAACCGGATCGGTAACCACGCGAGCTCAGACTTTTGCAAATACTGACTTCGGATCACCAACATTTAGTGATTTCATAAATAGTTTCTTTCCGTTGGCGCAGACCGGTATGACCGTTTTTGCATCGGGAACTAATTATGTAAATTATATTGCTTGGGTTTTTGTATTGTTGCCGTTCATTAACTTCTCGAAGGTTAAACAAGCTTTACTCAAATTACGTTTAAAAGAGGCAACCCTATTTATTCCAATCGTTGTACTAGTGATTTTTAATTTTGGAATGTTATTGGCACCTGATCAGATGGGGCCAATTAGAATGCCATATCGTAATTTTGCATATTTGGGAGTGTTCGAGATTATCTTCTTTGCCTTGATGGCACATGCAAGTCAAGGTTTCGTGTATTCGAAGAGACGGCTAGGAACTTTTTTTGCGATCATTGTCGCAGGATACTTCTTGAACTTCTCGCAAGTACCTTGGTTATCTAAACGTTTTGTCCTCGCGGCAGGTATATTAGGTGTTCTCGGTGTTCTGATTTTCTTGTTTAAGGCAAATTTGTTACAAAAACTATTTTGGCCAATTGTTGGAATGACCTTGATTGTAACTGGGTTACAGACAATTCGTTATTATGATATTGTTCCTAATTTGACAGCAGAGCATACGGTTGAATATAACTGGCCTGGAATCTACTCAAAGAAGCAGGCTGAGAATTATACACCAGCAGTAAAGGGGAGCGTGGCGGCCTTTGGGGCACCGAAAACGGGCACTTACGTAGATAAGAATAACTACTTATTTGCCAATACTTGGTATTTTAGTAAGCATCAAACCATTAATGCCTACACGCCGGTTTCATTTGGTGCTTTCTGGTCCTTCCTAAATTTCACGCATGTCGAAGGTACAACTGCCATTGAAGGTGTCAATAATCTATTTAGCACGAATTCTGTGTTCGAAAAGAATTATGCTGATTTATTGGCAATTGACAATGTAATTATTTACCAGGCTAATGCGTTGCCCGAAACTTATACCAATACGGATTATGCGAATTATAAAGCTGATAATAAAACTTATCGGAGCTTCCTAACTAATCCACCAGCTGGCTGGCATATTAGCAAGCAAAATAAGGATAATTACGTTCTATCACGTGACACACCATTTAACGAAGTTGGAAGTGTGACTGGTGCTTCAAATGGAGCAAATGTTCAGGTGATCTCAAATACAGATCGCAAGCTTACATTTAAAGTTACATCGGATAAGCAGACAGATGTTCAAGTTGTATTCTCTAGACTGGCGTGGCCAGGTTATAGCATCGACAATGCTAAACTAAATCGACCAATAAAGGATATGCTGGTAAATGCAACGATAAAGCCCAATCAGTTTGGTAAAACAATTACTCTGAGCTTTGATCCGCCGTTTTATGCGACTGGAAAAATCTTAGTTGGTTTAACAATCTTAATTGTACTTATTGTTGTGGCTGTTGATGTAATTAAGTATAAGCGTAGAACGTAATTGATGATGATGATTTTCGAAAGTTGTCAATTTGCTGTTCGAAATATTAATATAGACTTTTAGCAATCATAGCCGTCTTTTCGACTTTGATTGCTTTTTTATAGATGAATTTGGCAGACCATGGATGTTAATTGCATGGTAAGATATATATTAGTTTGGTAAAACGTGTGTAAAGCAAGTTGCCAGTTGATTTTTGAAATTATTAAGGAATAATTTAGGGAGATGTTCATGATGAATGGGATGTTAGAACGAGAGAAGACGATATGGTCGCAGGTGTTGACCTGGATTGTGCTGATTGGTTTGACCATTGTGACGCTCTCAATAGTAACTGTTGGAAATTGGTTTCAAGAGAACATATCGATTAATAAGCTTGTGTTGCATCCGGGGATTTATGTATTAATACTGAGCTTACTTGTTTTTGGGATTTTTACACTTCTTAAAAAAACGCAGCTAATTGCTACTAAAAGCTTGAGTATTATTTTGCTGATTGCAATCGTCGCAGTGGTTATCTGGACGGTAGTATTTTTGCGAATTGCACCGGTTTTTGATGGCGCAGTTGTGTCAGATCAGGCATATCAGCTATTCAACAGCCCACAATGGGAAGATTACTTCTATCAATTCCCTAATAATATCAATATAGTTACAATTACATATCTGCTTGCCAAACCTTGGATGAGCCTACATTTGATTCACAATTTGCAAGACTTTCAGCTATTAAGTAATGCGATTAGTAATGTCCTACTGATTCTAACAATTTTCATGTTGGCTGATTTAGTAAAAAAGGTTCGTGGTAGGCAAGCACTTAATGTATTCTTGGTGCTCACATTGTTAATGAGTCCCATGTTGGCAGTATTCTTTAGCGAGCTTTATACACAACAAATCGCAATTGTAGCGATGACAGCTTCCTTTTTTGTACTAAATCGTCTAGTTCAAGGTGAGCATAAGTATCTGAATGGACTACTCTTCCTATTCTTTTCTGCGATGACCATCTTAGCACGGCCTAATATGTTTTTACCCTATTTGATCATTGCAGGATTGGCATTATTCGTTTATCGATTAAAGGTGTTGAAGTTGATTCTCTGGTGTCTCATGATGTTTGTTATGATTGGTGCCTTGAAAGGGGCAATGAATATCTATACGCAACATATTGGTTATCGATCAAACCCGGCGCTTACTAAGCAATATGAATTGCCAGTTTCAGCATGGTTCCTAACAGCATATAATTATCAAGGTGATGGTAGAAATAGTGCTCAGACAAATGCAATTATTTTCCATGAGCCGACAAAAGCATCAAAAGATGCGTATATCAAAGATTATCTTATTAAAACAGTTAAACAAGAAGGCATGGGCAATACGTTGAATTTGTATCGTAAGAAGACAGCTGTATTATACGGTTGGACATCGGAATATAGTATGGGCTATTTCTCCGGTCGTATCGGGCAGGCAAAACTTAGCTGGTATAACAACTACGTTCGCTCGATTGCGTGGCTCGCTGACAGCGCTTTGTTCGTAATCCTATGTGCCAATTTAGCATACGCGGTAAAGTTAATCAGGGGTAAAATAACAGTTAATATACCATGGCTTTTGTTAAACTTGACTGCAATTGCTTTAACAGCGTTTTACGTTTTGCTATGGGAAGTACAAGAGAGTTATGCGATTCCGGCAATAATATTACTGCTAGCAGCAAGTGCATTTACCCCATTCTTTCAAAAACGAGTAACTGAAAATTAAAAAGCGACTTGGAGTGTTAAATTACACTTCAAGCCGTTTTTTATTTCCGTCGATATTTGCTCATCTCTAATTCGATACGCTCTTGTGCTTCAGCGATCCGTTCAAGGTGGGGCTTATTCTTAAAATCAAGTTTTTCTTTTTTAATAGTTAGGTCATCCGTGAATCTTTCCACAGCTGGTAAAGTTGATTCAAGCTTGGCAACTGCATTTTGCAAGCCAGTAACACTATCCCCCAAGTGTTTGAAAGTTGCTTGCCAGTCGAGCCAAGTCTGCTTTAATTGCTCAAAGTAATTCTTCATAAGGCTATTTAATCTGAGCCGCAATTTCAGCAGCCATTGCAGTGTACTTGGCCGCATCGTACTGGCTACTGTGATCGGGAGCTGGTAGGACAATTCCATCATCTTGATAGCGAGGGATTAGATGGAAGTGTGAGTGAAAGACAGATTGACCAGCAATCTCGCCATTATTTGAAATAATGTTCATGCCCAAGATCGCAGAATCACTGGCTTGGATTGCCCGAGCAACTAGTGGGAGCTTGCTTAGTACGCGGGCGGCAAGGTCAGCATCAAATTCAAAAATATTTGCAACGTGTTGCTTAGGAACTAATAACGTGTGCTTAGGTGTTGCTTGGCTAAGGTCAAGGAACGCTAGTACATCGTCGTCTTCATAGACTTTGTAAGCAGGAATTTCACCTGCAATGATTTTGTCGAATATGTCAGCCATACGATTGCCTCCAAAATTATTGTTTATTTCATTATAACGTTTGCTGGAATGATAATAAACGGCTTTGCCTCAATAAAAGATATCCGTTCTTATTTAACATAAACTTTCTTCTTACTTGGCCCATACAATAAAGGAGGAGTGAGAGTCCAGCTGTCTGACAATTTTTGTCAAAAACTGATTTGAGAGGTAGAGATTATGGAAGTGAATAAGAGTGCGCGACCAGGCGTTAAGGGTCTGGGATTAGTTGCGTTAGTTACAATGGCGATATCATCGTCAATTGGTGCCGGAATCTTTGATTTACCAGCAACCGTTGCGCGGGCGGCGACCCCTGGGGCGGCTTTAGTAGCGTGGGGCATCACAGGCTTTGGTATCTTAATGTTAGCACTGTCAATGAGTCACTTGGCAATCAAGTGACTTTTTATGTACACAAACGCCTTTATATCAACGTTTGTAGCTTGTGTATAACTCGTTTTTGTTCAAATGGGACTCTTTCGGGACTCATAGAGTTTCATACAGTTTCATAGAGTTTTATTCTGATGAGTCCCAAGTGAGTCCCGCCTATTAAAAATTGACTAGGGACGTAAATACATCTACAGTCTTTGCCCGCATGTCTTTTGTAACTGATGCATAAACGCCTAATGTAGTGTTTATATCATCGTGTCCGACTTGGGCTTGTAGTGTTTTAATATCCATGCCTGCTTGAACTGCTAAGGTTATATAAGTATGTCTTAGCCCGTGTATATTGGTTTGAGGAATATCTGTGCCTTTAATAGCAGACAACAACCATGTTCTGGGTAAAGAGTGCGTTGTATATGAGACAAGGTCTTTACTTGTAAAAACGATGTCAGAACGGACACCAGAGGCCATAAACGCTTGTTGTTGTATATTACGCCACGTCTTTAATGTCCTTGCTGTTATCTCGTCTACCATAACTACTCTTTTACCAGCCTCGGTTTTAGGAGGATTTATACTGAAATTTTGCCCTCTGTAACGACTCAAAGTTTTTGATATGGTAATATTTGTACCACTATCAGTGAACTCAATATCAGACCATAGAAGAACTGTAGCTTCACCACTACGCATGCCGGTAAAAGCGAGCAATCTCAAATACACATATTTTCTATAATCTAGATTTGGTTTAGCGAATTTATTTTCCACAGCATGAATAAATGCTTGAAGTTGGTCATAATCATAATTTTCAACTCGATAAGATCGATTCGGCTTGTCAATAGGTGTTGGATAATGAACTCTTTCAAATGGATTCGAGTCAATGTATTCATAAGATACAGCAAAATCAAATACACGCTTTAATTGAGAAGCGTTTGATTTATAGGTAGATTGCTTATTAGCAAGTTCATCTATCCAAGCTTGAACAATAGGGCGGTCAATTTTTGAAATCTGTACATGATTAAACCATTCATTGGTTAAAACATACAATTCAAAAAATCTATTGACCCGACCTATTGTAACCTTACGTTTACCTCGGCTATAATCAAGCATGAACTTATCAATTAGTTCATTCATCGTGATCTTTTTATGAACCTTGTTGAATGTGCCAGCATCAACTTCGTTTAAAATTTCCCGCTCAGCTCGTTTGGCCAGAGTTAGGGATGCAACAGTTTTCTTTTTATTACGGCGTCTACCTAGTGAGTCAGTGAATTGCACTCTTACTTGGTAGTTGCCGTTTTTTTGTTTCTTGATACTCATAATCTTGCCTTTCATAATATCGACCCTCATCGAATTATGTATGACTATTTGAGTAAGTCAGAAAGTAGGGAGGTGGTGATTTGCCACCCCTTAGTTATTTAGTAATTTAGCTTTTTGCTGATTAAATTCATCTTCGGTTAGAATACCAGCATCTTTTAAACCAGATAGTTTAGTGAGTTCATCAGCAAGTGAATTACTAGATGAAGCATTTACTGGACTGTTAGCATTGTCTTGGAACGAAGCGATGGCACCCTTAAGCTTATCGACAAAAATTGGTGCGGTTTTTTTATTCACATTGTCTATTTTCGTAGTGTTGGCTCCGTTGTCTATGCTGATGTCAGCTAAAAGTAATCTAGTAGAATAGTTTACTGCATTAATTTTTGAGAAAGGAATCTCACGGAAATTGGTGCCGTAAATCAAACCGCGGTCAACGAATAAAAGTCGTTTATCAGTTACAACAACTAACACGGTTCCGGTTCCAACTATTCCGGACGTGGCGTAAATGATAGTCTCTTCTACGTCTAAAATAGTTGGGAGTGCTTTTACTTCTTTTTTTGTACCAAATAGATCGGAGACCCCAGCTCTGTCCATCTGATTTTCTATTTCTCGCAAACGCTCAACATTTTCAGTGCTTTGTTTCGCCATTTCCAATACTCCTAAGCTTTTAACGTGGATCATTATTGCACGTATATTTTTATAAAGGTTGAGTAATTAAACAGATGATTATTTTTGTCTAATAAATCACATGAATACTTTAAAGAAAACTCCCTACGCTGGGAGTAACCAGATCTTTAATTTCATCTTCGGCAATTGCATATAGCTTTAAAGGCAAGTGAGCCCATTTGAGAAATACAACTACATCTAACGAATTGGGATAATTACCTTCAAAACCATTTATCCATTCTGACGCTTTTTTATGGATCATAAAACGATTAGCCTTAGATTCATTAATAATATGCAATTGTGGCGCACTTAAACGGGTTAGGATATCGCCATCGATTTTGTGTCCGAGTTCGTGCAAAACAACATTTTCTATTTCGGATTCAGATAGATCAGATTGGACGAATAGCGCACCAACAGGACTAATCATTTTAGCATTAGGCAAGTAAAGGCCTTTTGAGGCTATCGGTTCGTCTGACCAAATCAAAGGAATGCCGGTACTTTTAACAATATCTAAGTAATGCATATAAAGTATCTAACCTTCCTTAGTATCCAAATAGCCCTTAATCAAGGCCTTGATTACCTCTTTATCGTGATCAGTAATCGGCTTGCCGTCATATGCTTCCGCACCAATAAATGCATCCTCCAAATCTTTTTCAGTCGGCTCAGTTTGTGTCGGCTTTTTTTCGTCTGCATTTCCTAATAGGTAATCTACCGATACACCAAAATAATTTGCTACACTCTGTGCGTACGCATATGAAGGTGCAACACGGTCCCACTTGTTAATAGTTCCGTTCGAAATATCCAATTTTCTTTCTAACGCAGCGATTGATCTAACTTCCCAATCTATCGGGTTTAAAAGAAGTTCTTTGACTCTTTGTTTAGGGTTCATAGAATAAAAATAGAATAAAACGTTGACTTTTAGATTTGCGTTCTATATTATAGAATATGTACTTAGGGGTACAACAATAAAACGCAGAGCAACGAGTACAGTCAATTGGCTTATTATAGGTATTTATCATCGGAATCGATGTTCGAATATAATATATATAGCCCTATTTAACTATGTACTAATGATAGAATATATTCTATTTACTGTCAAGGAAATAGAAAGGAGATGTTGAAAATTGGCGATTTACGACAACATTAAGTTGATAGCTACAAAACGTGGTGTTAAATCCATTGCAGAATTAGAAAGAACAGTCGGACTATCAAACGGTTCTATCAGCAAGTGGAATGATTATGCGCCAAATGTGCGTAATTTAAAACTGGTAGCGGATGAGCTGAATGTGAAAGTTGATGTCTTGTTGAGAGATAGTTTAGAGGTAATTTGAATAAAATCAATAATATTTTCTTGATTTATCTAAACCAGTGAATAAGGTTCATGTTATATGAGGCGATATTTTATGTGTAAACAAAAATAAAAAGCCCATCACTTGACCTGTAAGCAAGTCAAAGTAAAAGGCTTAAATAATCTCATGCGATGGTAGGACATCGCAGAAAGGACATTCGTATGAATGATTTAATTCTAACACAGTCAGATGGCTTGGTTAAGCAGGAGGGCGATGAAAAACGAGTAAGCGCTCGTGAATTGTACAAGTCTTTGGAAGTTAAGCGATCTTACAGATTTAGTGATTGGTTTAGGTCGAACTCGAAAATGTTTGTTAAAGGTACTGATTTTGAGGGCGTGGACGTAACCACACCCTATAATCAATCAGCACCAGATAAGTTGCAAACACTTGAAGATTACCTGATGACTATGGATATGGCAAAGCACATTGCCTTAATGTCAGGGACTTCAAAAGGAGCTGAAATTCGTAAGTATTTCATTGAAGTT
>NZ_SDGZ01000001.1 GCF_008107635.1 Weissella muntiaci | reverse complement strand
GGCTCAGTATGATACATCTAACCTATGGCTATTAACTAGGTCGCAACACAATCACAAGACAGCAGTCGAAAAGAAATTGAATGACAATCAATTGAAAAAAGTTTCTAAAGATTGGTGGATAAAAGTTTTGAAAAAATAAAAATACCCCCGCTATTGGTTAGGAAAAGAACCGAATAACAAATAGTGCCGTCTTTCTGATACGTTGCAGTTATTTTTATTTTTTGAGTTGAAAGGAGGTGGTCAAATGCCACGTAAACCAAAGATAACAACCGATGAAACTGACAGAAAGGATCAACGAGATAAAACCGAAGCCTTGAAAAAATCCGTTGAGAACGCTGATACGCTACCTGAAACAGCGCCCCGACATTTAACTGGAGAAGCTAAGAAGCTTTGGGAAAAGTTGGTGCCAGTTTTGAATGGGACCGGGTACATAATTGATGCTGATAGTTCAACGGTTGAAACGCTAGTAATTAATTACGCAATGCTTCGTGAAGCTTATGAGTCGGTCAAGAAAAATAAAGTCGTTTATGAAGTTGAAGGTAGGATCTACAAAAATCCTGCGGTTGCCATCATTGACTCAACTACAAAGATTATTAAATCTGTCGGTAGTGATCTAGGCTTGTCTCCACAAAGTCGAGCCACATTAATTGATATGGCCAAGACCGATGAAGAGGACGAAGGCAAAGATTATGAGGAAAGATTTGGTGCTAACAGATGATGAAATATGATGATTTGCTCGAACGATATCCAGACGATCCGGCGTTGACGTATGCGGTTAATGTAATGCGTGGCAAGATAATTGCAGGCGAGAAGATAAAGCGTGCATCTGAGCGCCATATAAGCGATTTAAGGCGTATCGATAATGACGAGAATTTTAAATATATTTATGATGCTGACGAAGCGAAGAAAATAAATGAGTTTGCTGTATTGCTAAAGGATATTACATCCGGCGAACCATTTAAGCCTTCTCCTTATCAGCGTTTTATTTTGGCCATGATTCAAGGTTGGCGTAACCCAGAAACTAAAGGTATGCGATTCAAAAATATTTTTATTTCTATGGCCAGAACAAATGGTAAGACGCAATTACTTTCAGCGTATACGTTGTATAACTTTCTATTTGGTTATCCAAAGATTAATCGACAGCTTGCAGTTAGTTCAATTGATATATCGCACACAAAACCACTTTATAAATACATGACTTATAACTGGGATCAGTTAAAAAAGTCAACTTTTAAAAAGTTAGCTTCACGTTGGAAAGTTGAATATAACCAAAATGAA